>JAXGMN010000028.1:0-181279 GCA_040768665.1 Thermoguttaceae bacterium
TGCGGTTCGCTACCGGCGAGAATCTACAACCAGTGATACCTGACCCGTTCGACCCGTTGCCCGTGTGCTCACCGGGGATGCTGCAAGCTGAGGATGGACTCCCGCTTGGCAGATCTCCCGAAGGCTATCCGCTCCGCATAGACTGTGACGGCATCCTCGTCGACGACGCTGATCACCAAGATGACATTGTGCGTAGAGCTCGCGAGGTGCTGGAAGTGATTTGGGAGAATAGGTCCGACGCCATCGAGAAAGAAGCCTGCGAGATCCTCGGTGTGAGGACGCTGCGGGACTACTTCCGCAAGCCCGTCAAAGGCGGTTTCTGGGACGACCACGTCAAGCGTTACTCCAAGAGCCGCCGCAAGGCCCCGATCTATTGGTTGCTGCAATCTTCGAAGAAGAACTACGCTCTCTGGCTCTACTACCACCGCCTCGACAAGGACATGCTTTTCAAGGCCCTGTTGAACTACGTCGAGTCGAAGATCCAGCGAGAAGAGAACCGCCTCGGCGAGCTGCGGTCCCAAAAGACCTCGGCAGGCGACTCCGGCAAGGCGGCCAAGACGCTCGACCGGGAGATCGAGAAGCAGGAAGACCTGCTCTCCGAACTGCGGGACTTCGCCGACAAGCTCCGCAAGGTGGCGAACTTACACCTGGTGCCCGACCTGAATGACGGCGTGGTCCTGAACATCGCCCCGCTTCATGAACTGGTTCCGTGGAGCGAGGCGAAGAAATACTGGAACGAACTGCTGGAAGGCAAGTACGAGTGGTCGAGTATCGGCAAGCAACTGCGGGAGAAGGGGATGGTAGAATAGTGTCATCGGTCGGTCATTAGTCCAAGGGCCAATGACAGAGGATTAAGAAGGGGGAAAGCCATGACGAACGTGTCCGTTCAAGAGGCACAAGCGAATTTGTCGGTGTTGATCCACAACCTCAAGCCGGGCGACGAGGTTGTCATCACGGAGAACAATCAACCGGTAGCGAGGCTCGTGGCCCAACTGCCTAAACCAAAGTCGGGCCTCCGACCGCCGCCGGGCCTTGGCAAGGGATTCATCACGGTCATTTCCGACGACGAGGAGCACCTCAAGGATTTTGAGGAGTACATGCCGTGAGGTTATTGCTCGACACTCATGCGATGTACTGGTACATCGAAGGCGATCCGCAACTCAGTGGCGCGGCGCAAACGGCGATCCAGGACACGGCGAATGAAGTGCTCATCAGTCCGGCATCCTACTGGGAGATCGCCATCAAAGTCAGCCTGGGCAAGTGGAAGCTGAACCGGGCCTACGAGGACTTCATCGAACTCGGGTTGAACACGTACAGCTTCCACGTGCTGCCGATCTTGCCCACGCATACGGCGAGGGTGATCGGGTTGCCATTTCACCACAGAGACCCGTTCGACCGGCTTCGGGTCGCCCAAGCCCTGGCCGAAGGGCTCTCGGTCGTGAGCAACGACGTCCAATTGGACGCCTACGGAGTTACAAGGCTCTGGTAAGATTCATGCATCGTCTCGTCACTAACATGCTCTTCAAGGCCCTCGTGAACTACGTCGAGCCGAAGATCCAGCGGGAGGAGAACCGCCTGAGCGAGCTTCGCTCCCAGAAGTCCTCGGCGGGGGACTCTGGAAAGGGAGCAAAAAAGTTCGACCGGGAGATCGAGAAGCAGGAAGACCTGCTCTCCGAACTGCGAGATTTTGAAGAGAAGCTCCGCAAGGTGGCGAACCTGCACCTCGTCCCCGATCTCAACGACGGCGTAGTCCTGAACATCGCCCCCCTCTGGGAACTTGTCCCGTGGAACGAGGCGAAGAAATACTGGAATGAGCTTCTCGACGGCAAGTACGAGTGGTCCAGCATCGGGAAGCAACTGCGAGAGAAGGGGCTGGTAAAATGAGCCGGCTTATCCCGGAGCGCGAATCGCTGACGGTCGAGTTCAAGAGCGACCGCCAGCGGCTCCCTGACCGCGACCTGGTCGCCGCCGTCATCTGTCTTGCCAACAGCGAGGGCGGGGAGATCTACGTTGGAGTGGAAGAAGATGGGACCGTGACGGGGTTGCACCCCTCGCACCGGAACGTGACCGGGGTCGTTGCCATGATCGCCAATCAAACGAGCCCGCCCGTGACTGTCCGCGCCGAGGTGCTCTCGATCGGCAACCGGACGGTCGCGAAGATCCTGGTGCCGAAGTCCAGGCAGTTGGTGGCCACGGCCGAGGGATTGCTCCAGCGGCGGCGACTGAAGGCGGACGGCACGCCGGAGTGCGTTCCCCTCTATCCGCACGAGATTGCGCAGCGGCATTCGGACCTGGGGCTGTTGGACTACTCGGCCTTGCCGGTCGTCTCCGCCTCGGTGGACGACTTCGATCCGCTCGAACGCGCGCGATTGCGGGAATGCATTGAACGTTACGGGGGAGACCGATCGCTCATCGGGCTTGCCGACGCGGAACTGGACGGCGCCCTGGGTTTGGTCCGCCGAGACGAAAAAAGAATGGTTCCCACCGTTGCCGGCATGCTGATCCTGGGCAAGGAAGCCGCTCTCCGCAGGAGCTTGCCCACCCACGAAGTTGCCTTTCAGGTCTTGGAAGGCACGGAGGTTCGTGTCAACGAATTCCGCAGAACTCCGCTGTTGAAGACTTTTGAGTGGGTCGAGCAGCAGTTCCGGGCACGACTGGTGGAAGACGAAATCCAGGTGGGGCTGTTCCGAGTCCCCGTTCCCAATTACGATCCGCGTGCATTCCGCGAAGCCCTGGTCAACGCCGTGATTCATCGAGACTACACGCGACTCGGGGCAGTCCATGTTCGCTGGGAAGCCGATGCCATTGTGGTCAGCAATCCGGGCGGTTTTGTCGAGGGGGTCACGCTGGCGAATCTATTGGTCGTCGAGCCGCGGCCACGCAATCCGCTCTTGGCCGACGCCATCAAGCGCATCGGCCTGGCCGAGCGGACGGGCAGAGGGATCGACTTGATCTACCAGGGAATGCTTCGCTACGGACGTCCCGCTCCAAACTACTCGCGCAGCGACTCGAACTCGGTCGTGGTGGTTCTGCCGGGCGGCCAGGCAGACGTGGGCATGTTACGGACGGTCGTCGAAGAAGAGGACCGTCTCAGGCATCCATTGCCGGTCGATTCGCTGATTGCCTTGAGCCTGTTGCGACAGGAGCGGCGAGCCGACACCGCCCGGCTCGCCCAGTGCATCCAGAAGGACGAGGCGGCCGCCCGCCAAGCGATCGAACGGCTCGTCGAAGCGGGGCTGGTCCAGGCGCACGGAGTGAAGAAGGGCCGGACGTACACCCTCAGTCCGAGGGTCTACCAAAGCATGGGAAGACCTGCCGATTATGTGCGGCAGGCGGGTTTTAACACGATCCAGCAGGAGCAGATGGTACTGCAGTATGTCCAAACGCACGGCCGAATCACGCGGAAAGACGCGGCCGGGCTGTGCGGGATCAGCGAGGACCAGGCGAGCCGCCTGCTCCGTAAATTGTTTTCCGACAATCGGTTACGATCAGTGGGAAAGGGGCGAGCAGCGGGCTATTGCCTGCCGTGACCAAGGGAAATCGCGCACCGCGCGATTTCAAATCACGCACGCGCGTTTAATCACGCACTGCTCGGCGACCACCGCGTTGTGGTACCAAACTGCGTGATTTCGCCGGGAAGCTCCGCATAGCGGCGAAGCTGCACCTCACGCCCGACCTGAATGACGGCGCGGTGCTGAACATCGCCCCGCTTCACGAACTGGTACCGTGGAACGAGGCGAAGGAATACTGGAACGAGCTTCTCGACGGCAAGTACGAGTGGTCGAGCATGGCAAGCAACTGCGAGAGAAGGGCTGGCAAAAAAATCGTGAACGTGCGAAGGGGATTGGACAACGGAATTGGGCGGGATGAAGATGGGAAAAGAAGATGAGGGAAAAGAATAGGGGGGAAGGAACGATGGGAGAAAGGAAGGCCGGGATCACTGGGCTGCGAGCAGAGAGAGGCTTGTGATGGGCGTTGTGACAGAGTATCTCATCGGGCTAGTTGCCAAGCAGGTCGAGGACTACCGGCTCGTGGTGTGGTACGACCCGGAGGCGGCCTACAAGGAAGTCGCTGCGGAACTGCGTCTCTCCAGCGTCGCGCTGGGCGCTACGACGGCAGCTTCTCCAGCTTCGCCATGACATCGACCACCTACTGGGCGGCGAGGAGCCTCCGCGGCTCGTCATTTATGTTCCCAAGGACCAGGGAGACACACACCACGGCTTGGCGGAGTTGGAGGCGGCCGGCGTGGTCATCCAGCCCGGTCAGCAGCCGCCGCAGCGGAATACCCGGCTCTCCATCATCGCCCGGAACGCGCTGAAAACGGTCCTTGGCGAGGAGACCGCCTACGATGTCGAGAAACAGGTCGAGGGAGGGAAACTCACGCTCAAGGACCTCAATGCGCTGGCCCAGAAGGGCGGCGAAATCTCCTCGGGCGTAGTCTCCCTGATCTTCGGCACCGGAAACCCGCAGGAAGTCGCTCTGGCGTTTTTGGGCAGCGACAGGTTCGACAGTGAGATCAAGAAGAAATCGGCCCACGCCGAGTTGTTCCGTCTGCTGCGCGTGGCCTTCGACATCAACCTTCCCGCCACGACGACCCTTTCCGAGTCCCGTGAGAAACTGGCAAAGCACGTCCTGATGACCGAGCTAATCCAGGGACTTGGCAACTCGGTTCCGTCGTCGTTGCGATCCCTGCAGGTCGCTTCGACGCCCAGCGGCATCGATTCCTGCACCCGGATGGCGAAGACGTGGCGTCAACTGCGCGACCATCGAGAAAGCTACGTCGCTGCGGCCACGAAAGTGGAGGAGGAATTTGCAGTCGGGCAACTTCAGTTCGAGCCAGCCGGCTTGGCCGGATTGGAGACGTTCCTGGCTCTTGAGCGGGCGTTTCTGAATCACGTCGAGCAGCAACTCCTGTCGGTCGCCGATCCCGATACGTTGGCCCTCGCCGAGTCCCGCCTTTCACGGTTCTGGTCCGATTGTGTGCCGGCCGTCCAGGCCCACTGGGCGCTTATCGCTTCTGCCGCCGAGGTCCTGCTGGAGGCCGACCGGGTAGCCGAGGATTTGAAGAAGGCACCGGCGACCGTGCCATCGCTGGTCAAGGCGTATGCGGAAGGGGAGAAGCCGTGGTGTCTGCTCGACACCCATCATCGGCACATGGAGAGCCGCTGGCAGAACTTCGACCCGAGCGAGGGAGACGACGGGCTCGAAAAGCTGGTCGTCAAGGCCCGGCAGCGCTACATGCAAGTCGGGTCCGAGATGGCGAAGCATTTCGTCACGCAGTTCTCGAAGGCCAACGATCCTATCCAAGGCGTCGGCCGGCAGCGGGACGTTTTCGAGGCACAGGTCAAGCCGAAGCTCGAAGGCGAGAAGGTCGCCTACCTTTGGGTAGATGCTCTTCGCTTCGAGATGGCCCGTGAACTGTGCGAGGTGCTTCGGGCGGATTTCTCCATCGAGCTGGAAGCGGCGGTCGGAACGATTCCTACGATCACCGAGATCGGCATGGCCTCGCTGCTGCCGAAGGCCAGCCACGGAAAGGTCGTCAGCGTCGGCGGCGGCAAGCTGGCCTTGGACATCGACGGCACGGTGATCAAGGACCGTAAGGATCGGGTCAACTTCCTCAAGGAGCACGCCGGCGTTTCCGTATTCGACGCCAAACTGGAAGACCTTTTGCCGAAGCCGACGAAGAAAGTCCGCCAGGGCATTGAAAACGCTCAGCTTGTGCTGATCACCTCTCAGGAAATCGACGAACTCTGTGAACAGGACAACATCTCCCAGGCACGCCGCCAGATGGACGGGGTGCTGGTCGATCTCCGACGTGGTGTGCGGGTGCTTGCCGATCTGGGCGTGAAGGCGATTGTCCTGACCGCCGACCACGGGCATCTCTTCGCCGAGGAAATCAGCGACGACATGAAGATTGATGCTCCTGGCGGCGATACGGCGGATCTGCATCGCCGGGTCTGGGTAGGCGTCGGCGGCACCCACGAACCGTCTTACCTGCGGACCTCGCTGTCGTCGCTCGGCGTTGAAAGCGAGTTCGAAATCGCCACGCCATGGAATTTCGCCTGCTTCAAAGCGAAGGGAGGAGCACGGGCTTACTTCCATGGCGGGCTTTCGCCCCAGGAACTCATTGTGCCCGTGGTGTCCATGACTCCCCTGACGCAGACTGTAGGTGCGACCCCCACGGCTGTAAACTGGACCCTGACGACCGGCACGCCCAAGCTGACGACGCGGTTCTTCTCCGTCCAGATCACCGGAAGACAGGCGGGGCTGTTCGGGCTGGAGCCGCCGAAGGTGCGAGTTGAGATCCGGGCCAAGGGGAAGCCGATCTCCCGGCCAGTCAGCGCCTCCTACGGTTTCGAGGACGCCACGGGCGAGGTCCAACTGCGTGTCCGTGACGAGGAACCAAAGGAAATCGAACCAAATACGGTTGCCATGATGCTCATCGAAGAGGTGGCCCAGAAGACGGTCGGTGTGGTTCTCCTCGACGCATCCAGCGGCCTCGAATTGGCGAGCGTCGAAAAGATCGAAGTCGCCATTTCCCTGTAGAGGATAAGTCATGCCTGAGCTTGACCGGAAAGCAACCTCAGTCTTCGCCGGGAAGGTCGTTCGCAAGGATCTGGTCCGCAAGGTCAAGGTCGGGGCGAACGTCCCGGTCTTCGTGCTGGAGTACCTGCTGGGCAAGTATTGCGCGACCGACGATCCTGCGGCGATTGAGGCCGGCCTGCGGGTGGTCAATACCACGCTCTCCGATAACTTCGTTCGTCCCGACGAGGCCAACGCCGTTCAGTCGAAGGTCCGGGACAAGGGCAAGTACACGCTGATCGACAAGATCAAGGTCCGCTACCTCTCCGACGACGACAAGCACTGGGCCGAATTCGTGAACTTCGGCCACAAGTACGTCCATGTCCCGGAGCAGTACATGCGGCAGTACAACCGGCTGCTGATGGGCGGGATCTGGGCGCAGGTCAGCATCCGGCACCAGTATGACGAAGAGGCCAAAGGGAAGCGCAGCCCGTTCTGGATCGACGATCTGAAGCCCATCCAAGTGGCGTCGTTCGACCTGGACGAATACCGCCGCTGCCGCACGGAGTTCAGCACCGAGCAGTGGATCGACCTGCTGCTGCGTTCCATCGGCATGGAGCCGTCGCACTTCGAGCGACGGCTGAAGCTGCTGTTGCTGATGCGGCTGCTGCCGCTGTGCGAGCACAACTACAATCTCGTCGAGCTAGGGCCTCGGGGACCGGGCCAGAGGTATGCCTACCAAGAGTTGTCGCCGTACACCATTCTGCTGACCGGCCCGACGACCGTGGCCAACCTGTTCTACAACATGGCGTCGGGGAAGATGGGCCTCGTCGGTATGTGGGATGCGGTCGGATTCGACGAAGTGGCCGACCTGCAGAAGATGCCCAAGGAAGTGGTCACGACGCTCAAGACCTATTGCGAATCTGGAACCTTCGCCCGTGGCAAGGAATCGATGTCGGGCATGGCGTCCATCGCCATGTTCGGCAACACCAACCAGCCGGTCGAGGTCATGGTCCGGTCGTCCCATCTGTTCGTCCCGATGCCGGGCGTGATCCGGGAGGACATGGCTTTTTTGGACCGCATCCACTACTACCTCCCCGGCTGGGAGGTGCCCAAGATGAAGGTCGAGTTCTTCACGGACCATTACGGGTTCGTGGTGGACTACTTGGCCGAGGCCCTCCGGGAACTGCGGAAGCACAATTTCACCGAGACCATCGACCGTTTCTTTTCGCTTGGCTCGCACCTGAACGCCCGTGACGTGAAGGCCGTGCGGAAGACCGTTTCGGGCCTGATCAAGTTGGTGTACCCACATGGCGAGGCGGGTCGGGAGGACGTAGCCGAGTTGCTGGAGACGGCCCTGGAGGGGCGTCGGCGAGTCAAGGAGCAACTGAAGAAGATGGGCTCCTTCGAGTACCACCAGACTTCATTCTCCTACATCGACAATGACACTCGTGACGAGCGGTTTGTCGGTTGCCCCGAGCAGGGTGGTCGAGACATGATTTCGACTGACCCACTGGCACCGGGGTCGGTTTACACCGCCTCTGTGGACGACCAGGGGAAGGTCGGCCTGTATCGGCTGGAGGTTGGCTGCTCGCCCGGCACGGGCAAACTTAAGATCGCCGGTGGCGTCGAGGGACCGATGAAGGAGTCGATCCAGCGGGCGTATGCCTACCTGATGGGCCAGAAGGGAAAGATGGGCATCGCCCAGTCCGTGGACACAACCGACTTCCACGTCGAGGCGATCGACTTGCTGAGCAACCGGGTTCCCTGCGAAGCGGGGATGGCCCTGGTCGTGGCCGTCTATTCCGCCGTCAAGAAGCACTCGGTTCTCTCCGGTCTTTTGATCCTCGGCGACATGAGCATCCAAGGCAACATCAAGCCGCTCCGCTCCCTGGCCGAGCCGTTGCAGGTCGGGATGGACAACGGAGCGAGAAAAGCCCTGGTGCCGCTCGAAAACAAGCGGCATTTCCTAGAGGTGTCCGGCGACATCGTGGAGCGGGTCGATCCGGTGTTCTATTCCGACCCGATGACGGCAGCGATGAAGGCGTTGGGAATGACGTAACCGAATGGACGACAACCCCGTGGCGTGGAAGTTGGAGGTCACTCCCATAGCAGCGATGGCCGCAGAGAGACTTCGGGCATTGCCAACGGGCGGACATCCTCCTCGCCGCGGAACGTCTGGACGCTGCGGTAACCGTTCCCCTCGGGCTCCCGATACACCTCGATGTACCGGTCGATCAGATTGACGATCCAATAGTCGGCGATCCCGGCCTGCGCATAGAGTTCGAGCTTCTCGCCGCGATCGTAGTCGAGACTGCTTTCCGAGACTTCGATAATCAAGAAGATATCGGCAGCCGTGGGCCGGCCGCCTCGAACTCGCCGATATCTCCGTGGAGCCGCCCATACCAGGTCCGGTTCCGGCGCGGTTTCCAGCCCCGGCAATCCGATCGAGTTCTGCACGCGGATCCGGAACTTCTGCTTGATCTCTTGGCTTGTGCTCCAGTCGGTCAGTTGATCGACCGCGTCCTCATGGTCGGGTCCAGTGGGACTCATCTCCCGGATCTCCCCGCGGATTAGCTCCAGACGGCGCTTATCCAGTGCGCCGCTCTCGATCAGACGGTCGTATTCGTCGAGCGAAAAACGTGCGATCGTGCTCATGACGTCAATCCTTCGGCTATCCCGCCCTCATTATAGCCGCTGCGACACTCCTGGTGAACTCCAGCGATCCTACCTCTCAAGTCGGAACACTCACGGGGCGAAGCGGAGGGAGCAAATCCATTCTTTGTCAGATGAAATCCGCGAAGGTCCATGACATGGTTCACCCGCCGCTCACCAATCCCGGCAGAAAGAGCGTGATCGCCGGAACATAGGTGATCAACAGCAAGACCAGCAGGATCGCCAGCAGAAACGGCCACAGGTACCGGAGGATCTCGTTCATCTCGACGCCCGAGACGCCGGTGATCACGTACAGCAGCATGCCGATCGGCGGCGTCAGAAGACCCACCATGATGTTCAACTGGAAGACGACGCCGAAGTGGATCAGGTCCACCTGGTAGTGCATGAGCACCGGCAGCAGCAGAGGCGTGAGAATGATCATCAGGCTGCCGCCCTCCATGAAACAGCCCAAGGCAAGGATCGCCAGGTTGATGATCAGCAAGAACACCCATGGATGTTCCGAGAGCGAGGCGAAGGCGTTCATCAGCGTTTCCGGGGCGCCCATGTGCGTCAGCAGCCACCCGAATGCCTTGGCCGAGGCGATGATGAACATGATCACGGCCGTCTGCTTGGCCGACTTGGCAAGCAGGTAGGGCAGATCGCGCGAGCTTGATCTCGCGGTACACCACCACGCCGACGAACAACCCGTAGAGCACGGCCAGCACGCCCGCCTCGGTCGGCGTGACAATGCCGCCGAGAATTCCTCCCAGGATAATCACCGGCATCAGCAGGGCCCACGCGGCGTCTTTCATCCCCGAGAGCAACCGCCGGGCCGAAGTCCGCTCGCTGCGGGCAGATCGACTCGCCTGGCAACCACGTAGCAGACGACCATCAGGTAGAGCCCCATGATCAGCCCGGGAATCGCCGGCCAGGAAGAGCTGCCCGACGGAAACGTTCGCCAGCGATGCATAGATGATGAAGCCGACGCTGGGCGGGATCACCGGGCCGATCGTGGCCGCCGACGCATTCACGGCAGCGGCGAAACCTCGCGGGTAGCCGACCCTTGATCATGCTGGGGATCATCACCGACCCGACCGCGGCGGCGTCGGCGATGGCCGCACCGGATACGCCGGCCATGATCATGTTGACGATCACCACCACGTAGGCCAGCCCTCCCCGCAGACTGCCGACCAGTGCCTCCGCAAACGCGATCAGCCGGCGCGTGATTCCCCCGGCATTCATCAGTTCGCCCGCGAAAATGAAGAAGGGGACCGCGAGGAGAATGAACGAGTCGGCCCCGCTGACCGTCATCTGCGCCAGCACGACCGGGCGCAGGCCCTCGCCGGCGATCAGGATATAGGCGGCCGAGGCAATCCCGATGGCAAAGGCGACGGGAACTCCCAAGGCGAGCAGCACCAGCATGACTCCGACGAGCAAGAGCATGTCAAAAAGCCTCCTCGTCGCCGGGCCGCTCCTCACGGACACGGCCGCGGAACCAGGCCGCGGCACGGCGAACCGCGAAGTACACTCCCGCCACAGAAGCCACCGGGAGCGACGCATACAGGACGTAGTTCAACGGAAGGCCGAGGGCCGGCGTACGGGCGTTGGCATTCATGCGGACCCACTGAAAACCGACCGCCGCCAAGAACGCCAGGAAAACGGCGATCAGGACCAGACGCGCCGCGGCCAGGTGGCGTCTCACGCCCGGCGGCAGGCGATCGACCAGCAAGGTTACGCGGATGTGCGTTGCTTCCTTCACCGCCAGCGCCGCTCCGAGGAAGATGATCCAGGTGAACAGCAGTCGCGACAGCTCTTCCGTCCAGACCAGCGAGTTGTTGAACACGTAGCGCCAGACGACCTGTGCCGTCACCACGAGGATCGTCGCGGCGAAAAGCACGGCCACGATCCAGTCGCCCGGGCTGAGCGGTTTGCGTTGCATGGCGGAGCTACTCCGTGTCTGTTTAAAAGGGGACCGGCTCCGAGCCAACGCCGACTTTCCTGAGAAAAAACGTCCTGCGGCGAGGTGCCTGTCCCCTTTTGCAGCAGACTACTCGGTGTCGGCGATTCTCTGGAACAGGTTCGGCACCCACTCCTTTTCGAATTTCTTCGGCAGTTCCTTCACGACCGGCTTGCGGAATGCCTCGCGGTCGACCTCGACGAATTCCATCCCCGCCTCCTGGAGCTTGCGGGCAAACTCTTCGTCGTACTGAACCATCAACTCGTGTTCCTTGCGCCCGGCCTCGACCGCGGCTTCGCGAACGGCGGTTTGCTGCTCCGAAGTCAGGCAGTCGAAGGTGTAGCGATTGGTCATCAGCATGAAAACCCCGAGCAGGTGCTCGGTTTTCATCACGTACCTCTGGGCTTCGTGGAAACTGCTCGTGTAGATCACCTCGAGCGGATTCTCCTGGCCCTCGACGATCCCCTGCTTCAGCGCCATGAAGATCTCGCTATAGGTAATCGGCGTCGGGTTCGTGCCCAGGATCCGCCAGGCCTCGATATAGGTGGGCAGTTCCGGCACCCGGAGTTTCAGCCCGGCGAGGTCGGCGAGCGTCGTCACTTTGCGATTCGTTGTCGTCAGATACCGCGGGCCGCGGTGCCACCAGTCGAGGATGAGGATGCCCCGCTGATCGGCGAACGCGGTGGCGATTTCCCGGCCGATTTCCCCGTGGAGCACGTGATCGAGGTGCTCATAGTCCCGGAAGGCGAATGGCGCCTCGATGGCGCCGTATTGCGGCAGATACCAGCCGATGGGGGCCGTTCCGCCCAAGACCAAGTCGACGCTGCCGATCGAGAGCCCCTCGGCCAGTTCGCGATCGTTGCCCAACTGGGCGCTGGGATAGAGCTTGACGCGGACTCTGCCCGCCGTCTTCTCCTCGACCAATTTCGCAAAGTACTCCGCCGCCTCATGCGCCGGACCTCCGGGCGCCATGACGTAGGCCAACTTCAATTCGCGAGGGCCGCTCGGCCCGGACGGGGAACAGCCGATAAAGACTGTCGCCGCGACGGCCAGGAAGCCACACGTGAAAACCGCTCTTGTCATCCAAGCTCTCCTCACGAACTTCTACCGTTCGGCCATTTTATTCCCGCATGGCCGCTCGCTAGCACCAAACGGTTTTTCCGGCTGTTGGCATTTACTTTCGGATGTCGCGAATGCCCGCGGCTTGTCCGCGGGATGGTTACGTTCTCTGCTACATACGCCACGATCGCCGCTATCCTTTATAAAAGCGTGCCGTGTCAAAACGGACACTTCCAGTCGAAAATACCGTTTGGTGCTAGTAACTCAAACGGTAAACGCCACCACCGACCCCGCGTGTTTATGCGGCATTGTAGTTGCCAAACATCGCCCCACCGGGATAGACCCGGTGGTGGCGTTTGCAGTTTGAGCGATGACGTTGTTGACACTGAAAAATTCACCGCCTATCATACCGGTTCCATTTCCGAAAAACAAACGGCCTGCTCCAGGAGCAACGGGATGACGCGCGGTGCCGCCGCCACCTTCAGACCGGCATCCCACTGCTTGTGATTGTGGTGGCCTCCCGGCAAGTGGAGCGTCCAACCAATCCCAAGCAGTGCCCCACCCCGACACGAGCGACTCGATGAATTCCTTCCAGCGCGTCCACGCCGCCTTGCGTCTCGAGCAGCCCGACCGGGTGCCGGTCGTGGAATTTGTCGTCGATGAGAAAGTCGCCCGGCGCGCGGTGCCCGACTGCCGCGATGTCGCCGATTGCATGGATCGGCTCGACTTGGACGGTGTCAGTTGCGGCGCTTCTTTTCAGCGTGTTCGCGAAAACCCCGACGGCTCGTACGTTGACGAGTGGGGCGTGACGTACAAGCCCGGCCCCGAGGCCGTCGCCCACCCGATCCGGGGTCCGATCGTGACGCTGGCCGATGCCAAAGCCTACACGCCGCCCGATCCCAATGCTGCGCATCGGCTGGGGGTGCTCCCCGACCTCGTCGAGCGCTACCGGGGCCGCCGGGCGATTCTCTTTCATCACCGGGCCGCGTTCATGTGGTCGGCCTACCTGATGGGTATCGACAACCTGCTGATGAACCTCCTTGCCGAGCCTGAGATGGCCGAGATCGTGCTCGACAAAGTGCTTGCGGCGAACATGGAAGTTGTCCGGCGTGCGATCCGGGCCGGCGCCGAGGTCATTGTGCTGGGCGATGATTATGCCAGTAATCACGGCCCGATGATGAGCCCCGGCGTGTTCCGCGAGTTCCTGCTGCCTCGGCTCAAGCGAATGATCGACATGATCCACGAGGAAGGGGCATTTTGCATCAAGCATTCCGACGGCAATCTCTACTCCCTGCTGGAAATGATCGTGTCGGCCGGTCCCGACGGGATCAATCCGATCGAACCCGTGGCGGGCATGGAACTGAAAAAGGTCAAGGAATTGGTCGGCGACCGGGTATGCCTCACGGGGAATATCGACTGCGCGAAGCTCCTTCCCTATGGCACCGTCGAACAGGTCCGCGATGCGGTCCGCCAGGCCATTGCCGACGCGGCGGCCGGCGGCGGCTACATCCTTACCTCGTCCAACAGCATTCACTCCTCCTGCAAGGCGGAGAACTTTGTAGCCATGATCCGGGCCTGCCGGGAATTTGGAGACTACGGTTGATCCGTGCGATTCTGGCGGCCTGGTCATCCTGGCGTTACAATCGCGTCGAAAGCCGAACCAACCAGCCCGGAGTGCTGCCATGAATGGTCGACGATTGCCGGTCCGTGTCTTGCCCGCAGTGATCGTCTGGTCCGCTTTATTTGCGTTGGGAGAAGCTCTCGCGGACTCCAGCGGCCCCTCGCCGGATCGCCCGCTCCGGCAGCGGATCGAGCGGTCGCTGGATCGCTGGTGCCACTGGCTGGCCGCCTATCTCGCGCCCGTGGCGGGCACCGACTACTACACGATGACGCCCCGTGCCAACTCCGGACGCAACCGGTATCGCGACGTTGCCGGAAATCAGTTCGCCGCGGCCGCCGCCGGATACTGGCTCGCTCGGGCCAATCCACCCGAGGAGATCGCCAGGCCGTTGCGGGGACTGATTCGGCTGTCGCTGGACAGCCACATTGCGATCGGCAAACTCGACTGCCCCGAGGGACCCCGGTGGGGGGCAGGTCATTCGGTCGCCGACAACTGGCATGCCGATCTGTTCGCCGGCACATCGGGCATGCTGTTGCCCGACGCGCTTGAGCCGCCTGATCGGGAGAAGCTCCTCACGATCCTTGCCTGGGAGGCCGACAAACAGGCGGAGTACGGCGTCAGCCGTGAAAGCCGGTCGATGCCGGGGCATTGGCCGGAGCACTCGGTCGGCGAATCGAATGCGTGGAGTTGCGCGTTGGTCCAGGCCGCTCGCGTCGCGCTGCCCGACTCGCCGAACCAACCCGCCTGGCGGGAAGCGGCGATCCTCTATTCGCTCAACGCCATCGGAGTGCCTGCCGACGTGACTTCCCGGGAGGTTGTCGCCGGCGAGCCTTTGAACCAACGCGTGAAGGGGGCGAACTTCGAGCCGGGCGGAATCCAGGAACACCACGGATTCTACCACCCGGGCTATGTCGCCTGGCCGCTGGCTTACCAGGCATACGCGATGCTTCTCGACCAGCGGTTGCCGGAATCGCAGCGGAATCCGGACGTCTACCTTCGCAACTGGCGGCTGGTTTTCAATCGGCTCAAGCAAGGTTCCTTTGCCAACGGGCGGTTCATCTACTGCGCCGGCTACGACTGGAACGCCTACGGCTACGGCAACGCCCACATCCTGCCGATCGGCATCTTCGCTGCCACGAGGTTCCAGGACCCGGACGCCTCGCGGATGGCCCACGAGTGGCTCGGGCTGATCGAGCAGGAGCAGGTGCTGGGCGACGGCAGCATTCAGGGAGTCCGGCTCGAGCGGCTGAAGAACAACTACAGCAACGATTTCGCCTGGTATGAGGCGATCAGCGGCGCGAGCCTTGCCCACGCGCTCTGGGTGATGGACCACATGGACACTTCGGGCATGCCCGCGCCGTCGAGCGAGGAGGAGTACAACGCCCGGAACATCGGGACGTACTACGAACCGAACGCCCGGTTGGTCTGGCACCGCACGGCGAACCATTGGGCTTCGTTTTCCTGGCGATCGGCGTTCGGACAGTGGCAGGCGATCGTGCAGCCGATCGGGCTGCCGAATCTGCTCAAGCACAACCACGGCGGCATGGGCATGCTGGACGTCGCCGGGGCGGTTTCGAAGGCGGCCATCCAGTCGCATAAGATCGGCACTTTCAGCCGCGGGGGGTTCTGGTCGCTGGGCACCATCGATCGGCTGGCGCCGAGCGGCGGCAAGCCTTTTCCGCTCGTCCGGCAGTACCAGGCATTGGTAGCGATACCGGAGGGGCCGTCCCTCTTCGTCGACTACTGCCAGGCCGCAGAGCCGATCGAGGTGCGGCGCAACGGTGGGCTGGGCCTGCGTCTGGCGGCCGATATCTTCAACGGCAAGCGGGTAAGACTCGCGACAAGTCGCGGCGATCACGTGTTCCATCAGCATCCCGACCGGGACACCTGGCATGACCTTGGCGGACGATCGATCACGATCGAGGGTGCGATGACCGTGCAGGCGGTTGGCGGATACGGTTCGTTTCAGCTTCTGCAGAAGCGCAAGCGACCGACCGAAGGCGACGAGATGATCTACCCGGGCGACCGTTTTGCCGTTGAAGAATCGCTCGTCAGCCATGAACTGTACTTCGGTCCGCCGGTCGACGATCCTCCTTGCAAGCTTGAGGCGGGGGCGTGGTTCCGCAATCTGGTCGCCGTGATCGACTGCCATGCGGAGAATGCCCCGCAGCGGACTACGGCATCGGTCACCGGGGCGTTTCCGCGCCTTACCGTTCACCTGCCGCCGAGCAACCGAGCGGTGACGATCGATTTCGCCGAGGCGTCCGTCGATGTGAGCGAGTAGGCACAGTCGGTTGCGGCAGTCTCTCCGTTGGGGCTGCGCAGCAAAACCTTACGCTTTGTATTGCGGCACTTTGAGCCGCTCGCCGCCCTTGAGCGCCGACTCGTTGGCAACGATGCCGCAGACGGTCATGTTCAGTGCCTGGACGATGTTCACCAGCGGCGTGCGGTCTTCGAGAATGGAGAGAATGAACTCATTGGAGAGGTATCCATGCGAGCCGCCATGGCCGCCGGGACTTACGCCGGGCGGAAGCGGCGGCCGCTGAATATCGGGCAGTTTCTTCATGGAGCCGGCATACTCGGTACCCTCCATCCAGCCCTGTTCGCCGAAGACCCGGCCCGTCTCCCCGCCCTTGTCGCGGATTCCCTTGCACATGAGCATTCTCGCGGTCCCCCCCTCGGCCGTCTCGAACAGTGCGATCTGGTCGGTGAAGGTATTGTTGTACTTATTGGCGCCCGGCTGATAGGACGGGAAGCCCGCGTTGGACCCGGTGCAGGAGACGGAAATGAACGGCTTGTCGGTCACGCCGACATAGTAGGCGGTGGAATGCGTGGGGTACCACAGGGGAATACAGCCGACTCGCCAGTCCTTGTAGGAACCGATCTGGTGCGAGTGGAAGTGGTAATACTCGCCCTCCGAATAGACCAGCCTGCCGAAGCCGCCGGCCTGATAGATCCGGCGCATGGCGTAACAATCGGCACGGAAGCAAGACGTTTCCATCATCATATATTTCAGGCCGCCAGCAGCTTTCACCGCCTCGAATAGCTGCTCGGCGTCTTCGAGCGATCCCCAAACGGCAGGCACGGCACAGGCGACGTGCTTGCCGTGCTTGAGGACCTCGATGCAATGGCGGGCGTGGCTGGGGGCGTCGGTGGCCACGAAGATCGCCTCGATCTTGTCGTCCTTGACCATCTCTTCAAGCGACGGGTACGTTTTCGCGCAGCGGCAAGCTTTCGCCAAGGCGGCGCAGCGATCGGCAAAGAGATCGCTGACGGCGACCACATCGACGTTGGGATGATCCTGGAAGCCGAAAGCCGCGCCGAAACGGCAGGTGCCGTAGCCGACGATCCCGACGCGGATCTTGCGGTCAGAGACGGGCTTCCAGTTCTTCGAGGTCTCGGAATCGACGGGGGCCTCCTCGAACCCCTGGATCTTCGGTTTATCCTCGCCGAGAGCCGCGGTGTTCAAACCGACTGCAGCGGCCCCCAGTCCGACGGCATGGAGAAAGGAACGGCGGGATGTCGAGATGTCCATGGTCGTTGCTCCTTGTTACCGATTTGAGTTTGGGTTGTTTAAAGTCGCTGGCCGAAGTAGCTGCTCAACGAGCGGACACGGTCGACCAGGTAGGCGACGATGCCCGCGGTCACCAGCAGGGCCACGAGGAATACGACATGCCGATCCCAGGCGGGATCAAAACGGTCCTGCAATTCTGGGCTCCAGTGGTAGAAATCGACCAGCAAGACGCCGTAGCTTGCAAGGCAGAGGGCGGTCATGAACCAGACGAAACGCACGCGAAACCAGAGCCCGGACGCGACGATCAGAAGCGGATAACCAACCACCAGGGGGCTGGCTGCGCCGTCGGCGACCAGCAGAACCGCCAGAAGGAGGCTGGAGTCGAGAATCCCCCAGAGAAAGCGGGCGGGGATCGACCAGCGTTGATATTTCAGGCACTGCTGCAGCGCGAAAGAACTGATCGCCCAGGCGGCAGTCAGCACGGTAATCTGCTCGTGGAACCGGGCCGGGACGGTGCCCAGTGCGAAATTCACCAGTTCAACGAGGTAGAAAATGGCCAGGGCAGTCACTCGCGAGGCCAACGCCGGTTCTCTGCGGCTCCATGACCAGATCCGCTCGAATGGGTTCGGCGGTCGGACGGCAACGGCCTCTCCTCGACAGAATCGGTCCAGGTCGTCGGCGAGTTCGTCGGCCGACGCATAGCGATCGTCGGCCGATTTGGCCAGGCATTTCAGGCAGATCAACTCCAAGGCCCGCGGAACGCGCGGGTTGAGGCGGCGAGGCAGGGCCGGCTCGCGGCTGAGAACCTGCATGAGTGTATCCAGCGGATTCTCGGCAGCGAACGGAGGTCGGCCGGTGAGCATTTCATAGAGGATTGCGCCCAGGCTGTAAACGTCGGCGGCCGGGCCGATCTCGCCACTGCGTCCGGAAGCCTGTTCCGGCGCCATGTAGCTGGGGGTTCCGGCGATCACACCGGTGGCCGTACGGTCGGAGCCGGGCGAGAAGACCTTTGCAAGGCCGAAGTCGGTTACGTAGGGCTGGTCTTCGGCATCGAGCAGGATGTTCGACGGCTTGAGATCGCGGTGGACGATTTGATGGCGGTGGAGGTGAGCGACCGCTCTGGCCACCTGAGCGAGGACTCGCACCGCCGGATCGACATCCGGACGACCGGCAGCAAGGCGCTGGGCAAGACTCGTTCCCTCGACGTGCTGCATCGCGAAGTAGTGCTGGCCGTGGATCTGACCGACTTCGTGGATGTGAACGATGTTTGGATGGCTAAGCCTCGCGGCCGCTTGCGCTTCGATCTGAAACCGGCGCACGTGCTCGGCGGAGGCGAGATGGCCGGTCAGGATCATCTTGATGGCGACGGTCCGGTCGAGCGACTTCTGCCGGGCACGGTAAACGACGCCCATTCCGCCCCGTCCGAGCTCGCCCAGCAGCTCATACGGTCCGAAATCACAGGGCATGGCGGCCGGATCAGCCGCTTCAGCGATCGTCTCCGCGGAGTCGCCGTTCGGTGGCGGCGCCAATCGCTCGAGGGCTTCCAGACATCCGAGGGCCGAGTGCAGACTCGGGTGTTCCCGGAGGAGGGCATCGCGATCGACGGATTGGCCGGCCTGGAGGCGCTTGAGGTAATCGTCGAGTGCGTCGAACTCGTGTTGGTCCTCCGGCCGATCGTCCATCACTCGTCGCCCATCACCTCTTGGAGTCGCTTGATCGCTCGCATCCAGAGCATCTGCACGGCCGGCCGGCTGCGGCCCATCTGCTCGGCGACTTCGTTGAAAGGGAGCCGGCGAAGGTTGCGCAACAGAATGACTTCCTGGTAGTCCGGTGGAAGCCGGCCCAGGGCCGCCGCGACGCGAAGCTCGTCGTCGATGCGGAGGAATTCCTGGCTGGGCGTGGGATCGGGGGCGGCCGGCTCGGGCGCACCGCGCGCGTCGGCAGCCGAATCGGCAGGATCTTGGAACCGCACCTCGCGGCGGACCTGGCGTTTCGCCGTACCCCGATACTGCCGCACGTAGTCGGCCACGTTGTTGGAAAGGATCTTCCGCATCCAGGCCATCCACTGCTTGCCCGACTCGCCCTCGAAACGGTCGAAGTCGCGGTATGCCTCGAGCATGGTTTCCTGGACGAGGTCGGACGCGTCGACCTTGACTTGCAGCCAGGTTTCCACCTGTGCCCGGGCGATCAGCCCCAAATAGCTCCGGCATAATTGAAAGAGCTGGTCGCGGCTGGCCTCGTCGCCCCGCCGGGCTTTTTCCAGAAGGCTGTGGATCTGGGAAGCGTCTGGTTCTGGCATTGGAGAAGGGGAACGACAGCGGTGCAGTTGCACGAGTGAATAACGGCTTCGAAAACGCAGAATGGCGTTTGTGAATTCTACCGCTGCCGGGGTGTGGCCGCAATCGGGCGGAACAGAGGGTGACAGGCACATTGGCTCTGAAGACTCCGCAAAATGAGCCAGTCCCCGACGGTTTTGGGATAGGCTCTTAATTGCGGAGGTCGAACCCGAGACCCGGCTGCTCGGTAGGGAAGAGGGTGCCGGCGTGGAGGCGGACGGCGCCGTCGGCGGGGTCGCCCCGCAGCCCAAGGTGGCCGTCGAGGTCGGCGTAGGCGATGCTCGGATCGGCCAAGGCGAGATGCAAGCCGGCGGCGATGCCCAGGGCTGACTCGTCCATGCTGCCCACCATCACCTCGAGCTTCGCCGCACGGGCAACCGCGCAGATCTTCAGCCCCTCGGCAATCCCTCCCACCTTCATCAGCTTCACGTTGAGCATGTCGACCAGATTGTCGCGCGCGAGTCGGAAGGCGCCGCGAAGGGTGGTGACGCTTTCGTCGGCCATGATCGGCACGGATCCGCGAGTGGCCACTCGCCCCAGCGCCTCGGGCTGGGCCTGGAATGTCGGCTGTTCGAGCGTTTCCAGGCCGGCTCCGCGGACGTGCTCAATAAACCGGTGGGCCTGATCGGCCGTGTACCCCTGGTTGGCATCAAACCGCAAGGCGACTTCCGGGCCGACCGCTTCGCGGACCTTCCAAACCCGGGCTACGTCGGCCTCGACGTCCAGCCCACCCTTGATCTTTAGCGCTTGAAAGCCCTGGGCAGCGAAGTACTTCGCGCGCCGGACCGTGTCGTCGACCGGCTGAATTCCGATCGTCACGCTGGTGAGGATCGACTCGCGATAGCCGCCGAGCACTTTCCAGAGGGGAAGGTCGCACCGCTTGCCGAGGATGTCGTACAGAGCCATGTCGACGGCAGCCATCGCCGAGGGCTCCTCGTGCAGGACCGGCCAGAGCCGCTCACGGAGCAGGGCGGCTCGGAGCGGGTCGGCGCCCTTCAACGCCGGTTCCACCATGGTCCGCAGGGTGCCGAGCACATGGTCGGCCGTCTCGCCCGTGGCTTGCTGATCGGGCGCGGCACAGCCGACGCCGACGATCCGCCGGTCGGTGACGATCCGCAGGAAGACGTTGGTGGTCGCTTCGAGAACGTCGTAGGCGGCCGTGTACGGCTCCGCCAGCCGCATCGTCACCGCCCATGCCTCCACCCGGGTAATTTTCATGTCCATCCCTCAGAGGTCCCCGTCGGAACCGTGTCTTGCCGAGCCGGAGGGGAATGTCGACCGGGTTCCGTCTTCCGATGGGTGGAGTATAATCGGCAGGCGCGTTTTGTCGAGTATTCAGTAAAGAAAAAGGAGGAGTTGATGGCCGAGATGCACTTGCGAAGGATGGACGAGCGCGATCGCTCCGAGGTGGCCGAGCTGATCTGCGTATCGACGAACACCTGGTACCAGGTCCGCGGAAACCCGGCGGTCTTTCCGGCCGGGCCCGAGGCGACGGATATCTACTTCGGAGTCTACGAGGCCATGGATCCCGGCTGCGGCGTGGTCGCGGAGAATCCCCGAAACGGCCGGTTGATGGGCTCCTGCTTCTATCATCCACGGCCGCAACACGTGTCGCTGGGGATCATGAACGTGCATCCGAACTACTTTGGCCGGGGCGTGGCACGGGCCCTGCTCGAGTTCATCATCGAATACACGGAGAACAGCGGCTACCAGGCGCTGCGGCTGACGCAGAGCGCAATGAACCTCGACTCGTTTTCGCTCTACACCCGCGCGGGCTTCGTGCCGCGCTGCGCCTACCAGGACCTCTTGATCCAGGTTCCGGCGTCGGGGTTGCCGCACAAGGCGGCGGGCCGGGAACACGTTCGTCCGGCGACGGAAGAGGATGTACCGGCCATGGTCGCTCTGGAAATGGAGGTTTCGGGGATAACGCGCGAGAAGGATTGCCGCTATGCGATCGCGAACGAGGATGGGATCTGGGAGGTGCTTGTGTTCGAAGGGGCCCGGGGAATCGAGGGGTGGATGATCTCGGTGAAGCACGCGGCGATGAACATGGTTGGTCCCTGCGTGGCCCGGACACCGGACCAGGCGGCAGCGCTGGTCGGGCAGGCGTTGGATCGGTTTCGCGGCGGATGCGCGGTGTTTCTGGTGCCCATGGAATGTGCCCAGTTCGTCCAGCAGATGTACTCCTGGGGCGCCAGAAACTGCGAACTGCATTTCTGCCAGGTCCGCGGGGTCTTCCAGCCGTTTCAGGGCGTCAGCATGCCGACTTTCCTGCCGGAGACGGGGTGAAGATCGCCCAGGCTTTGGCCGCTCGGGCCTAATAATCAGCTCGGCTGCTCGGAAGCACCCCTTTCCTGCCAAAGACTCAACAATCAGCCCGGCTGCTCGGAAGCAGCCGGGCTGATGGGGCCGATACGGAAAGCCTCAAAGTGTTGCGCCACCTCGCCCGGTTTCCCGTTCTCGTCCCTTCCGTTAGAATGGCAACGGTCCGGCCTGGCCATTTCAGCCCAATTGCCCGAGGACTTGAGTGATATGACTCGCGTAGAAAGACAATCCTTCGGCACCACCGCGGACGGTTCCGCTGTGGACCGGTACACGCTCCACAACGCCAACGGCGCTTCGGTCTCGCTGATCAACTACGGCGCGACGGTCACGGAATTGTACGTGCCGGACCGGCGGGGGAAGCTCGACGATGTCGTCCTCGGTTTCGACAAGCTCGCGCAGTATGAAACGCAGAGCCCGTATTTCGGCAGCACGGTCGGACGCGTGGCGTTCCGGATTCCCGAAGGCAGGTTCGAGTTGGACGGCGAGACCTACCAGCTCGACTTGAACCGAAAACCGCACCATCTGCACGGCGGAACCAAGGGGTTTAGCTGGATTGTCTGGAAGGCGGAACCGATGGAGACTCCGGACGGGCCCGCGGTGCGATTCACGTATCGGAGCCCCGACGGCGACCAGGGCTACCCGGGCAACGTGGACGCAACGGTCGTCCATACGCTGACCGAGTGGAACGAGCTGAGAATCGACTACACGGCCACCACCGACCGAGCGACGCCGGTGAATCTCACACACCACGGCTATTTCAACCTCGCGGGCGCCGGCTCGGGTGACGTGCTCGATCACGTGGTATGGATCGACGCCGACCGTTACACGCCGACCGACGAGACGTTGAAGCCGACCGGCCAGATCGCCCCGGTGGCCGGGACCGTGTTCGACCTCACCCGCCCCGTTCGCATCGGCGACCGGCAGGCCGAAACCGGTGGGTTCGACCTGGCGTATCTGCACAATCGCCCGATCGGTTCGCTCCAACTGGTGGCGAGGGTGGAGGAGCCGTCCGGCGGCCGCGTGCTGGAGGTGCTGACCACGGTGCCCGCGGTGATCTTCTACACCGGGAAGTGGATGCCGGAGAAGATCGAGGGCAAAGGGGGACGGGTTTATTCGAGATTCGGCGGACTTTGCGTGGAAACAGGGCATCTGCCGGGATCGGTCCATCATCAGAATTTCCCGCCGACGATCCTGCGGCCCGGAGAAACGTATCGGCAGACGTGCGTCTACCGCTTCTCGACGAAGAGCTAGCCGAGACAGGTGTGTGTCATGGATCCGGAACTCGCTCTGGTGATGCCGGTCTACAACGAGCAGGAGATCATCGCCGAGGTCGTCCAGTCATGGCGCGAAGAGTTGGACCGCCTGGGCATCTCTTTTCAGATGATCGTGCTCAACGACGGCTCGACGGACGGGACTCAGGCTCAGCTCGAGACCTTTGTGGGCGACTCGCGAATCCAGGTCATCCCTAAGCCGAACAGCGGGCATGGACCGACGATTCTCGCCGGCTATCGGCAGGCGGTGGATCTCGCCCCGTGGGTGTTCCAGACCGATAGCGACAACGAGATGCGGGCCTCGCACTTCGGCACGCTCTGGCAGCAGCGGGAGGATTACGACGGGGTATTCGGAGTCCGCGAGGGACGAACGGCCGGGATGGGCCGCACCTTGATCACTGCGGCATCGAAGGTGACCGTTGCGATTCGTTACGGACGCGGGGTGGTCGACGTGAACGTGCCCTACCGCCTGATGCGGTCGGAGGTGCTGCGGCCGATCGTCGAGAGGATACCGGACGATACCTTTGCCCCGAATGTCATCATTTCCGGCCAGTTCGCCCGCTCGGGCGCGCGGATCGCCAACGTGCCGGTCCCGTACGAAGGCCGGAAGACCGGAACCGTTTCCATCGTGAGATGGAAGCTTTGGAAGGCGGCCATGCGTTCGTTCTGGCAGACGTTGACCTATCGGGGAAAAGGGTAATTGATGGCCGCCAGTCCGACGCCAGCGAAACGGTCGCCTTATCGTACAACCGGCAATATCGTCATCCTCGGAGCCGGGCCGACCGGTCTTGGGGCGGCCTACTATCTGGATCGCGCAGCCTACGACAACTGGATGCTTTTCGAGCGGGAGCCGGAGGTCGGTGGGCTGGCCAAGAGTATTCGTGACGAGAAGGGTTTTACCTGGGATGTCGGCGGCCACGTCGCTTTCTCGCACTATGGCGTGTATTCGCGGCTGTTGGAGGAGTTGCTTGGCCCGAAAGGTTGGATCGAACACCAACGCGAAAGCTGGGTTCGGCTGCTGGATACCTGGGTGCCGTATCCGTTCCAGAACAATCTGCAGCGACTGCCCGCCGAGGTTGCGGCAAAATGCCTGGAGGGACTGATCCGGGCGGCGTCGGAGGCTCGGCCACGGCGGTTCGCCAACTTCGAGGAGTTCATCCTTCAGACGTTCGGCGAGGGGATCGCGGAAGTCTTCATGCTGCCGTACAACTTCAAGGTCTGGGCGCATCCGCCGGCGATGCTCGACGCCGGGTGGATCGGCGAGCGGGTGGCCGTTCCCGATCCGGTCCGCGTCGCAAGGAATCTTGCCCTGGGCCGGGACGACGTGAGTTGGGGACCAAATAGCACGTTTCGCTTTCCTCGCCACGGCGGCACCGGAGCGATCTGGCGGGCGCTGGCCGAGCGGCTTCCGCGGGATCGCATCGTAACCGGTTGCGGCGCGGTCGCCGTCGACGTGGATGCGCGAACGGTCCGGCTGGACAATGGCGAGGTCCGTCCGTACGACACCTTGATCACGACAGTGCCGCTGGACACGTTTGCCGCAATGACCGGCCGGGGCGAGTGGATCGAAGCCGCTTCGCGCCTGGCGCGGTCGTCCGTCCATATCATCGGCGTCGGAGTTGAGGGCGAGGCCCCTGCGGACCTGCGAACGAAGTGTTGGATGTACTTCCCGGAAAGCAACTGCCCGTTCTACCGGGTCACTCACTTCAGTCTCTACAGCCCGAACAACGTGGACGACATCCGCCGCCACTGGTCGCTGATGTGCGAAGTCTCGCAGTCGGAGCACAAGGCCGTCGACGCGGGTCGCGTGGCGGAAGACACCGTCCGAGGACTGGTGGCGGCCGGTCTGCTAGACCGATCGGACCGTGTGACGCACACGTGGGTGAAACGGGTCGAGCACGGCTACCCGATTCCGACGCCGGATCGCGACCGTTCGCTCGATTTCCTGCTGCCCGAGATGCAGCGGCGGGGGATCTACTCACGGGGCCGTTTCGGGGCGTGGAAGTACGAGGTGAGCAACATGGATCACTCGTTCATGCAGGGCTTCGAAGCCGCGGGCCATATCCTGTTCGGCAGCCCCGAGCTAACCGTTTGGGATCCGGACTTCTCCAACGCGCGGCATCCGGTTCTTGGCTGGGACCGCTTCCGGTGAGAGGGGCGGTGGGCGAGGAACACTGGCGCTACCGAGGCGCAATCACGCCCGGGCTGAGAGACATACCCCCCAAAAAGATCGAACTCGCTGGCGCGATGCATGCATGCGGCAGCAAATATGGCTGGTCATCACCCCGATCACCCCCCGGCAGATCTCTCTATTTGAGCCGCCGCTGCGAAGTTGCAAAGTATTCGAGCCGACTGTGCCGATCATAGCGATAGTGCCGCCTTTGCGGGTGGTCCAGAGCGTAGGTTGCAGGCGCGTTGCCAGCCGACTGCGTCGGGCGAAGAGAGGTATTTGACTGGGGGGGCCCACTGGATGAGCGAAATTCGCCGCTCCGTTTGTAGGGTGTTGGTTGCGATCGTGTCGCTCAGTTGGCTGGCGGGGTGCCAGATTGTTACGGCTCCGCCGCTGGACTACTACGACCAGACGCTCGACCAGCCTGTTCCGCCTGCAATGACGCCGCCGCGAGAACTCCAGAAAGTCTCGCTGCCGGCCTACCGCGTCGAACCACCCGACGTAATCCAGATCGAAGTCCTCAAAGTCGTTCCCCTGCCGCCCTACCGGCTCGAAGTCTACGACGTCGTGCAAATCGAGGTCGCCGGCACGCTCCTCGACCAACCGATCAGCAATCTGTTCATCATCCAGGCCGAGGGAACGGTGAATCTCGGCCCGGCTTACGGCAGCGTTCGCGTGGCCGGCATGACCATCGAACAGGCCACCGAGGCCATTCACCGGCACCTGCTGCAGATCCTCCAGCGGCCGGTCGTCTCGGTGCGTCTGATCCAGGCGGCCGGAATGCAACCGGTCAGCGGGGTCTACCTGGTCGGCCCCGATGGAACGATCAACCTCAGGCAGTATGGGCAGGTCTCCGTGGCCGGCATGAGCATGCCGGAAATCAAAGTTGCGCTCCAGCGCCACCTCTCGCAGTTCCTCGATTCGCCGGACGTCTCGGTCGACGTGGTGGCCTACAACAGCAAGGTCTACTACATCATCACCGAAGGCGCGGGGGTGGGCGACAACGTCGTGCGCGTGCCGATCACCGGCAACGAGACGGTGCTCGACGCGGTCAGCCAGATCCGCGGGCTGTCGCAGTTGTCCAGCCAGAAGATCTGGATCGCGCGGCCGGCGCCGCACGGCTTCCACTGCGAGCAGATCCTGCCGGTCGACTGGAACGCGATCACCGAAGGGGGCTCGACCTCGACCAACTACCAGATCCTGCCCGGCGATCGGGTATTCATCGCGGAAGACAAGATGATCGCCTTTAACAACTTCGTCTCGAAGATCGTGGGGCCGTTCGAGCGAGCGATGGGCTTCGCCTCCTTGTCCGCTTCGACCATCCGCAACTTCAACAATCTTAATACCGACACGGGGAGCGGGTTCTAGCGGCGAGCCTGCCAGCAACTGCTATTGGGGGGCCTGTTCGGGCGAATTGTCGATTGCGGACGCAAGGCGTAGGATTATTGGAAGGAACCCCAGGCGACGAATCATCCACCGCCGCAAACGCGGCACGTTCAGGAGTAAGGGAAGGACCGTACGGATGAACTGCATGCGACAAATTGCTCTGGTCGGGCTCATGTTGGGAGTCGTTGCAGGAGAATGCGGGCTGGCACTTTCCCAGCAGGCGGACTCGGCGACTCCTCAGTCGGGTGCTCTCCAGTCGCAGAGCGGCCCCCCGCAGGCGGCGGTGAGTCCGCCGAGTCAGACTGCTCCGGCGACGCCGCCCAGTTCCTTTGTGCCGTCACCACCGACGCCGGGCGGCCCCGCTCCTGCATGGTCGCCCTTGCCCCGGCCCACGCCGCTAAACAGTGCTGGAGGTGGGAGCAGTCCGGCAGGCGGCTATGGAGCGATGTCATCCGGTCTGGCTCCGCCGCTGCCGTCGCAGCCCGCGCCCGCGCAGGCCACGACGGCCGGGCTGACTTATGTGAACCCGTTCGCCAGCGCCCAGGGCCCGATCGCCCGGCAGACGGTGCCCACGATTTCGGCCGCCCTGCCCACGGCGCCGACAGTGTTGTCGGAGAAACCGTTTTCCAGCTACCAAACTCCTTCTCCGGTGAGTCCGTACCTGAACCTTTATCGCTCGACGAACCTTGCCGGCGTCAACGATTACTACACCCTCGTGCGTCCAATGCTGGAGCAGCAGAGCTACAACCAGCAGATTCAGCGCCAGCTCCAGAGCCTTCAGAAGGCGACCCAATCGCAGTCCCAGTCGCTCTATCAGCTCGATCAGCGGACGGACTATCTTTATGGGCTGCCGTCGGGCGGAGCGCACATGAATTTCCAGAGCTGGTACCCCGGATTCCAGCCGGCGGGGAGTCGGTGAAGCTTGGGGGTGGCGCATTGAGCTCCCTATCAGCCCGGCTGCTCGGAAGCACCCCGGGCCGATGGCAATCGTGAGGAGATGCGATCATCTGCCAAACGCCTTAAAGGCCCTGACAAAACGGGGACTGGCTCCGAGCCAAACACTCGTAAAACACGGAGAATAGGCGTCTTTGCGAGGTGCCTGTCCCCGTTTTGTCAGGGCCTCTTACTGCTGCTCCCCCGCGTTCCCTCGCGGCTGAAACAGCCAGCCAATGCATGTTCCGAGAGCCAGGCCGACGAGGTTCTCCGCATAGTCGAGCAGTTCCACGGTGCGATCGGGCACGAAGCCTTGAAGCGACTCGACGACGACCGCGTAGACGATCAACGTAAGAAGGACCGTCTCACGGCGGATCGGCCACCTCGCACCCAGCATAAGCAATCCAAAAACCAGAAATGCGACGAAGTGCACGCCGCGTCCGCCAGGTGGGCCGGGCGGCTCCTCCAGTCCAAGCAGCGCGCCCGGATCGGGCACTAGAAGCAGCACGGTCAGCAGAATGCCATAGACCGTGGCGGCCAGTCGCACCAGTTGCACACGCATCGCGGATCGATCTCCGGGGCTGGAATGATGAAAAAGGGGACTGGCTCCGCAAGACTTTGTATCTTCACTCCCGTCACCCTACAATTACTTGCGGTGCCTGTCCCCTTTTTCATCAGGCCACTCTTGGACTCTCCTGTTCGACCATTCTGATCATTCCCAGCGGTCCGGCTGCCGAAACCGAATCCCCGGCGGGCTGACCGGACCGGTATCGGCCGCAACGGGCTGTCCGATGAACTGGATGGCTGGTTTACGGCGGAGGGGATCCGGGGCCAGAAGTGCATTTTCTCCGAATCGGGGCCGCGGGCAACCCGCTTTCCACGTCTTGGCCTACGTTGAAGGCGCGGTGTAAACGCCACCACCGCGGTTTATCCCGGTGGGGCGATGTTTGGCAACTACAAACGCCAAGAACCCTCGCCCGCGGCCGGGGACTGGTCCATTTTTCGGCCAGTTGATGTATTTTCGTCCCAAGAACGTTGGCCGAAAACATGGACCTGTCCCCCTCTCTTCCGCGGGCGTGAACGGTTACAGAGAAACGTACCGCGATCCCCTTCGAGGCTACTGGATTGCGGCGGGCGTCCTCGTTAAACTGGGTCGCAGCGTGGTGTGCTGCCGTCAACAACAGCTTCAATCGCGGGTCGACCGACCCGGGGAGGGCAGTATGTTTGCGATGAGTCGCCGGACCTTTCTCAGGGTTTCTTCGGCCGCGCTGGCGCGCATTGGGGGTTCCGCTGGCCGCGCGCGCGACGCGCGGCGATCATCCCGGCGGCGAGCGAGCCAGACTCTACACCATCTTCTTCCATACGGCGCCCTCTCCGGACGATACGGACGTCGTGCCGACCCCGAACGAAGAAACCGTGCGGCGACTGCAGGCCGCATGCGACGGCGTGGAATTCGTCGTCCGAGATCTCACTCGCGGCGCCAGCCTGGAAACGGTCTTGAACGAGTTGAAGGAGGCGAAAAAACACTACGACGGGGTGCTCGTCTGCGGATGCCCCCGGCACTACGACGTGGTGCAGCGGGCTTCCGACGATCAATGCGGCGGTGCTCAACGACTTCATGAATATCCCGTTCCCGCTTTACAAGCAAAACCGCGTCATCGACGCCATGCTCGATCCCTGGGGGTTCTGCGCCGATGCGACCGTCACCGAGCGGATGTTTCGCGACCTGGTCGACAAGATCAAGTTGGTCCGGACGCTCAAGCGAATGAAGCGGGAGCATATCCTCACGGTTACCGACTCGCCCTACGTGAACGTCACCTATGGCGATGTCCGGAGCAACATGCCCGAGGACTACAACGAGCAGATCCTCGGAGCGATCGACCGCACATTCGGCACCCGCGTGACCAAGATCGGCACGAAGGAGGTGGTCGAGGACAAGGACATTCAGAACCTCTGGGGCAGCGATAGCCGCGAGGCCAACGAAATCGCCGCCCGATGGATTCGCGCCGCCGAGAAAATGATCAACACGATCGAGTCGGAGGTAGTCCGATCGGCGAAGGTCTACCTGGCGATGAAGATGCTGATGGATAGGTACGAGGCCACGGCGATGGCCTTCCACATCCGCACCCTCGTGCCGAACCGTCGGCCGGAGGAGTACGTCACTCCGGCCCTGGCCACCTCGGAGTTCCAACTGAACAACGTCGTGGCGAAGTGCCAGTCGCACTTGAACATCGTCCTTTCGGAGATGCTCCTGCAGTACTCGTACGGCCGGCCCAGCATGCTCGGCGACTACGCGGTCGACACCTACAACAACACCTCATGCGTCCAGCATTGCGAAGGCCCCTGGAATGCGTGGGGCGACGAGCGGCGGGTACCGTACATCCTCACGGATCACCGCGAACGACCGATCCGCAAGCGGTCGCTGCCGGGCGTGAGCGCAGCCTCCTGGATCCTCTATCCGGGCGACGAGCCGGTCACGATGTGGCAGGTCGACGTCTCCTCCGGCGAGATCCTGGTCCACACCGGCAACACCGTGCCCATGCTCTCCGGGGCCGTGAAATACGACGACCATCTGTACGAGATGATGTGACGGACCAAGATCGTGGCGTCGGTCGACGCCCGGAAGGTACAGCGCTACGTTTTCCCCGACAAGTACGGCGTTCACCGCTGTGCCACCTTCGGCGACTATCGCGAACGGCTCCGGGATCTTGCGGGACTGATCGGGTTCAACCTGGTCGAGGAAGACCGTTGACCGCCGGCTACGCTTTCGCGGCGTCGGCATAGCGGCCGGAAACCGCGTCCCAGTCGATCACGTTGAAGAAGGCCTTCACGTAGTCGGCCCGCCGGTTCTGGTATTTCAGGTAATAGGCGTGTTCCCAGACGTCGACGCCGAGGATCGGCACCAGGCCGTCGGTGATCGGGCTGTCCTGATTCGCTGTGCTGGCGATCGAGAGCTTCCGGCTCTTCGGGCAGACGCAGAGCCATGCCCAGCCGCTGCCAAACCGCTTCATGGCGGCGTCGGAAAAGCCGGTCGCGAACTGATCGAAGCCCCCGAGTTCGCTGTCGATGGCCTTGGCCAGTTCGCCCTTGGGCTGCCCCCCTCCCTTTTTGGACATGATCGTCCAGAAAAGCGAGTGATTCACGTGCCCGCCGCCGTTGTTGCGAACCGCAGTGCGGATCGACTCGGGAAGCCGGTCCAGGTGAGCGACCAATTCTTCCGGCGATTTCCCCGCCCAATCCGTTCCCGCGACGGCTTTGTTCAGATTGGACACATAACCCGCGTGATGTTTGGTGTAATGGATCTCCATCGTCCGCGCATCGATGTGGGGCTCCAGGGCGTCGTACGCGTACGGAAGCTGGGGCAGTTCATACGTGTCATGGCCGGCGTGAGCCTGAACCAGACGAGTCGGCAGCAGAAGGCCTGCACCCAATCCGAACGAAGCGGCAAGGAACTCGCGGCGTTTCATCAATCACGTCTCCTCGGTTTTTCAAAATCTTCAGGAAATTTCTTGACAAATCAGCCGCTCCGGCAGCGCCGGTCAGGACCCGCGGCTTCGACCCAATGATATATCCAGTCCTGATGCCGACGCCCGATCACAGCACCGGCAAATACCGCAAGCCGTTTTTTGACAACCATTTCTGTAATAATTGCGTTCCGCGGGACATTTGGTTATTCCAAGTCCGACCCCGCCCCCTGCCAGTCGTTTGCGCGTTTTTTTTGGCCGAAGGCCTACTGTCACCGTAGCCTGGCGGCAACGCCCCAGGTGCGCGGGCGGCGCCACGTGAGGTCTTTGGCCAACGGCCATATTCAGTGAGTCATACCGGTTTCAGTTGTTGGCTCTGGACCAGCCGCCGAAACTGCTGCTCGACTCGCCACGGGATTGTCCCGCCCCGGACCAGCAGGCCCAGTTCCATGTTGATCGTAAACGCTTGCTGGGTCAGGTTGGCCGAGGAAAGCAGCAGCCACTGACCATCAGCCACGGCACACTTGACGTGCAAAATCCCGAGCTTGTCGTGATCGGCAAATGCTCGTTTCTCCTTCGGCCAGAAGTACACCGAGGAGCAGGCTGTGACCTGCTCGCCCAATGCCTTGAGCGTGTTGTACTCGCTCTCGCCCTCGATCTTGTGCGGGGTTTCGAGGATCACGGTGATCGCCACCCCGCGTTTCGCCGCGCGGACGAGGGCCTTGGCAACGTTCGGAATCCGATACACGGCGAAGCTGACCAAAGTAATCCGTTCCGTCGCCGAATCCAGCACTTGCAGAATCGCCTGTTCCGTGCGGCGGAAGGGGATCTCCCCCACGTCGGGCCCGGTCCAGACCAGTTCGATGCTCTGGAAGTCGCGGTGCTTCTGCTCGGCAATGGCCGCTGTTTGCAGTGCGACGGCGACCACCGCCGCATCAAGGTGGCTGGCCTCTTCCTGCCATTGGTTGAGTCCCGGGGTCAGATCTCGTTTTTCGATTTTTTGTGAGCGCCCGTCCCGAACATAGGTCTCGACGTCCGCCGTAGCCAGTCCAGCCGCTTCTCGCGGTCCGCGTCATTGCGGACGATCCACTTTCGCTCGCTGCCCCGCGACATCACATGATACAACGCCCCGGCAAATTCGACGCGTAAAGGTCTGGCCATGTCCGCATCCGACCAACAAGATCCTCCCATGTCGACACTCGTGTCAGACGGCGCTCTGACCCCATTCTTCCGCCAGCTTTTTCTCTGGCAGTCCCTGATTCGATCAGCCCTTTCTTGTCACGCAGGACTCGTGAACGGCCGTGGCTATGTATCTGAACCAAGGCGCGTTGGCGTCTAGTGATGAAGCACGACGATTCTCACAGTAGAATGCAATCGGCATTACGAACCTCACGGCGTGACCTTGGACATCAAATGGCAGAGAGATGTCACCCGTCTCTGCGACGCGGTGCAGGTAGCCGGGTACATGCTCAACGAATCCAGGCAGCTCGACAGAAGAAAGGAGCGCTCCTGGAACCAAGCCTAAATCATCGTGCGTCCGAAGTAGGTCGACAAGACGGTGTCCCGGGGCATATGTATTGAGTGACTCCTGCAGCACTTCGGCGGGTGAGTACGCCATAAACGGGAGCATGTTCAGTCCGCGAAGGTCTTCGCTTGCTGCGCCCAGCCGTGGCATCCAGTGTTTCTCATAGGAATCGAAGACCCCAAGCTCCTTAAGTGTATGTCTGTTCAGATGGAAGTTGAGCGCGAGACATACCGTTTGATAGGACCACTGCACGCAGGTGACGGACCCAATCTTCGGTTCTTCATTGGGCGGTCTGTCGATCAAGCGAACTGCAATGGCCGCAAGCTCATCAGGTGTAGTGAAGTCAGCCGGATCCAGGTACTTGTGCGACCCCGTATACAGATCCCCATTCTCAGGAAAGCGGTGCTTATTGAAAATCTCTTTCCACCGCCGAATCTCCCCCTTCAGTCCCGCCAAACGCTCCGCGTCGACGCCCGGGAATTCCGGGTGAAAGATGTGCATGATGGCAAACTTCGTGTCGCCTTCATGGAACTGCCGATCGGAGTGCCTCGGTCCCCACACGGCGACCTGCCTCGCGGTACCATCGTTGCCCGTGTACGCCGCCTCCGCGTGCCAGCCGCGCTGCTTCAGGAACTCTACGAGATGCTCCTTCTTCAACCGCTTCAGCGAACCGAGGACGTCGCCCGGATTGACACGCAGTGGTCCCGCGTTCGTCCTTTCGAGCATGTAGACAACGAAATCGCAATCCTGAGTCGACGTTGTCGGGTTCGGCGCGGTATGAACCCGGTCGCGCCCGGCAAGGTGGTATCGAACGAACGCGCCATCGACCAACGTCCGGAACGTCACCTCGCTGATGAGTGCCTCACCGCCCGCCCGAGCAACAGCACTTAACGCAAGTCTCTGGACATTCACGGTCCGTATACGTTGCTCGGGAACCATTCTCATAACCTGAACTCTTCGGATACGCACTTCCGGGACAAGACGCCACTGGCCATCGACAAGCCGGCGTACGATCACCGTGTACCCCTGCTCAAGTGTCTCGTACACCGGCTTCGTCACCATGTATGTCTCATCCCGTCGTTCCATAACGAACTGCCCCTCAATGACCAAGGCCGCGGATTCGGAGCGGTCCATGATCTCACGGGGATCGATCCAGCCAAGTTCGACGGTCGTCCGGTTCGGTCCGCGCGTGGTGGCGGTCCAGAAGTAGCGGGATCCGGTAAAGTGAACGAGGGATGATCGGCCCGGGCCCAGTATCAGCAACGGCCGGAACTTTAGTGACTCTGAACGTTGCCTAGTGGAGCGCAAGCACCTGTGCACCAGCGGCAGATCCGTCCGTGAATCGGACATCGGGAACTTCGAGGCGAAGATGATACAGCACAGAGCAAACCAATACCTTCTTGTTACCACGTCGGCCGTAAGTGAGACAGTCAAGAATCACTTGACGGCCGTCTCCTACAACGAGTCAAGCCCTCGGAAGGCGACTTTTTGGGCGAGGCCACATCTAGTCGAGCGTCATTACAGGTACCGAGTCCGCAGAATATCAGTGACCTCCCTTTTTCTTTTCCGCCGCGGCGAGGTCAAGGCAAACGTCATCACCTCTCTCAATTCCTTTTATGGCAGTGGGGGCAAATCGAGCTCTTTCAGAAACTGATTGTGCCTCGCTGTTGCCTTCCGAATCGCCTTGTCGATTGCGACCAATTCCGTGTGCGTCGACGCCAGGTCGATCTCCTCTTCCGCTTCCGCCGTGCTGACGTACCGCGAGATGTTGAGGTTATAGTCGTTCTCCTCGATCTCCTTCATCTTTACACGGCGGGCGTATCGCTCGATCCGCTTGACGGGGCGGGCTTGATACGTCTCGATGATCCGTTTGATGTGCTCTTCGGTCAGCACGTTCTGCCGCTTCCCCTTCACGAAGTGCTCGGCCGCGTTGACAAACAGCACGTCATCCGGCTTCTTGCATTTCTTCAGCACCAGAATGCAGACCGGAATGCCCGTCGAGTAGAAGAGGTTCGCCGGCAGCCCGATCACCGTGTCGATGTGCCCGTCCTTGAGCAGTTTGGTGCGGATGCGCTCCTCGACGCCGCCCCGGAACAGCACCCCGTGCGGCAGGATGATCGCCATCACGCCGTCGTCCTTCAGGTAGTGCAGCCCGTGCAGCAGGAACGCGAAGTCGGCCGCGCTCTTGGGGGCCACGCCGTGGGCCTTGAACCGCATGTCTTCGCCCATTGCCTCGCCCGGCTCCCAGCGATAGCTGAAGGGCGGATTGGCCACCACCGCGTCAAACGCCGGCTTCCTGGCCGGGTTTGTCTCGCGAAGCATGTCCCAGTCATTGGTCAGCGTGTCGCCGTGGTAGATCTCGAACTCCGTGTCCTTCACCCCGTGCAGCAGCATGTTCATCCGGCAAAGGTTGTAGGTCGTGATGTTCTTCTCCATCCCGACGATCCTGCCGATGGTCCCGCCCGACTTGGCCATGCGGTGCCGCACGTTCAAGAGCAGCGACCCGGACCCGCAGGCAAAGTCGAACACGGCGTTGAGCTTCTTCCGCTGGCCGGTCTTGGGTTCCTGGCTGTCGAGCGTGACGATGCCGGACAGAATGCTCGATATCTGCTGCGGCGTGTAGAACTCGCCCGCCTTTTTGCCCGACCCGGCCGCGAACTGCCCGATCAGGTACTCGTAGGCGTCGCCGAGCGTGTCGGCGCCGGTCGAGAAGAGCGCCATCCCCCGCGCGATCTCGCTGATGATCGAGCAGAGCTTGGCGTTGCGGTCTTCGTACTTGCGCCCCAGCTTGTCCGAGCCGAGGTTGATCTCCGAGAACAGCCCCTGAAAGTTGCTCGAGAACGACTCTTCCTCGATGAACTTGAATCCCTTCTGCAGCGTGTCCAGCAGCTTCCCGTCCTGCGTCTTGGCGAGGTGGACGATGTTCCCCCAGAGAAACTCCGGCTTGACGACGTAATGCACCTTGCGCCGCATCTGCTTCTCGAACGCCGCCACGTCGCGCGGGTTGTCGTCGTACCACACCGACAGTGGCGTCCTTCCGCCGTTGCTGATTGCGTTCGGGTCGGGGTAATCCGACCGCAGTTCCTTCTTCGCCGCCGCCTCGTAGTTGTCCGAGAGGTAGCGCAGGAACAGAAACGAGAGCATGTAATCGCGGAAGTCGTCCGCGTTCATCGCCCCGCGCAGCGTGTCGGCGATGTTCCAGAGCGTCTTGCCGAGTTGTTTCTGGTCGAGGTCGGTCATAGGCTGTTTACCGAGTCCGCCTCGGCTGTTTGATCGTCTACGAGTTGAGAAAATAATCGCTCGAAGTCCGCTTCGAGATTGTCCAACACGGCCAGCCTTGGGCTGGTCAGACGCAAGTCATTAGCCCGTGATGCAACGAACGCCGCCAAGTCGTCGGCTGTTCGAAATTCCTCGACGCTGTGCTCTATCCTGCTCTTCAATCCGGAGGCGGAGAACGCGAGGTTCTTCAATTCACGCGCGCCGATCCCGAAGAGTCTGCGTGCGCGGTCGAAGTTGCGTGTCATCCGTACGCGCAGCGCGTGGGGCTCGAGGCGCAACACGACTAAGCCGATGTTTACCGCTTCGGCCCGAAACCGATCGGGGCAATACTGCACCACACTGTAAAAGCCTCTCGCCATTGTTCACTCTCCCGTCGCACCGAATCGCGGCGCGGGCTGGTCCATCCATACATGGACTTTTTCGGCAACAAAGCCCGTCCCGCTACAAATCAGGATGGTCCAGGCTTTGCGTGCCTTGTTCGAAACCTCCCATTCCTTGGGTATCGTTCGCACGATGTCCTCCACGGTGGCCGTATCCACTTCGCGCCGCTGAGTGGCGCAAGCCTCAATGATATCCTCGCGGAACTCCGAAAACAGCACGGTAGTGTCCTAAGAGTGTTTTGCTGGTCCGGCTAGAGCAGTTCTAGCTGTCGATATTGTGCTGGCGGAGTCGCAGCATCCGCAGCGGGGTTTTCGTCGGGCTGGGGAAAACGAATCCGCGCCACCAGCCGTTCACACTTAGCGGCGTTCTTGGAAAGGCTCGCAAGGTATTCATTTGGGTGGTTTCTGATAACGTCTACCCGAACGGACTCGAACAGGCGCTCAGCCGCGGTTGCAGCCTGCGACAAGATCGCATTTGAGTCGGTGGCAGTATCCCATCCCGCCAATGACGGATCCTGATAAACAAGATGAAGAACGATTCGCTGTAGATGGCTTGCCACTAACTCAGCTTTTGGTGTCACGCTAGATGAGCGCGAATCGACAGTCGAATCAACGATACGCATAATCTTGACCGCGTTCCAGATTCTCATCGCGGTAAGTTCCGGATAAAACAGTTTCTTATACGCCGAAGAATCCGTATCCCACAACGAGCTGATTTCGCGTTTAGCTTGAACCGCGAACCACGGTTCCTGGTGAGCGCAGGCAAGTGCAATAGTTGCATCTTTCAGTGTGCATCCCTGCTCTCCGACTGGTTCCGACTCTCCACCCCAGCGAAAAGAGTATTTGCGCCTATCAACGGCAAAGTCAGTTGCAATTCTCGCATGGATTGGATCCAAGCTAACGAAGTCTTGAGCGTTGACTGCGTTCTGAAGGTTCGTAAATTTCGTAACGCGCTTTGCAAAACCGTCAGGACAGTGTTTTACGGCAATCGCGCGAATTTGGATCCAGAGTTTATCCTTATCCGCCTCTGGGATGGCATCGAAGCTATCGCCGACAATCCCCGTTGTTTGTGCGCCCTTTACTAAGCTGATTCCCTCAAATTTGAAGACGGCCACCTCCGATTGGAGGCGACCATAAACACCGGGCTTAATGGAATCGCAAATGATTGTCAGACCATTGTTGAAATACCAAAAGTGCTCGGGTTCGTCGCGTGCAGTACTTCCAATCGCCACATTGACGTCTGACCGCCGCGCATAATCCCGGAGATTCATGTGAGTAATATGCGGGTGCTTTTTCCACAACTCTGCAATGGCGCGACCTTGAACGCGGCCAAACACGGCATAGTATGGATCCTTGATTTCCCCCCAGTTTGATAGGTACAAATCGGCGTTTACCTGCGGCGGATCCGATTCTCGCTGAAGTGCTTCCAAAAGGTTAGGCTGATGCCAATGAATTACTTCCGCCAAACCCATCCCGTCATCTAAGCTTGCAGCCAGTTCGGTTACCCTATTCAGAACGCTGTTGTCGGCCATGTGTGGGCCGTGGTGAACTGTAATCAAAACAACCTTCGCCGCGGACCGGAGTGCCATGTCGATCTCATTTTTCCTTCCGAAAATCTTTTCATTCTTCTCGAAGGCTGTCCAATTTGCGTTGACCAAATGGCCAACTCCGTCAACGAATTCGCCGGCATCTTTCCATCCAATTCCCGTTGACCATTTAGCCTGCACAAGGAGCAATCGAGAGGATTGCTGGTCGTAATAAATCGCATCAATTCCCCGATCATGGAAGCGATCTGTGACAGATGCTGCCGCATCAGAATCAGTAATGTCAGCGATGACTTTCATGCAGTATGCCGCCAAGGCACGGGAAAGCGAGGCAATCCGCATTTGCCCTGGACGGTTTTCGTAATCTGTCATGTCTAAGTGGGGAATGATCGTGTCGAGGCGACGCTCAATTCTCTGGATCCCGATTGGGGTTACGCCAGTGTTCATTTGATGATCTCCATCGAACCAGGTGCTTCGCTACGAGTTAAGTCATAGTGGTGCCAGTCGCAGTTGACTCGCGCCGGCGCTCGTGCCGGCCGAGACTGCCACTTCCATCAACCGCGTTGGTTTCCAGCGCCCACGCCATGCCTCACTCCCCCTCCGGCGACGGGAACAACTGCTGCATTAGGCCCTTCTTGTGCGTCTTGAGCGCCGCGAGCTTGTCGGCTTCGGCGGCGATCCGGGCGTCGAGGGAGGAGAGGCAGTCGGCGATCTGCTGCTGCTCAGCCAACCCAGGGAGTGGCATCGGAATCTTGTCCAGCATTGCCCGATTGAGTTTTGGCTGTGCCATCCCCGTGATGAAATCCCGTAGATCGGTTACGTTCAAGTAAACCTCTACGAGTTTCTGTGTCGCTGAGTCGGCGAAGCGGAGAACGTGCGCGTGATTGTTTACCCACGTCTTGCCCGTGATCGCGAAGGCAATTGGATAGGTTCGAGCTACGAGATTTGCGCCGTCCTCTGACACGCAAAGCAGATCCTCATCAAAGATGTGACCATTGACGTAGTCCACGATGCCCGAAGCGCCGTAGTAAGGAACCTCGCCCGTATTCCGGTCTTTCTCGGTGATCGGGATCCGCTTATTGTCGAGATTTTCAGCGACGCGCGATAGCGGCTTTATCTCCCACTCCGGCGCATCGCGGAACTCGCGGAAACGGAGGCGGGGAAGGGTTTCAACTTCGCGGGGGAAAAGCTGCTGCACCAGGGCTTTCTTATGAGCCTTCAGCGTCTCCACTTTTCGTCCCTGCGCCACAATCACCTCGTCGAGCGGCGTCAGACAGTCGGCGATCTTCTGCTGCTCGCGCTCCGACGGAAAGCAGATCACGAAATCCTTGATTTGCTTGGCGCTGATGTGCGGGATTCCCGAGCTAGTATTGATCTTGTCGACATAGCGATGAAACAACGGCGAGTTGACGTGCAGGAAGAGGAACCTGATCAAACTCGGATCAGTCGTCCGCAGCCTCGCAACCCGCTGTACAAGTAGAGCCCCCGCGTCATCGGAAGAGATCAAGGCGGAGTTCTTGCCGACCTTTGAACCGTCCATTCCGATTACCAAATCATTCTCGATCACTTCAAACTTCTTGAGGCCATCTTTGTTGCCGAGAAAGTAGCGATCGATCTCGGGAGTGTGCCGAATCGCTCCTTCAGTAATGTTAATGCCTCTGAGGAGTTTGGTACCCGTGCTGTCCTCGCAAATGTCGGTACCGTCGAACGGATAACCGGAAAGCAAATCGACTTTGTCGCCTATTGGGATTTCCCTCCACCCCTCCGCCTTCCGAAACTCCGGAAACCTCAGCCTTGGCGTCAGCTCGCGTTTGTTGTCACTTTTCATCTTGAAAGCCCTTGGCTGTACGACGATCGCATGCTGCTCGACACGGGCGAAAACTTGTAGCGGCACGGCGCGAGCCGTCCGGTTTGTTTTGCCGGTTTGACGGTTTTGTAATCTACTCACGAGGGTAGGACCGGAGGGCTTGCGCCCTTCCGCTTCCGGCTTCCGCCTGCTTTCGTCATTGTTACTGGTTTGCTTTTGAGCCGCCGCCATCCTGTGCTTCAACGGTGTATATGATTGCCGCATCGAGCGACTCTTCGTCGAACAAACAACGTACACTCCCCTTTCGCGTCCACCAATGTTCGCGAAGACTCGCCTCGGCGACACCTTGGGACCGCTGTTGGTCTTTCAACTTGCGTGTGCTCCACGCTTTCAGTTGATCTCGAACTTGCTCCCCGCTGTGGCTAGCCGCCGTGATCACGGCGTGGCAATGGTTCGAGCGGCAGTTCACCGCGTGCAGGTGCCATGCACGAAGTTCGCAATGCCAGGAGATCGTTTCATTGACAATCGCACGTTGCGTTTCATTAAGAACGACCGGTTTCTCTACCATTTGCTCACGGCACCAGTCCGCCAGCAACGGTTGTGGAATCTGGTCACCTTTGTGCCACTTCGTCCAGCCTCGTTCATCACCTGGCATCCAGGTTCCGTAGCAAGTCCACGTCAAGAAATATGCGAGAGGATCCGTGTTCATGTCGATCGGAAAGTTCGTGGCTGGAGTCCTAGCGGTACGGCGCAAGCCGCCCGGTTTCTAGTAAGTTCGTGAGTAAGTTCACCGGACGGCTTGCGCCGTGCCGCTCCGGTTGTCTATTCTTCATACGCACTCAACCCCGAGATATCACGCCCTTGAGCGCGGCGGCGGAGCAACGGCACGAGGTCGGCCATCAGGGCCAGTTCCTTTTCCGCGCGGGCACGCCAGCCAAGGTCGAGCGGGGCAAGCAGCTCAGTGAGCTGTTCGCCGTCGAAGATCATGCGGCTGAGAATTTTGTCGACGAACGCCTGGAGCGATTCGGGCGGCAGGCCGTGCTTCTGAGCGGCGGCGGCAAGCTCGGCGGCGTGCTTCTCGTCCTTGAACCGCTGGTAGCCGGCGCGGATGGCGGCTTCATCGAGGCCTTCGCCGGCCTTGAGGCCGCGGACGTATTCGGTGATCGCGTCCCGCTCGTCGAGGAACTTTGAGTCGGCGGCGATCAGGCCGATGAGTTGCTCGCGGCTCATCGTCGCCTTGCCGGCCGGCTTGGCCTGGAAGTCGGTGATGAGCTTCATGATGTAGTCGTAGTCGATCATCGCGCTGGCGAAGAGGACGAACTCAAAATCGAGCTGATCGACGGCCGTGTCGGTCTTCTCGCCGGGCTTCTCGCGCTGTTCGCGGAGCCGCTGGGCGATTTCAAGGTACTGGCCGCGGAAGGCGGTCAGGTCGTCCTGGGGCAGGATGGCCTGGATCGTCTGTTCCTGTTCAGGGGTGAGGTCGGTGTATTGGTCGAGCTGGGTCTGAAGACGCTGCACTTCCTTGAAGTGCTTGATGAAGGCGGCGCGGGCGTCGTCCCCCTTGAGGTTGGCGACGTCTTCCGGCTTGCCGGTGAGGCCCTGCGACTGCATGAACGTGTCGAGTGCGGTCCTGGCCTCTTTGAGGTTGTCGATGACAACGGGAGCCTTGTCGACGAGCCAGATCTTGCGGGCCTGTTCGACCTTCACGCCGGAGAACAGGGCGATGGCGTCGTCGACGGCCTTCTGCTGCCCGCGGAAGTCAAGGATATTGCCGTAGGGCTTGGTGTCGTTGAGCACGCGGTTGGTGCGGCTGAAGGCCTGGATCAGCGTGTGATGCTTGAGGTTTTTGTCGACGCAGAGCGTGTTCAGGTATTTGGAATCAAAGCCGGTTAGCAGCATATCGACGACGATGGTGAGGTCGAGCTTTTCGCGGCCCTTTTGCGGCAGGTCGGCGTTGGGGAACTGCTGGTCCTTGATGCGTTGCTGGACGTCTTGATAGTAGAGGTCGAACTCTTCGATGCGGTGGTTGGTGCCGAATCGCTGGTTGTAGTGAGCGATGATCGTTGAGAGCGCCTTCTTCTTGCCGTCGGGGTCGTGCTTGTTGTCTTCCTGTTCCTGGGGCAGATCTTCCTGGATCTGCCGGACGTCAGGGCTAACGTCGGCGGGCGGGGAGAAGACGGCGGCGATGTTGAGCGGGACGAAATCGGGGTCGGCGAGCCGCCGGCCGTTTTGTATTGCATCGAACAGCGCGTAGTACTCGATGGCGTCGTTGATGCTGGCAGTGGCGAGCAGCGCGTTGAACCTGCGACCGCCGGTGGCGACGTCGTGCTTGGCGAGGATGGCATCGACGATGGCGCGTTTGGCGAGCGTTTCGCCCGGTTTGACCTCCGCACCGTCGGGCTTGTAGTAGTCGACGTGGAATCGCAGGACGTTGCGATCTTCGATGGCGTGGGTGATGGTGTAGGCGTGCAGTTCCTTCTGGAAGAGGTCCTCCGTGGTTTTCAGTGTCTGTACATCGCCTTCGATGCGCTTGTAGCTGGCGTTCTCTTCGAAGATCGGCGTGCCGGTGAAACCGAAGAGTTGGGCGTTGGGGAAGAACTCCTTGATGGCCTGGTGATTGTCGCCGAACTGCGAGCGGTGGCACTCGTCGAAAATAAAGACCATGCGCTTGTCGCGGAGCGGTTCGAGGAGGTCCTTGTAGGTCGCCAGGCCCTTCTTTTCCCGAACCTTGTTTCGCTTGCTGTTCTCGTCGAGCGCCAGGCCCAGCTTCTGAATCGTGCAGACGATGACCTTGTCGGCGGCGTCGTCGGAAAGCAGACGGTCGACGAGGGCTCGGGTGTTGGTGTTTTCTTCGACGCACCCCTCCTGGAAGCGGTTAAACTCTTCGCGGGTCTGGCGGTCGAGGTCTTTGCGGTCGACAACGAACAGGCACTTGTCAACGGTGAGGTTGGCCTTCAGCAGCGTGGACGCCTTGAAGCTGGTGAGCGTTTTGCCGCTGCCGGTCGTGTGCCAGACGTAGCCGTTGCCGAGCTTCCTTTCGATGCAATCGACGATGTGCTTGACGGCGTAGATTTGATACGGCCGCATCATCATCAGCTTCTGCTCGCTGGCGACGAGGACCATGTACCGACTGATCATGTGGGCGAGCGTGCACTTGGGGAGGAAGGCTTCGGCGAAGGCGTCGAGCCCCTTGACCTTGGAGTTGTCGGGCCGGGCATGCTCGTAGATGGGCAGAAAACGCTCATCGGCGTTGAAGGCGAAGTGGCGGGCGTTGTTGTTGGCGAAGTAGTACGTGCTGTCGCGATTGGTGACGATGAAGAGTTGCACGAAGCAGAGGATCGTGCGCGTGTAGCCATTGCCGGGGTCGTTCTTGTATTCGACGATCTGCTCGATGGCGCGGCGCGGGTTGATGCCGAGGGCCTTCAGTTCGATCTGCACCGCGGGGATGCCGTTGATCAGCAGGATGACGTCGTAGCGGTGGTGGCTGTTGTCGGTGTTGATGCGGAGTTGGCTGACGACCTCGAAGGTGTTCTTGCACCATTCGGCGATATTGACGAGCGTGTAGTTGAGCGGGGTGCCGTCGTCGCGCGTGAAGCTGTTCCGGTTGCGAAGCGTCTGCGCGGCGGTGAAGACGTCTGGGGTGACGATTTCATCAAGCAGGCGCTGGAATTCGCCACTGGTCAGGTGGACGTGATTGAGCGCCTGGAACTTCTCGCGGAAATTCTTCTCCAGCGCCGCGCGGTCCCGGATATCCGCACGGTGTTCGTACTTCAAGCCGCGAAGCGTCTCGATGAGATGATCTTCAAGCTGGCGTTCTGGAGGCATCTTTGCGGCCCAATTCCTCTCGGCGGTCTTTCATTTCCGCTATTTCGGCTTGACCGGCTTTGAAACTTGCTGGAGGAACTTGTCCAGGTCGGACCGCCTGAACAAGCGATAGCCATTGGCCGGATTCCGATGCATGGGAATCTTGCCGGCTTCGGCCCAGGCACGAAGCGTGTTCTGCGAGACGCCGAGAACCTTCGCCGCTTCGGCCGTAAGAACGTATTCTGTCAAGCTTTGCGCCATAGAACGCCCCTCTTCCCGCATCTCCAGGCAGAACTCCCTAACTCTATCAAAGTCTGCAATCCGAAGCTAGACCCCGCGAGTTTGCCGAAGCAGGAATCCCCTGGGGTCATTGTCGCCGTGTGTCCTTAGAGTCAAGCTGCTTTCCCAACCATTCCGCTGTCTCCCTTTAGCTGCGGACTGCCTGTCTCGACTCTCGCCACCGCCGTGTGGACGCCGCCGTGACCTCGGTAGCCCAGTGCGGCGGCCACTTCGCTCGCCGCGGTAGCCAAACGCGACGCCGCGCAAGCTGCGCCGCCACCGCCCGCCTGCCGTCATCCACCCGCCGGGCGAGGCTGCCACAGGCTCCGGTCGTACCCGAAATGGGCTCACCACGGCATCCACAATCACCTCCAGCGCCGCCACACGGCTTCAGCGGGACCAACTGCGGCAACCCCGCGTCGTCCGGCCCATCACCAAAAGCCGCCGCATCTTCGCCACGAAGCGATCCGAACCCACCAGCAGTCCGCGAAAAGCGCGCGGGCCCAGGGTGACGGCGGCGGTGAGGTCCACGCCCGCTCTCGCACGAACTGCGCATAGGCTCCCCGACCCCAGTCTTTCCCCCGAAGCAACCTCCCCTGCCTTCGAGGTTAGGAGTAGAATAGTAGAATAGAGGAGCATGTTGTTGACCGGACTCGGGAATCGTGAGAAACTTGTCGGTACGAAGCCCTTCGTCGATCCTGGTCAATTCCGCCCCTGGGGGATCGCTCATGCATACCGTTCGTGTCGTAACAAAGACCGAGGCCGACGGCTCGCTGTCCCTGCGGATTCCGCTGGGCCGGCCGGAGGCCGAGTATGAGGTGTTGGTCATCGTCCAGCCAGTGGCGGCTCCTGGCCAGACACCGGAACAACGCGGCTGGCCACCCGGCTACTTCGACCGAACGTATGGCTCGATCGACGACGAGACATTCGTCCGGCATCCGCAGGGAGAGTTGCCGCAGCCCGTCGAGATGGCGTGATGTTCCATCCGTTACCATCTGGAAACAACCGGCGCTGCGATCGGTCCGTATGACCTGCAGATTGCCGCCATCGCACTGGCCCACGGCTGCACCGTCGTCACGCACAATACCTCCGAGTTCAGCCGGATTCCCGGCCTGCTGGTCGAAGACTGGGAGACACCCTAAGCTGCCGACCTTCCCGGCCGAAGTCCAATTTCGGGGTCCACGAATGACGAAAAACTGGACTTATCTCCCTTTGCCCCCTCACTCAAAGTGCAAAGTGCCGGTCTGACCCCGATCCCTGACATTACTTCGGCGTGAAATGGTTAGAGCTGTGCATTACAGTAATCAACAGCCTCGCGTAGATCGAGCAGCAGCGTCGTATTATCAATTCTCATGCGATGCAGCTGTTGCAGGAACTCGCTTCGTTCGCTGGTTGGAACCCGTATCTTTATGATTAGCTGCTCGTTCGGTCGTTTACGTGCATAGGTTTCGACGTACTTATTGAGGTCATGTCCTTGAAACGCTTTCGTAAAGATCCCTTTTTGAGCGCTGAAGCGAGGACTTGGGTCACGCAGCTCGCCAATAAAAGGTACCGATCGATCCGTCGATATCAACGCCGCTGCCTTCTTTTGCTTCGTCAACAATCGCTCAACGGAGCGGTTAAGGCCGTAGATGTAACGATGCGTGTCGTGTGCATCAGCCGGATCGTTGCTTTCGGAGAAAGCAAAGTAGGCGGCGATGTACGGACACACAGACCAATCCAGAAGAGGAGTTTTCAGTCCATAGTGTTGCCCCAAGGCCCAAATGGCAGCATCGTCGGGTGGAAGGACATTCGGGAATAACGAGTTCATTCGATCTTTGAAGCGGTCGAGGTGGGCTTGAAGTTCAACTGCACGATCCTTCCCCTTAATCGTCACCGCGCGATCAAATGAAGATCGCAGAGACCATCCGGAACTCTCGTCGCACTTTTGGCCGCGCCAGACGTAGCCTCGCTTGGCACTGAAAGTCGGAACCGTTTCGTGAAATTGCTGCCATGAGGCGAGTGTTAGTTGTCTGACGCCATTTTCGAAAGAATCATGCGCTATTGTCATTGAAGGCATTTCACTACGTGTTGCCCACGCCGAATGACCAAGCTCAGCAGCGGCCGCCGCCACAGTGAGCTACGAACTCCCGGAAACCAAGACGGCGGCGGCCGTCTGCTGCAGCGCCTGGTTCGGCGAAGGCCACTACTCAATGACCTCAGCGAACTCGTCCCGGTTCAGCAATTCACCAACCTGAGCATCGAAGCGCTGCCGAATCTCGGCGAGCAAGCGCTGCTGCCGCTCAGCATACACTTCGCCGGGTGGAAAGCCCCTCACCTGCGCGACCGGATCGTACTTTCGGATGGCCGCGATGACCGACGGAACATCTGGCAGGATCTCGGCGGAATAGTGGCTCTGCTCCCCCTTCCACTCGGCACGATAGGTAATCGCGAGGACGAACCTACCACCTGATGTCCTGTAGATCGTCAACTCATGCCAACGCTGCGGATCCTTGCCTTTTCTTCCGGATTGCGGCTCAGGCTTGCTTTCCGCAATGACTTCACCATCGAACTTCAGGGAGGTGTTCCCCGTTCGCTGCAGAATTTGAGTACCCACGGTTGGTCCTTTCATTTCGTGCGTTGATCGGCTCAACGCTCACCTTGTTTCGCCGAACGCCAACGGCGGCGTTCCTTTTGACGCCACCCGCTCACCGATCCCTCAGCGGATCGCCTGTGTGCTCCATCTCGTCGTCAAAGTTGCGGCGTCGCAGATTACCTGACCGGAATAAGCGGCTGAAGTTTCTAATTCTTTGTCCGGCCAGACGCCCGCGCGTATCCCGCCCCTGACCCCGCCCGGGTAGATTCATCTAGAACCCCGCCCCTTGTTTGTTCCTTCCGGGCATGGTGCGCATGAAAAGGAGGAGCGGGACCCCTTGTGATGATGACCCCGCTCCTCCAATCCAAATTCTTGTCAGGAGTATCGTGCAGTTCTCACCCACAACTGAAAGCGAAGTCCAGGAACACAACCAAGCCGTGATGCGTCCGGGTACCGATCGTAAGTGTTACACAAAGCGTTGCGGCCGCTGCGACAGCGACAGGGGCTTCTCGCCCCATGATCTTCGCCGTCGCGGCTTGCGGCTCATCGAGAACTGCGTGGTTCTCTGCGTGAGCGTCTGGCTGGCCCGCTGGCGCTGCCGCAACTGCCGCTACGTCTTTACCGATCACCCCGACTTTCGTACTCCCGTATAAGCGCACGCCGGCCCAACCTTGCTGCATTTGGCCGTCCGCTACCTGGAAGACAACCGGCGTACGTATCGCCAGGCGGTCCGCCCGCAAGGTCTGCCCATCTTCTATCGACAGCAAGCCGGCGCGTATCCGCGGGCGACGAACTCCCGGCCCTTCATCACAGCACCCTCTGGTGCATGCTCGCCTGGTTGGGCTCCGCAGTGTGCCCGCGGCCGGCCCACGGCCGCCAACTGATCCAGCGGAAGCATCCTGACTCCACCTGCCACCGCTTCGTCGGCGCCCGTCGCGCCGCAGAAATTCCGCAGTCCGCAACGTCAACGCCTGCTCTGCCGCGCGCGGCAACTGCTTCATCTGATCGCCGAATGGGACCGGCTGTTTCCGGAGAAATTCTTCCCCGCTTCGCGACAAAGGCGGAGTTTTGGTGAGGTAGCATGCGACTCCGACGGAAGTTTTGGTCCTTACCCACTCTGTTCGGAGCTAAAGATTATGGGTTGTAGCAAAGAAGACTGGGCCGTCTTCTGGTGCTCGCTCTTGAGTCCCCTGCGATTGGGAGAAATTCCCGAGGGGAAGCGCGAGCGGTATTTCCACGAGGTGAGCCGGCAGGAACGCCTGCTGCCCAACGGTAAGCGGGGACGCGTCTCGGTCCGCACCCTGCGCCGTCAATGGAAGCGGTTGCGCGAGGGGGCGTGCCGGGGCTGTATCGTAGGCCTCGCAAAGACCGGGGAAAGCCTCGCAAGAAGCGGGACAAGATCCTCGCCCGCCGTCCAACTCAAGAAGGAGCAGGCCCGCCGCTCGGCGAAGGTTCTCAATCGGATCCTCAAGAAGGAGTTCGCCTCGAGGTCCCCCGCTCCACGCTCTACCGCCATCTGCGTCTGGCCGGCGCCACGCGGCGCAAGCTGGGCGTTTCTTCGGAGAAGGTCCGCTGCCGCTGGACCCGCGACCGGCCGGACGCCCTGTGGGTCGGCGATTTCGAGCACGGCCCGCTGGTGATGCACCAGGGCCGGGCCGTCAAAACCCATCTGTCCGCCTGGATCGACTGCCATAGCCGCTACATCGTCGAGGCCCGTTACTACATCCGCGAAAACCTTGACATCCTCATCGATTCGCTCTTGCGGGCGTGGGAGCGCGGGGCCAGCCGCGAGTTGTACGTGGACAATGCCAAGATCTACCACGCCAAGGCCCTGCGGTTGGCCTGCACGCAGTTGAACATCAAGCTGCTGCACCGGCCCCCACGCGATCCGGCGGCTGGCGGCCTGATCGAACGCTTCTTCCAGACCATCCAGGGGCAACTGGAAGCGGAGGTCCGCGGCCAGTACGATGCTCACGCTGGACGAGTTGAACCGCGTACTGGCCGCCTGGCTTGCGACCGACTACCACCCGTCGATGCACAGCGAGACGGGCGAGACGCCCAGAGCGCTATGAAAAAGAGCCCCGCTTCACCCGCGGTGTCGACTTGGGAGCCGTGCTGGAGTTCTTCCACCACCGGGAAGGCCGCAGGGTGGACCCGGATTTCTCGGACGTCCGGCTGGACAATCGCTTCTTCGCCGTCGATCCAGTCTTTCGAGGCGACTGGGTGATCGTCCAGTACGACCCGTTCTCACCGATGGAGGAAGTGCTGTTCTACTCGCCCGAAGGCGTCTACCTCGGCATCGGCCGGCGCCATGAGCGTGAAAAGGGGAGCCATCCGGAGCGAAACCGGCGCCGCCTACCGGCCCCATCACTCCTCACTACCTCGACGCCTTGCTGGCCGACCATGCCGCGATGCACGAAGCCGAACGCCAGCAGGGTATCGACTTCCATTCGGCACGCCAGAGGAACGTGTGGTCGCTGACAAGCTTCGCCGCCGCCTTGGCTCGCCTCCTGGGACGCAAGGAGGGTCTTTCCGCCTTGACTGCCCAGGAGATGGAAGTGCTGAGGGCCTTTCACGCCCGGCACGATCGGCTCACCGAGAGTCTTCTACGCAAGGCCTTCGCGCGTGCGTCGTTCCCCACGATTCCCGAGATCCTCTTTCACCTTCAAACCCTGCTTGACGAAAGGAACGCCTGATGTACCTGGAGCACTTTCATCTGAAGAGCCAACCCTTCTCCGAGCATGCCGCCGTGGGTGCGCTATGCGCAAGACCAGCGGATGGAGGAGAGCCTGGCACGGCTGGAATACCTGTTGGAATGCGGCCAGTTGGGCCTGGTGACCGGTGCCAGCGGGCTGGGCAAATCCGCCCTGTTGAAACGCTTCCTCCACGCACTGCCGCCGCAACAGTGCCAAGCCGTCTACTGCCATCTGACACACCTGCCTTCCTCAGGCATGCTGAAGATGGTGGTGACCCAACTGGGCGAGGCTCCGCCGTGGCAAGAGCGGCTCTACGAGCAGATCCTCGAGCGTGCCGCAAGGGCGGAGGGAGCCTTGCTGTTGGTCTTCGACGAAGCCCACCTGCTGGACAGTCAGGCGTTGACCGACTTGCGGCTGTTGATCAGTTCCGCCTTGGACGTAGGCCCGCCGTTGAAGATCCTCCTGGTCGGCCAGGAGCCGCTTCGAACGCTTCTGCGGCGTTCGCAGCACGCCGATCTGGCCAACCCGGGTCTCGGTGCGTTATCAGCTTCGGCCGCTCGCGGGAGCAGACGTTCCGCTATCTCGATTTCCAACTCAGCCAAGCCGGGGGCGACCCGCGGCTGTTCGACGAATCGGTGAAGACTGCGATCCACGATTTCACCGGCGGGGTGCCCGTCAGATCAACAATCTGGCTACGGCCTGCCTGCTGCAAGCCACGGCCTGAAAACTGATGCGGATCGACGACGACCTGTTCCAGCAGGCGGTAGGCGAATTCCAGTTGCCCTGAAGGAAGGGAACCATGCCACGTTACTTCCCGACGACTACTTGTATCGCCTACGCAACCAGATCCCTTTCGCGGCGCTGTTCTGAGCGGCTCGACTGGCCGCACAAACGGCGTGGCGGGCAACTGGCCTTCCTGTGTCCTCGCTGCCAGGAGTACCACTCAGCGGTGAATCCCCGAACGAACCGGCCCGCTGCTTCCACTGCCAGACAAACTTCAATCCCATCGATATGACGATGGAAATTCAGGAATGCGACTTCGTGGAGGCCGTGCATTACCTGAAGCCGCTGCTTCCACCCGATGAGGGCGTAGCCGTGCGCTAAGCGAACGCACGGACCCAATCCAACACGGGCGGCAGTCACTGCCGCCCGTGTTCTCTTGCGCGCCGATTCACCGCCCCTCAACCCGCCTGCTATTCCGGCATCTACCTCACTCGAAGCGGACAGTCATTACGAGACAATCCCGGCTGGAGAATCCGGCGCGCGGCAAAAGTAGAACCAGGCCTGGTTCTCGCCCCGGAGGATTTGTTCCAACTCGTCCAGATCGGCAAAGTCCGCGAACGCTCGCTGCGGGAAGTCAGGAGGGGTTGGCGGCTCGACGACCTCCCCCAAATCTCTCGCCCTAACCTCCTCCAGCTTCTCGACCAGGAACAGTCCCACAGCACGCAACTCGGCCGTGGGACTCTTCGGCCGCAACCACACGGCAAGCCTTCCTTCACCGTACCCCCTCAGCCGCAACTCGGCGTCTTCGATGCCGTGACCGCGAACTGTCGGCTGCGACTCCAGCCACGCACCGAGCAGAGCGAGCAGGTCTTCGATGTCCACGCTACGCGCCTCCGCGTTTGCCGCCGAACGACCGCGATCAGCCGGCCGGGATATGCGGCGCGACCGACCGTCTCTTCAGGAACGATTTCGCCGCCGCATATCCCGGTCGGCTGCATCGCTTAGTTCTGGCCTGCCTCAGTCACCGAGGCGAGACCTGCGACTCATCATAGCCGTTTCCAACTCGATTTTGAAGCCTCGGTCGAGCACCGATGAGCAGTAGGGTCCCAGCAGTTCGCGGAAATCCGGGCATAGGACCGGCAACACCTCCATTGCCGCTCTTTCTGCAGCCGACATCGAGAGTGCCGTAGGAGCATTCTCGGAGTTTTGGGCCCCGTTCAGCAGGGCGTCGTTGACGCCCAACCACCCGATGGCAACATGCTCCCGCAGCCAAGCGAACGCGAGAACGTCCGGCGGATCTGCGTCGCCGACAAAGTGGCAGCTTGCATCGATCGCGAATTCGGCGAGATGAATCAGATCGCTTGGCAGCGGCAGCCCGCACCGGCCCAGCATCATCACGGGACGAGCAACACTAAATGCCTCCACGTTCTGGACAAGGCAATGGAGTTTGGTGGTGTAGATGACGGTTCGTGACACTACGCGGTCACCAACTACGGTTGAGGGGTGCTCCGCAGGCAAGACCGCGAACTCGCCATCCTCATGGTCGTGGAACCAGGACTCGATCTCGCGTTGGCGGTTGGTGGATGTTCGCGCCATGGCATGACCTCGGCGGCCAGAACGATCAAGCTCACCTGCCGGGGCCGGCAGACGAAGTCTGAACGCCCCCGACAATCGCATGGCGGCCCCGGTCAGGTGCAGCGACTGGTTCGGCGCCTCCGCGCACACCTGGCGGCAGGTCGACCACCCTATGAAACTCGTTAGAGTCCGGACTGCGCTCGAAGAACACACCGCCGGTGCCCCCGTTCAGCGCGACAGCCTGATTCTCCGTAAATGAAAGCACCATCTCATGAAGCTGGCACACTTTCCTCTCCCCCACGACCCGAGCAAATACGGTGATAGTAACCGGACCGCTACTGAACTCGGGCTTGTTGGAGTTCTTCGCCAGGACAAAGTGGTGATTCGTCACGATCCCTTGAGGCCCAACAAACAAGCCGCCGCCCGGTACAAGGCGCCCATCAACGTCGTAGGCCCAGAAGGTGTAGGTCGCCTCCTGGTTCCCCTGCCTCACCCTCGCGAACATCGCCTCCACGACCTTCCCCGGCGCGGCGGTGGCAAATAGAAGCGTCCGGGTAAACACTTTCGGAGAGGCTTCACGTCCTTCGAACGCCAACGCGACGAAGGTCGGTCGCGTCATCTGAACTCGTGGCCGCCTCACGAATGCGTAGAACGCCGTAATTCCCGCAATCACGGTAGAAACACAGGAGAATACCAGAGACACCGTCGAAATCGTAATCGTCAACCATTCGCCCATAATGTTGCACCTTGCATGGGATGAGTGTCATTCCCCCCGATAGTTCCAGGTGACGGGTGACCCTCTACGGTCTACTTCGCCCCACGGCGCTAGTGCCGTATCCGGTTCGTCAGTTTCGTGCCCCTCGGAGGCGGCATCTGAATCTTGGCGTGCTTTGTGCAGTTTCTCTGTTTTCGCGCGAAAGTCATGAACCGGATACGGCACTAGATCTTTGTTCGGCCGGCTACCACTGATGCGAATCCTGGCACCAGTGTCCTGGAAGGCCGTGCCCCTGATCCCGTATGCAGACGTTGCCACAAGAGGGGCACTTGACACCGCACCGAGCGACGAAGACGCCGGTGCAGGTCGGTTTGTGGCTATCGGCAAGGGCATCGACTTTTCTGCGGAATGCCACCTCATCGCTGACGACAACCGCGAACGGAAAGACCTTGTGCACGCGGCGACACTTGGTGCATTGGACGATCACGCCTTTGTTGAGTGTGATGCTTTCCACGTCGTCACGGGGTTCCATGTCTCGCCCTCCTTCGCCGAACGAATTGGTTTCTATCCCGCCCGCTCCAACAGAGTACCGCAGCGCCGAAGGACCCAAAAGCGGGCGGGATAGAAACCCAGTTGAACGAAACCGCCACCCGACGCGTTAGCCTGCTTAGGGTGTTTGCTTCGCTTCCCCAGGCACCGAAGAGCATTTTAGCGCCGCCCTCACCGACGTGCAAGCATTCACTCCGCCGGTAACCCGCGCCGGGTCCTGACGGTGATGCCGATGGACACGGCTCCGCCCCTCCCCCGGCGCACACCGCTGCTGCCGAACCAACTCAGCGGTTCGTTTCGGACGTAGCTGGTCCTGTGCGAAGGGCTTCATCGCACCGCCTCCGTCAGAGGGCCGCTCGTCGGTGGACGCGCACGACAGGGGCAGTCTTCCCACCAGGCACGATCCGCCGCCGTGGCGTACGGGGAGGCCATCAGAACGTCAAACCAGCTCAGCGGCGTCTCCGCGCTCACCCTCGCTTGCAGGGTACCCTGGCCGCAGGCCGAGCAAGTCTTCGCCAAGGGCTGTTCTGCTTCCGAGGCCTCCGGCACGGCCGGTTCGGCGGCGGTACCCACCGCATCCACGCCTTGGAGTGCCGCGCGGACTTGCTCCTGCGTGGCACGCTGCCGGTGGGAGAACAGGCCGTAGTAACGAACCCGCTGAAAACCTCGCGGCAAGACGTGCATCAAGTAACGACGGACGAACTCCTCGCCGTCCAGGCTGCGGGGACGGCGCCTCTTGCCTTTCCCTTTCTTGCCCGGATCCCGTGCCCAGAACGTCACCCGCCCGCCGTCGTGCGAGATCAGCCGCTTGTCGGAAATCGCCGCGCCGGCCACATAGCACGCCAGGTACTTCAGCACCGCGTCCGGTCCGTCGCAGCCATTGGGAGCTGCCTCACAGAAAACCACCCACTCCTTCTGGTACAGCGGAGTCAACCAGCGCTGGAATGCCTCCCGATCGGCCAGGTGCGCCAGCTTGCCCTCCAGTTTCAGCCGCCCCTGGGCGTGCAGCTTCTTCAGCCCGTCCAAGAACTTGCCGCGAAACAAGCGGCTCAGCGCCTTCACCGGCAGAAAGAACGCCTTCCGTTTCCGGCCTTTCTGCTTGCCCTCAGACGCCGCGATCCAACGGCCCTCCGCCGACCACGCCCCGCCCGGCACGACGCAGTGCACGTGCGGATGGTGATCCATCAATTGGTCCCAGGTGTGCAGCACCATCAGCGCCCCCGCTCGTCCGCCCAGGTGACCCTCGTCTTCCGCCATTTCCGCCATGCTCTCCCAGGCCGTGCGGAACAACAGGTGGTAGACCTCACCGCGATTGGCCAGCCCCAGAAGCGATAGATCCCCAGGCAAGGTAAACACCAGGTGAAAGTGCGGCACCGGCAGGATCCGCGCCTGCAGCCGCGCAAGCCAGCGGGCCCGGGTCGGTCCACCACAGCTTGGGCAGAAGCGGTTGCGGCAGGAGTTGTAACCGCCGAAAAACTCCGCCTCGTCATCGGGGTCAGGCTTTAAATATCAACTTTCAAAGTTAAAATTTAAGGAAGCCCGGCGAAATGCGTTTGGCTTTAGGGAGCGCGGAGGCGTGATTCACCTTTGAACGATGCTCAGCTCGCGTACAGCGGCTCTGAGAAGCAGTGAGACGTTGCACCACGCAAAGCGTCATTGCGGGCGATGCGGAGAAACCGCGCCGGCTTGGCCGGCAGCGTCGAATACACAACCAAGGATTTCAGTCACAAAGACGTCACCGCTTGGCACAGAAAGTGCGCCGCCATTTTCATGCCAAATCCGTATGATTTTGAAACTTTGCGAAACGCCACGCTCTACAAACATTGCGAAGAGTTGGCACAGGAAATGCCGCGCGCACATGTCGTGCCAAAGGGCTTGCACATTGCACAATCGCCTTGCCACAAACCCTTGTCTTCTTGGCGTTAAACGGCGCTTTCGGTATTGACATCTTCGCGCGATTATGCATAATCAAAAGTGTGCGTCAGGATCATGGCGTGGCTCTTTGAAGAAGCCTGCGGCGATGTCCACTTCGTCCGCCGTCTCTCCTTCCTCGTTGGACCCTGCCCAAGCGGTCCAAGAAAAGCAACAACGGGATGCCGCGCGCTTGTTCCAGCGGCTCGAGCACATCCCGGTGCAGGATCTCTCCATCCATTACAGCCTGCAACATTCTTCCATCACCTTGCCCGCCGCGCTGATTCGCTTCCTTGCCGTGGCCGTTCTTTTCCGCTTGGACTCGATGAAGAAGTGGCACCTGGTCCTTCAAAGCGCGCTTCTGCCGGAACCGGTGCAGAAATGGCTCGCGCTGGACAGCCTGGCGGACCTGGTCGATCAGGCCACGGTCGATTGGGTCCCGCCGAAGGTCCTTCTGGACACGCTCGGCTGGCAGGTGGCCGAATGCCTGACCCAGTGCGCCCTTCCGCAACCGGCGGCCACGATCCGCCAGACGATCGCGATTCTGCTGTTGCGCGATGCCACACGCTGCGGGGAAGGCGTTGTGCTGGACAAGAAGTTCTGGCGACGGGTGATCGAGAAAGGGCAGCGCCCCTTGTCGGCGGCCATCCAGGAGGAGTGCCGGCAGCGGATCGCATTCGTTCTGGGGCAAGTCGACCTGAGCGAAGCCGTCCCGGGGCACTGGCGGGAGGTGCCAGAATTGACCGAGGAGGATCGCGCCAAACTGGAGGCGGTGCGTGTCGGCGAGCCGAACGAACGCCTGCAAGCGCTTTCGGCAGCCTTCCATGAGGGCCTGTTCGATTTCGTGACGAAGCTGTTGGCCTGCTCCTACAGCCAGAAAGGCCGCCGGGCCCATCATCCACTCTTGCAGTTGAAAGTGTGGCTGGCGATGTTGGCCCACGGCAGTGCGTCGCCGGGGGAATTCTTGCGCGAGGTCGACGACTCGGTGCAGTTGCGTCTGTTTCTGGAGGTGATGAGCCATCAAGAGCTCCCTTCCCAGCGGCGAATCAAAGGCTTCGTGACGGAGCGTCTCTCTCCGGTGATCGAGTACCTGGTGCTTGGGCACCAGGTGGTTCTGCTGGGGCAAGAAGGGATCGAGATCGGCTGCGATTTCGGCACCGACGCCGCCGACATGCTCAGCCAAGGCAGGATGAAATACGACGCGGCGGCGATGCACGTCACGGGACTGCTGGGGTGGCTGATCGAGGAGTGCCGGCGGTTCTGCGAGTCGACTAGCCGAAGCGGTCTGAGCGAGGAGGACCGAGCGGTCTTGCTGCGGGCGTTCGAGGAGTTGGATTGGAAGGTGCTGGGGAACTTCGGCCGCAATCGGCAGGGGCTGATCGGAGCCATTCGTGACACGTTGAACGGCCATTTCGTGACCCCAATGCCGGGCGTGGTGGCGCTGGACTGCCGGCCTCGCGACGGGCCGGTTTTGACGGACCTGGCCACGTTTGCCAAGGCTCTGGCCGCCGAATTCCTCGCGCGGATGAAGGTTTTCGGCGAGAAGTTCGACAGTTCGGTGTTTTACGACCCGGAAGGCAGCGCGCATACCAAGCGGGCCAAGACGATCCACGGCTACGGCGTGCAATTTCTGTCGGACTTGAGGTACGGCCTGATCTGGGCGTTTGCGGTGTTTCCGGCGGGCGACGGCTTCCGTCCGCAGATTACCGACTGGGTGATCCGGACGAAGCGAATCTTCCGGTGGGAGCGAATCCAATTGACCTCGGACCGTGAATACACGATTGCCAAAGCGATTCACGAGTGGGAGAAGGAGCAGGTGTATCACTACGGTCCGCGTGCGGATATCGATGAGAAGAAGAAAGGCATCTTCACGGAGGCGGACTTCGAGGTGTACACGTTGTATGCGACCTGCCCGAACGGCGCGAGGCTGACGCGGAAGCCGAACGTGTTTGTGCGAGGATCGAGCGAACAGTGGCGTTATCAGGCAAAGGGGACGGACTGCCAAGGCTGCTCGCGTCGGGGGGAGTGTACGAAGGGGAAGAACCCGCGGATGCTCTGTGTCAACGTGTATCGGGAGGACCTGGAAAAGCATGCGGCGCGGATGAAGGCGGATCCGGAGCGGACTCGCGACCTTTTGGGGCGGCACCGGGCGACGGTCGAAGGGATCGTGAACAACCTGATGAACCACCAGGGCATGCGTCACGCTCGCTGGAAAGGACTGGCGTTGGCGCGCGTGCAGGTAGGCTTGGCCATCGTGCTTCTGAACACGCTGAAGTGGTACAAGATCCGTTGCGGCCAGCTTGCACCGATGACGTTGAAGCCCGTCGCGTGATTCTCCAGTCCTCAGCGCGGCCGCGAGCCACGCGATCGTCCACACTGATTTCGCCGGGCTTCCTTGACATTTAACTTTGCGCCATAAAGTTAAATGTCAAGACTCCACCCCCAGTCTGCCACACAACGCCCTTACACAAGTCTTAGGATCAGTTGAAACAAACAGTGTACCAAATCAGTTTTTTGAAATGAAGCGTTCGATCAGCATCCCGAGTAGCATGCAAAGGCCCATATACGCAGACAAAATCAGGAGTCCCGCGACAAAGCCGACGTTGAGGAAGTTCCCGGATAGAATTTGCCAGACAGTTATCCCAATAATTCCCCCGACCGCAGCCCCCTTGAGTCCAGTATTCCTGGGTGTAGTTTCGGGAGGTTCGCTCATCGGATCGGTTCGCGGAAGATTCTTCCCTGGAACAACATCGGTAGGTCGAAAAGTGTGTTGCAGGATTTAGTCGGAAACGAAATGGTTTTTATCCCGCGCGCTCCCAGAGAGCACTGCAGCTTCGCGAGACTCCGCAGCGGGCGCGATAGAAACCCAGTTGAACGAAACCGCCACCTGACGCCCGCCCTGCTTAGGGTGTTTGCGTTGCTTCCCCAAGCATCCAAGGGCATTTTAGCGCCACGGCCGATAACCTGCAAGCAGACAAGTCGCCGGTTGCCCACACCGTGCAGGAGTTGTTGGGCCACCAAGACGTCAGGACCACCCAGCTTTACACGCACGTGCTTCAGAGCAACCGTTGGGCAGGGAAAGCCCGGCGGATGAGGCTTGAAAGGGCTCTCCTCGATCACCTTGCCTCACATTGGGCGGTGACAAGTCACGCGCACTCCAAAGATGAGCCGTCCAATCCCGGGCTGTGCCACTTCCGGCGCCATGCGACGGCGTAATAACTCCAATCCCCACCTCCACTTACCGCTCTTGTTTCAAGAAATCGCCAACTTGGGCACCACACGCGGCGCCTCCCGCGCGTGCCTTCTCCGCCCGTAACGAAATCGCCCTGCAAACCGGCCCAGCCTGCAGGGCGATCCGAAGAAGCAGACGCTGCAGGGCTCACCCATCGCTCAGCCCGCATAGCCGCCGGTCCTGCCCCACTGTACCGGCCGATCTCGACGGGCGAGTGTGCCCGTGCCGTTGCCGGAGAATGATGTGTCTGTCCCTTCAGCAGTCTCTCTTGAGAAGTCGCACCATTCGTTCGACGCGCCATGCTTCGAGCGGACCTGTGCGGCCATTGCGACAAACGGCCCCTCTGACCGCAATAAAATCGGGGTCAATCGCGAGCACGCGCGCGATGGCTTCCTCACTGAGGGATCCGGCAAGCGCCACGCCAAGCCGATGCTCGCGGGCTGCACGGACAAGATCCGCCAGTTGCGAGAGGGAAAGATGGTCCAAGAGCGATCCGGCCGACTTGAAGAACGTATCGACCAGCAGGTACGGGCAACCCAGGCGTCCTGCTTCCGCGACGATTTCCAGCGGCGGAGGCGAGCCTGCGGTATTCCTGTCGGCATAGACGACCGCGACGGGACGGACTCCGCCAGGAAGTGCAGCGGCTGCCGCCCGCCAGAGCGACGGCCACCCCTCCGTGCCGGCCGCTCCGGACATGCCCCATTTGACATAGGCGAGCGCTGCGGGGATCCTTGTGGCATGGGCCGGGTCCCACTGGACCAGTTCGCCGAGGGCCATGCTCACGGGAACTCGCCCGGCCACGGTGCGGATAACGTCGCGAACGACCGTGAAATCCGCCGCGCCGAGAGAGCCGCGGCTCGGGTCCTTCACGTCGATCAAATCGACACCGCGCGAAAATGCGATCTCCGCCTCCTGGACATTTCGAACGCTGACGAGTAGCCGGGACATGCTGGACCTGCAAGAATAAATCGCCCGTCGATTGGTTTACGATATCCGCGAGGGAGGATGCGGGAAAGACCCCGGAGACCAGGTATTGCAGTTTGTCGAACGGGCCGCCGCCGGGCTTGACCGGCTGAAGGCCACGAGTGGCAGCTAGCACGGCAAGAGGAGCACCATTTATGAACCGAACCGATTTCGCCATGACTCGCCGCGGCTTTTCGAATCGATCGGCCATGTCCAAGAGCGTCGGTTGGGCTCTCTGCCTATGCTTGTCTCTCCTGCCTTTCGCGTCACGGCCGGAAATGCTCCACGCTCAGGAGATCCTTCTAAGGGACGACTTCGCCGATGCGTCGGACTGGCAGAGGAGGGAAAGCCGCCACAACCAGGAGATCGTCACCGAAGGCATACGCGTCGAAATCACGTCCCACCGCGACGGCGACCGGACGGAACCGTTTCTCCGAGTCGAGGACCGTTCGTCCCGCGATCACTGGTTCTGGCTGCACAAGCGAAAAGCGCACGGGGTCTGGGACCTGTCTCGCGCCGCCACGGTCACACTGCGGGCCAGAAGCGACGGCGCCCGGTCCGTGATCCGCTTCCTGGTCGGCGACAGCCGCGGCAACATCGCTTACTACGGGCTGGGCGAGATCAACAGCCGCGAGTGGACCCGGACGTCGCTCGATCTGAAACGGACGCCGCCGTTCAACACCGCGGGCGTGGTGGATTGGTGCGCCGTGGCGTACATCGGCCTTCGCACGGATCCGGGACATGGCTACATGTTCGACTTTCGCGACCTCCGCATCGAAGCGGAAGAAGATGGCATCCCGGCCGGCGCGGAAGCCGACCGTCTTTGCCCGGAAAGTCTCACGCAGGCTCCCACCGGCTTTTTGGCGCCGGTATCGTCCGGCAATCTCAGCGACTCGATGGTGGGGATCAATCTCACCGGCAACGAGGAGGAAGCGGATCTCGACCGCCTCGCCCGCGCGGGTGTGAAGTGGGCGAAGTTGTCCTGTTTTCTGCAGAGCGGCTATTTCGGCCGCACGCAGCACATGGTGGATGCCCTGCTTGCCCGCCGCATCCAGGTCGTCGGCCAATTGCCGCAGACGCTCTCCTGGTCCAAGGAGCTGTTCCCCGATGCCCAGGCCGCGCCGGGCGAGCGAGTGCCGATTGCCTACAGCTCGAAAGCGACGGCGTGGTTTCAGGAGCGTGTTCGGGAAACCGCCGAGCGATTGCGAGGCCGTGTCCGCGTGTGGGAAATCGGCAACGAGCCCGACATCGCGAAGTTCTGGATGCCGACCCCCGATCCGGCCGCATTCGCCGGATTCGTCATCGAGACCTCGAAGGTGCTCAAGGCCGTGGACTCGCGAAACCTGGTGATCAGCGGAGGCGTCTGCGGTTTTTGGGGCAGTGAGTTTTCGGTGGCCCGCGATTTCCTGACGACTTTTTTCGAGGTTGGCGCCGGCGAGCACATCGATATCCTCGGCCTTCACCCCTACCGCCCGCACCCGGAGTCCGGCGCGGTCAACATGCATCAGCGGCAGGTGGCCGACGAAATCCGCAGCCTGATGGCGCGGTTCGATCGGAACCTGCCGCTCTGGGATACCGAGTGGCAGATCACCGGCGCGGTCGATCGATCCGAGGTCCCCTTTGCCACGGACCTCTACGAGGCCAAGGGCATGCTGAGGAAATACCTGGTCGAGGCCGACGCCGGCTTCGTGCATCTGAACTGGCAGATCGCCAAGGCCCGGCCCAATATGGATCATCCCGGACAGATTTTCACTGCCGATGGCCGCGCGGCGGCGAAGTACGCAACGCTGTGCAACACGGGGGCGCTGTTTGCCAGGCTCGCTGGGCCCGTCGACGTCCCGACGCGGTTGGCGGATCGGGCCGAGGAGGCGGCGCCGGCGCTACTGGCGAGATATGTTTTCGACGAACCTTCCTCGCTGCAAGCGTGGGACGCGGATCCCGGCGTCGCGATGGACGCAGGGGCGGCGTTTCGCGGCAACGGGGCGGCGAAACTCTCGGGTGGCCCGGCTGCCAGGATGGAGACGGTCTCGCGGTGGCGCCCCGTCCATAACGCAATGCTCATCGAAGTCCGCGGGGTGATAAAGGGAGACGGCTGCGATGTCGTCGTGCATCTCTCGCCGCGCGACAGTCTCGGCAACGATCTTCCGCTTCCCCTGCGATCGAAGCCGCTCGTGGCGGAGTCGGACTACACGCCATTCTGTTTCCGATTCCAGGTGGAACCGGACTGGCACGACTTCGGGCTTCGCGTCGAACTGCCCAAGGGAGGAACCGCGTTTGTCGATGAGCTGACGCTACTTCAGTTTATTCCGCCGCCGGAGATCGTTTCGTTCGCCTTCGAGGTCCGCGGCTCGCCGGCGCCCGCCGTCTTCTTCTGGACGCCCGCCAAACCCTCCGACCGGCAACAGTGCCGGACCGTGGAACTCGCCATGCAAGGCATCCCGGATGGCGACTTTGCGTTGGTGGATACGCTAACAGGAGCGATCCGCCGCCTCAAGGAGCCGCGGCGCATGGCGGGCGAACTGCGTTTCCACGACTTGCCTCTTTGCGATTACCCGATGGCAATCACTTCGCCCGACGCCTTCCCGACCGCTCCCGTCCCGGTGTGGCTTGCGGTCTTCGCCGACGCGGACGACGTTGTGAACCGGTCTTTCCTGGACCGCACCGGCGATTTCTATCTGCGGGGATTGTGGAATGTGGCCTTCGACCTTGCCGACTTAGCCGGAGTATCCGACGAAAGACTTGCGGCACTGAGGCGAGTGCGCTCCTTCTGGCGGGCTTTTCCCGGGATATCGGACGAGATCGCCATCCGCCCCTCTGCCTCTGCGAGAACGACCCTGCGGCCCGCGCCCGATGCGTGGCGTGACTCGGTAGCGAATTCCAGCTCCAGATACGTGAATCGCTTTTATCATAAGCTCGACGACGCAGACAGGCCGGCCGCCGTGCACGGGGTAACGATGGGAGATCGCGGCCTGCCGCAGCGACCTTGGGCAGACTCGCCCGACAACGCCTACACGTGGTTCCTGCTTTGCCGACGCGAGCAGCCCTCGGAGGTCTTCGTTGTGGTTCCCAAACAGCAGGCGTTCGACGGCCGCGACATGGCGATCGATCTTTCGCTTTCACCCCGCGCCAAGGCCGTATTGCTTTCATCACGCAATGGTGAGGACCGATGCATTGGCTACTGGACGGAAGCTGCGCCCGGCCAGGAAGCGATCTCTTACAGCGTGGAACTTGAGGATCGCGGCGGTTGGTCTTCCGGCGTTGTTCGGTTGGACCCGCGGACGGGAGAGATCCTGGGCCGGGCCGCGGTAAAGCAACGCGAGGGCGGCCGGATCGTGCTCGAAACGACGCCCGCCCCGCAACCGCTTCTGCTCGTACCCGAACCAAGTATCCAAAGCGTTATTGACTCCCTCTCTTCCGCCCCGTGAACGGTTGCGAGCGGGGTCTGGCCAACGGCCATATTCAACCATACGTCCAGCCTCACCAGGGAGAAAAAGACAATGCGATTGACCGTCACCTTGACCGTTCTCGGCTCCCTCATCCTTCCGGTCGCTTTGGCTTCGGCTGCCGAATCGGACGGGGCCGTACTTCGCCTGCAAACACGCAGCCGCGAAAAGGCCCCTGAGGGCAGCGGCGACGATCGAATCGTCTACAAAACCGTCGAGTGGGACCCCAAGAAAACGGCCGTCATCATCTGCGACATGTGGAATACCTTGTGCTGCAAGATCCCGGCCGACCGCGTCGCAGAATTGGCCCCGCACATGAACGACTTCGTGGCGGCTGCGCGGCAGCGGGGAGTCCTCATCATCCACGCACCCAGCGGCAACGTCGATTTCTACGACGGCACGCCCGCGCGGAAACGGGCCCTCGACGCCCCGAAGGTTGAAACCAAGGTGCCCCTGAAATGGAATTACCTCGATCCAACACGGGAGCCGCCGCTTCCGATCGACGATTCCGACAATGGCTGGGAAGGTCCTCGCTTGCCGGGCCGCCCCCAAACCCGCCAGATTCCGTCGATAGAGATTCAGGACGTCGACGCCGTCGACGCCGGTCCACAAGTCTACTATCTGCTCGAACAGCGCGGCATCGAGAACGTGATGCTGATGGGCGTGCACACGAACATGTGCGTGTTGGGCCGCGCATTCGGCATCCGGCAGATGGTCTACCTGGGCAAGAACGTCGTGCTCGTCCGCGACCTGACCGACAGCCTCTACAACCCCCAGCGCTGGCCGCAGGTCAGCCACTTCCAGGGCACGGAGCGGGTGATCGAGCATATCGAGAAGTACTGGTGTCCCACGATCACCAGCACCGATCTGCTCGACAAGCCGGCCTTCCGTTTCGCGCAGGACAAGAGGCCGCGGGTTGCTTTCCTCGTCAGCGACGATCACTACCACGCCGACAAAACACTCCCCGAATTTGCGCAGATGTTGCGAGATCGCTACCGCTGCGATTGCGCGGTGCTGCACGGCGAGGGCGAGGCGGATATCCGGCACACTGCGGAATTGGAGACGGCCGACTGCCTGGTGGTCTACGTCCGCCGACTGGCCCTACCGACGAAACAGCTCGACCGCATTCGCGAGTACGTGGCCTCGGGCCGGCCGGTGGTGGCGCTCCGCACGGCCAGCCACGCCTTTGCCGCGAAGGCCAAATACCCCGAGGGTTACCAGTCGCCCCCGGGCTGCGACGAGTGGCCGGAGTTCGACGCCGAGGTGCTCGGCGGGAACTACAACGGCCACGGCCCCAACCAGATCGGAACCGACGTAAGCATCGTGCCGGAGCACACCGGACATCCAGTCCTTGCCGGCCTCAGCCCACAGACCTGGCACAGCACGGGATCGCTCTACTACACGTCCCCGGTGAAAGAAGACGCTCTCGTGCTCATGCGTGGCTCGGCGGGCGATCGCACGGAGCCCTTGACGTGGGTTCGCACGCATCGCGGCGGGCGCGTCGTGTACAGCGGGCTGGGGCACCCGGAAGATTTCAAGCAGCCCGAGTTCCGCAAGCTGTTGGTCAACATGATCTTCTGGTCGATGGATCGGCCGGTGCCCGAGCCCTGCACGATTCCGCCGCGCCCAAGAAAGGAAGGATAAGCGACGGATCTCAAGCAGAGACCGCCTTCGGCGATAGTCCCTGCTGGCGGCAGAACTGGTAGAACGCCCCCCCGCTCCCCTTGTGATCGCGAGCATCCGCGATCGGTGGACCGGCCACTTGCCCTGAAAGACTCCTCGCTTGACCAAGCCTTCTCCTTGGGGTAGCATGAACGTGGGGTTCACATGGTCTCAAGGGAGGCGGAATGGTGCCAATGGAACGGCAACCGCCAGAACTCGTCGGGAAGAGACGGAGATCGTTCGTCCATGGCAACCGCTGAGCAAGCGCAAAGTGACCACCGCGTAGTCCTGCACGGCATTCCGTGGGCGACGTATCAGGCGCTGCGCGACGTCGCCGAGAGCCGGAACGTTCGCATGACGTACGACCGGGGGGAACTGGAGATGATGACGCCGTCGAAGCGCCACGAGAACTACGCGCACGTGCTCGGACGGCTGATTGAAGCATGGTCGGAAGAGTTGGACATCGATATCCAAAGCTGCCGCGCGATGACGTGCCGGAGGGAAGATCTCGATCGGGGCTTTGAGCCGGACAATTCCTATTATGTGAAGAACGAGCCGCTGGTCTGGCAGAAGATGGAATTGGACCTTTCGGTCGACCCGCCGCCGGACCTGGCGATCGAAGTCGACCTGTCGACCGACGCCGTTAAGAAACTGCCGCTCTGCGCGGCATTCGGCGTGCCCGAGGTGTGGCGGTACGATGGGCAAACGCTCGAGGTCTTCGAACTCGGACCGCAGCGGCAATACGTGGCGCGCTCGTCGAGCCCCAGCTTCCCTCGGCTGCCGCTGCTCGAGGTGGAAAGCCTCATGGCACAAGTCGGCACGGTCCGTGAAAACACCCTGGTCCGGTCGTTTCGCACGTGGATTCGGAAGAACGTCACGAGGGCTGAGGACGGCGGCGGAGGGCTTCCGTGAGCCTCTATCAGCCGTTCGACTTCGGGCCGAACATGCCGCCGGATAGACAAGGAAGGAAATCGGTCTTCGCCCAGCCAACATTGGCCCACATCGCCGGCCGCTGGACGAAATAGTGTCCGATGCTTTCCGCGGAGATCCAATGCTGCCGGGGCAGAGCATCGGACACCAACCCCAGTTCAATGTATACCGTCGCCTATTGGCCCGGACCCGCCGGAGGCGGTATCGCATGACCCATTCTGTTGGATTGGTCCGGGAATCGCAAGATTGGAGATTGCGTTGTCGAGCGTCCATCGGTCCTGTGCGTCGGTGGCTCGCGGACGTCGTGGCGGTCCGATCCGAATCGTAGGCAATCCGTCATGGCCGCCGATGATCGAGGTGCGCTTCCAAGAATGCGATGGGTGCATCGTACGCCTGGGCAACCTTCGCCGAATCTGCGCAAGGCCGTGCTCGGCCTTGGGGACGGTGATAAGGCGGTGTTCCACTTTGTGCTTCCGAAGCGCGTCGGCCATCATCACGGACTGTGCGCAAGGAACGTCCGTAACCTCTTCGCCATGCACAAGGAGCGTGGGCGGGAATTCGGGGTCGACATTTCTGCAGTGCTGGACCAATCATCGACGTACGCGGGATGGGAGCCATGGTTCCTGTTGTAGCGCAGCCGGCGGCTGGCGGAAAGGTGTACGGGGACGATCTGCCGATAACGGTCTAGCGTATCCATGATACATATTGCGGGATCTTCAACAGTTCGCCGTCTTTCAATGCCGACTGATGGGCGACGATCCCGGCAACCGTCATGTTCAAGGCCCAAGCGACGTCGACCAGCGGCTTGCGCTCTTCCAGGATGGACATCACGAACTCGTGGCCAAGGTATCCGTGCGAGCCGCCGTGTCCGCCGGCTTGCACCCCGGGGGGAAGCGGCGGTTTGGCCAGGTTCGGCAGGCTCTGCTTGAGCCCCTGGAAGTTCATGCCGATCATCGAACCGCGCTGACCGCGAACCCGCCCCACTTCGCCGCCATGTCCCGGAATATCCCAGCTCACACCCATCCTCGCCATGCCATCTTCGCTGGTGCGGAACAGGGCGATTTCGGTGCCAAAGGGGTTTTTGTACCGGTTGTTCTCCGGTTTCAGCTCGCTGAGGATACTCGGCATGCCCATGCACGACACTTCGGTGAAGCTGCCTCCAGTAACGCCAACGAAGTAGGCGTTGGAATGCGTGGGATACCACTGGGGCGGCATGCCGATTCGCCAATCCTTGTAGGAGTCGATCTTGGCGCAGTCGTAGTGGAAGTATTCGCCTTCGCTGTAGATCAGCTTGCCGAAACCGCCCGCGTTGTAGATCTGGCGCATGGCGTAGAGATCGTCATGAAAGCACGAAGTCTCGAACAGCATGTAGTTCAGGCCCGACTGCCGGACCGCCACGAAGAAACGGTCGGCGTCTTCGAGACGCTCCCAAATGGCCGGCACCGCGCTGGCTACGTGCTTGCCGTGTTTGAGAACCTCAAGGCAGTGCCGGCAGTGGCTCGGCGCATCGGTCGCCACGAAGATCGCCTCGATCGAATCATCCTTCACCATGGCTTCGAGCGACGGATACGTTTTCTCACACCGGCACTGGCGAGCCAGGGCCTGGCAACGGTCCGGAAAGAGGTCGCTGACCGCAACCACTTCAACATTGGGATGGTGCTGCAACGAGAATTGCGCGCCGAATCGGCACACGCCGTACCCGACGATGCCCATGCGGATTTTGCGGTCGAACTTCTGCTTCCATTCACTCGCCGCGCTTGGCGCGGTCGGTTCCTCTTCGAAGCCCTGGATTTTCGGCGGGGCGGCATTGGCCGCGGCGGAAAAGCCCAGCGCCGTGGCGCCCAGACCGCCGACGCTGCTGAGGAACGTACGTCGCGTGGTCGATTCTTGCATGGCCGATTCTCCTTGGCAATGGGACGGTGCGAACGCTCGGGTCACGCGCGCATCGTGGATCGTAATGGCAGGGCAGTCCCGGCACGTCGGGCGGTCTTGCCGCACAGAGCGGCAGGAAGCGATGCGGCGGGCATATCGACTCTACCCGGTAAGTCTGTCCTGTCGTCACGCAGGATGCAAGAGGAGGCAACGGAGCGAATCTTCCGGTGGGAGCGAATCCAATTGACCTCGGACCGTGAATACACGATTGCCAAAGCGATTCACGAGTGGGAGAAGGAGCAGGTGTATCACTACGGTCCGCGTGCGGTGCTCTGTGTCAACGTGTATCGGGAGGACCTGGAAAAGCATGCCTCGCGGATGAAGGCGGATCCGGAGCGGACTCGCGACCTGTTGGGGCGGGACCGGGCGACGGTCGGAGGGACCGCGAACAACCTGATGAACCACCAGGGCGTGCGTCACGCTCGCTGGAAAGGGCTGGCGTTGGCGCGCGTGCAGGTTGGCTTGGCCATCGTGCTTCTGAACACGCTAAAGTGGCACAAGATCCGTTGCGGCCAGCTTGCACCGATGACGTTGAAGCCCGTCGCGTGATTCTCCGGTCCTCACCGCGGCCGCGAGCCACGCGATCGTCCGGACCGATTTCGCCGGGCTTCCTCAAGACCTGACCCCATAGTTTGTTTCCTGACCCCGGTCTTTTCACCCGGTGTTGAGGGGAAGTGGGCGGCCATGATTGTCCACTTCCCCTCAACACCTTGTTTCACCAGACCTCCCCGGTTAGACTCAATACGGTATGCGGGAATGAAGATTCTTATCAGTCGTGCGCAGCGGCGCGCCGTGCCCGATCGACGGACGCCAGGCGTGGAAGTCCGCCGGCCTGATCGAGCGAATCTGCCCGGACGCGTGCGCCGGGGACCGGCGCGCAACCGAAAGGAGCGAATGTGAAGAGAATCGCATTTCTGGTGGCGGTGGGGTTCGGGGCGGTTGCACTCGGCGGCGACGTGTTCGGGCCGCCCGTGAAGGTGGACGGCGCGGGCGACGAGGCGATGGCGCTGTGCCTTGAAGGAAACGTGCTCTATGCGGGCTGCGGGCAGCGGCTCGTCGTCTACGACGTGAAGGAGCCGCTCAAGCCGAGGAAGCTCGGGAGCATCTCCGGCTTCGGCGCCGTCCGCCAGGTGGCGTCCCAGAAGGGCATGGCGTACGTGGCGACCCGCGAGTCCGGGTTCTGGGTCGTGGACGCCACGGATCCGCACAAGCCGCGCATCCGGTCCCGCTTCGACTGCTGCGAGCTCGCCACCGGCGTGGACGTGGCGGGGAACGTGGCCTTCCTTGGCCAGCGTCAGAACGGCGTGGAGTTCATCGACGTTTCGGATCCGGACCATCCCGCGCACATCGCGATGCGGAAGACGGACGAGAGTCAGAGCGTCAAGTACCGCGACGGCTACGTCTATTCCGGCGACTGGGGCACGGGCAAGCTCACCGTGTTCGACGCGCGCGACATGAGGAACATCCGTCAGGTCGCGCATGTGGATCTCTACGGCTTCGGCGACGGCGTATGGCTGAAGGGCAGGCACCTCTACGCGGCCACGGGCCACCACGCGAAGAACCGCGACCTCTCCACGCTCACCTACAAATCCGTGGACACGCCGGAGCTCCGCAAGTTCGGCAAGGTCGACGCCGGGTCCGGGTGCGGACACGGCCTCGACATCTTCGACATTTCCGATCCGGCCGATCCGAAGCGCGTCGGACGGGTCGACTACCCGCCGTTCTACGCGCGCGGGCTCGACATGTGGACGCCGCGCACGAGCGCCAGTTCGGACATCGTCTTCGCCGCCCAGACGCACAACGGCATCTTCGCGGTGGACTGTTCCGATCCGGCGAAGCCGAAGATGCTCGACCGCTGGACATTCCCCGTGGCGGACCATCCCGAATGGCCGAGCTGCTGCATTGGCTCGATCGCTGTGGGCGACGGCTGCGTGTACGTGGCGGGTCTGGGCTGCGGCGTCCAGGCGATCCCCGCGAAGGGGGCGGCGAAGGAGACGTTCCGGCAGGGCGAACCGCCGAAGAACGCCGACTTCCGCGAGCCGTATCCCACGGACGAGAAGGAGTTCTACGTGTGGAAGCCCGCGAAACCGGGCCAGGCGCGCGCGGTGGCGCTGCGCTGCGGCACGGAGGCCGGAACCCGCGAGAGCGCCGTCGTCTACGCCGCGTGCGGCGATGCAGGCCTGCACGTGCTGAAGATCAGGCCCGAGGGCGGGTTCGAGAAGATCGGCGAACTCGCCGGGCATCCGACCGTCTTCGACGTGCAGGTGGAGGGCAACCGCCTCTACACGGCCGAAGGACTCGAGGGCTGGGCCGTCTACGAAATGGACGGCGTGGCTTCGTTCCGCGAAGTCGCGCGGCGGAAGTGGCTGGACGACAGGCGGGATCCCGCACTCTGCGTGTGGAAGCCGCGTCCGGGATTCATCGCGCTCTCCACGCGCCGCAACGGCGTGTCGGTCTTCGACGACAAGGACCTGAACGCGGAAAGGCCGCTCGTCAAGGTGGGCGGCAGTCCCGGCTGGGACAAGTACCTCATGGACGCGCCCGTGGCCGGCGGACGTTGGCTCGCGTTCAACGCAGCCAATTCGTACGTCCGTTGGATCGACCTCGACGCGAAGCCGAAGCCGCAAGTACATTCCACCGTTACCAACCGCATCTTCCTTTCGAACGGCATCTGCCGGTTCTCGGAGAACAAGGCGCTGGCCACCAGAGGCCGGGAATATCTCTTCCTCGATCCAGGCCAGTGCGATCCGCCGGACGGTTCGCAGTGGCCGACGAAGAAGTTCCCCGGCAGTTCCATCAGCGGCATCCCGCGCGCGTCCGAGGAGGGCCTCGTCGTTCTCACCAGCCGCATCTACCGCCAAATGGGTCTATGGGATTTCAAGAATCCGGAGAAGCCGAAGTTCATCAAGCACTGGAAGGTTTCGGGCAATCCGGACCTCGCCGTCTTCCACAAGGGCAAGATCATCGTCCCCTGTGGACACCAAGGCGTGCTGCTGCAGAAGTGACGGCTCGAAAGGAGAACGAGATGCTCAAAGGGGGCGGGTGTCCAAGAAGTCGGGACAGGTGGCCCCGGGTGATTGCTCACCCGCTCTCTCCCACAGATCCGTCCCTGAAAGAGCCCATTGCGTCAAGGGCCTTCCGGCGAGTTTTTGGACGGGAAAAAGTGTCCGAAGTATTGATGGCAAACTGGGCGAGCGCAAATAGTTCTGACCCTTTTTTCAATCTGTTAGGACGTTTCTTTTCCGTGGTTGTGTTCTGCTCGCTGTTTACGCCGGGGCCTTCCCTTTTTTCCGCCGAGTCGGATTCCTTCGTTTTTGAGACGGAACACCTGAAATATGTCCTAGGCGGCGACGGTACGGTGCGGGCGTTTTTCGATAAGCGGGACGGGCGCAACTACCTGAAAGAGAAACAAACCCACCATTTTTGCGCCCTTCAGAAGATGGCCGCCCAATCGGAGGACTTCGTCGATCATGGAGTTCATGCCGGGTTCAGTTCCCACGGCAGCGGAAAGGAGAAGACCTCTTTCTTTTCCAATCGATTGGAAAAGAAGGGCGATCATTACGTTGTTTCGTTCTCCGACGCGAAGTCCCTGGCGGAAGATCCTGTCAAACTGATGCTCGACATCAGAGCGGAGACGCACGGCATCGCAATGAAGGTTGTTTCCGTGGCCGGCGACGATTTCTTTTCCATTGAAATGGCTCGTTCGTTGCTGGCGACGACGAAAGACAGCGCCGATCCTTTTGCGGGAACGGTCATGCCGCTGTCGATCAACGTGACCGCATTGGAGTTTTGCGGACGTTCGCAACGCCTGGGCGGAGTAATCTACCGTGAACTCGGCTACGACAACGCCGCGTTGGCGGTTCTGGGCGCTCCCGCTTCGATCTTGCGGGAAGAGATGAAGACCATCGCGGCCCGGTTTCGCAAAGGAGAAATGCCGGTTCATGCGGCGGGAGGCCCTTTCGCCATGGACGATCCCCGCAGTCGCGGTATCTACATCATCACGTCCACGCCGATCCGGCGGGAAGAGGTCCAAGACTGGTGTGCGCACCTTTCACGCTTTGGTGTTGACCAGGTCTATTTCCATCAGGGCCTGCCTTTTCGGCAGGGGGATTTCGTCTTCAATAAGGAGTATTATCCGAACGGCATCTCCGATTTTCGCGAAGTTTCGCGCGAGTTCAACAAGCACGGGATCACGACCGGAATTCTCACTTATGCTCACTTCGTCCATCAGAAAAGCCGTTTTGTCACGCCCGTCCCGCATCAGGATCTCGATGTCATGCGAACCTTCACGCTGGACGCCGATCTTGATGAAAAGGCGACCTTCGTACCGGTTGGCGAGTCAACCGCCGATGTCTCGAACGTGGTCGGATTCTCGATCACCAACAGCGTCGTTTTGAGAATCGACGACGAGTTGATTGTTTTCGAAGAGGCAAACGACCACGCTCCGTACGGGTTCATCCGATGTCGTCGCGGAGCGTACGGAACCAAAGCGGTTTCTCATGAGAAAGGCGCCGCCGTCGGGCACGTGACGCAGCGTTTCGGCCTTTTCTGCTCCCGGCCCGGAAGCGACCTTGTGCTCGAAGTCGCACGTGAGACGGCTCGCGCCTACAATGAAGGCGGGTTCGGAATGATCTACCTCGACGCCTTGGACGGCACCGGCGCCCTTGCAAAACATCGGGAATATGTTCCGTATTACGACACGTTTTTCATCAATGAAGTTCTTAAACACACGCAGTCCGTTCCGGTGATGGACTATTGCTTTGTCTGGTATCCCATGTCCCGCGTCGGAGAGTGGGATTGCCCGCGCAGAGGGTTCCGGCAGTATTTTGACCGACATGTCGACACCTTGAAGAAACTGTCGGAGCGCTACTACCTTCCGGGGCAGTTCGGCTGGCTTGCCCTCTGTCCTTCCGCAAGTGAATCGATCAGTGCGTTTCAGTGCCCTCCCATGCATGTCGAGGACACTCGTTATCTGGCGACCAAAGCATTGGCGCACGATTACGGACTTTCTTTTCTCGACGTTTCGCTCGGCAAGACCCAGCCTTTGGCATTCAAGAACGGCGCCATCATTGCCGACTATATTCGTCTCCGGCGGGAAAAGTACTTTTCGCAGTCAATACTGGATCAACTCAAAACACCCGGCGCCCATTTCGTCCTGCAAAGACACGACGAAGATCCCAATCGCTGGAGTTTCCACGAGGCGGACTATCAATACGCGGTCGCTTCTTTCCCGACGTCGGACGCTATGACCGATTTGACGACCCGGATTGTGGTAACCAATCGCTTTCCAGCGGCCAGACCGAGCATTCGGATCGAGAATCGGTATTCGGCGGCGGATTACGAGACCGCTTCGTCCGTTGAGTTGATACGCTTTGACGAAACGCAACCTGTGGGAAACATGACGACACGCGTCTTTGATCCCGCCATCGATCTGCAGGGCCATCTTGCAATGGGGCTCTGGGTCTACGGCGACAACGGCGGGCAGAAGATCAATGTCCGGGTGGAAAGCCCGATCCAGTATGTTTCCGGACACAACGACCATTTCATCGACGTCGATTTCTCCGGATGGAGGTACTTTTCGCTGATCGAGGCGGAAAACGGAACCCGCCCGCCGGTGGAATGGCCGAAACCCTGCGGATCCTATCTCGACGAATATCGCGAGATCGTCCACTACGACCATGTTTCCGAAATCAACCTGATGATCGTCGGCGATCCGAAGAATCTGAGGTTCCGAACGCTCAAGGCGGTTCCTCTTCGGAAATACGATTTGATCGACCCCTCTTTCGTCCTGGACGGCAGAACGTTCCTTTTCAAAGGAACCATCGGAAGCGGCCACTATATGGAGTGGGAAAGCGGCGAGACGGCGTCCGTCTGCAATCACACCGGCGAAGAAGTGAGCAGGATGAGACTCGTCGGGGATGTCCCGGCTCTTTCCAAAGGTGAAAACCGATTGACGTTTTCCTGCGGAAGAAGCGTCCATACGCCGGTACGGGCACGGCTTGTTTTTGGAATCATCGGAGACAAGCTGGAAGACAGGTGATGTGCGATGACGCTGCGCGTTGGGGCGGAAAGCCTGGGGTCTGATGGTCGATGCCGTGATCACGAATCTTGCCGGATCGCGGCTGCAGCAACCAGGACAAAAAAACCTCGCTCCCCGTCGCACCATGCACGGTGTCGCTGGGAGCGAGGCGTATTGGATTGCGAGAAATCCCTACCACTTTCGCCGGGGGCCGCCGCGCGGCCGATCCGGCTTGGGCCGGGCTTCGTTGACCGTAATCGACCGGCCGTGGATCGCGACCAGATCCAATGCTTGGATCGCGCTGGCGGCCTCTTTGCTGTCGGGCATCTCGATAAACGCAAAGCCGCGAGAGCGGCCCGTTTCTCGATCGGTCACGATGCTCACCTCCGAGACATTGCCGTGTTGGCTGAACGCCTCATGCAAGTCGTTCTGGGTGGCCGCGTGAGCCAGATTGCCGACGTAGATTTTCGTCATCACACAACTCCTTCGGTTCGCAGTTCACTCACAACGGCTTGACACGCTCGGCGCGGGGGCCCTTGGGCCCGCGTCCGACTTCGTAGCTGACCGCCTGCCCGACCTGCAGGACCTCGATGGCGATGCCTTCCATTGCGCTGTGATGGAAGAACAGGTCATCACCCCGCTCGCCTTGGATGAATCCGAACCCTTTGTCTGCCAACAGCTTCTTGATCGTTCCTTGCGGCATGTTTGTCGCGCCTCATAAAAAAGAGAAATCACCGGCGGCCGACGAGCTATCGCCTGGAGCCCCTCCTCGTCAAGGAAGATCGCGGCCGAAACACGAAAGGGAGAAAACGAACCGCAACAAGAAACCAGCGTCGTTCGAAAAAACAGCCGCTTCGCCAATCGCAGGGCGACGAGAACAAGAGAACTCAAGCAGAGTCCGGGGCTCGCATCACCTTCTCACCAGTATTAGGGATTATAACCTGTTCCATTAGAATAGGAAGAGGTCGTCTCGGATTTTCGGGCCGCCCCCCCATTTTGCCCAACTGCCGCAAGACTCCGCCTTGCTCGTCCAGGGTTCCTGACATTTTTCCTCAGGACTGACCGAAAGGTTGTACTTCATTCCCAAACTTGGCATCGTGTGCCCGGATAGCCTGGCATGACGTACGTCACTCGAACGCCGCCCTCCGCCGCATTCTCGGCCCCGACACCAAAGCGACTGTCCGCACCTTGCGGGTTCAACTGGGTTCGCATCAGAAACGTCTTGCCGGTCTTTGCATCCCAGAGCCGAAAGACCATCGTCGTCGGGGAGTTCTTCACCGCTTGAACGTAATCGGCTTGGCGATGGATCGTCCGGCCATTGACTTCTACAATCCGATCGCCGACTTCAGGACGCCACACGGGCTGGCCCCAGTGTCCCTGCTGCTCGGTTTGTGGTGGCGTTTGCTCAGGTGCAATAGCCTGCGGAATGCCTCTTCCGGCAGCCAGACTATAGATCCGGACCGTCTGAGTCCTTTGCTTGCCGCGACTCGTGTCCCAACCGTCGGGGTTCATGGTCTTGAAGAGGGTGTCGACCTTGGTTGTGAGAAGCTGGCCGACTGTCTCCCAGTTCAGGCCCTGCTCGCGGTGGGCAAAGAAGACGCCGAACGGCGGTTTGTCGGGATCGAAGTTGCCGTGCATGCCGTGTTCGTTAAGAGTGCCGAAGAATCGTTCCATGGCGGCCGAATGGTCGATCGACGGAATGACCGCGTTGTTCGGCACGTCGGAAGGGGAGCGTTGCGGTCGCGTGAAGCCCCGATACGCCTTGAAGTCCGGCTGGTTGCCCATGTACGCCAAGGAGAGCGTCAACAGTCCTCCGCCGATGGCCCCGACCGAGAATTCTCCTTCACTCGATGAGTTCATATCCACCACGCCGCGCGAACGAATAAACAGAGATTCGAATAGCGGTGAAATCCGTTCGGGCGGCAAGAGCATGGCCGCTGGGCCGGGCTGCATCTCGGACGGGACGGGGACGTTGCAGCTATCGGTAATCAGCACGGCCAGCCGCGGATGCTTGCCGGCCAGTTTCTCAAGGATCGTTTTTCGATAGAGAAGTGTTTGCCCGTCGGGCATTACGAGAAAGTGGCCGTTGTCGTCGTAGGCTCCGTGCCCTGTGTAGAAGACGACAATCGCGTCGTCTTGCCCGGCCGGGCACTGATCGATCGCATGGAGGATGTTGTCCTTCATGTTGGCCAGCTCTCCGCGAACGTCGGGGCCTAACCAAGGGTTGGGCAGGTTTCTGCTTGATCCATCGGCAAAATCGGCCATTGGATTGTTGTAAGTTACCAGTTGCGACCCCGGCACGTTGACATAGAATGCGTCGAAGACATATTGCAGATCCGGCCCGGTCGAAAACGCCAATCCGCTTTTCTCGGAAGTATCGCCGACAATACGTAAATTCGCTGGGCAGTAACCAGTGCCGGCGAGAGGCAGATGGCAAGGACGACCATCAGCCGGATTACGGAACGGACCATGATGCGACTCCCCGGGACGGGCAGCCCTCGGGCCCTTTGGCCGAGTGCCACGTTAAACTTGCGTGCCAGGACACCGATCCCTCGCTTCTCTTTTACCCGTTTTGTCAACGGGATGCAATCACGCCCGGTAACCGTTCACGGGGCGGGGAAGAGGGCAGTATCCCTTGAACGTATGCCGGGTGATCTCCCCAGTATCAGCTTGTTGTTCCTTCCGCTGCAAGAACACGTTACAGCGCTGTTCGACGGTCAGCAGCCCTTTCGGGGGCGTGAGAGGTCGAACTTACGCTCGCGCGGGTTGCAGGTAGGGTTCGCCGGGCCTGGCATGGTGTACAATCGATGGTTAACGGATCGGCCGGGGGACTTTCAGGAGATCGCCATGTTTCGCTATGTCGTCGACAAGAAGGACTGCGTGCAGATGAACCCGTTTCCGGGCGTCACGATGCACGCCACGGAGGCTGAGAAGACAACGCTCTCGCTGGTGGAGATGGAGCCGGACGCGGTTATCGCGGAACATAGCCACCCGCACGAACAGATCGGCTACATGATCGCGGGCGGCGGAGAGTTTATCATCGCGGGGCAATCCTGCTCGGTGCGGGCCGGCCAGATGTGGCGGCTGCCCGGCGGTGTGCCTCACAAGGTAATCGCAGGTCCCGAGGGCCTGACGGCCGTCGACGTGTTCTACCCGGTCCGAGAGGACATGCGGGGCGAGTGGAAGGCATAGAGCCTATCCAAAACCGTTGGGGACTGGCTCATTTTGCGGGGTCTTCGGAGCAAAATGTGCCTGTCCCCTTCTCTTAAGCTCCCCGCTTGGCAAGGCGTTTTCGATCGAGAGCGGAGAGCACGCCCTTGCGCAACCGGATCGAGCCGGGCGTCACCTCGACCAGTTCGTCTTCCTCGATGTACTCCAGGGCGGCCTCCAGCGTGAGGGCCCGCGCGGGGCGGAGCAGGATGTTGCGGTCGCTCCCGGCGGCGCGAATGTTGGTCAGTTTCTTTTCCTTGGTCGGATTAACGGCCATGTCGCCCGTGCGACTGTTCTCGCCCACGATCATTCCCTCGTAGACGACGTCGCCGGGACTGACGAACATGTCGGCCCGCTCCTGAAGTCCGTCCAGGGCAAAGGCCACGGCTCGCCCGGAAACCATCGACACGAGAACGCCGTTGGGTCTTCCTGCGATCTCGCCCTCCACCGCTCGGTAGGCTTCGAAACGGTGATGAATGATTGCGGTGCCCTGCGTGGCGTTGAGCAGCCGGGTCCGCAGGCCGATCAAGCCGCGGGCCGGGATCGAAAAGACCACATACGTGTAGTCCTGATGCGTGCTCGTCTCGACCATCTGCCCACGTCGTGCGCCTACGAGTTCCATCACCGGGCCGAGCTTGTCGGGCGGCACTTCGACGACCAGGGTTTCGAAAGGTTCTTCAAGGATGCCGTTTCGTTCGCGGACAATGACGCGGGGCTTGCCGATGGACAACTCGAACCCCTCGCGCCGAATCGTCTCGATGAGCACCGAGAGGTGCAGCAGCCCGCGGCCGGAGACTTCGAACGACTCCGTGCCCTCGACCGGCGCCACGCGGAGCGCAACGTTCTTCTCCAGTTCCTTCATCAGACGCTGGCGAAGATGGCGGCTGGTGAGATACTTGCCTTCGCGTCCGGCCAAGGGCGACGTATTCACCCCGAAGATCATCTGAAGGGTCGGTTCGTCGACGGAGAGGCGGGGAAGCGCCCGCCGCGATTCAGGATCGCTGATCGTGTCGCCGATGGTGACCGTCTCGAGACCGACCACCGCGGCGACGTCTCCCGCGGTGGCCTCGGCCACCTCGGTGCGTCCCAGCTTGTCGAAGACGAACAGCGACGCCACCTTGGCCACCGTTTCTCTCCCGCCCGCTTGCATCAGGGCAATCTGCTGCCCTTGGCGGATGCGGCCGGAGTAGACTCGCCCGATTGCGATCCGGCCGACGTAGTCGGACCAGTCCAAAGTGGTTACGAGCATCTGCAGCGCCGCGTGCTCGTCGATCTCGGGGCCGGGGACCGACTCGAGCACCAGGTCGAGCAGCGGATGGATCGAGGTGCCGTGCTTGGCGGGATCGTCGGTAGCGTAGCCGTCGCGGGAACTGGCGAAGATATGGGGGAAGTCGGCCAAGACGTCGTCGGCGCCCAGGTCGAGAAACAACTCGAACGTCTCGTTGAGGACCTCAAACGGACGCGCGTCGGGCCGGTCGATCTTATTGATCACGACCACCGGCTGGAGCTTGCACTCCAGGGCCTTGGAAAGGACGAAGCGGGTTTGCGGCATCGGCCCCTCCGCGGCGTCGACCAGCACCAGGGCGCCATCCGCCATCCGCAGCACCCGCTCGACCTCGCCGCCAAAGTCGGCGTGGCCGGGAGTGTCGATCAGGTTGATCTTCACGCCTCGGTAGGGCAGCGAGATGTTCTTCGCCAAAATCGTGATCCCGCGCTCGCGTTCCAGGTCGTTGGAGTCGAGAATCCGCTCCCCGACCAACTGGGTGGAGCGGAATTCTCCACTCTGGCGAAGGAGGGAGTCGACCAGGGTCGTTTTGCCGTGGTCGACATGGGCGATGATGGCGATGTTGCGGATATCGTTTCGACGCATAGCGAGAGGGGTCCTGGCGTACCAAAGCCCCTTATTGTAACAGGATGCGCGGAAGAGCAGAAGCGTGGGGCCGGCTGCGGGTGGGTTTCAGGGGGCGGTGCTCAGACGCTGTTACTGCCGACGGAGCGATTGCGCCCGAGACTTTTTGCAGCACGGAGGGCCTCGTCTGCGGCGTGCATCAGCCGCTGAGGGGAGGTGGAGAACGTGTCGCTCGAAGGCACGACGCAGAAGCCTGCACTTGCCGTGGCCCCCTGCCGGCCGGCCTCGGAGAGGGCGGCATTCACCCGGCAGCGTACCCTTTCCACCACAACCTCGGCCACCCGCCGGTCGGGAACGGGAATGAGCAAGCCGAACTCGTCGCCGCCGATCCGTGCAACCAGATCGCCGTCGCGTAAGCCGCCGACCAGGGCTGCCGCTGCGGCACACAGTGCGGCGTCTCCGGCTGCGTGCCCCTGGGCGTCGTTGATCCGTTTGAAATGGTCCAAATCGAGGATTGCCAGACAAACGGTCCGGCGAGCGCCGACGGCCGCAAGTTCGCCGGTGAGAGCCTGCTCCCAGGCTCGGCGATTGGGCAGACCCGTCAACGGATCGGTCAGCGCCTCGTGGGCCGCTCTGCGAGCCGCCTGACTCTCGGCGGCCAGCCGCCGGCGGAGGCGTACCACTTCACCCAGCAGGCTGCATGCGAGTAGAATCTCGCGATCCGTCGCATTGTCGGGGAGCCGGACGTCGGCACGCCCTTGCCCACCTATGCAGACGATACCGGCCATGTTGTCGTCGAGATGCTCACCCGATCGTCCCGGCCACGCCGGGGTTTGCGGATTTCCATCGGTCAAGATGACTTCCACCCGGCCCTCTTCGCCGACGTGTCCGTCCACAAGCCGGACATCGGTAGCCGCTGACGCAATCAACTTTGCCCATCGCCGGGCGAGATCAGGATTGCCGGCGATAATCCGCACGTTGGAGGCAAGCGATCTTTCCATTCTGGTCATTCTACCTACAACTCCGAGCGGACGTTTACCTCCGGCGCGGCTATGACGCACCCGCCTACGGCCGGTGCTTGCAGTGGAGAGAACGGATCTCTAGAATCACCCCAGCACGACAGGGCCGCCCCTGGAGTGCTGAAATAGGGGACTGGCTCCGCAAGACCTTGTATCGTTGGTCCCATTCACTCATTGTTCCCTGCGGTGCCTCTCCCCTCTTTCATGCGACCAGGGCCGGGCTGACATCTCCACTTTACCATGCGAGCAAGACAATGATCACCGATCTGGTCGACCTCGGCCCCGTCCCGGAGGTTTGGACGCGGCGGCACCTATTGGGACTTGAGGATCTGTCGGCCGAGGAGCTGACGCTTATCCTGGACAAGGCCGAAGTGTTCCGAAAAGCTCTGGACGAGGGCCATCGAAAATTCCCGCTCTTGACCGGCAGGACGTGCGTCAACTTGTTTTTCGAGAACTCGACGCGGACCCGGACGAGTTTTTCACTGGCGGCGAGGCGATTGGGGGCCGACACGATCGATTTTTCGGCGGTGACGAGCAGCCTGTCGAAAGGCGAGACGGTCATCGATACGGCGAAGAATCTCGAGGCGATGGGGGTCGACGTCGTGGTGGTTCGCCATCGCACGCCCGGCACGCCGCGTCTTCTGAGCCAGAATCTCGCCTGCTCTGTGATCAACGCGGGCGACGGCCCGCACGAGCACCCGACGCAGGGCCTTCTGGACATCCTCACGATCCGGCAACGTCTGGGCCGAATCGCCGGACTGACCGTGGCGCTGGTCGGCGACATCGCCCACAGCCGGACCGCGCGGTCGAACATTTGGGGATTGAAAAAGCTCGGGGCGCATGTGATCGTCTGCGGGCCGTCGACGCTGGTCTCGCCGCGCTGGCAGGAGTTGGGGGTGGAGTATTCGTACAGTCTCGACGCGATCCTGCCCCGGGTCGACGTGTTGAACCTGCTTCGCATCCAGTTCGAGAGGCAGTTTACCCGCCCATTTCCCTCGGTCCGCGAGTACGCCACGCTTTATGCGATGGACCGGCAGCGGCTGGCCAAAACCAAGGAAGACATCCTCATTTTGGCGCCGGGACCGATCAACCGCGGCGTGGAGTTGACGCCCGACGTGGCCGACGGCGACCACTCGGCGATTCTCCAGCAGGTGACCAACGGTGTGGCCGTCCGCATGGCGGTGCTCTGGCTGTTGGCCGGCCGCCCTTAGAACCGCACAGCAACCCGTAAGCTTTTCACCCATTCACTACCACAGGCTCCGCCATGCCCCGCATCCTGATCCAGAACGGACGAGTGATCGACCCGAGCCAGCAGATCGACCGGGTGATGAATCTCTTGATCGAGGAAGGCACGATCGCCGCCTATGACGCGCAGCCCCGTGGCGAGGAGGCTGTGATCGACGCCTCGGGCAAGATCGTCGCTCCGGGGCTGATCGACATGCACGTCCACCTCCGCGAACCGGGTCGCGAGGAGGACGAGACGATCCGCAGCGGCACGGCCGCCGCGCTGGCGGGCGGTTTCACGTCGATCGCCTGCATCCCCAACACCGACCCCCCGATCGACACCCAGGCCGCCGTCGAGTTCGTTCGCGACCAGGCCAACCGGGCCGATCACTGCAACGTGTTTGTCCTTGCCTGTGTGAGTAAGAATCGGGAAGGCAAGGAGCTGGCGGAGATCGCGCAGCTTTACGAGGCGGGTGCGGTCGCCTTCACCGACGACGGGGCTCCCGTCTACGACGCCGAGTTGATGCGGCGGGCGTTCGAATACTGCCTGATGTTCGACAAGCCGGTGCTCAACCACGCCGAGATTCTGGAACTGACGAAGCACGGTGTGATGCACGAGGGACTGGTCTCGCTCCAGCTCGGCCTGGGAGGGATTCCCGCGGCGGCGGAGGACGTGATGGTAAGCCGCGACATCGCACTGGCCGAGGCCACCGGCGGGCGGCTCCACATCATGCACGTTTCGACCGCCGGCAGCGTCGAGGCGCTGCGGCGAGCGAAGAAACGGAACGTCCGCGTCACGGCGGAGGTGACTCCGCACCACCTTACGCTCACCGACGAATCGCTGCGGTCGTTCGACTCGAACTACAAGATGAACCCGCCGTTGCGGAGCCGTGACCACGTCAACGCATGTATCGCCGCCTTGGCCGACGGAACGCTGGACGTGATCGCCACGGATCACGCGCCGCATGCCCAGGAGAAAAAAATGCAGGAACTCGACCAGGCCCCGTTCGGGATCGTCGGTCTGGAAACCTGCCTGGGGCTGGTCGTCACGCACCTGATCGAACCGGGCCATCTCGATTGGCCCACGGCACTGTCGAAAATGACGATCAACCCCGCGCGGATCCTGGGAATTCCTAAGGGAACCCTCGCGATCGGGGCCGATGCCGACGTGACGGTGATCGATCCAGGCGTCGAGTGGACGGTCGACCCCGCGGAATTCCGCTCGAAGAGCACCAACACGCCTTTTGCCGGCTGGAAACTGCGCGGGCGGGCAACGACCGTGATCGTCGGCGGACGGGTGAGATTTCAACGCTAGGCGCGCTGCTCGAATCGCCGGGCCGAGCCTGACGCGATTGCGCGCCTTGCGCTTTAGGCGAGCGGCAGATGAGAATTTACCCGCATATCAGCCCGGCTGCTGGGAAGCAGCCGGGGGTGATCGCAATCGTGAGGGGATGCGAACCTGCCGCTCGTCTTAGCATAGCAAGACTTTTGTTGCCTGGGGAGGTGAAAACGGGGGCATACGATCGGCTTGCTGGGTTTCCATTTTTCTTCCTCATTTTCATCCGTGCCCCGGCCTTGCCATCCGTGCTATCAGAACAACTCAAGGACAAAGTAGCACGGATGGCAAAGCCGGGGCACGGATGCAGAAATCGGTGGAACAGAACCGGAGGTCGAGTCAGCCGATAGAACCACTGAGTTTTCACCCACCCACTTGTCGCCCCCAGAAGACCTGCGACGGTTTATCCTTATCCTGCCGACTCGAGCAGTCGCCGGCACCACTCGGAATCGGCTTCGCTCAACGGCGGCCTTAATTCATCTGCGTAGTTCAGGGAAAGCTGGTAGCGGGCCCGTTCGTAGACGGTGCTGAAGGCGGCCTGCAAATCAAGCGGTACGTCCGGGTCACCTGTCTTCAGCGGAATGGGGATCGTCGGCAAGGGATCGCGGAGGCGCCAGGCATAGACGGCCGCTTTGGGCCGCCGCCGGCGCCGGCTCACGATCGCATAATAGTCCGCCGGCGGAAGCGGCGTCACCGTAGGCAGCCGCAACCCGACGCGAAGGAGGTCCAACTCGACCAGGTGCGCCTGGCTCTGCAACACGGTCTCGCGCTTCTCCAGGTACTCCTGGCGCCCGTCGCCCCCGGCGCGCTTGTTGGCCGGCGAGAGCGTTTCCAGCACCGTCACCACTTCCATCGTTTCTCGCAGCCGGATCACCAGGTACGCCTCGCGATGCTCCTGGGGCATCGGCAACTCGCACTCAAAGGGCTCAAGCATCGTCGCCGCCTCGGTTGCCGTCGCCGCAGCGCCAACCGCACCGGCCGGCTGCAACACGGCGACATCTACACGGCCGAACTTGGGCGGTTCATCCGTGGGCGACTCGACGTACACCCGTCTTTCCACTCGCACGATGTAACGCGGCTCGACGCGCGGCGACAACTGATCGCTAATGACGGTGTTGAATCGCGTATGGAAATCCTCCCATTCTTGGGATTCCAGAAAGGGGTCCATTCCTGGGAATGGTGAAGGCATGGGAAGACCTCCTCGCGGCGCAACGATTTCAACACACACTCCTGTTCATTTTATCCTGCCGCGACGTACGAAGCGACCATGCGGCGGAATCCTGCCGATGGCCCGTTTCGGTCCTAAAGGGATTGCGATAAAATGATCGGCGTCGAAATGGACGCTCGGGGAAGCATTTCTCGGGCTCGAAGGTTTCCGTGGTTTGTGGGAGCGGAGGGAAATGAGCGGGAAATCGGACTGGTATTATGCCCAGGGATCGAAGTCGGTGGGGCCGCTTTCGCTCGAGCAGCTCGTGATGCGATTGCCGACCGCCAGCGGGCTCGACACGCTTGTGTACGGGCCGGGTTTGACAGACTGGACGGAAGCCCGCCACGTGCCGGCGGTCGCCGAGCGGGCTACAGGTGCGGCTTCACCCCCGCCACCTCCGTCGGGCCGCCGGTCGGATGAGATCGACTACGAAATCTTCGGCGAGGAGATGCAGTACGTCGAGGTAACGCTCGATCCGAACGAGATGGTGATCGCCGAAGCCGGCGGCATGATGTACATGACGTCGCAGATCAAGATGGAGACCGTCTTCGGTGATCCCTCGGCACAGAACACGGGCATGCTCGGCAAGGTTCTCTCCGCGGGGAAGCGAGCGCTCACCGGCGAGTCGCTCTTCATGACCACGTTTACCAACATCGGAGCCGGTCGGGAGAAGGTGGCGTTTGCCTCGCCCTATCCCGGCAAGGTCGTGCCGTTGCACCTGGATCAGCTCGGCGGCGAGATCATCTGCCAGAAGGATGCCTTCCTGTGCGCCGCGCGGGGAACGCAGATCGGGATCGCGTTTCAGAAGCGGATCGGCACTGGGTTGTTCGGCGGCGAAGGATTCATTATGCAGCGGATCACGGGCGACGGAATCGCGCTGATCCACGCCGGCGGCACCCTTATGCGTCGCACCCTCCAGCCAGGTGAAACGCTCAAGATCGACACAGGCTGTCTCGTAGCGCTGACGCCGAACGTCAGGTACGACATCCAGTTTGTCGGCGGCATCAAGAACACGCTGTTCGGAGGCGAGGGGCTGTTTTTCGCAACGCTTACCGGTCCCGGGGATGTCTGGTGCCAGTCGCTGCCGTTTTCGCGGCTGGCCGGGCGGATCCTCGCCAACGCCCCGCAGTCCGGCGGCAGCAAGGGCGAAGGCTCTCTGCTGGGCGGGTTGGGACGGCTGCTTGACGGCGACAACGCGTAAGGATCTACCGTACGGCGGTTCCCGCGAACGATTGCTCCAGCAATTCCGGGACGGTGCGGCCGAAAGAATGGGAACGGCCGGAGTCCAGGTTGTAAAAGGTGACGACCGCCGGTCCGAAGAGCAAAGGATCGATGGCATAGAAGTCGCCGCCATAATGCTCGAAAACGCGAGCGAACGGACGGCCGTGGTCTTTGGATGAGGAGCTCGGGACGTCCGCACCGACGTGGCTCAGATCGTCGTCGCTGCCTCGGACCCACAGCGTGACCTCGCCGCCGTAAAGGATGGCGTCGTTCGTCCGGCCCATCGCTTCCATGTCGCTGCCGGCGACCGGCGGGAGCGGCGCCGTGCCGAAACCGCTCTCCACTCGCCGCAGATCGAAACCGAGTTCGAGCAACTTGTGCAAGGCCGTTTCCAGGGAGCGGGCGACAATCTGCACGGTGCCCGCCTGGCTCGCCGTGGGCGCAACCAGCAGGGTGAGATTGGCCGGTTCGACGCCACACTTTTCGGCAATCTGCCGGCAGACCTCCGGTGAAGGTAGCCGGGACGACTCCAGAACCCCGACGGCCACCCCCTCCGCCTCTCGGTAGCCGATCGTGTCGAACAAGGGCTCTCGGCCCGCGGCAGCTCGCATGGGGCCCGAGCCCATGGCGAAGTAGCGCTCGTGGGTGATTTGCCAACCGGCGTACTGCGATGCCATGCACGCGAACAAGGGATGGTCCGTGCGGACGCTCACTCCGAGCATGCCCCGCTGGCCGCTTACCGGGAAGAAACCGATCTGGCCAAGTCCGGAGAGGCAGACTTCCGCCATTCGCCGCCCGGCCTCCAGGCCGCCGGGCACATCCACTCCCAAGTCGAGTATCCGGGGCCCTTGGGGCAGCCGGTGCACGGCAATACGGAGTTCGTCCGAATCGTCAATCATTCGTTCGCAGAGGACGAGTGCCCGCGGATTGAGCTTCATGTCTTCCCCGGATGAACCTGCAAGTCAAATGGTGCCCCGTGACATTGTTGCGCGTCGGGGTACTCCCGGCCAGCCATCCCCCTGATCGTGGATTTCCGAAAAAGGTTGCGTTTCGTGGTGGAGGAGGCATAATGGGGGTACGCACTCCGCCAGCAGTGCAACGGCTTTTCACGTAAGAGGCACCATCGGCGACGACGAATGGAGGCGTTCGCGGCCGGTTCGTCGCCAAGCGGAAGCGAGGATTGGCATGGCAATCCGTCTGCAATTCCGGGCGGTTCTATTTCTCGGAGCATGGTTCGCGGCTGCAAACCTGGCAGCGCAGGAGGTTCACATCAGCTCGGAGCAGTTGATGGCCGCTCCTGCCGCATCCGGGCCGGCGGCGGCAGGGCCGTCGTCCGGTGAACCCCAGCAATTGCCGGCCGGCGCGACCCCGGCTCCGGTTCAGATCGACCGCGGTCGGTCGCACGAAGGGCCGCAGCCGCGGCCGGACGCTTCGGCGCAGCCCGGCGGGGCGGAAAAGAAACCGGACGAAGCCAAGAAACCGCCGGAAGGAGAGAAGAAATCGGGCGGGGGAGCCGACGCAGGTCCGCCGGCCGTTCAAAGGCCGACCACGCCGCCCCAAGCGGGCGACCCCGAGCAACTCAAGCTTCGGCCTGACGCCGAAGGAAAAATCCAGTTCAACTTCACGAACCAAAAGTGGCTCGACGTGTTGGAATGGTTCGCCGACATCGCGCATCTGAGCCTCGACTGGCAAGAGCTGCCGGGCGACTACCTGAACTTGATCACGGTCGACAAGTATTCGTTGGACGAGGCCCGGGACCTGATCAACCGGCACCTCCTCGCGCGCGGCTATACGCTTCTGCGTCGCGGCGAGGTGATCTCGGTGGTGAAGCTCGAGAAGCTCAATCCGGCGATGGTTCCCTGGGTCGAACCCGATGAGCTCGACGAACGGGACTTGCACGAATTCGTCCGAACCACTTTCGCTCTCGACTGGCTGCTGGCCGAACAGTCGGCCGAGGAGTTCAAGCCGACGCTGAGCCAGCACGGCAAGCTCAACGCACTGAAGAGCACGAACCGGCTGGAGGCGATGGACGCGGTGGTGAATCTGAGGGAAATCCGGCGGCTGCTGGCCGAGGAGCAGTCGGATACAGGCGAAGGCCGGCTGGTGGTCGCGTTCCCACTGAAGCACACGCGGGCCGAGGAGGTGCGCGCATTGTTGATGCAGTTGCTCGGGATCGAGGAAAAGCCGAAGGGTGGTGTTCCGGGGCAACCGCAACCGGGACAGCCAAACCATCCTCAACCCCGCCCCGAACCGCAGCGCCCCGACCAGAAAAGCCAGGGCAAGCCGGACGAGAAGAAGGCCGAGGTCAATATCGTCGCCGACCAGCGGACAAACACGATCTACGTCCACGCCCCGCCCGACAAAATCGCCGTCGTCCGCCAGGCGATCGAGTCGATCGACGTGCCGACCGCGCAGGCCGACATGCTTGCCCAGAGCGTGACGCGGATGAAGGTCTATCGGCTCGAGTCGCTCGATCCGGAGCCGGTGCTCAAGACGTTGAAGGATCTGGGAGGTCTCAGCGTCGAGGCGAAGCTGGAGGTCGACAAAGAAAACCGGGCGATTGTCGCCTACGCGTCGTTGGCCGATCACGTGATCCTTGCCTCGGTGATCGACAAGCTCGACGGCGGAGCGAGACACTCGGAGGTGATCCAGTTGACCGATCTGCGAGCGGAATCCGTCGCGAGGATCGTCAATTACATGATGGGAGGCGGGCCGGAAACGGACGAGTCAAAAGACCGGTCGGATGACGAGGAGTCGTACAGCCCGTATTTCTTTCCCAGCCGTTCTTCCTCGCAACGGAGGCGGCCGGAGAAGCATGAGGACCGGTTCCGCGTCGACGCCGACGTCAAGAACAACCGGCTGCTGCTGTGGTGCAACGATTTCGAGTTGGCCAAGGTGGAAGACCTTCTCGAGAATCTCCGTGCGACCCGGCAGGCCGACGGGGGTGAGCGCTCGGTCCAGGTCCATCGACTCGTCACCCTGGATCCCGTCCCGGTAGTCAAGACACTCGTCGAGATGGAGACGCTGGGGGTCGGAGTGCAACTCGAGCCGGATAAGGAGAACCGGGCGATCGTCGCATATGGTACGGAAGGCGATCACGCAAGGCTGCGGGAGTTGCTCTCGGAACTCGACGGCAGCGGACGACAGTTCCATGTGGTGCCGTTGCGGCGACTGGAGGCGGACTACGTCGCCGGCACGATTGCCTTGATGATGGCCGGCAAGGGTGATGAACAGGATTCGTCGTCCGGAAGAAGCTACTATTATCCCTATTACTACAGCCGTCGCTCTTCGCGCGACCAGCAGAGGAAAGAGGACGAGTTCCGCGTCGACGCCGACGTGCAATTCAATCGGCTGCTGCTCTGGGCGAACGATATTGAGATGAAGGAGGTCGAGAATCTGCTGGTCAAGCTGGGCGAGATCCCGCCGGAAGGCGGCGATCCGAGCCCGATTCGCGTGCTGGACATTCCACCGGGCCCGGAACGAGACCGGCTGCTGGAACAACTCCGGCGGACCTGGCCGTCGCTGGCGCCAAACCCGTTGTTGCTGCCCGACGCGGAGCCGCCGAAGGATCAAGGGTCGCCGGATCCTGCGAAGCAGCCGGTGCAGGGCACTTCCGGCAAGACGACGGCAGTCGGAGGCGATGGGGCGTCCCTTGTATCAGCGGCGGCCCAGAAGAGCGCGCTCCGCTGCCTAGCGCAATTGGCGCTCGCCGAATCTCCCTCGACGCCGACGGAGAACGCCGGCGAGGCTGCCGCGCCCGGCACGGCAGCCGGCGGCGAAACGGTGCGGCCGGCCGACAGCCCGGCGACGGTAGCGGCTGGGGGATCTCCGCCGGTGAGCGTGAGCGTTAGCGCGGAAGGACGCCTGGTTCTTTCGTCTCAAGACACCGGGGCGCTGGATCGGATGGAGGCCCTGATTACCGAATTGGTTCCTTCTCGTCGCGAGTACGAAGTGTTTCAACTGAAATACGCGGAGGCGTATTGGGTCTCGCTGACGCTGGAAGACTTTTTCGAGGAGAAAAAGAGCAAGGGCGGCAATACCGACGATTATTGGTCCGGTTGGTGGGGACTTCCGCGGTCCTCGTCGGCCGACGACGATACCCGCCGGCTCTCCCGGCGGAGGCCGTTGAAGTTTCTTTCCGACGATACCACCAATACGATTCTCGTCCAGGGAGCGACGCCGGATCAGTTGCGGACAATCGGCGAGCTGATCGAACTGTACGACCAGCCCGCCATGTCGGATTCGGATTCCGCCCGCAAGACGGAACTCTTCAAAATCCGCTATGCCAAAGTTGCGACGGTGGCCGAGGCGATCAAGGACGTTTATCGCGATCTGCTCAGCGAAAATGACAAGGCCTTGATGGGAGCGAAGAAGAAGGACGAGGAGCGCCCGGAAAGCCGCTATACCTACGTCTACAGCTTTGGCAGCGAGCAGGAAAAAGGGATGGAACGGAAGCCCCGGTTCAAGGGATACCTTTCGCTCGGCGTAGACGAGATTTCCAACACGCTGGTCGTTTCCGCCCCGGAGTTTCTCTTTCGGGATATTTCTCGGCTCATTGAAGAGTTCGACGAGGCGGCGCGCCCGACTGCGGATGCGATCTATGTCCACCGGCTTCCCGGCGGGGTCGACCGCGACGACCTGCGCAGCCGACTGTCGAAGATTCTCCAAGGGCCTGTCGCGCGTCCCGGCTCGACGAAGGAAGCGGCCGATGGCGGACCGAATGGCGAGAATATGCGGGAGAGAGGCGGCAGAAGAGGGGAGTGACGGAAGCCTGCCTCCGAGGTGTGGTCGCTTCCTGTCACAGAAATTCGCCGCGCACCTGTTTCGCGGCCCGATTGCGGCGGCAACGGCGAGCCGGTACCCTGGGGTGTTGTCGCAAACCAGGTTCCCGGGGAGCTTCATCATGAGCGAAGAAAGCAACCGCAGCTGTTTCGTTGATCGCCGCCAATTTCTTGCCGGCGCCGCCTCCATGGTTGTGGCCGGTGCGTGCGGCCGCCTGCCCGCAGCAGAGAAGAAATCAATTCAATACGGCCCCGATCGCTGGCAGATGAAACTGTCGTGCTCCTCCATCGCTTTCGCCTCACTGCCAATCGAGGAGGCCTGCCGGCGGATCGCGGGGCTCGGCTTCGAAGCGATCGACGTGTGGTCGGCCTACGCGGGCTGTCCGCATCTGGACGACGCGCTCGACCGTCTGGGGCCCTCGGGACTGACCGATCTGTTGGCGAGCAACGGCCTGAAACTGTATGCGTTTTCCGTCTACGTCGGCGGCTATCGGAAGTATGCGGAGTTGCTCGGCAAGGCGGGCGGCGGGGTAGCCATTCGCGGAAGCGACCGCCCCTGCGAGGCGGCCGAATTGACTTCGCGGATGAAGGAGTTCCTGGAATCGCTCAAGCCCGATCTGGAACTGGCCGAAAAGCACAATTCCTACATAGCGATTGAGAACCACGGGCATGCGCTGCTGGACAGCCTCGATTCCTTCAAGGCATTCGTCGACCTGAACGTTCATCCACGCTTGGGGATTGCCCTGGCGCCGTACCACGTGCAAGGGATCGGCGCTTCGGTGGAAGAGGCGATCCGCATCAGCGGGCGGCAACTCCTGTTTTTCTATGCCTGGCAGCGTGCCGATGGCGTCGACCAACTCCCCGGCCACGGCCCGACCGACTGCACGGGCTGGCTCGCCGCCCTGGCGGAGATCGGTTATCGGTGGTATGTAAATCCCTTCATGCACCACGAGCCGGCGCCGGCGGAGATGGCGGCGGCGCTGGAGAAGTCGCGCGACTATCTCCGAGCTTCCTATGACAAGGTGGTCGGCGGATGAGCGGCTCGAATGGACCATGATTTCACGAGGGCAAGGCCGAGCAAGGTCGTCCTGATCTGGGTGGGGCGACTGGGCGCTCCGGCGCTGGCACTTGCGATGTATTTCGTGACCCGGTCGGCCGGAGACCTGCCCGAGCAGGGGCGGCTCGTGGCGGCCATCGGGGCCCTGATCGGCGTGCTTTGGGTGACCGAGGCGCTGCCCCTGCCGGTTACCTCGCTTCTGCCGTTGATTCTGTTCCCGCTGGCTGGGATTCTCAGCTTCGAAGAGGCGGCCGAGCCGTACGCCAATCCGTATATCTTCTTGTTTATGGGCGCGTTCATGATCGCTCAGGCCATCGAGCGGTGGAATCTGCATCGGCGGATCGCCCTGATCACGGTGCTTGCCGTCGGAACGCGACCGCGGCACCTCGTCGGCGGCTTTATGCTCGCCACCGCATTGCTGAGCATGTGGCTCAGCAACACGGCCACGGCAATGATGATGCTCCCAATCGGCCTGGGGGTGGCCTCGCTGCTGGCCGACCGGCTGGACCGGAGTGAGACGGATCGTGCCGTGGACTCGCGGCGGCGGGTCACGTCCGAGGGCGAGGACTTCAAGGTTGCCCTGTTGCTCGGTATCGCCTACGCGGCCAGCATCGGCGGGATTGGCACGCTGGTGGGCACTCCGCCCAACATCTTCCTCGCGGGTTTCCTGGCGAGCAAGGGCATCGCCGTGAGCTTTGGCCGGTGGATGCTGTTCGCGGTGCCGTTTGCGCTGGCGCTGTTGGTGATCGCCTGGCTTATGCTGGTTTTCATCTTCCATCCGATGCGGATTGCCGCCATCCCGGGCGGACGGCAACTCATCCGCGAGGAACTTCGTCGCCTGGGGTCCGCCTCCCGGGGCGAGTGGACGGTGCTATCCGTGTTCGCCCTGACGGCGACTGCCTGGATTCTCCGCGAACCCTTGTTTCAATGGGAGCCGATCGCGTCGCGCATTCCATGGATCACGCGCGTCAACGATCCGATGATTGCCCTCGCGGGGGCGCTGCTGCTGTTTGCCGTGCCCGTGAACCTGCGACGCGGGGTGTTCGCCCTGGACTGGGAAACCGCGGTCAAGCTTCCCTGGGGCGTGCTGCTGCTCTTCGGCGGTGGTTTGAGCCTGGCCGCGGCGGCAGTCGAGAGCGGATTCAACGCCTGGGTAGGACAATGGGTCGCGGGGCTCGACGGTCTGCCGACCGTCGCCCTGGTAATGGTGATCTCACTGATGGTGATCTTCCTTACGGAGATTGCCAGCAATACGGCCACGGCGACGGCGTTCCTGCCGATCGTCTTCGGCGTGGCCCAGGGCCTGGAAATCAATCCCGTGCTGCTGGTCGTGCCGACGGCGGTGGCCACGAGCTGCGCGTTCATGCTTCCCGCCGCCACACCGCCAAATGCGATCGTGTTCAGTTCCGGCCGTGTGACGATGTGGCACATGGTGCGAGCCGGATTCTGGCTCAACCTGGCCGTCGTGGCGCTATTGCCCTGGTTCGTCTATGGGCTGGCCGTTTGGGCGCTCGGGGCTCCCTGATTCACGTGCCGCCGAACCAGCGGCGGACGGTGCTCCACGCCTGGCCCACAAGCCTGCCCGAGAGGACGTCCTCGGTGATGGTGCTGCGGCTGGTGGAGAAATTGGTCCAGACGGCGTCCGTGTACGGTTTGCTCGTTTCGGCAAGCGTGGTGTAGAACCCGCGCTCTTGAATTCGCCGAAGGCCCGAGCGGTAGTGATCGACCACGTGGCGATCGAAGAGAGTTCCCGCCGCACGGACGGTCGAAAGTGCGCCCCGGCTCGCGGAGCCGATGCGGTCGAGGGAGTAGAGCGTCATCGCGCTGGAAACGGCCAAGGGATCGACGCCTTGGGCCGAGGCGATCTCATGGATGTCTTTCCATAGCCGCGTCACTTCGGCCTGCGGGATGACTTTGGTCGGATCGATCGAATTGACCGCCCGTCGCGTGTCGTCGATGGTCTGCCGCAGGCCGTCGACAGACAACGGCGGGGTATCGAACGCGCTGGCAGTTGTGCCGGCTGCCGAGGCGATGGCGTTGAAAAGGTCGTCGACGTGATCGATCGTCGAGTCTTGATCGATTACCCCGTGCTGTTTCAACTCACCGGCAAGCTCCTTCAGGTAGGCTTGCGATCCATAGGCCACGTCGCTGACTACCGCCAGAAGGAGCATGGGCGAGAGGTGGAAGGTTGCCAGGCCGGCCATCTCGACGAAGTTGCCAACGGCCTTGCGCGCGACGAAGTTTTCGACCTTCGCTGCGGCTCCGGCCGGGTCGGCCTGGGCCCGCTCGACACCGCCGACGTCTTCGGCGAGAAAATCGAGCATCTGGCCAACCATGATCGAGTACGTCTTGCAGTCCTGGAAGGCCTGGGGGACCAACAGGCATGCGGACTCGCGGAGCGCCCCGCCCAGCAGGCCCGATGCCGACCTCAGGGTCCGCTCCGGCAAGGATAAGGTGTACAGCAGGTAATCGCGCACCGATCCGTAGCCGGGATCGTCGCACGGTTGGGAGGCATCCTCGGACATCGCTGCTCAATCCTTGAGATCGGGGGTCGTGGCAGTTTCCGGCGGCGCCGATTCGGAACCTCTGGCTTCGGCGGACCGCTGCGGTTGGTCGCCGTCGGATTGCGTGGGCTTTGCTTCTTCCCCGCTATCACCTGGGGTCGCCGGATTTTCGGGAGTCGACTCCTCCGCAGCAGGGGCTTTCGCAGGTGGTTTCTCAGCGGGTGCTTTCCCTGCAGGCGGTTTCTCCGTGGTCGTCTCTTCGGTGTCCTTGGCGACAACTTCCGGCGTCGGTTCCATCTTCGCGGAAGATTCCTCCGCCGGCGCGGTTTCGTCTGGCGACTTCCGGGCGGCTGGTTCCTGCCGGGACGGCTGCCTCGCAGGCTTTGCAGCTTCGTCGACGGCGGCTGCCTCCGCGCGTCCTGCTGCGGATTTCGGCGATTCTGCCCGCTTCTTGGGCTGCGCGGAAGGTGGAGTTGTCGCCGCAGCGGCTTGGCGAGCCTCGTCGAGACGGCGGAATGCCTCCTGGATATCAGGATCCTCAGTCGCGGGCGTTTCCGGAACCTCTTCTTCCACTTGCGGCACGGCTTCGGCTGACGGAGCCGAGACACGTGCCCAGGCCGGCCACCAGGCGGGCCACTCGCTCGGCAAATGGTCGTACGTATGCGGGCAGAACGGAAGGGGAACGGGAACCTTGTCCCAACGCTCGCCGGCGACCAGGTTGAGGATGTAGTAGGCAATGGGTATTGCCAGAAGGGCGCCGAAAGCCGCGCCAATCATCTCCTTCGCCAGGCTCTTTTGTTTCTTGGTCCGTCGCACACCGGTCGCGGCCGTCCCATTGCTCGTTTCACCCGCAACACTCGAGAACGAGAAACGCTCCGCGTGATCGCCGTGGTCCGACTCGACGTCGGGCGCGGTCTCGACGGCATGGCTCACTTCGTCCCCCTCAGGCTCGGGCGAAGCGGAATAGCCCCGCGCTCCCAGGACAACGGCCAGCGCTTCCAGGCTGATCCGCTCGCCGTTGGACGCCAGGATCAGTTCGGTCAGCCTCGACTCCGCTTCGCAATGCGGACAACGGACCAGCAGATCGGGGTCCGGCGGTAGCGGAGCACCGACCTCTGCAGAACGGGTTTCCTCGCGGTCTGATCCGTCGGCAGCATCCGTTGACGGCTCCGCCGGAAATGTGTCGGCTTCGGAAGGGACTACTTCGGACTCTGGCGCACGTTCGAGTGCGTCGGTTTCGGCCGCCGGGGCTTCGGCTTCCGGTGGGCTCTCCGCCTCAAACGAATCGTCTTCCGCCTGGTCGGCGACGGGCGCCGGGTCGGTTCGGTTCTCTTCCGCGCCGGAGAGATCGGCCACCTCCGGCTCAGCGTTCTCCGTCGTCTCTGGCTCTTCCGAGCGTTCTTCCGTGCCAGGCGATTCTACCGCGCCCGAAACGGGTTCGCCGGTTTCTGATCGTTGATCGGTCGTCTCGTCCTGCCGCAAGCCTTCAAAGCTGATGACCGGCTCGGGCCGGGTTTCGTCGCGATTCGCTTCGTTCTGCTTCTTCTTTGGGGAAGCCTTCTTCGGGGCGGGCCTGCGGAGGACGCTGCCCACTTCGATCGCCGGCGCGTCATCGACCACTTCGCGCGGTTGTTTCCAGATATCGAGCATGGGCATCTCGGTATCCGGGGTCGCGACCGGTACCAATTCGGCTGCGGAATCGGGCGCATCGGCGACCGGATCGCCAACCTCGCTCAACAAATACTCCTCCTCACAAGCGGGGCAGCGGACGGGACTGTCCGAGGCAAGGCCATCGGGCACGGTGACGTACTCATCACAGGCGGGACAGCGTGAGGTATAGGGCATGGGATTTCCCGAAGTACTTTGGGGGGCCGAGTCGGCCGGAGATCCGGCCAGGGATGATTCCAGTCTAACATCGCGCACCACCCCCCGGCTACCCTCTTCCCCACCGCCTCACCGCAGCGCGGCGACCTGCTGCGATGAAAGTCCACGGATCGCTCCGACCGTCCGGTCAATTTCCGCCTGGACTTCGGCTACCGGCTGCCCCCGAAGGCGTGTCGCGCTTGCCCGGCTTCCTGCTTCGGCAAGTTGGCGATGGAAGGAATTCGACGGGTCGAATCGCTGGATGCCGAGGTAGTTGAGCATCCCGGGAGTACCGAAACCTTTTCCGCCACAAACGCTGTGCGAGCGGACGAGGAAATCGACGACCGAACTGTTGAGCAAGGCGCTAAGATAATGCGCTTCTGCCGACCCGGACACGGCAATCAGAACGCAGGTTTCCTGAGGGACGACGGGGCGAAGACCGAGGAAAGGGCATTCGAAGGGCTCGATCACCGAGGCCCGAATCCGGCGGTCCATCCGCCGCCATACCACTTTTGTCGGAGAAAGCGTATAAGGGCCGACATTGTACATCGACCAGAACGGCCCCTCCTGTTGGTACCGCCGATACGCGACCCGCCGGCCCAGCAGGTCTTCGAATTGCCTAAGGTATTCCAGAGTCTTCGGGTAACATCGTTGCATGGTTACGTCGTCGATGCCCCGGCGCCGGGTGGTGTCTTGGGTGAGCAAAATCGCGAGCCGCGGCAGCGCGGCAAAACGCTCGACGTCGCCCCAGCGTATCAGCGGGTACAACAGTCCGGTCTCCAACTCGCACTCGATGGCTGGAATCGAACGCTTTCCGGCGCTTGGAACATTGCGAATGAGCACGCCGCCGGTAGTCCTTGCCACAACCTCAACCCAGAATACCCCGTTGGCTCCTGCCGTGTTCGCACCGAGATGTGCTTGATAGTCGGACGGACCGATCAGGTCCTCGATTTCACCCGTATCACTGGGCACCACCATCCAAGGCGAACCTGGCGACTGGGGATCGACCGGACGAGCCCAGCACTGCTGCTGGACGGCGCCGGCTGCCTTGCCGTCGGTTTGGAGGCTGACGCCGCCCCGTTGCGGCGACCATTTGACATAGGGCACGGGATAGATCGTCGGTTCTCCTTTTTCCAGGACGATCGTTGCGGTCCGGTTGGTGGCTCCGGCGAAAGGTTGTACGCCGCCGAGGTCATCGACCTGAATGACACGTAGCGGCGATCCATCGCAGCCCAGTTGAAATCTCCGGAACCCGTCGCCGGCGCTTCTCGTCTGGAAGACTGTCTGGGTAACGACCATTCCGAGACGGCCGCGGTGCTGAAGGTAGCGGTCGGCGGCGGCGTAGAGCATCAGCATTGCCAGGTCCTTCTTACCGCCACCGTGGCGAGCTTCGTTTGCCGAGAGTGAAAAGAGCCCATAACGCTGCCAAAGCGGCCGAGTTGCTTCCCGATAGCGCGTTGGGAGACTGTCCCACGCGATCCAGGGCGGGTTGCCAACGACCACGTTGAACGGTTCAGCAGGCTCTCCGCACGTGTCGAGGATCGAATCCCGCAGCAGGACGGGCATGTCGAGTTCCCCGGTCTCATACAATCCACCGAGCGCCATCAGGTAGTTTGCCCCGGCCGAGAGCACCGCGACCGGGTTGAGGTCCATGCCCACGATATTGGCTAGAACCGAACGAACCGGCACTTCGGCGCTTTGCGAGCGCCGGCGGATTCTCCGGATGGCCGCCAACAGGAAGATCCCGGTCCCGCATGCCGGGTCGAGCAGTCGGCAGGCCGGATCGCCGTCGTATCCGACCTGGTCGAGCACATGTTCGGCGAGCCAGTTGGGGGTATAGTATTCGCCAAGACGATGCCGAACCGGGCGCGGAACCACGTCCTGATAGAGCGGTCCGAAAAGGTCGACACACTCCTCTTCCCCTTGAGTCGCCGTGGCATATCCGGTCAAGCGATCGCGCAGTTGCTCCACCAGTGATGCGACCTTCGGGTGCCGGGACTCGAAAGGCCAGTCAAACAGCTCGCTCCGGCAGGCGTTCGTATCGCGGAACGCGTGCCGCAACACAAGGTTCACAACCAGGGCGTAATAGCTATGTCCGGCGAAGAGAAGCTCCGCCGGGCCGGCCGAGGAGGGTACCCCGTAGAGTTCGGCCATCCGGTCCGTAGCTGCGGATCGCTCGACGACGTCCTGGCCGCACGCCCGGTCGACAAGTTGCTTCCACTGCAGCAGGTTATTGGACACTCTGGAAGACGCCTCGGTGACGGCCTCGAAGAGGGCACGAACACCCTGGCGGGCAGATCCGTTGCGAAATCCAAAATCGCGGCAGAGCTGTTGCGGACAGAGCGGTTGGGGTTTGGTAGTCGACAAATCGGGCACCCTCGCCTTTCCCCAATCGGGTTCCTAAACTGAGACTCAGCCCTAGTGCTCTAGCGATCTTCCTTTGACGGGCGTAGCCGAACTCGTGAGAGTTCGTGGCCAGCAGTCGCACGACTTCCGCTACCCGTCAGTCCTTTGACTCAGCACTAGGGGACATTGTCGACTCGGAGAACCGCCCTGCCAAGCGGCCCAAATGCCATCTCGCGTCAGGAGCGCAATAGAGCGACTGGATCGCTCACCATCAGCAAGCAGGTTGCTTGTGAAAGGCAAGAAATGAACGAGGGCCGCGCCCCGACGAATCCTGTCGAGACGCGGCCGCTACCGGGAGGGGACAAAAAGGAAGGTCCGTTTGTATTGTAACCGTGTTTGTCCGGTTTTCTTCACCTCGAAATGTTTTGTCATCGTCTCCGACGGATGGGGTCGCCTTTCTCGCGACGAGTGAATTGTTCAGACCGCGCCGACGACGGTCAATGATCACTGCCGCGGTTTTGATCCGAGCGAGCCCCGCTTAAAAAAAACGCGGACAGCCTGCAAACCGTCGGGGCTCCGCTGGCGCAGGGAAGCAGGTCAGGCTCTTGACCCTTGTCGACGGGGCTTTTGCAGAGAGGCTTTGCTGGGGACAGGGCTTGGGAGCCCAACTTTGCCGGCCCACGGACGGCAACACCGCCGATTTTCGCCTGAATCAACCTCCGTCAACACCCCACCAACGTAGCATACAGGACACTTGGTTGAAGCTCTTCCCATCCAGGAAAGACGGTGGGTTGGGGCGACGGGCCTTCTTCTTCGATCACACATGCGCTAAGATGGCTGAATTCCTAGTGGACGAAGCCATCCCCTTGGAGGACGGGTACAGGAGTAGGCATGGAACGGGTTCACCTTGAGGCGGACTACCTAAGGGTCGTCGACCAGACAGACGCGACCCGCATGCTGCCCGGCACACGGATCGAGATCCTCGGCGAGTGCGGCGACCGGCGTCCTCCGGAACACGTGCTCTTCGATTTCGACGGCACGCTCAGCCTGATCCGCGAGGGCTGGACCGAGGTCATGGTGCCGATGATGGTGGAAGTCCTCCAAGAGACGGGCACCGGCGAGTCGGCGGATTCACTCGGCCGGCTGGCTCGCGAGTTCGTCGCCGAATTGACCGGCAAGCAAACCATTTACCAGATGATCCGTCTGGCCGATGAGGTCCGAAAACGGGGCGGCACGCCCGAGGAACCCGCCGTGTACAAGCAGCGCTACCACGAGCGTCTCATGGAGCGGATCGTCGACCGACGGGAGGCTCTCCGCCTAGGCAAGGCGAAGCCGGAGGATATGCTTGTGCCCGGCTCGCTTGAACTGCTTGAAGCATTGAGGGCTCGCGGAGTCATCATGTACCTGGCCAGCGGCACCGATGAACCCTACGTCCGCGAGGAGGTAGAACTCCTCGGCCTCGACCAATACTTCGGTCGGCACGTGTACGGGGCGCTGGATGACTACAAGAGCTTTTCCAAAGCCATGGTGATCGAGCGGATCCTGCGGGAGAATCGCGTTGAGGGGGATCGGCTCCTCGGTTTCGGCGACGGATACGTGGAAATCCAGAATGTTAAAGAAGTGGGGGGAATGGCCGTTGGGGTGGCCAGCGATGAGGCCGGTCGCAGCGGCATGCCCGATGCGTGGAAACGCGACCGGCTGATCGGCGTCGGCGCCGATCTGATCATACCGGACTATCGGGATCACGAGCCGCTGATCCGGTATTTGTGGTGCGAGAATTGAGGCGGGGCAGCGCCGTCGGATGAACTGCGGGCGAGTCCGTCGGCACAACGGTTCTTCAGGGAGGAATATTACTCCCCTATTTGCGGGCTGCCGGTCGCCTGCTATAATCGAGGAGTCTCGAAAATGGGGATTCATTTGCTCGGCGTCGCGCCGCAGGAGCCGTAGCCGGCCAGGCCCGCCATGCTCATCTTCCGCGACATGCCGTCCGACCGGCTTCGTGAGTTGACCGACCGCTTCGGACAACTTCGGATTGCCGTGATTGGCGATTTCTTCCTGGACCGATATCTTGACATCGATGCGGCGCTGGCGGAGGTCAGCATAGAAACCGGCAAGAAGGCCAATCAGGTCGTAAGCGTCCGCTCGAGCCCCGGGGCAGCGGGGACGGTGGTCTGCAACCTGGCCGCCCTGGGAGCGGGCGTAATCCACGCGGTCGGCTTCACGGGCGACGACGGAGAGTCGTACGAGCTCCGCAAAGGGCTCGCGGCGCTCGGCTGCCGAACCGACCACCTTCACATCGCAAGGGACCGGATGACGCCTACCTATCTGAAACCTCGCGACGTGAACGATCCGAGCCTCGCCGGCGAGCACGAGCGGTACGATACTAAGAACCGCACGCCCACCTCGCCCGCGCTGGAGGAGCGACTCTTCCGTTCGCTGGACTGTCTGCTGCCGGAGTTGGATGCGGTGATTGCGCTGGATCAGGTCGAGGAGGAAAACTGCGGCGTGATTACCCGCCGGGTGCGCGACTCGCTCTTTCGTTCTGCCTCCCAGCGGCCAAACGTGGTTTTCTGGGCCGACAGCCGCCGCCGCATCCGGCAGTTTTGCGGCATGATCATCAAGCCCAACCAGTTCGAGGCGGTGGGCAGGGAAAATCCCCGGCCGGACGAAAAGGTCGACCCGGCCGAACTCGAATCCGCCGTCCGGCTTCTCCGCAGCGAAACCGGCGGTCCGATTGTGGTCACGCGAGGGCCGATGGGGATGCTCGTCAGCGATCCCGAGACAACCGTCGTCCCCGGTGTTCGCATCCAAGGTCCGATCGACCCGACCGGAGCGGGCGACAGCGCCACGTCCGGCGCTGTGCTGGCTTTGGCAGCCGGTGCGTCGCTCCCGGAGGCCGCGCTGGTGGGAAATCTCGTCGCCTCCATTACCGTCCAGCAACTTGCCACGACCGGCACCGCGAAGCCCGAGCAGCTTCTGCCCCGGCTGGAGCTCTGGCGAAGCCAACAGGATTGAAGGGAGACGGTCCGATGCTTCTCGAGAACAAAGTCGTTGTGGTTACCGGCAGCACGACCGGGATCGGCCGGGCGATTGCCCGGCAGTGCGTGGAAGAGGGGGCGAGAGTGCTGGTGCACGGGCGCGACCAGGAACTTGGCCGCGAGGTCGTCCGGTCGCTGGGCGATCGGGCGATCCTGCACATCGACGATCTCGCCGATCCGGCCGCTCCGCGGCGGATTATCGATACGGGGGCACGGGCGTTCGGGCGCATCGACGCCGTTGTGAACAACGCCGCCTACGTCGTACGGACCGACATCCATACGACCGATGCGGCCCTGTTCGATAAGGTCATGGCCGTCAATCTCCGCGCTCCGATGCTTCTCGTTCAGGCGGCTCTCGAGCACCTCACGCGTTCGCGCGGCTGCGTGCTCAATATCGGGTCGAACAATGCGTATTGCGGCGAGGAGAACCTGCTGGCCTACAGCCTGTCGAAGGCAGGGCTGATGACGCTGTCGAAAAACCTCGGGGACACGCTCCACCGGCATCATGGCATCCGCGTGAATCACTTCAACGTCGGGTGGGTGCTGACGGAAAACGAATACCGCTACAAGATGGAAGATGGTCTGCCCGACGATTGGCCGGAGCGACTTTCCAAAGTGGTCGCGCCGATCGGTCGGCTCGTGAAACCGGAGGAGATCGCTCGTGCAGCGGCGTATTGGGTAAGTGACCAGTCGCGTCCGTTCAGCGGCACGGTGATCGATCTGGAGCAGTATCCGTTTTTGGGACGCAATCCGCCCCGCGACGCGTGAGGTGGTTTGCCGGACGGCCCTACGGTTGCAGGCAGCCTGTCGGATCCGCTGCCGCGACCGGCTCACTCGATGGACTTGAGCATCTCGATAGCCTGCTGCTCGCTCAGCAGGGCCGTGTCGGCCGAGAGCATCAGCATGACCGGACCTTGCTCGCCCGGCAACGTGCCGGTGACCTCGATCCGTTCCCCGTCCGCATCGGTCCGTTTGTGCTTGACGAACTGCAGGGTGACCTTCTCGCCTCGAATCTCGAACTCCTTCTCGGACTTCTCCGTTTCCCACTGGCCCTCACGCTCTGGAGCCGGCCGGATTCCCTGCTGGCGAAGCTGTTGCTCGATCTGCTGTCGCATCTGCTCCTGGTTCTGCCCGGCGAACGCTTCGCCCATGGCGGTTAGCACCAGGGCACTATCGCTCGGCTTGTGGGTCCAGAAGACCATCGTCATCACGGTCTGGTCCGTAAAGGGGATCCGCATATCCATGGAAGCTTCCGGCTGAAGCGGCTCGGGAATCTTCAGCTTCGGCAGAATCCGCTCGGTGATCTGGCGGACCACGGCCGGATCCTGGCTCATTGCCTCTCCCATGTAATTGCGGGCGAAGATGCCCATGAGAATAAATCCCCCGCAGCAAATCAGCAGCAACACGCCGAAAATGATCGCCAGGATGAGCAACACCTTGGTCCCCGAACTCATGCCGGGACGGGGAGGTGGAGGCGTCGGTTGATCCCATTGCTGGTTTCCAAACGGATCATTCATCGACATGGTTCGCCCTCGGGGTTCCCGCTGCTGTTGTTCCGAAGCGACTGCCGGTATTGTTCACCCCCATACGGCGGCTGTCAATCCGGGGGAAAGGGCGACGTGTGCCGGCGGTTATGGTGTACGCACCCCGGTCGGAAAGGGCCGAGCCGACAGGCCGCACTATCCGTATAATACGTTTTCGTCGCTCCCGCCCCATTCTTGTCCTCCGCCATCGGCAGGCATTCGTCGTGCAGCATCTTCTGGATCAGAACGCCGCTCAACTCGAGTCGTGGTTCGCCGAGGCCGGCGCGCCGCGCTACCGGACTGCGCAGGTCCGCCAATGGCTGTTTGAGCGCGGGGCGAGCGAATTCGACGAAATGACCGATCTGCCCAAGCCGTTGCGGAACCGGCTCGCCGAATCGTTTCAGATTTGGACGACGCGGGTAGTCGAGCGGCGGACATCAACGGATCAGACTGATAAACTGCTCCTCGAACTTGCCGACGGTCAGCGGATCGAGTGCGTCCTCTTGCGCGACGATCGCCACCATCGCACCGTTTGCATCAGCACCCAGGTGGGCTGCGCGATGGGTTGCGTGTTTTGCGCCAGCGGCCTGGATGGCGTCGTCCGCAATCTGACCACCGGGGAGATCCTGGAAGAGGTACTGCGGCTTCAGCGCCTTCTCGCGGACGGGGAAAGGCTTAGCCACATCGTCGTGATGGGAATGGGCGAGCCACTGGCGAATCTCGACCGGCTGCTGCCCGCCCTGGACGTCGCCAGCAGCCCCGGCGGACTCGGAATCAGTGCCCGGCGCATTACTATCTCGACCGTCGGGTTGCCTCCGGCGATCCGACGACTGGCCGAAGAGGACTGCCAATATCACCTCGCTGTTTCGCTGCATGCCCCGGACGACGAATTGCGGAACCAGTTGGTTCCGACCAACCGGAAGATCGGCATCGGGACGATCCTGGAAGCGGCCGACCACTACTTCGATGCCACGGGCCGCCGCGTCACGTACGAATACGTCCTTTTGGGCGAACTGAACGACCGGCCCGAGCATGGTCGCCGTCTGGTGCAGCTTCTGAAAGGGCGACCGGCCCTGGTGAATCTCATTCCCTACAATCCGGTTTCCGGGCTACCGTACCGCACTCCAGCGCCGGAGGGGACCGCCCATTTTGCTGAGATCCTCCGGCGTGGTGGCCTGACCGTGAAGATCCGCTACCGAAAGGGCGACCGCATCGACGCCGCCTGCGGCCAACTCCGCCGAAGCCGGACTGCACGCTGAATCGATGTCCAAGCCGGCTCCCATCCGGTCCTGCCAGCGACGGCGGCCGAATGGGCCGGCGTTGCCGGGCGGGAACTTGCCTGTGTGCGCAAAACCTGTTAATGTGAGTTTAAGGTTTGCCCCCACCTTGCAGGGGCACCGGTCTGGGCGTGCGCGAGTTCTGCGCCCAGTCTGTTGTCATCGCGAACCGATCGTAGCCATAATTAATTTCGTCGTAACCGTTCACGCCCGCGGCCGGGGACTGGTCCATTTTTCGGCCAGTTCAGACATTTTGACGAGAAAGACGCTGGCCGAAAACATGGACCTGTCCCCCTCTCTTCCGCCCCGTGAACGGTTATATTTCGTCAAGCACGTCACTTTGTCCAGCTAGCGGGTCTGAAGCCATGCCGAAGGACGACACAAGAGAAGCCGAACCGATCAAGGCGGAAGAGTCGTTGACGGAAGACGCAACGACGGGGCCAGCCGAGGGTAACGGAAGCGAAACCGTTCCGGCCGAGGCCCAATCCGATGCGTCCGCGGAGGAGGAAACGGCGGCAGTTCCGGCCGCGGCCGAAGAGGCTTCGGACGGCGGCGAGACGGCTGCTGTCGGTGAAACGGCATCTCCGGCTGAAGCCCGCGAAGCCGCGGCCGATGCCGAGACGGCTCCGGATGCGACCGCGAAAACCAATGGCGAAACCGCCGCCAAGGCCGCCAAGCCGGCCGCGAAGCGCGCTGCCAAGAAAAGGGTGGAGAGTGTACCGGCACTCGCCCTTACGGAAGACGACCATCTGGTCTCCCGCGGCATCAAGCGAAGCGTCGCTTCTTTTCTCTTCTCTACGACGATCCACGTGGTTGTCGTCGTGCTCCTCGGGCTCTGGGCGTTGCCCGAGACCATCGACACGTACATACCGCCGCTCGTGGTAAGAACCGATGAGGAAGTGCAGGATCTCGAAACCGAGGTCCTCGACGAGCAACTCGAAGCGGCCACGGAGATGATCTTTGGTCCGTCGAGTGCGCCGACCGTGACGGCGGCCGCAGTATCGGACACCAACATCGAGCAGGTCACGCAGACTGACGCCACGGCAGGCCTGCCGATCAACGACGTCGACATCAGCAGCCTGCTCGCCTCCGTTTCCGGCGATCATGGACTGATTCAGGAGGTGCCCACCGGCACACACGGCCAGGCCCGCTCGGTGGTCGACAGTTACTCGCAGGCGATGGACCGGATCACGCAGGCTATCCTTCAGATGCTTTACAAGGACGACGTCCTCGTCCTTTGGCTCTTCGACCAGTCGGAAAGCATGAAAGACGACCAGAAGGAGATCCGCGATCGCATCGAGCGCGTTTACCAGGAGTTGGGGCTGAGCGATCGGGCCAAGGGCGAACACCTGCTCACCGCGGTCACCAGCTTCGGGGGCGAGTTCGTGATCCACACCCCCAAGGCCACCGCCGATATGCAGCAAATCCGCGAGGCGATCGACGCGGTGCCGGTTGACAAGACGGGCAAGGAAATCACCTGCCAGGCGATCGGCAGATCGATCAGCCACTTCCGCAAGTTTGCCGTGCAGGGGAAGCGGCGGCTGGCTCTCATCGTGGTCACCGATGAAAGCGGCGATCAGAACGATAATGTTCAGTTCATGGAAGCCGCGATCCGCGAGGCCAAGGCGGCCCAGTGCCGGGTCTATTTCCTCGGCCGGGAAGCGGTCTTCGGCTATCCCTACGCATTCATCCGATGGCGGCATCCGCAGACCAACCGCCCGCACTGGCTCCGGCTCGAGCGCGGTCCCGAGACGGCCTTTGTCGAGCAGGTCCAGACCAATGGATTTCATCGTCGTTACGACGCTTTCGGCAGCGGTTACGGGCCCTACGAGCAATCGCGGATCGCCATGGAGACCGGCGGTGCATTTTTCCTTCTGCCGACCCTGGAGGGCAACCTCGTGCGGGGTGAGAAGCGCCGCTACGAGCTCGATGCGATGCGCGGCTATCGTCCCGACCTTCGGCCGCGAGAGAAGATCGTCGCCGAACGCGACAAGCACAAGCTGCGAACGGTCCTCTGGAAAATCATCAACGATCTGAACCCCTATCGCGACACCAAGATGGAGATGCTGGAGCATTTCTCGCCCAAGCCGGAGGAGTTTATCAAGCAGGTTCCGGTCGAACACGAAAAGGCCAAGTTGTACCTCGCGTACCTGGCGGTGGCTTCGAGGGAACTCGAGAAAGTGAAGCGGCTGCGCGACGACGAGCCGGAACCTCGCTGGAAAGCGAACTACGACCTGATGCGCGCACAACTGATCGCCTACCAGGTGCGGATGCTGGAACACGGCTTGTACCTGGAGAAGTTCGTTAAGACACCGAAGGTGGTGCCGCTTTCCAAGCCACCCAACCTGAAACTCTACCGCTGGAGTCTCAGGACCCACAAAGAGCGGCTCTCCGGGGACAAGACGGTTCCGATGATCCAGGAAGCGGACGCGCTGTTCAAGCAGCTCGTCAAGGACCATCCAGGCACGCCGTGGGCCGCACGAGCACAGTGGGAGTTGAACCGCGGATACGGCGTCACGCTCGAGCCCTGGTATGAACCGCCGTACAACGACGTGAAGAACCCGATTCCGGTTCCGAAGCTGTAGTTTCGATTTCGCAGCAGGATCGGCTGCTGTCGTTCATGCGGCCTATCGGCGCTTTTTGCGCTTGTCCGGCCTTTTCGACGGCTTCTTCCCGGCGCGGCCGGCTTTGGTTGAGGTCTTGCGCTTGCGGCCGGGCGAAGCGGCGCGGGCGGCGGCCCCTTGCTGGTGTTGGACGAGCCGGAAGTCGAGTTCCCGGCGGTCGATATCCACCCGGGCCACGACCACGCGGACCTTGTCGCCCAGCCGGAAGGTGTTGCCGGAGCGATGGCCGGAGAGCGTGTGCGCGGCCCGGTCGAAGCGGTAGTAATCGTCGACCATCGCATCGACGTGGACGCGCCCTTCCGCGGGCAAGTCGATTCCCTGGACGAAGATGCCGTAGCTCTCCACGCCCGTGATCACGGCCTCCATCTCTTCGCCGATGCGGTCGCTGAGATACGCCAGCAGCTTGACCTTGGTCAGTTCCCGCTCGGCCGCCTCGGCCCGCTCTTCGCGCTGCGAACAGTGTTCACCCGCAATCACCAGTTCGCCGACTTCGTTTTTCGGTTTGCGGCCTTCGAGGATCGCAATGATCAGCCGGTGGACGGTGAGATCCGGATAACGGCGGATCGGCGAGGTGAAGTGGCAGTAGCAGTCGCTGGCCAGGGCATAGTGGCCTTCCTCCTGCGGGCTGTACACGGCTCGCTGCAGCGAGCGCAGCACCGCGTAGTTCACGGCATGCTGCTCCGGCCGCCCCTTGACTTCGTTGAGCAGCTTCTGCAGCTCGAAACGGCTCTCCAGGCTTTCCGTTTCAAAACCCAGTTCGGAGATGAACTCGGTGAGCATCTTGAGCTTGCGAGGCACCGGCGCCTTGTGGATCCGTCTGAGGAAGAACAGCTCCTTGTCGCGGAGCATCTCGGCGACGGCCTCGTTGGCCGCCAGCATGAACTCCTCGATGATCTGGTGGCTCTCGGTATGTTCGACCACGTGGGCCCCGCTCACGCGCCCCTGCTTGTCCAGATCGATCTTCACCTCGGGCATGGTCAGTTCCAGCGCGCCGCGCTCCGTTCGCCGCCGCCGGAGAATCATGGCCAGCTTGTGCATCCGTCCGAGAAGCTCAAAGACTTTCACTCCCAGCTTCTTCCGCCACGGCTCGGGATCGGCCAGGTACTGGTCAACCTGCTCGTAGCTGAACCGCCGGTTGCTCTTGATTGCCGCGCGGTGCACCTCGGTGCCGACGCGAACACCGTCCGGCGTGAACTCCAACATCGCCGAGAGCGTGTAGCGGACCCTCCCCGGCTGCAGGCTCGCCAGGCTGTTGGAGATCAGCTCGGGCAGCATCGGAATCACGCGGTCGGGCAGGTAGACGCTCGTTGCCCGGTCGTAGGCTTCGCGATCCAGGGTTGTATTCTGCGGCACGAAGTGCGACACGTCGGCGATATGAACGCCGAGGAGCAGATGGCCGCCCGGCATCTCTTCCAGGGAGATCGCGTCGTCGAAATCCCTGGCGTCGGCCGGATCGATCGTGATGACGGTCTCGCCGGTGAAATCGCGGCGGCCGTCTCCGAGGGCGGCATCGAAGCGTTCGGTCTCGCCGCGGGCTTGTTCGATCACGTGTTCGGGGAAATGGTCGGGCAGCCCGTATTCACGGATAATCGCCAGTGTGTCGACGCCCGGCTTGCCCCGCTCGCCGAGCACTTCGGTGATGACCCCCTCGCCCGGATAGAGGTAGGAAGGGAAGCGGACCATCTCGAAGACGACCTTGTCGTTGGGCTGCACTCCGCTGGCCCCCGGATCGCCTACCGTGATCGGCTGGGAGAACAGAGTGCCGTCGACCTGGACCATTCCGCCGCGGGCGTCTTCAAAGTAGGTGCCGACGAACCGGCGTGTCTCCCGGTCGACCACGTCGACGATCTTCCCCGCGGGACCGGGATGGCGTCCGCGGTGCTTCGTCAGCCGGACGAGAACGACGTCGCCGGTCGAGGCGTCGCCGGAGTCGCGTTCGTCGACGTAGATATCCTGCACGGCGGGTTCCCCGGGAGTGGTGCCGCCGGGCCGGACAAAACCGTAGCCGCCGGAGGTGCGGCGAAAAACGCCCGTGACCGTGTTGGTCGCTTTCTCCCCCGGTGCGGCGGCCTCGGGCGATTTCACCTGGTGACTCGGGCCGTAGGCCAACTGCCCGCGGCGGACCATCTTCTTGATCTGTTTCTTGAACTCGGGCACCTCTTCCTTGGGAACGTTCAGGCGGCGTGCAATGACCCGAGGCTTGACCGGCTGATAGCTGGGCCGGCGGACCAGTTCGAGAATGGCTTGTTCGAGGTCGATGTCGGTCATGGACGAAAGCTCCGTTGAAACGAATGAGCAGGTGTCGCACTGCGGGCCGAAAAAGCCATCTTGAAGTTCCGACGCGGCAGGCACGGGTGATTCAAGCCGTTGGCTGGGCGCTGGAGCCGGGGAACCTTGGGCTCCTGCCGCGCGAGGCGGCAGGGGACCCGGAAAGGTTGTCGGTAACGAATGCTAGCTGCCGAACCTCGTTCACCCGTGGACCGAGCCCACAGGGGTCCTTATGGAAGAAACCCGATGCCAAGCACACGATCAAACATCCGGTGTTTTCACCTTCCCAAATCAGGCTGTTCACCGTTTCTTCTTGCCGGCCTGTCCCTTGAACAGCTTGCGGTTCAGTGTCGGGTGAAAATGAGTCCAGGGGCTGCCGATATTGGGATCATCGCGCAACTGTTGGTCGAAAGCGAAAATCTTCGCGTCGAGGTTGTCCAGGCAGTAGAGGGCCACCGCTTCCAGCGTCATCGGGAGCTTCGGGCTGCCAAACTCGTATTCGCCGTGGTGGCTGATGATCATGTGTTTCAGCCGCAGGACCAATTCTCCAGGGATCCGATCGCCCGAGAGTTTCTCCGCTTCGCGGACCTTGGCCTCGAGCATGCTCACTGCCATCACCAGGTGGCCGATCAACTGCCCCTCGTCGCTGTAAGCCAACTCGCGGTCGTAGGTCAACTCGTCGACCTTGCTCAGGTCGTGGAGGAACGCTCCCATCAGCAGCAAGTCGCGGTCGACCTGCGGGTAGCAGGGGGCCACGCGGTTGACCACCTCCATGAGGTTCGCGATGTGCTCCAGCAGGCCGCCGAAATACGCGTGATGGTGTTTCACGCCCGCGGGGGCGCGGCTGAGCTTTGCCATCAGCGTCTCATCCAACAGGAAGCACTCGGCGATATTCAGCAGGTGTGGATTCGTCATACCCCGAAGCAGTTCCTTCAGCCGCGCCAGCAGCTTATCGACCGCCACCGTGGAGACCGGCGTGAAATCGTCCTCGTTCACTTCGCTGGCCGGCAGGCGGACGATCCGCGAGGCAATCATCTGCATATTGCCCTGGAACAACTGCGTCTTGCCGACCACCTGCACGTAGTCGCCGTTGTCGAACGAGTTGTAGAGGGCTTCCGTCGCATTCCACATCCGGGCCGCGATGCTTCCCGTGCGATCGCACAAGTCCACCTGGAGATACAGATCGCCGTTTCGATTCGGCCGCAGTTGCTTATCGGACGCCCGAAATACCTGGTCGACCGTCTCTTGTTCTGTAAGCTGACTGACGAATCGCCGCGGCATACCGATCCTTTCACGAGAGGAAGAAACAGAAGAGAGCCTCAACTCCTCCTGGATTGTAGGATTTTGCAGAATCCTCCACAAGGGGGATATGCCGACCTTGTACCACGCCCGGTTTCGCCTACAATACTGGTTTTCTCGCAAGAACTCCGTTCCAAAACTCTCGCTGAAGCCACTGCCATGCGCTGGAGCCAGACCCTCATCCCGACCATGAAGGAAACGCCCGAAGGGGCAGAGATTCCCAGCCACGTCCTGATGCTGCGAGCCGGGCTGATCGGGCAGGTGATGGCCGGGGCGTACAGCTACTTGCCGCTCGGCCTTCGGGCACTGAAGAAGGCGGAGCGAATCGTTCGCGAGGAGATGGACGCCGCCGGAGCGGTCGAGCTGCTTATGCCGGCCCTGACACCGATCTCGCTGTGGGAGCAGACCGGGCGGGTGGAAGCCTTTGGCGACGTATTGATCCAGTTCGCCGTGCGGCGACAGAACCGCAAGGTGCAGATGGCGCTGGGACCGACGCACGAGGAGGTGATCACCGATCTGGTCTCCCGGCATGTCTCGAGCTACCGCCAATTGCCGATCACGCTCTACCAGATCCAGACGAAATTTCGCAACGAGGAGCGGCCCCGGTTCGGTGTGCTGCGGACCAGCGAATTCTTGATGAAGGACGCATACAGCTTCGACGCCTCGGTCGAGGCTCTTGGCGAGAGCTACGAGAAGATGTACGCCGCCTACTGCCGGATTTTCGAACGCTGCGGCCTCGAGTACCTGCCGGTCGAGGCCGAAAGCGGGCCGATCGGCGGCGACGCCAGTCACGAGTTCATGATTCCGGCCGAAAACGGCGAAGACACGGTCGTCCACTGCAGGGCCTGCGGCTATGCGGCCAATCTCGAGCGGGCGGAGATCGGGGCCCGGGGCGGCAGCGTCAAGGACATCGAGCTTAAGGCCGTCGAGAAGGTGCCTACGCCCGATGCCGGTACGATCGCGCAGGTTTGCAACTTTCTCGGCTGCAGGCCCGAAGAGATGATCAAAACCCTCATCTACCTGGCCGACGGCAAACCGATCGCCGTGTTGATCCGTGGCGACCACGAGGCCAACGAGAATAAGATCCGCCGAGCGGCCGGCGCGGGTTCGATCCAGTTGGCCGATCCGGACCACATCCGGCGCGTGACCGGCGCGCCGGTCGGGTTCGCCGGCCCGGTTGGCTTGAAGGAGAAGGTTCCGGTCCTGGCCGACTACGATATCCAGTTCATTCGCAACGGCATCACGGGCGCCAACGAGGCCGACGCGCACCTGGTCGGCGTCAATCCGGACCGCGACTTCAAGTCCGACGGCTACGCGGATTTGCGCAACGCCGTCGATCAGGACCCTTGCCCTCGCTGCAGCGCGAAGCTTTCGATGCGCCAGGCCATCGAAGTGGGCCACGTTTTCAAGCTGGGTACGAAGTACTCCGAAGCATTGGACGCAAAATTCCTCGACGCAAAGGAGCAGCAGCACGCGATTATCATGGGCTGCTACGGAATCGGGATCAACCGCATCATTGCCGGCCTGATCGAGACCAACAACGACGCCAACGGCATTCTCTGGCCGGTTGCGCTGGCGCCGTACGAGGTGCTCGTGGTTCCGATGAAGGCGAGCGACGAGGCCACGATGCAGACCGCCGAGCGGCTCTACGAAGAGCTGTCGGCCGCGGGGTTGGACGTGTTGCTGGACGATCGCGACCAGCGGCCGGGCGTGAAGTTCAAGGATGCCGATCTCGTTGGCATTCCGCTGCGAGTGGTTGTGGGCGAGCGGGGGCTGAAACAGGGGCAACTCGAGGTAAAATGGCGGTGGGATGCCGACTCGCAGATGATCGACGCAGCCACTGCCGCAACCGCCATCACCGACTGGATCCGCGAGGAACGGGCCGGCGGGCAGCGATTCCGAAACCGGGCCGCCGCAGCATCGGAAAGCTATTGATGCCACGGGCGATAAGACAGCCTGTCACCAAGCTTGCTTGCCTTCTGGAACGTCGGCTATAATTTGACTCGAAGTGATCGCCAGAAGCCTGATTTGCAGGGGTTTGCCAAGTGTTGGAACGGCTGCCCAAATGGGAAGAGCTGGACGATACGATGGCCGAGATCCTGCGGAACAAGAGTCCCGCGGATCGTCTGGCGATCGCGTACGGCATGTGGCGTTACGCCCGCGACACTATCCGCCGCGTCGTCCGGGCCGACCACCCGGAGTGGTCTGCGGAGCAGGTGCAGCGCGAAACCGCACGGAGATTGCTCCATGGAACCGAGTGATCTTCTGCGGGTTGTCGTCGCCGTTTTCCAGCAGCTTCACATACCATACTTCGTCACCGGCTCCATTGCAACAATCACCTACGGCGAGCCGCGTTTTACCAACGACATCGACATCGTTGCCGATCTCAAGGAAGCCAACGTCGCCCCGTTTTGCGCAGCGTTCGAGTCCCCCGACTACTACATCAGCGTTGACGCGGTGCGGAGTGCAGTCCGAGCACGGCACCAGTTCAATCTAATTCACGTGACGGCCGGCCTCAAGGTCGACGTTATTGTTCCGCCGGACACTGAGTTCAACCGATCGCGATTCGCGCGCCGCAGACTCCTGCCTTCCGGACCCGAAGGAGATGCCCAATTTGCCGCCCCGGAAGACGTCATCTTGAAGAAGCTGGAGTACTTCCGGGAGGGCGGTTCCGAAAAGCACGTCCGCGACATTCTTGGAGTGCTGAAAGTCCAAGGCGACCACATCGACTACGGCTATCTGGAAGAATGGGCGCATCGACTCGGTTTGGCGGGGCTTTGGCACGAAGTCCGGGATCGCTCCTGAGCGCATACGATCCTACCGTGAAGACAACCCCGATCCGGCGGCAGCTAGAACGACCAACGCTGCAAAGGCAATCCAGGCCATTCGCCCCGTGATCATGGACGGATTCCTGACGAAATCCCTGACGGATCCAAGCCGGTGCCAGACGTACAGGCCCAAAGGGACGGTGACACCTCCAAACGCGAGCAAGACCCAGGGCGGCGTGCCCGTCCGAAGCATCTCGCCGCAATCGCCCACGCCATCGAAGCTCCCGACGGAAATGTAAGTGCCGTTGGCGATCAGGCAGAATCCGGCAAAGAACCAGGCGACATTTCGGACGAACAGGTGACGTCGCGGGAAGGTCGCGGCTACCGCCAGTGGAAGAGCACAGCCCACAACCGGACCGAGCCACACGACAACTGCGGGGTACGGATTCGGGGCGACATCGGTTCGCGAGATCGCAAACGGATGGAGAACGACACGCTCCACCGTGCCCCCTGTTGCTGTGGCGCCGATGACATGGCCGAGTTCGTGAACGGCCATCATCGCGAACCAGCTCAGCGTTATGATCGCAATGGCGAACAAGAGCTGATGAAATCGTTGCATTCGGAAGACTGCACTATCCGCTTCCTTCCCGCCCACCCAACATACCAGATACGCCAATCCCGTGACCAGCCATGGCACGATGACGATGTCCAACAGAAACGGCTCATCAGCCACGGCAAACAAGACGAGCGATCCCAGGATCAACAGGCTGCCGACCCCTTCCCACTTCCAGCCAAGAACAACGCCCAAGAACATCGCCACGACAACGACCCCGAACAGGTTTTCTCGCTGTGATGCAGTAAGCGGATTCGCGATGCCGTCGCCCATGGTAAGAACAACCAGGAGGCCCAACAGCGGGACGCCGACCGTTCTGGCGATCCAACGGCTGACGACAACAACCGGACGTTCGGCGGTGAGGTCTACGCGGGCAATCCCGTCGTCGGACCACCGTGCGGTCCGAGCGACCCGGCGGCGTCGCACGAGGGCCTGAACACAGACGATTGCCCCACCGAGTATTCCAACGACATACGCCGCCAGATGGGCCAGCGTATCGGCAAAGAACCCATGATGATGCCCTTTGGGAACCCGTGTACCCAGCGGCTCGGGCAGCACCAGCCCGCTCCCTTCGGCAAGCTCGTAGCCGGTGATTCCCGCCAGCACTGATGCAACTGCCACCACGATCAGCAAGCAAGCAATCGGCCGAATCAAGTGCGCGGCGTCGAGTTTCGGCCACGATCCGGCCCTGGCAGCCAGCGCAACCAGCACACCGAGGATCAGCCCAACCCACCACGTTGCCAGCGTTCCCCAGCCGAAGGCGAGAAGCGTTGGCGATTCGGTGGGAAAGATCGGGGCATGTCCAACCGTGAAATACTCGACGCAAACCCGCGCCGTCACCTGATCGTGACAGATCCCGTAGACGATGGCCGAGGCCATGCACAACAGAACAATCTTCAAAGCTGGCACAGTCCCCTCCTCGCACCGCAATCAGACGCGAACTGCGGCATGTTGCCGTGATCTTGTCATCTGTTCGGCAGCATCATGTGGCAACCGGGATGGTCATCATTGATAGCAGGCACGTTGGCAAACTGATGCATCCCTGAAGATAAGCCATGACGGCTGGCCCGATTGCGCCGAAGGCGGTTCGGCAATTTCGACAGGAATCCAACACCATCGATCCAGCGCTCTTGACTGCCGGTCCGCCGGGCACCGTCTCATTGTACATCACCTCACCCACCACAGCATACACATGGCCCACTGAGCTGAGTCTGAGCTGAGAGCCAATCTCAAAACCTCGGAGGAGGGGGGCAGGCACATTTTGCTTTGAAGACCCCGCAAAATGAGCCAGTCTCCGATGGTTTGGGGCAAGCTCTAAGCTATTCTCCTTCACCGCGCCGATTGCTTGACGTTTTCGCGGCCGGTGCGAATGATGCCAGTGAAGTAACCGTTTGCGCCCGCGGTCGGGGAGTGGTCCATTTTTCGGCCAGGCAATGCGTTTTGGTGTCAACGCCGTTGGTCGAAAACATGGACCTGTCCGCCTCTCTTCCGCCATGCGGATGGTTATCCGGAGGATTCGTGTCTTCGCGTTGTTCTGCTTGGAGAGACTCACCCATGAGATGGTTTCCAATCCTGGTTCTGCTCCTGACGCACGCGACGGCCACTTCGCTGGCCGCTTCGCAGGACTCCTACTCAAATCCCGAACTGTTGGTGGAACCCGCCGAGCTTGCCGGACCGGTCCCGGCCGGGCAGTTCGTCATTCTCGACGCGAGGAGCCTTGAAAACTACCGGACCGGTCATATTCCGCGTGCGCAGCACGTGGACCACGATGCATGGAAAGCGGCTTTCGACGAAGGAAAAGACCGAGAGGCTTGGAGCCGCCGTATCGGAGAACTGGGTATCGGATCGGGCTCGCAGGTGGTCGTTTACGACGACGCAGGTATGAAAGACGCGGGGCGGATCTGGTGGATTCTCCGTTACTGGGGTGTCGAGAACGCGAAGTTGCTCAACGGCGGCTGGCGCGGCTGGAAGGCGGCGGACCTGCCGATCTCCGAAGCCGCACCGGAAGTGAAACCCGCCGAGTTCCGCGCAGAGCCGAAAGCCCGGCTGCTTGCCAAGAAACAGAGCGTGCTCGACATTCTGGACGATCCTCGCTGGCAGATTCTTGATGCACGAAGTCGCGACGAGCATTGCGGCATCGACAAGAGAAAAAACGACCGCGCCGGCGCGATTCCCGGCGCGAAACACCTTGAGTGGAGCGACCTGGTCGACCAAACCACCCACCGATTCAAAAGGGCTCAGGAAATTCGGCGCCTGGTCGACCAGGCGGGTATCGATCTGAACCGACCGATCGCAACTCATTGCCAGTCGGGGGGACGCTCGTCGGTCATGGCGTTCGGATTGGAACTGGTCGGAGCGAAAGACGTCCGGAACTACTACCGTGGGTGGAACGAATGGGGCAATGAGGAAGATACACCCATCGTCGTGCCCGAGGCGTCCGGCACAGAGCAACGCTAATCCCCAACGCCTCCCGCGGCGTGCCCGAACCGTCGGGGACTAACTCACTTTGCGGGGCCTTTGGAGCAAAATGTGCCTGTCCCCTCTCCGCGCGAGGTTCGCCGCTCACACCCGCACGTCCGCCTCGCCGGCGAGTGCGCCCGGACAGCGGCCACGGATAGGATCGACGACCTCTGCAATAAACTCGTCGACCTGCTCCGGGGCTCGCCCCACGAATTTTGCCGGGTTGAGCGTCGCGTCCAGGTCGACGGCGGCGAAAACTCCGTCGCTCTTCAGCCGCTGGATGAGGTCGTTTTGGCCGCCCTCTTCCTTGACCACGGCAGCGGCGGCCTGGCTGTGGCGCCGGATCCGCTCGTGCAATTCCTGCCGATCGCCACCGGCGGCGACCGCGGCCATCAGCACGTTCTCCGTCGCCATGAAGGGAAGCTCGGACTCCAGATTCCGGGCGATCACCTTGGGATAAACGACCAGGCCGTCGGTCACGTTCTGGCAGAGGATCAGAATGGCGTCGATCGCCAGAAACGCCTGCGGAAGCACGAGGCGGCGGTTGGCGCTGTCGTCCAAGGTTCGCTCGAACCATTGCGTCGCCAACGTCATGGCCGGGCTGGTTTCCACGCTCATTACAAAGCGGGCCAGCGAGCAGATCCGTTCGCTCCGCATCGGATTGCGCTTGTACGCCATGGCCGAGGACCCGATCTGCTCCTTTCCGAACGGCTCCTCCATTTCCTTGCGGTGCTGCAGGATCCGCAGATCCGTGGCAAACTTGTGCGAACTCTGCGCGACGCCTGAGAGGACGCTGAGCACCTGCGAATCGATCTTGCGCGGGTAGGTTTGGCCGGTCACGGCGTACGATTCGGAAAACCCGAGCTTCCGGTTGACCAGTTCCTCGAGCCGCCGCACCTTCTGGTGGTCGCCGCCGAAGAGGCTGAGGAAACTCGCCTGGGTTCCGGTGGTCCCCTTCACGCTCCGGCACTTCAACTCCCCGAGGCGGTGCTCGATTTCCTTGAGATCGAGCACGAAATCGTAAGCCCACAGACAGGCCCGCTTGCCCACGGTCGTCGGCTGCGCCGGCTGCAGGTGCGTCAGCGCCAGGCAGGGCAGGTCGCGGTTCTGTGCGGCGAACGTCGCCAGGCGGTCGACGACCGACACGAGTCGATCCCGAACGAGTTCGAGACCTTCCCGCAGCAAGATCAGATCCGTATTGTCGGTCACGTAGCAGCTCGTGGCGCCGAGATGGATGATCGGCCGTGCCTTGGGGCAGACATCTCCATAGGCGTGGACATGCGCCATCACATCGTGCCGCAGCCGGCGTTCGTGCCGCTCGGCTGCTTCAAAATCGATGTCGTCCACGTGAGCCCTCAGTTCCTCGATCTGCTCGGCCGTCACCGGCAGCCCCAACTCGGCCTCGGCTTCGGCCAGGGCCACCCACAGCCGCCGCCACGTGCCGAACTTCCGTTGCGCACTCCATAGTTCGCTCATGCGGCTGGATGCATAGCGGGTGATCAGAGGATTGTCGTACTGGCGGTAATCGTCGACCATGGTGATTCCCGTAAATTGGAGAATGGATCCCTAGTGTATTTGCCCGGCCTTGTGACCGGGCTGTGAAAGGTAGCCCCTATCCACTACATATTCGTCAGGTCGTCCGCCACGTCCGCCCCGATCAAGCGGTCCATGACCGCGGCAAGCTCCGCATTGTGGTCCGGGCTCTCGGCATAGATGCGGCAAATACGGTAACTGAGCGGGAGTTGCCGGAACAGCTCCCGTTCATCAAGCCGGCGGATCTGGTCGGCCGCGGGATCGTAGACGAAATTCTGGCCGGCCGCCGGCGTGTGGGCGCCGGGGCGATGGACATGGCGCGGATTTTCAAACTTCAGCGGCAGATCGCGGAGGTGCGGCGGCAGGTGGCTTCGTACCGACGCCTCGAAGAGCTGTTCGCTGCTGAAGATGCTTGTCTGCTCCGGTTCGCCGGGGCGGAAGTAGACCGTCCGCTCGACGGCCAGTCGCCAGCGGATGTCGCGGTGCAGAAACCGCTGCCACCGCCCGCCCAATTCCCGCAACTGCGGGTCCGGGCTGCGGTGCCAGCCGGAAACTTGGACCAGAAGCGACCATTCCGTCAGTTGCAGGTAGTCGTCGAGGTGCTCCAGCGGATTTCCTGGAAATACGCGGTGCTTGCTGTCGGCAAACAGATCGGCCAGCGAGAGGTCGATCGCGCGGACGGTTCGATGGAAATAAACCGCCCGGAACAGCTCCGCCCGAACATGGATGAACCGCACCAGGGCCGCCAGTCCTCGTTCGTGCACGGTCAGCCCCCGCTCGGTAAACACGCTGTAGTGCAGCAACCGGTCGAGGTCGAACGAGCGTGTGCTGTAGCCCGACATGTAGGCATCCCGGAGGACGAAGTCCATGTTGTCGACCGTGTAGAGGCCGCTGAAGAGGCTTCGCAACAGTTGAAGCCACCGCGGGGCATCGTCGTGGCTTGCGTCTTTCGGCCGCGTGATCAACTGGGCAATCTGGTCGGGATCAAGGGTTTCGCCCGGTTCCAGGCGGCTATGAGGATTGCGGCGGATCCGCCTAAGAAGGTCTCCCAACTCCTGGCGGATGATGTGGGCGCCGAGTGTCTCATGCGTCAGGCCGTAATCCGCCAGGAAATGATGGTCGAAGAAGTGACCGAAGGGGCCGTGGCCGACGTCGTGCACGAGCGCCGCCATCCGCATCAACGACTCGACATACCCCCGGCTGGGCACATCGGGGCAAACCTCCCGCAGGCTCTCGTACAATTCCTGCACGGCACGGCTCGCCAAATGCATGGCCCCGAGAACGTGCTGGAAGCGGGTATGCTCCGCCGAAGGAAAGACCCACCAGGCGGTCTGGAGCTGATGGATCTGCCTGAGCCGTTGGATCCACGGATGGTCGATGATCTCCCGCTCGGCGACCTCGCCTACAGCCAGCCCGACGGCCGAAGTAAAGGCAATGTACCCATGGATCGGGTCGTGGCTCAGGTTCTCGCTTCGGAAACGTTCCATAAGAGGGGCTGATTCGTAATCCGGGATAGGGAGGAAATCGCCGGCAGCCACAACGCGTCAAACGGCGGGACTTCGCAATTTTCCGCGTTTCCCCCGGTCCGTGCAAGCCGTTGGGCCAAGGCCACACCAGCCCGGCTGCTCGGAAGCAGCCGGGCTGATCTAGGGCGGAACTACGCAACGCACCGCATCGGTGTTGCACAGCCGCGCGTCTGAACAGAAGCCTTTGGTGAGGAATTGGTTGCGCATGGCAAGGGGGCTTGGATTTCGCGCCTCCGTTGGAGGGTGTGTTGCATGGTGTATGGACAGGGAATCGTGGCGGCCGGGCGGGAATTTTGCAACGCCCTTGGTCGGTGGCGCAAAATTTCGGGCGGAACGTTTGGGCGCAAATGCGGTGGGGGCCCGGAGTTGGGGCTCTAAGGATTTGCGTAAGTTGGCGCCATCCGGTAGGGGGGCGTTGCAAAAGTCGAGAGCTGAGAGTTGAGAGGCTATCCGGAAACGGGGACAGGCACCGTACATCCTGTGTGAACTCCGTCTTCGAAGCACAACATCCGGGAGCCAGTCCCCGTTTCCGGATAGCTTTTGAGAGTTGAGAGCCCGAGTGCTGGAACCGCGAGCGACAATCGGGTGACGCGTGCGCACGGGCGGCGGGTCCCCGAGCATCGCACGGAGCGATGAGTAGTCAACCGCTGCCGGCGCATGTCGGGGCCGGCTCCTGCCGGGGGCGGGTCGGCAGGAGCTTTCGGCGATGGAGTGAATTGCCAAAGAGCTAACGATGCATGCGTTCAGTATGCGAATATGATGATGGCCGATGCGGCGCATTTGGTCAAGCGCTTTTCTTGTGCCGAGCGACAGGAATCGGAAAAACGGCCCGATAGAGGGGCGCGGCGGGGAGAGTGGTTAGTGGTTAGTGGTTAGTGGAGAGTGGAGAGTGGAGAGTGGAGAGTTTTTAGCCATGTCGAGTTTTCTGGGATTTGACTTGGGCGAGGGGCTCGGCTGTAAAGAGTGGACGAGTCTTGGTTTGGGTCGATGGCCGTGCGCGCAAATTCGCACCGTCCGAAAGCTGGGTGTCTAAAAAGTTGAGGGTTGAGAGTTGAGGGTTGAAGGTTGAGAGCCAGAATTTGGAAGAGTGGAGGGGGATAGCACGGATGGCAAAGCCGGGGCGCGGATAAGAGAAGAGTAGCCGGTGAGTCGGAAGATGCTTGGCAGAATTATTGGGGCAGAATGATTGAGGTGCAGTCGCTCCCCGTCAGGCGGCGAGTGGATGGGGAGGCAAGTAAGTGAGTAAGTGCTGGTCGAGATCGCCACCGGCATGAAGCTTGCGCTGCCTCGATTTCCGCCGGAGGGGAACGGGCTTCGTTTTCCTTTTTTTTCGCGCCACAACGGCTCCGGAATCGGCTTATACCAACGGAGAGCGAGCAGGCGGCTCGGTTGTTTTGGTCACCGCAGGAAGTGTTGTCGCTCACCCCTGTTCCTGGAGCCTACCCCATGCGAAACGCTACCCTGAGCTGGCTTTTCGTCGGTGCGATTCTGCTCGCCGCCCCATATATCGCCTGGGGACGCATGGTCGCCGAGGTCGAGAAGACGTGCCCCGTTTGTGGAACGGTCTTCGAAGCGGTCGTAGACACCTCTGGGACACAATTTTTTCTGAAGGCATCCTGGCAAGAAGAGGCTGAAGGCGAGAATCACCGCGAAGATCTGCAGAAAAGTCTGCAGCACTTTGAGGCATACCTCCAAAGCGGCGTGGAACGCGGCGAATCCTGGCAGACGGCGCAACTGGTCAAAGGGGAACTGCTGCGCCGCCTCGGGCATTTCCAGAAGGCGGACGAACACTTCCAGTTGGTTCAGGAATCTGGACTATTTCAGGGCGGACTTCCCGAGCGAGTCGCGGAATTCGAGCGGAAGTTGATTGCTCTGGGGGATTCCGATCCACATGCCATCTCCGAAATGAATCGCGGCGACGAGGGCGAGACGAGTGAACGTGCGGCGAAACCGGGGCTGGGGGCCCGTCGGCTGGTTCCCCTGGTCGCGGTCAGCAATACGACTTCGGATGATCCTGCCGGTCAGCAGCCTACACTGGGTCCGCCGTCGATGTCGGCCGTGCCTGACGAGATCCTTGAGCTGAAAACGAGGATCACGAATTTGGAGACGGAGGTCGCAAGGCTTCGAAGGCTCTTGGGCGAAGGCGCCGCTGACGCGGGGTCTTCGTCTGGACGCAGAGGGTTGGCAAGCCCAGTCGACGCGAAGGTCATCGTGAACAACCGAACGCCCTTCACCCAGGACCTGGAGATCAATGGGCAGCGGTACGCGATTCTGCCGGGCACAAATTCTGTAAAGGTCCAATACGGCGAGGTGCGTACACACCTTTGGCCCGAGATTCCCAAGGTCTGGGATCGTTCGAACTGGCGGTGGAACGGGCGCGAGCACGAGCTGACGATCGCGATCGGTTACCGGTAGCCGGCACTGACGTGAGTTTCTGGTTGACCTCGTTCACCCGCCGGGCGAGCCGGCGAGCCGGCAGGGGTCTGGCGCCGGTTTCCATGCTCCCATCTCGAAAAAATCGCAAAAATTCGCGCCGCGGCGGCCTGAATATCGGCTCTTGGATGTGGGAAGGGAAGAGATGAATGGTTGGAAGTGGAATCAGGCGAACTGGAGAAAGTTACCATGAGCACGAATACCGAAAGTGTCAAAGCCTTCGAGACCGTCGAGCGGTTCTTCCAAGAGAGAGGCTGGAAGTTCACGCGGGATAGTGAAAAGCAGGTTCTCAGGATGGTAGTCGCGGGCGACTACGGCCAGTATGTCTGCTATGCCCACGTGGTCGACGAGCGGCCGCTGGTGCTCTTCCATTCCACCGTGTCCGTCCGGGTGCCCGAGGAGAAGCGGCCGGCGGTGGCCGAGTACCTCACGCGCGCCAACTGGTGCCTGTGGCTCGGCAATTTTGAGATGGACTACTCCGACGGCGAAGTGCGGTACAAGACCGGCCTGGATGTCCGTGATGGTGAACTGACGATGGGCATGGTCGGTGTCCTGGTCTTCGCCAACTTGCAGACCATGGATCGGTACTTTCCCGGCATGATGAGCGTCATCTGGAGCGACATTTCGCCTGAAGCTGCCGTGGCCAAGGCCGAGGGCAGGCGGTCCGAAGAGCCCTGGCCCTGGGAAACACCAGGCGTGCGGCGGTTCGGCTGAGCCGTTTGAAACGTGATAGTCGGGATCGATCTGTTGATATCACCTTTTGCGAAGGAGAAAAAGATGAAGATGCATTTACTTTCCGTCGCTTTGCAGGCATCCATGCTGTGGTGCGTGTTGCTGCCTGGTCTTGCCCACGCCCAGCTTGGTGGTACAAGTGGAACATCGCCGTCCGGCGATCCGCGGATCAAGGATCTGATCGAGCGGATTGGGTGGAAGTACGAGGTCGATTGCGACGGCGATTTCAAGCTGGGCTTTCAAGTTGAGCAGGCCGGTCCGGGCCAAATCGTTTACATCAACTCGAACACCACGCACCTCGGCCAACTGGAAATTCGTGATGTCTGGGCCCCCGCAATGCTCATGGAGCAGCCATTTGAGGCCGAAATGCTGTCGAACTTCCTCCAGGAAAACAACGACGTCAAGGTGGGCGGATGGCGGCTGATCAGGACCCGGCAAGGTTACCTCGCCGCTTTCGCGGTCAATATCTCTGCGGAAGCTGATGCGCAGACCCTGAAGAGCGTCGTCCTGGCGGTAGCCTTCACCGCGCACAAAAGGAAGAACCACGCTGCCGCATCGGGTCGTCAAGGGCGACAAGGTTCTCCCTCTGAACGAGCTCCCGCAAGTGAATCAACGCATCCGTCAGGGACCCGAGCGCGACCGCAAGACTGGCCGCGCATCGCTGCCCGAGGCTTTCACTGACGAGTAGCCCGTAGACGGCAATCGCGGAATATTGCTTTCAGAGACCACTCGCATGGTTACAATGAACATCCGATCCACCTCGCAAACCAGGAGTGTCGCCATGTCAGATCGCGACTTTTCGGCCGATTTCTTCGTGCGGCTGAACAAGGGAACTGAATCGGCAGCCGAACAGCTCGATCGGCGGTATCGGCTGCAACTTTGCGACCTGGTCTCCAGGGAAATGGGCAAGCGTTTCGCCGCCCGCGAGGACCCGGAAGACCCGGTACAGTCGGCCTTCCGGTCAGTTTACCGGGGGATCAAGGAAAAGCGATTTCAGATCGACGATTCGGCAGGGCTCTGGTCGCTGTTGGCAAAAGTGGTCCGTCGGAAGGTTCTCAAGCATGTGGAGCACCACGACACAATCAAGCGAACGCCCGACAAGGAAACGCCCGCGGAAGGCAATTGGCTGCCGACAGGAGAGCCTTCCCCGCAGGATGCCGCGCACGCGGCCGACGTGATCGAGCAGGTGCTCAAGGGACTGGAACCTCCCGATCCCGAGGTCTTCTTCCTGCGTCTTGAAGGACACACGCGGGCAGAAATCGCGGAACGCGTGAACTGCACCGAGGCGGCCGTGCGGATCAAACTGGATCGCATCCGCGACCGGCTCCGGCGTCTTCTGGGCGATACTCAATAGGCTGCCGCACTAAGGGCCGTTGCTTCCAGCGCGTAACGTGAGAACCGCGCCGGCACGCCCCGTCTCGTCCGCACGTCAAACTGCCCCGAAGAGGGCCGGACTCGGCAGCCCAGGGTGAAGCCCTGGGGACGTGGAGGAGCGAAAAAGGCCAGAAGCCCCAAAGGGGCACAACCGAAGCGGCGCAACCGGCTTTCCTTTTTTTCGCCCCGCGACCAGGCGAAATCCGGCTTATCTCTATGGAGCCAAAAAGGCTTTGGAATGAAAAGATCCGTCCGAGGTGTTCAAGAGGGGTGAAGCCATGCACGTTCTGACGCCTTACTGTTCTGGCACGATGGTGTTGAATCCGCCGTTTCTGCTTCTGCTCGCCGTCCTCGCCACGGCAACAGCCCAAACGCGCGCTCAGAACGACCTGCCAAAGGAGCTTACGTGGCACGCTGCGTCACCCTCCCCTCGGGACGACCATCTGGTGCCCAGAGGGACCGCAAAACGCATCCATGTCCTGATCACGGCCGACACGAGTGATCCGAGGGTCGGCGACGGCGTCCGGATTGACCTGGAGAATCTTGAAAATGCTTTTGAGGAACTGGTTTCCGATCCGCAGCAACTCGACCTGAGAACGCTCGACGGCGCCAATCTCACCCTCGACAACATCGAGCGAAAGCTCCTGTCCTTTCGGTTCGCAACGTCCGACACGGCGTTGTTCTTCTTTTCCGGGCACGGTGGCTACGACGACAACGGCCACTTCTTCAACATGGCGAATGGCGACCGGCTGTACCGGACAGACGTCATCCAGGCCATTCATGGTACAGGGGTTCGCCTGGTCGGCGTGGTGTCCAACAGTTGCAACACTCGTTCTGTTTCGACGGGCGCGCACCGTACGTTCCAGCTTCCACCTGCCAGGGTGAAACATGTCGACGGGGATGGCGAAATCGCGCCTTTGCTGGATTCATTGTTTTTGAAACTCTACGGTGTCGTGGACATCAACGGGGCATGCGAGGGCGAGACGACCCAGGCAAGTGCTCCACGGGGATCGACAAGCCTCCGACCGTTCTGCGACTGCCTTCGCGAGTATCGAGACGAGCGGATCGGATGGGAGGTTTTTGTCGAACTCTTGCGCGGCAAAATCCTGGAAGAGCAAGAACAGCGGCACGGCGAAGGCTGTCCTCACCGCAACAATGGCGAATTGGTCGCCAAGCACAGCGCGAAGGTGTGGTCCCTGCCCAGAGAAAACCGTGGCCCTCGGTTCGGAGTAACCGCAAGAGATAATGGGGGCCATGGGGCGCGCGTGGCTGCAATCCGGGATGGCCTGCCGGCGACCCGTTGTACCGACCTGACGACGGAAAGGTACTTCGGCCTGGAGCCGGAAGACCTGATCCTGTCGGTGAATGGCCAAACGATCCACAACTCGGCGCACCTAGTCAACGCGGTCATGGGGTCCCCGCAGAAGATGCACTTCGTCGTTCGCGACTGCCGAACGGGCCAGGTCGCCTCCATGGCCACCATGCTTCGATATTGAGCGGCTGGCGAGTGCTGGGGTTTCCATGGAAACGGCTTGCGCGAATGTGTAATAGGTTCTACCAGGGACGTTGCCAAAGGAGACTCACTCATGTTGGGCAAAGTCCGTGTGGGCAACCCACTTCAATACGAAACCCTGACAGTTTACCCTCTATTCACGCAGCCTGCTCATGCGGTGGAATACCGGCTGTCCGACGACGCCCTCGCTTCCGGATTGGTCACCGTCGAGGAAGTCAGCCAAGAGGGCTCCGTTCCCGAACTGATGGTGGAGAACAGGAGCGACACGCGCGTCCTCTTCGTCCAAGGGGAAGAACTCATAGGCGCGAAGCAGAATCGTGTGTTGAACACGTCGGTGCTCGTTGCCGCCAGAAGCAGGACACGAATCCCCGTGAGCTGTGTTGAGCGGAAGCGCTGGCGTTATAAGTCGCAGGGTTTCCAATCGGGCGGATCGTATTCATCCTCCGCGCTGCGGCGGATTCTCGCCGGCTCGGTCCACCGTTCCCTGAGGGCAAACCGCGGCCATACGTCGGACCAGCGCGAAGTCTGGAAGGAAGTCGAGAGGCAGCAAGGGGCGTTGGGAGTCGCTTCCGAAACATGTGCTATGGCCGACACCTACCGATCTCAGGAAGACGGGATCCGCCAGTTTCGAAAGCACCTCGGTTACGTCGGAGGCGCCTCGGGAATGGCAGTGGCCATCGGGAATAGGCTGGTCGCAGTCGACATATTCGATAAGCCTGCGACCTGCCAGAAAGTCTGGTCCGGGCTTCTAAGCGGATCGGTCCTCGATGCATTGGAGAAAAAACCATCCGCGGGCAGCACGGTCTTGTCACAAGTTGACCGGGCTCTGAGTCTGCTGAGACAGGGGCCACGGGAGGAGATCGCTTCTGTCGGTGAGGGTGAGGAGTATCGGGCCGAAACGTGCTTGGGCGATGACATCTTTGAGCTCTGTTTGGGAGGGACGACGATCCACGCGTCGGTGATTGCCGGAAACGCGTGAGCTGGAAGGGCAAGCGGTCTCGACGCCTGGTCGAATGCCTACACGAAGAAGCGAGAGAGGAACATACATCAGCGCTAATGCCCACTAATCCAGGCAACCTGACGGATTAGCGTCGATCAGTGAAGATTAGTGTTCCTTCACCTCTTTGTCTTCTTCGACTTTGCGTGGAGCGACGAGCCGACAGGCGAACAATGATCGCCGCTAATCTCCGCTAATCTAATCCAGGGAGAGCAACCAATGACAATGAGACGAAGGGGATCGCTGGGGCCTTGGCGGCTGATGGCCGATTTGGCGACTCTGCTGGCGTCGAGTGCCGCGTGCGGTTGCACCGACAGGGCCCCCGAAATCTACGTATCTCCCCAATCGCCAGTGGTCGAGATTGGTCAGGCGGTCCAAGCCGCCGAAACGCCCGGCCAGCCGACTGATGCGGACCATGTCGTGGCCGAGACCGGCCAAACCGATCAGGGCAGCTCGCAGCCAGTGGGCGGCGGCTTGGCGGGTGCCGAAGTGATCGAACCACTCACCCGCTCGGCGGAAAACCACCTAGCGAGGGCTTCCGCGTATCTGAAAGCCGCCGAATACGACGCCGCCATCGAGGAGTTCACCCAGGCACTGCGGCTGAACCACGACTGCGCCGAATGCTACTTCGGACGAGGGTTCGCGTTTCTGGAAAAAGGATTCCCCGACACGGCCATCCAGGACTTCGTCCAGGCCATCCGGCTCAAACGCGACCATGCCGAGGCCTACTGCCAGCGCGGCCGAGCCCATGCGATGCTGGGCGACGCCGTGCCCGCGCTGGCCGACCTCACGCAGGCAATCCGCATGAAACCGTTGTATGCCGCCGCCTACTTCCACCGCGGCACCGCCTACCTCGACAGGGGCGACTACGACCGCGCCATCGGCGATTTCACGGAGGCCAAGAGGCTCGATTCGTCCCTCGCCGAACAGGTCCAGATCAAGATAGCCGACGCCCACATGCGGCACGGGCTCGACTCGTTGAGCCGGCACAATTGGGACGACGCGATCACGCTACTCGCCAAGGCGGTGGAACTCGACCCGGCGAGGGCCGAGTGGCTCAACGTGAAACGGGCCAAGGCCTTTCGCAACCGAGGACGGGAAAAAGCGGAAGAGTGGAACTACCCGGCGGCTATTGGGGACTTTACGGCGGTTATCGATCTAACTCCTACAGACGCAGAAGCATATTACCTCCGTGGCCAGATCTACGAGAAGGTTGGAAAGCCCGAAAGAGCACGCCGCGATTTCGATCGGGCTGAGAGACTTGGATATCATCGTAAGACTCCCCGTTGCTCGCAGCATGAGAATAACTCCGATAGAGAAGGCTCATGTTTGCCTACCGCGGACTTCAACTGAACGAACCTCCCGGTTCCGCTTATCGTGCAGCCCAACTCGTCACAACGGGGGGTATTGCGGTGCAACGGCAACCGGCCTACACTGCGGACATCATCGAAGCAGAGGCGTGTGAGGCACTGGTCGAGCTTGAGGCAATGCGGAACCTGAGGTCAGCCAGAATACCACCTGGTACGCGGAGGTTCTCGTTATGACAGAGACCACAAGACGATGCCCGAGGTGTGATACGCGTGTACGGCCGATGGACGACGGCACTTGCCCGGCGTGCAGGCAAGAAAGCTCTCCTCAAAGGACTACCGCGGCTGACTGTGCCTCTGGCGATTTCTCAGTAGCCCTTGGCAACTCTGCGGCACCTGCGACGAAGCTAGGCGAATCACGCTCAGCCGGTGATGCAAAGCTTACGCTTTCTCCATTGCCGGACTCTCCAAAACCTGAAGGGACGACCAATTGCCCTCATTGTGAGGAGTCGATACAGGTAAATGCAGCCTTCGCGGGTCAATTCATCGCCTGCCCGGCCTGTGGTCGTCCGTTTCAGCTCGTGTGCCCTGGCGCCACACCTCAAGCCGCGACGACACACTTCACCCTTCCGCCACGGCGCAAGAGCGGCCTCGTCGCTTTCCTTTTGAGCTTGCTGTGCTTGCCGGGACTAGGGCATTTTTACAACGGGCAGCTCCTGAATGGAGTCATTTTCCTAGTGCTGCCCGTCGCGTGGTTTGTTGTACCAGCTTGCATACTGGACGTGATGCCGCCGTTAGCAGACTTCTTGATTCCAATTCTTGTTCCTGGATTTTTTGTCATCCGGCTGGCTGATCCCATCGTTGCGTACATCAGCGCCGACCGCATCAACTCGCGAAGGATGCGTCGATGGAGGGAGGCGATGACAGGCGGCGCGGCCACGGGTGAGCATCCCGGCTGACGCCCAACGACGCTACCACCCCGCCAAGTGTGCTGTAGTAACATCCGGATAGGAGTCTGTCAGTCATGGCTGAAACCGTTAAGCTTAAGAGCCCTCTGATCGTCTTGCTTCTGAGTTGCTTCCCGTGGGTGCCGTTCTGGTTGTTTGGATTTCCGGTGACCGTGAGATTGATTCTCTTCGTTCCCGGTAACCGTTCACAGCCTGGGGCCGGTTTTCGGTGAAAACTGATCTGGACACGAACGGCGTTCTGTGCGACGACATAGGCTATGTCTTCCGCCAAGCCGCCTTCGACTGCAATCCCACCGGAACTCGACGCCGAGATGACGCCGGCGGTTCGGGAATTTGTTCAGGGATTGCTGGCGCGCATTGGCGAACTGGAACGACGCGTGGGCTTGAGCCCACAGAACTCGTCGTTGCCGCCGAGTTCGCAACACCCACATGCCAAACCACCGCGGAAAAAAGGGAAGTCGAAGAAGAAACGTGGCGGCCAGCCCGGCCATCCCAAGCACGAGCGACCGCTGATTCCGAGCGAACAGTGCAACGAAGTGCATCCGCTGAAGCCGACTGAATGCCGCCGCTGTGCCGCCAAGCTCTCGGGCAGCGACCCTGAGCCGTTGCGGCACCAGGTCTGGGAATTGCCGGAGATCCGGCCGCAGGTGACGGAGTACCAACTGCATCGGTTGGAGTGCAAGGAGTGTGGCGAAAGCACCTGTGCCCAGTTGCCCGCTGGCGTGCCGCAGGGTCAATCGGGTCCGCGGCTGATGGCGTTCACCGCGCTGCTGATGGCCTACTATCGCCAGAGCAAGCGGCGTACGGCAGTGTTCCTGGAGACGCTGCTTGGTCAACCGTGCTCGGCGGCGCTGACGGTCAAGATCCAGAAGCAGGTGACGGCCGCCGCGCGACCCGCCTATGAGGAACTGGTGGCCAGACTGCCCACGGAACGGCAGATCAACGCCGACGAAACGGCGACCAAAGAAGCAAACGGCAAGGTCTGGCTTTGGACGTTCGTGGCCCGGCAGTTCACCGTGTTTGCGGTACGTGCCACTCGTGCAGCAACGGCAGTCGATGACTTGCTGACGGATGCCTTTGAGGGGATCGTGACCTGCGACCGGGCCAAGATGTACTGGCGTGTTGGCCGCATCCAATGGTGCTGGGCTCATTTGAAACGTGATTTCCAAGCATTGATCGACCGCCCCGATAATCAAGCCAAGCGTCTGGGGTACGATCTGCGAAGGATGACTTGCAAGCTGTTCGAGCACTGGGGGAACTATCGCGACGGCAAAATCAGTCGCGCTGCTTTCGTCCGTCGCATGGCTCCGGTACGCCGCGAAGTGGAGCGACTGCTGCTGCGCGGTGTCCAAAGCGGCAATAAGTCGCTGGTGGGCATGTGCCAGGAATTGTACGATCATCGCGACTGGCTGTGGACGTTCGTTCGCTGCGAAGGGATCGAACCGACCAATAATGCGGGCGAGCGTGCCTTGCGTCACGCAGTCATCTGGCGCAAACTCTCTTTCGGCACACAAAGCGCGGACGGCAGTCGTTTCGTGGAGACCATGCTCACGGTAATCGAAACCTGTCGTCAACAGCATCGCAATGCCTTCGAATACCTAACCACTACCGTCCAAGCTCACCTTACCGGCCAACCCGCTCCCTCGCTGCTCTCCGGGCTGTGAACGGTTACCGTTCCCGGCGTGGGGCACTTCTATAACGGCCAGATATTGAAGAACTTGCTTTTCGTCGCCTTGCTTCTTGGCTGGATAGTAGGGGGGCCGATGGTTTTCTGGGGGGTGCTGGGCGGAACCGCCGCCAGCGAGGTCTTCTTGCGCTGCTACCTACCTGGGCTATTTGCGATCAGGGTAGCAGACGTGGTTAGTGCATACGTCAACACCGTGCGAATCAACGCACGGAGGATCCAACAATGGCGTACGATGCAGGCCGGTAGCCAGTAACGTCGGTGATAGGGACTCGTAACGCGCGAGTTCCGATGCTGGCCTGTATTGAACAAACACGAACGTGTGTCCAGGAGCCGTGTCATGACTGCCACCATTAGCCGATGTCCGAACTGTCGGACCAAAGTATGGCCTATGAGAGACGGCACTTGCCCAGCCTGCAGAGAGAAGAGCTTTCCCCAGGCAAGCTCCACTGCGGTGGACGATTCCGGGATTTCTCAAGCCGCTTGCGACGCGTCGAAGGCGACCATCGGGCCACTTGCCGACAGTGGACTGGTCCACGCGTATTTGGTTCGAGAAGCTGCCTCCCCCGTTAGCGACGATCTGGCACAATTGCGAGCGGAAGAGATCCGGGCTGCGGGAAGCAGGAATATGGCCGTCGGGGCATTGTGGTGCTTTGGCGGCATCGCAATTACGCCCTGCAGTTTGGGTTCCGCGGCCGAATCCGGTGGCACATTCGTGATCGCGTGGGGGCCGTCGTCTACGGTGGGATCCAATTCTTTCGCGGTCTCGCGCAGTTGAACAGTGGGTAGTCGTCGGCACCGTTCCGTGCCTGTTTCACACTGCAGCCCGCTCCTCTCCGAACGGGGCCGCTGGCGCGATCTGCTTTTGCATGGTAGGATTGCGGAGACGGCATGTGCGTGGAGGTGGCGCCTCACCAATCGGACAAAGGACAACGGGGCAGCCTCGTGTCTCGCCGCGGCGGGCCGTCAGGAGCCAAATGAAGCCTCCGGTGACCGCTTGACACCTCCTGTTCGCGGGGGTAAGCTGCCGGCAAACCTTAGCGGCGTCCGGGCGGCGGTCCCGATAGAGGAAAGCGTCGCAGTTGATTCGCGGCCGACTCTCAACTGCCTCCCGGAGCGTCGTTTCCTCCAACCGGGCTCTCCGACGAATCGGGAGGCGGCAATGAACGACCCGGATCCCTCGTGTGACTTCCAGAACGCGTGGCGAGAGGGAAAAAAGCCCAAGATCGACGACTATCTTGAAAAGCTCGCTGACGACGCAACGGCCGAAGAGCGGCGGGAGCTTCTACTCGATCTGGTGGGCACTGACCTGGAAGAACGCTGGCGCGCTTCGCCTGAGCCTAACACTGAAAGCCGCGAAGCAGCGGACGACGCGTGCAAGCAGTGCGGGTCGCCGTCCCGATCTTCTTTGCCAAAGCGGCCCCGACTTGCCGACTATGTTGCCCGCTACCCGGAACTTGGCTCGTTGAGTGAACTCCCAGCGGAGTTGATCATCAATGAGTACTACGCCATTTGCAGGTGGGAAGAACCTCTCGGCCATCACAAGTTCCTTGCATCCTATCGCCGGGACGATCCGGAGTTGTGCCAGGGACTTCGCGAAATCGACGACCAACTGGGCCTCGGAGAAAGGGCACTTGTGGAACAGGCAGTTTCGGGAAACCAAGTTGCGCTGCAGCAACTCTTGCTCCGCGACTACGACCGGCTTCTGCGTCACATCAGACAGCACATCCCCTCGCAATTCCAGGGCAGCGTTCGAGCGCACGATATCCTTCAGGCCACGCACATTGAGGCGTTTCGCTCGATAGACAAATTCTGCGCCAGGTCCGATTTCATGTTTCCCAATTGGCTGTACGCCATTGCGGACAACTTTCTCCTAAACGCGATACACGCCGTGGAGAGCAAGGAACAGGTCGAGGCCGGACGATCCCTCGCGGAAGAACTGGCAAATGTCAGCACGTCCTTCGCCCCTCTGTTGGAGATCCTTCTGGATACCGACAAAGTTGCCAAGAATCCCATCGATCGCCAAAGGGCGGAGCAGTTCCTCACCGATGCTGTGCAGAAACTCCCAGCGGAATTGGGCGAAATCGTGAAGCTGCGGTGCATTAAGGGACGCAGCATCGAGGAGGTGGCCAACTGCCTGGGAGAGCCACCTGAGGCCATTTACCGGATGTGGGACGAAGCCAAGAAAACACTGCACAACCTCTTCCGGGATTCGGCTCTGGATATTGGGAGCTAGCATACCGGGCGTTTCTTACCGCTGGGAGAGAGCAACCATGCCGGGAATCCTTGCCGATGGCCGCGATGACGACGAACGCAACGAGCAAATTGCTCAGGTTCTCGGCGACTGCATGCGCCGCCGTGCGGCTGGCGAATCGGTCTCGGACGATTCGGTCATCCGGGCAAATCCAAGCCTCATGCCCGAACTCGGGGAACAACTCAAGAAGCTTCGGCTGATCGAGGAGGCGGGGCGGCAGGCCCAGCAACTCGGTGGTGGTGGACCCGAACCGGGCAGTAATGACGGATCAGGTGGCCCCGAGGATAGACCAGTTGGCGTCATTCACTATTTCGGCGACTACGTGCTGGAACGCAGGATTGGCCAGGGAGCCATGGGCGTCGTCTATCGGGCCAGGCAGGTTAGCCTCCCGCGCGTTGTGGCGCTGAAGATGATGCGCGAAGACCGTTTGGCCACGCCGGAAGACAAAGAGCGTTTTCACATCGAAACGCAGGCAGCGGCTTCCCTAAACCATCCGGGAATTGTGCCGCTCTATGAAGTCGGTCGCCATGAAGGCAGGCACTTCTTTGCGATGGCCTACATCGACGGACGAAGCTTGGCCGAGATGGTTAGGGGTGGACCACTGCCGCAAAGAGACGCCGCGCGCTACATGAAGAAGATCGCAGAGGCGATTCAATATGCGCACGAGCAACGGGTGATTCATCGAGACATCAAGCCCGCGAACGTGCTGATCGATCGCGCCAGAGACGAGCCACATGTGACGGACTTCGGCTTGTCGAAACAATTGGAAAGCGAATCAGGCGTGACAGGCACCGGACAGGCCATGGGCACGCCCGGGTACATGCCCCCGGAGCAGTGCCGAGCGGATCACGATGCGCTTGCTCCTACCGCCGATGTATACGCCTTAGGAGCTACACTTTACTGCCTGCTTACCGGCCGACCGCCATTCCAGGCCGAGAGCGTGGCGGCAACAATGATCCAGAGTCTCCAGAATGATCCTGTTCCACCTCGGCAGTTAAATGCCGACATCGATCGCGATCTGGAAACCATTTGCCTGAAATGCCTTGAGAAGCCGCCTGCTAAACGGTATGAAAGCGCGAACCTACTTGCGGAAGACCTAGACCGATTCCTCACAGGAAACCCGATTAAGGCTCGCCCCGTAGGACGCGCCGAACGCTTATGGCGTTGGTGCGAGCGGAATCCAATTGTTGCTACCCTGTTGGGTACCGTGATTATTTCGTTGGTCTGCGGCACAGTCGTATCTACATATTTTGCCCTGGAATCCACCCGCCGCGAGAAAGTTGCCAAGAGAGCGTCCGAACTTGCTAGGCTGGGCACCTACAACGTCCAACTGCTCCGCGTTGAACAGGTTCTGCGAGAAGAGCCGTCGCGAGCTCAGCAACTACTTCGTGATCCTCAGCGTTGCCCAGAAAAGCTGCGAGAATTCACGTGGCATTTGTTTGATGCCCTGTCACGTCCGGAGGTTCGTAGGTTGCGGGGCAATACCGGGATGGCCTTTAAAGTTCTTTTCGCGTCTGATGGCGATAACCTTCTGTCTATTGGACAAGACGGTGAAGTCCGCCTCTGGGACGTTCCATCCGGCTCGCTGAGAGGTATGCTACCCGGTCGTGACAAGGCAGTCGCCTTTCGCGAGCCTGTGGTGGATGCTCAGTTTTCCCCCGACGGAAAGACGGTTGCAACACTCTACAAGAATGGCAATGTGGGAATTTGGGACCTGTCAGACAGGTCCGAGAAATATGTCCTGCATTCGGAATCAGCCGTCTGCATCGCTTACTCAACGGACGGAGCCTTCGTCGCCACGGCCGGCAAGGCCCTGGAGACCCATTGGCAACTTCGTTCCCCGGAATACCAGCAGGGCCCCTTAATTCTCTGGGAAACCGCAACAGGCAAGAAAGCTCGCGTTTTGCCACAGTACTGCAATATCGCAGCTTTCGCGCCGGACAGGGATCTGCTCGCTTGCGGGGAGATCGACCAAAGTGTGTCTTTATATGACCTCGGCGCCGAGAAGCCAGAAGCTCGTCTAATCCACGAAGGCGGGCCCCGTTATTCTACAGCTTTCATGCCGGTGACATCCATCACATTCTCGCCAAACGGCGCTCTTATCGCGACATACTGCCCGAAGGCCGGGCCGTGGGTAAAGCTTTGGGATGCCAAGAGTGCGAGGGAATGCTGCACTCTGAAGGGTCATTCCAGTAGTATCGTTGGAGTATCATTTGCGCCTGACAGCCAAGTCCTAGCAACTGCGAGCGAAGACGGAACTATTGTGCTCTGGGATACCGATTCTGGCATGCAGCGCGTCGTACTGCGGAGTTTGACAGGATCAATACAATCCATCGCTTTTTCGCCAAAGAGCTACGAACTGGCCGTCGTGGATGGCCATGGGGAAATCTGCCTATGGGATATGGGCAAGCACCTCGCCATAGCGGATACTGCCTGCGAAACGCTCTCCATTGAAGCGTGTCAGATTCTTCATTTTCAGTTGTCACCAAACGGAACATGCATAGCCTACACCGCTTGCGGCACACAACAGATGTACGCGCAGCCTGAGTGTGAGGTTGCACTATATGACATTCGGCAAAGGAAGAGGACGACTATTGTTAAGTCAACAACGCGTCCAGATCGGGTCAGTTTTTCCAGGGACGGAAAATGCCTCGCATACTCTTTGCAGGCGGGAGATGTTTACGACAGTACGCTACGCTACGAAATCATCGTCTTGGACATGGACACAAAGCGGAGAGTGGCCGCTACCGCTGCCCCAATGCTCACGGGCACTTGCCTCGCCTTATCGCCTGATGGCCGCATGTTGGCTTGCGGCGGGTCATTAGGATTGACAGGGCAGGTCGAACTGTGGAATTGCCGGACAGGAAAGACCATTCGGAAACTTCGGGAGTTCTCTGGGTATCCCGAAGTGATCACGTTTTCTCCGGATGGTCTGCTACTCGTGTTCGGAACATCTGAAGGATCACTGTTATGTTGGAATACGCACTCGTGGGAACAACTTGCCGAGTGGAAAGCGCACAGTGCTTCCGTATCGTGCCTGACATTTTCGCCAGACGGATCTTTCTTGGCGTCAGGTGGAGCCGACAAGGCGATTCGAATGTGGGAGGTGGGGACATTTGAGCAGTGTCTATCGATACTCGGCCACACAGCCCCGGTGAGTAGCATTGCCTTTTCGCCGGATGGTCGGACGCTGGCGTCGGGAGCAAGCCAACAGATGGAACCCTGGACTTCGGACGTAGTGGAACTGAGACTATGGTGTGCGCAGACCGGCCAGGATCGTGCAACCTTGTGGGGACATCGGCACGCGGTGATCGCAACGTTGTTTGGGCCGGATGGCCACTTGCTTGTTACGGGAGACGCGGACGCGATCCGGTTGTGGTATGCGCAGCACGTCCCGGCAGTCGGCAGTATTCCACCCGCACTTTGCGACCTGTGAAGGACTGTATGCCATGACGGGAAACCGCACCAGCCAGGCTTTCAAGCAACGCTTTTCATGTGAGCACAGCACTTGTTCTGCGGTCGAGACCTTCGCACACCAGTTGACCCGGCTGGTCGGCAGTCGCTCGACCGGGGGCCATCCCATTATGCCACGAGCCAGGCAGCGTTGCCAGCCCCTTCGCCGGCCGAAGCGAAAAAGGAGTCACAGGCCTCGCCGGACGTGCGCGGCGGGAGGAACAGTTCGCTCATCGGCGCGCCGGTCCGGACTGCTGCCACGCGACTTTGTTGGAAGCTCCTATGCTGTCCAGAGGGAGCGGTCCGACGTCTGTCGAAGAATCTAAAGTTTTTTGTCCTCTACGCGCCACACTTTTCCGGCTTGTATTGGTGGAGGCAGGAAGTTGTCGAACGAAAGGTGACCTAATGACCAATACGACTGAATCCTCGCGGTATCACGATCTTTTCCGGCGTGCCCGGGAAGGCGACGAAGCAGCGTTTTACGATCTGTACGCTGAGCTTGCCGAGCCCCTCTTGAGGATGGCGAACCGGGAGATTGGCGACTGGCTCGCTAAGCACTATTCGCCGGAGGCGGCTGTCCAGTCGGTCCTGGGATCTGCTTTCGTCAGTGTGCAGAACGGGCGTTACGAGTACCGTTCCAACGCCGAAATGTGGGGCTGGATCGCCATGCGACTTCGTTTCCACGTCGCCAGAAAGATCGAGAAGCTCAACGCGATCAAGCGACAGCCAGAGGCGCAGCTTCATCCGGACTACGACGCTCCCGACCGGCCGCTCATGACCCAGGAGGAACTCACCGGGCTTTCCGACGCTGTCGACTGCGTGCTCAAGAAGGTCTCGCCCGAGGATGCCGAGTTGCTCATCACGGTCATGCGTTCGTCGACGAAGACCGAAGCGGCCGACAAGCTGGGAATTACCCGGTGGTACCTCAATCAACGCCTCGCGAGGCTCCGGTCTCTCTTCCGGAAGGCACTCGGGTGGTTCGATTCAGGCGATGACTCCGCCGGATGACGCGACGGGAAGGCCAGGGGCGCGGCGGATCGGCATAACTTCCATCGGAAAAGTCTGCGTTCGCGGTATCCGCGCAGTGGACTGCACGTAAAGGGAAAGGCTGTTCGCATGTTCGATGGCCGTCCAACAAACCCGCTCTACCGGGGGTGTTGCAATGCATCGACGGTCGAACTACACTGCGGACGTTGCGGGAATCGCGGCACCAACCAAGGCGCCTTTGGTCTCGCGATGGGAGCGACAGAACCGCTGGCGGTTTCCACATTGGTCGGCGGACTCGCCTTACCGGCGCATCGGCGGAATCCAAGACACTTCGTTGCCGCACTCGTGATAGTGGCTCGCACGCTGGGAGAGCTCAACAATGATGCGCATACGGTTGCTTGTTGAAGCAATGTTGCTCGCGAGTCTTTTCTCCGGATGGCGTCCGGCCTGTGCGAGCGACGCTAGGGAAGATAGCTCGCCGATCCAGAATGAAACCGTGTCGCGCGCCTCGGTCATATTGCTCGTGCACGGAATCACCACAGATACAGCCGATCCGTGGGACGCCTGGGGAAAGCTGCAGTCCGACGGCAATTGGTCGGGAATGGTCGGTGCCTTGGAAGCCAGAGGACGTCGCTTCGGCGGAGTGATTTGCTTGCGCAGCGATCGTCGAACGCTTCCAAAGGCTCTTGACACGGCCGGAGTGAAGGGCGACCCTCGTACCGCCGACTTCTTTGCCCTGGAATTCACGCCCAGTAGCGTAGTGGACGGTCTGGCGGCAAAGGCGAACGAATTGCAGTCGTGCGTCGCGATCCTGCGCGAATATTGCCGCGCGGGAAAAGTGACGATCGTGGCGCATAGCGCGGGCGGACTTGTTGCCAGGCAATACATGCAGAACGCCATCGTCGGATGTGAATACCGGCATGCCTGATCGACATTCATTATGCGTTTTCGGTTTTCGCAGCCCTCTCACGCAGCACTTGACACACGTGTGCCAGCTCTCCACCACTCTTCTGAATTGCAGCAACAACCTGCCGCGCCGCGGGTTCAAGCCGTTCCAGAAGGCGTACACACCCTTCCATGTCGCCTGATTTGGCAGCGAATTCTAAACACGCAGCCAACTCGAACGCTTCCTCTGCTGGACCCATAAAATACCTACACGCGCCTTTTATGCCGTGTGCATTGAGAGCAAGCAATTCGAAACTCCCTTCGGCTAACCCGCGCCGCATTTCCGGGACAAACTCCTGCAAGCGTTCACACGTGGCTTCAGCGAGAGTTCTTAGCAGCTCCGGGTCTCCTCCGCAGGCCCTCGCAACAGCAAACCAGTCAATGCTATCAGCCGTGAAGCCCCCAAGGCATAACGCAAGGTCGGAAGTGGTACATCGTTCGGACGCTTGCTTTCGTAGACACATCAAGCAAGTGTCTTCAAGGTGCTTATGAATCGTAGCATCAATTGCTGACGGATGCTTGGGGTCACCACGAAGGATTTCCTCCACGAGATCCTCACGCGTATTTCCATTGAACGGTGCGATTCCAGTAAGTATCTCATAGAGCACAGTCCCCACAGCCCACACGTCTGTTGCCGGTGTAAGTAAGTGCGTCCCACCTCCCACTTGTTCCGGCGCCATATATCGAAAAGAGTCGGTAAGATCTTGTGCGAATAGTCTGCGCATGTCTCTTAGAACGGACAGCCCTAAGCCACGTAGCAGCGGTGAACCATCTGGTTTAACGAGGATGCTACTGGGTTTGACCCCACCGTGTACAAAACCGGCGGCGTGGACAAAGCGGAGCGCATCGACGACGGTACTCATCAGCTTCAACTCCCAACCGCGATCCAATCCGGACTTGTCGAGAAGCGCACGCAGCGAGGCCCCATCCACATACTCCCCCACAATGAACGGCATATCATCGGCTTGCCTTCCGTAAGAATACAGAGAAGCGATCGCTGCGTGTTTCAGCTTGCCCACGGTCCAGACCTCCTTGAGAACCCGTGCCGTTTCATAGGTCGAGCGGAAAGCGTCCTTGCGAAGTGTCGTGACGGCCACGTGACGCTGACTTTGCTCGTCCCAAGCACGGTAGACTATGCCAGTGCATCCCTGGCCGACAACTACTTGTATAGTGTACCGGCCCTCGTCGCCCAATCGATGTCCAGGTGCAAGCAACGGCTGTTCCGGCATTTCTTCTGAATTGAACGTTCGCGGAACGTTCCCTTCGTAGTTCTCTGGTTCTTCAGCCACAGAGGAATCCTCCGCCTGTTCTTGTTTCTGCATCGATGCCGATCAAGCCGAACCGACCAAAGCGGTCTGGCAAACCGCCCCCGCAACCGCATTGGACTCTGCCGCCCTTGAGGAATCAACTTAAGCACAGTATGCATCAAGAAATCGCGCCTTGCGGCATCCGTGTCCAATGCTCGGTCGCCTTCGCGGCCGATGGTGGATCACATCATCCTTCGACCAGATGTCTATTTTGTCTGTTGTTCGAAACTGCCGTCCGACAACGCTGCAAAGCGACATTTCAGGGATATCAACTGTACTATCAAACGTCTGTACTCCTGTTCAAGTTCAGGGAACAGCCTGTTGGCCTCGGACCGGTGATTGTCGCGGGCAAAGCCCTCGACACGTTTCGCCAAGTCGCGCGCGTAGGCTGCATCCCAGAACTTCAATGAACCCTCCAAAGTGTGCGCAGCCAGCACACATTGCGCGAGATCACCACCTTCAGCAAGGGAGCGTTTCATTGTTTCCATGATTCTTGGCGTTTCGTCGAAGAAAGTCTTTAACATCGCGGCGAGAACGCCACGATCGCCACCGCAGTCTTCCAGGAATCTATGCCAATCACCCAGTCTGGACTGCTGATGAAGGTCGACGACGACATCGGCCGCTGTCCAATAACGCTCAGCGACATCCTTTCTCAAGCATTTTATGCAGACACGTTCTAAGTCTTTCGGCACGGCCCCGTCGATCATTCGCGGCGGCTTCGGTTCTCGATGCAGGATCTCATCAGCGATATCGTCCCAGGTCTCGCCATTGAATGGCCGTCGGGTGACAAGCATTTCGTATAGCACAACGCCCAACGCCCAAATGTCTGCACGACCATCGAGACGATGCGACTCACCGCGAACCTGCTCTGGTGCCATATAAGGGAGCGATCCGGCGACCTCCCCCTTCCTGCGGTGCTGAATGTCTTCATGAATCGCCAAACCGAAGTCTACAAGATGGGGCTTCTGATTTTGATCCAGCAAAATATTGCCCGGCTTGATATCCCGGTGGACAAATCCAGCCGTGTGCGCGAAATGCAACGCATCAGCAATCGGTACGAGCATGTCTCTCGCCTGGGAGTGGCTCACTCCCTCCGAATTAAGAAGATCTAGGAGCGAACGACCGTCCACGTATTCCATAACAAGGAACGGGAGCCCCGAACTGTCGCGTCCCACGTCGTGTATGGCAACAATTGCCGTATGCTTCAACTTGGCGAGCGTGCGTGCTTCAGCCAGGAACTGCTCCACATCGTTTGCTGACCTGAAATGTTCGCGCCGGGGCACTTTCACAGCAACTTGTCGTTGAAGCTCTTCATCCCAACCAAGGTAGACCGTCCCCATAGCTCCCTGCCCAAGGACCTTCTGAACGATGTAACGGCCCAACTGATCCCCTGCAGTTAGCGCCGGCTGTTCATCTTTGGGAGTGTACTGTTGAGTGTCCTCTACCTTTGCCGACGAGGGATGACTGTCCGGCAAGAGTTGTCCGCTTTCCTCTAATTCGGCTCGAATCGCCGACAAGTCGATCTGAAGATGATGACCCGGGAAGCGAGATTGGAGTTCTCTGGGAGTCGGAATCTTCTTACATGCCAGGCATTCGCCTCGGATCAACTCGGAAACGATTGTCGGCTTGCAGGCCACTTCCGGCCATTCATCAAGGTACTCTTCTAATGGCTTCCAATCTTGAGATCGCCACCGGATTTCTTGCTCGACTTGAATCAAAGCGACAAGGATTGGTTCACGAAGAGAATGGCCACCAGGAGGCACGAACTGCGCAAGGTCCACGGCTCCACCCTGCCGCCATGCCACTTCAAAGCGTCCAATGACTTCGCACACTTCGCTTCGTGCGGCTGTGTTCTCGACTTCGAGGGGGGTGGTTCTGGGGCTGTCAGTGGACGCCTTATCGGCGAAGAGCTGCTGGTCTCGGCTGTCTTCGAGACTCTTGACGCATTCGATGAGTCTACGGCCATCGTATGATTTCTGAACAAATCCCACTCCGTGTTCGAGAAACCATTTGGTAACTTCCGGTTCGCTGGAAAGCGAAAAGCCCACCAAGGGGATTCCTGGCCTGTTGCCGTAAATCCAGCGAGCCAGCGCCAGCCCAGTCTCGAATCCACCCATCGTGGTCTTTTCGTCAAAGGCTTTCCCTGCCGGCATCATTACGTCGAGTATGACTAGAGCAATCTCATCGCAATGCTGCTGGAAGACAGACGTTGCCATTGTAGCGTCATCTGCGGCGAGGACTCGAAAGCCCTCGTCCTCAAGCTTGGGGGTGATTCTTTGTCGGATGAACGGATCGTCCTCGACCCAGAGAAGGGTCTTCTTCTGAGCCGTTGTGTGTGGGCCTCGATCTTCCGTCTTCCTATCGGCGGTTCCGCCAATTACACGCGATAACCACTCACGAAAAGCCATTTGTGAAACTCGCGCTTGCAGAGGATCTTGGAAACATATCAGCCGGCGAACCCAAACCGGGACCTACTTGTACACTGCCTACTGCATACCCCTTACCTCTCGCAGATTGTAGACCCCAGCAAGATAGCGTGGAAGGAGGCGGCCATTGAGCCTGCCCACGTAGTACTCTTGGCAGAGCAGCGCGGCGGACCACTCGTCCGGCGAACCCAGAGACGGATACTGGGCCGCATAGTCTGCCAGCCGCGGCCGCCAAGGCAGGCGGCCAGTCTTTTTCGCAGCCAGGGTCGACTCGACGGACGGATTCCGCGCACCAGCGTTCCGCCAGCGACTTTCCATGTCGATGCCCACCAGCTTGCACAAGAGATCGCGGTCGGGATCAGAATCGTTGCCGACATTGCGCAGATAGACGTCGATTTCCGGCGGTTCCCCGCCGCGCCAGGCGAACCACGCCGCCTCGAACTGGCGGCACTCGCACTCGATCTCCTCCCCACGGGATCGGAGCTGCGTAGACGAGCGATTATCGAGTTCACCGCTCATGGTCGGACCTCGCCAGAGATTGCCGCCGACATCCGGTCGGTGAGAAGCCGTCTGCATCGCATCCTACTTTAGCCAAGACGCTTGCCTATCGCAAGAGGGGGGGCAGTCTCGTGTGCGGCACGGCTTCCTGGCAGACGGAAAGCCGAAAGCATCGGATGCCGCCAAGGAGCCGAAGATGGGACGGAACGGAACGCGAGGGGGTGGGGGGGGGTTTTTTGGTGGTGGGGGGGGCAGCCAGCGGTTTGGCTTGGTGAAGTCTCTTGCCGCCGAGACGGAAAAAGACACCCGACCCCGTGCCAGAAAATCTTGCCGCACAGATGGCCGTGTTTTGCGCCAGCCAGGGATTCTCAGCACCGGGCGAGGCGTGGAATCGGCTTAGAAGGGTGAGGGACGGGAGGTGAGCCAGGGCTGGAAGCCGACCGCAATTCCGTCGCGTGCTCCACCTAGGCCAGCACTTTCATCGGCATCGTGCCGCGGCGCGCCGGTGCCAAGCAGGCGAGGCGATCCAAGAACATGATTCGGGAGGAAAGACCATGCATCGTTCGCTTCGCAAGAAAGGTTTCACGCTTGTCGAACTCTTGGTGGTAATCGCCGTCGTCGGCACGCTGGCCGCGGTGCTTCTGCCGGCGGTTCAGGCGGCGCGGGAGGCGGCACGGCGAGCCCAGTGTTCCAACAATCTCCGGCAAATGGGGCTGGCGCTGCAGAACTACCACACGGTCCATGGGGCCTTCCCGTCGGCCTATACCGCCGACGCCAGCACGTTTCAGCTTCCGGCGTGGTCCTGGTCGGCCTTCTTGCTGCCCTACCTGGAACACGACGGACTGTACACCGCGCTGGGCGTCGCTTCCAAGCGGTTCGGTGACGGCGCCAACCTCGCGCCGCCCACCCCCGAGACCCAGAAGCGGCTGGACGTGTTTATCTGCCCATCCGATATTGGCCCGCTGCTCAACAATTACCGGAACCTGCATGCCAAGTCGAACTATCGGGGAATTATGGGAAACACCGTTTCCCCCGAGTTCCGATGCACCTATGCGGGGCTGACGAATCAGAATGGTGTGATTTACTTGAACAGCACGGTATCGATCGGCGACATCCGCGACGGCTCGTCGAGCACGGTCGTGCTGGGGGAGTGCCTGCTGGAACCGGAAGACGGCGGCCGCAAGGCGGCTCTATGGGCAGGGCTGCACGGCAGTGTTGGGAACGTGCTGTATATCAGCGACCTGATGTGGTGGCTCAACTCCGATCCGCTCTACCGCATCAACGGGTCAGCCCTTCAGGCATTCAGCAGCAACCATCCCGGCGGCGCCCAGTTCGTCTTTGCCGACGCCTCCGTGCACTTCATTGCCGAGATGGTCGATGGCCGGGTGCTCGAAAGACTTGCAGCCCGGAACGACGGCGAGCCGGTCGGGCAGTTTTGAGAATTGGACCAGTGTTGGTTTCCATTGTGTCAACGTCTGTCGAACGACCTTGGCCGAAGGCCTTGGATCACTGTAGCCTGGGGCAACGCTTGCAACGCCCCAGGTTGGAGGTCCAAACCGTGCGTTGTGTTTGGCTGGCGGCCATATTTACGCTCCGTCGGTTCGTTCCGGACCCCGGGTCGGCGGCGGAGGTGAGTATGGCCTTCGGCCAAAGGAACATGTGTTTGCCTCCGTATCCTGGGGCGTTGCCGGCATGGCCGGCGTTGCCCCAGGCTACGGTGATGAGAGGCCTTCGGCCAAAAATCCCGAGATCGAAAATGCCACAATCTGTGGTACTAGATGGAAGCGAAATCGTCGGACAAATTCCGTGTATCTTTGGCACCCGGCCTTGAACGATTAGCCACTCTCCCCTGCAATTCGCGTTTGACCTGCGTCTCACCAAAGGAGCGAATGATGTCCACAATCCGATGTTCATGTCTCGCAGCAGCCGCGACCGTAGCGGCCCTGGGTCTTCTTGCGGCTGCTCCGCCGATCCTCCAATTCCCGCCTCCCCAACGTCTCCGCAGCGGCCGGGCCAAACAGAGCTCGATTGCCAGGAAAGCGAAAATATCGAGCAGTCGCAGAAGGCCGAAACGACCACCGTCGGCGCGACATTGGACCTTCCGGCGGCAGCCGTGCGGCCTGTGAGCATCGCACAAGAAGACGGTACGAATCCGGCTTCGACGTCCTCGGTGCGGCCGGTGACGCCCGCGCCAACCGGGATGATCGTGGAAAGCGCCAACCAGTTTGCCCTGGATTTGTACCGGCAAATCAGCTCGAAGGGCGGCAACTTGTTCTTTTCGCCGGCCAGCCTCTCCGTCGCCCTGGCAATGACGTATGCGGGAACCGCTGGAGACACGAAGACGGAAATTGCCAGGACGCTCCATTTCGACATGCCGGACGACGAAGTTCATCTGGGTGTGAAGACGCTCCAAGAGCTATGGACGACGGCCGACGGAAAGACGGGGGTGCGTCTGAATTTGGCGAACCGGCTCTGGGGACAGCACCGCTACGAGTTCCGGCCGGAGTTCCTGGAAATCACCCGCGACGCCTACGGCGCCGAGCTTGCTCAACTGGACTTCGCCCAAAGCGAGGAGGCCACCGAGGCCGCTGCCGCCACTGGCTCGGCTCTCGAACTGACGTCGGCACGCATCGAACAGCCAAAAGACGCACGTATTTTCCGTGTCGACCATCCTTTCGTGTACGTGGTCCGCGACAGTCGCAACGATGCGATCTTGTTCATCGGCAGAGCTGCAAATCCGTTGGAGTAAGGGTCTCTCCGCTGCGGCCTGCCCCCGACCCCTCGGCCTCGATCATCTTACGGCGACATCACTTCCCAGGCCCAGGCAGTATGAGGTTCCAACGTAACGTGACGTTCCGTTCGATGGCCGGGGTGCTGGTGAAGGTCTCGCCCACTCCGGCTGCCGCTATCCTGCGAACGCGAATCTCCCGACCGGCGAAACCGTACTGCCCGGCGTCGAACTCCAAATTCGCCAAAACCGGCTCCTTGGTTTGCTTCACGGCCAAGCCCACCACTCCGGCACCCAGGCGTAGAGACCGGCCACCGGCGGGGGCGTCCCTGAATCCATCTTGACCCCCGCGGGTGATCATACTATCGTCCGGCCCGCGAATGCCTCGCTCTTTCGCGCCCGACGCACTTGTCCGACCACGGCCATTCGGCCGCTCATGCGGACGGGCCGAAGAGCCTATCCCAGAACCTCGCGCTCGGCTAGGACTCACCGGCCGGCGCGAGGTTCCGGGATCTCGTCATGCTCGACAGGGCAGAGGCACTTCTCGGCGGCGAATCTGCGAAGGAGCCAGCAAAGTATGTCGTTCCATCGGGCATTTCGGGCCGGCGTGGTAGTCGAGCGTATCCTCGTGACCCTTGGCGTGATCGCCTTGTCCGGGGGCTGCACTTCCTGTACGCCCTGGGCGGTCCGCTCCCAAAGCCCCGAGGAGCCGGGAACCGAGATTCCGGAGACCCGCCTGGTCGGTGATATGGCGGTCCCCTTTGGCATGTTTCCGGTCAAGATCGAGGCCGTCGGTCTGGTGACCGGACTGCGAGGAACGGGAAGCGATCCGCGGCCGTCGCCGCAACGGGCAGCGCTGTTGGCAGAAATGCAGACCCGCGGAATTAATTCGCCCAACATCATTCTGGCTTCGCAAGACACCGCGATGGTGCTCGTGCGTGCCGTGCTTCCGCCCGCGATTCAAAAAGGCGACCGCTTTGACGTCGAGGTCCGCATTCCCGGCCACGACGACACCACGAGCCTTGCCGGCGGGTATCTTCTCGAAACGCGGCTGAAGGAAATGGCCGTGCTCGACAATCAGATCCACGACGGTAAGGTCCTGGGGCTGGCCGAAGGGCCGGTCCTGATCGACCCGTCGGCCACCGAGAAAGACAATCCGGTTTTGCTCGGCCGCGGCCGGGTGTTGGGCGGGGGCAAGGCGCTCAAGAACCGGCCCTTGGCTCTAGTGCTCAAGCCCGACTACCGCTCCGTGCTCAACAGCTCGCGGATTGAAACGGCGATCAATCGACGGTTCCACATGTTCCACCGCGGGATCAAAGTCGGTATGGCCAAGGCAAAGACCGACGAGTACGTGGAACTCGCCCTGCATCCCCGGTACAAGGACAACGTGCAGCGCTACGTCGAGGTGGTCCGCGCCGCGGCACTTCGCGAGTCGGAAAGCGAGATGATAGACCGGATGCGGCTGTTGGAGAAGCAGTTGCTCGACCCGATTACCTCTTCGCGGGCCGCCCTGCAACTGGAAGCGATCGGTCGGCGGGGCGTTGACCTGTTGAAGAAAGCAATTCAGTCGCAAGATCCCGAGGTCCGCTTCTACGCGGCGGAGTCGCTGGCCTATCTCGACGAAACGGACGCCGCGGAATCGCTGGCCGAGGCCGCCAAAAACCAGCCCGCTTTCCGCGTTTTCGCGCTGGCCGCCTTGAGCGCCATGGACGATTACGTTGCCTACGACGCACTACGGAATCTCCTCGACGTCAACAGCGTCGAGACCCGCTATGGTGCGTTCCGAGCGCTCTGGGCGATGAATGCGTCAGACCCCCTGGTGAAAGGAGAACGCCTCAACGACCAGTTCAGCTACCACGTGCTCAACACCTCGGGCCCCCCCCTGATCCACGTCACTCGCAGCCACCGTCCGGAAATCGTCCTTTTCGGCGTCGAGCAGCGATTCCAAGGCCCCGTGGCCCTCGAAGCGGGCAATCAGATCATGGTCACCAGCCGGCAGCCGGGAGAGATCTCCGTCGCCAGGTTTGCAGTCAATCAACCCGAGCAGAAGCGGCTCGTCAGCGAACGAGTCGACGAGGTCATCCGCGCCATCGTTGAACTGGGAGGGACCTATCCGGACGTCGTGCAAGCCCTCCAGCAGGCTAAAGCCAAGGGGGCACTGCCGAGTCGTTTTGAGGTCGATGCCTTGCCGGAAGCAGGACGGAAGTACGACCGCATCGCCCACGACGACGCGAGTTCGGAGCAGTCGCCGCAGCCGAACGCGTCCAGTCCCGTGCCCGACCTTTTCAACGACAGGAGCAGCAAGGCTGACATCAACGAGGGGGATGCAAATGCCTCGGACGAGCAGACAGCGTCCAATCAGTCGGATTCCGCGAAGAAACCCCGTCCGGTACGGGATTTCTTTGGTAGAATGTTGGGACGTAGTTCCGGCTAGCCAAAGCCGGGGGCGCCCGCGTGTTTCGGCCTGTTTGAAAAGGGCGTCGTTCAAAACGCCACTTCTGAACCGCGCCGCCTTTTTCAGACGGCCAAAAAGGGGACCGGCTCCGTAGCCGGTGGTGGTTTGAGTTGACGACAGGTACAGAGGCTGCGGTGCCTGCCCCCTTTTTTGCAGTCGCTTTTTCCGCCCAGGTCATGCTCAAAGCGCTCGAAATCGTCGGTTTCAAGAGCTTCGCCGATAAGACGCGATTCGATTTTCCCCCAGGGATCACGGTGATCGTCGGCCCCAACGGGTCGGGCAAATCCAACATCGTGGATGCCATCAAGTGGGTGCTCGGGGAGCAGAGCGTTAAGAGTTTGCGCGGCAAGGAGATGGCCGACGTCATCTTCAACGGCTCGGGCACTCGCCGGCCGATGAATTCCGCCGAGATCACGCTGACCTTCGACAACTCCGATCGCCGGCTCCCTCTGGATACGAGTGAAGTCCATATCACCCGGCGGATCTACCGGAGCGGAGAAGGAGAGTATCTCATCAATCGGCAGCCAGGCCGGCTCCGCGATATTCGCGAGCTCCTGGCTGGAACGGGCTTGGGCACGCAGGCCTATAGCGTGATCGAGCAGGGCAAGGTCGACGTCCTGCTGCAGGCCTCCGCCCGCGACCGCCGGATGATCTTTGAAGAGGCAGCGGGTATCAGCCGCTTCAAGGCGAAGAAGATCGAGGCCCTGCGGCGCCTGGAGCGGGTCGAACAGAATCTGCTGCGTTTGTCCGACATTGTCGACGAGGTCGAGAACCGCCTGCGGAGTGTTCGCAACCAGGCAGGCAAGGCCCGGCGATACAAGGAATACTCGGGTCGGTTGCAGGAACTTCGAACGCAGGTGGCGCTGGTCGACTGGACGCATCTGAGCGACCGCCTGCTCGAGGTGGAGGCGGATCTCAAGTCGCTCGAAGAGCAACGCGATGCCGGCACTGCGGAAAGCGAATCGCTCGAAGCGGCTGTGCTGGAGGCGGAAGTCGAGGCCGCCGATGTGACGGAGCAGATCCGCCGGTCGGAATCGCAGATCGCGTCGTACCGCGAGCGGATTGCGGCGGCCGAATCGACGATCGACCACGAGCGAGCCAGGAGCCGCGACCTCGAGCTGGAAATTGCCCGCTACCGCCGGCAGCTTACGGCGCTGAACATCCGCGCCGGTGACCTTCAGCATCAGCTTCGCGAGACCGGTGCCGCCGTGCAGTCGGCCGAAGAAGACCATCGTCAGGTCGCGCGCCGCGTGGCCGAGGGCGAGCGGCGATTGAGCGACCTGCTGGAACAACTCGATCAGATCCGCGGCGAGAGTCAGCAGCGCAGATCGGCTCACGTCGAGCAGATGCGCCGGATCGCCGCGCTGGGCAACGAGATCAGCCGGCTGGACAGCGCGGTCTCAGCGGCCGAAGCCTCTCGCGAGCGATATCGGCAGCGTCTCGGTCAAATCACCGCCCAGCGTGAGACACTCGCGGGCGAGTTGGAAGCCCTTCACCGCGAGCAGGAAGAGCTTAGCCGTAGCGTGGAGGAGAAGGTGGAGCAGCTTTCCGCGGCCCAGAACCGGTTGGCGGAACGCCGGGAGCACATGGCTGCCACCCAGACACAGCTCGCGCAGCTCCAGCGTCGCCACACGGCAATGAGCGAGCGAATCTCCGTGCTTGAGGAGTTGGAACAACGTTTCGAGGGCCTCAGCCCCGGGGTTCGAGAGATCCTCAACCAGGCGCGCGGCGGGAGTTCTGCTTTGCCCGCCGGCGTTTGTGGACTGATGGCCGATTTGGTGCAGGTAAGCGTCGAGGCGGCTCCGGTGGTGGAGGTGGCGCTCGGGGATCTCGCGCAGTACGTCGTCGCGCGACGAAGTCGCGAGTTGCTCGAGTATCTGGCCGCCGAATCGTCGCGTCTGCCGGGGCGCGTTGGACTGCTCTGGCTCGATGGAGCGCCGGGAACCTCGCGATTGCCCGACGAGGATTTGCACGGGCTGCCGGGCGTTCTCGGCCGCTGCGACCGGTTCGTGGAAAGCGAACCGGAGTATGCGCTGCTGATTCGCCGCCTCCTGGGCCGGGTATGGGTCGTCGAAACGTTGCAGCAGGCGCTCTCCCTGGCCGAGGGGCAGGGCCGTGGCTGCGGGTTCGTCACGCTTGCCGGCGATCTGCTCGCATCGGATGGAACGCTTGCGGTCGGTCCCCGCCACGCCGGGACCGGCCTGATTTCGCGCAGAAGCGAGCTTCGTGCGCTGAAGACGCAGCGGCAAGACCTGGACGCCCGGATCGCTCAGCACCAGGAAATGTCCGATCGGCTCCGGCAGCAAATTGTCGACGACGAGCGGCGCGCCCAGGCGGTCGCCACCGAACACCAGCAGGCTGCCAGCGCTCTGGGTGAGCACGGGCATCGGATCACCGCCGCGCGGGAACGCCGCGCGCAGCTCGAAGAACAGCTTGCCGGCGTGCAATCGGAACTATCCTCGGCCCAGGATCAATACGACTCGGCGTTTAGCGCGATGGGAGAGGCGAGGTTACGGCTGACGTCCGCCGAGGGTGCCCTGGCCGAGATGGAATCGTCCCAGACCGCGATGGCGGAACGGATCACGCGGCTGGAAACCGATTGGCAGAACGGAAACCGGGAGACCACGGAGACCAAGGTCGAGCTGGCCAAGAGCGAGGAACGCCTCCGGAACCTGCGTGCCCGCATGCGGCAGCACGAAGAGAATCAGCAGGAACGGCAGCGCGCGATCGCCGAAGGCCGCGACGAGCTTGCCGCGTGCACTCGCCGGGCGCAGCAGTCGCAGTGGAATATCCTCCGCTGCGAGTCGGAGATCGCGGAGCTCTATCTCCGCAAGGAGACGTTTGCGAAGCGAACGGTCGACTTGATCCAGCAACGGGACGACATCCAGCAGCGTCGGTCGCGGCTGGGTTCGGATGCCCAGAAAGTCCGCAACCGCGTGCGGAAGCTGGAGGAGAAAATCCATGCTCGGCAGTTGTCGGCGAACGAGATCCGGCACGAACGGACCGCCCTGGCCGATCGTCTCCGCGAGGACTATGGGATCGAACTGGGGGAATTGGACCGCGAACCGACCGCCGAAGAGCAGCACCAGCGCGAGGAGGTGCAGCAGGAGATCGACGAACTGCGGCGCAAAATTAACCACATCGGCAGCGTCAACCTCGAAGCGCTCGAAGAGCTCGACCAGTTGGAAACCCGCTACAACACGCTCGCTGGTCAGTACAAGGACCTCGTTAGCGCCAAGAACTCGCTCCAGCGGATCATCGAGAAGATCAACACCGACAGCCGCCAGCTTTTCGCCGACACGCTTGAGACCGTCAAGGGACATTTCCAAACCCTGTTCCGCAGCCTATTTGGCGGAGGCCAGGCGGACATTATCCTGGAAAACGACGTCGACATCCTCGAGAGCGGCATCGAAATCGTCGCGCGCCCGCCCGGCAAGGAACCGCGAAGCATCTCGCTCTTGAGCGGCGGCGAGAAAACACTCACGTGCACGGCCTTGCTCCTGGCGATCTTTCGCAGCCGTCCCAGCCCGTTCTGCGTGCTCGACGAGGTCGACGCGGCTTTGGACGAGGCCAATATCGACCGCTTCACGAGGGTCCTGCACGAGTTCCTCGCCTGGACGCAGTTCGTGATCGTGACCCACTCGAAGAAGACGATGACCTGCGCCAACACGATCTACGGCGTGACGATGCAGGAGTCGGGGATTTCGAAGCAGGTTTCCGTCCGGTTCGAAGACGTCAGCGACAACGGCGAAATCCTGGTTCCGGCTGGTGGCGGTGGCGACTCGCCCGACGCGGGCACCGAGCACGACGAAACCCAGGCTGCCTAGGGCTTCGTGGACGTCCCAGCCCCCCGGATTGCGGCGGAGCCGGCAGTGGTCTAGAATTCCACTACAAACAAGCCCGCTCACCAAGTCCTTTCGGAGGTGCCTATCATGTTTGGAGCCATCGGACGATATTTCCGCGCAATCGGATACCTGCTCACCGGCAAGATCGATCGGGCACGGATGACCTTGAGCACCAATCCCGATGTGATCCGCGCCCAGTTCGACCAGATTATCGACGATAAGAAGCGGCGGATTCAGCACTACAAGGACGCCGTCGGCGCACTGATCGCCCAGGAGGAAAAGAAGAAAGCGGAACTTCAGCGGCAGTCCGAGGAGGTGGCGCGACTCGAGAAACTCCGTGACGGGGCGGCCGCGATGGCCCGCCGGGTCGTCGAACGCCACAACGGCAACGCCGAGGCGGTCAAGCAGGACCCCGAATACCTCAAGTGCCAGGGGGCGTACAAGGATTTTTCCTCGACCTTGGAAGAGAAGGAAGCCCGCTGCGGCGAGCTCGAGGCTGACATCAGGACGCTTGAGGACTCCATCGGCGGTCATAAGGTGCAGCTCCAGGGTCTGCTGCGGGAGCTGGAAAAGGTCAAGCAGGAGCAGCACGAGACGGTGGCCGATATCATCACGGCCAAGGAAGAAAAGGAAGTCTCCGACATGCTCGCGGGGATCAGCGAGGATCGCACCGGCCAGGAGCTCCAGGAACTTCGCGACCTGCGGCACAAGGCGAAAGCCACAGCCAAGGTCTCACGCGACCTGGCCGGGCTGGACACAAAGCGTTCCGAAGAGGAGTTCCTGGAATTCGCTGCCAAGTCGTCGGCCGACTCCGAGTTCGACAAACTGATCGGACTGGCGAGGGAAGAAGAGCAGCCCAAGCAGGAGCCTGCCGAACGGACTCGACTGCCCGAAGCATAGTCATTTCCTTCAACGGTTCGAAAGCGGGAGAACCACGTGATGAACACCAGGACGCTACGCGCGGGATTGGCCGCCGCGATTGCCATTACGCTCGTCTTCGCGCCGCTCGACGAGCGAGCCGAGGCCCTCGAGTTCCCCGGTCCAGCGCCGGGATCGGCGAAAGCGGCGGCGAGCGGATCGCTGATTCGACTCGAAAACGAAGTCCTCGCTCTTTCCTGGGAAATTCAAGACGGACGATTGCGACCGGCAAGACTGGTGAACAAGCTCGCCGGCGCGACCATCGAACTCGGTGCTTCCGAGTGTTTCCAGATCGTTCTGCCGGCCACCCCGATGCCTGGGACGAAGATCCTCAATGCATCCGGTATGAAACTCGTCGGCACGCCGAAAGCGAACGAGATTGCGGCGGAACCCCGGGCGGCCCGGCGAGCGGAACAGTCCGCCGGCCGGCAGGTTGCCGCAATCCTGGAATCTCCGGACGGCGAATTCGAAGTCGAGTGGAAAGCGGTCCTTCGGGACGGCGCCAACTACCTGCGGCAGGAGATCGCGGTTTCAAGCGCGGATGGGCCGGGCGAGGTCCAGGAGATTGTGCTGTGGGAGCTGGCCGCGCCGGAAGCTTCGGTCGTGGGCAGTGTTGAGGGCTCGCCGGTCGTGGCGGGGCAGACGTTCTTCGCCTGCGACCACCCCATGTCCACGAGCCGGCTGCTGGATCCCGAATCGGCCGGCGGCGCAAGACGGTTTCGCTGCAGCTATGCGGTCGCTTCGGGCCTGGATGCGGGAAAGCCGCTTTCCGTGAGTTCGGTCGTGGGGGTGGTTCCCAAGAACCAGTTGCGCCGCGGATTCCTCTACTACCTGGAACGCGAGCGGGCCCAGCCGTACCGCCAACTCCTGCACTACAACAACGGCAGCGAAATCGGTTGCGGATACTGGCGGCTGGTCAAAGCCGACAAGCCGGAGGAGGCCGAGGCGTTCCGGCGCGGGCAAGGCCCGATGTGGCAGCAATTGATCGAGGCGTTCGGACGCGAACTGGTGGAAAAACGCGGCGTGAAAATGGATGTCTTCGCCCACGACTTCATGTGGGACGACCCGGCGCTCGTCTGGCAGTTTCACCACGGCTATCCCAGCGGATTCGCGCCGATTCGTGAGACGGCGGACCGTTACGGCGCTCGGTTGGGCGTCTGGCTCTCGCCGTTCGGCGGCTATCCGGGCAAGCCGGCTCGGATCGAAAACGGAATGAAGATGGGATTCGAAGTGAGCCGCATGGGGCTCACGCTCGCCGGGCCCCGGTACTACGCCCGTTTCCTCGAGGCCTGCACCGGCATGATCCGCGACTACGGCGTGAAGTATTTCAAGTTCGACGGGTTCGGCGCGGGGAACAACCGCTCCGGCTCGGAGGCCTACCGCAGCGACGTCGAAGCTCTGCTCCGTGTGATCGGGGAACTCCGCCGACTCGACCCGACCGTGTTCGTCAACCCGTCGACGGGGTCCTGGCCGTCGCCGTTCTGGCTTCGCTACGCCGACTCGATCTGGCGCCAGAACGCCGATACCCAGAACACCGGCAAGGGCTCCGACCGGCAGAAATGGATCACATATCGCGACGGCTCGGTCCGCAATTGGACGCTCGGCCGAGGACCGCTCTACCCGATCAGCTCGCTGATGATCCACGGAATCTACATCAACGTGCTCCCGCTGGCCGGCAATCCCTACGATCCGAAACTGCCGCCCGGCAGCATCGATCCCAAGGACGTGACCGATGAAATTCGATCGTTTTTCGCTACCGGCGTGAACCTGCAGGAGCTGTACATCACGCCGGAGCGGATGCAGCCGGAATTCTGGGACGTGCTGGCCGAGGCGGCGCGATGGGCGCGGGGCCACGCCGACGTGTTTGCCGACGCGCACTGGGTCGGCGGCGACCCGGACCAGGGCGAGGTCTATGGGTGGGCCGCCTGGTGCAAGGAAAAGGCCGTGCTGGCGCTGCGCAACCCGGACGACAAGCCCGCCGGAATCTCCGTCGATCTCGCCCGCGCGTTCGAATTGCCGGTCGGAGCACCGCGGAAATATGGTTTGAAGAACCCCTGGAAAGAAGACGCGGGAAAACCGTCGCTCGAACTTACCGCAGGCGAGGAGCACCGCTTCGAGCTGGAGCCGTTCGGGCTGCTGGTGTTCGATGCGACGCCGAAAGGCAATTAAGGTTCGACGAACAATTCTTCGACGGGCACCACCATTACGTTTTCCGGCTCGATGGCCAGGGGGAAGGTGCTGATCGCTCGGTCCTCCTCGCGGATCTCCTTCGACTTGGGCGTCGGATACTGGTAGGGACTCGGGGCGCCGGCGACCAATGCCTTTTTGAACTCCTCGGCATTCGGGGTTACCGCGACGATCACCATGTCGTCGTACGGCAGGTGCTTGCGAATCGCCGCGTTGACCTCTTCGAGCGTGATTTCGTCCATCATTTCCCGGAACTTCTCGAGGTGGCTCTCCTCGATGCCGTAGAAGCGATCGTCCAAGGCATAGCCGAGCCGCTCCATGGTTGTCGGGGCGTAATGGAGGACGTAGTTCTTGAGGAATTTCCGGGTCAGGTCGAACTCGTCTTGCGACATGCCGCGGTCGACCAGGCTCGTCAGTTCCCGCAAGGCTGCTCGGATCGCGAAATGACGGGCCTCGTTGGGGACGGGCCGGATCCAGATCTCGAAGATCTGCTGCCGGCGGGCGACGTTTTGCGGCGGCATCTGCAGGTAGCCGCCGTTGGGAAAGTACTCGATATAGGAGTAATCGCCGTAGTTGAGTCCGCGTGCCTCTCGCAGGACCTGGTAGAGATGGCTGCTCGACCTGCGATGCTCGCCCAGCCAGGAATTGGCGATGGCCAGGGCGTACCACTCCCGCGAGCCGCGGTGGACCGCGATAGGCAGTCCGAGACTGATTGCCGTCGCCGGGGCGTCCTTTTCCACGAGGACTAGCTGCCGGCCCTCGATCGGCTTGGGACTCGGCGGCGGCACTGCGACGGGCTTGCCGGCGGGCAAACGCCCCAGGTCTTCGCGGAGCCGCTCAAGGGTTGCCGGCCGGTAGCTCCCGCCGATTCCGATCACGACATTGTCGCGCGTGTAGTACTTGCGGTAGAACTTCCGGACGTCGTCCACGGTGATGCTCCGCACGCTTTGGACGGTTCCTTCGGTCAAATGGCCGTAGGGTGTGCCGGCAAAGATCGTGTTGTAGAGCACGGCCTTGCCCAACTCCTCGTCGCTGGCATAGCGAAGGACGTTTTCCAGGTAATTCAATGTTTCGCTCTTGAGCCGGTCCAACTCCTCCTGTTTGAACGCGGGGGCGAGGATGGCCTGGACGAACAACGGATAGTAGTCCTCAACATTGTCCCGGTGAATGCGGCCGGAAAAGACCGTCATCTCCATCGAGCTCGAGGCGTCGTAGCGGCCCGCCATCGGGAACAGCAGATCGAGGATTTCCTTGTAATCGTGCCGGCGGGTCGATCCTTCCGAGAGCATGGCTGCAGTCAACGCCGCGAGCCCTTCTTTGCCCTGCGGATCGTTCTGCGAGCCTACCGCAAACCAGATCCGAAACGAGACCGAGGGATCGCTTTCGACCGGCAGGGCAACGACCCGGTCTTCTGGGACGGGCCTCGGCATCGCGGCGGAACTCTGGGCGGGCTCAGCCGCGCCGGCAAGTGAAGATGCGAGGAGCACAGCCGCCAATGGGGTGATCCAACTCGTCTTTTTCATCGCTCGGCTCCTTTCACCACAACGACGGTCCGCCGATTCGGGGCGAAATACTTCCTGGCTGCACGCATCACGTGTTGCGGTTTCACCTGCTGCATTGCGTGGAATAGCTGATCCACCACGTCGAGGCTTCCCGCCACTCCGATGAAGCGGGCGAGTGCCTCGGCCACTCGGTTCGGCGCGTCGAGCGGCATCAGGAAACGGTACTTGTTGTGGCTTTTGACAGCCTCGAGCCGATCGGCGTCGACCGGTTGCCGCTTGAACGATTCGAGCGTCCGGATGAGCTCGTCGCGAACGTACGGGATGTCGTCGGGACTCTTGACCATCGCCGTAATCTCGAACAACGGCATGTCGCGATTCAGCGGGAAATCGGCGTAGAGAAATTCAACCTTCTGCTCGTCCAGGACGAGCTTCTTGTAGAGCGGGCTGCTCCGGCCGAAGGCGAGGTCCTCCAGCAGCCGGGCGGCGACAAAGTCGCGGTCGTCCGGGTCCAGCGGCGCGCCGCGGTAGGCAACGGTGAGGATGGGGAGCGTCGGGCCCGGGTAAGACACTTCGGCATACCGCGGTTCCTTCTGCGCCGGCTCTTGCTCGATCTTCGGCGGTTCGTAGCCGGGGCGCCATTCGCCGTAGTACTTCTGGGCGAGGTCCAAGGTGTGCCGCGGGTCGACGTCGCCCACGATAAGGAGCGTGGTATTCTCCGGCCGGTAGAACCGCTTGAAAAACCAACGGCTGTACTGGTATCCCTCGGGCATCGCCTCGACGTCGGCTTCAAATCCCATGGTGGTGTGCTTGTACGTGTGGACGTCGTAGGCGGTATCGCGGAGTTTCTCCTCGAGGAAGAAGAAGGGCTGCGTGACGCTCTTGCGATACTCGCCGTAGATCGCCCCTGCCTCGGTCTGAAACGCCTCCTCGCTGTAGTCGAGATTGCGAAAGCGGTCGCTTTCGATGTCCATCACGGTTTCGAGTCCTTCGTTGACAAATTGGAGGTGGTAGGCCGTGTAGTCGTCGGTCGTATAGGCATTTGCTCTTGCCCCCAGCCCGGTGACGATGTTCTGGTAGACCGACGCGGGATACTTCTTGGTGCCGCGGAACATCATATGTTCAAAAAAATGGGCAAACCCCGATTTGCCCGGCTCTACCTCGTCGCGGCTGCCCGTGCGGACAATGGTCCAATAGGCGACCAGTCCGGGCGACTCCATGGGGACCGTGACCACCGTCAGGCCATTGCTCAGTTTCTCGGTATGGTACTCATAGGGAAACACTCCTGAACCACTTGCGGGGGTCGCGAGGGCAGCGCAGGCCAGCACGGCCGCAGCGGCCAGGGGGCTCAAGCGAATCAGCGTCACACGCGTCTCCTTGTTATGAATTTCATGTTTGTTTGCCAGCCCGGCGGATGGGAGAGATCTGCCGGGGCTCGCGTGCTGGGCATTCTACGGTGGCTGCCATAGGGCATGTTCTCGGAGCGACGCGGTGGAGGATTTTCTGGGCGGCGAGTGGAGCCGGAAAGTGGGAAGGCGACGGAAGGAGGCATACGGAAAGAGATACCCGCCCCCCGGTGCGTCGGTGGTTCCGTCGCATGTCGCCGACCTTGCGTGATCGACGGAAGGGCCTTATATTACATGGTTTATCGCCCGCGACGTCGGGGCAGTCGACTGCCTTGGCAATCTGACCGCGAATGTATCCAAGGATGCCGAAGACATGAAAAGCGAACGCCGGCACGAGCTCCAACACAACGCCTTGGCCGACTGGATTGGCCGCAATTTCCAGGCGATCCGCCCCTACGGCAACGCCATCCTGGCGGTGATCTCGCTGGTTCTGCTGATCGCGGTCGGGTGGCTGTGGTGGTCCCGGCAGGTGGCCGCCGGGGACGCGACCGCCTGGAACGAGCTCTATCTGGCCCAGGTAAACAATAATCCGGGCGAGTTGATGGACGTCGCCGAGAAACATCCGGGGACGAGGGTGGGACATTGGGCGGCGGTCGTGGCGGGCGATATGCATTTGGCGATGGGCTGCGAGCAGCTTTTTACGAACAAGGCCACCGCGGCTCAAGACCTCCGCAAGGCGGTGGAGAGTTATCTCCGGGTCCTGCAAGACAGCCAAACGCCGATGCTGCGAGAAAGAGCGACCTTCGGGCTCGCCAGGGCGTACGAGGCGCTCAGCGGCACGCGGCAGTCCCAGGGAGAACTCGACAAGGCGGTCGAGACCTATCAGACCGTGGTGGATAAGTGGCCGGACGGTGCGTATACCGAAATGGCCCGGCAGCGGCTGGACGATCTGAAACGGCCGGCGACGAAGGAGTTTTACGACAAATTTGCCCAGTACGACCCGAAGCCGGCCTTCACCGAACAGCCTGGCGCGCCGGGCGAAAAGCTCCCGTTCAGCACCGACGCCCTTCCCGATTTCCCGGATCTTCCCAAACCCGATGATACGACTGTCGAGCCGACCACTCCCGAAAGCACTCCGGCCGACCAGGCTCCCGAGAAGGAGCAGGAGATGCGCCAGGCCGAGACGGCCGAGGCAACGCCCGCGGAGTCTCCGGTTTTGAAACCGCCGGCGACACCGAGCGAGGAGCCGAAGGCGGCGGAGCCGAAGGCGGTTGAGAAGGCTGCCGAGAAGACCGACCAGGCGGAGCCGAAGGCGCCTGCCGAGAAGACCAAGGAGGCGGAGGCGACCGAACCGAAGCCGGTCGCCGAGAAGGCTGAGGACGCAAAACCAGCCGAGCTGAAGCCGGCCGACGAGAAGGCTGAGGAAGCAAAGCCGGCCGACGACAAGTAGTGTGTCGGGCGAGGTGTCAGGAACCATTTGCCGCTCCACCGGCCCTCCGGGTGCTTCGCACAAAGGGTTCCTGACACTTTTTTCTCGAACGTTGCTTGCCGCTGCCGTGCCTGATCGCCTTTCTTCCGAACCCGTGGAACTGATTGTCGACCCGTCGCAGGCGGGCTGGCGGCTCGATATTTTCCTGGCTCATCATTTCCCCGACTATAGCCGCGTGCATCTGCGGCGAGTGATCACGGCCGGAGGCACACGGGTCGGCGAGGTCGGAGGAAAGCCGAGCTACCGGCTCAAGGCAGGTCAGCGGGTTCAAGTCGTTCTGCCGGAGTTGCCCCGGGAAGCTCCGCGGGCCGAGAACATTCCGATCGACCTCGTCTACGAGGACGACTGGCTGATCGTCGTGAATAAACCGCCCGGGATGGTCGTTCATCCGGCTCGCGGACACTGGTCCGGCACGCTGGCCGGCGCGCTGCAGTACCATTTCGGCGGAACGCTGAGCACCGTGGGCGGCCCGACGCGGCCGGGGATCGTTCACCGGCTGGATCGCGACACCAGCGGCATCCTTCTTGTTGCGAAGAACGATATGGCGCATTCGAAGCTTGCCGCGCAGTTCGAAACCCGCGCGATCCGAAAGGAGTATTTCGCGCTGGTGGCCGGCACACCCGATCGCGACCGGGACCTGATCGACCTGCCGATCGGCGCCCATCCACAACATCGGGAGAAGATGGCCATCCGCCGCGACGCCCCGGACAGCCGGCCGGCGCAGACCTATTACGAGGTCGTCGAGCGTTTCGAAGGGTTTGCAGCCGTGGCCGTTCGCCCGAAGACGGGCCGGACGCACCAGATCCGGGTTCATCTGGACCATATCGGCTGCCCGATCCTCTGCGACCGGCAATACGGCGGCCGATCGCAGGTCACTCGCGGCGAGATTCGGCGCGACCCCGGCGACGAAGTGGTGCTGCTCGATCGGCAGGCCCTGCACGCTCACCGGCTTCGGTTCGCGCATCCGGAGACCGGCGAAGAGCTTGCGCTGGAGGCTCCGCTGCCTGATGACATGCTGGGAGTCTTGGAGGAGTTGCGGGGGTATCGGGTTGCACCTTTGTGAAGGTCGTTTAGCCGCAGTGCCCAGCGGGCCGCGCGCTGGTGACCGAGAGCCGCGCCGCCCTTCGCCCGACGCGCGGCCCGCACTGCGGCTGAAGACCTTGGGACCGTTACAGGGGTGGTGTCGCGTTGGCGGCGGGGGATAGGATTCGGCGGTGGTTCAACCGGGACTTGGCTGGTGTCCCCCATTTGCGATTGCACGCCAAGCGGCGTTAGAATTCCGAAAACGCCGCCTCCTGCGGATTCCTTTCATGTCGCTGATCCAACTTCGGGACGTAAAGAAGATCTATCATCTTGAGGAGGTCGAGGTTAGCGCGCTTCGCGGCGTCTCGCTCTCGATCCAGAAGGGCGAGTATGTGGCCCTCATGGGCCCCTCCGGCTCAGGGAAATCGACGCTGATGAACGTACTCGGCTGTCTCGACCGGCCGAGTGACGGCAGCTACCTCCTCGCCGGCAACGAAGTCTCGCGTATGTCGCGCGACGCCCGCGCCCGGCTGCGCAACGAACGGATTGGCTTCGTCTTTCAGAATTTCAATCTCCTGCATCGGACAAGCGCCGTCGAAAACGTCGAACTGCCGTTGCTTTATGCCCGTAGCCTGACGGCGCGGGAGCGACACCGCCGGGCGGTTGAGATGCTCGAAAAAGTCGGGCTGGCGGACCGCATGGACCACCATCCTGGCCAGCTCTCGGGGGGGCAGCAGCAGCGGGTCGCCGTCGCCCGGGCCCTGGTCAACCGCCCCTCGATCCTCATGGCCGACGAGCCGACCGGGAATCTCGACTCTCGGACCAGCCGCGAGCTGATGGAGATCTTCCGCCAACTCAACGACGACGGTGGCATAACCATCATCCTCGTTACCCACGAGCAGGATGTGGCCCGGCACGCCGGCAGATACTTCGTGCTCCGCGACGGCCTGATTGTGGCCGATACGGCCGACTTCGACCTAGCGCTCGACTCCTTGCACGCACGCGACTTCGAAGACTGAGTAAGCTGCGGCAATTAATTAGGCCGCATCGAGTCCATCGGCTTTTCCTGTCCTGTCGGTTGCACTCGCGGTAGCGGTGGGGGAGGTCCGATGTACGAAGTATGACGGGCTGTTTCCGGATTGCCGCACTGCTGGCCTTCGTTGTCGCCGCGCCCAACAGGGGTGCGGCCGAGCCGTGGCATTTCATCTTTCCCGAACAGCGCCACATCGAGATCCGCGACCCCTCGCTCCTGCCCCGCGCACCGTTGCCGCGATTGCCGGTCCCGCCCACGGTTGCTGCACCGCGCGTGGACCGCCCCCAGCGATTGATCGCGCTGGACGAAGCGATTGGGATTGCGCTGTCCAACGCCGAGGTGATCCGAGTGCTGTCCGGAGCTGGCGCAACATCGAGCGGAAGGACAGTCTACGACCCGGCCGTGCAAAACACCGAGATCGACCGGGCCCGCGCCCGTTTTGACCCTACGATTCAATTCCAAAACCAGTTCCGCCAAACGGAAATACCCGGGCCGGAAGTGCTCGGCCGGGATCCGCTCCGGCTCGGGATCGGGGGCGACCAGACCGAGACCTATGACATGGACTTCGGACTGTCGAAGAGAGCGGCGACCGGAGGCTTGTTCGACTTGGGTGTGAATGCCGGCAGCGTGCAAACCACGCCCGGGGTCCCGACCCTGGACCCACTCGCGCGCTCAACGATCGACTTGAGCCTCGTTCAGCCTCTTCTGAAAGGGGCCGGGGTTCGCGCCAACCTTGCTCCAATCGAAATCGCACGCATCGACACCGAGCGTTCCTTTTTCCAGACCAAGGACGCCGTGCAGCAGTCGGTGCGAGGCGTGATCGAGGCGTACTGGGCCGTAGTCTTCGCCCGCGTCGATTTGTGGACAAGGAGGAAACAGGCAGAACAGGGCAACGAGTCGCTCGACCTGGCGGAAGCCCGGCAGAGATTTGGTTTTGCCGGCGCCTCGGAGGTCGCGCAGGCGCGAACCGCGTATGCCAATTTCCGGGCCGGCGCAATCTCGGCCGAGGCGGCCTTGCTCGACCGCGAAGCCGCGCTGCGGAACATTCTTGGATTGCCGCCGTCCGACCCGGTGCATCTCGTTCCTGCCACGGCGCCGGCAGGGGAGTGGTTGAATGTTCAATGGGAGTCGGTGCTCCGGACGGCCGAGCAGTTTCGGCCGGACCTGATCGAACTCAAGCTTGTGCTCGAAGCCGACCGGCAGCAATTGCTCCTCGCGAGAAACCAGGCTCTTCCTCAGCTCGACGCCCGGGGCTTGTACCGCTGGGACGGTCTGTCGGGCAGGACCCCGGACCGCCGGTACCTCTCCACGGAACCGGGCCAGTTCACCGGCTGGGAATTGGGAGTGACCTTCTCCGTACCGCTGGGCCTTCGCGAAGGCCGGGCCACGGTGCGCCAGCGGGAACTCCTGATCCAGCGCGACCGGGCGAATCTCGAACAGGCCCTGCACAACACGACGCACACCCTGGCCACGAGTTACCGCAGTCTTGCCGAGTTCTACCAGCAGTATCGCGCCTTTCGCGAGGCCCGCGAGGCGGCGCGGTTGAACCTCGACGTACAATGGAAGGAGTATGAATTGGGCCGCACAATCTACCTCAATGTACTCCAGGCGATCACCGACTGGGGCAATGCGGTCTCGGCCGAAGCACAGTCGCTCATCCAGTACAACATCGAGCTGGCCAACCTCGAATTGCAGACCGGCACTATCCTGGAAGCCCACGGCATCCGCTTCGTCGAGGAACGTTTCGCGGCCATCGGTCCGCTGACTACCTCGCAGCTGCTATCCCCTTGCCATGCCGCCCGGTTCGAACCACGGCCGGTACCCGGGCGGTGAGCAACTGCCGAGACCGCCTTCGAACTCGACGGGCAGGCAGCGGAACTCGAAGCAAGTCATTTCTCCTCCGCTCCGGGCAACTGAAGAATCTACGGGGCCAATTCCAGATCCCTGGCGTCCACCGCCGTAAAGCGGAGATCTTCCCAAGGAACGACCGCAAAGAGAACTGGTGCCTGCCAGGCTTCTCGATCGTACCGCTTCCCGTGACAACCATCGCACTGCTCGCACCGCTTGAACGCGTACTGCCCGCTGCTCCTTGCCACGTTGGTCCCTCTTCTCCGCAATGCAGGCCCGACAGCCCCACGGCCCTCCAACCCTTCGCGGGAACGAATTGTTCCGGCGGGCGGTGGAAGCCACGGTTTCCCGTCAATACGAAGCGGCGGACGCCGGCTTGGGAGCCGGGGGCGGGTCCGGGGTCGACGCAAGCACGACCTGCTTGCCGTCCACTTCGACGAAGATGCGGAAATACAACTTGCCGCCGGCCTGCATGTCGTGGATGAAGTTGACGTACCAGAGCTGCGCGTCGAGCTGGCGGAGTTTGGCAACGAACGGATCTCGCGAGCCGCGGGCCTTCTCCATGTCCTTGTGGGTCTTTCCCTGCTCCGACATGATTTGGTTGCGGGCCACGTCGGCCCCGATTTGCCTGATGGAAGCGGTCATCGTGCGGAACAGGCTGATCGGCGGCTCAACGAGCTTCACGTCGACGGTGACGCCGGAACTTCGGGAGGCGAAGAGGACCCGGAACTTCGCGCCCAAGGCGTCCTTCTCGTCCATGTCCTTGCGTAGGACGGTGAGGTGCACGGGGGTTTTCAGCGGAAACGGCCCTTGGGGTTCCACCTGGTAGCTCTTGGGCCCCTCCGCCCCGGTAATTTCGACCTTGAGCGCATCGCCCTCCGGGAGCCACTGGATGGGAAGGCCGGCCTTGGCAGAACCTCTGTCGATGTCCAGCGGGATCGGTTCAACGGCCAGCGGATTCAACAGGGAGACGTCCTTGCTGTTGCCTTCCACCTGTACCTGCAGCAGGCAGTTGCGTAAGTAGTTGGCCTCTCCGGCCGCCACGCCGTCGGCCCACTGGAACATGAGAGTCTGGCCTTCGCGCCACAGCTTTGCGATCTGGTCGACCTGCGGATCGGAGCCGGTGACCGAGGTTTCCAATTTGACCGCCCAACTTGCCTTGGCCGAATCGGTCTCCGCCAGCGCAAGGAGGTATTTGCGGTTTCGCCGCATGGCTTCCTCGCCGCCGAGAAGAGAAAGCTGCCACGGCACCGCAGGTGCGCCCTGGATCTTGCCGAATTCGAACGGCTCTTTTGCATTGTCGTGCTCGCCAATCAGCGGCAGCTCGACCGCGGCCGCGAGGCTGCTGAGGGGATCGACCTTCTTGGGCGGCGCGGGCGGCTTCTTCTCGGCCGGTTTCTCCTCGTTGGGCTTGTTTTCCGGAGGCTTCTTTTCCGCAGGCTTTTCGGGCGGTTTCGCTGCCTCCGGCATCTTCTCAGCGGGTTTCGCCTTCGCGGGCTTGGCTTCGGACGGCTTTTCCTCCGCTTTTGCCCCAGCCGGTTTGGCCTCGGTTTTCGCGGCTGCCTCGGCCTGTTTTGCCGCGGGCGCGGCCGGCTGGTTTGTCGAAGCCATGAGATCGGCTCCGATCGCGCCGAGAAGGTCCTCGTCGGACGAGAAAGCGATGTCGACGGCCTTTGGCGCCGGGGCCGTGTCCTTCTTCACTTTGGTAACTTCGGCCGCTTTCTCCGCAGAAGTCTCTGCGGCTTCCTGCTCGGCCAACTCGTCTCCCGACCCCATCAAACCCATTCCGACGACACCGATCACAGCCAGCAGCAGCAGGCCGGTAACGCCGCCGGCAATCAGTTTCTGGCGTTTGTCCAAGGTCGAGAGCTTTCCGAGCACGGCGAGCTTCTCTCGCAGTATGGACCCTGGCGCTTTCTTCGATGGAGGGCCTTCCTTCGCGCCCTTTTTCGATGCGGCTTCCGGGGCAGGGTCGGCATTGCCTTTCTTGCGTTTCTTTCGAGAGTGGATGCTCCCTCCGGCATCATTGCCGGCGGTGAGCGTGTCTGCGCGCTGGGGCGGTTCCCACTCGGACAATCGTTCGCTGATCTCGCTGCACGTCTGGAATCGCTCGGCCGGTTTCTTGGCCATCATCTTGCGGCAGATTTCTGCGAGCTCGGGCGGCACGCCGGGGCGGAGCTTCTCGATCGGCTTCGGGTCGTCGGCCTGGTGTCGTACGATCTTTTCGGACAGGCTTCCTTCGGGAAACGGAGGTTTGCCGCTCAGCAGGAAGTAGAGTGTGCAGCCGAGGGAGTAGATGTCGGCCCGCAGGTCCACGTCCGGGCTGTGGACCGCCAGCTCGGGCGCCATGTAGTCGACCGTGCCCAAGACGCCTTCGTCGGTCTGACCGTTCTTGCCGTCGGGCGTCACGAGCCGAGCCATGCCCATATCGAGAATTTTGACCACGCCCTGCGAATTGACCAGCAGGTTGGCGGGTTTGATGTCGCAGTGGACGATTCCTTTTTCGTGGGCGTGGGCGAGGCCGTCGGCGGCCTGGCGGATGTAGTCGGCGGCGTCGGCAAAGTCGAGAGGCCCGCTGTTCTCGGTCATCCGCTGCAGATCCTGGCCTTCGACGAACTCCATCACCATGTAGTACCGATCCCCTTCATTGTCGATGCTGTAGGCATGGACGATGTTCGGATGGTTCAGCGCGGCAACGGCGCGAGCTTCGCTAAAAAACCGGTCGAGGTTGGCCTGGTTCTGCCCCACCTGCTTGGAGATGATCTTCAGGGCCACCGGCCGGTTCATCATGATGTGACGGGCCAGGAAGACGCTTCCCATCCCGCCGCGCCCGATCAGATCGACGAGTTTGTACTTACCGAGGTGGAACGTCGCACGCCCGGCCAGCAACTGACCGGCTTGCCAACGCGTCAGCAAGTTCTCTGCAATCAGCTTCTGGGCGAGGCCTCGGGCGTCGGAAACGCCTTCGGCCGTTTCGCGCGCTTCGTTTAGCTCTTCAGGCTCGAGAAGCTTGCTTTTCTCGATCAGTTGAAGGAGCGAGCTGGCGGTGTCGATGCCCATGACCTTGCCTGAATTTGCTAGCCGAGAACCTTGTTGGGTCCTCTCCTGCGTGGCGGCAGAAGCAGGAGGAGACAGCAGGGACCCCTCTAGGAGAGTTTACCAGGAGTGGGGACAGGGTGCAAATAATTGGGGGCCGTGGCTGAAAGCGTGCGGGAAGCGTGGTATGCGGCCCCCTGCCGCCTCGTGCGGCAGGAGCCAGAGGTCCCCCAGCTAGCAGACGCATCCCATCGCCGTCTCGGCCCCCTGCCGCCTCGTGCGGCAGGAGCCAAAGGTTCCCCAGCTAGCCGCGACGTGTGTATAACGACGAGCTCCGCGAGCGGGGTGTTTCGGGGGTGAGGTTCTATATTTGTTCGCGCCGGCGGATTACGCTTACCAGATGGGCGATGCCGCTGCCCAGGCTATCGTCGCCGGTTGGGAATTCGATCAGCCGGGAAACCGCGAAAAGACACATCCAGGGTGGCGCCGTCGCCGACGGGAGTCTGCGAGGGCGTGCGGGGGGGACTCGATTCGACTATTCTGACTGACAGGACAACAGGAGCGAGAGCATGCCGCCAAGAGATTTCTGCACCACACATCGTTCGCCTCGTCCCCGGCGTCTGTTCGGTGGCGGGAGGAAAAGGTTTTCGGCCGGAGCTGGCGCTGCCGTGCGACTGGCCGTCTTCGTGCCGCTGGCCGTTCTGAACCTGCCCACGGCAACTCTTCGAGCGACGGATTCCGTGACGATCGAAGTCTTCGCAGGAAGCCAGGATCGGCAGAACGTCCCCGTTGCGCTTCCGCTGCCGGAAACACTCAAAGGCCAATCACGTTTCGCTTTGACCCGGCTCGGCGACGGCTGCCCGGTCCCGGTGCAGATCGAGCCGTCGGAACCGCCGCGGGTCGTCTGGATGGTTGATGCACTGGGTGCCGGCAAGACCGAGCGTTATCGGTTGGCACCCACCAGCGGGCCCTTGCCGCCCGACGCCGTGGCTGTCGCCGACGATGGAAAGCGTCTGTCGGTTACAGTCGCCGGCAAACGGGTGCTCGTCTACAACCAGGCGGTTGTCGCGTCGCCTCTTGAGAATGAGCCGTATTATGCCAGGAGCGGCTACATTCACCCGGTCTACAATCCCTCGGGGCAGGTAGTGACCGACGACTTCAATCCGGATCACGCCCATCAGCACGGCATCATGTTCGCGTGGCGAAAGATCACGTTCGAGGGACGCGAGTCCAACGGATGGGATCAGAAGGCGGGGACAGGCCGCGTCGAGCACGTGGCTACGGACGGGTTCGGTGGAGGTCCGGTGTTCGGCTGGTTCGACGTACGGTTGCGGCAGCTCGATCTGACGGCGCCCGACGGCCCCAAGCCGGTGCTCAACGACCGGTGGCGGGTTCGCGTATACAACGTTTCCGATCACTATCTGTTCGACCTTCAGATGCAACAGACCTGTGCGGGCCAGTCGCCGGTGACCGTCGACGAGATTCACTACGGAGGCTTGATGATCCGCGGCCACGCGCGGTGGCAGGAGACGAAGGAGTTCGATTTTCTCACCAGCGAGGGCAAGACGAAGACCGACGGCAATCACACCCGGCCACGCTGGTGCGATCTCTACGGCCGGCTGGGCAGCGGATCGACGGGCGTGGCGATCTTCGACTGGCCGGGAAACTTCCGGTTTCCGCAGCCGGTCCGCCTGCATCCGTCGATGCCGTACTTTTGCTACACGCCCGCGACGGCTGGCACGTTAACCATTGAACCGGGGGAGCCCTATACGGCACGGTACCGATTCTGTGTCCACGACGGCAATCTCGCGGCGACCGATGCGGACCGGCTGTGGAGCGACTTCGGCGATCCGCCGAACGTCCGAATTACGAAGGAGCCGTGACGGGCTGCTGCTCGACCGGCGTTTCGACTCGCCGCTTGACCATTGTGATCTCGTTGCCGGCTTCGTTGAAGCTCACCTCGTCCATGAAGGTGCGGATCAGCGCCAAGCCGCGATGTCCCGAGGCTTCCAACCCACCTGGCTGGCTGACATCGGGCACTCTCGAAGTATCAAATCCCTGACCTCCATCGCGGACGACAAACTTCGCCGCCTCGGTGCCGAGATCAATTTCGATGCGGATCCGCCGATCGCGATACGGCGGCTCCAATGCACGCCGTTCGACGAGACTCTGTTCATTCATCTGCAACAGGTCTCCCTCGACGTGCTTCAATTGATCATTGGAAATCTGGAGGTTTCCATGGAACAGGGCGTTAAGCAGGGCCTGCTTCAACGCCACCCCGATCTGGAGCCGGCCGGTGAAATCGACCAACTGGATGCCGGTGACCATTTGCTGCACCAGGTCGACCAGCGGATCGATCAGCGCGGGGTCGTTCTCCAGGTCAAAAACAAAGCGGCTTTCCGTCAGACACTGGATCAGGCGATAGTGGCTTCGGTCGGCGCGAGCGAGCTCGAGGACCTCCTCGACGGTGTCGGCCAGCTTCTCGGGCAGGTGCGACTTGGGCACGTAGCTGGCGGCCCCCTGCTCAAGGGCAGTCATCGCCAGGGATTCGTTCCCATAGGCGGTCATGAGGATCACCGGCACGTTGGGGTAGTGTGTCCGCAGCGATTTCACCAGTTCCAGTCCATTCATGCCCGGCATGGTGAGATCCGTGAGGACCAGGTCGGGACTGATCTTCTGGATGCGGGCCATCGCCTCTTCGCCGCTCGCAGCGAATTCGAGCGAGCACTCCAGCCGACGTTTTAGGAGTTCGCCGACCAGACGCCGATCAACCGCCGAGTCTTCCACAACGAGCAACTTCGTCATCTTTGGGTCCCCTGTTAGCCACCGGGAATCGCCTGCCGAGCGCCGGCCCCTCAGCAGCGGAGACAGCTCCTCTGCCCGACTAGTTTACAGCATCCAACAAAATTGTCACCTCCCTCTATAGGGCAATCGCCAAATTCGGCGGCCCAAACCCGCCATCCGTGGGAATGCGACCCCGGTAGCGAATCGAGACTTCGAACGCCAACTGAATATTCTCGTCCTTTTCGAGGACGGCCGAGATTTCTTGCGAAGTCATTGTCAAGTCGGACTCAGGACAGCGCGTCATGGTCGTCCGGACGCTGCGATCATCACAAGCCATCCGCGCGGAATGGGAAAAAAGGCAGCTTTGCCCAACCACCCCCAATGCGGGCCACAGGCTCGCTGGCTGGCGTACAGGGAGAGGGGTATAATAGAGTTTTTCGCCGAGCCTGTCCTCCCGCCAGAGGAGTTCGCATGCCGCAAGCGATCGTTGATCCCGAGGAACTGAGGCGATTCGCGCAGAATCTGAAGAAGTTCAACATGGAGGTCCAGGACCGGATAACGACGTTGAACTCGCAGTTGTACGCTCTGGGAACGACGTGGCGGGACCAGGAAAACAAGAAATTCGCCGCCGAGTTCGAGCAGCAGGTGCGTGTGATCGCGAAGTTCGTGGAGATGACCAATCAGCACATTCCAGGTCTGCTTCGGAAAGCGGAAGCGATCGAAGAATATCTGCGCGAAAGATAGGTGACGCCGTGGCTGGTCACTCCGCCGACGTGAAATCGCTCGGGGCTCTCGACGAGTTGGCTCGCTCGCTGCGGAAATTTCAAGAGGAGGCGAACGTCGCCTTTGACGAGTTGAACATGGAGATCCATCGCGCGGTGGAGTGGATCCAGCACGACGCGAAGCACTACTGGAACCAGCAGGTCCGGCGGGCCGAACAGCAAGTGACGGAAGCGAAAATCGCGCTTGAGCGCAAGCAGATGTTTCGGGTTGCCGACCGCCGCCCAAGCTGCTACGACGAGAAAAAGGCCCTGGAGCTCGCCCGGCGGCGATTGGCGCTGGCCCGCGAGAAAGTGGAAACGGTCCGCCGCTGGTCGCTGGCAATTTCTCAGATCGTGATGGAGTACAAGGGCGACGTGGGCCCTCTCACGCATTGGGTGGAGGCCGAATTGCCCCGGGCGATTGCCTTGATCCACCGCCAAAGCGGCGCGCTGGATTCGTATGTCGATCGCGACATGGGCGAATCCGAAGACGAATCGAAGCAGCCGGCCCCGGCGACCGCCGCGGCGGCCGAGGATTCGGCAGAACCGGAAGATCCGGCCGGCCAGGACAGGAACTCGAACGATGAAACCATGGAACCTGACGACGGGCGCGACCCGGCTTGAGCTGGCGCTCGAAGGTCTGAGAAAAACGAGACACGCGACCATCGAGCTATGGAACGACGCCGCGCGCCGCCACCTCGAGGAGGATTATCTTCTCTCCCTGGAACCCCGAATGCACCGGGCGTTGGACGGAATTCATCGCTTGCAGGAGATCCTATCGAAGGCCCAGCGGGAATGTGGTGAGCCGAACGAGATCTGATCCCTTATGAACCATCCGCACCTTTCCAACGATGGACTTGCGCACGATCGGCCCGCGAGGCTTTTGACCGAACTTGTGGAACTGGTCGCCGAACGGGTTCCGGCCGAGCAACAGATTCCCTCGGTCTTTTCGTCTCGCCAGTCGGCCATCCAGAAACAGTCGGAGCAAGCCCAGGGACACCTCCAGGAGCAGCACCGCGAGCATCGCGAGACGGTGGACTTGCAGTACGCGGCCACGGTACGTCGCATCGAGGAGACCTTCGCGACCGACCGGGCTGCTGCGCAGCGGCAGTATGGCGAGTCGCGAGCGGACATCCTTCGGCGTTTCGATGAAGCGGAAGCTTTCGCGAAGCGGCGCCATGAGGAAGCCCATTGGGAGGCGGCTACCGTCTTCGAAGCCACCAAGGACGGCCCGGGACGCAAACTGGCGGAAATCGAGGCCCAACTTGCCGCCTGGCAGCGCGAGTTGGACAACCTCGAGCAGCATGCCGCCGCAGTGGTCCGGCGGCGGCGTCAGTTCCATGGCGATTTCGAGGTGCCGGCGCAGGAAGCGCCGGCCGAAGGGAATCTCATGCTGTGGATCGCCGAACTGGTCGGCGAGGCCCGAGAACAGTACCAAGCCTTGCTGCGGCAGTCGGTCCCGGCGATGTTCGAGGGCTGGCGGCCATTCTGGCTGGTCGTGCTTCTATGGATGGCCGGCAGCTTTCTTTGGTTTTTGCTGCTGGGTTGGAACAACTGGTTCTGGGTTCCCGCCGGGGTGGTCACCGCGGCCGCCGCAGCCGCTGCACTCTTTCCGTGGCTCTACCAGACTGCGCGCCGGCAATCCGAGCAGGCATATCTTCCGCTCCGGCGAGCGGTCGCGCGGGCGCACGCGATGCGGTTGAAGATGCTGGCGAAAGCCAAAGCGGACTGCGACGCGCAATATGCGGTGATCGTCCAACGTCGGGACGAGGCGATTCAGACGGCCGATGCGGAATTCACGGTGCGTTCGGAGGAGTTTTCGCTTCGCAGACAGGCCGATCTCGAGCGGGTGGAGAAGATGCGGGCGTCGCGGCTGGAAGAGATCACCGAACGCCGGCAGCGCGAGCTTGCCGATGCAGCAGGGCGTCACGATCGCGTCGTCCGCGGATTGGAGGAGTCGTTTCAGCGGGAACTCGAACGAATCAAAGGTGCCGGTCAGCGTGCGCTGTTGGAGAGCGACCAGCGCTTTCAGCGACGCTGGCGCGAGATGGCGGGCTGCTGGCGGGAAGGTATCGAGAAATTCCACAACGCGATTGTCGAGATCGACAACACCTGCTCGCGGTTCTTCCCGAACTGGGAAACGACGGACTGGGACGCCTGGACTCCCGCCGGCGACGTGCTGAAGCCGATCCCGTTGGGACACTATCAGGTGGACCTCGCACGCATCCCCAACGGAATTCCCGAAGACGAGCGGCTGCGTCCGGAGCAGAGCCAGTTCGCTTTGCCGGCGCTCCTGCCGCTTCCCCAGCGATCGTGCCTGCTTCTGAACGCCGAGGGCGAGGGACGACAGGCCGCGGTCGCAATGCTGCAGTCGACGATGCTGCATATACTCACGGCCCTGCCGCCGGGCAAAGTCCGGTTCACAATCATCGACCCGGTAGGGCTGGGCGAGAATTTCTCCGCGTTCATGCACCTGGCCGACTTTGACGAGCAACTCGTTGCCAATCGGATCTGGACCGACATGGCCCACATTCCGCAGCGGCTCGCCGACCTTACCGAGCACATGGAGAACGTGCTTCAGGTCTACTTGCGCAACGAGTTCGAATCGATCCACGAGTATAATTCGGCGGCCGGGGAAATGGCCGAACCTTACCGGATCCTGGTGGTGGCGAACTTTCCCGCCAACTTCACCGAAGAGGCTTCTCGGCGACTGGCGAGCATTGTTGCCAGTGGCCCCCGCTGCGGTGTGTTCACCCTGATGAGCGTCGATCGGAATCTGCCCTCCCCGCCAAACTTCAACATGGCCGACCTGGAACCGTACGCCATGAAGCTCTCGTGGCGAGACGGCCGATTCGTCGGTTCGCATGACGGGTATGGCGAGTTGCCGTTGACGCCCCAGCGCGTTCCCGGCCCCGAGCGCTTCACCGAGATCGTCAAGGCGATCGGGCGAAAAGTGCCGGACGCCGGCCGGGTCGAAGTCCCTTTCAGCCATATCGGCCCCGTCGATGGCGATCGCTGGTCGGCCGATTCGCGGAGCGGCATCGACGTGCCGCTGGGGCGCGCCGGGGCGTTGAAACTTCAGAACCTCCGGCTCGGTCGCGGTACGTCGCAGCACGTGCTGATTGCCGGAAAGACGGGCTCGGGCAAGTCGACACTGCTGCACGTGCTGGTCACGAACCTGGCGCTTCGCTACCCGCCCGACGAAGTCGAATTCTACCTGGTCGACTTCAAGAAGGGAGTCGAGTTCAAGACCTACGCGACGCACCGGCTTCCGCACGCCCGCGTCGTGGCCATCGAGAGCGAGCGTGAATTCGGTTTAAGCGTTCTCGAGCGGCTCGACGCGGAGTTGCGGTATCGGGGCGATCTGTTTCGCAAACTCGGCGTGCAGGATCTGGCCGGTTTTCGGGCTGCCCAGCCGGAAGCGAAGCTTCCTCGCACACTGCTGATCATTGACGAGTTCCAGGAACTCTTCGTCGAGGACGACCGCATCGCGCAGAACGCCGCGCTGCTGCTGGACCGCCTCGTCCGCCAGGGCCGCGCTTTCGGCATCCACGTGCTGCTCGGCTCGCAGACGCTGGGGGGGGCCTATTCACTTGCGCGAACCACGCTCGGACAGATGGCGGTCCGCATCGCGCTGCAGTGCAGCGACGCCGACGCACACCTGATCCTCAGCGAGGATAATACCGGCGCCCGCCTGCTGTCCCGGCCGGGCGAAGCGATTTACAACGATGCCAACGGCCTTTATCAAGGCAACCATCCGTTCCAGGTCGCTTGGCTGTCCGACCACGAGCGCGACCGGTACCTGAGCGACGTTGCCGCGGCCGCAGCCGACCGCAAATGGGCCGCCCCACCGCCGATCGTTTTTGAAGGGAACGTGTCCGCCGAAGTGCGAGAAAACGCGGCGCTGGAAGAGTTGCTGCGAGCGCCGGCGTGGACCCAACGGCCACGGACGACCGTGGCCTGGCTGGGGTCGGCGGTATCGATCAAGGAGCCGACTGCCGCCACGTTCGCGCGCCAGTCCGGCAGCAATCTGCTGGCGGTCGGACAGCGGGACGAATCCGCGTTGGGCATTCTCACCACCGCGATGGTCAGCCTCGCGGCGCAGGGGGCACCGGCGGAACTGCAATCCGATGCGCCGGGCAGCCGCTTCTATGTGCTCGATGGCACACGTCCGGAGGCCCCGGAAGCCGGCTGCTGGGATCGCGTGGCCGAAGCGGTGCCTCACCCGGTCCAAATCGGCAAGCCGCGTGATGTGGGCCGATTGATTTCCGAGGTGCTCGCGGAAGTCGAGCGACGGGAGCAGGCCGGGGTAGAGGATGCGCCGCCCGTCTATCTGATCGTATACGACCTCGGCCGGTTCCGCGATCTTCGGCGCGCGGACGACGACTTTGGGCTATCGGGTTTCGGCGAGCAAAAGCCGCCCGACCCGGCCCAGCAATTCGGTCGTATCCTCCGCGACGGCCCTGCTTGGGGTGTACACACGCTGGTCTGGTGCGACACGATGAACAACGTCACACGGTGGCTGGATCGGCAGACGATGCGCGACCTGGAGCTGCGAGTCGCGTTCCAGATGAACAGCAACGACTCGAGCACCTTGATCGACTCCGCAGCCGCCAGCCGGCTTGGCGTGCACCGCGCGATTCTCTACCACGAAGGACAGGGATGGCTGGAGAAGTTTCGCCCCTATGCGGTGCCCAGCCGCGACTGGCTCGACCACGTTCGCAATCAACTGCAGAACCGTCCGGTCGATCAGGCGCTGACATGACGACCTGGAGGAGAGCCGATGGATAAAGCCCAACAGGACCTTTACAGGGGTGGTGCGGCGGGCGTATCGGAAGGGGTGGGAGTTGTGATAGACTGGAAGAATCCTTCCCCTGGCTGAAATTGGTGGGTGTGTGAAGAAGCCATGAGTTCCCATCTCGCTCAACTTCCCAGTGGCCCTTTCATTCTGCGAATGGGGCCCGTGTCCGAGAAGTTTACCGAGCAGGAGTTTTTCGACTTCTGCCAACTGAATCGCGACTGGCGGATCGAGCGGACCGGCGAGGGAGAGGTGATTGCCATGCCTCCAGCCGGCGGCGAGAGCGGGAACCGCAATTTTGAGTTGATCGGGGCGATTCGCGCTTGGTCCAAGACGGATGGAACCGGAATAGGATTTGATTCGTCGACAGGGTTCCGGTTGCCCAACGGTGCGGTTCGTTCGCCCGATGCTTCGTGGGTCCGCGCGCGGTGGGACAGTCTGTCGGAAAGCGATCGGAAGCGATTCGCGCCGATCTGTCCCGACTTTGTCGTCGAGTTTCGATCGGAATCCGATCCGCTGGCGGCAATCCAGGAAAAGATGGAAGAGTATGTCGCAAACGGGGCCCAACTCGGCTGGTTGATCGATCGCATTGAGCGGACTGTCTGTGTCTACCGGCCTGGAAGTGACGTTCGGCGGTTGGACAACCCCGAGGTTTTGTCCGGAGAGCCCGAATTGAAGGGGTTCCCTTTGCAGATGAGCGAGATCTGGGGCGATTGAGGATCGTCTTCGACATCCCGTGGCACATCAGCGCGGCTGCTTCCGAGCAGCCGGGCTGATCTAGCCGAGACGGAAGAAGCTCCCAGGCTCCGTTGCCAGGAAATCTTGCCGCACACACCCCGTGCGTACATGGGTGCATCGAGCGTTCAGTTCGTTTATACTGCCTGTTACGGTTTTTCAACATCCTTGAGGAGACACACGATGCGTTTCAAAGTGATCGCCGTAGGGCTGCTGCTGGGACTTTCCTTCACCCTCAATTCCATGGGAGCCGAATCAAGCTGGAACAACGAAACCGACGCCCAGCGCGACGCCCGCATGGAGTGGTGGCGCGATGCCCGTTTCGGCATGTTCATCCACTGGGGGCTCTACGCCATTCCGGCGGGAACCTGGGACGGCAAGCAGGTCCCCGGCATCGGCGAGTGGATCATGGACCGGGCCAACATCCCGGTCGCGCAGTATGAGGAATTTGCCGGGCAATTCAATCCGGTGAAGTATGACCCGGCGCGTTGGGCCGAGATCGCCGCCGGCACCGGCATGAAGTACCTGGTGATCACCTCGAAGCATCACGACGGCTTCTGCCTGTTTGCGACCGATACGACCGACTACGACGTCGTCGATGCCACGCCTTACGGCAAAGACCTGCTCAAGCCGCTCGCCAAGGAGTGTCGGAAGCGAGGAGTCGAGTTCTGCACCTACTACTCGATCATGGACTGGCACCATCCGGCGCAGGTGCGTGGCAGTGAAAAGCGCTACAATCCGACGAAGATCCGCGACGGCCGCAAGCAAGAGTATATGGACTACATGAAGGCGCAGCTCAAGGATCTGCTGGAGAGCTGCGATCCGGCGGTGCTCTGGTTCGACGGCGAGTGGCCCGACTGGTACACCGAAGCAGACGGGCGCGAGATCTATGCCTATCTCCACCGACTCAAGCCCGAGATCATCATCAACAATCGCGTCGGCAAGGGCCGCAAGGGCATGGAAGGAATAAGCAAAGCCGATCAGGACTACGTCGGCGACTTCGGCACGCCCGAGCAGCAGATCCCGGCCACGGGCCTTCCGGGTGTCGACTGGGAATCGTGCATGACGATGAACGACACCTGGGGTTACAAGAGCTACGACCAGAACTGGAAGAGCGCCGAGACGCTGATCCGCAACCTGATCGACATCGCCTCCAAGGGCGGCAACTACCTGCTCAACGTCGGGCCGACCGCCGAAGGCGAGATCCCGCCGCCGTCGGTCGAGCGGCTGGCAGCCGTCGGCCGCTGGATGCAAGCCAACGGTCAGTCGATCTACGGCACGCAGGCGAGCCCATTCGAGAAAACGCCCTGGGGCCGCTGCACGCAGAAAGCGATGGACGGCAAGACCCGGCTCTATCTCCACGTCTTCCAGTGGCCCAAGGACGGCAAGCTGGCCGTACCGAAGGTACCCGGCACGCCGGTCGCCGCAAGCCTGCTTGACGGTGGCAAGAAGCTGTCGTTCACGAAGAAGGGCGGCGGCATCAGCATTGCCCTGCCGGCCGAATCGCCCAACAAGATCGCGACGGTCGTGGTGCTCGATGTGAAGCGAAACTGACGGCCCGAGACCCCCGCGGACTTGTTCCGCGGGTGAACAAGGTTCCTCAGCTAGCACACGAGCCCCCGACAACGCCCGGCCCCCTGCCGCCTCGCGCGGCAGGGGCCAGAGGTTCCCCAGCTAGCTTCGCCGCCCCAGACATCTCCGGGACCCCCGCGGACTTGTTTCGCGGGTGAACGAGGTTTCGCAGCTAGCACTGTCCCCGCGTGCGGCACAACTTCAAGAGGCGCGAAGCACATCTTGGTACCGTATTGGAACATCTTCCCAGGCGTCCATGTAGGTCGATTCCAGCGGAACGTGCACGTAGTGCTCCCTTGTAAGGAACAGCGGCATCTCAGGGATCGGTTCCCCGACGGCGAAGTGCGCAACGAAAGCGTCGACCGTAGCGCCGCCAGTGTAGGCCGCCGCGGTCAACGGTCGCTCTTCGCGCAGCACGTACTCCTCCGTCCCAATTTCGCTCAGCACGGCTCCGTGGATCCCGTGCGGGTCACGAGGACCCGGGGGATGAACATCGACCAGCAGGAGGTGAACGCCGCTATCCAGCGCGGCGACCGCTTTGTCCAGGAACGATCGAATCGCGTGCCGGCTCGACTTGTTTCCGCGCGAGAGGATCTCGATCATTGCCACGATTCGATCATCGCTCGTGTGGCGAATGACCAGCGTTCGTTGCATGCGAGCATACTGGTCGCGCGCGATCGTCGTTCGAGCATGAACGGCCGGCGGGGTGTCGGTCAGCGTCGCCGTCCCGGGAAGGGGGCCTTCCGGGTCGACAATCCGACCGGTCGCCTGCAGCGTCAACACGTCCGGCGCGCCGAGATCTCCACCGAGTTGCTCGGCCATGACGTAGTAGCCTTCCGGAAGAATTCCTCGCTTCAGCGCACGCTTGATCTCCAGCACCCACGAGTAATGAAAGTCGTGGAAGGCTCCATCACTGACGCGTGTCCAATCGTGCACGGGCATGGGGATTTCCTGCCTGCCGGAAAGCGCAACCTCTCCTGTAGTATAGCGCTTGGAGTTCCGCGAGGGCAAGGCTGAAGTCGGTCCCGCTTGCCGAGCGGGACCTGGAAGCGCCAACCATCGTTACTTCCGAATCAGCTCCCGCACCGTCATCCCCGCCGGAATCATCGGCAGCACGTGCTCCTGGTACGGCACGGCAACGTCCAGCAGATACGGCTCGGTCGAGTCGATCATCTCGCCCAGCGCACCGGCCAGCTCCGATTTCTGATGGACGTGCCTCGCCTGCCAGCCGAAGCCGCGGGCGATGGCCGTGAAATCGGGATACCGGCTCGCCGGGCCGAATCCGTTCCCGCGCCCGATCGCCTCGGGGTGATCGATCGGGCCCAGGTACGTGTGCGCGCGGTTCGACGAACAGAACCGATCCTCCCACTGCACGACCATGCCCAGGTGCTGGTTGTTCAACAGGAGCACCTTCACCGGCACCTTCTCGCAATGGCAGGTGGCCATTTCCTGGATATTCATCAACAGGCTGCCGTCGCCGTCGATGTCGACCACCAACGCATCGGGATGGGCGATCTTCGCGCCCATCGCGGCCGGCAGGCCGAAGCCCATCGTGCCCAGCCCGGAGCTGGAAAGCCATCGTCGCGGCCGGCGGAACTTGTAGAACTGGGCCGCCCACATCTGGTGCTGGCCCACGCCCGTCGCGATGATCGTGTCGCGGCCCCGGGTGAGCCGGCACAACTCGGCAATCGCGTGCTGGGGCAGGATGTGCGGACAGTCTTCGTCGTACTCCAACGGGTTGACCTGCTTCCAGGCCTCGATTCGCTCGATCCAGGGCCCCAGGTTCTCCGGCGGCTGGACGATCCGGTTCAGTGCCGCCAGCGCAGGCCTCACGTCGCTGAGCACGGCGATGTGGGCCTGCTTGACCTTGTTGATCTCGGAAGCGTCGAGATCGATGTGCACGATCGTCGCCCGACGGGCGAACGCGGAGATCTTGCCGGTGACCCGGTCGTCAAACCGCACGCCCAGCGCGATGAGCAGATCGCACTGGCTGACCGCATAGTTCGCATACACGCTGCCGTGCATCCCCAACATGTCGAGCGACAGCGGGTCGTCGCCGGGGAATCCGCCCAATCCCGTCAGCGTCGTCGTGACGGGAATGCCGGTCTTCTCCACCAGCCGTCGCAATTCGCCCGACGCCCCGGAAGCGATCACTCCTCCGCCGGCATAGATCAGCGGGCGTTTCGACTTTCGGATCGCGTCGGCCACCGCCTGGATCTGCTCTGCGGTCGCCCGCGGCGGCTCCGAACGGTAGCCCGGCAGGTCCATGGCTGCGTCGAAGTCCGGAACGATCTCCGCAATTTGCACGTCCTTGGGCAGATCGATCAGCACCGGCCCGGGCCGGCCGGTGGTGGCGATGTGAAAGGCCTCGCGGACGATCCGCACGATGTCGCCGGGATCGGTGACCAGGTAGTGATGCTTCGTCACGCTGCGGCACACCTCGGTGGTCGGCGTTTCCTGAAAGGCGTCTCTGCCGATCACCGAAGTTACCACCTGCCCGGTGATCGCCACCATCGGAATGCTGTCGAGCTTGGCGTCGGCGATCGCCGTGACCAGGTTCGTCGCCCCCGGACCGCTCGTGGCCATGCAGACTCCGGGCCGGCCGGTGCTGCGCGCATAGCCTTGTGCGGCGAATCCGCCCCCCTGTTCGTGGCGAGGAAGGACGACGCGGATCTTGTCTCGGTAGCGGGTGAGCGCCTGGTGGATCGCCATGCTGCACGCGCCGGGATAGGCAAAAAGCGTATCCACTCCGTGCTGGACCAACGCGCGAACGACGACATCGGCACCACTCATCCTCTGGGGGATTCTGCGGATGCCGATGTCGATCGTAGGGTGTGCGATGGTCGTACTCACGGGAGTGGTCTCCTTTGGGGCTTGGGTTGCGTAAACAGCAGAACCTCGCGCCGAATTTCGGCTCCTGGTAGACACGCCCGGCGGAACGGAGGTTCGCCCGAACTACGCCTGCAAAGGTGTCTCGCTGAAAACAGGGAAAACGACGGCCCGGATCCCGAGGCTTCAGGCTGCCGCGGTCCCTTCAGTCCACCCACGCCGAGAAGATGGAGTCGCGGGAGTCCCACCAGTCGCTGCCGAACATCGAGTCGACGAGTTGCTGTCCCGTAACGACCACCAGGCCGTCCAAGGGATTGGAGTCCCATGCCATGTTGCCGTCCCAGCCCCAAGGATTGCGTAAGGTGACCGAAACGGGCACGCCGTTGATCGTATTCACCTGTTCGACCATGTAGCCGTGTTTCCGGATAAGTGGCGCCCCGGCGGCAGGCTCGTTGATCCCGATGGCGACTGCCTTGCCTTGGGCCAGCTCGTTCCGGATATAGTTCAGCGCATCGCCGGGATCGCCGAAGTTGTCGCCGGTGACCGATTGGCCGTGGATGCCTTCGAACCCTTCGTCACACACTCCGTCGGCCAGCGAAGCATAGGTCGCTGAGCCGTCGCGGAAGAGGGTGTATGCCTTCTCCACGATCGCGACCCAGAGGCACCCTTGTTCGCCAAAACCGGCGTACTCGTTGACGCCCCAAAACGTGTTGCCCCACTCGTCCACGTGTTGCGGCAGGTCCGCGTCGATGCGATAGTGTCGGAATCCGGATGCCGAGCCGAGGTTGACCGAATAGGTGCCGTCGCCGAGATCCACGACCAGGCGCCGGATGAAGTCAGGGTTCGTCTTGGCGGCGGCCCCCAGCGGCGCCAACAGCCAGCAATCGCCCACATCGCCCTGCCGGATGTCACGCTGGCCCGGCCCGGTGTCGGCGAAGAGGGGGCGACTACCGAAGTTCATGTAGGGATTCGCTTCCAGAGGATCCCAGATGTCGTCGCCATCCAAGGTCACGTCGGCCGTATTGTCGAACCCTTCGCAATAGAGCGCGCTCTCGCCGGCCTCCACGTCCATTCCGGAATCGTAGGCATAGGCTTGTTTGCGATCGCCCCGGAAGACGTCGACTCCGCTGCGACCGTAGAGGACGTCGTCGGTGTCGCCGTCGATGGCAACCAATACATCGTCGCCATCTCCGCCGTCGAGCGCGTCGCTGCCGCTGCCGGCGTAGAGATTGTCATTGCCGTTTTCGCCCCAGAGGTGGTCGCTGCCGTCTTCGCCATAGAGCCGGTCGTCGCCGGCGCCGCCGTAGAGCCAGTCGATGTCCGCGCCGCCGCGAAGCACGTCACGGCCGCCGAGCCCCCGGATCTCGTTCGGCTCCGCGTTGCCCGTGATGGTGTCGTTGAACTCGGTGCCGATCACATTGTCGATGGGGTGCCAGACCGTCAGCTTGAGCTGGGCGTTGAGCGTCTGGTGGGTCCAGGGTACGGAGAGATCCAGGGCCACGCCCGCGGCCAGGCCGCTGAAGTCCAGCGTGTCGATTTGACGGACGAACTCGCCGGCGACCCAAGCCCCGTTGCTGGGATCGATCACGGTGTCATCGCCGAGCTTGCCGCTGCCGCTGAAGCGGTAGACGTCGTTGCCGGCGCCGCCCACGAGCCTGTCGTCGCCGGCGCCGCCGGTGAGCGTGTCGTGGCCGCCGAGCCCTTGCAGGCGATTGGCGCGGCTATTGCCCTCGATCGAATCGTCATACTGGGTGCCGATCACGTCGTCGATGGCGGCCGTGTATGGCGACTTGTTGAGCATCAGTTGATCGTTGATGAACTCCGTCCGGTAGGAATAGATGGGCGTGACGGAGGGATCGTCGAAGAGGCGGACCTTGACTCCCTTCGCCATCCCGCTGAAATCGAGCGTGTTTCTTCCCCCGAGGTCCAGAATCGTATCGGCTCCCAGCGTCTCGGAGCCTGCGAAACGGTAGCAGTCGTCGTGGCCGCCGCCGTCGAGTGTGTCGTGGCCTGTGCCGCCTTCGAGGACGTCGTCGCCTGGGCCGCCCACCAGCGTGTCGTCGCCGCCGAGGCCGGCGAGCGTGTCGCGCCCGCCACGCCCGTCCAAGCGATTGGCCCGGCTGTTGCCCTCGATCGAATCGCCGTATCGCGTGCCAATCACGTCGTCGATGGCCGCCGAAAGGGGACTCTTGTTGAGCAACAACTGGTCGTTGATGAACTCGGTCTGGTAGGCGTAGATGGGCGTGACGGAGGGATCGTCCAAGAGGCGGACTTTGACTCCCTTCGCCATCCCGCTGAAATCCAAAGTGTTCTTGCCAACCCGGTCCCGGATCGTGTCGCAGCCCAGGTTCCCCGAGCCGGTGAAACGGTAGCAGTCGTCATAGCCGCCGCCGATGAGCGTGTCGCGGCCTGAGCCGCCTTCCAGGACGTCGTTCTGGGGGCCGCCGGCGAGCGTGTCGTTGCCGAGACCACCAATGAGCGTGTCGTTGCCTGCGCCGCCGTGGAGTTTGTCCGATCCTCGGCCGCCCTTGAGCGTGTCGTCGCCGCCGCCGCCGTGCAGCGTGTCATTGCCGAGGCCCCCATCGAGATCGTCAGCGTTGGACCCGCCGCGGAGCACATCATGGCCTCCGCCACCTTGGGCGGTGCAGGAGATGCCGGTTTGGTTCTCGAACGTGTCGTTGAAGTCACTGCCGTGGAAGATGATCTGTCCACCCCGACGCAGTGGATTGAACGTCCACGAGGCGGCGCCGCCCGCGCCGGCAGACTCAATCACGATTTTCGGCGAGATGGACCTGCCGCCTTCGCACACCGTGACCTTGTCGCCCAGGGGATCGGCGTAGATATGGATATCCGCGCCGAGGAGGTTCACGCTCGCGGACAGGAGCTGGCGGCGTTCCAGGTTTTCGAAACGACACTGCCGTAGCCGGCGATTGACGTGGGTCCTGCGATTCCCCTTGGCTTTGCGATTCCGAAACAGGGCTGCGAATCTCATGGTATTTCTCCTGCTCCCGGCTGGTTACTTGGACTGCTGACCCAATGCCCTTTGCTTTGGGGGCCGCTGAAAAAGACAGGCACCCCAACATCTTCTATTTCGCCGCACTGCAAACCACCGCGGCTTGCGGAGCCGGCTCCCCATCGCAGGCCTTTTCAACAGCCTCCTTTGGCTCGCGCGTCCGCATCGACTACTGGCGCGCCGCGGACTGTGACGGCTCTAAGCGACGATTCTCCACAACCTGTGCGGGTGTCCCGACGTACGATTCTTCGATGGGACCACCCCCCCATTCCCTGCCCCCCACGAACGAAAACCGACCGGCACGATCAATCTTCTGTTGGCAATATGGCTGTTTGTTCGTCTGGGCCGACAACAATCATCCCTTTTCAAGAAGCTGATCTCCCCGTTTGCAGAAGCGATGCAGGAGGCCATTGGACTCGGCAAGCCTGAATCACAGGCTGAACATGGAGTTCTCGTCGCACGGGTCGGCGTCCACGCCCTGGCGACCGGCGAGGCGATCTCGGAAGGTGCTTTCGGGGGGGCGTGCCGAAGGTCTGGCGGGGTGGCCCTGCTTGGGTTGCCCGCGCCCAGCGTATTCGGCTGCTTTCGGTGTGGCACTGCTTGGCGTTGAATGTGCGAACCATACGAACCGGGCTCACCACAACGCCAAGCAGTGTTGCTCCCCGGACGACCGCTCCATCAGAACCGCTCTGCGTTGCGGACGCCCAAGGAGATCGCTTCGCGCTGCTTCGTCTCCTCGCGGGTTTCGATGCTCGTGATTTGGGCGCGTGCTGCCGAGCGACTCGCTGCTTGGAATGGAAAAGCTACCTCATCAGAATCGCGATTCCGCCGCCCCGAGCGAATCAACGTCATTTCAGGAAAGCGAAAGCGAGACGCCAGATCCTGCTCCGCTTGATCACTGCTTGCGATTGTGGCAAGCGATTCTCGTATGGAGAATCGATTCAATCGCAAGCAGTGGCACACAAACGCGTCGGTCGGCCAAGTTCGAAGAGAAACCATAGGCAAGGGGGAAAAACAAGAAAGTCGAAACACGGACGCAGCCGAGCGCCTTGGCCGCCGCCACCGCGTGCCGCCGCGCCGCTTCCACGATTTCAGACTCGTAGCGCAATGGACTACGCTTGCCCGCTTGCGGCCAAAAGCGGCAGGGGATACGCTGACATTCCGCCGTCCATGCTTCCGCCGTACAATCCTCAAGCCGAA
>JAXGMN010000029.1:0-175382 GCA_040768665.1 Thermoguttaceae bacterium
ACCCGTAACAGCAATCTGCTGGCTCAATCGTGCTGAAAAAATGCGGCGCGCACCGCCACATCTTGCATTTCATTGCACCGCGAACCACACCAGGCGTTGCGATGCGAGTCCCTTTTTCCAAGCAGCCCGCGCGCATCACCTGGCGCGCCAGACACCCGAAATCAGTCCACCGGACCCGGGCGCACAATCGTCGGGGCGGTCTTGATCCGGGGGCGAACCGAGAGCCAGTCGACGCCCTGAAAGACCGGATCCTCGATCGCTCGGATCTCTTCGTCGCCAAGGTACGGACACACCGCGTCGATCCAGGCGATGATCCGCTCGAGACTGACCGGGTCGACCTTCACGTCGTTGTGGTTGCCGCTGGAGCAGATCTCGACGAGCCGGCTCCTGTAAGAAAGATGGGTCATCGGCTTCGGCGTCGCGTAGGCCGCCGGGTCGGTCTTGGAATAGGCCTCGACCATCAGCACGTTCGCAATCCCGAACCCCGCGATCGGATTCTGCGGCGCCTCGTACGGCTGACCCCAGGTAGGCCGGCCGATCAATGTCACATAGGGCTCGCAGAAGTCGAGAAAGCCGGGACGCTCGGTCAGGTCGAGTGTCTTGCGGCCCTCGCCGTCACCCTGGTGGCACTTGCCGCAGTAGCGATCCAGCACCGGCTGCACGTAGCGCGCGTAGCTCACCGTGCGGTCAGGCCACGGCGGCGGAGCGATTTCGCGCGGAGGCTTCGTCAGGGCGATCGGCTTCACGACGTGCAGCGGCGCAGTGCTGTGCAGCTCATGGCAGCCAAGACACCCCCGCTTTTCGCCCGGCATCACGCCCACAAAGCTCCGCATCGTCTGCAACGCCCGGCGGTTCTCGTCCAGAAGCTGGAAGTGCAGCGGCCTGCCGGGCGGGACGTGGAACGACACGGAGCCGTCGGCTTCGATCGGCACCGTGCCGAGGATCCGCTTTACCCCTTCGGACTGTACCGCCGAGACGACTGGGCCCGTCGAAAGGTACGGCCGCTTGTGCCAGTAAGTATACGTCTTGTGCTCGATCGACAACACGCGCAGGTACCGGGCGTTGCCGCGGAGCTCCGGCGGCGCGCCGTGGTAGACGTTCCCGCTGTAGATCACGCCGCCCTGCGGATCGAGCCGTTCTTGGCGGCCGGGCCAGGCGACGCGGTCGGCAATCACCGGCGGCTTCGGTCGCGGCTTGAGCGGCTGGGCGTGAAAAACGTTGTTCACGCCTTCGTAGATCAACTCGCGATTCCCCTCGACGTCCATCAGGTAGAGCAGGAATTTCCCGCCGCGTTCCGCCGAGACGAGAAAATCCTGTTCGCTGAGCGGATACGGCGAGTAGTAACCGGCGTAGGCGCCGCTGGCGTGATATCCCGGCGACTCGATCGGGTCGACCGGCCCGTTGCCCGATTCCGGCCAGGCGACGTCGGCGGTGATCTTGGTCAGCCCGTCGGGAAAATTGTAGCCCTTGTCGGGGTCCAACATGCCGATCGAACCGCTGAACCAGTTGTGGTGGGCGCTGCCGGTGAACATCACGCGGCGGCTGCCGGGGATGCTCCGCGCATCCTTCAGCAGATCGGGCCAGACGGTCTGGTTGCCCCAGAAGGTGCTCGCCTGCGTGCCGTCGGGATTGACGGTCCAAAGCCCCTGTGCCCGCCACAGCGGCTTGTCGGTGTATTCCCATCGCGTATAGATTACCCGACCGTCGTGCATCACCGACGGCAAATAGTCGGGCTCGTTGTTTTGCGAAATGAGATAGACGTTTTTCCCGTCGGCGTCGCAACGGGCCAGCACGAAGGCGTTGGTCGGCGGCATGCACCGGACATAGGTATGGCCTCGCGTCGTGGAAAAGAGGATATGTCCGTCGGGCAGGTAAATGGGATCCAGGTCGTCGTACGGACCGTCGGTCAACTGGACCAGCCCGCTACCGTCGACGTGGATCTCGTACAGGTGGAACGACTTTTCATTGTGCGGCTTGAACGAGAAGACGACCTTCCGCCCGTCGAACGAGAGATCCGGCCGCCAGAACGATCCGTGCAAGGGCCGCTGCGGCATGAGCTGGCGCAGCCGGCCATGCGGCGAAAGTCCCTCGAGAATCAACAGGCGCCCGCCGGGCACGGCCATGTAGCCGAGCCGGTGCCGCGTTTCGTGACGCCATTCCCTGCCGTCGGGATACGGCATGTCGACCAGCAGGATCTTGTCGAAATCGACGACGGGGTTGGCCAGCATGATCTGCCGCTTGAGCTCCCGGATGCGGAAGTACAACTCGGCGTCGGGCCCGGAAATGCCCGCGGTTTGTTTCTCGAGATTGCCGAGCTCGGCGAGTTGGCCGGAGAAATCGACCTTGCCCGGGTGACTCGCCGCGATCCGTTCGGCCAGTTCGCGAGTCCACCCGATCTCGCTGCGGATTCGCTCAGGCGTCGGCTTCTCATCGGCCTGGTGGAGCCAGTCCCGCCGGAGCGCCTCGCGGGATTCGTCGGCGCTGAGCGAGCGAGTCTCCGGCGTCTCGGGCGTGCGATACGGCGCTACGGCCTCCGAGACCACCGGGCGAAAATCGATCCGGCTGCCGGCTTCGAGCATCAAATCGATCCACTCCGGCGAGTATTGCGCGCTGGGGCCGCGAGCAGCCAACTCGTCGAACCGCTTCTGGACTGCCTCAGCCTCTTTCCACTGCCGCAGTCGTTCGGGCGTCTGCTTCTTCCATTGGTGTTCCGTGAGCGGCTTGTATTCGAGCATCAGCTCGATCAGCCGCCCGGCGTGTTTCAGGTGGAACGTATTGTCCTCGGCCGACAGGTATTCGATCGGGCTCGCCCCGGTGAACGTGAAGAACTTCTCCGCATCGTCGGGAAACTCCAGCCGCAAGCGGGCGACCACCGCGCCGGCCACCTCCCGGTCGAGTTCGATCTTCTCTTCCGCAATCTTCTTGCGAATTCCCGCCAGCGCATGCGAGAATTCTGCCCCCGGCACGTAAAGCGTCCGGGCGATCCGGGCCAGTTCGGCCGATCGCTTTTCGATCGCCGCAAGCCCGCTGCGATACAGCCCGGCGATCTCTTCGGCCGTAAGGGCTGCCGAGTAGATCCGCAAGTCGTCCATCGCCCCTTGGAAGAACTCGCCCACGCCGCTGCTGGAGCCGATAAACGCGGGCGCCTCGCCTTCGGCGGCGATCTTCCCGAGCCGCTCCAACGACGCAATCTCCTTGGCGTCGAGGTAGACCCGCATGGTGCGGCCGTCGAACGTCGCCGCGCAATGATGCCAGACGCCGTCGAGCACCTGCGACGGCGCGATCTGTCCGTCGCATTCCACGTAGCCGCCGATATTGAGCCCCAACGACAGGATCGACCCGTTGTTCTGGTACGAGAAGAGCAGCCGGTTCGGGCACTCTTTGCGGAAGATTTCCCGATAGCCGGCCAGATCGGTCGGCAGCGTCCATGCAGAGAACGTAATCGCATCGAGCTGCTTCGCGTCGATCCACGTGACGGGCAACCGGTGCTTGTCGCGCAGATTCAGGGCCCTGCCGTGGACGCCCCGCGTTCGCTCGATCCCCGCGGCCGGCACCGTGAAACTCGTTTTGCCCGAAGCTTCGACGAGCGTCGTCGCCGTGTCCGCTTCGTCGAACGTCCAGTGGGCGACGAGCGGCTTGTCGATGGAAGCCGATCGAACCGGCTTCCCGGCGAAGGCGCGTGTTCCAAAGGCCAGGGCCAAAACAAGACACCACACGCGGCGGCTAGGCCTCGAAGACATGCACATCCGAGAATCCTCCGGCCGTCAGGGATACCGTCGCCGAACTTGCATTCCGGATACAACCCTATCGAGTATCTGGTATACTTATATGACCAGTTTAGCGACCGGCCGCTACCGGGTCAATCCTCCAGCCTGACTACGAATTCTCCGTATTTCTTCAAGGAGCTTGGCATGTCCTCTTCGGATGCTTCGCCGCCCCCGACACCCACTCCCCAAGAACTCAAGGCCGCGCTCAAAGCGTTCAAGAAGCGATGGAACCTGACCCGCCTCGACGACCAGTCGCGGATCGGTGTCGGCCCTATGAGCAGCGGGCGGGCGTCTGGGATCGTCGGCATTTCGCCGCCCGAGCAGTTTTCGCAAGCCGTATGGGATGAATTGGTCCGGCAGGGAAAGCTCAAGAAGGTCGGCAGGCAGCAATACGGACTGGTCGGCGCGTAACGCCTTGCTCTTGGCTGCGAGAAATTGCGCCGCGCTGTTTGCGTAAGGCAAACGGCAGAGAGAATTTTCCCGCATATCAGCCCGGCTGCTGGAAAGCACCCCGGGCTGCTTGATGTTCTGGCGGGCCGTTCATTTCTTTGCAGCCGTGGAAAGTAGGCGTATACTGAAATTTCGACGACGTGCAGTGGAACGGCAGCGGCTCATAGCCGGACACCCTTTTTCAGGGGGCAATCCAGTGAAGACGTCTCGCGGATTTACGCTGGTGGAATTGTTGGTCGTCATTGCCATCATTGGAATCTTGGTCGCCCTGTTGCTGCCGGCGGTACAGGCGGCGCGCGAGGCAGCGCGGCGAACCCACTGTAACAACAACTTGAAGCAGATCGGCCTCGGTCTGCACAACTATTTGAGCACCCACCGGGAGATGCTTCCCCGCGGCGCGGAAATCAGCCAGGGCACGGATTGCTGTTGCAGCAATTACGACAACCATCCGGGCCACACGGTACACACCATGTTGCTTCCCTATATCGAGCAGCAGCCCCTGTACGACAAGTACAACATGGACATCCCCTGGTTTGCCCAGCCGCCCGGTGTCATCGACAAGCGGATTGAAACCTATCTTTGCCCAAGCGCGGTGGAATACCGGGTGCAGCCGGTCTCCACGGCCACGGTCAGTTGGGGAGGAACTCCACCTTCGCCGTTGTCGCAAGTCCATCCGCACAACTATCCGGCGGCCGGGTCCTACCATGGCTACGGCGGCTGCGGTCGGCATTCGACTCAGACCGCCACCATCCATAACGGGATTTTCGCCTATCGCCGTGGAATCCTGGAGGAGCCGGGAAGCGTGCATACGGCCAAACCGGAAAGCCGTTTGCCGCTGGCGCGTGTTCGAGACGGCACGAGCAACACCATGGCCTTCTCAGAAACGGCGCAAGGGCGGCCAACGTGGGACCGGTACGGGAACCTGAGCACCACGTGGAGTTACGACCGCGGGCGAGGCTGGGCCGATCCCTACTACAATAGCACGCTATACACGATCCACCCGCAAGGCACGCCCAATAGCAAGCTGGGTGGCTTCGGGCTCCACAACGCGGCCACCGCCACGAGCTATCACCCGGGAGGGGTCAACGTTCTGTTCCTGGACGGCTCGGTCAAGTTCGTCGCCGAAACGATCCAAGGCAGCATCTGGTATCGCATGGGGACGCCTGACTTGCTCGACATATACGAGCTGCCTTAGCTCACGCCGAGAGCGGCCGCAGGAACTCGACGCTCTTGCGGATGTTTTCGTCCGACCCGTAGCACTCGATGGAGAGGACTCCGTCCCAGTCGGTCTCCTTGAGAAAGGCGAGACAGTTCTTGATGTTCTCGGCATTCACACCGCCGCCGATCGGGACTTCGCTGGTCGCAATCCCCGTCTCCTCGCCCCGGACGGCCGCAGCCAGCCCTTGGCTGACGTCCTTGATGTGGGCGTGCGTCAGATACTTGCGAAATCGCTTCAGGTACTCCAGCGGATCGAGGCCCGAAATGAAAGAATTGCCGGTATCGAAATTGAATTGAAGGTATTCCGATTCAAAATGGCGGAAAAGCCGCTCCATGAAGTCACCGTCGGTCGTGTAAGGGCCGTGCGGCTCGACATTGATGATCACCTTGTAGTCTTCCGCCCAGGAGAGGCACTGGCGGTAATTGTCGCACGTGATCCGGAAGACCTCATCGCGGGAGAACCCCTCGATTTCGAACGCTCCGTCGACGGTGTCGACCATTGGGCAGCCCACTTCCGCCGCGAAACGGATCGACTGCTGGACATACTGCACCCCGAACGTCGAGCCCTCGGGACCCATCAACGGAAACGACCCGTCGATCTGGGAAACGGCCAGGCCCTTTTCGTCACAATAGCGCCGAAGCGCCCGCGGGTTCGACTGCAGCGACACGCCCGGATCGTACCCCATCGCCGTGATGAAATACTGCCCATGGATCACGGCGAACTCGATGTGCTTCAGCCCGTACTTGACCGCCGATTCGGCTGCCGTCTTGAAATTCCCGCTAAGCGGGCGCCAGTTATCGGTGTGCAGACCCAATTCGATCATCTTCGGCCCTCCTCGGAAAGAATCCTGCAACGGTATTGCCTCAGCGACGCGCGCGGGTGTCGCCTTCGCCGAACAACATACGGCAGATCGGGCCGGCGAACAAGCCCCCGGCGACGACCCGGTACGGCAGGATGCTCCGGCAGCTCGGCCGGCCCTTAAGAGCCGTAAGAGAATAAGCTGGCCAATCATCGTAGGGTGGATTTCAATCCACTCCCAGTTTTCCGGGTCGACCAAAAACCCTCCCTGCGTCAAAGTCTATGACTTGTTTTCTTACGGCCCCTTACGCCTATTCCCGCGAGCTCTCGATGCCGAACGGGAGTTGCCGTTGCGGATCGTTCAAGCACTCCGGGTTGAGCTCTTTGAACAGGAGGCTCGGCTGAGTGTCCGTGTTGTGCTGATACTTGTCGCTGCAATACTCCGTGTAGGTGCCGCGAATCTCGTGGTAGAAAATCTGGCAAATCGGCACGCCCGCGTAGATCCGAATCGGCTGCACGGCGAACATCTCGAGTGTCCAATAGCCGCAGAAGCCGATGTCGCCGAACCCGGCCGTTACGTGGACGAACAACCCCAGCCGGCCGATCGAGGACCGGCCCTCGATCATCGGCACGTAACCCCGAGTCTCCGTGCGTTCGGCGGTTCGGCCGAGATAGAGCTGATTCGGGTTGAGGACCAGGCCCTGCGGCGGTATGAGGAGCCGCCGGAGGCGATTAGGCTTCCGCATGTCCAGCACCACCTCCTCGTAGACGATCAATTCGTCGTGGAGCGAGAGGTTGTAGCTGTTGGGATTCAGCCGCGCCGGATCGAATGGCTCGATGAGGATGTTCTTTCCCAACTGGTCGCGGATTTCATGGCCGGAAAGGATCATCTTGACAGGGCCTGAACAAGAGGAGCTGGCGAAAAGGGATGGTCGAACGGGATGATTTCACTTCCCGGCAACGCCGATGCGAGGACAGAACGTACCCAGCGGGCAGTCGTCGCACTTCGGCTTCCGGGCCATGCACACCTGCCGTCCATGATGAATCATACGATGGCTGAAGTCGATCCACTCCTTCCGGGGAATCTGCTCCATCAGGTCACGCTCGATCTTGAGCGGGTCCTTGTGGGAGGTAAGCCCCAAACGCTGACTGATACGTGCGACATGCGTGTCCACCACAACCCCCGAAGGGATGCCGAAGGCGGTCCCCAGCACGACGCTGGCTGTCTTGCGACCGATTCCCGGCAGTTCCACCAGGGTGTCCAGGTCCTGCGGTACCTCGCCACGGTGCTCCCGCGCGAGGATCTCGCAGCAGGCTTGGATGTTCTTGGCCTTGTTGCGAAAAAACCCGGTAGGCTTGATATCCCGCTCCAACTCCCCGGGGGGCGCTTGAGCGTAGTCGGCGGCGGTCCGATACTTCTTGAATAACGGGCGCGTGACTTGATTCACCCGCTCGTCGGTACATTGGGCCGACAGAATCGTCGCGATCAGCAACTCCAGGGGATTCTCGAAGTTCAGGGCACAGGTAGCATCAGGGTAGCCGCGACGGAGTCCGCGGACCACTTTGGCAGCCTGCTGTTTGGCCTGGGCGGATGCGACCATCCCAATCCTCGAAAATCTTCCACGTGGGGGGCAGCCGGACGGCGGGCCGGCCACTCGGGGCGATCCATTGTCGAAGCCCGGCCTGACGGTGTCAAGGCAATCGACGACGTCTGGCTCGATCTCGATTCGCCCCGTTGATTCTCGATGCCTATAATCCTCTACCAAACAATAAAGTCGATCCCATGTTGCAGCACGCTTACCATCCACTCTATCTGAGGGGAATTGAGCAGTTCAACCGGTGCGATTTTTTCCAAAGCCATGAAGTATGGGAGGAGCTTTGGCTGGAGGTGGAGGGGGAAGATCGGTTGTTTTTTAAGGGACTGATCCAGGCCGCGGTCGCCTTGTTCCACCTCGGCCGAGGCAACGTTCACGGTGCGAGGAAACTTGTTGCCGGCGCCCACCATTACCTGGGACCGTTTCGGTCCAGGCATATGGGGCTCGACTTGGATGCTTTCCTGGCAGGGCTGGGCCGTTGTGTTGATGATGCGCTTGTGCACCTCAGCGACGCCGGGAGACCTGTGATCGACCCGAAGCTGATCCCCGAAATCCGCCTTGAGCCGGCGCCGCAGCAAGATCCGAATGTAAGGTAACGTTGACCAGAGCGATTTTTCGAAGCAATCTCGTACTAAAAAGGGTACAAGCACGGCAACATCTAGTACCCATCGTCAAGTCAAGCCGCCGCCGATCGCAGAGCCAGTCCCCTTTTTCAGTAGTCTCGTTAGCCCGCGCAACCCGAATAACCGATACGGAACGTCATGTCGCTGCCCGACGATTTTTCATTTTCAGCAGAAGAGTTTTCCGGCACGGTGCGGCTGTTTCCCCTGCCGAATCTCGTGCTGTTTCCCCGCGTGATGCAGCCGTTGCACATTTTTGAGCCGCGGTATTGCGAATTGCTGGAAGAGGCGGTCGCCGGCGACCGGTTGATCGCGATGGCCCTTCTTCGGCCCGGTTGGGAAGACGACTACGAGGGAACCCCGCTGATCTATCCGGTAGTGTGCCTTGGGCGCGTCGCGGTACATCAGAAGACGGAGGCCGGCTCTTACAATCTGCTGCTGTCCGGGGTGAACCGGGTGCAGATCGTCCGAGAACTTCCCAAGCGGAAACGCTTCCGCGAGGCCGTCGCCAGGATTTGCCCGGATCGGCACGCACCCGAGCGAGCCGCCGAAGGTCCGGCTTTGCAGAGGAGACTCCGAAGTGCCTTGCTGGACATGAGCGACTGTCTTCCGCAAGCGCAGGAGCAACTCGAGTATCTTCTGGGCGCGGACGTTCAACTCGGCACACTTACCGACGTGCTCAGCTACATGCTGGATCTGAGCCTCGCCGAGAAGCAGAGCTTGCTGGCAGAGTTCGACGTCTACCGACGGGCAGAGCGGCTTCTCGAACACCTGGAGGTGATGGCCGGCGATGTCCAACCCGGCAGCAGCGGCGAGGCCGAATTTCCTCCGCAATTCAGCGCAAACTGAAGGGCTTCAGCACCCCACCGGCGGTCCCTCCTCTTGCCAGCCCCCGCCGTCTCGCGCTATAGTGAATCGATGCCCACCGTGCCCAAACCTCCCGACGAAGAAGGAATCTCGCTCGAGGAGCTGAGCGAAGCATTCGCCCAGGCGATGGAGAGTTGCGCGCGAGCGAGACGTGGAGACTCAGAGTCCGGCCGGGAGCACGGCGGCGGGTCCGCCGACTGGGCGGTGGACGAAACCATGTCTGAGGCGCAGGACGACTGCACGGAGCCCGAGGACGAAAACGCTCCGGAAGACTCGGCCAACGACGATTGCTGCCCGATCAGCCCCTCGTCGATCCTGGAGGCGATGCTCTTCGTGGGCGACCGCGACAACGAACCGCTCACGGCGGTGCGGGCGGCCGAGTTGATGCGGGGCGTCGAGCCGGAAGAAATTCCGGTGCTTGTGGAGCAGCTCAATCAACTTTACCGGGCGTCCGGCTGCCCGTATCGCATTGTCAGCGACGGCCCGGGATACCGGCTGGCACTTGCCGAAGCATTCTACCCCGTCCGCGATAAGTTCTACGGGCGGATCCGGGAGGCACGGCTGTCGCAGGCAGCGGTGGACGTGCTGGCCATCGTCGCTTATCAGCAGCCGCTGACCGCGGAGGACGTGAGTCGGTTGAGGGGGCTGCCCAGCAATCACATTCTGTCGCAGCTTGTGCGACGCCGTCTGTTGCGGATCGAGCGAACCGAGGAAAAGCCCAGGCTTACCCGCTACTACACCACCGACCGGTTCCTCGACCTGTTCGGATTGGAGAGCCTGGAGGACCTGCCCCAAAGTGAGGAGTTGGACCGCCGGTAGGTCGCCGGGGTGCTGGGAACGCCTGCCGGGCGATTCGCGTCAGAATGGTAGACCGCGCTGCCAAGCCTGCTGGGGTAGATGCGTCGTAAGTGATTATTCAGCAAACATTTAGTCGTTCCCCCCGAAAACAGCACAGACGCCGCGATTCGGCCTTGCTAGAATTGGACTTCGTTAATCCTTTCACTTTGGGCGCCGTACGCTTTCATCAGCAGTCTCCGAGAGCGGAAATCTTAGTACGAAGAGGCCCTGACAATATGGGGATAGGCATCTCGGAAAGATACCTGTTCTCCGTGGTTTACGAGTGTTTGGCCTCGGAGCCAGTCCCCGTTTTGTTAGGCCTCTAAGCTCTTCGGCAGGCGGACACAAAGCCCCGTCTGAGCAGTATCGCAGGTCTTTACGCCGCCACACTTCTTCCGACTGTCTCCAAGCTTGCCGATGGGCAGTTCTCCTTGGCCAGACCCGTACTTCCGTTCCGCTGATCGCGCCATCGTTGTTGGCGTGCGATTTCGCCGCCTGGAACGTGAAGTGCTAGAAGCTTGGAGAGGTTGGAGCCGAGGTGCTCCATCTGGACGTGATGGACGGGCATTTTGTTCCAAACATCAGTTTCGGGATTCCTATTGCCGAGGCCGTTCGCCGGGCAACGGATCGGGTGCTGGATGCCCACTTGATGATCTCGATCCTCAGCGGTACATCGCGGCGTTCCGCCGGAGCCGACTGGCTGACCTTCCATATCGAGGCGGTTCCGGAACCGACCGGCCTGCTCCGCCAGGTTCGAGAGCCAGCGCGGGGGCGGGGCTTTCCTCAATCCGCCGACCTCGGTGCGCCGGTCCGGCCGTATTTGGACGATTGCGACCTGGTACAGATGAGCGTCATGCCGGGGTTTGGCGGCCAGCAATTCCAGCCGGTCGCACTCGACAACCGCGCCGCCAGTTGCGCCAGGCCGCGGGGCCGGAATTGTTGCTGTCGATCGATCGAGGTGTGGATTCGAGCACGATCCCCACCCAGCGCGGGCCGGAGCGGATATGTTCGTAATGCACCGCCTTCTTTCGACGGCAAGATTATCGCGAGCATCTGGACGAACTAACCCGATTAGCTGAATCGCGTTAATGAACAGGTGTAGCCATGCAGATCGTCCTCATTCGCCCGGATCGACCGATTACGACGGTCAACGTCGCATCCAGGGCACTCGACGTTCCGCTGAACGACCAGCGCCATGGAGGTCGCGCGTGGATGATTGAAGAGATCCGCAGCCAGTCCATGGACGTGATTTATGCACCCGAGTGCGAACCTGGGCTATGCAGACGCTGCGATTTCGGAGGCCCTGGGACTCAAGCTCAAGAAGCTCGATCACATGGAGAATCTCAATCAGGGGTTGTGGCAGGGAGTGCTTATCGACGACGTCCGTGTGAAGCAACCCAAGGTCTACCGGCAATGGCAGGAGCATCCTGAGACCGTCTGTCCGCCTGAAGGCGAGATGTCGGCGAAGCCGACGAACGAACTGGACGGCGATTGCTCGCCTGGAGAAACGGCACAAGGACGGTACGATCGCGCTGGTATTGCTTGAGCCGCTGGCCAGTCTGGTCCGGGCGTCAGATCTGTCAGTGCGAGTTGGGCGATCTGGAAAGCGACCGAGGATCACGGTCGCTGGGAAGTGTTGGAAACCGGGCCGAAGCCCTGGTTCACAGCACGTAGCCGGGCGTACGACTTAGCGAGACTTCTTTTAAGGGCCGGCCGAACCCGACGGATCACCCGGTCGGACCGGCCCAACCGCGAGTCCCACAAGGAGCAATGATGGCTTCGGATCGCCCCGACCCCAGCAGTTGCCGCAGCATGATCAAGACCGAAACGGGGTGTGCCCGAGGGGCTCTGGATGGCCGCTCCGGTAGACCATCTTCCATGGAGAAGCGGCTCGGCGTGTGCCCGGAATGCGACTACCACTGGTACGTATCGGCCCAGGAGCGGATTCGCCAGGTGCTCGATGAAGGGACGTTTGAGGAGTGGGACGGCGACCTCGAGCCGGCCGATCCTGGATTTCGTCGACAGCAAACCGTATCGCGACCGGATCGTAGCCGAACAGTCAAGAACCGGTCTGAAAGATGCCGCCATTGTCGGCACGGGAATGGTTCGGCAAGCCATGCGTCGCCTTCGGCGTAACCGACTCGTCGTTTATCATGGGAAGCATGGGATCGGTCGGCGAGAAGCTGACCCGCCCGATCGAACGCGCTACCGAGCACAGCTTCCTTTGATCATCGTCTCCGGGTCAGGCGGCGGGGCACGAATGCACGAGGGCATGCTATCGCTCATGCAATGGCGAAGGTTTGCCGTTCTGGCAAGATTCGACACGGCGGCGGCCTGTTTATCTCGGTCCTGACCAACCCGACCATGGGCGGCGTCGCAGCCAGTTTCGCCTCGCTGGGCGATCTTGTTCCTTGCCGAGCCGAGGGCTCTGATCGGTTTTGCCGGCCCCCGGACACCAAGGCCACCATCCGGATCAACCCCAAAGGATTCCAGACCAGCGAATTCCTGCTGGAACACGGCTTCGTCGACCGTATCGTCCGCCGACAGGATTTGAAGAGCGAGATCGCCAGAACGATCGACTACTGCGGGAAGTGAGCCGCGGGAACGGGTCGGTCCGCCGCTCACATCCAGTTGGCGTAGATCAGGGCAATGATCACCAGCCCTGAAAAGATGGAGGCGATTCGGAAGCTGTCCGAACTCCGAGTGACGGACGTCACTTCTCTCAAACGCGGAGAGAACGGAACGGTGACAATGAAGGTCCGTGCGGCCGGCAACGGTGCGAGCTTCCTGGTGATCGAGCCTACAGAATTGGCCGGCCGCGCACGGGGCGAACCGTAATCGTCTCGTGGCCCTATTGGACCGGTATCCATTGGATTCCGTCCGGTGTCGCCCGGAAGCGCTTCGCGCGGATGCTCGAACCGGCGCCCTCCTCGTAGTAGACGATGAGCACCGACCCGTCGTCGAGGTTCACCATCGACGGGTACGCCCCGCCCACCGTGTCGACCACCACGTTGTCGCTCCAGGTCTTGCATTCATCGAGGCTGTAGTGGAGGCTCGTCGAGGGAACCCGGTGCGCCAAAAGAATGATGCCGTCGCGCGTGCGGAGGAAGTAGGGACAGTGGCCCGGGAATCCCATCGGCTTGGAGACGGTCCACGTCTCGCCGCGATCTTTCGACACGGCATAGCACATCGCCGGTCGCTGAGCGGCATAGAGCGTTCCATCGGCCAGTTCGACGACGTCGGTTTCAGCGTCGAGCCGAACGCCGGCGTTATCGATGTCAACGGCGGGCCGCCAGGTCTTGCCTCCGTCGTCGCTGATCCCGACGGCCCCCTGCGCCGAGCCGGACGTTTCCTTATAGAGCCCCAGGATCAGCCGCCCATCGGTGAGCTCGCGGATCGGTGAGCTGCAGTAGTAATCCGCATAGATCTGACGCGCTTCCGACCAGGTCTTGCCGAGGTCTCCGGAGGAGACGGTCCACGTGCCGAGCCCCTTCCACCGTCGCCCCCGGCCTTCCTCCTTGCGAAGCGAGAAGAAGTTGCAGATTAATTGCCCGTTCCGCAACTGGGCGATGGACGGATCGCGATCATCATCGGGGCCGTCGTAGAGCGTCCCCGGATCGCTCCACGTGCGGCCCTCGTCGTCGGAGGTCGCGTAGCTGATCCGACCGCCCCTGGGTAATTCCTCGTTGGGCAGGGAAACATGGCCGTAGCCGGCGTAGAAGACCGACATGAGCCGCCCATCGCTCAAGCGGCAGATGTCGGGAAACGCCTCATAGCCGCCGGCCCCGGCATCCTTCGCTACAAAGACGTGCATCGGCGGGGGAATGACGAACTCGTTTTCGGGCTTCTGAGCCTCTCCGTGCACGACAATATCTTTCACGTGCGCGACGCCCTGGTTGGCGTAGAATCCGATTCGGCCGCCCTTCACGGATGCATCGTTCGCCTCGTAGAGCATCTTGCCGTTGAGCCAGATTCGGAGTCTGTCTCCTTCGCACTCCAGCCGCCCGTGGTGCCACTGGCCTGCCGGTTTGTCCAGTTTGCCAACCCGCTTGATCTCGTTCCACATCCGGTTCTCGTCCGAACGAACCAGGATGGCTTGCGCGCGGTCGAAGTGCACGGAGTAGTAGGTGGACGCGTCGCGGGCACGGAGAATGAATCCACAAGCAAGCACGCCTTGCTGGGCGGGTTCCACGAGAAAGTGAGCCTCCAACGTGGCGTCGCTGAACTGCCACGGTGTGTAGAACGCCCGGCACATTTCGTGGCGGCCGTCGAGTACCAGTTCGCCGTCGCGGATCATGCCGGTGTCGGCCGAGATCCGCCACTGCGACGCCGCATCCGGCGACGATAGATCGATTTTGAGTTTGCCGCCCTCGGAGGCCGATTCCGCAGAAGCCGGCCACGAAGTGGAGAGAAGGACGGATACCAGCAGAACGAGCGTGCGGGACGAGCGGGCGTGCATCGCGAGTCTCCTCGATGACTTTTGTCCGGGCAAAATGGGACCGAGCCGGCATTATAAGCGGATCAAAGGAAGCCGGGCCACAGCCAGGCTCGATTCCGTTTTTGCCCCATTCATTCGGCGGGAGGGCAAGAACCATCCTTCTTACCGCTTGGAAGCCGGCGGCAACAGGGCGTCGATGCCCGCCAGGGTCTCGCCGCACGCACTGTTCAGTACGAGATCGGCCGCCCGATCCAAAGGCGTCGCGTCTCGGTTGACGATTACCAGCCGCGCGCCGGAGGTCTTGGCGAACCGAGGCAGGCCGGCGGCCGGGAAAACGACCAGCGAGGAGCCGATCGCCAAGAAGAGATCCGCTCGCCGGCTCCAGGCTTCCGCCTCGTCAAGCACGTCCATCGGCATGGCCTGGCCGAAGGAAATCGTGGCATGCTTGAGAGGTCCGCCGCAATCGGGACAGTCCGGCGCCTTTTGGGTCTGAAAGAACTGCTCGATCCATGGTTCCGGCTCGAATCGGCGCCTGCACTGCAGACACTGGATCACTCGGCCCGTTCCGTGCAACTCCAGAACCCGCCGGCTGCCGGCGAGCTGGTGCAGGCCGTCGATGTTCTGGGTAATCACGCCATGGATCAGCCCGCGGTGTTCCCAGCGGGCGAGCGCCTGGTGGCCGACGTTGGGCTCGGCGGAGGCAAATTCCAGATGCGCCTCGCACTTCTGCCGCCAGTATTCGGACCGGGCTGCCGGGCTGGCGAGGAACTCGTCGAAGAGGACTTGGCGGTATTTCGACCAGACACCTCCCGGCGAACGAAAGTCCGGGATCCCGCTCTCGGTGCTGATGCCGGCTCCCGTAAACGCGACCGCGAACTTCGCCGCCGTGAGCCAATCGGCAATCTGCTGCCAAGCGCCTTGTCCAGCCGTCGTCTGCGTCACGTGGTTCTCCCCGCAAAGAAGATCGATCTCGGCACGACAACATTGTTGCCGCGGGGTGACCGGCGGGCAAGCCGGCAGCGGGGAAGCGAGAGGACGCGCGAGTTTGAAGCCTGCCTGTTTCTCCGGTAGAATAAGCCTCGGCGGCCACAAAGACAAGAGATCTCGATTGCTCGGCGGCGTAATCGTTCACGCCCGCGGACGGGGGCTGGTCCATTTTTCGGCCAATTCGAGTACTCCGGCGTCAAAGACGTTGGCCGAATGCATGGACCTGTCCCCCTCTCTTCCGCGGGCGTGAACGGTTACGCGGCGGCCGACACACCGCTTTTCCAGGAGGTTATGAGTCATGCCAAGGAAAACCGATCCTACGACCAAGTTCGGTTCGCGACGCGCGTTTCTCCGCTCGAGCGGGGCAATGGCTGCGGGGATGTATCTGGCAAGCCCCCTCGTCGCAAAAGCGGCCGAGACGCTGGCCATCAACGGCGGGAAGAAAGCGGTGACCGCATCGGCGAGTGGCTCGACCTCCTGGCCGCGTTTCGGCGAAGAGGAGATCGAGGCCGTCAATGCGGTGGTCCGCAACTTCGGTTATGGCGAGGTGGCGGCCTTTGAGAAAGATTGGCAGGAGCGTTTCAAGCCGCCGTTCTGCAAGTCGCACATGAACGGGACCAGCGCCCTGACCTCGGCCCTGTTCGCGCTGAATCTCCCGCCGGGCAGCGAAGTGCTGGTGCCCAGCCTCGACCCCTGGTTCGGGATCCTGCCGATGCGGCTGTTCGGGCTGGTGCCGGTCTTTGTCGACTCCAATCCGCGGACGCTGAATTTCGACCTCGACGACGCCAGGAAGCGGCTGACGAAGAACACCCGCGCGATCGAGGTGGTGCACCTCTTCGGTCTGCCCTGCGAGATGGAGGCGATCTGCGACTTCGCCAAGGAGAAAGGGCTCCTGGTTCTGGAAGACTGCGCCCATGCGCACAACGCGTCGATCAACGGCAAGTACGTCGGCAATTGGGGCCAGATCGGGGCCTTCAGTTGCCAGGGGAGCAAGGTTCTGCCGGCGATGGAAGGCGGCATCGCCAACTACGAGAACCGGGAGTTCTACGAGCGCGCGGCGACCTTCGGCCACTACGAGTGCCCCGGGAAGTTTCCCAAAGACAGCAGGTATAAGAAGTACGGTACCGGGCTCGGGATGAAGCTCCGGATCCACCCGCTGGGCGCGGCGTTGGCCCGCTGCCAGTTGCGGCGTCTGGACCAACAGACCGAATTGGAGCGCGAGCAGAACCATTCGCTCAACAGCCGCTTGTGCCAGTTGCCCGGGATTTCCGAGCCCACGATACCGCCGGGCGTGAAACGGGTTTACTGGCGGTGGAACAACCTCTCCATCAATCCGGCCGCGGCCGGGATGTCGCGCGACACGGCCATCAAGGCCCTCAAGGCAGAAGGCGTGGCGGTGGGCACACTCAACTATTCCGTCAGCCACCGCGACACCGTGTTCAACGAACCCGAGTGGTGGCACCATGCGCCCGTGATTCCGGAGCGGCTTCCGGGCTTGGACGAGGCATTGGCCAACGGGATCTCGCTGCCCCGCTTTACCGAGCCGGTGCCCGAGTTGATCGACCAATACGTCGCGGCCTTCGAGAAGGTCTGGGCTCATCGCGCCGAGTTGGGCAAGAGTTGAGGTGCACGCAATGGCCAGAAAACCCAAGAAAGCGAAGGGACCAAAGGGGCCGAAGGGCTCGAAGGTTCCGACACCACAAAGGAATCTCGATCCGTCGCTTCCCATCTATCAGTTGAGGATCAGTATCGACGGCGTCGATCCGCCCATCTGGCGACGCATCCAAGTCGAGAATTACCATCTCGGTGCGCTCCACAAGATCATTCAGGAGCTGTTCGACTGGGGGGATGGCAGGTCCCACACGTTTTACCGGCCGTGGCTGGGACGGTCGCGCCGGCACGGCGAAATCTGGGATCGCGAAAAGAAGGTCCGCCTGAGCCATATCGTCGCAGAGAACTATGAGAGATTCGTTTACGTCTACTCCGGAGATACCTGGTATCACACCGTCGAGATCGAAGCCACCTTGCCCATCGAACAAGGCGCCCGGTACCCGCTGTGCCTTGGAGGCGAGGGGGCCGCGCCGGACGAAAGCGTGGGCGGTCCCAAGCAGTGGCAATCACTGATCAAGGCGGCCGGCGATCTGGAAAAGAGCCGTGATCGCCCGGAGCAGTCTGCACCGGGGAGGATCAACCTGGGAGCCTTCAATCAGGACGAGATCGCACGGCGTCTTTACCGGTTGCGATTGTGGCTGGCCGGAGAAATGCCGCCGAGCGAGACGGCCGTATTCTCCGTGCAGGACGACGTGCGGGTGAAGCCGGGTGTTGTCCACCCCGAATGGCCCGATTTTCCGCTGGGCGGTTGGACGGGCACGGTGATCACCGTCGGGAATCTTACTCCACCGATGTACCAGATTGAGTGGACGCCGGAAACGCTCTCGCTTGCTCACCCCGTCTACGCCAGGCGATGCGACCGCGACGATCTCAATCACGACACGATGTGGCTTGAGGAAGACCAACTGGTCGCCGATCCCGGCGGGCCGGTCACGCTCGACGAACCGGTCGACCTGCAGACCCGCCCGCTCTCGACCGACAACCCGGAAGATCGTGTCCGTATGATCTTCGGCGCAACCACGGATGATCGCGTCCCGGCGGTGAACCGCGATACCCTGGAAACCTATCGCCGGCACCTGGTCCAGAGTCTGCATTTTCCCCTCGAAGCGGAGATGGAGTCCGACTACATTGGTGAGGAGAACTATCCGGTAACGGTGCGGAGCCTTTGCGAACTCTCCCAAAACGCGGCGGGCCTCGAAGTGGAGGTTTCCGGAGGCAACGATTTCTTCGTCGTCGGATTGGATGAAGTGGTGTGTCCGAACAACGTGGATCCTATTGCCAGGCTGATCCAAGACTATCGGCAGTGGTTCCGGGACTTCGGGGCGTCATTCGATTCTGGTGAAGACGAGGATGAGGAAGATGAGGATGAGGATGACGAGGATGATGAAGATCGGCCGAGGGAATTCGGCCCCTTCGACCGAAACGTAGACGAAGCCGACGAAGCCGAGGACGAAGAGTACGACAGGGATGAAGATCAGGACGAGGAAGCGTTTTCCGACATGCCGGACAGGCCGGCGCCGTTGGTTCGCGACGAGACGCCAAATCGCAACGAGCCCTGCCCGTGCGGCAGCGGCAAGAAATACAAGCAGTGCTGCCTGAAGAAAGGGATCTGATCGACCTGTTCGAGCAAGTAACCGTTCACGCCCACGGCCGGGGACTGGTCCATTTTTCGGCCGATTGACTGCTATTGGCTGACAAGACGTTGTCCGAAAACATGGACCTGTCCCCCTCTCTTCCACCCCGTGAACGGTTACGGCTAACGCAACTCACGCACCATGAGATTCTCGAGTATTCACCTGCCCAGATTGGAGGCACAATCATTCATCCTCGCCGTGTTCCACTATCAGTGGCAAAGCCACGGCAACGAGCGTTCCACGTCCGAGTTCACTTTCAATCCTCGCCGTTCCACCCAACAACCTCGCCCGCTCCCGAATGCCTTCGAGCCCGAACCGATCTGCTCCGACAATCATCGAGTCGAACCCAACTCCCCAGTCCTGCACCTCCAATTGCACTTGGACATTCTCCTGGACGAGAGACAATCGTACCTTCTGGCTACAGCTATGTTTGCAGGCATTGGACAACGCCTCCTGGGCGATGCGGTAAAGCGCATTCTCAAGAATGTCGGGGAGCCGGTTGAAGGAGACCCGGCTCTGGAACTCGATTTCTCGACCATTCCCCTGATCATGGACCAAATGGGCGATGGCAGCGGTGATGCCGGACTCGTCGAGGATCGGTGGCCTGACTCCGCTGATCAGCCGACGTGCTTCCGCATGAGCCTGCCGAAGCATCTCCAGACCGAACTCATAGAGGTTCTTGGCTTTTTCCGGTTGCTGTTTGCAGAAATGTTGACAACTCTGCAACTGCATTAACGCCGCTGCCAACTTCTGGGCCAGCCCGTCGTGAATATCGTAGGCGATCAACTGCCGCTCATGGTCGCTAGCCCGCAGCATGCGCCGAAGCGTGCGCCGTTCCCGCTCCAATGTCTCCTGTACCTGCTTGCGCTCGTGGATGTCGATGTTCGTGCCTACCATGCGAACCGGCTTACCATCGGGGCTTCGCTCGACGACCTTGCCCCGCCCAAGGAGCCATCGCCAGTTCCCGGTCTTTTCCCGAGCACGAAACTCGGCCTCGAAGTGCGGCGTCCTGTCCTCGATGTGCCCCTGCAACGCTTCAAGGGCTCGCTTCAGATCCTCTGGATGAACCCAGCTACTCCACTGCCTGTGATTCGGCGGCATCTCACCCGGTTTGTAGCCCAGAATCGTGAAATAGCTCGGGGAAAAGTAAAGCTCATCGGTGGGACAGTCCCATTCCCAGTAGCCGTCACTACTCGCCTCCAGGGTCAAGGCTAAACGCTTCTGCGTTTCGTGTAGTTCCTCCGCGACCGTGGCAAGTCGTTGACGCAACCGGACAAGTTCATTCTGTAGCTCGTCTGGGCCATCCATCATTGAAAGACGCTCCTGGGAATGCTACCTATCGCCACTCGAACTGTTGATTTGAGAAATGCCATCCGCTGTGTTCACCGAGCCATCTCATCAATCAGCCCGGTTGGGGCCAGCTTTGCACTCCGCTCGCCACGCCCGGTGAAGGTGGCGAGTGTGCCATCTGAATCTCCTTCCCGACTGGCATCGGGCGACCATAGTCTACCCGGACTCCGCATGTCGAGGGAAGATCGGATCAGAGGAAGCCTTCATGGAAGAACACAGGCGGACGAGGCAACGCTTCGTTCATTGGCCATAGGAAGAGGCCTGTTGCGGGGATTCTTGCCGTACCCAATGTCAGCCGGCAGTGTAGTTTCACTACACCGATTCTGCAATAGACGGGTTAAAACAGACGTAACCGTTCACGGGGGCGGTCGGCGTCGCACTCAACGTAGTACACCCCTTCCGACATCCACACCGGCTTCGGCACCCGGCCGCGCTTTCGGAGAAAGGTTTGCTCGACACGAAGGAAACGTCGCCCTGCCTCGCTCATCGGCTTGTAGTTGGCCAGCACATTGCTCTTCCACCCCGAGTTGTCGTTCCATCCGTCGCTCAGGCGGCCGGTGATGCGGACGCCTCTTGCCGCGGTGATTGTCTCAAAGGGCTTTCCCGGGGCCCCGAAGTCGGTGTCGATGATCGCTTGGGGCTCCGCGCCGGCGACACCCATCAGAGTCAATTGGCCAACATTCGCAAGAGCCCGCAAGCGGTCGAGGCCCTGCTGGAGGCCACGCGGCACGAGGATCGTGTCGTCGCCGATCGGGCAGCCACATCGCTGGGCCTGATCGCCGCTCGCGGCGAAGCGGAGATCGCGCCGCTACGTCCGCGGATCGTGGCCGCCTTGCAGCAACTCTACACCCAATTCGGCGGCGGCTGCACGCGAGCCGACGCCGATTGGGGATACCATCCCGTCGGAAACGCCCTGCTCAAGCTGGACAAGGACGGCGAGGCGGTCCTGGAAGGCTTCAGGGAGCAGACGAAGGACCGCCGGCTGGCCGACCTGGTTTGGCGGAGTCTCTGGATCCGGCAGGACAACGGCACTTTCAGCGAGGTGACGGAAGCGGAGAACGAGGTCGCCATAAGGGCATGTCCCGCCTGGCTCGACACCAAACATAGCACCGCTCCGCGGCTGATGCAGTAGATCGCGTTGTCGGTCCGCAGGAGCAGTTAATCGCCGAGTGATAGGAGAATTGATTTCCCACACGCGATGCGTCTAGTCCCGAAGAACTGGGGAGTCACGCGGGATCGCTGTCCGGCTTGACTTCATGCATCATTTCTTCTCAATTCCCGGTTTCACCGCTTCCGCCGCAGGTGGCGCCCAGGTGATTCTGCAGTTGGAAAGTGCGGCCTTGAGAGTGGCTACTCCGGCGGCGGTTACCTGGGTGCCTCCGAGCCGTAGTTCGGTTAGCTTTAGTGCCTTGAGATGTTCAAGTCCCTTGTCCGTCACCGGTGCCCCCTGAAGGGACAGCGTTTTCAGATTTGGAAAACCAGCCACGAATCTGAGGCCGTTATCGGTCACTGCGGTATCGGTGAGCATCAGACATTCCAGCTTCGTAAGCCCGGCGATTGCTTCCAAGGTGGCATCGCTGATGAGCTTGCCGCCGATTTCCAAGGATTTCAGGCTTTTGAGGGCCGCGAATCCTGGGCCGGTGATCTTGGTCCAGCCGGCGGCCAACGATTCCAGCGGCAATCCCTCAAGACATGCCAGGCCGGCATCGGTTACTTGGGTTCCGTGCATGGCGATAAACGTCAGGTTAGGCAGTTCCTGCAGGTGAGCGATTCCAGCGTCGGTTACTCGGGTGTCATTGATGCCCAGATTTGTCAAAGACTTGAACGCCTTGAGATGCTCGATGCCTGAATCCTTCAGAGGCGAAGCCGAGAGGCAAATATCATCCAGTGATTTCATCCCATGGAGGTACTTGAGGCCCGGGCCGGTGACTTGGGTGGAATTGAGGACAAGCAGAGACATATTGACCAGGGCGCCTAGCTGTTGCAGACCGGCGTCGGTCACTGCCGTGCCAGTCAGGAACAATTGCTCAAGGGCTGCCAGCCCCTTGAGTTGCGGAAGGGTAGCGTCGTTGATCCGAGTCTCCTCCATGCGAAGCACTCTGAGGACTGTGGCGCTCTGGAGTTTCTCCAGGCCTCGGCCGGTCACTCTTGTTTTGTCAAGGTTGAGAGCACCAAGGGCTGTCAATCCATTGAGGCGTTCAAAGACTTCGTCACCAACGGACGTGTTGCCCGACAGATCAATCGCGGTGACTGAAAAACCTTCCTCCGGCAATTCCGCAATCGCCTTGAGTTCCCGCCACTGTTCGCCGACTCTGACGGTCAGCTTTCCCCCTTTTTGCAGCACCCACTCCGCCGCCTCTCGGTCGGGCTCTCTTGACGGAGTGTTCCCTACCGGCGCCGGCCTGGCTTCGAACGTCACCTTGCCCGGATCGTTCCATACCTGGACCGTGGCGCCGGGCTTGTCGATTGCCACGGCAGGCGTCTCCTTGGAGGTCCGCATCTGGAGGATGATCCCCAACAGCAATACGACGAATGCTGCGCCTCCCGCTATCGCTGCGAACACAATCCTCTGCCGGTTCTTCCATGGTTTTCCAAAACGGCGGGAAGGGGCAACGAGCCGTTCGGTAATCTGGATGGGCTCGCTCGCAAACAACTCATCCAGGGGCGACAGCGATTCGGCGGGCGGTTCGGTGCTTTCCGGCCGGTAGGACACGGTTTCGGCGTAAGGACTGGAACTCGGCGACACCGCGGAGGCAAGGCCCAAACCTTCATGCAACTTGCAGCCCTGCAGTTCCGAGATAACCGCGCTCATCGACGGTTGCCGATCTTCCGGCCGCTTGGCCAGCATCTTCTGAAAGACGTCATCCAACGATTTCGGCACGTCGCTGCGAAGCTCTCGAAGGGAAGGAATGGGGTGCTCCCGGTGGGCGAGCATTTTCTTTCCTACGGTGTCGCCGCCAAACGGCGACCGTCCAATGAGCAGGTAGTGGAGTGTGCAGCCCAAACTGTAGATGTCGGCCCGTACATCGGCCGTCTTCGTATCGAGGGCTTGTTCCGGGGGCATATAATCGAACGTCCCCATCACCTGCCTGCTTTGGGTCAGACCGTCGTCGGCGGTGGCGTCGGCTTCGCCCGCGGTCTCCTGGATCCGGGCCAAACCCATGTCGAGAACCTTCACCGTCCCCTTCTTGTCCAAAAGCAGGTTGCGCGGCTTGATGTCCCGGTGGATGACCCCCTGGCTATGCGCGTATTCCAGGCCCTTGGCAGCCTGTATCACGTAGTCTACGGCGCGGGCCACCGGAAGCGTCCCCGTTGCTGTGACCAGGGCGTGGAGATCCTGGCCTTCGACGTACTCCATTACCAGAAAATGAACGCCCTTGGCTTCGTCGGCATCATGCGCCGTGACGATGTTGGGGTGGGAAAGCTTGGCCGCCGCCTCCACTTCCCGCTGGAATCGCCGGACTGCTTCCGGCGACCTCGTTGCCGATGAGGGGAGCATCTTCAAGGCAACCACCCGCTTCATCCGCTTGTGCTGGGCCTTGTAGACCGCCCCCATCCCGCCCTTGCCGAGCTTGTCCAGGACCACGTAGTTGCCGACAACCAGGCCTCGGGTCTTCTTCTGGTAGATCGCCTGGGCCTGAAACCTGGTGAGCTTGCCCAGGCTGTACAACTCCCTTGCGAGATCCTCTGCGGTTTGGGGCCGATGCTCCGATGGCAGGCCGTCCAGAAGTGACTGGACCTCTTTGGCATCCATGAGGCCGCAGTCGGTCAAGGACCGGATGAAACCGTCAAGTGTGATTGCCATAGACCCGACCTTCGCCCTGTAGCAGCGGGGTTTGGCCCTGCTGTCGACCCTTATGGCTGGAGACTCCCCTAATTGTACCAGAAACCGCGGGCCGCTCAAAGGTGTGGGTCGCCGAGAGGATAAAAGGGGATAAGTCCAATTATTGGCATTTGGATGTTGGCATGATAGGCTGGGTGGCACGCCGAGAGCAGCACGAATAGCACCGGGCGGGATGGTTTTCCATGTATTGAATCGTGGAAACGATCGTCGGACCATCTTTGAGGACAGCGGCGATTACGAGGCTTTTTTGCGACTGCTGGGCGAGACGCAGGAGGTGGTGCCGATGCGGGTGTTGGCCTATTGTCTTCTCTCGAACATTGGCACATGGTGTTGTGGCCGGAGCATGACGGAGACTTGGCAGCCTTCATGCACCGAGTGACCACGGCACACGTTCGACGATGGCACCTGCACCAGGGGAGTGTCGGGCGGGGGCATCTGTACCAGGGGACGTACAAGTCGTTCCCAGTGGAGCAGGACGAGCATTTCTACAGTGTGTGTCGGTACGCGGAACGGAACGCCCGGCGCCCGAACCGGGTGCCACGTGCCGAGGAGTGGCGCTGGGGGAACTTGGCTCAGTCGGTGCATCGGCAGGGTGTTGAGGAGACGGTGACATTGTCGAAATGGCCCGTGCCTCGGCCACGGAACTGGGGAACTGGGTGGAATTGGTCAACAAGGTGCAGACGGAGGCGGAATTGCAGGCGCTGCGAACCTCGGTGGCGCGAGGGCATCCTTTCGGTCGGGAGGACTGGCAGCGTCGCACGGCAAAGCAATTGGGCTTGGAGTATACGTTACGACCTCGAGGACGCCCGCGGAAGCAGTAAACGCTTCGCGGCCACGCGTGGAGCGAGAATGTTGGACTTATCCCCTTTTCCCCCGCCCGAAGCACACGAAAGAAGACGAGACGGCTGTGCTTTCGCAGGCCCCCTTCCGCCCGGAACGTGGCCACACATTTCGCCCATCGGCAGGATGGCCGTTGCCCGCGTGCTGAAACGTGGCGAAATGCTCGTCCATCAAACGCCACAAGTCCGAGGCCTGAGGATCGCGTGGGCGGTACAACGGTGAGCGACTCGATACAGGTGGCCGTCATGACAGGCGTGGCAAGGGGCTAGTAGTGGTGTACGTGCCACTACTAGAACATGCGTACCTGTTCGGTCAATCCGGCCCAGGCTCGCACTGCAGTAAATGCCTGTACATGGAGCGTTTATGGGGCATTCGAACTGCCCCACGCCGATTCTCGAGTGTGGAAAACCTGTCGTCGCAGAAGACGCTGGGGATTAAATGAATGATAGGCAAATTGATTTCCCACAGACACCGAGTCTAGTCCCGAAGAATTGAGTCAAGGGGGCACAAGAAGGCGAAGGCGGCCGCGGCCGCCTTCGCCTTCTTGTGCCCCCCGGCACGGTGGCAAAGCGACCCAGGACGCTCTTGGGAAGCCTCCCGAAGGTACGGTGATGGGCGGTCGGACCGCAGATCAAGGGCGAATCCCGCCATGCGAACGCACCGTCCCTGTGCCCACACGTGAGCGGACAAAATCAGAACGTGGCCCAGAACGTCGCTTCGTCCACGTACGTGAGTTCCCGGGGCTCGTCGTCGTGGACCGGCCCCTCTACTGCCGGCGGCCCCCGCGGCGGCGACGGATCCCATAGGTCGCAGTGGGCGCAGAATCTTTTCGATCACCTCCTGCTGCGGCGGCTCGATGAATGCAATCACCTTCATCTGGCCACCACACTGCGAACAAACCAGCGGATCGAATTCGTACACCCGCTTGATCAGCATCGCCCACGTCTGGCTCGAGCGGCTTCGCGTCCGGACCCCTGCCGCCTCGGCACCGGACGATGCGGGCGGCAATTCTGCCGCGCGTGCCGCTTCCGCTGCCTTCGCACGCACTCCACGTGCCTTGTTGGAATACCAGCCATAGTACCGAACGAGATGCGATCCCTTCGGCGGAATGTGCTGCGTGAACTCGGCCAGGAAATCCAGCGGCGAGAGGATCTGGAAGTTCCGCTTCACCCCGCGCCCCAGGCCCGCGTCTTCCGGATCGGGAAAGGCTCGACAAGCATCCTTTTCCGCTTTGTAGACCACCTCTCCGCTGCTGGTCACCTCGACGAGGCGCGAGAGGCTAAAAGGGCAACGCGTCATGTACTGCACCACGCGCTCAATCCCCGCTTGATCCCCCGCGGCCAAAAACACCGATTGATCGACACTGAACCCGCTGTGCGGCCAGCTCCGCATGTTCTCGACCACCTCCGGCTCGATCTTGCCCTCGGCCAGATACAGGGCAAACACTGCTTCCTGCCACGCCGCGAGTAGCCGCTCCTTATCCAACTCGGGTACTTCCAGAAACTCACCCTCGCGCGTAAACGCCCCACACGTGACCAGCGTGTGCATGTGTGGATGAAAATGCAAAAGCCGGGAAGCGGGATCAAGGCAGAAAGCAAGAGATCGTCCAGCGGCCGCGGCCGAAGTGGAGCAGCGAAGCGGGTCAGGTAAACTGGGAGGGCTCGCTTCACACGGGAGACACGGAGGCCGGCTTGCCGCGCTCGGCCAAGGCTTGCCCAATCCGCGTCATCTGTGCTTGGGTCAATTGCAGATTCGCCGCCGCCGCGGTTTCCCGGATCTGTTCCGGCCGTTTGGCGCCGCACACCGCGGCGGTAATCCCCGACTGCCGGACGGTCCAGTACACGACGAGTTGGGCGACGGTGCAACCGATTTCCTCGGCAATCTCCCGCAGCTTGTCGACCAGGTCGTGGTTCTTCTGCCACTGCTCGCCCTGAAACATGGGATACTTCCGCCGACTGTCGCTCTCGGCGAACGTGTCGGTCCGCTTGAGCTTGCCCGCCAAGAGCCCTTTCATCAGCGGCCAATAGACCAGCACCGCTATGCCGCGGTCGCGGCACCAAGGGAGCGCGTCGGCCTCGATGTCGCGCTGGAGCATGTTGTAGGGGGGCTGATAGGCGGCCAGCGGGCACTGGGCGACAAACGATTCGAGTCCGGCGACATCGAGGTTGGAAGCGCCGACCGAGCGGGTCTTTCCTTCGTCCATCAACCGCTTCAATGCACCGGCCGACTCCGCCACCGGCACTTCCGGATCCGGCGCGTGCAAATAGAGCAGCTCCACCCGATCCGTATTGAGCCGGCGCAGACTCTCTTCGCACTGGCGTCGGAGGGTGGCGGGCGATGCGTCGTGAACGCGCAGGCCCCCTTCGTTCCAGTGGAGTCCGCCCTTGGTGGCAATAACCACCTCGTCGCGCCGCGAACCGAGTGCCCGTGCAATGAGTCGCTCGCTTTCGCCGTCGCGGCCGTACATGTAGGCGGTATCGAGGTGATTGATTCCCAACTCGAAACACGCCCCAATCGTGGCGAGACTGTTTTCTTCGGTCGCGCCGGGACTGGTCATGCCGGCGATGGGCCAGCAGCCCAGGGCGACGGTGGAGACTCGCATGCCGGTGTTGCCGAGAGAACGATATTCCATGATGCGATTTGCAGACGGGCTTGAATGGACGTAGACCGAGTATAACGGGCTCGGTATACGGGCGACAAGGGTTGGGCAACCAAGAAGGGGTCGGGAGTCTTTTTCCGTATCTGCCACACCGCCGCTCGACAGATCGAGTGCGGTTAGCGGCCGATACGGAAAAAGGCCGACCCCTTCGCGTGTTTCGATTCAGGCGACCGAGAAGAGTAACCGTTCACGGGGCGGCCGGGGACTGGTCCATTTTTCGGCTGATCAAGGCATTTTGCCGACAAAGACGTTGGCCGAAAACATGGACCTGTCCCCCTCTCTTCCACCCCGTGAACGGTTACCCGAGAAGATCATGCGTCCGCCGGACGGCGCTTTAAATCGTACGAGCAGCCCGGCGCACCAAATGGTAGTGAATGCCAGATAGCCAACCAGCAGCCACCACATCCCGTCACTCAACCGCGGTTGGGGTAAAAGGTTCGCCTGAAATACGAGATGTCCCAATCCGATGAAGAACGCCACGGTTCCCACGGCGAACCACATCATCCGGGCCGACAGAACGGCATACGTCTTCGCCGCCTGCTGCTCCGACAGCCAGTACTCCTTATGCGGAAGGTTGACCATCGATTTCGGGAACCACGGCATGGTCCGTGATCGCCCCAACGAATTACCGCCGTGCCCGCGAGGGTGGCCAGATGCACGACGAAAAAAGCGGACTTGCCGGACCAGCCGCCGGCGTGTCCGTCACCGGCGAAGTGGGATGCCATTCTCGCCGGCAATTTCCGGGTAGTAATAAGCGGCGTGGGCCGCTGCACTTCTAAGCAGGGCGATCAGTATTGCAAAGGCGGTCAGCGGCTTGTTCATCCAGTGAGTGAGTGATAAGTGAAGTGATAGGAAAAATGATTTCCCACGGCCGCTGAGTCTAGCCGGAAGAATAGGGTGGTCAAGGGGGTGCAAGAAGGCGAAGAAGGCGGCCGCGGCCGCGGCCGCCTTCTTGCCTGCTGGCCAACAAGCGCCCCAGGACGCTCTTTGGGAGCTCTCGGACGGTTCGGCGATGGTTGGTCGGACCCGGATCAACAGCGATCCTGGATTGGCACGCACCGTCCCTGTGCCCGAAGTAGGCCGGGCAAAATCAGAACGTCGCCCAGAAGGTCGCTTCGTCCACGTAGGTGAGTTCCGCCGGCTCGTCGGAAGGCGACGCCAAGGGGTCCGACAAGCCATCGCCGACGTGGACGGAAGCATTCTCGCTCGGCGGTCTTAGCGTGGGAGAATCGTCTGAGCAGATGTACCGCACCGTGGAAGCAACCGTACCGGCGCTGCCCGAAGATCGGCCGCGGTATCTCATGGGTGTCGGGAATCGCCGAACTGGCCGAACGGCCCCACGATCCGGCCGCTGGTCGGGTCCGACGGCCAGGCGCAGGCGAAAAAAGAATTTGTTCCCGGCTCGGAAACAGAGGCGGCGGCCGCTATCGTTGACGTGGCGGCAGCGTCCAATCTGGCTTGTCTACTGTGGGATCGTGACACTGGGCGCAGTAGTCGATGGAGTCTTTGTGCATCTTGTGGCAGACGCCGCAGTCGAGCGCGCCCCAGTGGGAGTCGTGTGGGTTCTGTACCAGGTTCTTGGTGCGTTCGGCCAGTGTCCTGTAATCGCCATGGCATCGAAAACAGTCGCTCTGGGGCACCTGGATCTCGCTAAGGGGATCGTCATAGGTGTGCCGGACAGTGCTCACCACCTCGGAGACGAGCGTTCCGACGGTCCGGGCGTGGCAGGCCTGGCAGCGGATGCCGAATTGCTTGTGCGTGTGGGCCAAGTGGCTGGAATCCGCCCAGGTCTCCACATAGGGCTGTACGGCGTGGCACGTGGCGCAGTAGGTGGGCCTCTGTGCCATGTCGTGCAGGCCGACCAATCCTGCGCCAACCAGGCCCAAGAGGCCGCACACTGCCGCCACGGCGATCTTGATTGCGCTTGGCATCGGTTCTCCTAAAGCGGGGCAAGCCCGCAACCCAACCTTCACGAACATGCGCGCACCATGCGCAAAAGTCCCGAACAGAGACTCTAAAATCCTCTGCGTTGCAGTCCTAGCGGTCGTCAGCGCAGACGTCGCAACCCGTGAACGGTTACGAGCGGTCCGCGCCGCCCGCTTCCGTCGCTGTACTCTCGCCCATCAACTGCTCGTACTCCAGCGGGTGCTGCTCTTTCATGCGTTCCAGAGTCGTCTTGCCGGTAAAGATACTCGAATCGAAGGACAAGATCCCCTCCGCGAAATGGGCAGTGTAGAAATGCCAGGTCACGATGGCCAGGAAGGCTAGCACGGCTTCGTAGCTATGCACGATCTGGGAGGCCGGCAGAACCACGCCCGGCAGAAAGCGTGTGGCGTAGAACGGGAACAGGAGGATCGAGCCGGTGATGCTCATGACGACGATGCCCCAGATCAACGACCAGTACTCGACCTTCTGCCTGAAATCATAGCGGCCGTAGCGCGGCTTTTCCTTGCGCAGGCCGAGCAGGAAGGCCACAGAGGCCAGGCCGTCGCGCACGTCGCGCACGCCGGGGAGCATCGCCGTCGGGCGCGGGCGGACGAGCATCAACTCGCAGACGGCAACCGGCAACGCTGGGTAGGCGGCCTCGGCAAGTACCACGGCAAAGAAGTGGTGCATCGTGCGAGCCTGCTGTAGCCCGCCGAATACGCCCAGGATGGCGTGCGCCCAGCCGGCGCTGCTGTACCTCTGCGGCAGCCCAGTGAGGCACAGCATGCTGAAGGAGACCATCAGCAGGATATGTTCAATGCGCTGGCTCGCGGCAAAACGGAGGACAACTGGGTCGCCCTGCTTGCTCATGACTGATTCCCTCCCACAGCGCGTCCACGTACTCGGTGCAGGATATCCAGCAGGATGTAGAGCAGCATCGCCCCGATGATCAGGGGGATGGCAATCCTGTAGAACAGGTCCAGCACGTAGAGTAGAGGCGATGCCGTCCTATCAATGCGGAAGTGGCCGTATCCCATCGTTCCAAACACAGGCTCGGCGTCCTGATGACACTTGACGCAGGCCCGCCGCAGGTTCGCTGGCGCGACCGAAGAGCGGGCATCGCTGGGGGCATGGATGGCATGCGCGGTGTGGCAGTCGCTGCAGACGGCCTCATAGCGTTCGGCCAAAGGGTCGGTGGCGCGATAGTACTCAATCGTGGCGCCATGGAATGTCTTCAGGTAGCTCTCATACGTATCGTTGGGCAAAGCGTGCTTCGCCGTCACCTGCTGGTCGGCATGGCATCGGCCGCACTGTGCCGGAATGTTGAGACGAAAGGCCGCGGTCCGGGTCTCTCCTCCGGCCGGGTCACCTGTGTTGGGGTACCACCCCGGGGCCCGCCCGCCGCCCAAAAAGACGCCCGACCCCTTTCGGCCGCCGATCCCCTTTCGGTCTCCCAACCTCATCCTGATAGGACAGCAATCATGCCCGAACAAATCATCATCGAAGGCCGCACCGCTCGCTTGACCAACGGCGACGGGGCAGGCTGCGAGGCGGATGTTGGAGCCTGGGTCCGGCAGATCAATCGTTTCAGTGTCTGCGGGCTGACCCAAGAACCGATTCCCGACAACGTCAAGTGGATCGTCCCCTGCGGCAGCACGGAGATCTATATTGTCGAACTCAAGCCCGAACTCCGCCGCATGCTCTGGTTGAGCAAGGACAGTCCGGCCCCCTACGGCCCCGAAGCGACGGCGACCGAGCGGCGTCTGGCCACGCCGTACGTGATCCTCAAGATCCCCTTCCGCCGCGGGCGCGTCGTGCCGCGCGTCGAGGTCTTCTACCGGAACGATCCGCTCAGCCGGATCGACGGCCCCGGCGGGGCACTCTACTGGTCGAACCTCTTGAACGTCAGCCCGAATGCGCACGGCTGTATAGCATGGTTTTGTACACAATATCTGGCCACCGAGACCATGCGCGCCGGGCGGGCCGGCGCACTCAGCGCCGTCGTCAATCATCTGTGGGGCGGCCACTTCAATCGCAGCAGTGAATTTCACGAAGGGCAGTCGGCCTTCGGCAAGGCAGGGTCGGACGGAGTCGACCCGCGGGTGACCGACGTGGAACGCTGGGAGGCGGAATCGATCCACGATCCACGTTTTATTCTTTCGATCTCCTGGCGACCGGTGGAAATGGACGTGCGAAAGCTGATCGACCTGGAGCTCTCGGCCAACAGCATCGCTGCACACGTGCCGGGAAGCGCCACCGAACTGGCCAATCCGTTGATGCGCGCCGCGAAGCCGGCGGCGAAAACTGAAAGCCCGACCTGACCCGTGGGGCAAACTCTCCGAGGACCATGCCGTGCAAATACCCATCCATGTGAAATTCGAGGACCGCGAGCTGCCGCCGCTCGATGAGGGGCAGACCCGCCTGGTGGTTGCGGCCGGCGGCGTGTACCGCGAACGGCGCACGCAGATCTTCACCTCTTCGGCCCGGGTGGAGGGCGCCGGCCTCGAGTTGGCCGACCATTATCAATACTGCCGGTTGCACTGCGGCAAGCTGAACCGGGCCATGCACCGGGCGATGCTATCGTTCTTCCAGCATGCCCACGCGCTGCACAACGGGGAGGCTGCTCTCGTGCTGCTTTACGATCCCGAGCGAAGCCGATTTCACTGGCACTGCCCTCGCCAGACCATCGAAATGCACTGGAGCTACGGCCGCTGGTGGACTTCCGACCACATCCGGTTCGATAACCCGGCGGTCCTCCCGGATGGTTATCTCCATTTCGGCGATGCCCATCTGCACAACGGTTCGGTCGCGCCGAGTATGACCGACCTTAACGACGACCAGGATGGGCTGCACATCATAGCCGCCGACGTCGATAAGGAACCTCGCTACCACATCGACTTTGTCGTCGATGGCCGGAGGTTCCACGTCGCGCCGAACGTGATTTTCGAGGATCCCGATTGCCTCCCCTTGTCGCACGCGCCGCGGAGTTGGCTCCTGCAAATCCAAGTCCGGCGGTACGTTCCCTACTCGTGGTCGACTCCCAGACGCAATTGGGATTTGCACGACGACAACGGCCGGCAATACCGCAGCCCGAACCGATACTCAGACAACGGAGATGACTTCGTATGAACACGACCGCAACCGACCATCCGCAGTCGACGGCAGCCGAAACGGCCCCCGCGATCATCCGGCGGCAAATGGATACGACGATCCTCACGCGAGGCCGCGTGGTGATCATCGGGCTGGGAGGAATCGGGCTGTTCGTGGCCCGTGCCGTTCTCACGTTTCTGGCCGGTCTTCGCCAGGTCCTGCCGCCGGGCCATGAGATAACAGCTCTCCTCTGCGACGGCGACGTCTTCGAGCCGGGCAACAGCTACCGTATGGATATCCCGGATTTCATCAACAAGGCGGAAGCGGTCGCCGGGGAGTTTCTCGAGCGGAACGACAGCCTGGGGCTCAATCTCCGCTGCGCCGCCGAATACGTGACCGATGCGAATATCGAGCAGGTTGTCCAGGAAGGCGATCTGGTGCTCCTCTGCTGCGACAACCACGCCACGCGCAGCCTCGTGAGCGATCATTGCTGCGGAGGCAAGCTCCAAAACATCGTGTTGATCTCCGGCGGCAACGACGGCGTGGAGGAAGGTCAGCGGGGCAGCTATGCCAACGTGCAGGTCCATATCCGCGCGGATGGGACCGACCTGACCGCGCCCCTGGACCGCTACCATCCCGAGATCGCCCATCCGGAAGATCATCGCCCCGACGAACTCGGTTGCGACGAGCTGGTCGCGGCCGGAGTGCCGCAATTGATCTTCACAAACCTGGCGGCGGCCTCTGCGATGTGCAATGCCCTTGTGCGTCTGCTCATGCCGCCGCCCGGAGAACGCATGTACGACGAAATTGCGCTGGACGTGATCGAAGCCGTCAGCCAGCCGCATTGGATTTCCGGCCCGCAGCGGAGTTGAAGCTATTCCTCGCTGACGGTGACTTTCGTCATCACGTCGCCCGCCTTGATCGAATTGACTACGTCCTGGCCCTCGATCACGCGGCCGAAGACGGAGTGCTTGCCGTCGAGCCACGGTGTGGGGACGTGGGTGATGAAGAACTGGGAGCCGTTGGTGTTCGGGCCGGCGTTGGCCATCGAGAGCACGCCCGCGCGGTCGTGTTTCAATTTCGGGTGGAACTCGTCCTCGAACTCGTAGCCGGGGCCGCCGGTGCCGTCGCCGCGCGGGCAGCCGGCCTGGATCATGAAGTTGGCGATGACGCGGTGGAACTTCAGCCCGTCGTAGAAGCCCTCGCCGGCAAGCTTCTCGAAGTTGGTGACCGTCTTGGGCGTCTTATCGTCGAACAGTTCGAGGCGGATGTTGCCTTTGGCGGTTTGGATCGCCGCGACTTTCATCGGTTTCCTTTCGGGGATTGCGTCAGTTTTCACGGATGCGTGAACTCCGCCAAGAAATCCAGCAGAGAGAGAATCTGGAAGTTCCGCTTCAGCCCCCGTGCCAGGCCCTCGTCGTCCGGATTCGGCCAAAGGCCGGCAAGCCTCCTTCTCCGCCTTATACACCACCTGCCCGCTACGAGAACATGCGTACCCATAGAATCAATCCGGCGCAGCCTCCCATTCCAGTAAATGCCTGTACATGGAGCGGTTACGGGGCGTCCAAGCCGGCCCACGGCGATTCTCAAAGGGGGAAACCTGTCGCCCGCTCAAACGCAAACCATGCAAAGATGAGCCGTCCGACGGCGTAATAACTCCAATCCCCGCCTCCACTTACCGCTCTTGTTTCACTCCTCGACCGTCTGCTGCTCCCTTGTCGGCCTCACCATTGCAGCACGTTGGGCCTCTTTCATCTGCCGTAGGTAGTCCTCGTAGGCTCTCTTCACCTTCGGGAGTTCCTGGCGAACAGACACTTGGATGCCAAGGTCTTCCAGATGCGGGAATAGCTCTTGCCATTGGTGATGTCCTCGAACGTACAAGCGGCTGGGACGGTGGGCCGCACCGGTCGCCGGTCGCTGCATGGCCTGGGTAAGCAGGGCGGCGAGATCGCTGGCCTCGGGCCTGCCCTCAACCTGTGACTCGGCCAAAACCTCGCCCTTCTTCGTGACCACAATGCCTCGGTAGTGCGTCGGGTTTTGATACGAAGGCTTCGGCAATGCCCGAAAATCCGCTTCCCAGGTCTCGTCCTCCTGACGTAGCCGCCTGAGTCGGCCCTTGCTGAAGGCCGACCCGCTGTCCGATTTCAACGGCTGCCGTTTCTTTGCCACGATCATCTCCATTTACTCTGTTTACTCTGTGATCTCCCGAATCACCCGGCACGGGTTGCCGGCAGCGAAGACGCCATCGGGTATGTCACGAGTGACCACGCTCCCGGCCCCGATAACTGAGCTGGTTCGACGTTCTGATGGCCTCCCCGTATGCCACGGCGGCAGATCGTGCCCGGCGGGAAGACGCGCATTGCCGTGCCCGCCCGCCGACGAGCGGACTGTTTGCGGGAGCGGTGCAATGAAGCCCCGGGGAGACAACTCGCAACGTCTGAATCGAGCCGCCCAGACGACTCGGCGCCCAGGGTGTGCGCCCTATCGGGAAGCGAGCCGTGCTGGTCGGCACCACCGTCACAATCGGCGGCGTGTCGCCGGGGGGTTCTCTGCTTGCATGGCGGTCGGAGCGGCCCTAGAATGCTCTACGGTGCCTGGGAAAGCCAAGCGAACGCCCTAAGCATGCTCGGCACCGGCCGGCGGTTTCGTTCAACTGGGTTTCTATCCCGCCCACTCCGAGGTCCTCCAAGACGGGGTCCTCTGCCGGAGCGGGCGGGATAGAAACCAATTCGTTATGCCGCTTTCGCCCGCCTGATACAGAGTGCGGAAGGAAAGAGATTGTGTTACTTCAGCAGGGGATGATCGCTCGGTTCCGGGATGCCTGCCGGCGGGACGCGCGCGTGGCAGGCGCTCTGATGTTCGGCTCGTTCGCGACGGGCGAGGCGGACGCCTTCTCCGACATCGAGTTTGCGGTCTTCATCCGGGACGACGATTTCGAGGACTTCGATCGGCGCCTGTTCCTCAATGCGGCCGGCCCGGTGGCAGCTTACTTCCCGGACGACTTCGGCCACCACACGGCTCTATTCGAGAACGGCGTCCGCGGCGAATTCCACTTCTTGCGGGCCTCGGAGATGCCCGTCGTCGAAAGCTGGCGAGGCTACGGGTGGTTCCCTTCGCTCGACTCGGCCGTCGTATCGGACCGGACGGGCGAGTTGTCACGACACGCCGCTGCACTCGTAGGTGGGCCTCCGGCGCGCGGCGGCGCGGCGCTGGCAGAGGCTCTCGCCCTAAACCTCATCAATCTGATGCTCTTCGGCGCGAACCTCCTGAACCGCGGCGAGCGCGCGCGCGCGTGGGCCCTGCTCGGCAAGGCCCACGAGAATCTGCTCAAGCTGGTTCGCCTCTCCGAGGGCACTACTGACCACTGGCCGACGCCGTCGCGCGCGCTCGAGAAAGATCTCCCCCACGCCGCCTATGAGCGATACCTGACTTGCACGGCAGACGCGCAGCCGAGTGCGCTCCGGGCCGCGTATCAAGAGACGTGGGGGTGGAGCCGGGAGTTGTTCGGCAAGGTCGCCGCGCCGCTTGGCGTCGGCCTCCCGGCAACAGTTATGGCTCACATAGGGAAGCTGCTCGATGAGACGCCCGCCCGTGCGAATGTGTGATGGTAGGCCGCGTAATCGCGCGGCATAACTTATGAAGGATTAGATTGTGCGGCGGCCGAAGGGGACGACGTGGCGCGGCGAGAGATTGGATGACCGAGTGAATGTGGCAGGGGAGAGGTCCAGCCGCAATCTAATCGCTGGTTCAAGTAGCCCGCGGCGAGCAGCGAGAAAAGACGGCGGCGTCTGGCATCGGGCTCGCTAGACAGGCGTGGCGCGTCGAATGGCAACGATTTCCTTTCCGCAGCGAAGGATGTTGAAAAAGACAAGAGGCTCGATGCCCGCAACCATGAGGACAAGCATGACAAAGGCTGTGAATCGCCGCCGTTTCGTGAAAGCGGCCGGAAGCGCTCTTCCCCTGGGCCAACCCTCGACCGCACGTGCCGCGAAGCCCGTCAGCCGCTACAAGAAGGCGATGTGCTTCGCCATGATCCAGGGCAAAGGCTCGGCCGAAGAGAAGCTGCGCATGGCCAAGGATGCCGGTTTCGACGGCGTGGAGGTCGACGCCCAGCGGTTCACCAGGTGCTGTCGCTCGAGATAGGAGGCGTATCATGAATCGTCCATCCCTTCGTCGCCGCCGCTTCCTGCAAACCATGGCCGCGGGCGCTGCCGCGGCGGCCACCGGCGGGCTGAGCCGTAGGGCCGCCGCCGAGGCCCCGGCGCTGACCATCGACGAGCCGTTCCACGGGGCCGTGCTCAATCGTCGTCATGGCGCGCTGGTTGAGGGAGGTCTGAAGATCCCGGTCACGGGCCAAGCGGCGCTCGGCGTGCCGGTGACGATCAACGGCCAGGCCGCCCTGCGGTCCGGCAGCCGCTTTCGGGGCGAGGTGTTGCTTCGTGACCGCGAGACCGACATCGTGGCCGCGGCCGACAGCCGCTTCGGCCGGCAGGAGCATCGGGTCCGCGTGGTGTGGGACAAGAACTCGTTCCCGCGTTACCGCTTCTCAGTCGACGACAACATCTACTTTCTCCGCGACATCTATCAGCATGGGTATCGCTCGATCTTCGACTGCCACTACCTCAAGGGCCTGCGGGAATTAAACCGGAAATACGGAACGAAGTACACCGTCAACATCTACTACCTGGATGACTACACCGACAGCGGTTTTCGGTTGTCGCAGTTCCCGGATCGCTACAAGAGCGAGTGGAAGGACAACGCGGATTGGCTCAGGTTGACCTTCCACGCCTACTCCAACCTCCCGGATCGGCCCTATCAGTACGCGTCGCCGCAGAAACTCATCGCCGATCTGGATCTGGTGGTTGGCGAGATCCACCGCTTTGCGGGGATCGAAGCTTATGCGCCTCCCACGATCATTCACTGGGGAGAAGTCCAGTCGGCCGCGCTCAAGCCGCTGTACCAGCGGGGCGTGCGCGTGTTGAGCGGCTACTTCACCACGACCGACGGCGTCAACTACGGCGTACACTACATGCTCGACGAGGCACGCTGCGAATACCTTTCCCGCCACGACGCCTTGAAGGATTTCGAGAGCGGGATTGTCTTCGCCCACACCGACATCGTGATCAACGCCACTCCCGTGGACAAGATCGCGCCGAAGTTGGCCCCGTTGGCCGAGGATCCCAACCAGGCGGAGATCATGGACCTGCTCACGCATGAGCCGCAATTCTGGCCCTCGTGCAAGTACTACGTTCCCGACCACTTCCAGCGAGTCGAGACGGCGATCCGCTGGGTGACCGAGCATGGCTACAAGCCGGTCTTCTATCACGAGGGGTTCCTCGGCGCGCCGGAGTAGCTAACTGACGGGGAAAAGGGCGATACCGTCGCCCCGACGATGCCTGAAATGGGACTGCCTGATTCTCGATGGAAACACCATGTAGCTTCCTTTATCATGAAAGGCCATAATGCCTTTACCCGCCGCACATCGACGCAGACCGTATGCCGTTTAGCATGGGCTGAACCCACGGGCGCCGGCAGGTCTGCGAGGTCCTGCCTTCCAGAATCCACCGCCGGAGCTGAACGATGAATCGCCTTCCTTGGGTCCTCTTGATTCTTCACGCGCTGGTCACGTCGCTTCCATGCGTCGCATTGTCTGCCGACCCGGTCGCCGCGAGGCCCGACGCGACCCCGCGACGCTGGATAGTGGCGGAACACGACTACGCAGTGAGTGCCGGCCTGACGCCCCCAATAATCCTCGGACGCTCTTTCTGGAACATGCTCTCCTCGGGCGCGCGTACCACGCCCTCGCCCGCCGGCGAGGAACCCATGGTCCGCGACGCGGCCATCTGCTACCACGTTGCGGACCTCGGCGCCGCGCAGGGCGATCCGCTGGCCGTGAATGTAGATCGCCTCCGGAATCTCAAGCGTCAGCCGGATCCTCGCGTGCCGTTCTTCGTCTACTCCAGCGCCGGGCGCCCGCCGTTTCGCTGCCTCGGCCAGTTTCAGGTCGACCGGCAGGACTACGAGAAGTGGAAGGCGGAGCATCCCAACTTCCTCGGCTTCTGGGCGGGCGTGGAATGGGACAACGAATACATCAGCCTGGGCCTTTACAAAAACCCGCAGCAACTAGCCGAAATGGGGCGCAAACTCAATTTTCAGGAAACCGCGCTGGAGAAAACGCAGAGTATTGTCGCTCGCGCCCGCGAGGATCGCCGGGACGCGGTGGAAGGGCTGCACGCCTGCTACCAGGGACTGCGGCGCTACTACTTCGACGATCCCGACCGGATGGTCTTATTCCGCGGCGGCTGGTGTTTCGACCATTATCCATTGGAGTGGGGCGCGGGCATGGTGATTTCGGAGACCACGAATACGGGCAATTATCGCCACCAGGTGTCGACGTTCAGCGTGCGCGGCGCCGCGCGGCAGTATGGCAAACCGTGGGCGTGGTACATCGCCACTTATTACAACGGCCACGATCAACAGGGGAAGTTCTCCTTCAACAATCAGCCCAACTATGTGACCACCACTCGCTCAACGGTCCCCGGCACCCACGAGAACTCGGGACCCGGTTTCGGCATGTCGGTTTCGCTGAATCGCCGCGACATGTATCTGGCCTACCTGGCGGGTGCGAGCTTTGTAGACCACGAGGACTGGAACCGCGCATACGTCGTGCGCAAAGAAGAAGAACCGCAGCGGCGTTACCTCTCACCGCACGGCGAAGCGATGCGCGAGTGGTACGCCTTTACGCAGCGTCACCCGGACCGCGGCGTGAGCTACGCTCCGGTGGCCCTGTTGCTGCCCTTCGACCAGGGCTATCCGCAATCGGGCGGATGGCCCTGGTCGCACTTTCCCCCACAGCGCGCCGATGCCATGATCGACGCCTTCCTGTACACCGTCGTGCCCCACGCCCAGGACACGCGCAAGGGAAAGGAGGGCTGCCTGTCCAACAGTCCATTCGGCGACATCTACGACATCCTTGTTCCCAATCCGCCCAGCGGCCCGATTCCTCTTGACCGGTTGATGAATTACCGGGTGGCGATCGTTCTGGGGGCGGTCGCGATCGACGCTCCGCTAGCCCGGCGACTGATGGAATACGTGCGGGAGGGCGGGACGCTGGTTGTCAACATTCGCCATGCGAGTGAGCATCTTCCGGCGGAGTTTCTGGGCGCGAAACGCCTGGGCCAGAGCCGAGGCGTGGTAGGACCCGTCATCGCCGCCTGGGGCGGCGGAAGCGTCGCGCTGGCCGAACCCTATGATTTCGAACCTCTCGAACTGCACGGCGCCGAGCCCCTCTGGACCGACGCCCAAGGCGAGATCCTGGCGAGCGTGCATCGCCAAGGCCGTGGCCGGGTGGTGCTCACGGCCGTCGACGGCATGCTCCCCCGCGCCGTTGTGGGCAAGGGAGGCTCGCATAACTTCTGGTCCGAGTTGCTCAAGGGCAAAAGGATGCCCCTCGTCGAGAACCTGATGCGGCAAATCGTCAACGAGGTGTTGCCTGTCGAGGTCCGAGGGGACATCGAGTACGGCTTGAACAAGACGTCCGATGGCTGGTGGGTCTACCTGATCAACAACAAGGGAGTAACGAAGTTCACGCAGACCCCCGAGGAGCTGGACCCGAGCGCCACGGCCCCAGTGACCATTGATTTACGGGCTCTGCGGGTGGTTGCCTCGCGCGAGTTGCGGGAGGACAAGGATATCGCTATGCTCCCGGGCGAGAACTCGCTGACCATCGATGTGGGGCCGGGCGACATTCGGATTGTCAAGATAACAACACGCAATTGAGTACGACATGCGGCCGGCGTGATCCGTCCTCACGTTGGCCGGCCCGGCGTCGTCGCACCCGCGCCGACGGTACGTATCGCCACTGGGATTGAGGAGTGTCTCGTGATGCAACCGCCTCGGCCCCACATCCATAGTGACTCGCTTCTTGCGAATGCCAACGATTCCCTTTCCACCATGAACTGGAGATCTGTGAGTATGTCCAAAGACTCGATGCCCAAGAATGCCAGGCCATCCCGCAGAGAGTTCCTCAAGAGATCGATGAAGACTCGATAGTTTCGCACGGCGCGTTGCGTTGCGCTGTTGGCATGGTCGATGATAATCGGCGCGGAGTCGCTGGCGACCGCCGCACAACCCTCATGGATCCGTGAGGAGAACAACAAGCCCGGCTCGTTGGACTGGCAGCTCACGCGCGTCCGGCTCGACAAAGCCAACTACCGCTCGGCATGGATCGAAGGCTACTGTTCCAAGCAGTCGGTTCTGGCCGGCGAGTCGCTCGACATCCTGGTGAGCACCGATCCGCCGGTGAGGTTCCAGATCGAGATCTTCCGCACGGGCTACTACGGCGGTCGCGGGGCCAGGCTGATGACCACGCTGGGAGCGTTTCAAGGCACGGCCCAGCCCATCCCGCCGGTCGGCGAGAAGCGCCTGCGCGAATGCCGGTGGAAGGCGTCGGCAACGTTGAAGATCCCCGCCGACTGGATCAGCGGCGTGTATCTCGGCCGGCTCACGACGATCCCTGAGGCGGACGACCAGCCGTATTGGCAGAGCTACGTGATCTTCATCGTTCGCGACACGCGCCGCGCCGACATCCTCTTCCAATGCAGCTCACGCGCTGCAAGGCATTCATCAGCGTCGGGCACGATGAATACTGGGACGTGCCCCAATAAGTGAAAGTGATAGGAAGCGTTTGCCGTTTTACGTGACGAGACCATTGGATCTGGACCATTGAATCCTCCCCAAACCAGAACGTGCCATCAGCGCCCTTGCGATGAGGTTTCGCGCCGTGGACGAACTCCGCGTCCGCGATCCAAGATTCGCGGGGCGTAACGGCAACGGCGGACCGCTTCCGGAAGGCTCATGACGGCTCACTTTACCGCCTTGTAGAAAATCAACCTCGAATCCCGTCGTTTCGGAATAACGACTTCATAGCCGTCTTCGCGGATTGCTTTGCCGGATCGTGTCCGGATTTCACCGCTGTCGGCGTCTTCGAACGTCCAGCTTTTCGCCGGATCGATGGTCACTAGATCGAATGTCATCGCCGCGACGTCGCTTTTCGGGCGGCGAATTGCCAGAATCATGCCTTCCCGTTCTTCCGGCAAATACAGATGGTACGCCGACCAGGAGTCAAGCGCTCCGTAGGCGTTGGTAAGCGGATAGAAATCGCCCAGAAAGTACCGCTTTGCCCGCTGCGCGTCGGAGACGGTCTTCTTCAAGAGCGCCCAGTGTTCATCGGATTTATCGAGAACGCCGGGATCGAATTCCTCGCAGGGGGATAGCGCGCTGCGAGCCTCATACGTGTCGACCAGGCGCCGGAATGGGCGAATTCCTTGCAGCGGAAGCCAGTGAGCAATCCCGTAGCTGTGGTCTTGTGTGCACTCCTCGGTCGCCTCGACAAAGCAGTTGTAGTCCGTACGCCATAGAACCAGGCTACGGGAGAGTGCTTCCAACTCAATGCGCCGCCCGCCCGACGCGCAATTGTCGATCGCCAGAGACGGGTATTGCTCCAACAGCGCGTCCCAGAACTTGTACAAGTTCTCGACAAACCGCATTTCGGTCATGCCCGTGCGATCTGGTTCGTCGGCGCCATTCCAATATCCGTTGGGAACCAGGTTGAAATCCTCGCGATACCATTGCACGTGGTTCTCATCGATCAGTCCCGAAACCGTATCGAAAGCCCATTTCGCCGCGCGTGGATCCGCCAGATTGAGCAGGAGGGTTTCGCCGTCCCGATACGCCTTCTTCCGCGGCAGAAAGAACTCCGGATGCTCCAGCGTAATCGGCCGCCCGTAAATGGCCCGCTCCGGCTCGACCCAGATCAGGAACCGCATTCCGGCGTCGTTGGCCGCCGCGCTGATAGGACCGAACTTGTTCGGATACCAATTCTTATTGACCCGCCAGTCGCCCGCCATCGTCCCCCAGTCGCCTTCGAACACCGTGTTCGATTGGATCTTCCCGGTTCCGTACCAGCCGGCGTCAATCCAATAGACGTCAAACGGAATCTGCTTCTCCCTGATCTTTGCGATGGTCTCCAAATGCCTCTGCTCACCCCAACCGCCCCACGTCTGGCATGAGATCGGGGGACTGATGATCCTGCCGTCTTGCCTCGGCGTATGATGCGCCAGGACAAACCGACGGAACATGTTCTGCGCATGCATCAACTCCCCTTGCCAGTACATGACCATGGACAACGGGGAACGGATGCTCTCCCCGGGCCGAAGTTTGGCGTTGAGATTTTCCATGCCGGCGGCGATACGGGATTTCCCTTCTCCGGCGTGGTGGAAGTCGGCAAACCAGGTGCCGTTCCATCCCAGCGCGGCGATGACACCGTCGCCCGCCGTCTGATAGTTGAACATGGGCAGCCAAACCGAACTGGGCCGTTGATCGCTTGGAATGCAGGCATCGCCCAGCGCGTTCATCCACTCGGCGTTGGACTTGGAATCCATACGGATTCTGCGATTCTTCCGCCATAACGACGCATGCATCACCTCCGTCTGGAACTGAAAATCCTGCTCAATGCTCGGCCCGCCCACCGACCGATGCAGCAGTGGCATGACTCCCTTCGGAGAATTCCAGGCGATGTCCAATGCCTTGAAGTCATGCACGTTCGCCGAATCGCCCCTTCCGTCGTTACGCAGCCGGACAACCCACTCCATCGCCGGGAACGCGCTGAACTCGCTCAGTTCCATCTGGCAGACCAGCCGCGTTTGCGTGTCCTTCCAGATCAGAACATGCTTGCGAGTCCCGTCTTTCCAATCGGACGACGTGGTCTGGGCGTCGGCAATCTTGACCCACTCGCGGCTTGAACGCTCGCCGCAGAGGAACGAAAAAGGGACATCGGCGGAATACCGCCCGGCGTCCGCATCGCCGCGTTTCAGCAAAAAGTTCCCCCAGCCTCGCACGAAGCGCATTTCCTCGGCGGTCGGTTTACCCGAATAAGGCTCAACCGGGGCGCCATCCGCGCAAGCGATTGCCGGGAAAAGCAGGATGACTGCAAACAGGATCCATTGATCTTTCACGGTTGCCTACTCCTTGTTCACGGCGGATGGATCTTTGGGCCTCATGGCACAGTCCGCTTTTCACCTAGCACCAAACGGTTTTTCGAGGTGTTTTCGCTCAATTTGCGGTGGCACGGTTTTGAAGTGCTAGCACTCATTTTTCCCGTGTTTTCTGGCCTTCACCTATCCAAAACCGTGACATCGCATTCTTAACGTTAGGTGGCTCGAAAACCGTTTGGTGCTAGTGATAGGAAAAATGATTTCCCACGGCCGCTGAGTCTAGCCCGGAAGAATAGGGTGGTCAAAAGTTACCGTGGCCTTTACGGACATCTCTGGGGCTCTCGGACAGTTCGGTGATGGTTGGTCGGACCCAGATCAACGGCGAATCCTGGATTGGCGCACCCGTCCCTGTGCCCTTGCGTGAGCAAGGCAAAATCAGAACGTCGCAGAAGGTCGCTTCGTCCACGTAGGTGAGTTCCGCCGGCTCGTCGGAAGGCGACGCCAAGGGGTCCGACGAAGCCATCGCCGACGTGGACGGAAACGTCTCGCTCGGCGGTCCCCGCGGCGGCGCGCTTCCCAAGACCGCGAATTATAGAATCTTCTCGATCACCTCCTGCTGCGGCAGCTCGTGGGTCATTACCCGTCTGGCCCTGCTGCTGCGGACAAGCCAGCGGATCGACCTCTACACCCTTTTGATCAGCATCGCCCGTCACAGCTCGAGCGGCTTCGCGTCCAGTTTCTGCGCCTCGGCACGGACGACATGACCGGCTGTGCCGCGCGTGCGCTTCCGCTGCCTTGGCACGCATCCCACGTGCCTTGTTCGATACCAACCATAATACCGGATCAAATCGATCCGCTTGGCGGAATGTGCTGCGTGAACCATGAAATCCAGCGAGAGGATGGAAGTTCCGCTTCACCCCGCGCTGAGCGCGTCTTCCGGATTCGGGAAAGCCGGCAACCTCCTTCTCCGCCTTATACACCGCCTGCCCGCTACTGGTCACCTCGACGAAGGCGCGGCGAGCTGAAAAGACGGCGCGTCATGTACTGCACCACGCGCTCAATCCCCGCTTGATCCTCCGCGGCCAAAAACACCGACTGATCGACACTGAACCCGCTGTGCGGCCAGCTCCGCATGTTCTCGACCACTTCCGGCTCGATCTTGCCCTCGGCCAGATACAGGGCAAACACTGCCTCCTGCCACGCCGCGAGTAGCCGCTCCTTATCCAACTCGGGTACTTCCAGAAACTCGCCCTCGCGCGTAAACGCCCCGCACGTGACCAGCGTGTGCATGTGTGGATGAAAATGCAAAAGTTCGCCAAATGTCTGGATTGCCCCAATCATTCCCGGCACCACGTCGTCGCGACCGAGCAGGCGTTGGACCTCGGCCTTCACGCAACTCCAGGCGCAAGCGGAGAGCTTCCCCAAGAGCGTCCGGTCGAAGCGGGCGTGCAGCCGCAACCGCTTCGGAATGGTGAACACCACTTGCCGGTGCGCCACCGGGAAACAAACCTCCTCGGCCACATGGATCGCCGTCAATAGCGCTCGCTTCTGATGACAAGATGGACACGTGCATCGCTGCTTGCAGGACTACGCCGCAAACATCTCGTGGCCGCAGTCGGCGCATCGCACGCGCGCGAACCCCTCGTGCAGATCGCCGCACTTCAGAAAGGCCGTTACCGAATGCTCGACCACCGGTCGCCAGAACCCGTACTTCGCCTGGTAGCGGTCGTCGTAGACCTGCTGAAACGTGGCGAAATGCTCATCCATCAATCGCCACAAGTCCGAGGCCTGAGGGTCGCGTGGGCGATACAGTGCCAGCGCCTCGATACAGGTGGCCGTCATGGTAGGGGTGACACGGGTCCACGAGTGGTGTACGTGCCACTACTAGAACATGCGTACCCATAGAATCAATCCGGCGCAGCCTCCCATTCCAGTAAATGCCTGTACAGATAGCGTTTACGGGGCGTCCAAGCCGGCCCGGGGCGATTCTCGAGTGGGAAAAACCTGTCGACCGCTCAAACGCAAACCATGCAAAGATGAGCCGTCCGACGGCGCAATAACTCCAATCCCCGCCTCCACTTACTACTCTTGTTTCAAGAAAATGCTTGACCTGGCGCGCCGCATCGACCACAATGACGCAGGTGAATGGACATGTGAACACATGCCCCCACGGACCGGCGCCAGCCGACCTTGCGCCTCGCCGCTCCGGAGCTCTTTGACAACTTGGTAACCGGCTCCGCTCTGCCCGCCGACTCCCCTCCGCTGACCAACGGCCGGGACTGGGCGGTCTCTTTGCCCACGGCTCTGCTTTCGCAGGCCCTCTTCCGCCCGTGAGCGATTAGCTCTCTGGTCGCTCTCCGCCGGCAATTCCCCCGTGGTTCCCAGCCTCAAGCCGCGCGGCGCAACGCCACCGGCCGCCGCCTACTCGGCGGCCTTGCCACCCAAAAGCGCGTGGCCACCAAACACCCTCGAATTTGAGAAATCGAAGCCTCGGTGGCCACACACGCAACGCACCGGCGAAGTCTCGTGCCTTCCATACCTGGTCCCTTTCCCACCCAAAAGCGCGTGGTGCCCAAAGTACCTCCGTTCTGAGAAATCGCCAACTTGGGCACCACGCGCGGCGACTCCCGCGAGTGCATTTTTCGCCCGTAACCGAAACAGCCTCGCCGGCGCCGCGCTGCCTGCTCCCCGCTCCACGCTTGCCCCTCTTCAGGTACCCTGGGTGGCGAGGGACTTCACGAAATTGGAAAAACGCGACTCTTGTCCGCCAACTCTCTCCCGCGGGATCGCACGCTGGGAACGTTCCACCTTGTGCTCGTGCCCGAAAAAGCGGACGTCATGTGGACTGCGACCGTGCGCGCCGGCGGTCCGTCCGACCTGCGACGCGTGTACCAAGACTTGTTTCGCCGATCGGCATGATGGCCGTTGCCTGCGTGGCAGTCGGCATTTGGCGGTTCTCGTCGCGTGCGCCTTGGCGATGGTTCTGGATCGGTGCAGCCGTTGCAGGCTCGTCGCCTGCACCCTAGACTGGTGGGCGTAACAGGCGGACCGAAAGGGACGCACCCCCGCATGTCGAGGCTGTAAGTGATGACAGTGGCTACGCCGCCGGTAGAACGAACGGCATATTACCAAAGCTACAAATGGGAACTCCTGGGGCTGTTGTGCCTGGCGTTCTTCTTCCACCAAGGCGACCGTGCCATCTACGGCGTGGTCCTGCCGCAGATCCGCGCCGAGCTTGCGCTGACCGATTCGCAACTCGGCTTCGTCGGCACGGTCCTGTTCTTTACTCTCGCCGTCCTGATGCCGATCGCCGGCTACCTCGGCGACATGCTTCGCAAGAAGTGGGTCATCACCGGCGCACTGATCTTCTGGAGTACCTCGACGCTGTTCACCGGCTTGAGTCGCGGCGTGGTCAGCCTGACCATGCTTCGCAGCGTGGCCACCGCGGGCGGAGAGTCGTTCTACGCCCCGGCCGCATACGCGCTGCTGGCGAAGTTTCATCGCGCCACGCGAGCCCTGGCCATGTCGGTTCATCAGGCGGCGCTCTACTTTGGCGTGATGGTCAGCGGTTTCCTCGGCGGGTATATCGCCGAACGTTGGGGATGGCGGTCGGCGTTCTACGTCTATGGTGCAGCGGGCATCCTGCTCGGCGTCGTCTTCGTCTTCCGTCTCAAGGACGGCGGCGAGCGACGCACGGCGGAAACGCCCGCGGCGTGGCAGAATCCGCTGCCCATGCTGGGCATCCTCTTCCAAAAACCGACGGCCGTGCTGCTCACCATCGGGTTCACGGCGATCGTGTTCGTCAACAATGCCTACGTCGTCTGGGCGCCCGACTTCTTGGGCGAAAAATTCGACCTGTCGCTCACCCAAGCCGGCGGATACTCGATGTTTTACCATCACATCACCGCGCTGGTCGGTGTATTGATCGGAGGAGTCTTGTCCGACCGCCTCGTGACGAACTATGGCGGGGCTCGCATGGCGATGCAGACGACCGCCATGCTTCTCGGCGCCCCGGCGATCCTGTTTATGGGGCTGGCGCAGTCGACCTACGCCGTTTACGCGGCAATGGCGGTGTTCGGGCTCTTCCGCGGGCTCTATGAATCGAACACCCACGCCTCCCTGTTCGACGTGATCGAACCGAGATACCGCGGCTCGGCCGTCGGCGTCATGGTCATGGTCGCTTTTCTGGCAGGTTCCCTTGCCCCGTGGTTGATGGGCTACCTCCGCGAAGTGCTCGAGCCCGGCAAAGGGCTGTCTTACGCGTTTGCCGCGTACTCCCTGGCGTATGTGATTGGCGGCCTGGCGGTCTTCGCCGGCCTGGTGTTCTTTTTCAAGCACGACCGGATCATCGAAGAAGGCCCTGGAGTCCATGAAGATCACTGATCTGAAGACATACATCGTCCACTGCTACCGAACGAATTGGGTTTTCGTCCAACTCCAAACCGACGCCGGCATCTCGGGCGTCGGTGAAGCAACGTTGGAGATGAAGGAACACGCGGTGGAAGCCGCCCTCATCGAGCTCAAGGACTATCTCTTGGGCAAGGACCCTCGCGACATCGAGCGGCATTTCCATACGATGTATCGCGATTCCTACTGGCGGACGGGCCCCGTGCTGATGTCGGCCTTCAGCGCGGTGGAAATGGCCATGTGGGATCTCTCCGCCAAAGAGTTGGGGGTGCCCGTCTATCGCCTGCTGGGAGGCAAGTGCAACGACCAAATCAAAGCCTACGCCAACGCCTGGTTTGCGGGCGCGCGGACGCCGGATGCCTTCGCCGAAAAAGCAAAGGAGGCCGCCGCGCGCGGGTTCCAGGCGCTCAAGTGGGATCCGTTCGGCAAAGCCTACATGAACATGTCCATCCGAGACATCGACGACGCCCTGGCCGTCGTGGGAGCCGTCCGCGACGCGGTGGGCAACAGCGTCGATCTGTTGATCGAAGGCCACGGCCGGTTCAACGTGCCGACCGCCTCGACGATCGCCCGCGAGTTGGAGCCGTTTCGGCCCCTGTTCTTCGAGGAGCCGATCCCGCCGGGCAACGTGGATGCCCTGGCCGACGTGCGTGCCAAATCGCGGATCCCCATCGCGGCCGGCGAACGTCTCTACCATCGCACCCAGTTTCGCGAGTTGTTCGAAAGGCACGCGGCCGACGTCGTTCAGCCCGACGTGTCCCATGCCGGAGGACTCGCCGAGTGCAAGAAGATCGCCGCCATGGCGGAAGCTTACGAACTGGCGTTTGCGCCCCATAATCCCAGCGGTCCGATCGCCCACGCGGCCACCCTGCAATTGGCCGCCTCGACGCCCAACTTCTACCTGCTGGAAACGATGGCCACCGACATCCCCTGGCGAAAGGATCTCACGACCGAAAGCCTTGTCTTCCGGGATGGCTGTTTCGAGATTCCCGACCGTCCTGGGCTGGGATTGGAACTGAACGAAGAAGCCTTCGCCGACCACCCCTACCAGCCGCGGCCGTTGCGCCACTACCGCGGCGACCTGACCGACATCCGTCCGCCCGAAGCCGTGCCGTATTTCTAACCCTTCGACGACAGGTGAAAACGACCATGTTCCAGAACAAGAACGTCCTTGTAACCGGCTCCGCCCGGAATACCGGACTAGGCATCGCCAAGGTCTTCGGGAGCTACGGGGCCACGGTTTTCGTTCACGGCCGGTCGCCGGACCAGGTCGAACAAGTTGTCGACACCTTGAACGGCGCCACCGGCGGAGGCAGCCGCTATCTGCCGGTCGCCGGCGACATCGCTTGCGACCAAGACGTGGCCGCCATGTTCGCCGCCATCGAGCAGCAGGCGGGCGGGCTCGACGTGCTGGTGAACAATGCATGCCATCTCGGACTCGGCCACCGCTTTCTCGACATGCCGATTGCCTTCTTCGACGAGGTCTTGGCCGTCAACCTCCGCGGCTACGCCCTGTGCGCCCAGTTTGCGGCCAGGCAAATGATCGCCCGGGGCGGAGGAGCCATCGTCAACATCGGCTCGAATACCGCCGCTCGCGCCCTGGCCGACCGCGCTGCCTACATCGCGTCGAAAGGCGGCGTGGAAAGCCTTACGCGGGCGATCGCCGTCGAACTGGCCGAGCACCACATCCGGGTCAATTGCGTCGTGCCCGGATACATCTACACCGAGCGCTGGGACACACTTTCGGAAGAGATCAAACAGCGTCGCTGGAAGAACGTTCCCCTCGGCAAAGAGTCCAGCCCCGAGGACATCGGCGAAGCGGCGGCGTTCCTCGCCTCCTCGAAGGCGGGCAATATTACCGGTTCCTCCCTGTTGGTCTCCGGCGGCATCGATATCCAGATGGTCCCGCCGGATTGCGCGGTGTAGCACCCGTCCCCCCCACCCCGAGAACAGACTCCGATCAACTCCTGAAAACCGGAGAGGCCCACGATGAATCGCGCGAAGCAACGGTATCCGCTCACGATCCTCCTTATGGCTCTGGCTGCCGCATCCGTGCAGGCCGCCGACCTGCCGGCCGCCGTCGCCAACAGGTCGCCCGGCATCACGCGCTCGATCGATGCGTCGCAGTACTTTCGCCCGTTTCCCGACCTGGTCGCCCATCGGAACACGTCAATCCAAAAGGCCCCCGCCCCGGCACTCGCCGAACGGAGCGAGCGGGAGTTCGGCAGACCGAAAATCACCCGCTGCTGGCTGAACCTGGACGAAATGTGGGACTATCGCACCCGGCAGTACGACGACAACTACCGGATCGGCGTCGACAAGTACAAAGATGTATCCGAGAAATTCCGCGAAAGCTGGGACTGGGTAACCGAAACGAACGTCCGCTTCCAAGACTACCTGAGAGCGTTCGGCAATCACAGCGACGCGGTCTTGCTGTGCATCCGGCGCTACGAGCGCGATATCCTTGACGGGAAACTCGGCGTCACCATGGACGATTGGAAAACCATCTTCAAGCATGCGGTGAAACAGTCGAAGCAGGTCTGCCCGAACGTTCGCTACATCGAGGTCTGCAACGAATACGGAATCTCGGGATTCATCGGCTGCACGCCCGACGAATACTACCGCTTCTATCGCCTCGCCTACCAGGCGGTCAACGAAGTGAACGCCGAACTGAAACTCGCCGGCGACGACCGTATCCTTGTCGGCGGCCCCAACGTCGTTCGCGATGCGATGGTCGCCTTGAACCACTTCTTCGAGAACTTCAGCCGGGACGGCTCGCCGGACAAACGCCTCGACTTCGTCACCTGGCATGAGTACCACAATCGATACGCGGATACCGCGCATCGGCAGGCGGAAGTGCGGCAGATGCTGGCCCTCAACGGTCTGCCCACGGACCTTCCCATGTTCATCACCGAACACGATCCCTATCACCCCCCGGCCGGTGCCGCCGAGTACAACCTCATCAACGGCGCCGGGCTGGTCAAGTCGCTCTACTTCACCAGCGTGCACAGCCCGGACGTGAAGATCTTCCCCTGGGTGCAGTATCACGACGGCAAGATCCAGACGCGGTTCATGTGGTTCGAAGGTCCCAATGAACCGGGCACCGGGGCCGACGAACTGCGCATGCTGCCGGCCGGCTGTTCGATGGAACTGCTCAGCATGCACGAGCACTGGGAGATTGCCGTCGACAACGCCATTGCCAACGACGAGATCGTCCTGGCGTCGGTCCAGAACGGTGGGCTCGTCGTCGAGGCGGTGAACTTCGGCGAGCCCCGGGATGTCGGAATACGGATCAACAAGCTCCCCGAAGTGTTCACGAAACTGGGCGATGGCGAACTGCGAGTACACAAGTACCTCGTCGATCGGCAGCACAGCAATTGCGTTGCCAACCCCGATTACCCCGGAGGAATCGAGAAGGTAGACGAATGCCGTGTGCGGCCCGTGAACGGATCGATCACGCTGGAGCATCGGCAGCTCTCCAAGAATGGAATTCTCCTTTGGAGGCTGATCCCCGACCGGATCGGTCCGGTGTTCGACTCGCCGGTGTCGTTGGCGCCGCGCGTGGCGGAACCGAAGCAACCGCCGTTCGACGCTGCCGAGGCCATCGACACCGCCGTTGCCACACCCGACGCCCGGATCCAGCGCGACGGTTCCACCGTGCGGGTCCACGTGGCAAAGAGCAACGGCCGCCCGGGCGTCACCTTCCAGCCGCCGGCCGGGGGCTGGGACCTGACGGGGCTCGGCCACGTCGAAGCTCGCGTGAAGAACACGGGCAGCCGTGCGTTGAACGTGCATCTGGCGCTCGACAACCCGGACGCCGACCGGACCGAGCGGAAAGGTTGCGTGATCCAGTCGGCCACCCTCGCGCCCGGCAGTGAGCAAACGCTCAAGGTCGCCATGACCAGCCAGCCGCCCAGGCTCTTGGAAATGGCGTTCCGCGGAATGCGCGGAGCGCCCGGCGGCATCGGCAGTCGACAAAGCGGAAGCCTCGATCCGGCCAACGTCGCGCGGATTTCGGTCTACGTCTACCATCCCGGCACGGACTACCAGTACGAGGTGTCGAACCTCCGTGCCGGCGGGACTGCCGACTTCCCGCTGCCGGAGAAACTCGACAATCTGTTTCCGATGATCGACCGCTTCGGCCAGTACCGGCACAAGGACTGGCCCGGCAAAATCCACGCGGAGGACGACTTGATCCGGCAGCGTGAGCAGGAGGCGACCGATCTGGCTGCGCATCCGGGCCCGAAAGGCTGGAACCAGTACGGCGGCTGGCTCGACGGACCCACGCTGGAAGCGACCGGGCGATTCCGTGTGGCCAAATGGCAAGGCAAATGGTGGCTCGTCGACCCCGAGGGTCGACTCTTCTGGTCCCACGGACTGGTCCGCGTCACGTGGTCGTGCGGCTATACGCCGATCACCGCGCGGAGATTTCTGTTCGCCGACCTGCCCGCGGCCGATTCGCCCTTCGCCCCGTTCTATGGCCGGAGCACCTGGGCCGTGCGCGGACTCTACGAACGAGGCGCGGAAACGTACAACTTCACCGGGGCCAACCTGCTGCGGAAATACGGCTCCGACTGGCCGGAAGCGTTCGCCGCCGTCACCCATCGCCGGATGCGGAGTTGGGGCTTAAACACCCTGGCGAACTGCTCGCAGCCGGCCATCTACTTGAAGCAGAAGACGCCGTATACGGCCACCGTCTACAGCCTCGACTCGCCGCCGGAGGACACGCCCGGCGGCACCGGCTACGTGGCGACGATCCATCGCGGCAGCCGCCCGATCGAAGCCGCCACCGGCGGTTGGGGCAACTTTCCCGACGTATTCGATCCCGGTTTCAAAACCACTCTGGTCAAAGAGGTCGCACAACACGAGGGCAAGGCCGTCGGCGACCCCTGGTGTCTGGGCTATTTCCTGGGCAATGAACTCACCTGGGGCCGCGAGGATACCTGGCTGGCCCTGGCCGCGCTCAAGTCGCGCGCCGATCAACCGGCGAAACAGGTTCTCGTCGCTGACCTGAAAAAGAAATACGCGAACATCCAGGATTTGAACGCCGCGTGGGGCGCCGACCACGCCTCCTTCGACGCCCTGCTGCGGTCGACCGTTCCGCCCGACGCCCAGCGAGCCCGCGTGGATCTGGTGGCCTTTCTCGACAAAACGGCCGATGCCTACTTCCGGCAATGCCGTGAAGCCGTCAAGGAGATCGACCCGGAGGGACTCTACCTCGGCTGCCGCTTTGCCGGTTGGGCAAACGAGCGGATCTTTCTCGCGGCGGCGCGCTACAGCGACGTGATCAGTGTCAACCGCTACGCCGAAAGCGTGGCCGATCTCCGCCTGCCCGCCGATCTCGACAGACCCGTGGTGATCGGCGAATTCCATTTCGGCGCGCTCGACCGCGGCAAGTTCCACGCCAGTCTGCGCCCCGTCGCCGACCAGGAAGCGCGAGGCGCCGCCTACGAAAAGTACGTCCATAGCGCGCTGGAGAACCCGTTGATCGTCGGCACCCACTGGCACCAATACGGCGACCAGGCGACCACCGGCCGCGACGATGGCGAGAACTTTCAGAACGGACTGATCGACGTCTGCGACACCCCCTATACGGAAACCGTCGCAGCCTGCCGCCGGATCGGCTACCAACTCTACCCGATCAGGCTCGGGCAGTGACTAACCGGGACGCGGAGTGTTTTTCCGTGTCGGCCACGAGATCGTGCCGCCCCAACGAGAATGGCCCCGGTCCGAATCCCGACTCCACCAGTCAGAAAGGAAAAATCAAGTGCTCCGATCACTTCTGGCGTTCACCATCGCTTTCACGCTGAGCATCGGCGCATCGGCCGCCGAGACGGACAACGAAATCACCTACCGCACCGACGCCGACATCTCATACGTGGAAAAAGGAATCGAGGCCACGCCCTACCAGGCGGAACGTTGCCGCTTGGATATCTACTATCCGGACAACCGGACGGGTTTCGCCACGCTCGTCTGGTTTCACGGCGGGGGGCTCAAAGCGGGCAATCGCTCCATCCCCCAGCAGCTTCAGGCAAAGGGCATCGCCGTCGTGGGCGTCAATTACCGGCTCTACCCGAAGGTAAAATGCCCCGGCTATCTTGAGGACGCGGCGGCCGCGGTCGCCTGGACCTTCCGCAACATCGAAAGATATGGCGGCGATCCGAAGAAGATCTTCGTCACCGGCCATTCCGCCGGAGGATACCTGACCAGCATGATCGGACTCGATAAACGATGGCTCGCCGAGTGTGGAGCCGACGCCGACCAGATTGCCGGACTCATCCCGCTCAGCGGACACACCATCACGCATATGACGGTCCGCGAGGAGCGAGGCGTCCCGAAGACGCAACCGGTCGTGGACGAATATGCGCCGCTGTACCATGTTCGGCCCGACGCGCCACCGATCCTCCTCATCACCGGCGACCGTGAGATGGAGATGCTGGGCCGCTACGAGGAGAATGCCTATTTCATGCGAATGCTCAAAGTCGCCGGCCACACGGACGTTGCGTTGTACGAGCTTCAGGGCTACGGCCACGGCATGTTCGAGCCGGCCGTGGCGCCCATGCTGCGGTGGATGCAGGCCAAAGGCAGCCAGCAGGCAGTCGCCCCAAAGCCGGCCGCGGCGGCCGACCATTTGCCGGCCGAAGGCGCGAAATGAATCCGCGGACCGGCCGGCCGCCTTCACCGATCATTTTGCACTGGAACTCACCGGCAAGACGATATGTGAGGGGCGAGCCTTTCACCGGGGTGCCATCGAACGGAGTTGGTTTGCCCGACCGGCGGTGAGCAGGGCTGTTGGGAGGCGAGAGAGGTTGCGTTTGGAGCAGCCCTACGGGATAATTCGGTTCGCGGCTAGGAGCAAGATTCTTCATGGATCGAGTTGCGAAACGGTGGGTGAAAGCACAATCGAGAAGTCTTCCGACTGCAGCAGTAATGAAAACAAGAGCCATACAAGCCGTCGTGTCGTTGCTTCTGTTCGCTTGCCCGCTCTTGGCGGCTGAGTTCCGGCCGGTCGCCGTGTGGACCAATGCGGAATGGTACCCGAATCCCCCGGGTAGATATGCGCCGGAGAAGATGATCGACGGCGACCTGAGCACGTACGCCTGCCTGCTCGACGACACGCGTACGGGCAAGGACACGCACGTCTGTCCGCCCAAGGCGGCGCCGCCCGTGACGGCGACTTTCGTCCTCGATTTGGGAACGGAACGTGCGGTTTCGGGGGTGCGTTTCGTGGCACGCAACGCCTGGGTCTACGTACTGGCGAAGAACGTGAGCATTTACGCCTGCGCTGATGCCGAAGGCCGCGAGCAGATCAGGCCGCTCGCCGAGAGACACGAGTTGCCCGCAACGTCCAATTCGAACTCTGCGTTTGCGGAATGGCCGCCGGTCACGACGCGATACCTGATGGTGCGCGTCAACGATTCGTACCAGAAGCGTTATCCCGGGCCGTGGATGTTCGAGGCGCAGATTCCCTGGTCGCGCAAGGTCGGGCTTCCGACGGCCGGGGACGGCAAAAACCTGAACGTGCAGATTGCGGAAATCACGTGCTACGACGGCCGCCCGGCCGATTATCCCCTCAAGAATCCGTCCGGCGTCGCTTTTCCTCGCTACCGCCTCGAGCGCGACTGGCTCTATCAGGATGCCGGGCTCGACGTCTCGCGCGTCTTCACGTCGGAAGACGGCGCGGAGAACGAGAACGCCATGACGCAGAGGGTCTTGGGGCAGGTTCCCGACGACGATCCCGCGGTGAATGCGCTTCGGCAGCGCCTGGATCGGCTTGCCGGCGACAAGGTGCCCGCATGCGATCCGCGCTGGCGTTCGTTGTATCTGGACGCGTGCGCCGCGCGGCGCAGGGCACGGCTCCAATCCGTTCGGGCGAATGCCACGCAGTTCATTTATGCCAAGCATTTCGTTTTCGGATGCATGCAGGGGCTTGCCGGGAAATACGACATTCCGGACGAACAGATCCGCGACTACACGCTCGCTTTCAAGCAGGGCGGACAGCTCTGCATGGGAACCTTGCTGGAGGACGGCACCGTTGGGCACGAGGTGCTGATCGAAAAGCCCGAGGGGGCCATCTGCTATCCGAACCTCTCGTGGGATGCTCGAACGCTTGTCTTCTCCATGCGCGACAATTTCGAGACCGATTCCTACTATCTCTACACGATGGACATGGCGACGCGCCGAGTGAAGCAGATCACTTTCCCCATTCTCCAAGACGGCAGGCCACTGCCGGTCGCCGACTGCGAGCCGACCTTTCTGCCCGATGGCCGGATCGTCTTCACGTCGACGCGCGACGTGCATATCAGCGATTGCTGGCACCGCGCGGGCGGGAACATCTATTGCTGCGATGCCGACGGCGGCAATATCCGTCGCCTGACGTTCGACCAACTGATGACGAGCAATCCTCAGGTCTTGGAGGACGGGCGCGTCGTCTTCACCCGCTGGGAGTACAACGACCGCAGTGCCCTGTTCAACCATCCGCTCATCGCGATGAACCCGGACGGCACGGCCCAGATGGAATACTACGGGAACAACAGCATGTTCCCCGCGGCGATCATTCACGCGCGGGGCGTCCCGGGGTCGCAGAAGGCGATCGCCCTGATCGCCGGGCACCACTCGATCTACAAGGGGAAGCTCGGCCTGATCGACCGCCGCCAAGGGATCCAGGCGGGCCGCGGGATCGAGTTTGTGAACACGAAGCTGAACGGGGCGCCCGGTCGCGAGCCCGCCGACTTCATCCAGCCCGAACCCCCTGATCCGGCCAGGCCCTACCTCGATTTGAAGATCGACGTCTTCGGACAGTTCGGGCCGCAGTACTCGCATCCCTACGCGCTGGACGAGGAGAACTACCTGTGTTCGTTCTGCCCGGAAGGGTACCTGCCTCCGTTCGGCCCTTTCAATCCTCCGCTGGGCGTCTACTACATGAAGCCCGACGGCTCGCGCGAGCTGTTGGCGTTCGATGAGTGGCAAGGAACGGGGCTGGCCGTTCCCGTGATGGCCCGCAAGCCGCCCCCGGTACGCGCGTCGGTCGTCCGGCCGCGCGACAACCACGGGGTCTACACCATCCAGGACGTCTATCAAGGTCCGGGGCTCGCGGGAATCCCGCGGGGTACGGCGAAGAAACTGCGGGTCGTCGCGCTGGAGTACCGCGTCTGCCGCATGGGCTACGGGCAGAACGGGGGCGAGTGCGAGACGGGGCTGTGCCAGACGCCGATCTCGCTGAACAGCGGCAGTTGGGACGTCAAGCATGTGCTCGGCGAGGTGGACATCGAGGCCGACGGCAGTTGCTGCTTCGAGGTGCCCGCCCGCGCCCCGGTCTACTTCCAGGTGCTCGACGCCAAGGGCTACACGATCCAGTCGATGCGTAGCTGGTCGACGCTCCAGAACGGTGAGCGTCTCTCCTGCATCGGCTGCCACGAAAACAAGACGGATGCGGGCGATCATCCGGCAACTCCCCTGAAGACGACGCTTGCGCTGGCCAAGGGCCCCCAGAAGCTCAAGCCGTTTGCGGGCAAGGAGCATCCGCTGGCCAGGCGGCTGGCGTCGGAGTCGTGGCTCGACAGCGTCGAGAACTACCTCGGTGTCAACGCTCCACGCTCGCTGGACGCCGACGCGCCGGTCGACGGTTTCAGCTACGTTCAGGAAATCCAGCCCATCTTCGACAGGCACTGCGTAAGCTGCCACAACGGTTCGAAAATCGGGGAGAGCAAGATCAGCCTGACGGGAGAGGTGGCCAGGCCGGAGTCCGTGAAGCTCATCGGCGCAGGCCACGTGGATCCCAAACGCGCCTACACGCAGTCGTACGTCACGATCACCACCTCGGGCAATCCCGACACGAACCCGTGGATGACATGGCTGAAACCCCGCAGCCGCGCCGCGATGCTCCCGCCGTACCACACGGGCGCGTGTAAGAGCCGGATCATGAATTTCTTTGAACCAGCCCACTACGGCGTTCAGGTCAGCGAGGACGAAAAACGCACCTTCGCCTGTTGGCTCGACCTGCTCGCCCCCTTCTGCGGCTCTTACACGCAGCACAACACCTGGACCGACGCCGAAAAGGCCGAATACGGCTACTTCCAGGACAAACGCCGCGTCTATGCCTTCGCCGAACTGGAATCGCTTCGCAAGTCCTCGGGCGATTGAATCGCCGCAGGCGAGTAAGAGCCTATCCCAAAACCGTCGGGGACTGGCTCATTTTGCGGAGTCTTCGGAGCAAAATGTGCCTGTCCCCTTCTCTTCGCGAGGTTTTGGGATAGGCTCAAAGTATCCGACGATCACGCGGCGATGTTTCGATTCCAGTCTTATGCGCCGATGCCCAGCTTCAGCAGCCGGTTGGCATTCTGCCAGGTGATCTTTTCGTAGGCCGCCTGGGAGATCAGCTTCTCCGCCTGAAGCTTGTGGAAGTAGTCGACGATCGGCAGCTTCTGCGGGACATTGGCGATATCGGTGGCCCAGTACAGCCGATCTTGAAACTCTTCCATGAACTGGTAGCCAAACTCCGGGTCCCGGCTGATGGCATTGAAGCCGCTTCCTGCCGAGAGATCGCCGTGCAGGTTTGGATACTTCCGCATCAGTTCCACGACGCGGCCGGGCGTTACTTTGCCCTTCGGATAACTCACTCGCTTGCCGTCCTGAATGACGTCGGTGCTGATCTCCGCCCAGAAGGGCTGCGAATGTCCCAGAAAGACCAATCTCGGGAACGACTTGAGCACCGTTTCCAGGCGCGGAAGCCCGACTTCGTCGACGCACCCATAGTAACCGCCGAGCTGTGGGGCAATATGAAACGTGAGCGGGAGCCCGGATTCCTCCACCTGCCCGAAAAAGTTCATGTTCAGCGGGTCGTCGAAGTTCAGGTTCGGTACATACTCGCCGACTCCTTTGCAGCCCATCTCCTTATAGGCTTGCAGCAGGGGCCGGAAGTTGGCTTTCGTACTGTTGGAAAGAAATCTCGGATCCACGTTGCAAAACGGGATGAGGCGGTCGGGATACATGCCGCAGATTTCGAGGACCTCCTCGGGAGTCACGATCGTGTAGCGCCACTCCGGACTGACTACCGATTGGACAACCGCCATGTCAATTCCCGCGCCATCCATCATCTCGATAAGCGTCTGGGGAGAGGGATAGTGCGTTCCATTCGGTCGCGTCACTTTGGGGTGGCGAGGTTTGCACGTATGAACGTGGATGTCAATGAACCTCGGCTTGCTCGCTGCACCGCGAGTTTTTTCTCCTGCGAGCGCATCGCCGTCGCAGAAACCACTCCCTACCGCGAAAGCACCCAAACCTGCTGCCATGCCCTTGAACAAGTCTCTTCGTTTCATGGTTTTCGGGTCCTTGTCTTTTAAATGATCAAGCAACTCGCGTTCTTCGTGGTGAACGTGGACGTGCCACGTTCAGGCAGGGCTGGACTTTGAATCCGTCCGGGATGGCTGGGGGGAGCCGTCGGGTGCGAGAAGCATCCGGACCTCGCCGGGCCGCAACGATTCCTTTCGACCGGCGCGGGCGGGGTCGACGATTTCGAGGCCGGCGAGCCGTGTTCCCACATTCGTCGCGTAGGTTGGGCCCGCCTCCATCGCATCCACGCGCACGTCGCCGTCCACGCGCAGCGTCGTCGCAGCTTCGAACCATCGCGCACTGTGTCCAGCCAACGGGATGCGCACTTCGAGAACGTCGCCGCGGGTCTGAATCGTTGTTCCAGCATAAACGTCGATCCGTTCCGGCCGGCGGCGGCTGAAGAGGCTGACCCCTTGGAACGGAGCGAAATTGGCCGCCGCCAGATACCCGCTGGTCGCCAGACAGGCCGTTTGCTCGGGGCCTGCCAGGATGTGCAGCTCGGCTTGCGGCGTGTCTTCGTGGCTCTGTTCCGGCACCAGCAGGGCGGCGAGCGGGGCCGTTGCCTCCCCGGTGCGCAATGCCCGCTGCGCCTCGAGGCGCGAGAGGATCAGATTGTCGGCGATCGAGCGGTAGGGTCGGTGGTAATGGCGGTTGTGATAAACCGCTTCGCCGGGACCCGCGAATCGAATGCCCATCCGATCATCGGCGTTTAGCCAGTCCGGCCGTCCGAGACGATTCACGACATCGTCGCTCGGCCTATCGCCGAGCCAGCCCTTGTAGTCGGTCTTGCCGGCGGGGTGATACAGGGTTCGCACGCCCCGCGCCTTGGACCCTAGCAGTGGAAACGTCTCGTTGGTGATTTGCAGGAAACCTTGATCGAGCGATTCCAGAACGAGATCCTCGTTGGCCACGAAGCGTTCCCAGGACAACACGCGACCATCGGGCAGGCTGGCGAGCAACACCCGTTGACGCAGCGAGCCCTGGCAGCGGTCGATGACCAGCGCGGCGGCAAATCCCGCATCCGCCTGCGCGACATTCGCGCTCACCAGATGCTGGCTGGCCGGGCGGCTCTTGACCCGGGGGCGGCCGAGCCACGTATCGGCAGACGGGGCGATCACATAGAGTCCTTCGCGCGGCAGCGGCAGCGCCATGACGGAGTTGCGCCAGGACAGCGAGGTCTGGCCGCGGACGTGCCGGTGGTGCACGAAGCCCGCGTGCGGGAAAACTCGCACGCCGCGAAGCCGTTTCTCCAATTCGCCGTCGGGCGTGGGAGTCGGGCCTGGGCCGAACAGCCGATGGAGCAGATAGAGCCGGGCGATCGCGCGGATCACATGCTCGTTCATGATCATGGGGTCCTGTTGATCGTGCGCACGCTCGGCAAAGGCTTTTTCGTACATGCGGCCACGGTTTCCCTCCTGCCGGAGCTCCGTATTGCAAAGGCAGCGCCGCTCCAGGGCGGCGGCGTCCGGGTCCTGGAAGAAGACGGCTGCCGTACCGTGGGCGGCCGTGCCGTGGTACTCTTCCGTGCCCACCGTGGGCAGATGGTGCCAGTCCATGCCCTGGACCGCCTGGCAGTAGCCGGCGCTGTCGGCCAGGGGCTTGAAATTCTCGTAGATCCGGCGCCGGTTCCAGAACAACTCGGGAGGCAGTTCTCGACCCCAGAGGCGTAGCTGGCAACCGATGATCGTCAGCGTCATCACGCCGATGGCGGCATAGCCGGGATGGACCATTCCGTGGTTTTCGGCCCAGTAGTCCGGCAACGTGGTGAAGGTCTGCCCTGCCAGCGCGGCTGCCTTCGCAGGACCGACCGAGGCGCCGTTGCCGGCATCCTGAGGCGCGGCGCAGGTAGAAAACATCCACCGGCGTGCCGCCGCCTCCCACTGGGCGGCCTTGGGGTGCCGGGAGAGGAAAAGGCCGCACGAGGTCAGCCCGATGCCCGTCCAACCGTTTTCTTCCATCTGCGTGTTGCGATACACGCCGCCCCCGGGCGCCATCGCGCCGAAACGCCGCGCGTAGTCCTCGTGGATCCGGGCGACCATCATCCAGGTCTCGTCATCCAACTGGTCGCGGAGGAGCAGGGCGATGCGGCCGAGTGTGGCGATGTTTGTGCCGCACTGGCTTTCCGGAAAGAATCCTTTGCCGCGCTCACCCCACTTGGTCCCGCCGAGTCGTTTGGGGTGTCCCAACCCGACGGTCGGCCGCACGCAATCTTTGGGCCCCGTATCGTGCGTGAACCCGAGATACCGGACCGCCTTGACCGCCATCTGCCGCAGATCATCGCGCGAGATCCCGGTGGAGGCTTCGTCGTATTCCGGCGAGATGCTGGCCACCGCAAAGGCTTCGGCCGGGCTGACCGTTTCACTGCCGTACCACCAACAGCCGCCGAAGAAATGGCCGCAGTTCGGCCGGCCGGGCCACTCGGCGAAGTATTCCACGCCGACCGGAATCCACTTCTCGAGGATCCGCAAGTACCGGCGACTCATCTCGTTTTCCGCCGCCAATTCGGGCGATTTCCGATCGGTCGTCGCGCTCATGCTGAGCGGGCCATCCGCCGGATTAGTCGGCGCGTCGGGCGCGGCGGGTTTTGCTTCCGCCGCCCGCGCGCCGGGGCCCGCGGTCATCGAGCCGGCTGCTAGGCCCAGGCCCGCGCTGGCATGTTTCAGGAACTCTCTGCGATTGGCTGGCATCTGTGCCTCCTCTACCTCGCTGCGGCAAGCGACATCGCACCTCACCATACGCTCCGAGCAGGGGCGACGCAAGACACGGCTGCGAGGCGATCCAGTCAATGCCCTTCGTCCTTCCGGCGTGTTGTGCCGCAGTTGCCGAAAGGCAGAACGGTACAGGCCGCTAAGCCTTGGTACCATAAAACGTTGACATTTAACTTCTGGCAGAGAGGTTGGATGTGAGGGCCTGATTTCAAGTCCGCGCGCACACCCAGCAACAATGCTTGCCACAGACCTTGATTGCCGTTATCTTGAAAGGCCATGTGAATAGGGGATACCGTTCACACCGGTCTGTGCATGAATGTCGGTCCCGAGGACCTCCAACTACGGAAGGAACGAAAGATGAACGGTTTGCTGCATGGTTCTGGATGTGGATGTTGCGGCGTGAGCCGCCGGCAGTTCCTTTCTCGGGGATGCGCCGCATGCGCCGGCGCAGCATGTGGACTTGCCCTGCGGGCACCGACCGCTCACGGCGCGGAAAGCGAGAAGGTCAAAGTGCGGCTGGTCTTCTCGCACTGCCCTCCCGACCAGATCACCTGGCCCAACATCGGTTACGACTACGAGTCGCATAAGCAGCAAGTGCTCGCGCAGTTGCAGCAGGCCTGTCCCCAAGTGCAGTTGCTTCCCGTTCTGGCTCAGGCTCCCGAGGACGTCGACAAAATCGTTCGGGACGACAAGCAGGTCGACGGCTATCTCCTGTACTTCGCGGGTATGAAGGGCTCGGGACCGGCGCTGCTGCCTAAGCTGGGGCAGGCCAATCGACCTACCGTGGTTGTCGATCACCTCTACGCCGGCACGGGCAACTATTTCGGGGCCATGGGCGCGATTCGCCGCGCCGGATGGAAGATGGTGCCCGTCTCCAGCTCACGGTTCGAGGACCTGGTCGAGGTGGTCCGTTGCTTCACAGCGTTGAAAAAGCCGGGCGCCACGGTCGACGATTTCTTCGCCGCGGCCGACACGGCACGCCGCAAGAACATCGCCGCGATGGGCGACATGACCTGCAAGGCCGACCGCGTTGAGCCGGCGCCGGTCGGCAAGGTCGTCCAGCAGCTCAAGTCTTCCAAGATCCTGCTGGTTGGTCGAGCGGCGGGGGGACTTGGCAAGGCGATCGGCAGCGAGTTTGGCACGCAGGTTATTCCGGTAGAGTTTCCCGAGTTGCACGACGCCTGGCTGCGGGCAGATCGGCAGGCGGCTGCCGAGTTCGCCGATGGCTGGATGGGCAGGGCCGAGAAGGTCGTCGAGCCCGGTCGCGAGGAAATCGTCAAGTCCGGCGCCATGCACCTGGCCATGCAGGAACTGCTGAAGAAATACGATGCCATGGCGATCACCATCAACTGTTTGGGCGGCTTCTACCAAGGCCATCTCCACGCCTTCCCCTGCCTCGGCTTCTGCCAGTTCAACGATACGGGGCTCGTCGGCGCGTGCGAGGGGGATCTGATGTCGACGATCACGATGCTGGCTGTGGGAATGCTGACGAATCGGCCCGGCTACATCTCCGATCCGGTTTTCGACACCTCCAAGAACCAGATCATCTACGCCCACTGCGTCGCTCCCACGAAGGTCTTCGGCGCGGCGGGGTCGGCCAATCCGTTCCATATCCGCAACCACTCCGAGGACCGCCAAGGGGCGGCCATCCGCTCGCTTCTGCCATTGGGCTACTTGACCAGCAGCTTGAAGTTCATCCCCGGTAAGAAGGAATGCGTATTCCATCAGGGCAAAGCCGTCGAGAACATCGACGAAGACAAGGCCTGCCGCACCAAGCTGGCCGCCGAAGTCAAGGGCGACGTCGACAAGCTGATGCGCGGCTGGGAATACGGCTGGCACCGCGTGACGTTCTATGGGGACATCCGACAGCCGGTTGCCGAACTTTGCCGAGCCCTGAACGTGACGCTGGTTGAGGAAGCGTGACGCGTAGAACGATCTTGCTGACAGCAAATGGTCGTCTCCGTCATGGAGACAGGCCCTCACGCCCTCCCTGGTTTAAGGAACTTCCGGGCAAATGTGGGCTCGGCAAGCGGGACCTACTGGCGACGAAAGATGGCGATCCTTGTTACTGGTGCGACCGGTCTGCTGGGAAATAACGTCGTCCGACTGCTTCTGCAGCAAGGCGAGCCGGTCCGGGTCTTCATTCGTGAGGGAGGCGATCCGCGGCCCCTGGCCGGGCTGCCGGTCGAGATCGCCAAAGGGGATATCCGCGACGCGGAGATGGTCCGGCGTGCCGTCGAGGGAGTGTCCGCGGTTATCCACGCCGCTGCCATCGTACAGATTGGCTGGTCGGGGCTCGAACAACAGCGGGCCGTCAATGTGGTGGGAACGCAACACGTGTCGGAGGCGGCAGCGGCGGCCGGCATCCGGATGGTCCACGTGTCGAGCGTCGATGCCCTTGGCGTCGGCTCTCGGGACAGCCCTGCGGACGAGGACTCCCCGCGAGAAGGAAAAATCCCCTGCACCTATGTCGTCACCAAGCGGGAAGCAGAGGAGGTGGTCCGAGGTCAACTCGGGCGGGGTTTGGACGCCGTGGTGGTGAACCCGGGCTTCATGCTTGGCCCCTGGGATTGGAAACCGTCATCGGGACGCATGCTGCTGCAGGTAGCGCGGGGATTCACGCCCGTGGCGCCAACCGGCGGCTGTTCGCTGTGCGACGTCCGCGACGTTGCCCGCGGCGTCGTCGGTGCGCTGCGGTACGGTCGCCGGGGCCGCAACTACATCCTCGCCGGCCACAACACGGGATACCTTGAGTTGTGGCGGTTGTTTGCGGAGGTAACCGGTGGTCGAGGCCCGTGGTTTCGCGCCGGACCCGTGGTGCGAATCCTCGGTGGCCGAGGGGGTGATGTGTGGGGGAATCTCACCGGACGCGAACCGGATCTTAATTCGGCCTCGGTGGCCCTGTCGGGTCAATGGCACTACTACAGCAGCGCCCACGCCGAGTTGGAGTTGTCTTACCGCATTCGCCCTGCTCGCGAAACGGTGGAGGCGGCCTGGCAATGGTTCCAGGAACAATCATCGGCGAAATGCTGATCGATGGAGGTGTTGGCTGGAATGGCTAGCCCCTGACCACCGCGTCAACGGTTACTCGTCCGTGTAGAGCCCGATCTTGTCGAAGGGGATTGTTTCGAAAGAGGGGAGCTTTTCACGGATCCACGACTGAACGTGCGAGAACGAGCCTTGGGTCGGGACGCCGTCGAGGCCGAGGTCAAGTGGTTTGTCCGGCGCGCCGGAGAGCGTGGTGAAGCCTTTGACGTCAAGGGGTTTTGCCGCGCCTTCGGCCGAGCCGGAGGTGTTGACGACGAGGTTATCGGCGATTTCGAACTTGCCGAGGAGCTTCTTGACGTTGCCGTCAAAGCTGCAGATCTGCCTGGTGCAGTCGACAAACACGTTACGGCAAATCGTGTTGCCCAGTGGCTCGCGCGGCTGCTCGTCCATGATTGCCGCCAGGCGCGGGTACCGGGTGCTCCAGGGAGGTTGCGTGTAGTTGAACTGCCGGGCTTTCGCTTCCAGATGCCAACTCTTGTCCGCGGGGTTGTTCCATTGCTTCCACGTCATGCCGCGGGCGTCGATATGCAGCCCGATGGGGCAGTCGATAACCAGGTTGTTCAGGACCGGATTATCGCGGCCGCCGCCGATCATGAGGGCGCGGCCGGCGCGGTAGAAGACGTTACCCTCAAGCGTGTCGCCGCAATCGCAGTCGTCGAGATAGATGCCCATCGTGTTGACGTGTTCGGCATTGCCGCTGCCGAGGTCGTGGATGTAGTTGTGCCGCAGTACGTTTCCCCGGCTCGTCCAGTCGCGGCCGGTGTAGAAGGCGCCGGCATCGCCGGTCTCCATGACCACGCGCCACACTTCGTTCCGCTCAAATAGGTGCTCGTTTCCGCCATACAGGACGGCGTTGTGGGGCGCGTCGTGGATGGCGTTGTTGCGGGCGATCTGGCCGCAACCGTTCGCGCCGATTCCCGGCGCATACGTCCGCTGGAAGAGGCCGAAGTGGTGGATGTGGTTGTTTTCCGCGAGGTTGTTGGCCGGTGTCAGCGACTTGCGGTCTCCGCCGTTGAGCGAGATGCCGCCGCGACCGAGGTTGTAGACTTCGCACGATCGGATCGTGCAGGTGGAGCCGTCGAGCGAAATGCCACCCCCGGCCAGGTTGGCAATCGCGCAGTGGGCGATTTCCAAGTGCTCGGCGCCGCGGGCGATGATTCCATCGGCATGCCCGTACTTGACACTCAGACCGACCAGTTTCACGTGCTTCGCGCCGTTCACCTTGACCAGCGGCTCGGGCAGCGTCGCCAGAACGATTTCGGTCTTGGCCAGATCGCCTTCGGGATAGAAGTAGAGGAGCTTGCGGGGCCGGTCCAAATACCATTCGCCGGGAGCATCCAGTTCCTCCAGGGCGTTCATCGCGAAGAAGCGGCGTTTCGCTCCGCCCCAGGTGCCGGCGTTGATCCCGTAGGAATGCGGCGCGGCCAGCGTGATGACCTTGTCTTGTTTGTCATAGGACCCGATGCGGATGACTTCGTCGCTCCAGTCATGGGTCCAGTAGCCGAGGAGCCAGACGCCTTCCGAGAGGTTCCAGTGTGCCGGTCGTGGGTCATCGAACACGAACGAGCCCGGATGCGGTTTGCGCAAGGCGGGGTCCGCGGCATCGGGCTGGGGCAGGCCGTTGTCGACGGCCTTCGAAAACGTCGCCCAGCCGCCGCCGGTTGCGGCGGCGTTGGGCCAGCGGGCGAGCGTCATGGGCTGGTGGTTCACGTACAGCCAGGGAGCCGCGGGGGCTCCGCGGAAGGCGGTTTTGAATTCGGGAAAGGCGCCCGGCACCTTGGCCGAGAGATCGCAGACGCGGACCTTGTCGCGAACCGCCGGGTCCAGACGCGAGAGGACGGCTCCGTCGGTAAGGGCTTTGAAGGATGCAGGTTCCAGGGCAACGCCGCCCTGAAGCCGCGCTTTGCGTTTTTCGCGGGCACGGTAGACCACCGGCGCTTCCGCCGTGCCGCTGTCCGCGGCGGTGAGGTCCCAGGAGGCGTTCAGGGGATAGACGCCCGTGGCCAGGTCGACCGTCACCGCCTTGTCGCCGGCGATCTTGCCGGCCCTGCGAAGTTCACGAATCGCGTCGCGAGCTTGTGCTGGAGTTTGAAAGGGTTTTTGGCGGCTACCGTCTCCGTTCGGCGCCGCGTCGGCTGCCACGTACAGGTCCAACGCCGCATGACTCCGCTTTTCATCCGGCATCGCACTGCTGCCGACGATTGCGACCAGAATGAGCGCACCCAGTGTTCGTAACATGGGAATGATTCCTTAATGTGCAGAAAGATCTCGAGGCGGGTCCATTGGAGCGCGTGCCATTTGAGCAGACTTAAGGTCCGCACGCAAGACGAGGGGCAAGCGGTCGGCGGAAAGTTTTTGTAGCAAGCCGAAGCCTAAGCCGAGGATCAGGTTGAATGGCCGCCAGTACGATCGTTCCCGCGATCGTTTTCATGCTTTCTCCGGCAGGGAGGCCAGCCCGCCGGGCCGTTGCCGTCTTGCAGGGACCCGGCCCGGAGGGGAGAATGCCGATACCGCGAGGAGCATGCCCATGCACGTGGAATTCCAGCGACTGTGCCGCCGCCGCTTTCTGGCACAGGGTGCGCAGCTCGCGGCGATTGCCGCGGGTGGTGCGGCCGGCGGGTTGCGTAGCGCACGGGCGGGCCGAGCGCAACAGCAACAACTATCTCGCCTGCGAGGCAAGATTTTCGCGGAGTGCGGCAACAACGTCGTCCGACTGCTCCGGGGATGGCTCGAACAGAAGCTGGACCCTCGGACACACCTTTTCAGCCGCGGTGGAGTCTGGGATTACCACAACGAGGCTGCCGATCACTACTCGTCGCTGGTGCTGATCGCCCATTACGTCGATCCGAACTTGATCGAGCCAGGCGGCATCCTGCACCGGACTCTTCGGAGTTCCATCAGGCTATGCTCGACTCCCAGCGGGCTGCCGACCACGTATGATTTGCGTGCGGAAGCGCAAGGCCGCCGAGCCAGCCTTGTCGAACTGTCCGAGTGGCTCCGCGACGGCCTGATCCGAATCCTGGAGGTCCTCGGGACGGACAACGACTGGTACCGAGAGCTTGAGCGTCTGACGGAGGCAGTCCTGGCCGCAGCGGCAAAGGAGGGAACGCTCTGGCAAGCGTTGCGGACCGATGAGGCCCGAGGCAACATGCTTCAGACACTGGCGAGGCTCTATGCGGTCTCCGGCAAGGAGTCTTGTCTCCGTGCCGCCGAGGAACTGGCCGATGCGGTCCTTCTTGGACCTGAGCAATCGCAAGCGCCCATGGTATTCTCCGATCATGGGTGCGAGTTGGTACCGGGGCTGGGTGAGCTAATCGCGCTGGAATGTCAGTTGGGAAATGCAAGAGCTGAAACCTACCGCAAGCCGTTGCGGTACCTGCTTGACTCCGTTCTGGCCGGCGGTGCCGATCCGGTGACCGGACTGTTTTCGCAGGTGAAGCCCCGCGCCGGCGAGCTGGTCCGGCTGCAACCTCCTGACACCTGGGGCTATGTGCTATTCGCCTACGAGAACTACGACCGCGCGACCGGGGAAGGACGATATACCGCGGCCGTGGAAAGGCCGCTGCGATGGCTGATCGATCATCGTGAGCATTATCCCGATTTCAAAGACACCCTCTGGCCGCGATCCCTGAGCTCCGACGATTGGAGCGACTCCTATGAGAGCATGATTGTGCTCTGGAACCGTTACCGCGAGGTGGGCGATGGCTTTGCCTGGCTTGACTGGGCCACTCGCCAACACGTTCACCGCAGCCCTATGGATCGAAAGTACGGGCCTTACACAGGAGGCCATTTTGACGGCAGCGCCGGGCGGACCCTGGCGATGCATATGATGCTCTGTTCGCAGGGAGTCCGCGCGGCGCCTTTTCGGGAAGGCCTGGAGTTGGGCGGAATCCAGGAGAACGGACAACTGCTCTTGACGGTTCAAGCCCCGGACGAATGGCGCGGTCGACTGTTCTTCGACGGCCCGCGAACGGAGTTCCCTGCCGGGTCGATCCATTGGGCACGTATCAATGAAATGGCCCAGTGGTTCATCGTACGGCCGGAAAAGCGCTACCGGGTTGTAGTCAATTATGGTCCTGAAGCGGTGGTATCCGGGAGAAATCTGCTGGACGGCTGGCGCGTCGACCTCAGCCCCGGTGCTTCTCGCATCATTTGTGTCGCTGAACAGTAGTCGTTTCGAAGGAAGAACGCCTCCCCATCGAGCATATTGTCTGTCCGTAGACCCGATACCACCATGAGCCAATCACCCCCTGCAACCAACTCTGCCGCCGCGCGTCCGCCCATGCTCAGGCGAGCCTTGGGGCCCGCCGTCGCCACGGCCGTGGTGGTGGGCAATACGATCGGTTCGGGCATCTTTCTCAAACCGGGCAACATCGCCGCGGATGGCGGGCAATTCTGGCTGATCATTACCCTTTGGGTCGCAGGCGGCGTGTTGTGCCTGCTCGGAGCCCTATCGATGGCCGAGCTGGCGACCATGCTGCCTCAGGCCGGTGGCCCCTACGTATACGTTCGGGAGGCTTACGGGAAACTGGTAGCTTTTCTCTACGGTTGGTGCGAAATGTTCTTCAGCAGGCCGGCTTCCACGGGCGCCCTGGCCGTCGCTTTCGTCGGTTCTCTCATGCTTGCGATCGAATGGGAGGTCTCCGCCGTCACGCAGGTCCTTCTTGCGGCTGCCTTGCTGGCCGTCCTGGCTTGGGTGAACGTCCTCGGTGTGGTGTGGGGCGGACGTCTGCAATTCGTCACCACGGCAATCAAGGCCGGCTTCCTCGCCTTGGTGGCATTGCTGCCCTGGATCATACTGCCGCTGACCGAGCAAAGCCTCGGCTGGTCGAACTACGCCACGACGGTAACACCGCGTCTGCCTTCGCTTTCGGCGCAGATCGGCGCCCGGATCTGCGGCGCCGCTACAAGACTTGGGGATACCCGCTGACGCCTCTGGTGTTCGTGGCGGTCTACCTCTGGTTCCTCGTGCAGGTGTATTCCAGCCATCCGTTGGAATCCCGCGCCGGCCTGCTGTTCATCGCGCTGGGTGTGCCCATCTATTGGCTTTACCGGAGAGCTTCTCTTCACGCCCAACGGAACAGATCATTGTCCTGTTCGAAGCCTTGGTGAGGTCAGCGCGGTTGACCACCGTCGCCAGAAGACGGCACTCGCCGCGGTCGGCCAGCGCGTGCAGCATCGCCAGGGTTCCGGCGTCGTCAGCGTCGCCCGACATGTCGGTGTCGAGGATCAACGGCACAGGAGCGTGCTGTCGGGCTTGCGGCATCGCTTCCTTCCCGCCGATGGACGCTGCGGCCGGGGACAGGCGGGTCACGCAAACATAATACGCCCCGCAAATCTCCTCGCCCTCCGCGTCGAGCAGCCACGTCTGCAACGTGGTCCGACCGGCCGGCAGCGACAGGACGAACCGCACAGATTGTGAGTCCGACGTCGCGGCCCGGTCCTCTTCGACCGTCCCAACGCGGATGCGGGCCGAAGCGACCGGGAATGCCGGCCCTGCCGGAAACGTGCCGTCGACCACGCGCGTTTCCGAAATCGCGTCGGCCAATTCCAGGCCCGACTCCGCGGGCCAGCGGCTGAGTTCGAACGCGTAGTTGCCCGCGGCCGCAACCTCGACGTGCCAGAAACCGTTCTTGCGATCGCCCCTGCGGACCTGGATCTGTTGGTCGACGAACACGTCGGACCATTCGCAGGCGGTCAGCAGGACCGGGTTCTCCGCTTCGTGTCCGATCGACACGGCTTCGAAGTCGTTGGCGCGATCCTTGACGCCGTTCCACCAGGCATCGAGGTGCCTGCGCATCCGGGAAGCCACGTCGGGATGGGCGGCGATCACGTTGACCTGTTGCAGAGGGTCCGCGTCGAGGTCATAGAGCTCGCGGCCTTCCAGCAACCGCCACCGTTTCCAGAGGACCGCCGCGCCCTCGCGCCGCGGAACGGCGGGATTGTTCGGCGTTGGTCGCAGAATGCCGTGCGGCATGCGGCTGTAGTTGATCACCAGCATTCGTTCCGGCGGCGGTTCGGCCCGGCCTCGAAGCACGTCCGCCAGACTGATGCCGTCGAAGCAGGCACCCGCCTGCGGCTTCAGGCCACAGAGGTCGACGAGCGTCGGCAACAAGTCCTGCACCTGCGTGAGCCCGGCAACGTCCGACGGCGTCCGCAGACTTCCGGCGGGCCAGCGAATGAAGCAGGGGACCCGATGCCCGCCCTCCCAGAGCGTCACTTTGCCGCCCTTCATCCCGGCGTTGTAATAGCGCGGCCCAAACGTGCTGCCGTTATCGGTGAGAAAAACGAGGATGGTATTCTCCCGCAGTCCGGCGTCGGCAAGAAACGCATCGAGCCGGCCGATGTTCTCGTCGATGTTGGCGATCATGGCGAGGTAACTCGTGAGTTCCTCCTTTTGGCCTGCCGGCATGGCCGGCAGTTGCCGGCCGGCGGCCTCCAGCGCGGTGCGGACCGCCGCGCGGTAGCGGTCGGGCACAAAATGAGGCCAGTGCGGCGCGGCGGTGGCGAGATAGCAGAAGAAGCGGCGGCCGGCGGCGGTCTCCGCCCTCATCCAGGCGATCGCCTCGCGGAAGAAAACGTCGGTCGTGTAGCCTTGACACGCCTCGCGTTGTCCGTTGCGAATGTACGTGTCGTCGAAGTAGTCGTTTTCCCATGCATCGGGCACGGAGCCTATATGCGACGACGGGAACCAGAGGCTCTCATGGAAGCCGCGGTCCTGCGGCCGAAAGGGGTGCGAATCGCCGAGATGCCACTTTCCGAACAGTCCCGTCCGGTAGCCGGAGGAGGCAAAGACGTCGGCCATGGTCGGGATGCCGCGCCGCAGGAGTGTGCGCCCGCTACTGACGTTCATCGCGCCGTTGCGGAGGGCGTCGAGTCCGGAGATGAGTTGTCCGCGCGTTGGCGTGCACATCGGCGCAACGTGGAAGTCGGCAAGCCGGACGCTCTGGGCGCGAAGCCGGTCGAGGCAAGGTGTTTTCAGGATCGGGTTCCCATGCGCCGAGAGTTCGCCGTAACCCTGGTCATCGGTCAGCACGACAATGGCGTTCGGCGGTGCCGCCAAAGCGAGCCCGGAGGCGAGAAAGGACATGAGAAGCGTCGCGGCCAGAGGGGCCGCATGGAGCGTCGGAAGCGAGGAACGCGTCATGGCACGTTGTTTCGGTTGACGTGTGGTCAGCGGAAGAAACAGAATAACGTTGTCTCACGACTTCGGCTACGGGTGGACTGGAATCCGCCGCTCGCCGAGGACGCAGCGGCCAGTCTTCGAGATCGCCGACGGCAGACATGAACCTGTTCAGCGCAAGCCCAGAATACGGAACCCGACGGTAAATGTCAACCAACAAACGACTTGCGTGCTGCACGAGCCTTTGGCCACCCGGGGGTCGCCGAGCCGGGAACCCCTTCCAGCCCCTCAATCTGCTTCACGGCCGGACAAGCCGGACCGGGGGCGCGGCACCCGACCTCGATGGTCCGCTCTCTGCTCCTCCTCGATTCTTGCTTTCAGGGATTGCAGCCGGACAAATGATCAGATTGCGGGGCTCGTTGGGCCACGATCCAATCACTCGAAGTGTTTGCCTCGATCCGTTCCCTGTTCAGGAGACTTTCTATGGACCGCGTCCGACTACCGTACGTGCTGACGGCTATCCTCCTGTCGGCGGCCGTTTGTTGCAGCGCGAGCATCGCCCAACAGGCCGAGACGGCGGCGAAGCCCAAGCGTAAACCCGATGTGGTATATGTCCCCACCCCGCACGATGTCGTGGCAAAAATGCTGGAAATGGCGGAGGTCAAGAAGGACGACCTGCTCTACGATCTCGGCTGTGGCGATGGGCGGATCGTTGTCGCGGCCGCCAAGAAGTATGGCTGCCGGGCAGTCGGCTACGACATCAATCCGAAGCGCGTCCAAGAGGCCAAGAAGAAGGTTCGCGAGAATGGCGTGGGAGAACTGGTGAAAATCGAGGAAGCCGACATCTTCACCCTCGACCTCAGCCAGGCGAATGTGATCACTCTGTATCTCCTGCCGAAACTGAACGTGCGGCTAATCCCGCAGTTGTCGAAGCTCAAGCCCGGATCGCGGATCGTGTCTCACGACTTCGACATGAAGGGTATCCGGCCCGACGAAGTCGTCGAGTTCGAGTCCGAGAAGGATGGCACCCATCACCAAGTCTATCTCTGGACCGTGCCGCTCCAGAAAGAAGCCCCGGCATCGGAATAGAGGTCCGGGGACGGCGGTTCACCCCCTTCGCCGGAAGCCATTGCCAACATCCGTTTCATAAAGTCTTCGCCGCCGTAGACCCAGTGAGCGCAGTCGTTCGAGTTTCGGGTCCGGCGGGTTCGCCTGGCCCTCTTGGACAAACTTACGATACGCGGCAGCCGGATCTTTACCGCCAGGGAGTCCAGCCCAACGGCGGTGGTGATCTTCGTAGGCGACCCACTCCACCTGCCCATCGGGCGAACACTCCGACGGGCTCAACGGAACAGGAAGGCTCAACGTAGCGTGCCAATCTCCCGCCACGTGTGCAATCCCAAATCCCGAGTCCGACCCCAGGCTCCCTCTTCGTCACAGACAACCCTTCCGGGTCCCCTGCCGCCTCGCGCGGCAGGAGCCCAAGGTTTCCCGGCTGCCTCGCCTCTTGAACGACTTGACGATGAGCAACAAATGCGGAAACCGGACAAGCCGACGGAATGCCCGCGTATTCACCTGCACCCCCGTCGCGCCCTTCCGCCTTGCTCCCTCATCCCTCATTCCTCCACCGCCTCCGGGTGGTAAGGGACCAGGGAAATTGGAAAACGTGGCACGTTGTCCGCCACATCCGACCCACCGAAACACGCGCAACTTTATCTCACGCCGCCATTTCTGCCCTTCGCCGAAGCGCGCAAAGTAGCAGGCTCGCTCCGCCGTGCCGTCCGTCGCTCGCCCGCGTTCCCCCTTCACCCTTCCGCCTTCCCCATGTTCCCTGCCGCGCTCCTCCCTCTCACTCCGACCGGAAGATCGCGTCGAGGGCGGCGAGCAACTCGATGTTCAACGGCTTTCGTGCTTTCCAGCACGACTCCGCAAGGCGCCGGAGATGATCGAGGGCCAACTCGCCGACCAGGGTTTCGCGATCTTGCGTGGGCGACTCCGTCTTCTCTTTCGTTCGGCGTGGCGTGGCTGATGTTGTGCCGCCCAGGCACGCCTCGGGATCAAACTCGGATGGTCCAAGGAGCGATTGGACCAAGCGATCCACGACGCTAGGATTGAGATCGCGCAGTTTGCCATTAGCAAGTGCTTGTAATCCCTGACAATCCTCAAGGTTCGTGTTGCCGAACGAACCATACTCAGGCAAGATTCGACCGCCATAGAAGGAATTCCGCAGCACTTGCGATGACTGCGATTTGGTTGGGTCGACAAGCTCCGCAACCCCCGGTGGAGACGGCTGAGGTGCGGTTTGAGGCGCGGGCGGAATGATCATTTGAAGCTGCTCGACCGGGTGGATATTGGCGACAATCGGATTGCGGTCGCCCTGCAGGACTTTGCCGCTGCGGTCAATGTCCGCAACGCTGGTGAGCGGTGCGATGTTGACGGGGTGGATCAGGGGAAAGACTGTGTTCCAGTCGCCCTGGATAGGCGACTGCCGTGAAGCTGGCGTCGCCGGCGCTATTGCCGAAGTAGAAAACGTCGTTCTCGCCCGGCGGCAGGCTGGTGTCCGTGTTGGCTGTGGGCATGGTGACTTTATTACCCTTGAAAATCGCCATGCGACGTTAGCCAGGCTATCGAGACGATCCCAGGTGATCGTGAGGCGTGACGCCAACGCCTGATGTCGCGCGTCGCAAGCCTGCTGGGCGAGTGCGAGTTCGTGTCGTCGGCGATGGTCCAATCGTAAGGCGTCTCGTCGTTGCCGTACCTGAAGACAAAGTCGGAAGTATCGATCTCAGCCGGGTTAGCCAGGCCACCGACATCAATCATGATCCCAGTGATGCCGCCCGAGAAATTGGCATAGTTGAGGCTGGTTGCCTGCGTCACTCCATCGCCCACCAAAGCTTCCTTGTCCGGGGCAATCGCGTCGTCGTCCTCGTCGTGGTCTGTCCCTCCTTCGACATCATTGGGACCGGCAATACCGCTATCCCAGTACGAGTTGTCATAGAAAATACGCCGCCCGACCACCCTCGCATCCACCCCCGTAATCGTCACCGTCACCGTAGCCCAGTCGCCGAGCGCACCATGCACATCGACGGCGCGGTAGCGGAACGTATCGCCGGCCGTCTCGCCGTCGTGGAGATAGGCGAACTGTCCGGGGGTCTTGCCGTTGGGATCGTACGTGAAGCTGCCGTCGGAGTTGCCGACGACGGCGCCGAGCGAGGCCGAGTCGTCCCACTGGTAGACCGATAGCGAGTGGCCGTCAGATCGCTGTCGTTGGCCAGGACTCCCGGGCTGGGACAGTGAGCTGAACATTGGCAATGGTGTAGGAATCCGGCACGGCGATCGGTGGGTTGTTGGCTACCGTAAGAACCACGTCGTTGCCGTCGCCGCCGACATAGCTGATGGTGGCATCCCGGCCGCTGCCGAGGAAGTCGGGAATTGCGCCGCCCTCGACCAGGCCGGCAAATGTCCCGATGATCGGGTCGACGCCGTCGTTGGCGACGACGATGAACGACTCGCCGCCGGTGAGCGTGGGCGTGCCGATGAGTACCAGCGGGACCCCGCCAAGATCGACCTCGCCCACGACGTTGAGCTGCCAGTACTCCGTGTCGGGGACTGTGCCGGTGACGTCGATCTCGAGCGCGTCGAGCTGGGCGATGCCGCGCCGCGGTAATCTCGGTACTGCAGGCAATCGGCCGGACGCCGATGGCCGGAGCCAACAGGAGCGAACCGCCCGCCGTGTCGATCGAGCCGGGATCGAACACGATCCCGCTGCCCGAACGCAACTCGACGTTCGTGGCGGCGGGCCGGTCCATCGATGCAGAGAGGGTGAGCGTTCCTGCCCGTGGCATCGCCGATCGTGAGCAGGTGCCAGTTGATGACGCGGATCGAGTTCCTCGTCGCTCAGGCCGAGCACGCGGGCTGCCGGCAAGCCCATCCGCACCACCGAGGTCGATCTGCGTGCTTGCCGGTGTAGCGGTGAACGATCTCGCGTTGCCGCTTAAGACGACCGAGGTGGTGGAAACGAGGTCCATCGAATCGGCGGTAAGGGTGACAGCAGAAGTGCCGGTGGTGCCGTTGACTTGGCCGTCCGCCTCCATCCGGATGCCGAGACCGGACGCCCCGCCGCCGCTTTCACCGGCCACCTCGATATGCCGCTGCCGCCGGACGCGACCTGGGAATTGTTGATGAGCACGCCGTGGTTGTTGTCGCCGGTTCCCGCGGAGCGCCACCGAAGCCGGAGACGGTGACGCTTGCTGCTGTGCTGTGCCGCTGGTGATGGTTGCGGTGTTAAAAGGCATAAACCCCATACTGCCGAGACTGCTGCCGGCGCCGCCGCCGGTTCCGGCTGACGAGCACCGCCGCCGCCGGACGTAATGCGGGAATCGGGCCCGGACGAGCATGACGCCGACGTTGTAGTTCCCGGCGGCATTGCCGCCGAGCCTTTGACGGCGATCAGCGCCGGCGTCGGTTCTCGCGCGCTGGTGATCACCCCGGTATAAACGTAGACACCTGTTTTCACGGCTTGTGCCGGCGCCGCCGCCGGTTCCTTCGACGTATACTGCACCCCGCTGGAAGTAATCTGGGCATCGGCATGGTAGAGGTAGACACCGTGGTTGAAATGACCGCCGCCGGTCGCGTTCCCGCCAAAGCCCTTGACGGTGACCATCGCGCCGCTTCCGGTTCCCGCGTTGGTGATCGTTCCGGTGCTGAGCAGATGAACGCCCATGTTATTGCCTCCGGCCCCGCCGCCGCCAGTGCCTTCGACCAGCACCGCACCGCCACCGGAGGTGATCTGGGAGCCGGCGCCTTGGACAAGCACGCCGTGATTGCTGCCGCCGCCCGTGCCCGCCGTATTGCCGCCGCGGCCGACAACGGCGACCGTAGCGCCTGCGCCGGCACTGACGGTCCCCGCATTGGCGTGACATAGACGCCGTGTTGTTTGTGCTGGCCGTCGCTCCGCCGCCGGTGCCGTCGACGACGACCGCTCCTCCGCTGGAATCGATACGCGCACCGCTGCCGTAGACGATCACGCCGTGGTTGCTGCCGCCGGAACCGCCCGCGTTGCCGCCGGTGCCTCGGACGGTGACCGTTGCGGCGGTGCCCGCACTGGTGATTGCCGCCGACCCCTCGACCGACACGCCGCGGTTGTATTGCCCTGCTCGCCCGCCGCACCGACCAGGACCGCACCGCCGGAGGAGGTGATCTGAGCGCCGCCGCCGAAAACATGCACGCCGTAGTTGTTCCCGCCGGTTCCCGCCAGTTGCCGAAGGCCCGGACAGTAACGGTGGAGGCGGGATCGGTCCCCAGCGCTGGTAATCACTCCGGAATTGTAGACATAAACGCCGTGATTGCTGGTGCTCAGGGTTGCTCCGCCGCCGGTGCCCTCGACGAGGATGGGGCCGCCGGAGGAGGTGATCGGCGCGTTCGTGCCGTTTACCATGACGCCGTGGTTGTCTTACCGCTGCCTGTGGTGTTGCCGCCCTGGCTGACGACAGCACCGTTGCCCGTAAAGCGCCCACGCCCACGCTGGAAACGGTTCCCTGGGAGCCCACATAGACACCAATGTTCGACCCGCCGGTATCGCCGCCGCCGCCGGTCCCTTCGATGAGCAAGGCGGCGTCGGAGGTAATCTTGGAGTTTGCCGAGACGAGCACGCCGTAATTGCCGTAGCCGCTGCCGGTGAGATTGCCGCCGAAACCCCTGACCGTGACGCTGGCGTCCGCACCCGTCGCCGCCGTGGTGATGGCGGCCGCGTTGTAGACATAGACTCCGAGATTGTTGAAGCCGGTTCCGCTGCCGCCGCCCGTGCCCTCGACGAGGACGGGCCCGCCGGAGGAGGTGATTTGCGCGATGCTAACGTAGACACCGTAGTTTTGCTGGCCGTTGCCGGATGTGTTGCCACCGAACCCTTGGACGGTAACGGTTGCGCCGGCGGCCGTGCCCGCGTTGGTGATCGTGCCGGCACTCTCGACGTACACGCCATAGTTTTCGGCACTATCGCCCGCGCCGCCCCCGGTTCCTTCGACGCGCACGGCGCCGCCGCTGGACGTGATTCGGGAACCGGTGCCCAAGACGTAGACACCGTAGTTGTCGCCGCCGGTCCCGGCGGTGTTGCCGCCGAAGCCACTGACGGAGACCGATGCGCCAGTGGCCGTGCTGCTGATGGTTCCCGCGGTGTTGACAACGACGCCATGGTTGTTGCTGCTGGTCGTTGCCCCGCCGCCGATGCCGTTGACCTCGACGGCGCCGCCGCTGGACGTGATACGGGAGTTGTTGCCCACGACGAGGACACCAAAGTTGTTGTTGCCGGTTCCGCTCGTATTGCCGCCAGTTCCGTTGATGGTGACGGTTGCGGCAGCCCCGCTACCCGCGCTGATGGTTCCTTCGGCGACAACATAGACCCCGTAATTGCGCTCGCCGGTACCCGCTCCGCCGCCGGTCCCTTCGACGACCACCGGACCACCAGTAGACGTGATCTGCGAGCCGGCGCCTCCGACCACGACGCCATGGTTGAAGGATCCGTCGCTCAATCCACCAACTCCGTCGACGGTCACGGTGCCGCTTGTGCCTCCGGTGATTGTCGATCCCCCCTGAACGACAATCCCGCGATTATCATTGCCCGACGTACCGCCGCGGCCGGCGAGGCTGATGTTGCCGCTGCCGGTGACGGTGATCGAGGCGGTGGTGAGCGAGATGCCTGCAAACGGTCCGCCGGCCGTCGGCGTGGCCTGTTGGTTGGCGGAGAGGCTGATATCGCCATCGACGGTCGTTATGCTGGATCCAGAAGCCAGAGCAATGTTCTTCCAGGCGGTCATGCCGACCGCGCCGACGCCGGTGGCAGCGATATCGCTGATCGTGTTGGGTAGATTGACCGTGCCCACGTCTGCAACGGTCAGGCTACGGTCGAGGGCGAATGTCAGCGGGCCGTTGAAGTTCACGACATCGGTCGCATCGTCGCCGCGGATCACCAGCGATGCGTAGCCGCCGGCCAGCGAATCCACGTGGATGACGTCGGTGCCGTTGGTGGCGAGGATATCCAGCCGCTCGCTTGGATTGGCGAAAGTCGTCAACTCGCCCAGCGTCGAGCCAACGGTCGTCTGTCCGCCGCCGGCGTCTGCGGCGGTGATCGTCTCGCTGCCGCCGGTATAGGTCAGTTCGACGACGCTGCTGGCGATGCTGGAGGTGATCGGCTCCAGGCCAACGTACTGGATCGCGCTGGTGGCCGCACCGGTACCGTCGGGGTCGAGCGTGACATGGCCGTCGCTGAGGCTGGCGTAGGTAAACGTGCTGGTATGGAACGCCCCGCCGGCAAGCGCCAAACGGTCGCTGCCGTCCCCGCCGTCGTAGCTCAGGCCGCCGGAGGGAATGGGGTTGCCGCCGGAGAAGTCGACCGAAAGTAGGTCGTTGCCGCCGGCCAGGTCGACGCCGAGCGTGGCAACTGAGGACAGCGGGATGGTGAGCGTGTGGTTATTGTCGCTTAGTGTGCCGCCCGCGGGCACGGAGCCGAACTGCTCGGCGGGATCGCTGAGGACGAGATCGTCACCGCTGCGCCGGACGGTCATTTGATTCTGCGCACCGACTGGATCGGTATCGGAGACCGTTAGCGTGCCGCCAACGAGCGTGGCACGGAGGGTGCCGACCGAGAAACGGGCGAAGTAAACGTCGTCGGAGGATTCGGAAGCCATGCCGTCCTGGTCCTGATCCATGGCCACGCCGGCGAGGTCCAGGACTTCCGGCCCCAACATGACGACATACTCACCCGCGGCGAGCGCCTGGCCAAGGTCGACCCGGTAAGTGCTGTCGGCCACCTGCGTGATACTTGCGGCGGGCTGGCCGACCTCCACGATGCGCATTCCGGCCAGGACGTCCGTCACATAGGCCAGATTGCCCGCGAGGTATATGTGAGGGGACGTATACGAACCGGACGTAGCGTAGTTGGCGATTTGAGTGACCGCCGCCGGGTCGGAGATGTCGAGGATCTCGACTCCCGCCCACCGGCTGCCCGCGAAAGCCAAACTGCCCAGCACCTGGACCGAGTAGACATAGTCGTAGGTCTGATAGCGGCCGACGCGGACCACTGCGGCCGGATCGGAGACGTCGAGGATCTCAAGACCGGCGATCCAGTCGGCGAGATAGGCCGTAGTGCCGACGACGTGCACGTCGTACGCCGTGCCCTCGGTATCCGGATAGACGTTGACGTATCCGCCGAGACGACTGACCAAGACCGGATTCGAAACGTCGAGGATTTGAAGCCCGGCCATGCCGTCGGCCACATAGGCCACATCGCCCACGACCTGCACGCCATAGGCGGTGCCGGACGTGTTGTAGCCACCCAAGCGCGTCACGTCGGCCGGATTGGAAACGTCGAGGATTTGAAGCCCGGCCGTGCCGTCGGCCACATAAGCGAGATGGCCGACCACCTGGACCTCGTAAGCAGCACCGGTCGTGTCGTAGCCGCCCACGACGGAGACCGCCGCCGGGTCGGAGATATCCAGGATCATAAGGCCGGCAGAACCATCGGTCACATAGGCCAGGCTGCCGACCACCAGGACGTCGCGCGCGTATCCCGGGGTATCGTACCCGCCCAAGGGAATGACGGCCGAGGAATCGGCGACGTCGAAGATCTGCAGACCGCCGTCGCCGTCGGCGATGTAGGCCAGGTCGCCAACCACCTGCACATCCTGAGGATCGCCGGCCGAGCGATATCCGCCCAGGCGGATGATGTCCGCCGGGTTGGTGGCATCCAGAAATTCCAGGCCGGCGGATTCTTCGGCCAGGCAGACAAGACTGCCCGCCACGTGGAGCCCGCGGGCACCGCCCGGCTTCGTGTACGTTCCGAGGCGTTGCACCCAGTTGGGATTGGAGACGTCGAGGATGAAAAGCGTCTCATCATAGAAAGCCACATAGGCGACATTGCCGACGAGTTGCACGTCCAAGGCGATATGCCCGACTTCGTAGGCCCCGGCGCGGATGATGTTAGCCGGGTCGGTAACATCAAGGATCTGAAGCCCGCGCGAGAACGTGCCCACGTAAGCGTAATTGCCCGCCACATCCAGGCTCCACATGGGCCCGACGGAGTTGTATACGCCCAGTGAGGTTACCAGAGCCGGATTGGCGACGTTCAGGATCCGAAGGCCCTCATCGTAGTCGGCGATGTAGGCCACGTCGCCCACGATCCGCAGATCAAAGGCTCGGCCCGGCGTATCATAGCCGCCCAGTCGGACGACGTTGGCCGGGTTCGAGACGTCGAGAATGTGCAGCCCGGAATAACCACTAGCCACGTAGGCCAGGCTGCCGACGACCTGTACGGTCCCCCCCTCGCTGTACCCGCCAAGGCGTGTGATCGCGGCCGGATTGGAGACATCGAGAATGTGAAGCCCGGCATCGTCGGAAAGGTAAATTCGACTGCCCGCCAGGTGCACGTTGACCGGTGTCTCCGTGATGTATTCTCCCAGGCGCGTGGGCGAGGCCGGATTGGAGATGTCCAGGATCTGCAGGCCGGAGCCGGTGGCCGCGTACAAGACGGAACCGTCGAGGACGCATCCGGTGATCGGGCCGCCAAACGATGACAACCAGGAAAGGTGCGGGTTGTCGAGATCCAATACGCCCACGTCTCGGACGTCGAAGCTGGCCGGATCGATCGGCTTGTTGAACGTCACGTCGAAGGCCGACAGTGGCGACGTGTGCCCGGTCAATTCCGGCGAGGTTCCGCTGACCCAAAGAGGAATTCCGACCACCGTGATGGAGCCCGTCTCGGTGGCGGTACTGAAGGCCGTTGCGCCGCCACCGCTCGAGGCGTCGGCCGTGCCGCCATTGGCGGTTCCGTCGGTCCGGTCCCAAGCGCGGAAGGTGATTCCGGGGTCGATCATGCCGTAGTAGCCCGCGGCCGGCACGAAGCGGATGCGAGTGGCCGCGTCGGAGGCCAGAAGCCTCGCCGACGACGTCGAGGGAGTCCCGAAAGCGGTCCAGGTGGTGCCATCGGTCGAGTACTGCCATGTCCCGTTGGTATTGTCAACGGCGATCACGGCGATCCCTTCCAGGGCGCCGGTGTCGACGTCGACAATCCGATCGCCGCCGGCACTGGCGATGAGGTCCGCGACGAGGGTGCCGGAGTTGGCGGTATCGTCCATGTCAATCGGTGCGAGCGCCATCTTGCCCGCCGGGTCCAGAACGGGAGCGTCGTTGACCGGGGTCACTGTGACGCGGAAGGTATCTTCGGCGTAGGCCCCCAAGAGGTCGGTGGCGCGGATGGTGACGTCGGCCGCGCCGTTGGCGTTGTCCAGGAAGTCGAGCGTGAGCAGGCTGCCGGCGAGCGTCGCGTCGAGAATCGTCGAGCCGAGAACGTCCGCGGCGTCCGCCAGGTAGCCGGTGACCGCCCGGGCGATGTTCGTGGCGAATGTATAGTCGATGTAGTCGACGGTTTCGACGGCATCAGTCGCCTTGTGGTAATGGGGGTTGCTCCCGAAGTTGTATTCGATCACCAGCGCCGCGTCGAAACCTCGTTGATCAAAGGGTGCATGGTCGCTGGCGCTGATCTGGTTGGAGTCAAAAGTAGCCAGACCGGGAGCATACGCCGCAAAGGCACTGGCCAAATCGTCCTTAATCTGGCCGCCGCTGACGGCGTCGTACAGACGAACCTTGTCCTGATTCGTGCCCACGGGGTTGTAGGCGATCATGTCGAGGCTGATCATCCCTAGGATGTTGTCTCCCAGGGCCTGGGCCTCGGCGGCATAGGCGGTCGAGCCGTAAAGCCCCTGTTCCTCGCGGTCGAAGGCGATGAAGACCAGCGTGGCCTCGAAGTTCTGCTGCGACAGCACGCGGGCGATCTCCATCACCGCCGCCGTGCCGCTGGCATTGTCGTCGGCCCCGGGATTGTTCACCGAGTCGTAATGAGCGCCGACGATGTAGATGTCGTTCGGGCGGGTCGTACCCAACTTGGTGCCGACCACGTTGTAGTAAGTCTGGCTTTGGTAGGTGAACGGATCGAGCGAGGTCTCAAGTCCCAGCCCGGCGAAGTAGCTATAGATATTGTCGCGGGCGAAATCGTGCTCGGGGCCGAAGCCGCGGTTGTCGCCGGTATGCGTATAGAGCAGGTCCTGATGAAGATGCGTGTAGCTGGCGACGCTGATCTGGCTGACAAGCTCCGAAACCGGCGTGGCGACGGTGACACTGTACGTGAGCGAATCCGCCGGCTGGTCCGGATCGGTGAACACCCCGCTCACATCGAGCGACCAGTCCGCCGCGTCCTCGTCGACCGTAAGATCCGTGATCGGGTTGGCAACCGCCGGCGGCCAGCCGGGGTTGAAGACATAAGCCGCGCCGGCGAAGTAACCAATGCTGTCGGTAGGGTTCTGCGAATACTCATCCGGCGAGCCGATGAGAATGGCATCGGACGCCAAAGCGACGCTGTCGCCAAACATTTTCGCCGTGGCGGTGGCACCGGCCGGAAACCATTGCTTTTGGAGCCACAAGTCGCCAGTCCGCTGGAAGAGATAGGCCGAACCGTGTTGCTGCCCGCCCCAGACGTCCGTGGGAGCACCGACCAGAAGCGAGTCGCCGTAGATGTCCACCGCATCGGCGAAGCGGTCGCCTGCGACCGTGTCGCTGCCGACCACTTTCTGCTGGAGTTGCCAGGCCGCCCCGTCAAAGACGTAGACGAACGCGGCACCTGCCGTATCCGCCGAAGCGGCTGCAGGCTCAGACATGGCAACGCCGCCTGTTTCTGTGACAGGTGGCGAGTATTGGATGTCGGGCCCCCGCCGACCGACGACCACCGTCTGGCCGTCGACGGCGATCGATGCGCCGAAGTTGTCGTCAGCCGCCGGATCGGGGGCGACGAGCTTTTCGTACTCCGCCCACTGGATGCCGTCGAAACGGAAGACGTACGCCGATCCGGAATCGGTTCCACCGTCATCGTCGTGGACGGCGCCGATGGCCAGCGTGTCAGCATCGATGGCCAGCGCCTTTCCGAACAGATCGCCGGCAGCGGCGTCGGAAGCGGCAAGCTTGGCGAACTGGCTCCAGCCGCCGGTCCCGGAACGGAAGAGATAGGCGGACCCGGCGTCGGTGCCGAACTCATCGTCGCCCAAGGCACCGGCAGCGACCCACTGCCCGCTGATCGCCACCGAGGAGCCAAAACCGTTGCCGCCCACGCCGTCGGCCGCCATCAGCTTCGCCGTTTCCATCCAGGCGCCATCGCTTTGCTCAAAGAGATAGGCCGCCCCGGCGCGCGTGCTCGTGGGGGCCCCGACGACGATCCTGCCGCCATCGATTGCGACGGCACTGCCGAAGTAGTCGCCAGCGGCAGCATCCGACGCGCGGAGGATGGCATTGAAGTCCCACGTGTCGTCTGCCAGGTCTCCGGGAGTCGCTTGCCGATTTCGGTGGAAGACATACACCTCGCCAGAATCCCCGGTATAGGGGTAGTCGCGACCGCGAGCGCCGACCACGAGGTACTCGCCGTCGGTGGCTACCGCAGCCCCGGTGAAGTCCAGCTCTTTCGGCTGCTCGATGATTTGCGGAGTGCCGCCGTCGAGCGTGCCCGCGGGAGCCCAATTGCTGCCATAAGAAAAGAGCCAGGCCGCGCCGGAGTCGAAAGCAGCTTCGTCATGCTTCGGTGCGCCGACGACTGCGAAGCCGTCATCGATAGCGAGGCTACTACCGAAGTAGTCTTGGTAGGCCGCGTCGCCTGCAACGAGTTTGGTCTGGTTCCAGGAAGCGCCGTCCCATTGGAAGCCGTAAGCCGACCCCGAATAACCGTCGTCGCCGGTGGCTCCCACGAGCAACGCGTCGCCACGGACGGCGACGCGAGAGCCGAACGCGTCGTAGGCGGCGGCGTCGGCCGCGGTGAGTTTCTCCGGCAGACCCCAGTCGATTCCGTTGAAGGTGAACACATAAGCCGCACCCGCCGAGGTCGCTTCTCCGGATGCGCCGACCACGAGCCTTGTCCCATCGGCGGCAACGGAGGTGCCGAAGAACGACCCTGCGCCGGCGGCCGTCAGCTTGCCGCTCTGTCCCCAGCCGGCCACGTCCTTCTCGAAAACGTATACGGCGCCGGCATCGGTCCCCTGGTCGTCGTCGCCGTGAGCGCCGGCGAAAAGCGTTCCGCCGGACAGCGCCACCGCTTTGCCGAGGTAGTCTTCCAACTCGCCGTCGGCCGCGGTGAGCTTTGCCTCTTCCGTCCAGGCCGTGCCCGACCATCCATAGACGTACACGGCACCGGCATTCGAGGCGGCCTGATCGTCGAGATAGGCGCCGATGGCGACCGTATCGCCTTCGATCGCTACCGATGTGCCGAACCTTTCGGAGGTGGTGGGAGCGCTGGCCGTAAGCCTGTTGGTCTGGATCCAGGCGCTGCCGTCATATTCGAAAACGTAGGCCGCCCCGGCATAGTTCGACGCGTAGGGGGCCCCGACAACGATCCGTGTGCCATTGATTGCCGCACTCGCGCCGAACCCAGCCTGGTAGCTGGCATCCGCGGCCGTGAGGATCGCGTGGCGCGACCATGTGCCGTCGATTGCGTCGGCAGGTGTTCCGGCGTCGTCGCGGCGAAAAACATGCACTGCCCCGGCGATGGGCGCCTCGACGCTGACGTTCCAGGTCGGGGCGCCAATGACCATCCACTGCCCGTCCATCGCAGCCGAAGAGCCGAATTGGATTCGGAAGGGATCGAGCCCGTGGGCCAGAAGCCGATCCCCAAATGCGTAAGGAGCCGGCGCATCGTCGTCGAGAATCAGCCCCGTTGCCTCGCCATCGGCAATGGCAACGTCATGCCCGGAGGGGACTACATTGCTCAGGACGACACGAAAGAACTCGTCGAACTCGACCCGCGTGTCCCCACGGACCTCAATGACAATCGACTTCACCTCGCCCGCCGTGCCGGCGAAGCTGAGCTGCCCATTGGCACTTGTGTAGTCGCTATCGTTTGCCATCGCCGTGCCGTCGGCGGTCGACCAGTCGACGGTGAAACCGGCGTCGACCCCGGCGCTCAGTGTGACCACGAAGGTCGCCAGGGTGGTGCCGCTGGTGCCTTCGGTGACCGTGGCGTCGGCGATCGATAGGGAGGCGGTATCGTCGTCGAGGTTCGTGACGGCGACTGCGGGCGGATTGATGCCCTTGTAACCGGGGTCAGCCGTCTCGAGGCTCGCCGAGATCGTGTAAGCCTGGTCATCGTCGTCCAGCGAGTCATTCGCTCCGGTGACAGTGACGGTCTGCGGGACGCTCCAATTCGACGTGGTAAAGACGAGCATGGCGGGCGAGGCCGAACCTTCCGTGGCATCGCTCGATGAGAGATGCACGACGACGTCGGCCGTTGGGCCGGCCTCGAGTACGACGTCGAAGCTGGCCGTGCCGCCGGATTCCGTGGTGACGAGGCCGGAGGCGGGCGCGATGCTCACACCCGGATGCCGGTTGCCGAAGTCTTTGCCGACAATGATTTCGTCTGCGGTCAATTCGACGACGTGGGGAGCCGGCACGTCGAACAGCGGGTTTGGTGAGACGAAAGAATCGTAGAGGCTGTTCGTATCGCCGGAGACCAGGTTGGATGCCAGGGAGTGATAGGTCACGTAGCGACCGTCGCCGCTGAGTTTGGGAAAAGCGGAACCGTTGTTCGCCTGCGATCCGTCGGCGGCGAGGTTGACTCGCGCGGTGCGGCCGGTTGCCCGGTTGTGAACGAAGATGTCGAAATAGCCGTTGGTATCGCCGGGAACCAGGTCTGCAGCACCCGACTTAAAGACCACGAAGCGGCCGTCGCTGCTGATGTGAGGATCGTCGCTGCCTACGGACACCTGCCCACCGCCAGTCGCCACGCTGACACGCTCGATCGTCGCCGTCTGGCGGTCGTAGACAAAGATGTCGGAAGCCCCGTTGGTATCGCCGGAAACCAGGTTGCTGGCACTCGAGCGGAAGACCACGAAGTGGCCGTCTTGGCTCAGCCAGGCAGTATCGCTGCCGTTGTTGGGCTCTAGGCCCGAAGCCACCGTATCGACCCGTTCGACGGACCCCGTGGCGACCTCGTAGAGGAAAATGTCCTGTTTGCCGTTGTTGTCGTCGGGGACAAGATTGGTGGCCAAAGATGCAAACGCGATCACCCGCCCGTCGTCGCTGATGTCGAAGGCCAGGCTGGTCCCCGCGTTGGCCTGCACACCATCCGCCGACACGTTGACTCGCCTGATCGTTCCTTCTTGCCGGTCGACCAGGAAAATATCGCCTAGTTCGTTGGTATCGTCAGGAACGAGGTTCGTAGCATCGGAGTAGAAGACGACATAGCGGCCGTCGGCGCTGATGTCCGGCTTCTGGCTCTCAAGAGTGGCCTGCTCGTTCTGAGGGTTGGTGGCATGATCCCAAGGCAAGTTGACACGCTCGATCGTGCCGGTCTGGCGATCGCGAAGATAGATGTCGCGTACGCCGTTGGTATCGCCGGCGGAGAGCAGGTCCGAAGCCAGGGACTGGAAGACGACATAGCGGCCATCGGCTGAGAGTGAGAAGTCGTTGCTGGAGCCATTGGCCGGCCCCCCCGCGGAATCCCGGCTGATCCATTCGAGGACTCCTGACTGCCGATCCCGAAGAAACACGTCACTGAGACCGTTGGTATCTTCGGGAAATAGATTCGTCGCTGCCGAGTAGAAAGCCCCGTATCGACCGTCCGCACTGAGGCGAGGATACACCGAGTGGTTGCCGATTGCCTGGCTCCCGTCGGCCGCGACGCTGATCCGTTCGGTGGGCGTAAGCGGATCGCTGGGCCAGGTTTGCCACCATCCTGCCGGTACTTCTTCCGCGACACGATAGGTCCAAGGCGACAGCTCCGCGAACGAATACAGGCCGTCGAAGGCGGTGATGACGGAAGGTTCATCGGCATCGTGAGTGCCGTCTTCGTCGAGATCGAGATAGACGGTCCAGCCTTCCAAGGCGGCCTCGCCAGTCTCCAGGAGGCCGTCCGCATCCATATCGTTCCAGACAGCCCCGGAGATGACACCGGCCCGTGCGAAGGTGTACGATTCGCCGTCGGTGAAGGTACCGTTGCCGGCGCCGGTGCCGCCCAGCGGGTTGCCGGCCGCATCCTGGATGGTGTCGTTATCGACGACATCCAACCGCAACGTCCCATTGCCTATGCCGCTCCGAACCGTCACGATATAAGTGGAACCGCTGCCAAGAACTCTCAGGATTCTCGCACCCGTGATGCCGGATGCAAGGAGGCTGAAATCGGACAGGTCCACTCCGACGACCGACTCGTTGAACGAAACGGCCCAGGCCACCTCGGCTGCGTTGGTGGGAGACGGGCCATCGCGAAGGACGGAAACCGCGCTGGGTGGGGTTGTATCGTCCTGGTTGACCACGATCAGGGCCGTTCCGGTTGCCGCACTGAAGGCGCTCGTGCCGCCAACCGTGGAAACATCGATCGTGGCGCCGTTGGTGCCGGCGGTCTGATCCCACGCGCGGAACGTCATCCCCGGATCTACGGTGCCGTAGAAGCCCCCCGCGGGCACGAAGCAGACGCGAGTCGTTGCGTCCGAGGCGAGAAGCCTTGCCGCCGCTGGGGAAGGATCGCCAAACGCGGTCCATGTCGAGCCGTCCGTGGAGAACTGCCAGGTGCCGTTGGTATTGTCGACGCCGATTACCGCAATGCCCTCGACGGCGCCTGCGTCCGGGTCGGTAATCGGGTCACCGCCGGCGCTAGCGATGATCTGCGAAACGAGGGTGCCGGGGTTCGCAACGTCGTCCTGATCGATTGCCGCGAGCGCCATGGGGCCCGCGGGCGCCAGCACCGGGGCGTCGTTCGTCGCAGCGACATCCACTTGGACCGCAACCGCCGTGCTGGACGCCACCAAGCCGTCCCACGCCCTGACGTGAAATGCCTCCGACACTCCGTTCGCGTCCGCGGCCGGCGTCCAGACGAGGGTTTCTCCGGAGCCCAAAAGCGTTGTGCCGGGAATTACCGGAGAGCCGTCTTTCGTCAACGTACCGCTAGTGACCGATTCCACGCGGAATTGTACGGTGTCGCCGTTTGGATCACTTTCGTCCGCGGCGGCAGCCAGTAAATCGTAGGTGATGTTGAAGCCGGTATCTTCCACGGCGCCGGAAAGCGTATTGATCGACGTTAGCGAGGGCGGATCATTCCCAGTATCGTTGCCGAAATCGACGCCGACCATTGCAGAGCCGGGACTTACCCAGACCACCTGCGGAGCGGGCGCCGGCTGACCGTTGCGCGTCAGGACGACCTGGTAGTGCTGGCTCTCTCCCAAGGCGAGCACATGCTGCCCGGTGGGGCTGACGCGGACGGTTCCCGCACCGTCCAGAAGCCTGTTGTCGCGGAAGACCTGGGCAAAGGTCAGTCCTCCGGTGACCGGATCGCGCTGGAAAGACGCGACCGCGTCGTCGCTGAAGCCGGTGGCATAGACATACGCGCCGTCCGGGCTGACGGCGACCGAACTGGCCGAGAGCAAACCGTCGGCGGACTGCCCGTCGCGAACAACACCGGCGAACGAAAGCCGGCCGGTTGCCGAGTCGCGCTGGAAGATCCCCAGGGCGCTTTCTAAATACGCGGCAGAGTAAAGATGTTTGCCGTCGGGACTAATGGCCAGCTCTTTGACATAGTCGAGGCCGGCAACGCCGTCGACGCCCTGGCGAAGGACCTCCACCAGCGCGAGTTGCCCGGTGAGCGCGTCGCGGCGGAAGACCGCGAGCGCATCTTCCTCGGTGGCCGCCACGTAGACGTGCTTGCCATCGGGGCTGACCAGGGCGAACTCCGGGTGGAGAAGGCCGTCGATACCGTCGACCTCCTGCTGAAGTACCTGAACGAGTGCGAGGTCCCCCGTGCCACCGTCGCGAGAGAAGACGGCTAGCGAATCATTGCTTCCACCCGAAACGTAGACATGTTTTCCGTCGGGGCTGATCGTCACGGACCGAACGTGCTCCAGGCCGGCAATGTCCGGATCGAGATCTCGGACGGCGTTGAGGAACGTGAGCAGCCCAGTGACGGTGTTGCGCGCGAAAACGGCCACGGCGTCATCGGTGTTGCCGCAGACGTAGACATGCCGACCGTCGGGACTGATTGTCAGAGAAAGCGGGTAGCTCAGCCCGTCGACTCCCCCTTGCCCGTCGGTGAATGTCTGCAGCCAACTGAGGGTGCCGGTTTCGGGATCGTGCGCGTAGACTTCCAGCGTAGCACTCGTAGCGCCCACAACATAAACCTGCCGGCCGTCCGGGCTGTAAACGGCATCGAAAGGCCGCACAAGTGTTCCCCGGGTGGATGACGAGGTGAAGCCGAGCGCACCGGTGCCGCCCGTGAGGAGTTTCGGCGAGGTCTGCTCCCATCCACTCTGCGGCGCCTGGACGACCGAATACAGCCTCGTTTCCAGATTGGTGAACTGGTAGCTCCCATCCGCCGCGGTGGTGGTTGTCTCCTCATCTTGATCCAATTCGCCGTTGAAATTCGCATCAAGAAAGACGGTCTGGCCCGGGATGCCGACGTCGCCCGCATCGCGCCGGCCATTTTGATTCAGGTCGTTCCATACGCTGCCGTGGATCTCGCCGGGCACGGTGCGGTTGCCGAAGTCGATACCTTCCGCCGGGCTGCCTGCGACCACGGTGACCGAGTGGGTGCCTGCTGCACCGACGACGTTCAGTAGGAAATCGCTGGCCACCGTCGGACCGTTCGCCGTGCCCAAAGGATTCAGACGCACGCCAAGATGGCTGGTGCCACCGGCTATCAGGGTTGCCAATGGGCTGGTGATCGGCAGACTGTACCGCAGGCTCGAGGATGGCACGGGAATTCCCACCGTGCCGACGTACGTACCCGGCGCAGAGTAGTCGGATAGGCTGGCGGTGCCGTCTGCCGAATAGATGTAAACCTCGAATTCACGATAGGGGTCGCCACCTCCGCTATTGATGCCCAGTTCGAAACTGATGGAGGCCATGGTCGGGACGCGGCCCGCGAGCAACCCGAGCGGGATCTCGGCGATAACGCGGTCTTCCATGTGATACGTGGAATAGTCGAAACGCCGCAAGAGCCACTCCGAAGAATTGAAGCCATCGGGCGTGCCATCGAGATTGCTGTCCGAAATGCTGGCCTGCAGCGGCGCCGGCACCGATACCTGGTCGAAGACTTGCGGCTGGGGACAGGTTTGCTCCCATCCCCACTGCACCTCCTCAGTGACGGTATACGTGCCGAGGGGGACGCTAAGAAATGCATAGGTGCCGTCTGCGGCGGTTGTCGTGGCGGTCTCGCCCGCGTCGAGCGTGCCGTTGTTGTTGGCATCGAGGTAGATCGTCCAGCCGCCGAGGCCGGCCTCTCCTGCGTCGCGGACACCGTCGTTATCAAGATCGTTCCATTTCGTGCCGTGAATTTCGCCGGAAGCAAGGACATCGATGGCGGCGGTTTCCGTGGCCGAACTAAAGGCGCTTGCGCCTCCCGTCGCAAGGATTTCCGCAGTGCTGCCGTTGACGCCGCTGGTGCCGTCCCACGCATGGAACGTAATGCCTGGATCGACGGAACCATAATAGTCGGTGGCCGGCACAAAGCGGATTCGAGCAGTTGCATCGGCGGCCAGAAGACGCGCCGCGGAAGTCGACGGATCGCCGAACGCATACCATGTCGTGCCGTCGGTCGAATACTCCCAGGCGCCGTTCGTGTTCGCCACGGCGATCACCGCGATTCCTTCCATGGCACCGGCGTCGGCGTCCGTGATCCGATCGCCGCCGGCGCTGGCAAGGATGGCCCAGACGAGCGTACCGGTGTTGTCCGTATCGTTCTCTTGAATCGCGGTAAGCGCCATGACCCCTGTATTATCCAACACAGGGGCGTCGTTGACTGCCGCCACGTCAACTGCAACGGGGACTGCACTGGCCGACGCCGAATGGCCGTCCCAAGCCCGCACGCGAAACGCTTCCAGCAGGCCGTTGGCGTCGGCCGCCGGTGTCCACACGAGGGCTTCGCCCGTGCCCAGCATGGTGACTCCCGGCGTAACGGCCACGTCGTCTTTCGTGAGCGTGCCGCCGGTGACCGATTCGACTCGGAAGGAGATCGCCTCGCCGTAGGGGTCGCTCTCGTCGGCCGCGGTGGCAAGTGTGTCGTACGTGATCGTCAGCGGCGTGTCTTCCGTGGCCCCGGTCAATGTATCGACCGTGGTCAGGGTCGGCGGCGGATTCTGGTTGGCGAAGTCGATTCCGGGCACCACCTGGCCGCGGGCGACGGCGACGAGGTGCTGGGCATACGTATCGCGGGTGAACGTGAAAACGTCGGCGTAGTCGTTGGTGTCGCCCGCGACGACGTTGGCCGCATAGGAGGTGAAGGCGACCATGCGGCCGCCGGCGGCGATCGAGGGATCGTCGGAGCGATCGTTCACTTGCCCGCCTGCGGAGGTCAGGCTGACGCGGGAGAGCGTTTGCGTATCCAGGCTGTAAAGGAATACGTCTCTCGCGGCATTGGTGTCGTCGCCGATCAGGTTCGTCGCGTCGGAGACGAACGTGACAGAGCGGCCGTCCGAGCTGATTTCCGCCCGCAGCGTCCAGTCGTTTCCAGCGGCTCCCTGGTAGCCCTCGCTGGCCCACCAGAGTTGGCCGGTCTGGCGGTCGCGGACGTAGATGTCGCTAAAGGCGTTGGTGTCGCCGGCGTCGAGACGGTCAATGGAGGAAAAGGCGACGTAGCGGCCGTCGCTGCTGATGGTGGGCGCAGAGCCATTGGCCTTGGCGCCGCCGGCGGTGCGGCTGACGATCTCGAGCGAACCGGTTTGAACGTCATAAAGGAAGACGTTGAAGTCCGTGCTGGCGTCTTCGGCCACGAGGTCTGGTGCGTTGGAGTCGAAGACGACGTAACGGCCGTCGCCTGAGATATCCACCGCGTCGTTCCGACCGGCGGCCGAGTTGCCGTTGAGATCCACGCTGAGGAGCCGGACCTGTCGCGATTGCCGGTCGTACAGGAAGACGTCCGTCTGGCCATTGTTGTCATTGGGGACAAGATTGCTCGCGAGCGATTCGAAAACCACGTAGCGGCCGTCGTCGCTAATCGCGGGGCCAAGGCTGCTGTCGTTGGGCTGCAAACCGTCCCACGCCAGGCTGATCCGCTCGGTGATGCCGAGTTGGCGGTCGCGGAGGTAGACGTCGGCACGATTGTTTACGTCGCCGGTTACCAGATCGCCCGCGTCGGTGGCAAAGACCGCATACCGTCCGCCGGGTGTGATATCAACCTGGTAGGTGTTGTACCCGCTGGGATGTCCCGGCTCGCCGTTGTTGTTGACGCTGACGATGTCGGTCGTTTCGGCCAACAGGTCGCGAACATAGTAGTGCATACCGAGCGCGCCGCCCGGCACGAGGTTGTTGGCCCCGGAGTGGATCAGCACATATCGGCCGTCGTCTGAAACCTTGCCCGTGAACGAGGCCAGGTCCGCCTGGGCGCCGTTGTAGGCGAGGCTCGACCGCTGAACTTCGTTCTGGACTCGCTGCGGAAGCATTTGCACGTACCCGCCGGGCGCCTGCTCCGCGACGGCGTACGTGCCCGGTTCAACGTTGGTGAAGACGTAGGTGCCGGCCTCATCCACTCCGGACGTCGCCGGATCATCGGCCAAAGTCTGCGTGGTGGGTTCGCCCGCGTCCAACACTCCGTCGTAGTCGAGCTCCAGGTAGACGGTCACGCCGACCAGTCCCGGCTCCCCGGCATCGCGGACGCCATCACCGTCCAGGTCGTCCCACACCAGACCATGGATTTCGCCGGGCAGAGGCTGATTGGCAAAATCGATTCCCCCAAGCGTCTGCCGGGAGAGGACCGTCACCGGGTGGATGCCGTCGGCGGGAACCGTCGCGCGCCAGCCGTCGCCGACCACCGTGGTGATGTTCTGCGGTCCCGGGAGCAGCCGCTTGAGGGCGTAGCTTCCATCAGTCGTCGTGAGCGTACGGGGCTCCCCGTCGTCGAGTTGCCCGTCGCCGTCGAGGTCGGAGAAGACCACCAGGTTCACCAGCGGGGGCTCGCCCGTATCCTGTTCGCCATTGCCGTCCGAGTCGCTCCAGGCTGTGCCGTGGACCTCGCCCGTAATGTCGCGGATGCCGAAATCGACGGCATCGGTCGTCTGCTGAGTAACGACCGTCACCGTGCGGCTGCCCGACGCGGGCACCGTGTACTCGAAACCATAAGGAAGCACCGCGCGGATGGTATAGTCGCCCGGCGCGAATTCGGCGAGCAAGTAGCTGCCGTCGGAGGCGGTAAGCGCCGAAGGCTCGCCCTGGTCCAGCGAACTGTTGCCGTCCAGATCGGCGTAGATGGTCAGGCCTTCCAGTGGGGCCTCGCCGGCATCTTGAACGCCGTCGGCATTGGCGTCGTCCCACACCGTGCCGGCGATTTGCCCGGGGAGAATCTGGTTCCCAAAATCGATCCCGGTGACGACTTCGCCGGGATCGAGCTCCACCAAGTGTGACCCCGGCGGGACCTGCATGAGCCAGATCGCTTCGGCCAGCGCAAAGACGTCGACGCGACCGAAATCGAGGCCCGTATTGACGACATTGTCGTCCTCGTCGTCCCCGTCGTGGATCGTGACCACTGTTTCCTGCAAGAGGACCGTGAACTCCGCGGGAGTGAGCTGCCGCCCCAGGTATTGCTGCGCCAGGTCCTGCGCCAAGACGGCGACGCCCGCAATGTGGGGAGCCGCCTGGCTGGTTCCGTGGTAGGTCACCGTGCCGCCGCTCTTGTTCGCGCCGGTGATCGGCGCCCCCGGGGCGAAAACGGTGGTCATCGTCTGGTGGCGCTGCGAGAAAGGCGCCAGGCGGTCTGCGCCGCTCGTGTACGCCTGCGCGCCACTGGAATAGGTGAAGCCGCCGGCGCTGGAGTCGTACACTGCGCCGATCGAGAGCGAATTCGGATCGGCCGACGGATAGCCGACGCCCGGAACGCTTCCCTCCGAATAGAAATCGTTGCCGGCGGAAGAGACGACGATCACGCCCAGGTTGGCCAAAGCCGCCAGTTCGTCGCCCAGGCCGTACAGGGTCAGGGGCGCCGTATAGTTGCCTCCGTCGCCCAGCGACATGTTCACGCTGACGATGTTGTAAGCGGCGGCGTTGGCGACGACCCATTGTAAAGCCTGTTCAACCGCCGCGAACGTGCCGCTTCCATCGCTGCCCAGCACCTGCAAAGCGATAATGTCTGTGCCCGGCGCCATGCCGGTATACGTGGCGTCCTGCGAGCCGATAATACTGGCGACGTTGGAACCGTGGTTGTGCCCGTCGCTGGCATCCGCATCGCCATTATGAAAGTCGTAGTTATAAACGATGCGGTCGGCGATGCCGTCGCCATTCGCGTCAGGGCCGAAGAAGGGATGGTTGAGATCGATGCCGGTGTCGAGGACCACGGCCGCCATACCGCTGCCGTCGATTCCATCAAAGCGCAAGTCGGCCCGGAACGTATCCAGCCGGATCAGCCCCTCGGAGACGTCGGTCGTGATGCCGACGTCGCCGTCTACCACCGTTTCGCCCAAAAGATAAGCGGGCGCGGCCGAGGCATCGGTCGAGATCGTCTGCAAAGCGGCCATGAGGCCGGACGGGGCTGCAGCGCCCTGCGGAGAGCCCCAAACCGCCGGCGACGTCTGCCGCCAGCCGTCGGGGACCACTTCCCGCACGACGTGCCGTCCGGGAAGGACGCCGATGAACGCGTAGGCGCCGTTCTGGTCGGTGGTGGTCTGCGGTTCGCCCGCGTCGAGCAGGCCGTTTTCATTGGAGTCGAGATAGATGGTAACGCCCGGAAAGACCGGTTCGCCGGCATCGCGCAGCCCGTCGCCGTCGAGGTCATTCCATTGGGTGCCGTGGATCTCGCCCGGCAGCACGATCGTGTAGGATTCTCCGCTGGAAAAATCGCCGTTGCCGGTTCCCGCTCCGCCCAAGGGATTGGAGACGCTGTCGCGGATCGAGTCGTCGTCGACCAGGTCCAATCGCAGCGTTCCCTCGCCCGTGCCCGTGTTCACGGTCACGGTGTAGACCGCCGCGTCTCCTGACACGGAGGTGATCGAGCTTCCCGTAAGGCCGGTGGCAACAATCGCGAAGTCCGTCTGGTCGACCCCGCTGACCGATTCATTGAAGGTGACAGTGAACCGCGCGCTGCCCGCAGCGATCGGATTGGGATCGGCGCGGAGGATTGAGTTGACCTCGGGTATGCGATCGATCGTATACGTCTCCCCCCCGGCGAAATCGCCGTTGCCGGCGCCCGCTCCGCCGAGCGGATTCGTCGCGGCGTCTCGGATCGAATCGTCGTCGGCAAGATCGAGCCGGAGCGTGCCTTCCCCTACGCCCGCATCGACCGTGACGGTATAGGTTGTACCGCTGCCGGACACGGCGGTCACCGAACTCCCGGTCAAACCATCCGTAAAGACCGAAAAATCCGCCGCGTCCACACCGCTTACCGATTCGCTGAACGAGACCTCGAAACGCATGCTTGCCGCGCCGGTCGGGCTGGGATCGAGGCGGAGGATGGAGCTCACCTGCGGCGGCGTTTTGTCGATCGTATACGACTCTCCGGCACTGTAATTGCCGTTGCCCGCTCCCGCTCCGCCCAAGGGATTCAGGAGCGCGTCCTGAATCGAATCGTCATCGACCAGATCGAGCCGCAGCGTGCCGTCGCCCGTGCCCGTGTCGACGGTCACCGTGTAAATCGCACCACTTCCGACGACCGCCGTCACGCCGGCGCCTGCAGGGCCGTCGGCAAAGGCGGCGAAATCGGTCCCGTCCACCCCGCTCACCTCTTCACTGAAGGTGACGACGAAGTCGACCGAGGCGGCATTGCTCGGATCGACGCCGGCACGCGTCACCGAGACCACCACCGGCGCCTCGGGCCGGTTGCCGAAGTTTTTCTCCGTGATCACTTGGCCTTCATCCACGACAACCACGTGCGGGATCGGGTCGGGCACCGGCTTGTCGCGAGAGAGGATCGTCACGGTATCGTTGTATTTTCCGGCAACGTAGACGTGACTGCCGTCGGGAGCGACAGCCAAGCCCTGGGCGTAATACATCGAGTTATTATTAAGAAACTGTCTGAACGTGAGCATCCCGCTGATCATATCCCGTTCGAACAGTGCCGCACCGTTGTCGCCATTTGAACTGGTATAGACATGCAGGCCGTCGGGGCTGATTCGCACGCCGCTCGCATAGCGGAGGCCGTTCACTCCGTCTATACCGTCTTTGAGCACCTGGACGAAAGCAAGCTGCCCGTTGGCTGGATCCCGCGCAAAGGTGGCCAACGCGTGGTCATGATAGCCCGTCACGTAGACATGAGATCCGTCCGGTGCCACAATCGCAGAATACGCTCCCCAGAGGCCGTCAACGCCGCCTTGCCCGTCCTTCAACACCTGCGAAAAGGCAAGCCTGCCGGTCGTCGCGTCGCGAACAAAGACGGCGACTGAATTGTCGCCCGTTGCCGTAAGATAGACGTGGCTCCCTTCGGGAGCGACCGCCACATCGGAAACTCCCGCCAGACCGTCGATGCCCCCAACGCCATCCTTGAGGACCTCGACGAACGTCAACATGCCGCTGCCTGCATCGCGGGCGAAAACGGCCACGCCGTCGTACGTGCTGCCCGCGTAGACGTGGGTCCCCTCCGGACTGACGACCACCGTGGTCGCTCCACTGAGGCCGTCCACCCCGTCCGCCCCGTCGCGAAGCGTTTGGACCAGCGTCAAGGCGCCGGTGGTCGCATCGCGCTGAAAGACAGACACCGCGTGGTCCTGCTCGGCCGCGACGTAAACGTGCGCCCCGTCGGGAGCGACCGCCACCGAATCGATTCCTGCCAATCCATCGACGCCCGCCTGTCCATCGCGATGGGATTCGACGAACGTGAGTTCGCCCGTACCGGGATCGCGCCGGAGAACGGCCAAGGCGTTGTCGCCCTTCCCGGCGACGAAAACGTGCGCGCCGTCGGAGCTCACCTCGACGTGCTCCGCTTCATCCAGGCCGTCGACTCCTCCCGTGCTGTCGCGCAACAGATCGACGTAGCTGAGGCCGCCTGTGGCAGAATCCCTGGCGAAGACTGCCACCGCGTCGTCGTACTGGCTCGTCGCGTAAAGAAACGCTCCCTCGGTATCAGCCATCGCCCATGCTCCCTTCAGCCCATCCACGCCGTCCACGCCGTCTCTCAAGAGCCCCGCATACGTCAGGTGGCCGGTCACGTCATCACGGGCAAACCGCGACAAGGCGCTCTCCGAGGTGCCGGTTGCGTAGATGTAGCTGCCGTCCGGGCTGACCAGGACGGCCTGAACGCCGCCAAGACCGTCCACTCCGCCGACTCCGTCTTGCAGCACTTCTACGAAAGCAAGTTGGCCGGTCGACTGATTTCGGCTGAAAACGGTTAGAGCGTGGTAATAGCTGCTCGCGGCATAGAGATGATTCCCGTCGGGGCTTACGGCAACCGATCTTGGATAGCGGATGCCGGTAACGCCTCCGACGCCGTCCTTGAGAACCTCGACAAACGTGAGCCGGCCGGTGGTCGCATCCCGGCCGAATACGGCCACTGCATTGTCCTGATATCCTCCGACGTAGATATGGCTTGCATCAGGACTGAAGGCCATCGTCATGGCCCCATCCAACCCGTCTACCCCGCTTATGCCGTCCTTCTGGACTTCGACGAACGCGAGCGCGCCGGTCCCCGCATCGCGTGCGAATACCGCCACTGCGTCGTCGTAATACCCTGCAACATAGACATAACTGCCGTCGGGACTGACCAAAAGCGAGCGGGTGCCATACAGCCCGTCTACCCCATTGGCGCCGTCGCGAATCAGCTCAACGAAAGTGAGACTTCCGCTGACCGAATCGCGTTGGAAAACCGCCACCGTGAAGTCGGTGCCCAGGTAAACGTGTTTGCCGTCGGGACTGATGGTGATCGACGACGGGCTGGACAGCCCGTCCGAATTGGGAGGCACATGGCGATGGAGTTCAACGAAGGATATGAGACCTGTCTGGGAGTCTCGGCTGAAAACGACCAAGGCATCGTCTTCCGGCCCGGCAACGTAAAGGTGGTTGCCGTCAGGACTGACAACCATCGACTTGGCGCCATCCAACCCCAAGAGGCCGCCCTGGCTGTCTTCCACGTAACCGACGAACGCGAGCTGCCCGGTGCCCGCGGTGTTCTCGGGCCAGGTTTGCTCCCAGCCGGTCTTCTGCTGTTCGGCAACGGTGTACGTTCCCGGCGGCAGGTCCGTAAAGGCGTAGTTGCCGTCGGCATCGGTCAAGGTCGACGTTTCGCCGTCGTCAAGCTGGCCGTTCTGGTTCTGATCCAGGTAAATCGTCCAGTTCGCCAGTCCCAATTCCCCCATGTCCCAGACTCCATCGCCGTCGATGTCGTGCCACTTGCTCCCGTGAATTTCGGCAGCTTCCACGACCGCAATCGAGGCCGTCTCGATCGCCGTACTGAATGCGGAGGTTCCGCCACCGGTGGAAGCATCGGCCGTGCCGCCGTTGGTGCCGGAGGTCTGGTCCCACGCCCGGAAAGTGATTCCCGGATCGATCAGGCCGAGGAAGCCGGCGGTGGGCGAAAAGCGGATGCGCGTGGCGGCGTCGGAGGCCAAGAGGAGTGCGGAAGACTGTGAGACGGTGCCGAACATCGTCCAGTTCACGCCTCCGTCGGTCGAGTATTGCCAGGTGCCGTTGCTGCTGTCGGCGGCAACGACGGCCATGCCCTCCGGATCGCCGGGGTCGACGTCGCTGATCCTGTCGCCGGCGCTGCCGAGGATCTGGGAGACCAGTGTGCCGGTCCCGCCGTTGCCGCCGGCGGCGGTCGGCGCCAACGTCATGTCGCCCGCGGCGTCCAGCACCGGAGCGTCGTTCACCGCGGCAATGCTGATCGTGAACGTCTGCGGCGCGGAGGTGTCGATGCCCCCGTTGGCCGTGCCGCCGTTGTCGCCCAGTTGGACCGTGACCGTGACCGTGCCGAATTGGTCGGCCGCGGGCGTGTAGGTGAGCGTTCCCGTCGCCGGGTCGATCGCCGGCAGGATGGCAAACAGCGAGTCGTTGTCGGTCGTCAGCACGAAGTCGAGGTTCTGCCCCGATTCGTCGCTCGGACCGGCAGAGATTTCGGTGGCCCAGCCGGTGAGCGACTGTGCCCCGGCATCCTCGCTGACGCCCGGATCGGCCCCCAGCGTGAACGAGGGTACGTCGTTGACGGCCGTCACGTCGACGTTCGCCGCTACGGCCGCGGCGGAAGCGGCCATCCCATCCCATGCTTTGACCTGAAACGCTTCGAGCACTCCGTTGGCATCCGCGGGACCGGTCCAAGCGAAACTCTCACCGGGTCCCAGCAGCGTCGTGCCCGGAGTCACCGCCGATTCGTCCTTGGTCAATGTTCCGCTGCTGATCGTCTCAAGCCGGAATCGCACGACGTCGCCGTTCGAATCGGCCTCATCGGCTGCCGCAGCCAGTGTCTCGTACGAGATCTCGAAAGCCACGTCTTCCAACGCCGCAGCAAGCGTGCCGATCGTGCTCAGCGTGGGCGGATGGTTGACCTGGTTTCCGAAATCGATGCCGCTCTTCACCTCACCGGCAGCGAGGGTTACGGTGTGCGTTCCGGGGAGGTTGGCCACCGTGAAAGTGTCGGAGAAAACCGTCGAGGTGAGTCCGGTCTCGGCAAAAATGGTGCGGATCTCGATCTGGTGAGTTCCGGGCGTTGCGATGGGGGCGTTGAGGGTCACCGCAGCCGTGTACCCGCCGTAGCTGTCTCCATCCAGCCACGCGCCGCCGTCGAAGCGGTATTGAATCCGATCGACCGTGTTCGTGGTGATGTCGTTGCTCAAGCCATAGGGATTCAGATTGGTCAGCGTCTGCACGGAACTCGTGCCGGTAAACTCGTACTGCTGAGCAGCGGGGTTGTAGCTACCGGTGCCGGTGAGCGAAAGCGGCACGTCGAGGGCGTCGAAAATCCCGTCGCCATCGGAATCCTTCCAGCCGATCATTTGCAGGGAGCTGGGAGACGAAGTGTGGCTGGCATAGGCCGCGTCTTGAAGGGCCTGCTCGCCCATAATGCTGGCCACGCGCGTTGCTGGTTCAGGGTGGCCGTCATAGGCGTTGAGATTCTGCGTGTTGTAATAGCCCGAATGAGCCGTGTAGGATCCGGCCCCGGGATATTCGTCCAACGCATAGAAGATGTGGCCGGTCTCGTGGGCGAGGACCTGGCCCATCCGGCTGATTCCCCAGCCGTCGTTGTCGTAGGTCATGACGGTGAAGGGGCCGCCCAGATAGGCATAGGCGAAGGAGCCGCCGGCGAACTGGCCGTCCGTGTCGACCGACGAATCGACAACGAAGATGGTGTAGGCCCAGTGGGCGTTGTTCGCGATACGCCGGTCGTGATTCCACTGCCCAAGATCGGTAAAGTAGCTGCTCGCCGATTTGTAGCCCACATGATTGAGGAAACTGTCGATCCAAAGCCCCTGGTCCGACTGCAGCCTGGTGATCGGCTCGTACGGGGTGGGCACCGGGCTGTCGGCATAGGTGAAGTCGACGTGGAAGTCCAGATCGTGCAGGGGCGCAATGGTGAGAGCCTGCCCAAGCGTGGCTTCCCACCACGTGAGCCCTTCCTGGATTTCGGACTTCACCTGGCTGATCTCGGTAGAGGTCCAGTTCTCGGTCTGGGCGTCGATCGCTCCGTTGGATTCCAGGAGAACGACGGTGACCCAAACGTCGCCCATCATGTACTCCGTGCCGTCGTCAACCATCGCCCCGTACGGCGCCTGGCCGCTCGGCGGAGGGCTGCTGGAGGCAAAAGCCGCCAGTTCAGCGCGGTATTCCTCCGGGACCTGGAAGGCATCGGCGTATAGCGACCCGACGGGACCGTCTGGCGCGGAGATTTCGGCGACAGGAATCGTGCGGTAGCCTGCCCCTGTGACGGGATGCTCGGCGGACAGGGAAGCCGTGCCGGCGAAATTCTGCACCGTCGCGGGCGAACCCTCCGGATCGGGATTGGGAAAGGTCTGCACCCAGCCGGTTTGAGGCACCTGGGCCACGGTGTAGGTGCCCGGCGGCAATCCGGGAATCGAGTAGCCGCCATCGGGACCGGTGATATCAAAGAGGTTCTCGATCTCTTCGTCCCACTGGCCGTTCAGGTTCTCGTCGATATAGACGGTCCAGCCCTCCAGGCCCTGCTCGACCGGCTGGTCCCAGGCGCCGTCGCCATTGAGATCGTTCCAGATGTTGCCAAGGATCTCACCGGATACGAACTGCCACGTGTCCGTCGCGTCGTCCGCCAGCGAGTTTCCCGAGAGATCCACGATGCCGGAAGCAGCGGCATGCAGGGTCAGCACGTACGTGCCGGCCGTGCCGGTCAGCCCGGCTAAATTGGGCATAACCCAGGTCATGCCCCCGTCGCTGGTCGCGGGGTCGTTGGTCGCGGTCAAGCCGATCGGATTGCCGTCTCGCGTGAGCGTGAAGTCGGCGTGATCCACGTTCGACACCGGTTCGCTGAACACGATCGTGACGTCCGCCACGGCAGCGGTCCGCGGGTCCGGAGTCACGTCGGCGATGTCGGCGGTGGGAACGGCGACGTCATGATTGCCGAAATCGACGTTCGAGATGATCTCTCCGGCACCGACCGTTACGCTGTGCATGCCCACCTGCGGCGCCAGAGGATTGAGGGTGACGAAAACATCGTCGGCGTTGTTCGTGTCGCCCGCAACGAGATTGGTCGCTGCCGAGGTAAATGCGACGTATTGACCGTCGGCACTGATCCGGGGATAGAAAGAAATCTGGTCGCCTTGTGTCCCGCCCGCGGCAACGTTCACGCGCTCGGTCGTCCCGGTTTCGCGGTCGAACACGAAGACGTCCATTCGGTTGTTGGTGTCTCCGGAGACCAGGTTGTTCGCGGAGGATTCGAAAAAGACATACCGGCCGTCCCCGCTGATCGACGGAAAATACGAATCGCCATTGCCCTGCGCGCCGCTCGAACTCACGCTCACGCGTTCGAGTGCGGCAGTCTGCATGTCGTACACGAAAACGTCCCAGGTGCCGTTCGTGTCGTCGGGAACGAGGTTGCTCGCGTTGGAGCCGAAAGCGACATACCGGCCGTTGCCGCTGATCGCCGCGCCGTTGGAGTAGCTGTCTCCTGCCTCGCCGGCGGCGTTCGAACTAGGCCGCACGATCGTGTCCATCTGGCGGTCGTAGACAAACACGTCCCACGTCGCGTTGGTATCGCCGGGTACGAGGGTGCCGGCGGCGGAGCTGAAGGCGACGTAGCGCCCGTCGCCGCTAATCGAAGGAGAACTCGCGTTAAGATCCCCCTGAGCGCCGGTGGAACTGACGCTGACCCGCTCGACCGTCCCCGTTTGGCGGTCGCGAACGAAGACGTCCGATCGGTTGTTGGTATCGCCCGGAACCAGGTTGCTTGCCCAGGAGAGGTATGCGACATACCGACCATCGGCGCTCATGGACGCCACCCCGGAGATCTCGTTGGCTTCAGTTCCATCCGGTGTAACGTTGACCCGCTCGATCGTGCCCAGCTCCCGGTCGTAAAGGAAGACATCCGCCTCCCCGTTGGTGTCGCCTGCAACGAGGTTAGTCGCGGTGGACTCGAACAGGACGTACCGGCCATCCGGAGTGATCGTGGGGCGCACAGATTGGCCATTGGCCTGGGTGCCGTCGGCGGCGAGGCTGACCCGCTCGATCGTGTCCATTTCCCGGTCGAAAAGGAAGATATCGCCGACGACGTTGGTATCACCTGGCACCAGGGTCGTCGCGTGGGAGGAGAACACGACGTATCGGGCGTTGCCGCTGAGGGCTGAGTACTCGGCCATACCGTCCCCCTGCGTGCCGTCGATAGCCACGCTCACCCGTTCGATTTGTTCGGAGGGTGGGGCCGGATACGTCTGGCTCCAGCCCGTCAGGGCCACCTCGCCGACGAAATAGGTGCCGGGCGCGAGCGGGCCGATGCTGTAGCTGCCGTCGGAGCCGGTGACGCCAAAGAGGTTCTCGAGCCCTTCGTCCCACTGGCCGTTCTGGTTTTCGTCGACGTAGATGGTCCAGCCCGAAAGGCCCGACTCGCCGCCTGGCTGGCCGGGGTTGTCCCAGAGGCCGTCTCCGTCGAGATCGTTCCATTTAGCGCCGCGGATCGTGCCGTCCTTGGCAATATCATAGGCTTCGCCGCTGAAACTGCCGTCGGGCCCCGCAACACCCGCCAAAAGATTGCCTGCCAGGTCGGAGATCGAATCATTGTCGACCAGGTTCAGCCCCAACGTACCGTCTCCGGTGCCTGTGTCGACAGACACCGTGTAGGTACTTCCACTGCCGGAAACCCCGGTGATCGCAGCGCCGGTAATTGCACCGCCGGTGCCGAGCGCAAAGTCGCCGGCGTCAACTCCGGACACCGTCTCGCCAAACGTGACTGTAAAACCCACACTGGAAGCGCTCGAAGGATTGGCATCGACGCGGCCAATCGAAAGGACTTGCGGCGGCCGTGTGTCCACCGTATAGAACTGATCGCCGGCCCGGCCGCCGTCTCCCGTGCCGCCCAGCGGGTTACCGGCCGCATCGAGAATCGTGTCATTATCCAAAAGATTGAGCTGCACGGTCCCTTCCCCGACGCCCGTGCTCACGGCGACGGTGTAGCTGCTGCCAGTGCCCGAGATCTCGCTGATCGCGGCGTCGGGAAAGTCGGCCGCGGCGATTTCGAAGTCGCCGGCATCGACCCCGCCCACGTTCTCGCTGAAAACGACCGTGAAGTGGACCGTCGGTGAGTTGGTCGGGTCGGCGTCGGCACGGAGGATGGAAGTCGCTGCGGGGGGCGTCTTGTCGATCGTGTACAGCTCGCCTGACGTGTAGTTATCGCCTCCCGCAGGCCCGCCGAGTTTGTTCTTCGCCAGATCGCGAATCGAGCCATCGTCGATCACGTCCAGCCGCAGCGTGCCGTCGCCCGTGCCGGTCGCAACGGCTACCGTATACGTCGCGTCGCTGCCGCTGACACCGGTCACGGCGGCCCCGCTCGGGCCGTTGGCGACGGCCGCGAAATCGCTCGGGTCCACGCCGGTAACCGCCTCGGTAAAAACCACACGGTAGTCCACAGACGCAGCCGCCGTGGGGTTCCCGCCCAGGAGTGTGACTGCACTGACAAGCGGCGGCTCGGTGTCGGCCGCGAGCAAATCTATCTGTCCGGGGGGAAAACGACCATCGGCTCCTCCGATGCTCAACAGCCGCCGGTCCTCCAGCTCCTCCATCCGCAAGGAAAGCGTCCGATTGCTTGCCATTTGGCCGGCCGGCCCCCGTTTCGACCGGAAATCACGTGTACGGCCAGAGAAACGCCGCAAGAGACCGGAAAGCGTCTTCATCCTTATTATCCCTGTGCAAAGCAGGATGCGACCACCGACGGCTCAGCCGGTGGCAGTTGCGGACACGGTTCCAAGGGATGGAAGAACCAAGGAGCAGACACAAAAGCAAGCCGAGCGAAGCTACAAAAGATTTGTCAACTCCACCAGAGCCAACCGAGCCGCGCAGCAGAAATCCGTTGGCTTGCTCATCCCGGTTACCTCCGCAAACAGCTCGCTTCTGGCGGCCTTCTTGTCCCCAAAGCGCACCCCCGAACCTCCTACCGGAATATCATGCAATAACGACGCGGTCAACCCCCTATAGCGGGAGGGCGACAAATTGTCGCGCCCCTTCCCTCGGCAGATGCCGGGCCGGGGCCAGAACGCAGCTCGCTCGTGAGCCCAGCGTGGTATGGCGCCTCTTACTTTCGCCAAGGCAGCGACGCTCCGGCCGCCTCCTCACCATACAAAAGCGATGCCTGCAGCCCGCTCGCCTGGCTCGTGTAGAAGATCCGGCCGTTGGAAACGACCGAGCCCACGCACTCGCGGCTGTCGACTGCCGGGCCGGTTGTGACCAGGGCGTTGCCGGCCGACAGGTCGATCAGGTCCATGTTCGACCCCATCACATACGGCTCCGACATCGTGAACCGCGTACAGGCGTAGCCGAAATTGAAACGAGAGGCGATCTTGCCCGTTTCACGATCGAGCACGTGGCCATCGCGGCCCGAGGCGTTGGTGAAGAGGTAGCGGTCGCCCACGGTGATGATGTTCACCGCCGAGGCCACCGGTTCGGATCGCCAGACGAGCGAACCGTCGCGGGCGTCGAGGCACCAGATGTAACGGTCTTTTGTGCTCTCATCAGGCTGGTTGTAGCCGCCGAGATACAGCCGGCCGTCTTTGCCGGAAATTCCGCAGCCGGCGGTCACGTAGTAGTCGGTGGTCGTCCAGATCACCTCGCCGGTCGCCGGATTCAACGCGGCGGTCAGCCCGTTGGGCGAAGGCCGCCCGCGCCGCTTGCCGGCGGCATAGCCGAAGAACGTGGAATAGTAGAGCGTGCCGTCCATCAGGCAGAGGCCGCAATCGTTGCCGCCGGATCCGAATTCGGAGAAGTCGCGGGTCCAGACCTCCTTGCCCGTCGCAAGGTCCCACGCCCGCACCAGCGGCTTGTTGTCGCGGGGGTAATGCGGATTGTTGTGCGTGTAGATCCAGCTCATCACCTCTTCGCCGTCGGGACTCGGTTGGGGATCGCCTTTGAAAATGAACGGCTTTTCGGAACCCTGGGCGGCGTACTTCCCGGTGCCGAACGCGTAGACCGCCAGGCCGTTGTGAACGACCGGCGGCCCCTGCCGGCTCCAGCTTGGCGACCCGCTGAACGGAGCTTCCCACAGCAGTTTCCCGGTGGCCGCGTCGAGGCACCGCAGGCTCGATCGCGTGATCCCCGCCTGCGGCACCAGCAGTCGCTCGTCCCGGTACAAGGGCGACGTGAACGAGAGATAGACGTCGGGCCAGTAGCGGCGCCAGAGCAGCCGACCAGTTTCCTGCTCGATAGCGATGATCTGCCCTTCGGATGTGTGCGTGTACATCCGACCGCCGCCGCAGACCGGCAGATGCTTGAACGTGCCCTCGTAGCGGCGAATCCACTTCAGGCGGAACGGCGGCCGCACGCCCTGATCGTTCGCGTTCGTACAGCCCATGTTGCCGTAGTTTGTGTACCAGTCGTATTGCGATCCAGTGAGCTTGCTGCTGAGCGGGTGGCGGATCTTCCAGATTTCCAAATCCTTGGTCGGCAGCGGGGCCGTGCCGCCGGGCCCGAGAATGTAAAGATAACCGTCTTCGCATCCGAACACGACGCGCCCGTCGCATACGGCCGCTGGAGCCGAGATCGGTGAGCCGAAGGCCGTCGCAAACGACCACGGCGTTCCACTACCGTCCAAGGACACGACGTAGAGGTTTCCATCCAGGCCACCATAGACCCCGTGCTTGCCGGCAAGAACCGGCGAGGCAATCGCGGGGAAGCCGCCAAGATGTTTTGGCTCTTCTGGACCATCAAGCGAGTGTTTTAAGAACTCGAAGCCCGCCTCCGGCCGCACACGAAACACGTCCTTCCCCCGCACGCTCACCGCGCAGAAGCTCAACAACCCGGGCAAATGGATGGCCGTCTCCGTCCCCGGCACGAAGCCGGTTTCCACCTTGCCGTCGTCTTTCAAACGCAGCGTTTCTATCCGGCCGGCATTGTCGCGGCGGTGCCACTGCTGGTAAACCGTGCCGTCCTCGCCGAGACACTGGCCGAAGCTGGCCGGGTACTCGCTGCCGGCATAGTTCGGGATCTCGCCGATCGCTCGCAACACCGGCTTCTTCCCCTCATCCGCAAGCCACACCACGCGGCCGCCCGCGTTGAAAACAACCGCGCCGTCGTGGAAGGCGATATCCGTCGCGCAGCAGAAGGCGTCCTTCCAGTTCACGCGGCCATTCTTGTGGGCGAGCCACGACGCGCCGTCCCAGCGGTTTCCTTCAAAACCGGCCACCTCCTTGAGAAACTCCCAGGTCCAGCAAACGCTCCCGGCCGGCTGGACCGCGTACACCGTCGAGCCCAGCGTGGCGAAGTAGACGCGATCAGCCGCGACGACCGGTGCGCTGAAGATCGGCTCGCCGCAGCGGATCTCTTTCACAACCGATCCGTCCTGACGGTTGAGCACGAAGTACGATCCGGCCGTCGTGCCGAAATGGAGATAATCGCCGGCCACGGCCGGAGACGAAACGTTGTTGCAGTTGACCGGCCCGCCGGGCGTGGGCGTCTTCCAGAGGACTTCCAGGTTCTTGCCGTCGATGGCAAAGGCCGTGCCGGAGGCGTCGACCACGTAGATGCGGCCATCGGCCACGGCCGGCGAGGTCAGCACGGCGTCGCTGAGCGGCACCATACCCGCCAGCCCCAGCGGCAAGGCAAGCTGCCGCTCGGGCACGTTGCCGGACCGGCGTGCGTCGTACTTCCATTGCGGCCAGTCTTCTGCGGCCGTCGTGCTCGACAAAGATGCCAGGCTATAAATCAGAACCAGCCACGTCAGTTTCTTTGCTGGGAACATCTTATGATCTCCGGCTTGTCATGCGTGCGAAAGCGGAAGGTTGGTTGCGCGTGCGATGCCACCCCTGTAATGGTCGTTTAGCCGCAGTGCCCAACGGGCCGCGCGCCGGTGACCGAGAGCCGCGCCGCGCTTCGCAATGGGCACGGCCCGTTGGGCACTGCGGTCAAACGACGACTTCGCAAGACCTTAGGACCTCAACAGGGGCAGGCTTCCCGCTGCCTCGCCATCCTGCATGTCGACTATTGTAAACTACCGGCCACCCCTCTTGAAGAGACCATCAAGCGCAGACTAGAATAGCGCTGAGGTGCCGTTTCATGTCGTGTGGAGCTCTGCGATGAGCGTCGTGTTTCCGGGCCCGTTCGTTCCTCCCCAGCAGTGGACGGTCGCCGATCTCTTGGAGCACGTCGGCGGCGTGCCGTCGGACCGAGTCTGGGTGGTCCCAGCTCCCGGTACCGCCACCGAGCAGGACTTGCTGGATGCTGCGGCCCGCAGCGGACGGGTTTGCGAGTTGATCGACGGTGTGCTCGTGGAGAAACCGATGGGGTGGTACGAATCCGTGCTGGCCGCTGCCCTTGCTCGACTGATCGGCAACCATCTTGCGGAGAATCCCCTTGGGCTCGTGTCGGGCGAAGCAGGATTCCTGCGAACCATCTCCGGGCGGACGCGAGCTCCCGATGTGGCGTTCGTAAGTTGGGAGCGGCTGGGGACGTACTCGCCGCGCCGGCAGAAGATCCTCCCCGTGCCGCCCGATCTCGCCGTCGAGATCCTCTCGGAAGGCAATACGCCGACGGAAATGGAACGGAAGCTTCGCGAATACTTTGCCGCAGGGGTGCGCCTCGTGTGGTATATCGATCCTTCTATGCAGACGGCCATGTCCTACACCGGTCCGGACCAATGCGAATCGATCGCGGAAGACGGCCTGTTGAGCGGAGGTGATGTGCTCCCGGGATTCGAAATGCCGTTGCGCACTCTATTCGCCGCAGCCGAAGGTGTCCGCGGAGGGCAAGATCCGCCCGGCCCCGGTGGAGTCCACCCGTGAAGAAGACATTAGTGCCCGGAGTGACGGGCGAAGCACGGCATCGCGTGGTAACCGAGAACCTGGTGAGCTATCGAAAACCGGGAGCGCCCAACGTTCTCTCCACGCCCTGGCTCCTCTACATCATGGAAACGGCCGCCTTCAAGGCAATCCTGCCCCACCTCGATCGCGGCGAAGCATCGGTCGGCGTCGGCTTCAATTTCGAACACCTCGCCGCCACTCCGGCCGGCGAAACGGTCGTGGCCACTGCCACCGTGACCGCGGTGGAGGACAAGCGGGTCCTACTCGACTTCGAAGCCCGCGACGGCCACGAACTGATCGCCCGCGGCAAGCACGTTCGCGCGGTGATCGATACGGAGCGATTCAAGAAGCGGCTGCGGAAAAAGTCCGGCGGCTGAACCACCGGTCACCGCCGAAGTCGGCGGCCGCGGGCCCGTGTGCGGGCGCGGGCTCGAGGGGCAGCCGGCCCCGACTCATCCAGGAAGACGCCCATCTCGCGAAGTTTGCGGACGAGCGCCGTCTTTCCGCCGCCATCGTTCAGTTCGACCACGGTCTCGTTCAGCGGGGTGGCTTCTCTTCCCGCGGCCGCCACGACCCGCGCAGCCGTTTCGGCGTCGGGGCACTCGATCAACGTCGCGGTCCGGATGTGGACTCTGCGGCACTGGTCGAACCAGCCGGTAATCTCCCGCTCGACGTTCGCGGGAACCGGCTTGTCGGAAACGTCTCGGAGCGTCTCGAGAACCTGATCCGCCGTCATGCCGCCCGCGGCGGCGGCAATGATAGACTTCTTGGTGATCGCATACAGCGCGCCGACCCCTTGCTTCTTCCGCTCGGCGAATCGCCCGATCGCCGCCTCTGCCAGCGGAGCAGGCCCGAGGAAGACAACCTCGAAGTTCGGCTGGACGACGACCTGCTTCTCTCCCGCCGCGGCATGCCCATACTCGAAATCGCCGGCGAGCCCGAGCAGATAACGACCGATGTCGGTCAGGGCGAAGCACCACAGGTTCCTTTCGGTGGCAGCTCCCACTTCAGCTCCGCCCAACGGGATCAACCGCTCCACCAGAAAAGAAGTGAGACAGCGTTCCCAGAATTCTTCCAAGTTCTCCCGGTTGGCGATGCGATACGAATCGTCCACACGGAGCATCGGGCGACCCGGGCCGAAGTACCTGTCCAGTAGCGGATTGCTGCAATCCACCCGCCACTGGAGGAAGCCACCCGTCGGGACGAATTGGCCCGCCTCGATGCTCCCGAACGCCTCGGTAACGGCCCGGCGCAAATCGAGAGCCGGACTTGCCGAGCCGGCGTCTTGGATCCGAACCGGCAGGAATTCGAAACGCGGCAACCCGCCCCGAGCGTAGTCGGGGATCCTCACGGTTTCGCTTCCGTCCAGGCGACGCAGGCACGCGTCCCCCTCGCGAAGACAATCGAGAATAAGCTTCAGCCGCTCCTTGGGCGATTCACCCAGCCAGGCGTGGCCGCGACGAGTCGCTTCCAGACCCAGGTCCTGGCCGTGGCCTCCGACGTTGCGGGCGAACCCCATCATGCGGAGCCAGCGGCACGCCGATTCGAGCCGGTACTCCGGCGAGAACTCGGCAAACTCCAGGAACCATTCGGGTATCGGCATGACGCTTTCGGAGAGATCCCGGAGCGTCTTGGCGAACAGCCCGCCGTCGGAGACCCGAAGCCGAAGCGGCGCGGCCGCCGCGGCGACCAGCACCGTCGTCATGTCTTCCATGAGCAGCGGGGCTTGAAAATGCGCCCGGGCTTTGACCGGCCGCGGCCGTCCGGCTTTCGGCCGCTGGAGCCATTGGGTAATCTCCGGCCACAGGCCGATCAAGGGCGTCATCTCCGCCCCGCACATGGCCGGAAAGAGTACCAGTTCCCGGACGCCCAACAGCAGACCGTCGGCCAGGGCGGCGGGCTCCACGTCGGGAAACTGCTTGCCCAGCTCGATCAGCGGCAGAGGTTCGGGCAACTCCATCAACTGCCGGACGATTTTCTGCGCCACGCCCCTGGCGGCCGACGGCCTCGCGATCTCGCTCGGTTGGTCCGGCACACTGAGCCACGACGGCAGATAGCCGGGCAAAGCGTGCCGGCGCGGCCGCTCCGTCTGCCTTGCCAGGAATCGGTCCAACCACGTGATCGAAACCACGTGTTCGGCAATTGCTGTCGGAGACAGGAAGCCGGTGTACATCTCCTCCGGCGCCAGCGCGATCAATTCCTCGGCCCGGTAGTGATCGTCCATATAGCAGTTCAACGTCTCGGGCGTCGGGTTTTTCAGGACGTCGTGCCGCAGCATGGCCCGGATCCCCTGAAGAAGCACGCGGCCCGACTCCTGAACGCGGATGCGCGTTCGCCCGCGGGCAAAGCGGACCAGCCCCATTTCCATCAGGCTCTGATGATGGCCGTCCAGCCTGGCCCGGGGAACCTCCCGATCGCACTCGAGTTCGGCCAGCGCCCGGCGAGCGCCGAGCGGAAGCTGCTCCCAAAGAGGCAATCGGTCCAAGAAGTCCAGCCAGTTGATCTCGAAGTGTTTCATGCCCTTACCCGGCGCCGCCCGCGGCGTCGCGGATCTCGTAGGCGTAGCCCTGCTCGCACAAGAAGAGCTGCCGCTTCAAGGCAAAGTCCTGTTCGACCGTGTCGCGGCTGACGATCGTATAGAAATGGGCCTGGTTGGATCCCGGCTTGGGACGCAGGATCCGCCCCAGCCGCTGCGCCTCTTCCTGCCGCGAACCGAACGTCCCGGAAACCTGGATCGCCACCGCCGCGTCGGGCAGGTCGACCGCAAAGTTGGCGATCTTCGAGACCGCCAGCACTCCCACGCGCCCGCTCTTGAAATCCTCGTACAGTTCGTCGCGCTTGCGCTGCGCCGTGGTGCCGGTGAGCACGGGCACCCCGAGCTCCGCCGCGATCTGCTTGATCTGCTCGACGTACATGCCGATGATCAGCGTCGGCTCGCCGGCGTGCTGCTTGAGAATCTCGCGCACAACGGCCAGTTTGTCGGGATTCTCCGAGGCGATGCGGAACTTCTGCCGTTTGTCGGCCACCGCGTAGGGCATCCGCAGCTCTTCCGGCATCGCCAGGCGGATCTCCGTGCACGACGCCGTGGCGATCCAGCCTTCGCCTTCCAGCACCTTCCAGGGCACGTCGACCTTCTTGGGACCGATCAGGGCGAAGACGTCGTCCTCGCGGTTATCCTCGCGGACGAGCGTGGCAGTCAGCCCCAGTCGGCGGCGGGCCTGCAGTCCGGCGGTGACCTGAAAGACCGGAGCCGGCAGCAGGTGGACCTCGTCGTAGACGATCAGTCCCCAGTTCCGCTCGTCGAAAAGCTTCAGGTGGGGGAACTCCGCGTCTCCGCGCGCCCGCCAGGTCATGATGTTGTACGTGGCCACCGTCACCGGCCGCACGTCTTTCGTCGAACCGTTGTACTCGCCGACCTGGTCGGCCTGGAGTGTCGACTTGTCCAACAGCTCGGCAACCCATTGCCGGGTGGCCGTCACGCTCGTGGTCAGCACGAGTGTCGACGACTGGACGGCCGCCATGCACGCCATACCCACGATCGTCTTGCCCGCCCCACAGGGCAGGACGATCACCCCGGACCCGCCCCGCTCGGAACCGCTGGCGTGAAAGACACGGGCAGCCTCGTCCTGATAGTGACGCAGCGAGAAGGGCAAGCCGGAAGCGGTCGTTGCCCTCAGCCCGATCGGCAGCGGTTCGCCTTCCCGGTATCCGGCCAGGTCTTCCGCCGGGAATCCGATCTTCACCAGGGCCTGCTTGATCCGGCCCCGCGTCAGCGGCTCGACACGAAAAGCGGTCGGCGAGAGCCGGTCCGCCAAGAGCGGCGCAACGTTCTTGTTGCGGCTGATCTCTTCGGCCAGGGGCGGATCATCGGTCCGCAGGACCAGTCCCTCCCCGTCCCGCTCGAGCCGAAGCCGCCCGTACCGCGAAGCATAGTCCTGGATCCCCGCGGCCACGTGCTGCGGGACATCGTATTTGGAGAATTCCGCCAGCGTATCGACGATTTCGCCGGTGCTCACCCCCGCCGCGCACGCGTTCCAGATCGACAGCGGCGTGATCCGATACGTATGGACGTGCTCCGGCGACTTGATCAGTTCGGCGAAGCGGGCGAGCCCGTCGCGGGCTGCCTCGTAGCGGGGGCTGTCCACCTCGACCAGCACGGTGTGATCGCCCTGGACGATCAACGGGTTTTCCGGGCGGGGGCGGCTGGAAGAGGTCGTCATCCGTGCTAACTTGGGCGGCTGGAAGGCTTTTTGCGAACCACAGATTGTCGGCACCCGCAGTCCAGGCTTGAGCTTACAAGATATTCGACCACCCGCCAAGACGCCGCAGGCGAGTGGCCCGCGCCAGCCGCACGCGCAACTATCTACCTTCCGTCTTTTTCTCCTCGCGACCGGAGTCTGCCGCGAGCGTCCGCGCGATCCGGAAACCGATTTCATAGCTCGGTTTGGCCGGCACGTCACTGTCTCGGTCCGCGAGTCGCACCACCGCAGGTTCGCTCAAATACCCCCCTCCCCGGATCTCGTAGACGAAACCCGGCCGGGTGTCAGCGCCGTCGACAAGAACTCCCCCCGAGGCAACAGGCGGATATTCATCGAAATACCAGTTCTGACACCACTCCAGCGCGTTTCCAAGCATGTCGAACAGACCCAGGCCATTGGGCTTGAGCGACGCCACGGGCTGGCTCCGGTCCGACGAATTGCCGCGGTACCACGCATAATCGGGCAGCCGGCGCTCATCGGCTCCGAAGAACCGGCTCGTCGCAACCCCGGCACGCCCCGCGTATTCCCATTCCGCGGCGGTCGGCATTCGGTAGCCGGTCCGCTCCAGCAGGTCGTCGGTAAGCTTGAGCGGTTTCTCGGAGCTGATCTCCTCCACGGGCGGAAAACACATCTGCTCTTCAGCGATCCCCTCCTGCTCACTGAGCCAGCGGCAATAGCGGGCGGCATCGAACCAACTCACTCCAAGGACCGGACAGTCCTCCGTAGGACTGTACTTCGCCTCGTACTCATGGTCGGGATCGAACCGAAGGTATTCGCCCAGCGTGACTTCCCGGGTGCCGACCGCAAACGAACGAGGAATCCTCCGCCGATGCGACCACTCGACCCAGATCCGGTCTTCTTCCTCCTCCGGCGACCCCATGGTGAACTCGATCGGGCCGTGCACGACGGCCAGCGTCTGGCCCGCGCGATTGACGTACCAGTCGTGCGTACTGTCGGCATCCCTGCTCTGAAGTCTCTGCTTGATCGCAGCGATCTCTGCCGCAAGGTCCCACTTCCTCAAAAGCCAGTCGGCCGCGGAATGGACGCCGGGATCGCGATGCTCCTCGAAGATCTCGAAGACCCGCGACACGCACGCGCGTCGCTCGACGATCGGGAACTGGATACTGCGATATTCGCCCAGGCTCAAAAGCAGTGCGGCGAGGATATCGCGATCCTGTTCGACGGCGAGCCGTTCGGCGAGCCTGCCGGCGGGGACATCCGCATCCGCGATCCGGTGGATGATCTCGGTGCGGACCGCCGGCTCGCCTGTCGAACCCAGCAGCGGCCAGACAGGCCCATCGCGGCCCAGGTAGAGCAGGGCCACCGCGAGATTGGCCTTCGAGGCCGCCGACCGACTAGGAGTCGACTTGCTGTCGCCCGCCGGGACCTTGTCCGCCTTCAGCCCGGCCAGCAAGAGCGGGACCGTTGCCTCGCGGCGACGCTCGAGCGAGCGAACCACGAAAGGGAGCTGGTCCGGTTCCGCGTGGGCGAGGAGTTCGAGCAGTAAGTCCGGCTCGCCGCAGAGTTCCGGCAGCACGATCGCCGCGAAAATTCGCTCCTCGCGCTGCCCGCCTGCCAGAAAAGACTGCTCGAGAGCAGGGCGAAGCCGATTCGCCACCGGGCGGACGGCGCGGATCCAGTCGGGCAGTTCGAGAGAGTCTTGTGTTAAAAGCATGGCCGCCGTGTCTTGAGCGATCGTCTCCCACCTGGCGCTGTCCGGATCGAACAGCGCCAGCGCACAGGCCGCTCGGAACGTCTGCGAACGATCCAGCCCGCCGCCGAACGCTCGCTCTGCGAACCAGTCGGCCACCTCGTTTCGGTAAGGTGCCAGCAGGTCTCGAACGACCAGGAACTCGTTGGCTTCCGATTCCAGGAGCTGCCGGCTCAACAACCCCAGAAGACCCGATCGATCCGCCTCAGTGCCGAGCACCAGCTCTGCTGCGGCCACACGGGTTCGCTCTCGCGGGGCAAGCGATCGGCTGGCGGCAAGGGAGTGAAGCGTCGGCATCACGTCCTTGTGAAAGGGCCTGAGGCTCTCGAGGATCAACGGGAGCGACTCCGACTCCGCCGTCCTCAACGCTTGCACCAGCGCCTCCACCCGCCTCCGCTGCTCGAGCCTCGCCATCACGGCAAACGAGGTCGAAACGGTCGTGCTGATGGCCAGAATCAAGAACGTCGCCACCAGGGCCCCGGCAATCGCCGGGTTGCGGCGAGCCCAACGCCAGGTCCTTCCCGCCGGCCCGATCCGCCGCGCCAGGATCGGCTCGCCGCGAAGCCACCGGTCCAGCTCGTCGGCCACGTCCGCCGCGCGGTCGTACCGCTTGGCCGGCGGTTTCTCAAGGCACTTCAGGCATATTGTCTCCAGGTCACGGGGAACTTGCCCGTTGAGCTGTCGCGGGCGGGGCGGTTCGTCCTCGATGACCTGCTTCAAAACCATGCGAAGATCGCCCCGGAACGGACGCTCGCCGGTCAGCAGTTCGAAGAGAATCACGCCGAGCGAATAGATATCCGTGCGCCGGTCGGCCCGGTGCCCTTCGCCCCGCGCCTGTTCCGGAGACATGTAGGCCGGCGTGCCGAGCACCTGGCCTTCCATCGTTTGGGCGACTTCGCCGGCCTGGCGCTTGGCCAGACCGAAATCGGTCACGTGGGGCTCGCCGGCTTCGTCCATGAGAATATTGGCCGGCTTCAGGTCGCGATGGATCACGCCGCGCTGGTGCGCGTAGTCGAGCGCGCGGCTGATCTTCGCCACCAGCCCCGCCATTTCACGCCGGGTGAGGCTGCGCTCCGCCAGCCAATCGTCCAACGCCGCGCCCTCCACGAAGTCGCTGACGATGTAAATCAGCGATCCTTCTCGCCCCACCTCGTGCACACTGATGATGTTCGGATGATTGAGCTGCCCGGCCGCCCTGGCCTCCCGGACGAACTTTTCCGTCTCCGCCTCGCTCAGTTGGCCCCGGCGGGGGATTTTGATCGCGACCACGCGATCCAACTCCGTGTCCTTGGCCTTCCACACGGAGCCGAACGCACCGGCGCCGAGCTGCTCGAGCAACTCGAAATGCCCGAGCCGTTGACGGCGACGCAACGTGCCGTCTGAGGTCTGATAAGCCAAGGCCTCATCGCCTGCGACGGCAAACATGCTCCCGCAGACCGAGCATGCGATCTTCGACAGCGGAGTATCGTCCGCCACGACGACGGGCCGGTGGCACTGCGGACACCGTACCCGCAGACTGCCCGAGAACTCCATCGTCTCGGCCGTCTGGTCCGCGGGACGCTGCGTACGCGAGGGTTGCGGCAAGGAGTCGTCGGCAAAGTCCTGCGTTTCGTCAACCATGGAGGCTCTCCTGGATTACCTCGGCCCCGCTTCCTTTTGCGCTCCCTCACGTTCGATTTCCTCTACCAGCCGCCGATTCCCCGACGACGGCGGATCCAGTCGAGCAGCCGTTTCCGCCTCGCGAAGAGCGTCTTCCAGCCGGCCGGCCTTGCGGAGCTCCACGGCAAGCTCGTAATGCCAGCGAGGCTCGCCGGGGCGCAGCTCCACCGCCCGGCTCAAACCGGCAATTGTGCCCGCCCAGTCGTGCTGCATCCGCCGGGCGACTCCATGATAATACATGTTTTCCGCCTCGTCCCATTCCGGAGCCGGCAGAAGCGACTCGATCCGCCGGCCCAAGACCTCGCGGACCGGCAGGTATTCCGCCCCCGCATACTGCCTTTCGGCCACATGTACCAACAGCGCTGCGGAATCCGGCAGCAACTTCTCGGCGATTTCCAGCGGCCCGGCGTGCGATTCCGCCAGCGCGAGGACCGTCCGCAGGTGATGGGCGTTCATCGCCAGCGTGTGTCGCCATCGCAACCATGCCGAATCGATCCGGCCGGCCCCCAGATCGAGCACTCCGGCATAAAGCCAAAGATCGTCGTACGACGGCACGAGCCGGCATGCCCGCTCGATCCACTCCGCGTCTGCTGCGGGCGGTTGCACCAGCCACGCCAGCTCGGCGATCCTCAGGTGGATCTTTGCCGACAGCGGACAGGCGTCGCGCGCCGACACCAGGTGTCGCAAAGCCGGCACCAAGTACCGCTGGATCCGCGGCTCCCGGCGGAGCGAGTCCAGCTCGCCGGGCGATCCCCAGCGCGCAAGCCGGTGTGCCTCGCTGCGGAGCCGGCCCGGCGAACTCATCTCCCAGTCCGATTCCTGAATCGTCTTTCGAGGCACGACATCCCGAGCTGCGGCGAGCAAGGCCAGCCGATAGCGGTCCGTCCAAAGCTTTGCCGCAGCCAGGTGCAGTTCGGCGTCGTCCGGCCGATACGCGATCACGCGCTCGACGCGATCCAGCGATGCGGCCAGGCTCGCTTCGGCCGAAGCGGGATCGGCGAAATCGGGAGTGCCCGGCACATCGGCAAGCGCCCCTTCGCGCATCGCGAACCGATGGATATGAAGCCCGCCCCATGCGGTCGCGGCGATCATACCCAGAATAACGGCAAGCGGCAGGAGCAACTCCCGGCTTCCTGCCGGGGGCGACGCGGATTTCGGCTCGCCCTGCGGCCTTGTAGCCCCGCCGCAGATCGCGCCGCAAATCAGGGCGAAGGCAAGCATGTTCGACGGAAGATAAAGCCCGAAGTCGAAGAAGCTGTGGATCATCTCCGCCGAAAGGGCGAACGTGCCCGCCAAACCGAACGCAAACGCCGTCGAGACGGGGCTTTGGCGAAGATGTCGAACAACCGCGCCGCCGACCAGAAAGATCGCCGCCAGGACCAGGCCAAGCCCGATGACCCCGCCTTCGATCAACGCTTCCAGGTACTGGTTCTCCACATGGTGGAAAAACACCTCCGCGGGTTTCGTCTCATACGATTTATAGATATAGCGATAGGTCCCCAGCCCGCTGCCGGTCGGCCAGAAATCGCCCACCGCCACGGCGCTATTTTTCCAAAGCGGAATACGGTTGTGGGAGAGCGTCTCCAAGTCGGAAAGGGTCATCAGTCGCGACTCCACGCGCTCGTCGAGCCCCATCCAGAGCGCCGCGCCGAATCCGACAACCGGAATGGCGGCAAAGGGAACCAACCACGCGATACGCCGTTGCACGATGCACACGACCACCCCGGTGATTGCTGCGGCGCCGGCCATCGCCACCCATCCGCCCCGCGACATTCCCACAATAAGCCCCGCCACGATGCACCCGGCGATCGCTACCGCCGCGAGCACTCCGGCTACGCGAGCCACGACGAGGAAGAACCGAACGACGCCACCGCGTTCGGTCGTTGCCATGGTCTTCGCGAATCTCCATACCACCAGTCCCACCGCTGCGGCCAGGCATAGGCAGAGCAGGCCGGCTGCATTGTTGCGGCACACGAAAGGTCCGAACGGCGCGCACGGCTCGCTCAGGGGAACCTGCCAGTAGAGTTTCCCGTTCCAAGTCCGCATTTGAACGATCCCGAACAGCCCCAGCGCCGCCCCGTTGACGGCGAGAACCGCGCAAAGCCACATCTGCGAAGCCGCGGTTCGGAAGAGAAACGCTCCCGCCAGAAAGGCTCCGGTGCCCAGCACAAGCATCGCCAGATCGTGCCGCGTCGAAGCCGGGTACACGCTGATCGATTGGCGGGCGCCTCCGCCGGCAAGCCCCACCGCGGCGCGCAAGTCCGATGCCGCAGCCGGTCGTTCGCTCGCCGGGCCGTCTTGGATCTCGGCCGCATGGGGTGAGACCGCGCGAAGGATCGTCGGTCCCAACGGCAACAACTGGATGCAGCCCAGCACCAAAGCCGCGATCAGCGGAAGCATCGCCCGTGGCACGCGCCGATCCCCCGGCGGACTGCAGGCGAAGACCCCTAACGCGCAAACCACTGCGGTACCCACCGCGACAAAGAGCCAGACCTGCACCGACGCATCCACGGCGCCAAACCACCACGGTGCCAACGCAACCGCGGATAAAAGCGCCAGACGCCCGACCAGTGCCGTCGCGGTCCGAGGCAGTTGCTCCCGAAACGTCGAGCTCATGAATAGCCGCCAGCCGTGCCTCTTGCGAAACCGTTGGGGACTGGCTCATTTTGCCCAGTCTTCGGAGCAAAATGTGCCTGTCCCCTTCTCCACGCGCCAAACTGTAAACGCCACCACCGCGGTTTATCCCGGTGGGGCGATGTTGCAACTACAAACGCCAAGAACCCTCGTTTTGTGATTTCGTTTCCGCCGCTCGGCCCTACAGGCCGAGCGGCGGAAACGAAATCACAAAACGGCCTATAGGATCGCCGTTTGTAGTTGCCAAACATCGCCCCACCGACGCGGGGTCGGTGGTGGCGTTTGCAGTTTGAGGCGTCATGATGGGGCTTCACCCCCGCCCATGAAAGTAGCTCCGGGCTATTTTCGTAGGAGTTACTCGATGGTTACCTCTGCGTCTTCGACGATCACGCCGTACTTGTAGCCGAAGCCGAAGTCGCGGTCCTTGTGAAGCTCACCGCTGACCACCACGGTATCGCCCGGCCGGGCCGTTGCCCCGCTGGTCACGGTCAGGTCGTGGGTTCCTTTGTCGGCGTCGCCGCTGCCGTCGCGGATGTGCAGCCAGTTCCTGCCCATAATCTGGCCGTTGAACTTGACCACCTTCCCGCGCACGGTAATCTTCTTGCCCGCCAGTTGCGATTTCTCCGAATGGACCTCTTCGACCGTCTTGCCGCCCTCGGGCCTCTCGATTTCGCTGAGATCGATGTCCTCCGGAGTTGCCGCGGCACTCGCGGGTTGGTGTGCGGACTGCATGGCCGAGCCCGTTGCAGCACCGCCATCCGGCGAGCTCTCGTTGCGAACGCCGCTGACGAAATAGATCACGTCAAAGTCGCGATTGAGCGTATTGCTGTGAAAGTCGTGCATCGCCATTCCCGCAGGCACCGTCACCTTATCGCCGACTTTGACCGACAACTGGGGCGCAGCCGCCCAGATCTTCTTCTCCCCCGTATCGACCAGGATATAGGTGTAGCTGGCCGCATCCATCGTCTCCGTTACGGTCCCCTCGGCAAGCGTTCCGCCCTCGTTCGGCGGGACGGCGGAGTCCAACTCCGGGATCTCCTCGGAATGTGTCGGAAAATGGGTAAACCGAGCGGTCGGCTGGGCTCGGTCGCATCCGATCGCAGCAGAAAACAACAGCAGCCACACCCTCACCGGCAACCGGCCTCGTTTCATAGCACTGAGCTCCATCGAATGGTTCACTCCGTCCATGGATTCTGCATACCGGATCACCCCAGCATGCCCTACTTATGAGTTATACCCTCGCTGACTTCTCCGGGCAAGCAAGGTAGCAGGTAGGTCCCGCTTGCCGAGCGGGACTTACTGGCTGCGACCCGCCCTTAAACCGTGCCGGAAACCCGATCTCCCGTGGCCGGTTGACAGGGAGTCGGCCCGGCGGCTATCCTGGCTCACCAACCGCTTTCTGACTCCTGCGAGATGCGCCATGGCCGTCCGAGAAACCGGCGTAAGCTACTATGGCTTGAGCCATGTGGAACACGCCGAACGCGACTTCCAGGAAATGCTCGACCACAACTGCACCGCCGTTCTGCTGGCGTTGTCGGAGTTCGACATCGACTTCTGGTTCCCCAATATCAAGGCCGTCGCAGCCCGGGCGAAGGACATGGGGCTGACGGTGTACCTGGATACCTGGGGGATCGGCAAGTGGTTCGGCGGCGAGCCGCCCAGCCTCTTCCTCAACAACAACCCGGGCAATCGCCAGGTGTCGGCAATGACCGACGAACCGCTCGCCGCGGCGTGCTTCAATACGGCGGCGTTCCGCGAGTATTTCTTCGAAATCTGCGAGCGGTTGGCCGGCGAGGTGGAGGCCGACGGGTTCTTCTGGGACGAGCCCCACTATGCACTTCCCAAAAGCTACGCCTCGATCACCGGCGGCGCCGGCGACGACTGGACCTGCCGCTGCCGATTCTGCCGGCGGATGTTCGAGGATCGCTACGGCTACGACATGCCGAAGGTGCTCTCTGCCGAGGTAAAACGGTTCCGGCAAGACCGGGCGCTCGATATCCTCGAAACCGCGGCCCGGAAGATCAAGGCGATTCGCCCTTCCAGCAAGATCATCTGCTGCGTCCATGCCACGCTGGGCACCTACTACGTGACCGAAAACCGCGGTTACGACAACTGGGACAAGGTCGCCCGCTCCGACGCGTGCGACGTGTTCAGCACCACGATCCTCTCCTATCAGTTGCCGCGGAGCTTCTTCCGATCCATCACCCAGCGGACCGTCGACACCGCCCGCCGCCATGCCAAGGGCAGCCAGCGATGGCTGATGGGCTACTACCAGGAGCCGGAAGATCTCGGCGAAATCCGCCAGATCGCGCGGCTGTATGCAGAAATGGGCGTGGAAAGCCTCTTTGCCTGGACCTACCGCGGCGGCCATGGCACCGTGCTGGCCGCCCCGCGCGCCCTGCAGATCTGGGATGCGATGGGCGACGCGTTTGGAGAAGTCCTCGAACGGTGAAATGATTGCAGTTAGCATTGGGCAATGAGCGAGGCCGACCAGCGGGAGGCCGGTGACGCCGCCAATAAGGCGTATCGCGTGTTCGTTTCCAAGGCAACAACCAATAGGAGTCCTGCAATGGCCACAGAAATGCAAGCGGCGGCGAACCAATCACTTCCCGATTTCGGCTACCTCGAGAAAACCGTCGCCTTGATGCGCAAGATCGAGGTGGAGCAGGCGGAAAATATTCGCAAGGCCGCGGCCCTCATGGCCGATGCTATCGCCCAAGATCGTCTCATCAACGTCTACGGCGGCGGCGGGCACACCACGCTGGTCATGGGCGAAATGTTCTTCCGCGCCGGGGGGCTGGCCAACATCAATCCCGTGATGGAGCCGGGGCTGTCGGTCTTCAACCAGGCCCTCAAGTACCTGGAACTGGAACGGTGCGTCAATTACGGCAGGAGCATCGTCAAGTACTTCCGCCTCCAGCCGGACGATGTGCTCGTCATCTTCCACAACATCGGCATCAACCCGGCCACGATCGACGCCGCGATGGAGGCGAAGGAAGCCGGCGCAAAGATCATCGCCGTGAGCTCATCGCTCTGGCAGACTCAGATGCCGCCCGATCACTTCATCCGGCATCCCAGCGGCAAGAATCTGTTCGACCTGGCCGACGTCGCCATCGACGACTACAACGAGGTCGGCGACTGCGCCGTACGGGTGCCGGGCTTCGACACGCCGATCGCCCCGAACTCGAACCTCGTCGATTTCTACATCGCGCATCGCCTCGAGATCGAAACCGTCCGGCAGTGCGTTGAGCGCGGCATCGAGCCGCCGGTCTGGCGAAGCGCCAACGCGCCCGGCGGCGACGAGTACAACGCCCGCTTCGTCGAAAAATACCTGCCCCGCGTGAAGTACCTGTAACCTCACCGGCGACCCCCGCGGGCTCGTTCCGCGGGTGAAGGAGGTTCCCCAGCTAGCGTCTCCGACTAATCCTCCGCCTCGATCCACCCCTTCACCGGTCCAAACAGCGAAGCCGTACCGCTCGGCTGGTAGCAGAACCCGAGAAACCCCGCCGCGCCCGACCGGCGGGCCAGCGCGATCTGCACGGCCAGGTCTGCGGGCGACGACATCCGCCCGGCCCCGCTGTCGATGCCGATCCCCTGAACCACCGGAAATCCCGCCGGAACCGCCTCTCGGTGAATCGCTGCGCGCTCGGCAAACAACTCGTCGTCGAGCGTGTAGTTCATCGGGCACACGAAATCGAGCCACTCCTCGCGGCACCAGCGGACCCAGTCCTGACCGTTCTCCTCCCGGCACTCCGGCCAGTTGCGAAACACGGCCGCGCTGATCTTCACCTTCGGGGCAATCCGCCGGATCCCGGTCGAGATCCGCTCGACCAGTGCGGAGATCCGGCCGGCACGGTAGTCGATCCACTCCGCCCGGCGCGGGCCGTCGGTGCAGTCCTCCGGCCAATGGACCACCGGCTTGCCGGTCTCTTTCTCAAACCGTTCGCGGCACCGCGCGCAGAAACAGCCGGAACTATTCGAATAGCGGATGAAGTCGTACTGAATCCCGTCGACGTCGTACCGATCGACGATCTCCAGCATCGGGCGCTCCATGGCTTCGAAGTTGACGTCTTGCGAGGGGCAGAACCAGTCGATCGGCCGCCCGTCCGGCCCTTCCTGGAGCCGTCCTTCGCGTCGAAGCTCTGCCAGCGACTCCTTCGACGTCCGGCCGGTGACGATGCAATTGTTGACATACGGGTGCAGGGCAATGCCGTTGGCGTGCGCGTGTTTCACCGCTTCGCCGAGCCAGTCGCCCTCCGGGGCCAAGGGATCCTGGATGTCGGGTTGCACCCGGGGGGCGTAACCGACGCCCCGGCCTATTAGCTCGCGAGCGCGATAGGCTGGTAGTTGCATAGAAGAGCACGATTTGGGTGAATGTTACACAGTTCTCGAGCCATACGATCTTGGTGAAAGTGATCCCAGTAGGAAGATTGATAGACCGCTCGGACGTGAAGCATCGGCTGGGCACCTGCCAATCGCCATCGCATCCCGCTCCGCTCCATGCGGTCCTTTACCAAGTGGCGGCAAGCTCCTTCGATGACACCGGTGGCGATCGGATAGCCTGCCGCCAGGTATTCGTCGTAACGCATGCGATCGGCGTGTTTCTCGAAGTAGCCGCACACTGTGGTGATCTCCGCAAGCTTCTTTCCCTTCACGCCCCGCTTGGTGGCCATTTGCCGCAACCCCGCCACAACTCCGCGCACCTCACCCCGGAGGATCCGCAGCAAACGATCGTGGGCGAACGCCTCCTGGTGCTCCCTGTGTGGATAAAACACCTTGGCCGCCCGCCAGACGTAACTGGAAACGTGCAGGATATCCAGGATATCGATTATCTCGTCCGGCGGCACTTCCAGGGACAGATCCGCAGCGTTCCACAAGCTGGCTTGGCCGTCCATCAGCCGCAGAACCTTCTGGCCCGGGCGACGGCGGAGATCGATCTGTTCGTTCGCCCAACAAAAGGCTTCGATTGTGCCGTTGGATTCCCACAACTCCCCGTCCGGCTCCTCGCGTATCCGCGTAAACCGGGCTGTGACGTGTTTGAACTGCGGTTGCGGGCGATTCTTTGGCCGCGGCCCGGTATCGTCGCGAAACAACGCCGCCACGATTTGCTCCGGCGTCCGCACGTAGCGGTCAATGGTGTAGACGGAAGCCAACGTCGCCATACGGCGATTGCCCGGCCGCTCGCCCTTCTCGAAAGCGGGCACACGCTGCGCATCCTCCTTGACCAGCGGCACCCCCTTGCCATCAGCCGTGAACACCAGCAACTCGCCTTCTTCCTTGGCGGGAGGCGTGGGAAGCTGGTCGAGGAACGCCTCTGCCTGTTCTCCCATGCGTTGATTGATGCGTTCCAGAGTATCCACGGAAACCTCTTGTCGCAGCACCGTCGCCAGCCCTTGCGCAGCTTGCCCAAACGCTTGGTCCACGCAGAAGTACTGCGAGAATTCCTCGAAAAAGTACGAGCACTTGCCACGCGGCAAACTCAGCCGTGCGTCGACCGGCCGGAGTTCAATCGTTTCGTGGGCTCCCGCCGCATACACATAGGCTCGGATCGTATGTTCGCCGAACACCGTCCGCAACGGCCGCTCCACCGGTTCTTCGCTCCGTTTGAGTCGCCGGCCCTCCGCAGTGCTCATGTTTGGGCCGAGATCTCCATCGCCTTGCAGTGTGAGGAATTGCTCGATCGCAGCGTGGCCTATTTGCAGGACACGCTCGAAGGTGGCCTTTTCCATGTCGTACAGCGATTTCCCGTCCCGTGCCCCTTCTCGAATCGTTGCCTCCAATTGCATCGCCAACTCAACCAACGATTTGCCCTTGATTCCGTCCTGCGGATTGACCATGCTCATTGTGCGGCCTCCATGCCAGGGTCCTTTGGACAACACTGCCCCAGCATGACACAGAGGCCGTTTTTTGTTTAGCTCAATTGCAGTACCTTACCCAACTTAACGGAAGCAGCCGCCGGAACACCGGTTACGCCCCACCCGGGAGGCATAGAAGGCCGCCGTTCCGCCAGCGATCCTCAGCACCGCGGTATTGATCCCCAGCCGTTTCAACTCGGGCATGACATCCTTGGGGTGCCGGTCCTCGCGGACGTGAAGCCAGACGCCGCGGATCTCTTTGGCGGGCGGTTTCCCGTAGACGGACGCAATCGCGACCTTCTCTTCCAACGTCCGATCACCCAGCTTCGCACGTACGGTGAGCTCCCGCAGTCCGGGATCGCCTTTTGAGGTCGGCACGGTGAGTGTGACCGAGCGAAGTGCTCCCGGAGCGACCGTAACGGTTTCCCCGGCTTCGACCGAGGCGCCGTCGCAGGCAATCTCGACGCGATCCGCCCCCGTCCAGCCGGCCGCGACGTGGAATCGGGCCGGAAATCCGGCCGCCGTCAGGGCCTTCGGCGGCGACACACTCAGTTGCGGCTCCTGCATTGCCGCCGCCAGCCGCTCTTCCCGCGGCACCTCCGGCGCCAGCCATTTCAGAAACGCTTCGACGAGCTTCCGTTCCTCGCCCCGCGGTGGGCTCGACACGGAACCGCCGGGAATCGCCAACGCGATGCCGGTACTGATCACTTTGCCTCGGCCGAGCGTGCCCGCCGCAGCCACCGGCCGGCCATCCTCGTCGCTCAGCAGCACGGTCCCTTTCGGCCCGACACTTTCCACAATATGGTCGCTGTAGGACGTCTGGAAGTCGGAGATTCCTTTCACTGCCGGGTGCCCCGCCGTGACGGTGATCTTCCGCTTGCCATAGACCCGCTCGACGCCCCGAGCCACCTCGCCGAAGATGTGGTGATGCCACGTCTGCAGCACGCTCCCTCCGGCGGCCACGTACTCGGCAAGACTCTTCCGCCAGTTCTCCGCCACCGGCCCGGGATGGTGCATATCGGACAGGTACACACTATCGTAACGGGCGAGCGTGAGAAGGCTGAGGTCCATGAAGGTCTCCGCTCGATACCCCATCTCCTTGAGCCCCCGAACGAGTCCCTCGACACCAGCCCCCTGCCCGCCGACCGCCTGCTGGTCGAAGACCCCGACCCTTGCGTCCGCGACATCAGCCGACGCAGACGGTATCGGAGCAGCAAAAAGGCAAACGACGTACGACAGAACGATTCCCGGCTTGATCATGATAGTACTCCCTGGCAGGTCGAATGCCACCTCACGCAACGTCAGCCCGGGCTCGGCGCCGCGGATTGACAGCCAGTGTGGCCTGCAAATACTCCGGCGAGTACGGCTCTCCCTTGGGCCGTTCGTAATGCCAATCGCGCTCGGTGGGAACCATGCCATCCGCCAGCGGCCAGGGATCGAACGGATCGTAGCCCAGCGCCCGGATCAGCTTGCTCGAATCCATGCTCACGTTCCCCGCGCGCGGCGGAATCGGCCCGGCATCAAACCTCGGCATTCCGAAGAGCAACTCCGGATCGTAGCCGCCCACCCGGTTGATGATCTGTGCAATTTGGTAGAGGCTCAGCCGCCTCGGGCCGCCCGCATGATAGATCCCGGCCAGGTCGTTGGCCAGCATCGTTTCGCAAAGTTCGTTGAGGCAGTCGGTATAGGTCGGCGTGCGGATCTCGTCGTCGTAGAGCGTCGCCGGACGCGACTTCTTGAAACGCGACTCGATCCAGTCGATCGCCCCGGCGTGGCCGTTGAAGCTCACACCCATCGGCAGCGACATCCGCAGGATGCACGCCCGCGCGTCCGCCTCAAGCACCGCCCGCTCGCCGGCGACCATCGTCTTGCCGTACACGCTGACCGGGTCGGTCGGATCGTCTTCCACGTAGCCCCCGTCGCCGAGCCCGGAATACACCAGATCGACGGACAGGTGCACCAGGCGGCATCGGCCCGGCACCGTTTGACTGAGCAGGTTTTCCACGCTCTCGACGTTGGCCCGCCAGGCAACGGCCGGGTTCACTTCGCACGGCTTCAAGGCACAGTTTCCCGTGCAGTCGAGCACCGAGCCGAACGCATGGCGGTCGAAGAGCCTTTTGATCTCGTCGCGGTCTTCGGTATCGCACGCCAGAACCCCGGGGCCGACCAGCCGCCATGTGTCCGTCGGCCGGATTCCGAACACTTGCCCGGGGTATTTCTCTTGAAAGTAGTCCAGCGCATTGTAGCCCGCCACCCCGGAAACGCCGGTGATCAGCAGGGGCAGACGCAGTCTGGAAATAGGGGCGGCAGCTTCGTGCATGAAGGTAAAACGGGCTTACTTGATTCGGTCGATCTTCCTGTCCGACTTCTCCTGCACGACGCGAGGCCGGCGGGAGAAAAGCAGACTCAGCCCTGCACCCATCATGGCGATCGGCACGACCAGGCCCCAGAACCCCGCCTCGGTCACCGGCATCTGGTCGGGAGCCTTCATGTACGCGAAACCCAGAATCTGCCCATCCGGAGGATAGGGAAAATCCATCGGATTCAACCAGACGCAGTACAGAAGGTTCAACACGATCGAGGCAAGGATCAAGCTCAGTCCGAACAGTCTCATGGTTCGCACTCCTCTCGTTTGGGCGATTGACAGGCCCAACAGGCTCTGATAACTACGGACATGGCAGACATCCTTCCAAAATCACGGTCTTCCGCGCAAACCGTTACCCCGCTCGGTGCCTCTTCCCTTTTCAACCGCCCCCCCTCGTTGGAGTACTCCCTGTGCCGGAACACGAACTTGTCGCAATTGCGAGTCGTCAGATCGCGTTTGCTCGCAACTACACGAAGACTTTGCTTGATGATATCACAGACGACGATTGGTTTCGTCGCCCTTCAGAGGGGGTTACTCATCTCGCCTGGCAGGTCGGCCATCTGGCGATGGCGCAGTATATGCTTACGCTTTTTCGCCTCCGCGGCAAGCTGCCGGAGGACGAGACCCTAATTCCCAAAGCGTTTCTCAAGCGGTTCGTCAAAGGGTCGCAGCCCGCCAGCGATCCCTCGAGCTACCCGTCTCCGGGAGAAATCCTCGCCACGTTCGATCGTGTCCACGCCCGCCTGATCGAAGAACTGCCGGGCTACCGCGACGCGGATCTGGCCGACACGGTCGTCGAGCCCTATGCGGTCTTCGATACCAAGCTCGGCTCGCTCTTCTTCTGCGCATCGCACGAGATGCTCCATGCCGGGCAGATCGGCTTGATTCGCCGACTGCTCGGAAAGCCGCCCGTGCGATAACCGCAAACCGAAAGCGCGCGAGGCAGACGGAATTCACATGGCTTGCCTGGCGTTGTGGTAAGCCCGGTTCAAGTGGCCGACCCATTCAACGCCAGGCTGAAGTACTTTTCTTCTCTGCGCTCTTCGATCCTCTGCGTTGTCACTCCTTCCGACTTCTCGCCGGGGAGTCGATCGAAGCCGCTTGCTGTTGTACCTCCGCAGCAAGGTGCGTAAAATGACACAAATACGGTGTTTTGTGGAGATGCGTTATGAAAAGCCCGTTTCCCGGAATGGACCCGTTCCTCGAACAACACTGGGGCGATGTGCACACAAGGCTCATGGTCTACGTTTGCGACGCGATCAACGAGCAGTTGCCGTACGATTTGCAGGCGCGCGTGGAAGAGGGCGTCGCCATCGATGTCGAACCATCCGGGCGTATCGTTTTCCCCGACGTGCGGGTCGTCGAGCAACCGGAGCAGGCCTGGGCGGTTCCAGCGAGGAGCGATGCCTCGGTTGCCGTCGCAGAGCCTCGCATTATCCCCCTTCCGGACGAACGGCCCACCCAACGCCACATTGAAATTGTCGAACCCGGCAGCGGGAACCGTGTCATCACGGCAATCGAGCTATTGAGCCCGGCCAACAAGACTGGCGAGACGCGACGCAAGGCGTATCGCGAGAAACAGAAGCAGTATCTCGAGGGCGGCGTGAACTTGGTGGAGGTCGATCTGGTCCGTGCCGGTTCCTTCATTCTGGCCGTACCCGACGATCTCCTCCCTCTCGATTGCCGCACTCCCTACATGGTCTGCATCCGGCGGGCGAACCGTCCAACGGAGGCAGAGGTCGTGCCGATACCTTTGCGTGAGCCGCTGCCCAATATCCCCATCCCGCTGCGGCCGACCGACGCCGACGTCGTGCTCAAGCTCCAACCGCTCTTGGATGAGTGCTACCGCCGGGGCCGCTACGCGTCGATCGACTACGACCGCCCCTTGCATCCGTCGCTTGGCCGGGAAGACCAACTCTGGATCGAGCAATTGCTCCCCAAACGCGGTTGAGCCGACCGGCGTTGCCGAAGTTCGTACAACCTCGTGCAGCCAACCGTTTCCCAACGTGTCTCGCGCCGCACGTCCACGGCTTGGGACTGGTCCGCTTTTCGGCCAGTTGGCCCATTTTGGCGCAAAAGACGTTGGCCGAAAACATGGACCTGTCCCGCTCTTCCGCCAGGCTACGCATCCTTTTTCGCCTGCTCCAACCGGTCGGCTTCCGCCCGCAACTGCGACAAAGGCAATTCGAATCCCGACAGAAGTGCCGTCGTATAAATTTCTCCATCGCGCACAACCACCTCCGGCGCGGGCTCCGTGAGTTGTCGAAACACGGCGAGGGTCCGGTGGAAACGGTCGACAATCCAGTAAACAATTCGTCACAACCGTCGGCCGAATCGAACTCCTCCGGCGTCATCAGCGTGCCCGCCAACTCCGGGCTCAGCACGAGGCGATGTTGCGCGGTGCTCATCGAAAGTTCTCCCGAAAAGTGTGCTCACGCCGGGCCGTCACCCGTCGACTCTCCTCGCCCAGGTGGTCGCAAAAGTCTCTGGCTCACCACCGATCAATCCGAGCGACGCCGCCGTCCACGCTCGCGCGCTGGCCGAGGCGAAGCTTTCCCGGTTGGCGGCCAAGGGCCTTTTCTTTATTTCTTTTCGCGAAACGACGGTCGCGTGGTGGTGGTCAGCCAATTCCTCTCTCGACTCGGTCCGATCCGCTCCCCCGATGCCGCTGTGAAGGCATTGGTCGCTTTTCAGGATCGTTTGGAGGAGGGTGCGTGCAGAACCTCCATGCCGTCGAAGATCTCTCTGGCACAGCAGGGGCAAGAGCCAGAGGTGGGCAGTTGACGTTATTCTGATCCGACTCGATGGCTTTCGTCGCAATAGGACTGGGTGGCGGTCGGAAAGGGAAGGGAACTGGCTCGTGCGAATTAAAACGACGCGCATGGTCTGTCTCGCGATGTCAATTCTGAGCTAAGTCTGTTTCGGTCCTCCCAGAGGCAAGAGGGCCCTATGTGTGCGACTGCCTGCGATTGAACAGGTTCTCCATCACCAGAGAGCTCGCCACGATCGCGGGCAAGTGCTGAGGCATGGGAGGACGCAGCTTTGGCACCGCTTCCGAGGGTGTGTTAGAATTGGGGGCGGAGGATTGCCATACCTGTCACCCCTGTCACCAGAGAACGCCCGAGTGCACGAAAGCGGTTCCTTGCTGCGGCGTTACTTCTGACGTTCGCCGTCCTTGCTGTGCGTATCGCGTGGACTGCCGCGGGTACGGAAACCGGATGGGCAGCCATACGAGACCAGATCGTTTGGGCTGCGATGCTATGCGTGGGCCAGGAGCCGACACCAGTGGTCATGCGCGAGCCGATCGAGCAAGCTGAATTCTGGCTGCCGGAGATCGAGCGGATCTTGAGCGAAGACCCCCGCAACGGCCAACTGGCGATGGCGGCAGCTCTGATGCTCGACGCGCCGGCGGGAAGCTACGTGTTTCGGTATCTGCGACCGAGCGCCGCCGCGGCGTTTGGCTTCGCTTCCGAAGTCGAGCTCGACCAAGACGCCGTCGACGCAGCAAACGCGCAGTTTGACGACAAGTGCGCCGGGCGATGCGTCGAACTCGCTGTCCGGGCGACGCAGCTCGATCCCGAGAACGTCGACTGGTGGTGGCTCCGCGCGCTGCTCCAAGTCCGAGGAAACATGTTCGTGCGGAATCGCAGCCCGCGGACGCAAAACTGGACGGCCGTCTTGAGCGAATGTGCCTCCCATGATCCCGGCAACGCGCTTTATGACTTCCTGGCGGCGGCAACGCTCTGGGATCAAGCTGCCGAATACGGCCCCGGTCAGGAAGATCGCTACGACGAGCGGCTGATGGGAAAGGGCCGGAAGTTTTTCGAGCGAGGTCGGGCGAAGACGACTTGTCTCCCCGCTCCCAATCCAACACTCACTGAACTCCTCCTCGTGCGCCGGTCGCGGCTGCCGACAACCCAGCAGTGGAACGCGTTGGCGAGCGGCTCGGTGGATCTACGGACGCATGTGCTCCTAAGGAGCTTATACAGGGGTGCGTCACATCTCGCGAAGCGGGCGATAGAGCACGGCAACGCCTGCGAGGGGCTCGCAATCGCACGGCAGGCCGACCAGATCCTCGCCGCTGTGCAGGCATCGCCCTCATGGCTCGCTTACCGTCTTACCGCGCTGGCATGCCGCAGCGGCCTTCTCAACGAAACGCGAGATTTCTGGGGATTGTCGCCTAATACGCTCAGCGATGTTGAGCGGATCGAGATTGCCGGTCGCCAGTCCGATGTGCAACTGGAGCTTGAAGTGCTGAAACAGGCGGTCAACCGGATTCCACCCCATCCGGCCCAATTGCCCTTGGATTCACTACCGTCCGCCGTCGCGTGGTCCTTTGCCCTGGCGGTTGCTCTGCCGTTGGTGCTGCTGAGCGCCGCGTTTTGGCTGGCTGCGCGTATGCTCGGCCGTGCGCGGTTTCAAACGAACTTTCGCCGTTTGGCGGCTCATCTGGCGGCATGGTTAGGGGGCTACGCATTGAGTTTCGCCGTGTTTGGTCTTGCCTCCGCAGAGATGATTCCCCGGGCGACGCAAGGATGGGTCGCCACCGCGGCCCTGACGATTACGCCGGCCGGCATGGCGATTTGGCTCGTGCTGCGCCGGTTTCGCAGTCGGGGCCCGATTCAATTCACGGTCCGTTTCCTGCTGGCCGCAATGGTCGTGACCGCAATCGTATCGGCAGCCTTGGCAACGCTGCAGGTGGATATCACGCGTGTGTCGGAACTGCCTTCGCTCCTGCACGTGCCGGCTCGCGGCTAGGGCAACCTGGACGCGCGAGCTCTCGGCGCCGCCAGGACCCAGCAGCCCTCGTGGGTGTGGGCGGTTTTTCAGTGGGTTCTCTATGGAGGAATCTGGATCGGCGCAGCGATTGGCGCTGCATCGATCGTGGCGGGTTGGTCGCTTCGTTCGACGCGAGCGCCGTTGCACCGGCCAAGGCACCAGTCGCGGCACGCACGCAGGCGTCGCTGGTCGCACATGTTTCAGGCCATCAGCCGTTCCGCGCTCGCCGCGGGCATGTTCTTTCTGCTTACCAGTCTGCTGACGGCCCCCCTCGCACTGCGCGCCATCGAAGATCACCACCAGCGGCAACTTGCATGGCTGACGAACTACCACTCGACGCTCCAAGAAGCCATCGACGCAGTAAAGTCCGATTCGGAAAACATGAAATGGCTGCGAGAGAACGTCGAAATCGAGTTGAACGCGCAAGAGTCTCCGGCCGCCTTCGACGCGGGCGATCGCAACTCCAAGTAGTGGCGCGCACGCTCGACCCCAGCGAGTAGTACCATCCCGCCATGAGTGGCGCGAGCTGGGTGAGAATTTGAAAAAGAACAATACCAGCCTAACCCCGTGGCTTCGCCGGAGTGTGCCCCCATTCGTTGACTCGTTCATTCGTTGGGACAAATATGGGCGCATGGAGTAGGCTGACTAATACCGTCCCCCGTCACGATTGCCTCGGCAGACCGCGACAGCGCTGTTCACGGATCTCAACTGCTGGATGTCCGGTTACCTTCCGGCAAATGCAGCCAAAACATGCCCCTCAAACCACATTTTCGCTGGTTATAGGAAATGATATCTAGCCAAGAGTTTCGCCTTGAGCTTAGCCTCCAATCGCGGTTTCCACTGGGTAAGCCCGGCCGCAGCCTATTCCACGAATTGTGAAACCTGATTTCGTCGGTTTGACGGACCTCCGTGGGTGGTGCCTATTTCAGCTCTGACGTGCCGGGAAACAATCGATGCCACGAGCAATCCGTGCAGGTTGTCAGGCCGGACTGGTTGAACACACCGCCCAGACGAAAGTAGTCGGGGTGCCGGTCGTTGGCCCGGCACAGCGGCAGGCGTTGCCCGTGTGCGTCGTGGTAGCCCGCAAACGCGGGACAGTCCTCGCGGATCACGTCGCCTTCGCCCGGCGGCTCGATCCTCCGCAGCGGCGTGTCAAAAACGCGATCCGGGCTGCGGGGGCCGCGGCTCCAGGCTTGGAGCATGCGGGCTGCTTTGCGCAGGGCGTCGACGGCCAAATCGCCGCAATCGCACTGCGGAGGCCGCAATACCAGGCAGAACGAATCGTCCGCCATCACGGTTCCCAGGAACCGTTCGAAGTCGGCGGCCCGCATCAGGCCGGACGTGCTCTTACCGATACGGCCGGTGAGCAGGATTCCCGCCGAGCGGCACACGTCCTGCATGATGCCCGGAAACTCGTAGTAGATCCGCCGGCCCGGTACGCAGTGGTTGTGATGCCGCTCGGCCGGCCAATAATGGCCCAGGTACGGGACTCGCAGCTTCTCCTCGTAGTAGTGCCATAACGTGACCGAATTCACACCGACTCCCAGCAACAACAGGCAACCTTCGCGCCGAACCAACTCCTCGAACGGATTGCCCGCCCCGCACATCGTCTCCGAGCGGCGGTGCCCGACCAGCAGTTCCCTGGCAGCCGGCCCCAGGGCGACCCACGAATGCGTCGGATGGCAACTCCGCAGACTTCCCGGCCGCCGGCGAACGGTCTCGGCGATTACTCCCTGGAAGCCCGGCTGCCGGCTGTGGCAGAGGCCATCGGCACTGTTGCAGTCGCAATCGCTGTTGGTGAACTCCGCGGGGTTTTCCCAAAGATTGTCGCGAAACGCCGGCACGATCAGCGTCCCGTCTGGCCCAATCGCATCGCGGACCGCCTCCACCACCGTCTCCGCCCCACCGTCGACCGGCCCGAGCGCACTGAGAGAACTGTGCATCATCACGCAATCGCCGCGGCGCAGGCCCAGCAAATTGAGTTCGCGAGTGAGTTCTTCTCGTGTCCGAGGCGGCATGGGATGTTCTCCACGATCGTATGGGGTCAATCGGACCGGCGAACCGAGCTGGAGTCTTCTCCGGCAAACTGCTGAAGGACTTCGATGGCCTTGTCGGCCAGGACGTCGCCGGCCGGTTTTTTCAGCGGCGGGCGGAACCTGGTGTAGCGATAGAAGGAGCTCATGTACTCGCGGTCGCCCGTATTGGGACCATCGGTGATGTAGCCGTACGAAGTGTTCATGTATCCGCAGGGCACGCTGAGCGGCAAGGGACTGTGGCGACGGATTCGCCGGCCGATTCCCTGAAAGGGTTCGCAGGGTATTCCCACGATACCTACGTCGCCGACGCGGATCACCGCGACTTCCATCGGCAGATGATCGGGAACCGAATCCGTGCGGCCTTGGTCGTGCAGGGCAATCGCCCACTGGTTCCAGGGCCGGATCAGTTCCACCAGACGTCCTCGGTAAGCCGGCGTGAGGGCCCGGGGAAAATTCAGACCGACGCAGGACAGCGTGTCTTCGTCGCCCGCATTGGCTCGCTGGAGGAAATCGTCCATTTCTTTCAACTCATCGGCCAGCACCTGCCGCGGCGGCAACGGGGCCAAGGGAACGTTGGCCGTCTCCATCGCAAAGTCCAGGCCGCCGCGCCGGGATGGCCGAAGATCTGCCAAGGCATCGATATAGTTTTGGCCCAGCATCCGGCCGAATTCGGTGGCTCGCTCGACGCCGCCGCAGAACATCTCCTTCGAGTTCACGTCGCCCGCACATCCCTGCAAAAAGCCGACGGGCGTCGTTCCGCGCCGGTCGAAATGCTCCGCCACCCGCTGACAGGCGACTTGCGGCCAGTCACCGAAAACCAGCGGCTTTTCCGGATGGTAACTGGTCACCGGGTGGCCCGTGAACTGGGCAAGCGCACCGATCACCTGACCCGCCTGGTTCTTGAATACCACAACCGGAGCCTGTGTGTCGATATCGCCGCCAAAATCCTTGCCGACCAGGGCGCGGTCTTCCTCGCGCATGAAGTAGGTCGTACCGTCCGCCCGGCGTCCCTTGCGGTTGTACGTGATGCGGCTCTCCTTCCCCTCGGCCCACCACACCGTTGCCGGCTGGAGCATCGCCGGCAGGCGTTTGGCGTGGCTTCGCAGACCGTCCAAGAACTTCTTGCCGATCGGCAGCAACTCGGCGGGTGCGGCAGCCTTTGCTTCGGTCGCGTAGACAGGCACGTCGTTGGCTGCGAACGACACGCTGCTGTGATTGTGCGACGTGAAGACGAGCACGTGGGACACAGGAACTTGCAGGTCGCCGGCAATCGTCTCGCGAAGCAGGTCGCTGACATTCACAGGCGCCGTGCCGCCGAAATGCGTCGTCACCAGGCAGAGCCGCGTCGGGCCGTCTTCCAGCAGCATTACCGTCGTATTCAGCGGCCCGACCACCTCCTGGGCCCGCGCGCCGGTCCGGCTGGAAGTTGCCGCGTCCGGGTCCGGTGCAAGGCCGAACTGGGTTGCGGCGACGCGCAGCCGCGAGGCGACGGCGACCGATTCCGGGTTTGGCTCCGCGGCCGATCCGATCTGCGATGTACCGCACGTCATGGCAATGGCGGCAGCGATGAAAACCGCTCTCCGCATGATGGTATCTCCTATACGAATATACGAAGGTGAGATCCTACTCTCCGGTCCTCGGCAACAGTACCAGGGTGCCCGTCCACCCGCACTGCTGCACGCATCCCTGCTCGCCCGCCTTGAAGTCGCGCGAGTAGACCTGCATCCGGGTTTCGCTTCGGTCGGTGTAGCGGAACGTCACCTCCTCGACGGGCGTCCACTTGAGCATATCGTAGGCGCCGGCGCCCATGGCGGTGGCCACGTACACAGTGCAGTCGCGTTTGGCGCGGACGAAGACCCGCGCTCGCTCGCCGCCGCGAGTCCGGGTGAACGCCCCGAAGTCGGCCAGCCGATCGGGCACGTCCTTCCAGACGTACTCCCGGTTGGCGTAGGCCTGTGCGCCTTCGCCGAAGGGGGCCTTTTCGAAGCCGTAGCCGAGGGCGGTGAAGCCGGCCGCCTCGACGATCGTTTCCTCGATCCGCTCGACGGGGGCCGAGTCTTCCATCGTGAGGTCGCGGAAGCCGGCGATGCGGTGGAACGTGATGAAATTCGCGTCGTGCTGGTTGTGGGCTCCGCCCAGGCCGTCGTCGCAGGCGGTGCGCGAGAGGGCCGCGATGTCGTCGCCGTCGAACACCCAGTCGATGTACTGAAACCCGTGCTCCGCCAGATCGGGATGATACACGACGATCGTCTTCACCGTCCAGTGGATGAGGTCTTCTGAGTAGGACAGCGCCATCGTGTTTCGGGTGCGTTCCGGATTGCCGCCTTGATCCCAGGGAGGAATCCAGTTCGACACGTTCCAATACCGCTTCGACACAGGATCGAACCGGATGTTCAGCTTCTTACATCCGCCGGGGCAGTCGATGAATCCGGTGTTCGGATCGAAACGCTGCTGCTTCCCGTCGTCGCTCACTTCGACGACGGCCGCCTTTCCGCCCGTGGGAAGGTAGTGGACGCGGAGGATATTGACGATGCGGCCGTCGGGCGTGGGCACGGCGTTGCCTTCCAGCCAGCCGCCGAATTCTCCGCCGAGCCAGCTCGGGTCGGAGGGGAGCGGATCGGAAAAGGTCCAGGCGGATGCGTCGAGCAAGTCGGCGCCGGCCGGCACCGACATCATCATTGCCCGGAAGGGGTGTCCCCATCCTTTGCCGACGACCACCTCCATGCCGCGCCACAGGCGGCCCTTGTGCTCAATCACCGGCGTGGGCGCGCAGTGGTGTACGCCATCGGCCCGCAGCCGGCCGGTCTTCTCGTCGACCGGCTCAGTCCAGGTGCGTCCTCCGTCGGTCGAACGGCGGATGACCGCCTCGCGTCCCGACTGCCCGCCGGAGCCCAGCAAGTAGACCGCGCCGCGGTGCGGAAAGACGCTTGCCCAGAAGAGCCGTTCCACGTCGCCCAGGTGGGCCCACGATTGGCCGCGATCGGTGGAGCGGAACAGGCGCGTGATCGGCCCCGCTTCTTTCGGCGCGCCGGGCCCGAACAGATCGCACTTCGCCAGATACGTTCCGTCGGGCAGGATGCAGATGCCGGGGGAGCCCAGGTAGACTTTTTTGGACGCGGGTGAATGGGCTACGACGACGCCGGGAACCTTCGACCAGTCGGGCTCGGCACACCACGCGGGCCCCGCCAGGCAGGCGAGGGCGATCAGCGATACGCCGCACTTTCTGGACGACGAACGTGACCATCGGGTCATCGCGACTTTCTCCTTATGGGAATCACCGTGAGTTCGATCGAGTGGGAAGTGTCGTCGACTCTCGCATCCCTCCCGACACTCTACTGAGCCGGTCATTCAAGATCAAGTATTATGGCGAACGGCACGAGGCAAGTGGACTGAGAGCCTGTCCCAAGACCTCACGAGGAGAAGGGGACAGGCACATTTTGCTCCGAAGCCACCGCAAAATGAGCCAGTCCCCGGCGGTTTTGGGACAGGCACCGAACAGGAGTCAACAGAGAGAACGGAGATGATTCTCTCCTTTGTGGAGGGGCTGTTTTGGTTCTACGCAACGCACCACGGGGTGTTGCACAGACGGGAGAACGTCGCAAGTTGCTTAGTGGGCGAGAGTTCGGGTGAACACGGGAGTTAGTAGTTGTGAGGTACGTGTTGCATAGGTCCGCAAACGTCTGGACCGCCCGCCGACTCTTCATTTGCAGGATCGCGAAAGGGCGAAAATGCGAACAACAGTACAGAGAGCCCGTCGGCTCAGCCGGGTGCTGGAGTTGGCATCGCACGGCTGAGGCAACGGGCTCTTCTTGATACCTGGGGTTTTGGTTCAGGCTCTTCGGATACCCATACCGTTTCCGCCAGTGTAGCAGAAATAGTGTACTTGTGTCAAGTATTTTTTGAATCACCGTGGATTCGATCGAGTGTGGAGTGTCGTCAGTCCCGCGCATCCGTTCCCGCACTCGACTGAACCGGTCATTCAAACTGCAACGAATACAGGTCGGCGTCTTTCAGCGCAAACCGCAGTCGGACCGGCTGGCCGGAGAGCTTGCCCATGTCTGAGCCGGACTTCCAGCTCACCGTGTGATCGATCCGGTCGCCGATGATCTCCGGGCAGTCGTCGAGAGTGAACCCCTTGATCGGTTTGCCCTCGGCCGACTGCAATTCGACTCGCATGCCGCCCGCCGCCGAGGTGGAGAAATTGATCGTCAGTCGGTCGCCCGCAAACGTCAATGGCCTGGTGATCATCTCGCCGCCGGAGTAGGGACCCGATACGGAGACAAGACCGTCGGGCCGCAGCGTGTACCGCCGCACGTGGTTCGTGGGATATCCCGAGTGGTGCTTGACATACAGCGAGAGTTCCCTGTCGCCCGTTTCAACGATGCCGCGAGCCGCATAGTTGGCTCGCGACGTCCAATTCTCCAGGTCGAACCCCGGCCGGATGAAGGCTTCCAGGAATGTGCGTTTGAAGTTGGCGCCGCCGCGCGCGGAAGCGAGCAGAACGTCCGTGCAATCGTTGGCGTAGTTCCACTCGGTCGGTGTGCCGATGCGGCGGGCTTCCTCCTCGGTCACCACGCGGCGGCCCGGCAGGAATCGCGTCGGGAGCCCCAGGTAGATGTGAGGGGCTCGCACGTACGGGTCGATCTGGTTCGTGTAGAGGTGCTGCCGCGGCTTGTCATCCAACTCCAAGTCGACCGGATCGGTCCAGTGGATGAAGTCGGCCGAGGTCGTGCGGGCGATCCAACGCACGCCCTCGCGAAAGACGCGGAAATAGCAAACGTATTGCTGCTCGCTTTCCGACCAGAAGGCGTTGTTCTGCGAATCGAAGGCGCCCTTGGTGATCACGGGCTCTTTCTGCAACTCCCGCCAGTGGAGCCCATCGGGCGACGCAAAGGCAATCAGTCCTGGAGCCCCGGTTCCGCCGAGTGCTTTGTAGCGCTGATCGGCAGGCGCGTCGGGATTCGCGTCAACGAAAGGCGCGAAGTTGTGGCAGCCGCGATGGCGGGCCAGCACCACGTTGTTGTCCACCGTGCCTTGAACCTTGAACAGCCCGAGCTTCGGTCGGGTCCAGTGGATGCCGTCGCGGCTCTCCGCGACGCAGGTGACTTCTACGTCCTCGGTATGCCGGGCGGCCGGCATGCCGCGATAGTAGAACCTGAGCGTATCGCCGTCTCGTAAAACCGTCTCGTATCCGCTGTAGAGGCCTTCCCAAAGCTGGTCGAACCGCAGCACAATTTCGCGGGGCTGCGGCGGATGCAACTCGAGGCGGGCTCCGTTGAGCCGGTCGATAAGCAAGTCATCGACGAACAGCTCGCGTCGCGAACCGATATCGATTGCATCCTGCGTCGGCTGCCCCGGATTGTTGCCCGCTCGATCGGGGCTCCCGGCGCTCGGTTCTTCGCCTCGGGCGGCAAGGGGAGCGGTTATCGAACTGGCGACTGCCAGACTGAAAACGGCCGTTGATTTCAACCAGTCGCGTCGCGTCAGCATGATGTGGTGTCTCCTGCCAGGATGTGTTTGTCGACTCATGAGGCCCGTTGAAAAGGGGACAGGCACCGAGCGGTAGGTGCTTCCTCGGCAGCTCCAGGCCACAACCACGGTCGGAGCCAGTCCCCTTTTCAACTCCGTTTGTCGTTTGAGTCCTGGTCAAATCACTTCCGGAAGCTGATAGGGTTTTCGCTGCTGGCGCTGGAGATACGCGTTTGCCTGCTCATCGCCGGGGAAGACCTCCTTCTCGGGATCCCATGTCAGTTCGCGACCAAGCTCGCGTGCGATGTTGCCCAACTGACAGATCGTGCAGGCGCGGTGTCCGATCTCGACGTCGGCGGCCGGCTTGGCGCGGGAACGGATACAGTCCAGCCAGTTCTGGAAGTGATGATTGCTCTCGTCCATCCGGAGGGCGTCGGCCGGGAGGGGTTCCTGAGAGAGAGCGATGGGGATCGTGTTGAAACGACCTCGGTGCTCGACCAGCCGTCCCCGTTCCCCGTAGAAAATGGCGCCAAATGCAGAGGGTTGTTCTTCAGGCTCCTTCAATTTGCCGGTAGCCGTCTTCTCCAGCAGTTCCGGCGGGAAGCCGATGTGCAGTCTCACACCATTGGCGTAGCGGTACATAAGGCGGGCACTGGGACTGGCACTTTCCGCCCAGACCTCGACGGGCCCGGTGTCGTCCGTGCCGAGACCCCACTGAACGATATCGAGTGCATGGGAACCTGAGTTGGCGAGATTGCCACCGGAGTATCGCCGCAGGTTGTGCCACCCCGGGTTGTTGTAAGTCAGGTACACCCGCTCGCTATAGGCGACCGGTTCCGTCTGCCCGCACCACGCGTCCCAGTTCATACCTTGGAGGATCGGCTCGGCGGGGATGTCGAAATCGGTGTAGGGTCGGGAACTGTCCCACCGCTGACATACGACGTCGGTGATTTTGCCCAGCCGCCCGTTGCGCAGCAGTTCGGTCGCCTCCCGATTTCGGAGCATGGACCGCTGCTGGGTTCCTACCTGGAAAACGCGTTGGTACTTTCGTGCGGCCTGAACCATGGCGCGGCCTTCGCGAACGGTCAGGCTCAGGGGCTTCTCGGCATAGACGTCCTTACCGGCCTGGCAGGCGTGGATGCAAGGCAGCGCGCGCCAATGTTCGGGCGTAGGTACCATGACGGCATCGATATCGTTGCGGTCGAGGATTTTGCGGTAATCCTGATACACGTCGATCGACGCGTCCTGGCCGCCGAGCACTTGTTCGCGATAGGCGTCGATATAGAGCCGGCATTTCTCGAGATACACGTCGGCGACGGCGACCACGCGCGCCTCGCCGGGGACGCTCGGCGCCGACCGCAGGTCGCCGAGCATCTGGTGCGCTCGGCGCCCCACGCCGATCCACGCCAGGTTCAGGCGATCGTTTGCCCCCGCACGGCCCGGCGCCGCCAGAACGCCCGCCGGAAGCACATACGGCGCCGCGATGCCGGCTGCTGCCGTCAGGCTGCCGGCCAGAAAACGTCTGCGTGGGATTGGTGAACCATGATTCATTGGGAAGCTCCTGACTTGTTGGCGTACCTCGCTGCAATGAACGTGTCGCGGTTGTGGAACCTATCGAATACGATACCAGAAGGAACGTAACCGTTCACGGGGCGGGCGGGGACTGGTCCATTTTTCGGCCAATTGGCGTGATTTGGCGACGAAGAAGTTGTCCGAAAACATGGACCTGCCCCCTTCCTGCCCGTCCCCGATTTCCGCGCAGACCCGCAGGCGCTCCACAACGAGCCGATGAGTTCGACCGTCCGCTCGATCGCTCGCGTCTGCCCTCGTGACAGTAGCTCCTCCATCTCCTTGATCCGTCGGTTTCGGTTGGCTAAACTCGATCCTATGAACGGACATCATTCTTTCTGTCAGCAATTCGGAGGCGGCCCGGACCATCAGATGGTTATTCGCGCGGGCGGGGAGGATAGAGTGCTAAGAGCAGCAAGATCGATCGTTTGGACGGGATTGGTGTGGGGTGCGCTTTGCTTGCCAGGAGGTACGACAACGGGCGCGGAGACCTGGAAGATCGACGAAGTCGTCGATATCGCGCCCGCCTGGTCGGGCCATCCGGTGGGGTTTGCCCTTTTGACCCACGGCGATCGGCAGTTCGTGGCGTTTTACGATGCGGATCGGAAGATGACGGTGGCATCCCGGAAGCTGGCGGAATTGAAGTGGGATTTCGTCCGGCTGCCCTCCCAGGTGAAATGGGATAGTCACAACTACATCACTATGACAGTCGACGGCCAGGGGCTCCTGCACCTGGCGGGCAACATGCACTGCGTGCCGTTGATCTATTTCCGCACGGCGGAGCCGCTCGAGATCGCCACGCTCCGGCGGGTCGAGTCGATGATCGGGCGTGAAGAAAGCCGCTGCACCTATCCGCGATTTCTGCGCGGCTCGCAGGGAGAGCTTATTTTCACCTATCGCGACGGCTCCAGCGGCAACGGCAATCAGATCTGGAACGTCTGGGAGGCGGGCTCCCACTCGTGGCGACGCCTGTTGGACAGTCCGCTCTTCTCGGGCGAGGGCAAGATGAACGCCTACTTTGCCGGCCCGCTCAAGGGGCCGGATGAATTCTTCCACGTTTGCTGGGTCTGGCGCGACACGCCCGACTGCGCCACGAACCATGATCTCTGCTACGCGCGGAGCCGCGATCTTGTCCACTGGGAAACCAGCGACGGCCGCCCACTGACTCTGCCGATCACCCTGGGTTCTGCGGAGGTCGTCGATCCCGTTCCGGCCGGGGGCGGCATGGTCAACGGGAATACCAAGATCGGCTTTGACAGCGGCAACCGCCCGATCCTCTCGTACCACAAGTATGATGAAAACGGCTTCACCCAGATCTACAACGCACGCCGCGAGGCCGACGGTTGGAAGATCTATCGGACCAGCGATTGGGATTACCGCTGGGAGTTCAGCGGAGGCGGCACGATCGGCTTCGAGATCGGCGTCGGTCCTGTTACGGTCGATGCGGACGGCAGTCTGACCCAGACCTATAGCCATCGCAAGCTCGGCTCGGGCGTCTGGGAGCTCGACGAGGCGTCGCTCCGCCCGTCCGGCAAGGCTCCCCGCCGTGAAACCCTGCCGCGGGAGATCGGCCGCTTGCGTTCCGACCGGCCTGGCATGCGCGTGAAGACCGCCGCCGACAGCGAAGAAAGTCCGTCGCCCGGCGTGAAGTATCTGCTCCGCTGGGAAACGCTGCCGCCCAACCGGGACCGGCCGCATCCCGGCGATCCCCCGCCGCCATGTCTGCTACAGGTTTACCGGCTGGTGTCCCGCGCATGAACCGGCAATAAACTACCCTCTGACTTCTCATGATACTCTGCCGGGACGGGAATTTTGAACCGGCTCTCGAACAGCTCTTGGTGGGACTCCCTCTTGCCGGTGAAACTGGCGATCATGCCGAGGACGTCGACCATGGTCGCGTTCGCCATGCGGAATTCGCGATTGGCTACCGGGTACGCTCGCCCCGTGGCACGCAGTTCCGGCAATGGGCCACCACCCACTTGCGGGAGTACGTCGTCAAAGGGTTCTTGATGGACGACGAGCGGCTCAAGAATCCCGGTGGCTGGGATTACTTCGACGAGCTGCTGGCCCGTATCCGCGAGATCCGCGCGTCGGAAAAGCGGTTCTACCAGAAGGTCCGCGACCTGTTCGCGCTGAGTTCGGATTACAAGGTGCGGGAGCAGGACACGAACCTTTTTTTGCCGAGGTTCAGAACAAGCTTCTCGACGCCGCTACCGGCCACACGGCCGCCGAATTGATCGTGAAACGCAGTGACCCCGCCAAGCCGAACATGGCGCTGACGAGCTGGAGCGGCTAGCGTGTCCGCAAGCAGGACGTCATCATCGCCAAGAACTACCTCGGCGAAGATGAGATAGACACCCTCAACGACCAACTCAAGGCCAATGCCGTTCAAATCTTCAAGACCAAGGGCGTCACGAGTTTTAAGACAGTTTGAAGTGTTCAGTTTTCAGTATTCAGTTTTCAGCAAGGCAGGCCACTGAAAACCGAACACTGAAAACTTCCCGGAGGGACTAACTATGTATAGATCGTTTGAGGAGTTGGAGGTTTGGAAACGTGCGTGCCAACTGGCGGTGCAGGTGTATGAAACGCTTCGCCAGTGTCGGGACTTCGCGTTGCGTGACCAGATGCAGCGGGCCGCAGTTTCCATCGCCTCGAATATCGCGGAGGGGGCAGAACGCGGCGGCAAAGACTTCGCCCGGTTTCTGCGGATTGCTCGGGGGTCGGCGGCGGAGTTGCGGACGCAGTGTTACATCGCCGCCAAGGTCGGCATCCTAACCGCCGATCAGATGAGCCGATGCGTCGCGAAGTTGAAGGAAATCTCAAGAATGCTGACCGGCCTGGCCCATTCACTGAAAACTGAAAACTGAAAACTATGCCAGCCTCAGGCAAACCCAACGAAGGAGAACTCATCCTGTACCAAACCCAGGAGGGGGCGGTCAGGATCGAGGTGCTCTACCAGTCCGAGACCTTTTGGCTCAACCAGAAGAAAATCGCCGAGCTTTTCGGTGTGGATATCCGCACCATCAGCGAGCACTTCCGTAACATCTTTGCCAGCGGGGAGTTAGGCGAACCGTCAGTTCTCCGGAAAATCCGGACAACTGCCGCGGACGGCAAGAACTACCTGGTCAACTTCTACAACCTGGACGCCATCATTTCGGTGGGTTACCGGGTCAATAGCACCCAGGCCACCCAATTCCGTATCTGGGCAACGCAGACGCTGAGGGAATTCATCGTCAAGGGTTTCGTGCTCGACGACGAACGGCTGAAGCTGAACAAGCGTTTCGGCAAGGACTACTTCGACGAACTCCTGGAACGCATCCGAGAGATCCGTGCGTAACCGTTCACGGGGCGGAAGAGAGGGGGACAGGTCCATGTTTTCGGCCAACGTCTCTGTCGGCGAAATGCCTCGATTAGCCGAAAAATGGACCAGTCCCCGGCCGCCCCGTGAACGGTTACGATCCGTGCCAGCGAGCGGCGGTTCTACCTCAAAATCACCGACATCTACGAGCAGTGCAGCATCGACTATGACCCGAAGGCGGAAATCACGCAGACGTTCTTCAAGACGGTGCAGAACAAGCTGCATTGGGCGGTCACCGGCCAGACGGCCACCTCAATCATCGCCGACCGGGCCGACGCCAAGAAGCCCACGATGGGGCTGACAACCTGGAAGAACGCTCCCCACGGCAAGATTCTCAAGAGCGACGTGGCGACCGCCAAGAACTACCTGATCGAGGGCGAAATCAAGGAATTGGAGCGAATCGTCACGATGTACCTGGACTACGCCGAGAACCAAGCGGCACGCCAAATCCCGATGCGTATGGCCGATTGGGTGGCCAAGCTTGATGCGTTCCTAAAGTTCAACGAATACGAAGTGTTGACCAACGCCGGGTCCGTCTCCGCCGAGGTTGCCAAGCGATTGGCCGAAGAACAGTACGCCTCGTTCCGCGTCCAGCAGGACCAGCGGTTCGAGAGCGACTTCGAGAAGGAGGTCAAACGCATCGAGGAGAAGAAGGACAAGGGGGAAGTGTAAAGTGTTCAGTTTTCAGTGTTCAGCAAGCTGGGCACTGAGAACCGAGAACGTCATACTGAACACCGAAAACTTCAAACTGAAAACTACTATGAAACTGCAATTCGACGCCAACCAGCAGTACCAGCTTGACGCCGTAGCCGCCGTGACCGAACTGTTTGACGGCCAGCCGCAGGGAGCCCCCGAGTATTCCGTGATTCAGGTGGGCGAATGGGGCGGGCTGTTTACGGGCCAAGCCCGGACGGAACTTGGCGTGGGCAACCACCTGCTGTTGGCCCCCGAGAAACTGCTGGCCAGTGCACGAGGGATTCAGACCCGATACGACATCGAGTTTCCCCCTAAGTCAAAGTCCCCGCCCATCGCCTCCGTTTTCGTCACCCACGCTCAGGATGGCAGTTCCACGCGATCGAACGCGCTGAACATGTGGGCGAGGCAGGAGCGGGCCTATCCGGCCCGCCACCACGGATGCGGTTCACGAAGAAACCGCACCTGTGGCGACGGGCCCGTAGGATACCGGCTTTCCCTGCGCGGCTCTCGTGGATACCCGGAGTTTCTCCCTTTGTAGCCAATCCGTTGGCCCGATTTCAACCTTTTTTCCGGGCCACGCGCGAGAATCCGCAAACGAATCTCTGGAGATGGATGCGGGACTAACCCCATACCGTTTGCTGCGCCTCGACGGCGATCAGGGCGATCGTTTAGGCCGGAAGGCGGAGATTTTCTCGGATACATGCGCTCGGTCGGCAGCCCACGTCGGTGTGTCGGACCGAAGCGCGCTAAGGCTTGCCGACCGACTGCTTCGGTGTGCGCCACTGACCCGCCCAACGGTCGGCCAAATCGTCGGCCGCCAGGGTGCCGGACTAGGGGAACACCGGCAATCTTGAAAGCTGAGCCAGGACAGTGTCAAATACCTTCCAGCCGACGAGTTTTCGGGAGCTTGGTTTTCGAGATGAGTTTTCGGGATTCGTCTGCCAACAAAAGCCGTCGCGGAATCGACGACCGTGCGTCGAGAAACGAACGTTTGCTGCGAGGCTCGGGTTACAGGTGAACAAGCTGTGATTGCCTTCGCCGGCTGAGCTATTGAAACTTGCTGGCATCAGCGGGCCATGGCTTCAAAGTCGCTACGCGTCCGCCGCTTGTAGTCAGGCGTCAGGGATGCTGGTTGAATGGCTGGTAGTTCAGGTAGTGATAGTGCCGGTGGCTGCGGCGTGGGCTGTGGACACCGTTAACGTGCGGAGCCGGACCATGCGAGTCTTCACTTCCGTTGGATTGATCCTGTGCATTCTTGCGGTGCTCTTGCTTCCTGTTCGGGGAGATGATGAAAAGGAGGATTTCGACGCACTGATCAAGGTAATCCAGAATGGCGACAAGAAAGCCTGTCTCAATGCCCTCGGGGAGTTGCGGGACATGGGAAGCTGCGGTAAACCCGCCGTTGGTGCCATTCTTCGGCGACTCCGCCACAAGGACGAGAAGATCCGAGGAGCAGCCGCGGAGGCTTTGGCAGAGATTGGTCCGGGGGTCGAGGCCATTCCCGCGCTCATTGAAGCCATGAAAGATGAGGAAACCGGTGGGGATGCCGCCTGGGCCCTGGTCGCGGTGGGCCCTGCAGCGATCCCGGCGTTGACTCGGGCGCTCCATGAATCGGATGACAACATCCGAAGCAACGCCGTTTACGCCCTCGGTGAGTTCGGCTCGGCGGCCAAGGATTCCATGCCCGAGCTGAGAGCCCTGTTCGCAAAGGAACTTGCAGAGGGCCGTGCAGATATTGCCAACACCTGGGCGGAAATCGGCAGCGGTGCGAGATCCGCCGTTCCTTTGCTCGTCGAATCGCTTCGCGACCGTTCGCTTGAGTTGCGATTCGCGGCAGCCAGGGCCTTGTGGCAGATCGAGGGGCGTCCCGAACGTGTCGTCCCCACCCTAATCGCCATCGTTGAATCCAAAGAGACAGTGGAAAAAGCTGCTGATCGTAGTGATTCTCGGGCGGAGTCACCCCGCTCGATCTACGCGGCGTACGCTGCGAAGTTGTTGGGTAAGATCGGACCGGAAGCGCGTGAAGCCGTGGCCGCGTTGATGGAGGCCATGAAGGCCCGCGACAATGTCCTCTGCGATTGTTCCATCGAAGCGTTGGGAGAGATTGGCCCGGACGCCAAGCAGGCCATCCCAGCGATCGTTGAACGGCTGGGTGACCATCGCGAGGCGAAAGCGCTTGGGGAGCCTCACCACTGGACGTATGCCGGCACTTGGCACGTGGGCATTACGGCCTGGAGCGCGTTGGGCAAGATGGGGCCGGATGCGGCTGTCGGTCTGATTCCCGCCCTGAACCATCAAGACAAGGAGGTCCGCCAGCAGGCAGCTCTCGCCCTAAAGGAATTGGGTCCGCTCGCCTTGCCCGCCTTAGACGCATTAGTCGCGTCGCTGCGGGATTCGGAGGATGAAGTGCGACAGTATGCGGCCTGTGCCCTCGGGGGAATCGGGTCGGCCGCACAGTCCGCCTTGCCGGCGTTGTTGAAGGCGGTGCAAGACCCCTCAAGCCGCGTGCGTGAAGAGGCGGTCGATGCATTGCCCCTGGTTGCTCCGAAGTCGTCCGAAGTCGTTGCCACGCTCATCGCGGCCCTGGCGGATTCGGATGGAACTGTGCAGGCTCACGCGGCAATGTCGCTGGGAAAACTGGGGGCCGCGGCGCGTGGGGCAGTGCCCTTGCTGGCAAAGATGCTTAGCAGCCAGAACGAGTACCTGACAAGCGGCCATCCTGTAATGTCCAGGCCGCTGGCCGATTGCATTGCCTCGGTGCTTGGCGATCTCGGGCCGGTGGCCAAAGAGGCCGTCCCGGCGCTGGTTGAGGCCGCGCGCAAAACACGAAACATTAATTGGCAGGCGATTCCCGCGATCGGCAAGATCGGGCCGGACGCGAAGGCCGCCGTGCCGTTTCTGTTGCAGGATTCCACGCCCGAGGCCGCCATCGCCATCGCCCAGGTCGACCCCGACAACACCGAGATCCTTCCGATTCTCCGCGAGGCTTGGCAGTCGGCGGATCGTCTTCAGCCGAGGCCGGAGATATATCCTGATCGGTCTTGGTGCTACGTTCTGGGGCGTTTCGGTCTGCGAGTCAAGCCCGCCATCCCCACGCTGGAAGAACTGCTGGATATACCTAATTGTAGATGCCGGATGGCTGTTGCGCTGACGGTGCTCGAAATCGATCCGACTCATAAGCAAGCCCTTGATGCCTGTGTGGATGCCCTGAGGGAGCGATCACACGGGTTTCCCGAAGTCGGACCAGTGGTCATGGGCGACTTCTTAGAATCTGCGGTAGAGGAACGCTTGGACCAACTGATGGTCCGTCTCGGCCCTTGCGCGCGGGCGTTCGTTCCGACGCTGTGCGAAGTCCTGGAAAACCCCGGCCTAAGTGCCCGCATCTCGGCGGCCGAGCGTCTGGCCGCGATCGGCTTTGAGGCGGAAGGAGCGGTGCCCTCGCTAATTCAGGCGTTGGGTCGCCGCAATCCCGTTTTCCCCCCCGACGAGGATCTGCCGGGCAAGGCGGCGGAGGCGTTAGCGCGTATTGGGTCCGCTGCCGTGTCCCCCTTGATCAAGGCCCTCAAGGACGAACACTACCTGATTCGCGCGGGTGCCGCTGATGCCTTGGGACGCATCGGGCCGGCCGCCGCTTCCGCCATCGCTGCACTGGCCGAAGCCCTGAGAGACGAACGAATGATCGTCCGGGCCTCGGCCGCGAAGGCCTTGGGAAGGATGGGGGAGACGGCTGCTCCAGCGGTACCCGCGCTGGCGCGCGCTCTTCGCGACGACTATTGCTTGGTACGCCGCAACGCGGCAGAAGCACTTGGCGAGATCGGGCCGGCTGCTCAGGATGCTACCAGGGCGGTCGTTGATACCACCTCCGACGAATACCTGTTCGTTCGCGAGGTAGCGCAGGCGACCCTGCGAAAAATCAGGGTGCAATCAGCTCCTCAGCAGTAATCATCCCCTGGGCCGACGATTCGGTATCGTCGTCGCTTCAGCGGCACGCCTAACGTTGATCGCCAAGTTGATAGCAACAGCCAGTGGTAGCACGACGTTGGTCCCTTCGTTTGGGGCGGCGCCCGACAAGCTTTCCGTTGGCGGCATACGCGTTCTTTAGGGCACCGAACTCCATCGCATCAAGTCATCCGTTTTCTCGGACGCCTCAGAAAACCACCGTTTTCTCGGACGGGTGGCAGTCCAACCAGCGCGCGTCGGTCACATCGACCGGAGCAGCGAGCGGTCCAGATCGGGACGAGCGAGAACACCCCTGACGCAACGGGAGGAAGAGCGGTGCCATTTTCAGAGCCAACAGTTCGATCGAATCGACCTCGGCGACGCACCTTCCGGCATGGGATCCTGATTCGATCCGTAGGGCCGGATGTCGATGCAAACCGGCTTCGGCGAGGTGATGCTCAGTGAGCTTCTGGTTCCTTGCCGGGTGGCGGCCTTTTCCACGAATTGTGAAATCTGAGTTAGGTGGTGCCGGCAAGGGCGATCATCTTCTCCGGCCGATTCTCTCGATACTCGACGCAACGGACGCTCTTCGAGGTCGAAAGGTACTTTCCGCGGCTGGCTGTATCCGGAAACGGGGACAGGCACCCTACAGGCTGCCGCAAAGTCGGTTTTAACACGGGTTTGGGAGGTGGCGAGAACATTGAGGAAGTGTTTCGTTGCAAAGGAGGTTCTTGGCACGGAGGTGCGGGTCTGAAAATCTCCTTTGGCCATCGGCCTCTTTTCACCGTAGCCTGGGGTTCCTTTCCCCAGGAAGCGATGCCACGTACCATCACGTTTGGCCAACGGCCATATCCACCCATGGCCATCGGTTCACGGCACGATGCCTACGGCCTTCGGCAAGAGACCGCCCCGACAATACCACGACAGCGCATCGCGCGCCCGGATCGAACGTCGCGCGTGGCACGGTGTGTATGGCCTTTGGCCAAAAACGTTCTCATCGCGTCCCGGTTCCTGGGGAAAGGAACCCCAGGCTACGGTGGCCATGGCCTTCGGCCAAGAAACCGGCCCCCCCGCCCCGGAATGCATCTGCTAGCTGTCGAACCTCGTTCACCCGCGGACCGAGCCCGCGGGGGTTCTCATGGAGCGGAACCTGATAGCCTGACGTTCAGGCAGGAGTGTGGAGCGGACGCATTGCGATTGCGTGATTCAGCGCGCCCGACGTCGATACAGCGACCGAAGCTGATTTTCGTAGAAATCGGGGCCCTGTCCGCGGGCATGCGGTTTTTGATACTCTCGCCACGATTCCTCCAGCCAGCCGAGGACCAGGAGCAATTCGTGGACGCGGACGTCGGTCAACTCAACCGGCCTGCCGCCAAGCGTCAGGTACTCCTCGACAAGGACCTCCACGCCTTCTTTCACGCCGTGGACATTCCGACTGCCGCGACTGACAATTGCGAGGTCGTATGCCGGATCGCCAATCGAGGCCATCTCCCAATCAACGATGCCGACCACCGGCTCCTCGCGACTGGGCTGCTCCCAGTCCCAAAGCAGGTTCTGCGGCAGAAGGTCGCCGTGCAGGAGACAGGCACCGGATGGAAGATGCCCCTCGATCCACTCCCGAATCTCTCTTGCCGACGGAAATTCCGCGAACAACGCTTCATCGAGTTTCGCTAATCGTGCCTTCACGTGCTGGGCACGATCACCGCTGCTCGCAAGATGGCGGAACTCCCCGACGGCCGTTCGATGAACGTTGGCCGCCGCGCGGGCTATCGATCGCAGGGTGGATCGGCCCTTGAAGGCGTCCAGAGAGGAACCTGGCAGGGCCGTCTCAATCATCCCGATGACCTGGGACTCGTCGTCCACGACGAAGCAGATGAAGTCGGGAGTCGGCTGAGGGAAAGCCGATCTCTTCAATGCCTGCAACGTTTCCGCCTCGCGCAGCAAGCGTTCACGTGGCTCGGGACCCGTCTGCCAGTCGTGACGTTGCTCGAGGAGCCGCAGGATGTACCCATGCTCGGCGGGTGGCCCTGATGGACTACTGCCCTGGATCCAAAACCTGTAGTTCTCGTGCCACAAACCTCCCGCGACATGTTCGATCCTGCCCTCGACGCGAGCCGCGAATCCGGGGCAGGCCTGGAGCGACCGCTCGATCACGTATCGCAGATCGCCGTAATTGTGCCGACTCCGACGTCTTGTCATGGCATGGACCGATAAACCGCCAGGATCATGCTGCCTTCCGGTAACCAGCCGCTATTCTCGGTCGTCGCTGCGCCTCAGGCAAGTATGATCGCTAAATGAAATTTCACGATTCGTGGAATTATCGTGGGGGCGGGGCTGGCGTTCTAGCCTGCAATCGTGGCTCCCACCGGGCGAGCCCGGCGGCGGCCCATTCCACAAATTGTGAACTCTTCTCCGGCCGTGGGCGTGAACGGTTACCCCGGGGCTTGCGTCGCGAGAACGTGCCCGTTAGAGTTGGAAATCGACGCCCGCATCGCCAGCCCGGGTTGTTTATGAACCTGGGATTTGGTGGCGCTGTGCGCGATACGACCCCGAATCGCAAGCGAGGGGAACTCGTTGTGCGGCCCTCGCTTGCACTTCGGGTTCATAGCGGTTCGCGAATAATCCGGGCCAGGCGCTTGCCGGGTGTGTTTCCGCTTGAAAGGGGCATCGCGTGGATTTCCCGATCTACCACCTCGATTTCTTCGGCAACCGCATGCTGATTGCGGTGATTGCCGTGCTGCACGTCCTGATCAACCATCCGCTCGCCGTCGGTGCCATGCCGCTGGTGACGCTGCTGGAATGGTGGGGCTACCGCCGCGGCGACAAGCTCTGGGACGAGATGGCCTACAAGGTGCTCTTTGTCTGCTTCATTATCACGACTTCCATCGGCGCCCTGACCGGCGCGGGCATCTGGATGTCGGCCTCGTTGGTAAACCCGGCGGCCATCGGAAGCTTGATCCGGGTCTTCTTCCTGGCATGGTTCACCGAGTGGATCGTTTTTGTCGCGGAGGTATCGCTGATCCTTGTGTACTTCCTCACGTGGAAGAAATGGACTCCCGACCGCAAGCGGCTCCACATTGCGGTCGGCGTACTCTTGAGCCTCTCCTCTTGGCTGACGATGGCGATCATTGTTGCCGTGCTGGGCTTCATGATGAATTCGGGCAACTGGTCGGAGAACCCCGGTTTGCTTGCCGGAGTGTTCAACCCGATCTACCTGCCGCAGCTTGCCTTCCGAACGCCGCTGGCCGTCGTGATGGCGGGGCTCTTCGTGCTGTTTCTGATCCCGTTCTTTACAACTCGGGAAGACAGCTTGCGGGAAAGGGCCGTTCGGTTCGTTTCGACATGGACGATCCTTTGGGTCCCTGCGTGCGCGGCCGGCGCGCTGTGGTACTGGGACGTGGTGCCGGAGGCGATGACCGCGAACCTTTCCGTGGCAGTCGGCACACAGGCTTTCGAAGCTTGGCATGCGACCGTGCTCAAATGGCTCGGACTGGCGGTTCTCGCCGCCGGCCTGGTGACTCTCTGGGGAGTCGTGTTTCCTCGCTACCTGCCCCGCGCGGCGCTGGTCCTGCCTTTCCTGTTGGCAGCCGTGTTCTTCGGGTATTTCGAGCGGGTGCGAGAGTTCATCCGCAAACCCCACGTGATCCAGGGCTATATGTATGCCAACGGCATCCGCGAGGCCGATTACCCGCTCTTGCAGGCCCAGGGGCTGTTGGCCCACGCCACGTATGTTTCCCATCGCGCGATCACCGAGGAGAATCGCCTCGAGGCCGGCCGCGACGTCTTTCTTATCGCCTGCACCCGCTGTCACACCACCCGCGGAGTGAATGGTGCGGTGGCGAAGTTCGAGAACCTCTTCGGCTACGGGCCGTGGGAGCCGGAGAAGCTCCGTGCCTACATCGCGGGGATGCATCACGCGCGGCCGTTCATGCCGCCGTTCCCCGGAAACGACCCGGAACTCGACGCCATGGTCGCCTGGCTCTGCTGGCTCCAGGAAAACGATATGCCCTTGGCGGGGGCTCAGACGAGGGGCGTTCGGCTGCCGGGCATGGCGTCGAAACGGTTATAGGGACACTTTTATGGAACCGAGCATCCCGATCCCCTACGACATCGCCCTCCCATTGCCCATCGACCGCCTCTTCCTGGAGGTGCTGCTGGTCGGGCTGTTCTTGTTTCATATCCTGTTTGTCAACCTCTTGATCGGCGGATCGACCCTCACGCTCGTCTACGAGCTGCTCGGTCTGAAACGCCCCGAGTACGACAAATTGGCGCGCGAGATCGGCAAGACGATCACGGTCAACAAGAGCCTTGCCGTCGTGTTGGGCGTCGGCCCCTTGTTGGCCATCAACGTCCTTTACACGATGCATTTCTATACGGCCAATGCGCTAACCGGGTTGGCATGGATCTCGATCGTTCCCCTGGTCAGCATCGCCTTTCTCATCACGTATCTGCACAAGTACACCTGGGACCGGCTGGCCGACAACAAGGGACTGCACATCGCCATCGGCGCGATGGGTACAGCCCTCTTCTGGTTCATTCCGCTCATTTTCCTCGCGAACATCAACCTGATGTTGTTTCCCGAAAGCTGGGCGGAGGTCCGCGGCTTCCTGGCCACCCTGGCGCTCCCCAACGTGCTGCCTCGCTACTTGCACTTCCTCCTTGCGTCGTTCGCCATCAGCGGTCTGGCTGCGGCCGCCTGGTTCGGACGTAAGGACTTCCCGGTCGAGAGACTCCTGCCGGGGTTCGACCGCCCCGGGCTTCGGCGGAAGTTCTACAGCCTCACCGTCGGGGCGACTCTCCTTCAAACGGTCATCGGCTCGCTGGTCTATTTTACCCTGCCGGTAAAAGGCGTCGGACTGTTCATGACGCTGGTGATCCTCTTGGGAATCACGGCTGCCGTCGCCTGCATGGTCATGCTGTGGATCGAAATCCTCTCGCCGAAGGAGCGGATCGGCCGGTTTTTCGCACCCATCTTCCTGCTGCTGGCCTTGACGGTGTCTTGCATGGCCTACGGCCGGCATCTCTACCGCGAGGGCTCCGTCGCCGATCATCGGTCGGCCATGGAAGCGGCGACCGCCCATTTCCGCTTCGTCAGCCAGGCCGCGGCCGCCGGCCAGATCGTCCAGACCCCGGCCGGTTCCGCCGGTGAAGAGGTGTTTCGGAAGACGTGCGCGAGCTGCCACGCAATCGACAGGCAATTGGTGGGCCCCTCGGTTCGAGAGATCGCTTCCCTTTACGCGGGCAATCCGGCGGGGATCGTCAAGTGGACCAAGGCTCCCGGAAAGAAACGCGCCGGGATGCCGCCCATGCCCGCCTTCGGATATCTGCCCCCTGAGCGTCTCGAAGCCGTTGCCCGGTACTTGCTGGAAGCCGGCGGGCAGGCAACCCAGCCCGCGCCGGAAGAAGATACGGGCACGGAGACGTCCGCCGAAAAGTCCCTTTCCATGGAATCACCACAACCGCAATCCTCAACGATTATTGGAGATCCGCCATGACCGATCGCCACGATCTCAAACCGTTCGGCCGCCGGGAGTTCCTCGCCGGGGCAGCCGCTTCCACAGTCGTCCTGCTCAATCCCGAGTTGGTCCGCGGCGCAGCGGCCAACTCGGCGGTCGAACTGGGCATGATCGGCTGCGGAGGCCGCGGCCGCTGGATCGCCGACTTGTTCCAGAAGTCGGGCAAGTACCGCTTCATCGCCTGTGCCGACTACTTTCAGGATCGGGTCGATGGGTTCGGCGAAAAGTTCGGCGTCGAGAGCTCACGACGGCACACCGGACTGTCCGGCTACAAAAAGCTGCTCGACAGCAAGCTCGACGCCGTGGTGATTGAAACGCCCCCCGGGTTCCACCCCGAGCAGGCCGCCGCGGCGGTCGATGCCGGCAAACACGTGTTCCTGGCGAAGCCGATCGCGGTCGACGCCCCGGGATGTCTCTCGATCGGCCAGTCGGGGCGCAAAGCGACGCAGAAGAAACTCGTGTTCCTCGTTGATTTCCAGACCCGCGCCAACGCGATCTACCGCGAAGCGGTTCGCCGCGTCCACGACGGCGCGATCGGCAAGCTCGTCTGTGCCGAGGCGGAGTATCCCTGGGCGGGCTGTCCCCACGGGACGCCCGAAGGGCCGGAAGACAGGCTCCGCCGCTGGTATACCGTCTTGCCGCTTTCCGGCGATGTCATCGTGGAGCAGGACATCCACGCCCTGGACGTCGCCACCTGGATTCTCGACAAGGACCCGGTGCGGGCGTTCGGCACCGGCGGACGAAAGATCCGCACGGATGGCGACATTTGGGACCATTTCAGCGTCACCTACTGGTTCCCCGAAGACGTCGTGCTCACCTTCACTTCCATCAAGTGTGTTCCGGGCATTCCCGATGCCATCCGCTGCCGGGCCTACGGAGACCAGGGAATGATCGACACCGACTACTTCGGAAGTGTCTCGATCCGCGGCAAGAAGCCCTACGAGGGCGGCGCCATGCAAAACCTCTACACCGAGGGAGCGGTGAATAATATCGAAGAGTTCCACCGCGCCGTAACCCAGGGCGACTATGCCAACCCGACCGTTGCTCCCTCGGTCCGATCCAACCTGACGAGCGTGCTGGGCCGCACGGCCGCCTACCAGGGCCGTGAAGTGGCCTGGGACCGGATGATCGAGGCCGGCGAACAGCTTTCTTTCGACACCTCGGGATTGAAGCGCTGAGCGACGGAAGCAGCCGTGCGTCGTTTTGGCAGTCGCCCTCTTCGGATCGGAAGAGCATGCCAACCTGGCGATGCCCACGCTAACGTAACTGTTCACGGGGCGGAAGAGGGGGACAGGTCCATGTTTTCGGCTACCGTCTCTAGAGCCAAAACGCGTCGAGTGGCCGAAAAATGGACCAGTCCCCGGCCGTGGGCGTGAACAGTTACATGCCAATATTGGGGGTAGCCGAAATCCCGGCGTCGCCGAATAGTTACTCACGAGCTGCTGATTGTCAGCGGCTGAAGTGCAACAGGCGATCAGCCGGGCTGCTATCCATCAAAACCATCGGGGACTGGCTCATTTTGCGGAGTCTTCGGAGCAAAATGTGCCTGTCCCCCTCTCCTCGAGGTTTTGGATAGGCTCTAAGCTAAGCAAACGGGGCAACTGTCGTGTCGATCCTTAATGGCGTCGCGGAGCGGGTCCGCGAACCGGAAGTGATGGACGATCCGTCGCTCGATGCGGATCGGCATCGCCATGCGCTGGACGGGATCGCGCGGCTGAACTCGCTCAGCCGGGCCGTAGCGCCCCTTTGGCGTTCCATTTCCGAACTGCCGCATGATCGTCCCCTACGGATCCTCGACGTTGCCACGGGATCCGGCGATGTTCCCCTCGGACTTTGCCAGCGTGCGCGGCGGGCAGGTCGAAACGTGGAGATCTGGGGAGTGGATGTCAGCCCGGTGGCAGTCCAGTCGGCAAGGGATCGGGCAGAGCGCGCCGGGGCGCCCATCCGTTTCGAAATCCTCGACGCCGTCAGCGAAGCCTTGCCCGGCGACTTCGACGTCGTCTGCTGCTCGCTCTTCCTGCACCAGCTCGAGCCGGACGAAGTCGTCCTGCTGCTGGGCAAAATGCGGCGCGCCGCATTGCAGCGTGTCCTGGTGAGCGATCTGCTGCGAAGCCGGCGCGGCCTGCTGTTGACCTGGCTTGCAACGCGCCTCTTCACCCGCTCCGAGGTGGCCAGGATCGATGGGCTCCGTTCGGTGCGGGCGGCGTTTACGATCGACGAACTCGGCCGGCTGGTCCGCCGGGCCGGCATGGAAAGAGCGTCGTTGAAACCGGTGTGGCCGTGCCGGGTGTTTCTGTCCTGGAGTCGATGATGCGAGTCGAGCAGTTGCCCCAAACCTGCCGGGCAGCTTTGTCGCCGGACGAGGCCGCGCGGCGGACCTGGGATCTCCTGATTGCCGGCGCAGGCCCCGCGGGTGCAGTCACTGCGATCCAGGCGGCACGCCGCGGAGCCGCCGTACTGTTGGTGGAAAAGGCGCCCTGGCCGCGCTGGAAGGTCTGTGGATGCAGCCTCAACCGGGCGGCGCTGGAGACCTTGGCGGCAGTCGGGCTGGAGGATCTCCCGTGGCGGTGCGGCGCGCGACGCCTGGATCGCATGCACTTATGGGTCGACGGCTGTGCGGCGGAGTTGCAACTGCCCGGCGGAGCGGCCCTGTCGCGCGCGGCCTTCGACGCCGCCCTGGTCGAAGAAGCCGCCGGCAGTGGAGTGTCCTTCTTGTCCGAAACCGAGGCCGTGTTGTTGCCCGAGGTCGGCCAGACCCGGCGTGTGGAACTCCGCGGCATGAGCGAAAGCCGCGTCGTCGAGGCAAGGGTTGCCGTCGCGGCAGACGGACTCGCGGGACGTTTCCTGAAACACTTTCCCGATGCCGACCCGATCGTGGCGCCCGGCGCGCCGGTCGGTGCGGCGGCAACGGTCGATGTTGCCCAGAGCAGCTTTGCGCCCGGGGTGATCTACATGGCTTCCAGCCCCGCGGGCTATGTCGGCGCTCTGCGCCAGGAAGACGGCCGGGTAGCCGTGGCCGCCGCCGTCGAACCCCAGCGGCTCCGCCAGGCACGCAGCCTCGGCCGGCTCGCCGAGGAGGTCTTCTCCGCGTGCCGTCTGCCCCATGCGGAGATGCTCGGGCAGGCTCAGTGGCGAGGAACACCACCGCTGACGCGCTATCGGCGGCGCGTGGCGGCCGACCGGCTCTTCGTCGTCGGCGACGCTGCCGCCTACCTTCAGCCTTTTACCGGCGAGGGGATGTCGTGGGCGATGCAAATGGCGGTGCTCCTTGCACCCTTGGCTGTCGAATCCGCCCGCGACTGGAAGCCCGCGATCGGCGACCGCTGGCAAGAACAGAACCGGCGTTTTCTGGCCGAGCGTCAACGGGTCTGCCGGTCCATCGTCGTGCTGCTGAAACGGCGGATGCTGGCGAGGGCGGCGGTCGTGGCAGTCGCGAAGATGCCTTGGCTGGCGAAGCCGTGGGTGCAAATGGTCAATACGCCTTCGCAACGCATACGAGCCCCGAGTGGAATGAACACGGAAAGACGGTAGAAAGCATGGGCCTTGTGATCGGCGGACTCGGAACCGCGCAGCCGCAGCGGTCGATTAAGCAGGAGGCGGCGGCGGAGATCGCCAGGTCGTTCCTGGCCGACGGCGATCAGAACGCTCGCGGCCTGGCGGCGTTGTTTCGGCGCACGCGGGTCCGCTCGCGAGGCAGCGTCTTGCTGGAGCCGTCGCAAGGCAATGGTCCGCGGCAGTCGTTCTACCGGCCCTCGACCGGTCCGGACGACCTTGGGCCGGCTACCGCAGAACGCATGGAACGCTATGCCGAAGCGGCCGTGCCCCTGGCCGAGGCGGCGGCCGTCGGCGCAATGGAAAGCGCCGGTGCCGCCCCCGGCGAAGTGACCCATCTGGTGACCGTGTCCTGCACCGGCTTCTTCGCGCCCGGCGTGGACATCGCCCTGGTCAAGCGACTTGGAATGCGGCCGACCGCGAGCCGGCTCCATATCGGTTTTATGGGATGCCACGGCGCGCTGAACGGGCTACAGGCCTGCCGGGCGATTGTCGAAGCGGACCGATCGGCCGTCGTGCTGCTCGCAGCAGTGGAACTTTGCAGCCTGCACTATCAATATGGCAATCATCCGCAGAAGCTTGTCGCCAACGCTCTGTTCGCCGACGGTGCGGCGGCGCTCGTCGGCCGGTCGCACGATGGTGGAAACGGCGCATTGTGGCGCGTGACCGCAACCGGCTCGTACATCCTTCCCGACGCCGACGATGGAATGACCTGGCGGATCCGCGACCACGGTTTTGAGATGACCCTTTCCCCGCGTGTGCCGGAGCTCATTGCCGGACATCTGCGGACCTGGATCGAGCCCTGGCTGGCGGAAGCCGGATATGCCCTGGACCAGATCGGCTCCTGGGCGATTCATCCGGGCGGACCGCGGATCTTGACGAGCGTGGCCGAGGCCCTGGAGCTACCGCCGGAGGCCACCGAGACCTCGGCGGAGGTGCTCGCCGACCACGGCAATATGTCCTCGCCCACCGTGCTCTTCGTGATCGACCGGCTCCAGCGGAAAAACGCTCCACGGCCCTGCGTGGCCATCGGCTTCGGTCCGGGACTGGTCGCGGAAGCGGCGCTGCTCGATTGACAGGGAATGGACCGAGATGAAGACATCCGACACCCGCCGTGCGATTGCAACTGCACCAGAGGACCGGCAGCAGCGCAGCCGCTTCTCCTTGCGATTCCGTGATCACCTCGAACCGGACAGGAAGAAGCTCTACAATGAAGAGCTCTTCACGACGGTCGCTCCCCGCTACGACTTCATCACACGGGCCATGTCCCTCGGCCGCGACTGGGCATGGAAGCGCCGCCTGATCGACATGCTTCCGCACGAGGACGCGCCGTTCTGTGTCGATCTCGCCTGCGGCACCGGCGACGTGAGTCTCATGCTCACCGAGAAGTACCCGCGTGGAAGGGTGCTTGGCCTCGATCTGACCCGGCCGATGCTCGAGATCGCGCGCCGTCGTCGCATACCCGGTAACTTGCGCTTCGAGCAGGGAGACATGTCCGCGACGGGCCTCGAGCCCGGTTCCGTCGACGTGGTGACCGGCAGCTACGCGTTGCGCAACGCACCGAGCCTGGCGACGGCGCTCGCGGAAGTGCATCGCATTCTTCGACCGGGCGGAATCGCCGCGTTTCTCGACTTCTCCAAGCCCGCGGCGCAGCCTGCCCAACTCCTGGAATACTGGATCCTGAAAAGCTGGGGAAGCATCTGGGGCTTGGCGCTTCACGGCAACGCCGAAGTCTACGCCTACATTGCAGAAAGCCTGCGCGTCTTTCCCGACCGGGCCGGACTGCGAGCCGCGGTCGCAGACGCGGGTTTTCAGGTCGTCGCCGCCCGGCAATTCTATTTCGGGGTGATGGAGATCCTCGTCTTTCTCAAGCGCTAGCCCGAGAGCCCTTCTCCACCGAACCCCTGCCGGTTTATCCGGCAGGTAAACGAGGTATCCTCAGCTAGCACCGCCCATGCAACGCTCGTCGTGCCCGCCACCCCTTCGAATCCAACCTACAACCCGAACAACCGCTTCGCGTTCGCCGTCGTCTGCACCGCAAACTCCTCCAGCGCGACGCCGCGAAGATTCGCCAGGGCTTGCGCGGTCAGGACGATGTTGGCCGGCTCGTTCCGTTTCTGCTTGCCTCGCAGGGGCTGCGGAACGAGATAGGGGCTATCGGTCTCGATCAGGATCCGATCTTCCGGGATCCCTTTGGCAGCCTCGCGGAGCGATTGGAACTTCCTATTCGAATAGGTCACCGCGCCGGCAAAGCTCACATACAACCCCAGCGCAAGGCACTCCGCCGCAAACTCGGCGTCTTCACTGAACGAGTGGAGCACTCCGCGCAGCGTCGCCCGCGAGGCAGCCTCGCGGAGCATCGGCAGGAGGTCGGCCGCCGCCTCGCGGCAATGGAGGATGACCGGCAATTGCCGCCTGGCGGCCAGGTGCAGGTGTCGGTCGAAATAATCTTGTTGCACGTCGAACGGGGTGAAATCCCAATGGCGATCGAGCCCGGTCTCTCCCACCGCGACCGTGCGCGGGTGTTCGGCCATCTTCTCCACGCGCTCCCAATCGCCCGCGGTTGTCTCGCCACAGTAGTTGGGCTGGATCCCGACGGCCGCATAGACGTCCTCATTGGCCTCCGCGAGGTCTAAAACCGCCAAGCTGGAGGCGGCCGTAATGGCCGGACAGATCAACGCAGCGACGCCCGCCTGCCGAGCTCGCATCAGGCAGTCCATCCGATCCGCGTCGAACTCTTCAACGTCGAGGTGAGCGTGCGTATCGATGTACGTCATCAGTTGTCAGTTGTCAGTTGTCAGTTGTCAGTTGTCAGTTGTCAGTTGTCAGTTGTCAGTTGTCAGTCATTGGTCATTGGTCATTCGTCACTCCGACTCTTCAAGCGCCGCCGCAAACGCCCCATACGCTCCCTCGCCGAACAGCACGAAACGCACAAGCGGCGGCTCCCCATGCTCTTCGAGGAACGCAATGACAGTTGCCAGTGCGGTGCGGGCGGCGAGATCCATAGGGTAGCCGTACGCCCCGGCGCTCAGCGCGGGAAAGGCGACGCTCCGACACCCGTGCTCCACCGCCAGTTCCAGGCTCCGGCGGTAGGCGCCGGCAAGCAACTCCGGTTCGCCGCGCTGGCCGCCACTCCAGACCGGCCCGACCGCGTGAATGACATACCGTGCGGAAAGCTTTCCGGCTCCGCTGATCACGGCGCCGCCGGTCGGGCAGCCGTCCGGATATTTGGCGTCGGTCTCCTTCTTGATGGTCTCCCCGCCCCGGCGGTGAATCGCTCCGTCGACCCCGCCCCCGCCCGCAAGCCGGCTATTGGCCGCGTTCACGATTGCATCGACTTCCTGGAGCGTGATGTCTCCCTGCACCAGTTCAATAATCTGGTCCTTAACGGATTTTTTCATCTTTCCACCCTCCGGAGGTGTTGCACTGCCCATGATCCAGCCAATTGTAGCGATTTTTCTTGGTCGCGGAGCCCTTCGTGCTAAACTTGTAGGTCACGCCCTCGAACTGCCGGAGAACACCGATGAGAATGCCGTCGTCGCTGATTGTTGTCATCTGCCTTGCCTGGACTTCTGCGGCAGGCGCCCGAGACATTTTCGTAAGCAATCTTCGCGGCGATGACCGCTTCAGTGGGCATCAGCTCAACGTATCGCACGACCTTGGGGGTCCGACGCGGTCGATCGGCAGAGCGCTGCGGTTGGCAACGCAGGGCGACCGCATCGTCGTCGAGAACACCGGCGAACCGTATCGCGAAAGTCTCAGCCTGGTTGGTAGTCGGAACAGCGGATACTCGTTTCAACCTTTTGTAATTGAGGGCAGTGGGGCCGTACTCGACGGATCGGCCCCGGTGCCGGCAGAGGCATGGGAGAACTATCGCGGGCCGGTATTTCGCTTTTCGCCGCCACACGTCGGACACCAGCAGTTATTTCTCAATGGCCGCCCGCTGCCTCGCGTGTATGTCGAGACCTGGGCGGACCGGCCGCCGGCTCTGGAACCGTTGGAATGGAGCCTCTACGACGGGTTCATCTACTTCTGTGTTGAACCGCTGAAGCTCCCGGAAGACTACCCGTTGTTCCACGCCCATCTTCAAACCGGCATCACCTTGTTTCACGTCGCCCGTGCGACCATCCAAGATCTGACGATCCAGGGATTCCAGGTTGATGGAGTGAACGCTCACAACAGTGCCCAAGAGGTTGTTCTGAGACGAGTCACGTGTCGGGGGAATGGGCGGAGCGGCGTGGCCGCCGGCGGTGCGTCGCTGGTCGATCTGGCGGATTCGCTCATCGGCAACAACGGTGCCGCACAACTCCTTACGCTCCCCTGGTCGAAGACGCACATCCGCAATACGCAACTTCTGGGCAACACCGCTCCCGGCTGGGTCGACCTCGGCGGAGAGGTCATGCTGGAAGGCAGACTCATTACCGGCGGGCTGTCCGAGCACTTGCCCGGGAAGCCGTAGGCTTCCTCAGCTTACGACTGCGGGGCGCGCGGCGGTGGAGGCGGAGTGGCGGACGGGGGCGTAGCGGATGGCAGCGTAGCGGACGGCGGCGTGGTCGACGGCGGAGCGGCGCTCGTCTCGGGCGTCAATTCTCCGCGGATCGCCTTCAATGCTTCGGCCGCCATGTCGCGGACAAACGCGTTTTCGTCATTCAGCGCCTGCTTCAACTTATCGACTGCCGGTTGAGCCAGCGGTCCGAGACAGCGCAAGGAAGCGGCGGATTCCATGCGGACTCGAGCATTCGGATCGGTCAGTCCGGCAACAAACAGCGGTACGGATTGGGGGCTCGTCAATTCACACTTCGGGTCAATCCGTGCCAACGCCCAAGCGGCAGAAATCGCCAGAAAATCGTCCTCGCTTCCCAACAGTTGAACCACGAGGGGTTTGCCGGCAATTGCTTCCGGGCCGATTCGCCCCAGGGCGTACACTGCGGCGTAGCGAAGTCGGTTATCGCTCCGTTTGAGAACCTCCATGAGGGCGGGGACCGCGTCTTTGGCGGCGGCCTCCATGTCGCCCAACGCAAACATCACTTCCCGCTGCACTTCCCGATCGTCAACTTTCAAGAGGTCTACCAGCGCGTCGAGCGCGGGCAGGGCCTGCGGGCCCATCTTTCGCAGAATGCGGATCGCTTTGGCTCGGCTCGATTCGTAACGCAGTGCTTCGACAAGCTTGGGTACGCCGGCCTCGCCGAGCCTTGCCAGGGTGTCCACGGCGGCAGTTACGGTGGCCTCGTCGGCGTCTTTCAGGGCTGTCTCCATTACCGACGCCATAATCTCCGAATCCAGGTCCAGTTTCGCCAGCGAGTGCGCTGCCGCCTCGCGCACCCGCTCATTGTCGCTCTTGAGCGAATTGGCCAAGACCAGCGAGGCTTCCCTAATCAGCCCAGGATCACCCGGCGCGATACGGATCAGCGCCCACGCACTGATCGTTCGCACGAATGGATCGTCACCTTCCAGCAGCGATCTCAAGTTGGGCTTCGCCCCTTGTGCCACGGGTCCTAAGTTGCCGAGCGAGTAAACCGCAGCGCTGCGGAGCGAGTCCTCGTCCAACGCCAAGGCCAACAAGGAAACCGCGCCGGCGGCAGCCTCGCCCATCTCGCCAATGGCCATTATCGCCTCACGGCGGATCTCCGCAGGCGCCTTCGCATCTTTGACTAACCCAACGAGGGCGGGAATTGCTTCCTGGGCTGCAGGTCCTATCTGGTTGAGAGCCAAGACCACGGGCAGGCGGACGTCCTCGTGTTCGAGTTGTAGAATCAATTGGGGGACAGCCGCCTGCCCCAGGTCGGCCATGGCATCCGTGGCCCGCAAGCGGACAGCGGAATCCGAATCGGCCATCATTGTCAACAGCAGCGGAACGGACACTTCCGGCCCCGGCCGGATGTGCTTGATCGCCAGGACTCCCGCACGACGTACGCGAACGTCGGGATCGTTCGCAAGTGAGACGATTCTCGGGATCGCAGGTCGAGCCTTCTCGCCAATTCTCGAGAGAGCGAACGCGGCGTGCGCCCGGGTCAAAGCCGAATTGTCTTTCGTAAGTTCCGCAAGAGCCTCAATTGCCTCGTCAGTGTCAGCTCGGATTCGCCCCAAGGTATCAATGGCCTCGATCCTCACCGACTCCTGCGGCGAGCGGAGTGCTGCGATAGCAGCGGAAATCGAGGGCTCTTGGGCGTTTACCGCGTCTAGGAAGAAACCGACGGACAGAATGATCCACGACAAGTTGACGCACCTCATGGTTTACCCCGCTTGTTTTGATTGACGCCTGCATTGCGAATGAGCCCCGCCGACCAACGGAAGGCGGGGGCCCACAAGCAATGTCTGCCTGGTGGCTCATTTTTCATGCAACAACCAAGGACTTCTGGTGGATGATCGCGCAAAGGGCACGAGATGCCGTCAAATTGACTTCGCACGACTCACCTCTATTATAAGTTTGAGAGGTTTGAGGCAACGTCCCGCGTCGGAGTGAAGTGGCAGGCTCGGTCCGGAAGTTGCGGGGACGATCGGTGGTGAAAGGTACGCGAGAAGTACCGCCGAACGTGAGGCTTCCAGACCCTCTCCACTTCCGACCGTTTTCCAGTATGGGAGATGACTGCGATGAGGTATTTGTTCGTTGGCTTTGCAGCCTTGCTGACCTTAAGCCCTTCGTTGGTGAGCGCTCAAGTACCCACCGGCGGTGTCGCACCGCCGATTGACAGTCCAGGCGCGGCCGGACCACCGTTTGTGTTCGACGCCGGGACTTACGACCCATTCGACTATGGTGCCAGCACTGCGTTCGGAAGCGCCACGCGCGGATTGGCGGATTTGGTTCGCTCGCAGGGCGCGTTCAACTTGCTGTCTTCCGAAGCGGCCGTGAACATGACCGAAGCTCGGCGCCGCCAAATCGAAAACTTCGAAGAAGCGACGGAAACCTATTTCGCCATGCGACGTCTCAACCGCGAGTATCGTGCGGCTGAACGCGGCTCGCGCCCGACGTACGAGGACCTGATTCGCTACGCGGCGGCAGGAAGGCCCGAGCGTCTCAGCCCGAGTGCACTGGACACGGTGACGGGCGAGATTACGTGGCCGATGGTCCTGCGAGGGGATGCGTTTAAGGAGTACCGTCAAGTGCTGGGTCAGATTTTCGCGTCGCGAGCCGCCACCGGCGCCCTGAGCAGCGAAGCCTATTTGACCGTCGGCGAGGTAACGGATGCCCTGAAAGGCGAACTCCAGCGAAACATGAATGACCTGCCGCCGCAAGACTACGTGACGGCCGCAAAGTTCATCGAGAGTCTCGCCTTCGAAGCGAGGGTGCCGGCTGGCTGACGCAAAGTGCTGGACGCAACCGTACGGTAATACGAAACAGCTCGCGACGGGCAGTTTCCATCGCGAGCTGTCTGGTTATTGGCGTGTATTTCTGCCAGCGGAGCGGATAAATCGCCGTCGCCGTTATCGCTTCGAGAACTGCGTTCCCCGGCGAGCGCCCCGCAGTCCGTACTTCTTCCGCTCCTTCATGCGCCCGTCGCGGGTCAACAGACCGTTGTCACGGAGCACTCCCTCGACTTCGGATGTGAACAATTTCAGAGCGCGGGCGATGCCGAGCTTACAGGCGTCGGCCTGCCCGGTGACGCCACCGCCGTGAACGCGGATCGAGACGTTCACCCGGTCCCGCATTCCGGTATCGACCAGCGGCGCCAGCACAGCTTTGCGGTGCTGCTCGATCGGAAAGAATTCTTCCAGCGGCCGCTCGTTAATCACAAGCTTGCCGTCTCCCTCGACCAGCCGAACGCGCGCAACAGAAGTCTTGCGTCGTCCCGTCCCCAACGCGACATCCGATTTGACCGTGCCTTGAAGGGTAGCTTCTGACATGAAAAACGTTCCTGACTATGCCTGCTGGTTGGTGGCCTGCTGCTTGGCGGCCTTTTGTTTCTTGACACCTAGTTCGATCGGCTCCGGCCGCTGCGCCTGGTGAGGATGGCTGTCACCGACGTAGACCTTCAGCTTGGAAAGCATTTTCACAGCCAGCCGATTCTTTGGCAGCATGCGACGGACGGCTTCGGTGAGGATCCGCTCCGGATCGCGAGCCATCCGCTCGGCGGCTGTCTCGGATCGAAGCCCGGTGTATCCGGTGGTCCAGGTGTATCGCTTCTTATCCCATTTGTTGCCCGTGAAGACGACCTTGTCCGCGTTCAACACGACGACGAAATCGCCCGTGTCGATGTGGGGGGTATAGGTGGGTCGATGCTTCCCCATGAGAATCATAGCGATATCACTTGCCAGCCGGCCGACGACCTTGTCTTGGGCGTCGACGAGCCACCAGCGGGGCTCGACATCCTGGGGGCGGGCCATGTAAGTCTTCATAGTCTCCACTCGTCTGGTTTGCTCAACTGCCGTGGACCGAAAGCACTTCTGCTTCGCCGCTGTGTCTCTCAACGCTCTCGAAACCGGGGGAAACTGCTAATTTACCGCTTTAATTCCCGGATGACAAGGCTTGCCGGCCCCCGCACTGGAACGTTTTATCTCAAGCAGTACCCCTTGCAAGGGGGATGTAGTGACGGCGGTGATGAGTCATAATGGCGGACTTCGCAATGGGAAGGGAGTCAGGCACAGTGGTATCTTGAGGCCCGTTTTTTGTCACAAACAGCCATGAATGTAGCAGTTCCGAGAGAGAGCTTTCCTGGTGAGCGGCGCGTGGCACTGGTTCCGGCCTCCGTCCCGACGCTCGCGAAAGCCGGTTTGGGAGTGGTGGTTGAGTCGGACGCCGGCCGGGAGGCCGGCTACACCGACGAACAATACACGGAGAAAGGGGCCCGCATCGCCGGCAGCCGGGAGGAGGTGTTCGCCGCCGAAATCCTTCTGCAGGTCCGTGTCGCTGGTGCTAATCCCGAGGCCGGGCAAGCCGATCTGCCGCGGATGCGCGGCGGACAGGTGCTCATCGGAATGTGCGATCCCCTGGGCTCTCCCCAAGCTGCGGCGCCGATTGCCGAGCGGGGTGCGACGCTGTTCGCCTTGGAACTGCTGCCCCGCATCACGCGGGCGCAGAGCATGGACGTCCTGTCTTCCATGGCGACGGTGGCCGGCTATCGTGCCGTGCTCTTGGCGGCCCAGGCGCTGCCGCGGATGTTTCCGATGCTCATGACTGCGGCCGGGACGGTGAGTCCGGCAAAGGTCTTCATCGTCGGGGCCGGCGTTGCCGGACTGCAGGCGATCGCGACGGCACGCCGCCTCGGCGCGGTCGTCTCGGCATACGACGTGCGACCCGCGGTCAAGGAGCAGGTGCAGAGCCTCGGGGCCAAGTTTGTCGAGATGGACCTGGCGCCGACCGGGGCCGAGGCCGCCGGCGGGTACGCCCGTGCGATGGACGAGGAGTTCTATCGCAAGCAGCGCGAGATGATGGCCCGCGTCGTGGCCGAAAGCGACGTGGTGATCACCACCGCCGCCGTCCCGGGCAAGAAAGCGCCGATCCTGGTGACCGGCGAGATGCTCAAGGGGATGGCGCCCGGATCGGTCATCGTGGATCTGGCCGCGGAGCGGGGCGGCAACTGCGACTTGACGCGGCCGGGCGAGACGGTCGTCGAGCACGGCGTCACGATCCTCGGCCCCGCCAATCTGCCGTCCGAGATTCCTTACCACGCCAGCCAGATGTACGCCAAGAATATCAGCACGTTCCTGCTTCACCTGGTCAAGGACGGCCAGGTGCAGGTCAACGAAGAAGACGAGATCATTCGCGAGACACTCGTGACCCGGGACGGAAAAGTGGTGAATCCTCGCGTGGCAGAACTCTTGAGTGCTCCGCAATCGCCTTCGCAACAGGAGAACGCCTGATGAGCATGATCATAACCGCGTTGACGATTTTTGTACTGGCCGTATTCGTCGGCTTTGAGATCATTACCAAGATCCCCCCGACATTGCATACTCCGCTGATGTCGGGCTCCAACGCGATCTCCGGGATCACGGTCGTCGGAGCAATCATTGCCGCCGGGGCCGGCCACGGCTGGCTGGCGTCGACGCTGGGAACGCTCGCGGTGATCCTGGCGATGATCAACGTGGTCGGCGGTTTCCTGGTGACGAATCGGATGCTTGGGATGTTCCGCCGGAAATAAGGGATCGCGGCGGTGGCCGCGGCGTCTTGAGAATTTCTATCGGCAAGTTGCGCAAGAGATTGAACCGTGGATAAAGTAGCACTCATTCGGTTGGCCTATCTCGTGGCGGCGGTCCTTTTCATCTTAGGGCTCAAGGGCCTCACCCACCCCCGCACGGCAGTGCGAGGCAACCTGACCGGCGCGCTGGGGATGCTCATCGCGGTGATCGCCACGCTGTTTGCGGCGGAGCTCGTCACGCATCCTTCCGGATACTGGCTGATTGGCATCGGCCTGGTGATCGGCGGGGCGATTGGGGCGGTGCTGGCCACGCGGGTTCGAATGACGGGGATGCCGCAGATGGTCGCCTTGTTGAACGGTTTCGGCGGCGGCGCTTCGGTCCTGGTGGCAGGCGCCGAACTGGCGGTGTTCGATCCCGCGGCTATCACCGCAAGGGTAGCGGCGGGCGATCCGGAAGCCCTGCCGGTGTGGTTCGTCCTGTTGACGGGCCTGCTCGCCGGGCTCATCGGCGCAGTGACGTTCTGGGGTAGCCTGGTAGCGTTTGCCAAATTGGAGGAATACCAATCGTTCAAGAAGCCGATCCGGTATCCCGCCCAGCAGCCGATCAATGCGCTGCTCGGGCTGATCGTGGTTGCTCTGCTGATCCTGGGAGTCATGAACCCCGAGAGCGTCTGGATTTATTGGCTGCTCGTGATCGTTGCCTCGGTGCTGGGCTTCACGCTGGTCAACCCGATCGGTGGCGCCGACATGCCGGTGGTGATCGCCCTGTTGAATTCCTATTCCGGCCTGGCGGCCACTGCCACCGGGTTCGTGCTCAATAACTACGTGCTGATCATCGCCGGCTCGCTGGTCGGCGCGTCGGGCGTCATTCTGACGCAGATCATGTGCAAGGCAATGAACCGGTCGCTTCTGCATGTGCTGTTCGGCGTGCTGGAAGCGGGAGAGGGTGCGCCGAGTGCCGATGAAGTGTACGGCGGAAGAGTGAAGGCGACCTCCGCCGACGAAGTCGCCATGCTGTTCGACACGGCGCGGAGCGTCGTGGTCGTGCCCGGATATGGGATGGCGGTGGCCCAGGCCCAACACGCCGTGCGCGATCTCTACAACGTGTTGGAGTCAAGAGGCATCGAGGTGGAGTTCGCCATTCACCCGGTGGCCGGGCGGATGCCCGGGCATATGAACGTGCTTCTGGCCGAGGCCGAGATTCCTTACGACAAACTCAAGGAAATGGACGTGATCAACCCGTCGTTCCCGCAGGTCGACGTGGTGCTTGTGATTGGGGCCAACGACGTGGTCAACCCGGTCGCCCGCACCGACCCGAGCAGCCCGATCGCCGGCATGCCGATTCTCGACGTCGACAAGGCCAAGACCGTGGTCGTGGTGAAGCGAAGCTTGAGCCCGGGTTTCGCCGGGATTCCCAATCCGCTGTTCGCGGCCGACAACTGCCTGATGTTCTTCGCCGATGGGAAAAAGGCGGTGTTGGATTTGGTTGCGGCCGCGAAGGAGTAAGCGGGAGAGGAGAAAGGGTGTTGGAATAAGTGCCTGTCGACGAACAAATTTGTGGGACGAAATTCATTCCGCCCGGGCGCACTGAAGTCCGCCCTACGTCAAGTCGCGAAGTGGTTCCTGGACAGGTGCTAGGTCTAAGGGAATGTTGGGGTGATGGAGGCGGTCCTGCATCACTCTCGGGTCGTCGCGTGCAGAGATGGCACTGAGTCCAAGGGAACCGTTCGTCGACTACGTCGACATCCTTCACGGACGGATGCCTCTTGAGTTCCCCTATGCGGCTGGCATACCGGCGATCAAGAAGACCAGCCGCCTTGTGCTTCATCCGAAGGCGACCTTTTTCATCGGCGAGAACGGCACGGGCAAGTCGACGCTTCTGGAAGCGATTGCCGTTGCCGACGGATTCAATCCGGAAGGGGGCACCCGGAACTTCAACTTCTCATCCCGCGACTCGCACGCCGATCTCTACAAGTGGATTCGGCTCGGGCGCGGCGTCCGCGGGAAGAGACGCAGCGACGGTTTTTTCCTGCGAGCCGAAAGCTTCTATAATGTTGCCACCGAGATCGAGCGGCTCGGTTTCGATCCCGCCACGAGCCCGTACGGCCCCGTCTCCTACCACGAGCAATCGCACGGCGAGGCCTTGCTCAACCTGATGGTCAATCGGCTCCGCGGAGACGGGCTGTACCTCCTCGACGAACCGGAGGCGGCTCTTTCACCCCAGCGTCAACTGGCCTTTCTCGCCGCCATGCACGGGCTGATCGAGCGCGACGCCCAGTTCCTCATCGCCACGCACTCGCCGATCATCATGGCTTATCCCGACGCCGTCATCTATGAGTTTTCCCCGGACGGCCTGCGGACCGTCGAGTACCGCGAGACGGAACACTACCGCGTGACGCGGGCTTTCCTCGACCGGCCGGAGCAAATGCTGAAGCATCTGCTCGCCGAGGACGACGGGCCGGAAGATGCGTGACCGCCGTTCCGCTATTCCAACCCCGCCGCCTCCTATTTGGGCGCCTTCCCCAGCGGCCACAACTCCCATCTCCGAATGAAGATCTCGGCCGCCTCGGACTGGATCGTCAGCTTGCCATAGGAAGGATGCGAGTCGAAGCCCTCGTTCACCTTTACGCCGTTCACCAGGATCGTAATTCGGCCGCCGTCGCAGATCACGTCCATGCGGGTCCATTGGCCGTGGGGGCTATCGACGTCTTGCGGGCCGCGGAATCCCAGGACGTCTTTCCAGTCGGGGTCGCGACCGTACCAGTTGATCCGGCCGCGATCGAATGTCTTTCGCTCCCCGCCTTCTTTCCAGACGGTTTCTCCGTCGCGGTCCTTCGTCACTTCGCACGTCAGCGCGAGCGGTACGTCGCCGCTGCCTCTGACCACGAGGATATCGCCCACGCCTCCCTCGATGATCTGGGCCTCCATCGATTCCATCCAAATCCCGGAGTACCCGCCGTCCGGGCCGGTGCAATGGACGAGAACCCCCGAATCCCTGGCCCGATCGACCCGTTTCTCCCAGGTCCGCTCACCCCATTTGAACTCGCAGACCATGTGGTAGTCGCGGTATTCCTTCTTGGTAATCACGCCACCCCAGCCGTCGCCGGAGATGTGCAGCAGGCCGTCGTGAACCGTGAAGACCTTGCGGGGATCCTCGTACTTCGTGTCTCGCAGAAACGTATACAGGCCGCTGAGGTCCTTGCCGTTGAACAGCTTGATCACGCCGTCTGTGGGCGAGATCGGCTTGTTTGCGGCCGAAGAATCGGCGCCGCGGGCGCTGAAACAAAGCGAGAGGAACATCGCGGAAACGAGCGGTACGAGCGAGGTCGTTCGAAGGTGCATCGGCAAGATCCTCAAGGTATGGTAACCGTTCACGCCCACGGCCGGGGACTGGTCCATTTTTCGGCCGATTCGGGCGTTTTGGAGTTAAAGACGTTGCCCGAAAACATGGACCTGTCCCCCTCTCTTCCGTGGGCGTGAACGGTTACAAGGTATGGCGGGAACAAAAAACGGTGTGTACCGGCAGCAGCCCGGCCATATGCCTACCGGCGGCGTTGCACCGCCCACCCGGTGAACCCATTTGCCGGGAGGGCTGGCGCGGGACGGCCTGGCCACTTGCCCCTTAGTTTACTCCACTGCTGATGCTTCCGCCACCGCTCGTCTGGCCTTCCAGCCAGACTCGAAGGACTTCGAGCACGTATTCCACCTCGTCCGCGGTCAGCGGATTGCCCTTAGGAATGAAGTGCCATTTGGCAAGGCACCCGCGGCAGCAGGTCGCCGTGGCATGCTGGGCGATAAAGATAGGGTGGCCCCGCATGGGCGTCTGGTGCCCGTCGTTGGCCGGCTCAGCCGGCGAAAGCCGGCCGGCGACGAAGCGCCGCCCATGCTCCAGGACCGTGTCGAGCGACTTCGATTCCAGGTAGGCCCTTTCCTTCGGACCTAGCCGTTGCCGGCTGCGGAATTGGCTCCGCCGGAGGGCTGAGAAGAGGTCGTCGAGGTCGCGCATAACGGGCCGCACGGCGGTCGCCGCGCGTCCATTCCTTTAATTCTCACAACTGTCTATCGTACCAACTTCTCCTTGACTTAGGAATCGGGTGTCGAGAACGTCGAGGTCAACACACTTGCACGCTTGGCCGATGCGATCGGCTACGACGCAGTCGTTGACTTCAAACGCCGCGGCGTATGAGCCTCGAGGCCGAAGGCTCACCAGGTAGGGCCCTCCTCAGCGAGGTCAATGCACCAAGGGGCCGAGCGGATTGCCTCCGGTCAAAACCGAGTAGCCCTCGACAATCCACGCGGTCTGATAGCCTTCCAGACGGACGCTGCTGCCGGTCAACTCGGCGGAGCCCAGCAGATCCGCCCCGGGCGGCAGTCCGGCCGCGGCAACGCAATCGACTGTGCGAGGCTCAGGACCGAGATTCGCCACGACGAGGATCCGCTGACCCGCGTCGAGGCTCGTGCGTACGAAGCCGACCAGCGACGGATGCCCCAGGTCCACCCCTTCCTGCTGAGCTTCCGGATGAAATGCCGGCTGCTGGATCCGCACGGCGAGCATCCGGCGATAGGCCTCGAGCACGCTTCCCGGAATCGACGAGGAATCGCGGAGGGCGGCATCCAACTCGTCGAGATCGAACTTCCTGCGATTGATCGAGCGGGCCCGTCCGGTTCGCTCCAACCCCGCCGTGTCATTCGCCGTCGCCACAAGGCTGTGAAAGTAGATCCCCGGTATTCCTCTCAAAGAAAGCATGATCGCCTGGCTGGTAAGAAATCGGCGGACGTGCCGCTGCGGGTCGGGATCGCTGAGGGCGGAAAAATACGTGACGTTCAGTTCATAAGGGCTCTCCGATCCGTCCGGATTCCGCTTCACGCTCACGTGCCCACCGCGTGCCCGGATCATGTCGATAAACCGTTGCTTGCGGTCGGTCGGCATGATTCCTTCCAGCGGCCGAACACCGACTCCGTCGTGCGACGCGGTGAAGTTGAAGACCGTGGTGCCGGGCGGAGTCGGCGGCTGACCGTGGAGCCACCCGGCAAACAGCGTGGCGTCGCCGGTCAGGATCGCCTCGAGAAGCAATGGGGCCAGGCTGAACTGATAAACCATCTGCGCCTCGTCCCCGTCGCCGAAATAGCTGACATTCTCTTCGTGCGGAACGTTGGTTTCCGTCAACAGGATGGTGCCCGGGGCGATAGCGTCGACAAGATCACGCATCAGTTTGACGACTTCATGCGTCTCGGGCAGGTGGATCGAGGCCGTGCCGATCCTCTTCCAGAGATAGGCGATCGCGTCGAGCCGGATGATGCGGGCTCCCTGCGCGATATAAAACAGCAATACGGACAGCATCTCGACGAGCACGTCGGGCTCGGCGTAGTTCAGGTCGATCTGGTCGTCGCTGAACGTCGTCCATACGTGGCGGAGCCCGCGGGAGGTCTCCACGGGTGTGAGCAGCGGCAGGCTTCGGGGACGCACGACCGATGAAAGGTCTGCGCCGGGCTCGACCTCGATGAAATAATTGATAAACGGATCTTTCCCGGCCACGTAGTCGGCAAACCAGCGGCTCTCGCGAGAGACGTGGTTCAGCACCAGGTCGAACATCAGTTCGTACCGCTGGTAAAGAGCGGCCACGTCGGACCAATCGCCCAGCGCCGGATCGACTTCGCCGTAGTCGATGACGGAAAAGCCGTCGTCCGACGAGTAGGGGAAGAATGGAAGCAGGTGAATGGTGCTGAGCACTTCGTCCAAACCGGCCCGATCGAGAAACCTACCGAGCGCCTGCAAGGGGGTTGCCCCGGCGGTGCGGACCTGATCGCCGTAGGTGATCAGCACGGCATCCCGTTCGTCCCACGTGCTCTTCCGCCGGGCCGGCAGTTTCGGGACAAACTCCTCCACGAGTCGCACAACCCGCTCCAGGCACTCCGGCCCGCGATCGCCGTACAGAAACGTCAGCCGCGCGAGGATCCGTTCTCTGGTCGGTTCGAGTAGAGGCATAGTGTGATTCTAACAGGCGAAGTTGTGCCGGCAAGTTGCGCGGAATGCTGACGTGTGGTCCTGGAGGTTTGCCTCCCATCGCTTCTGCGCCGTTGGTCAAAAGGTTCCCCAAGACTTGCCGCAACTGAACCGGGTCGGCAGCGACCGTGAAAGGCTCCGGCCGACAATCGATCCGGCACTCGATCTCGTCGCGGTTCTGAATCCGCTCGAACACCTGGCGGACCGTCGAGCCGAAGTCGATGGACTGCTTGACCGCATCCTTGGCCCGGACGACTTCCATGAGGTTGCTGATGATCCGGTTGGGTGTGGTGCCCAAGAACGCGATTTCTCAGAACGGAGGCACTTCGGGCACCACGCGCTTTTGGGTGGGAAAGTGAACAGGGATGGAGGGAACGCGACTTTGCCGGTGA
>JAXGMN010000030.1:0-174901 GCA_040768665.1 Thermoguttaceae bacterium
CGTTTCCGATATCGTCCTCAAAGGGGCCCGCGAACACAACCTCCGCGACGTCAGTCTTACGCTGCCCCGCAACCGGCTGATCTGCTTTACCGGTGTTAGCGGGTCCGGCAAGAGTTCGCTCGCCTTCGATACCCTCTACGCCGAAGGCCAGCGGCCGAGCATGCTCTGAATTCGCTGGGCCGTCACGACGCCCGTTCTCGCGTAACTCACGCTTTCCACCTGCTTCTTGCCCAAGTCGTAGTCCGCATCGAGACGATCGGCATAGAGATCTGCCAGCAACAAGCCAGCCAGGGCCGCCTCGGAATGCCCGCAATTGGAGAGTCGCTGATGGACAAAGGCATGCGTGCTGGCATTTCTGGGCGGCCGTGAATCCACTCGATCGAGGAAGGACTTCGCCAGATGGAAGGCGCCGTAGTATGTCCGGCTGATTGCCGAACGGCAACTCGCCGCTTCGGAATACGTGGTCGCGATCTTCCCGGCAAATTGGATGTAGTCGGCTGCCTTCATTCCTGATGATCCAGCGTAAGGCACAACGTTGAGCAATACGGGGACAGCCGCGACACTCGCCTATGCCATTCCACGCGCCGTTCCACCACTTTCTCGGGGGGGCCGCTCGCCTGTGCCTCAATCACGGTGAAATGCTCCTCCGGGTACTCAGGATCGTTCATCACGCGGGCCGACACCTCGCCGGGAAAGAGCTCCTGGGTGACGCGAAACACATCCACCATCAACTTCGGCAGGTCGATGGGCGAAGGCGCCGACTGCTTGGGGGCCACTCGTTCCTCGAGTGCCTGAACTCGCTGTTCCAGCAGCTCGACCGAACGTTGGAGGGGGGGTGGCGACTCGGAGTTTGAGACGGACATTTCTTGTTCCACCTCAATACGGGTGACGTGCAGATGACCTCTCCATTATAGTCCAGCGGCGCCCGCGCGTCACCGAACAGGCGCCTCCGCCCGACGCCCCGATTCAGCACGTGGTATGCATATCCTCCCTCGGCAATCCGCCACGGCAGCCACCACCGTTTCGAAAGGCAAATGGGCCAGAGGACGCGCCGACGGGACCTCGTCTCGATGCTTCGGCTGTTTCGCGAGCCCTTTCGTGCGGTCAACAAACGCTTGACCTCCCAGCAACCAGCCGCTGACCGCCTCGCGAAATGGATTCTTGGGTGGCTTCGCAATGCCCGCTTCCACAAACCGCCGGTAAGCGGATTGCGGCTTGCCGCCACCCATTTCCCCCTGCCACGCTTGCGGGCTGTTGAAAAAGAGAAATGAAGAGCGCAGAGAAGACCTCCTGGATAGCTTGGCTTCCAAGGCATTCTCCTCCGCTGCCGTTGCGGAACAGAACGAGAAAACACCACGCTGCCAGGAGATCGCGTGTTTTCACCTCCCCACCTCTGCCGTGAGTCCCGGCAAACGAAGCGGTTGGGAGAATAGAAAAGAAGATGAGGGAAAAGAAGATGGTTCTGGAAATCGAAAACGGAATTCATCCTCCTCATATTCCTTTCCACCATCTTCTTTTCTCCGCTCCGCCTTCGTGGAAATCGCCAATTTTGCTTGGGTTGCGGCCAAAGGCCGGGCCAGGTTTAAGCTCGCCTGTCTTGGCCAAAGGCCATCGCCACCCTAGCCTGGGGTTCCTCATCGGGTGAGGAACCCCGGAAACCAAGGCACCAACGAGGTTGCTTTGGCCAACGGCCATAGACACCGGCCCTGCTGTCTGGCTCTCGACTCTCAGCCGTGAATGTGCCGTCGGCAACCCCGAAGGCCGCGCCGCTGGTGCCGACGTCGAATCACGTGCCGTGTGGCATCGTAGCGGCAAGTGCCTCTACCCGTTTGCGGCGTCTTTCCGGGGTGGTATAATAAATTGAACGGCCCACGTGTGGGATGCCTTCCCCATTTCCCGGCACACTCCATCCTGCCGGCGAGGTTTTTGATCAATGCCCACGATTAACATTGAAGCCGATATTTCCGTGGATGCGCTCGTCAAGGTGGCGGAACAACTGAGCCCGTCGGAGTTGCAACGGTTGAGGTCCCAAGTGCTGGCGCTCAGTGCCAGACGTGCCGCGCCCAGCGTTTCGCAGGATGAAGCGCAGTATCTGATTCGGATCAGCCGGCGTTTGCTGCCCGATTTTCAGCGGCGATACGACGAGTTAATTGCCAGGCGGGATGCGGAAACGCTGTCTGTCGAGGAGCACGGCGAACTTCTACAACTGTCGCAGCAGGCGGAGGCCCTTGATGTCGAGCGGGTCGAAGCCCTCACGAAGTTGGCGCAGCTTCGCGGGGTGACGCTGAGTGAGCTACTGCAGCAATTGAAAATCGACGGCCCGGTGGGGAGCGACGGGGGAAGATGACCCGATGACCCTGCGCGAAGAGGCTTCGAGCTCATCATCGGTCTGACGCCGGTCGGCCGGGCTACCGTCCACTCGCTGCAGCTCAACCGCGAGGAACTGGTAAATCTACGCCGCTTGCTTTATGCCGCTGGGGAGCATCCGCTGCCCGAGTTGGAGAATCACGAAAGCCCGACCGGTCCCTAAGCGGCTGTTCCCTGCTCGTCTGCCACTTTCATTAATGCGCTGTACAGGTCGTTGGCAACACCCCGTGAATCCCGGCAAACGAAGGGGTTGGGAGGATAGAAAAGAAGATGAGGGAAAAGAAGATGGTTCGTTGAAATCGAAAACGGAATTCATCCTCCTCATATTCTTTTCCACCATCTTCTTTTCTATCCTCCGCCTTCCTCGAATCGCCAATTCTCCTTTGGTTGCGGCCGAGGGCCGGGCCAGGTTTAAGGTCTAAGCTCGCCTGCTTTGGCCAAAGGCCATCGTCACCCTAGCCTGGGGTTCCTCATCGGCTGAGGAACCCCAGGGAACCGAGATACCAACGAGGTTCCTTTGGCCAACGGCCATACACACCGGCCCCGCTGTCTGGCCCTTGCCTCTCGACTCAAATCTGCCCGCGCTCGTTGATGGCCGAATAAACCTCGTTGGCGATCGCCCTCACGAGCATCTCGACCAGCCCGATGTGGCCGTCGGCGTTCATGTCGAACAGCACCCCGTTGTGCGAGAGGCGGTCGGTGGCCAGCAGCAGATTCAGCACGGTGAACGGCGACTCCGGGTTGGGCGGCAGACCGAGCGCGTCGCGGACCGTGTCGGCCAGGCCGAACGTGGCGACGCCCACGCCGTCCTCAGTGACCTCGAACCCATATGCCGCCGCCGTCGTGCCCGCCAAATTCTCGTTGGTCACGTAGACCGCCAAGGCGGTGGCCAGGACCTGGGCATCGAGCTTTGGCGGACCGCTCAGCCAGCCTTTGCCCTTCATCTTGAACAGCGACTGGTAAAACGCTGCAACCTCCGCGTTCGTCCTGCCCGCCAGGTTGTTGCCGCCGGCCGCCGCGCCGTAGAGGTTCGGGAAGGTCGCAGCCAGCCAGTTGCCCAACTGGGTCGCTTGAGCCCCGCCGTTGAGCGACTTGATCAGGGCTTGGCCGTGCTTGTTCTGCCAGAAGCCGATCGTGGCGGTTTGCCCTCGCTGGATGATGCCATCCGCCGGTGGCCGTTCGCCGAAGTTGTAGTTCAACGCCTCGGCGCCCGGCGTCGGCAGCACCACGCCGCGGAATTGGTCGTTCACCGAGGCGTCGCCGACCGGCACACCGTTGACCGTGCCCAGCGATTCCCGGCCGTCCACGTAATCAGGCGGCTGCGTCTCGGCGAGCGAGTACTCGCCCGGCCGCAGGTCGGCGAACTCAAAAATGCCCTGCTCGTCGGTCTCCATCACGATGTCGACCGCCCTTGCATGATCGTCTGTGCCGGTGAGTTGAATCCTCGCCCCGGCGATCGCCAGTTCGCCGAAGTTGACCTCCCCGTCGTTGTTAAAATCCTCCCACACCATCCCTTCGATTCGGGAGCCGCGGATCTCGGCGAAGTCGTAGCCGTCCGCATCATTGCTGCCGGAGAGCACCACGATATCGGCGATCTCGTTGCTGTCCTGGTCGTTGTCGAACCATCCGCCCAGGCCGCCGGCCGACTCCTTGCCGTCGAGCCGACCCTCCGGTTGGATCTCGACCAGCTTGTATGTGCCGGAACGCAGGTTGCCGAAGGCATACTGCCCTTCCGGCCCCGTGACGGCGGTGGCGATCGGTGTTTCCGCGCTGGCCGACTGGTCGAAAAGGTGCACCGTCACACCTTCCAGCCCCGCATCGCCTCCCTCCGGTTCAAAGAGCCCGTCGTTGTCTCGATCGTCGAAAACCCGGCCGGAAAGGGCGACCAGCTCACTGACCGATACGGTCACCACGAACTCTTCGAAGCCAGAGTCTCCGTCGTCGTCGCTTACGGTAACTCGCACGATGTACACGCCGTCGTCGGCATACGTGTGACTCCCCGCAACGCTGCCCGCTGCCTGATCCACGATCCCCGGTTCGACCGTCCCGTCGCCCCAATCGATCGTCGCCTCGTGCGTATCCGCCGTTCCGGCATCCGTGAAGGTGGATGAGGCCAATTCGACAACGTCTCCCTCGTACACGTCGCGGTTCGGGCCGGCATCGACGATGGGCGGGCGATTCGTGACCGTCACGACGAACTCATCGAAACCTGAATCTCCGTCGTCGTCCGTGACGCTCACTCGCACGATGTACACGCCGTCGTCGGCATAGGCGTGACTGCCCGTGACGCTGCCCGCTGCCTGATCCACGATCCCCGGTTCGACGGTCCCGTCGCCCCAATCGATCATTGCTTCGTGCGTATCCGCCGTTCCGGCATCCGTGAAGGTGGATGAGGCCAGTTCGACAACGTCTCCCTCGTACATGTCGCGGTCCGGGCCGACATCGACGATGGGCGGGCGATTCGGGACCGTCACCACGAACTCGTCGAAGCCCGAATTTCCGTCGTCGTCCGTGACGGTCACTCGCACGGTGTACGCGCCGTCGTCGGCATACACGTGACTCCCCGCAACGCTCCCCACTGCCTGGTCGACAAACCCCGGCTCGACCGTCCCGTCGCCCCAATCGATCGTCGCTGCGTGCGTATCCCCCGTTCCTGCATCCGTGAAGGTGGACGAGGTCAACTCAACAACGTCTCCCTCGTACACAGCCCGGTCCGGGCCGGTACAGACGATGGGCGGCCGGTTCCCAACCGTGACGACGAGCTCGTCGAAGCCCGAATCCCCGTCGTCGTCCGTCACGGTCACTCGCACGATGTACACGCCGTCGTCGGTGGACAGAAAGATCAGTTCGTGACGCTGCTCCGCTGCCTGATCCACGATCCCCGGTCTGACCGTGCCGTCGCCCCAGTCGATTATTGCCCGTGCGTATCCGCCGTTCCGCATCCGTGGAACGTGGATGAGGTCAGCTCAACCAAATCCCCCTCGTACACATTCCGGTCCGCGCCGGCATCGACGTTGGGCGACCGGTTCGCAACCGTCACGAGGAACTGGTCGAAAGCTGAATCCCCGTCGTCATCCGTTACGGTCACTGCACGGTGTACACGCCGTCGTCGGCATAGACGTGACTTCCCCGCAACGCTGCCCGCTGCCTGATCCACGATCCCCGGTCTGACCGTCCTGTCGCCCCAATCGATTATTGTCTTGGGCATCCGCCGTTCCGGCATCCGTGAAGGTGGATGAGGCCAATTCGACAACGTCTCCCGCATGATCGTCGCGGTTCGGGCCGGCATCGACGATGGGCGGGCGATTCGTGACCGTCAACATCGAACTCATCGAAGCCTGAATCCCCGTCGTCGTCCGTGACGGTGACTCGCACGATGTACACGCCGTCGTCGGGATACGTGTGCTCTAGCAGGAAGGGTCTTGTCGGGATTGACCGCCAGGGGCTGTGTGCCGTTGCCGTCACCATACGTCCACCGTCGCGGTCCACGTGTCGGCTCCCGGATCGGTGAAGGAGCCCGGACGCGAGAACTCGCTCCTTCGTCCATGCCGGCATCAACTCCGGCGATGACCGCCGGGGACAGCCGTTGTTGACGGTGACTTCAGGAGACGGTATCCGTCTCGCCGTGGCCGTCGTCGACCAGCAGACTGGATGTCGAACGTCGCCGGCCCGTCGTCGATTCCAATGGCCTGGAGTTGCAGCCACGTGAGCGGAAGTTGAGTGGAGTCGCTGGGACCGTATTCGGTGCCGTTCACCGTCCATGTGTAGGTAAGCTGCTGGCCGGCGTCGGGATCGGTGGAGTCCGAGGCGTTGAGGACCAGCGTGTCGTCGCCTTCGGAAATGGTGTACGGCCCGCCGGCATCGGCAACGGGAGGCCGATTGCGGATCGTCACGCTGGTTGTGGCCGTGCCGGTAAGGCCGAACGAATCGGCGACGAGCAACCGGATCGGGACCGCCACGTCGATGGGGAAACGGCCAGGACCGACCACGGCACGGTGGCGGTTGGCTCCCGCTGTACCGTAGGTCCCGTCGGCCGCCGAGGTCCCAGGCGTACGCGACGATCGCGTCACTGTAAGGCTGGTCTGCGTCGCCGAACCGCCCCGTCGATGTCAAGTCAGCGCCGATGTCGATTCGGCATGGCCCGGCGGCGTCGGCTGTCGGCCGCGGTTGCCCTGGTCGACGTCGATCACCAGGTCTCGTCGTCGCCGTCTTCCCCGGCACGTTGTCGTCGGTCACGGTCAGCGTCACCATGTAGCTGCCAAACATCGTGCAGGTGATGCGCGACGGTGATCCCGCTGGCGGCGCCCCCATCCCCAAAGTCCCAGGAGTAGGATACAATCGCCCGAGCCCGGTCGCCCCGGGTTGATCCCGCTGGCGTCGAAGGCAACGCCCGAGTAGGGCGCCGGGTTCGGATTGGCGATGAAGGAGGCAATGGCCGGTTGTCGTAGATCGACAGCGTCGTCGACGACGTGTTCGTGGCGTTAAACGTGTCGGTCACGGTCAACTCAACCGCGAACGAGCTGGTCTCAAGGCATCGACCTGAGCGGCCGATAGTGCCGGGCTGGCGCCCGCCAGAGCGATGCTCCCGGCGACCAGCCACTGGTAGCTCACAATGGAATCCCCGGCCGCTTCGTTGGGATCGTAAGACGCCGAGCCGTCCAGCGTCAGCCCCTGTCCCAAGTCCGCGTCGTACGGACCTCCTGTATCCGCCACCGGTGCCACGTTCCCCTGGTTCACATAGACGACCGTGCTCACCGCCGCCGTTTTGGGCGGATCGTTGTCGTCGGTGACGGTCAACGTCACCGTGTAGCTGCCGAAAAGGGCGAAGGCATGCGTGACCATCATCCCGCTCGCCGTGCTCCCGTCCCCGAAGTCCCAGGCGTAGCTGACAATGTCCCGGTCGGGGCGGCCGTGGCTCGATGCACTGGCGTCGAAGGTGATCAACTGATCCGGCGCCACCGGGTTGGGACTGGCCGCGAAGACGGCAAATGGCCGGTTATCGTAGATCGTAAGCGAACTCGTCGCCGTGTCCGTCGCCCCGAAGGTGTCGGTCACGCGGAGTTGCACGGTCACCGTAATGCCGAGAGAGAATGCGGCCAGGTCTTCCCAGGGAATCGTCGGCGCTGGCCCGGTGTACTCGTAGCTCCCGTCCGCCTGGAGATCCCACTCGTACAGGACGATCGCCTCCCCGGCCGCCGTGTCGGGGTCGTACGAGCCCGTGCCGTCCAGCGCCAAGGGCTGTCCCTGGTCGACTGTGTAGGGCCCGCCCGCGTTGGCGACCGGGGGCGCGTTGAGTGAGTAATGGAAGGCGTAGCGGTAGAGCCCGCCCGGGTCGCCGGGGGTGGTTGGATCGCCGCCGCGAAGCGGGCTCCCGGCCGTGTCCAGCAGGAGTCCGCCGGCCAGAAGCAGTTCGTAATCCCCTTCGGCGAGGCTCGTCACGGTAAGTGTGAGCAGGTGGTTGGCCTCGTCGTAGCCGAACTGGTCGGCCTGGAGCGTCATGAGCACGCCACTGTCGTCGAACAGCCCGACGGCATCCAGGATCGAGTCGTCGGCGATCACAGGGAGAATCACCATCGGCTCGGTGAACGATACGTGGATCACCGCCCGATCTTGCAGGGGTTCTGCTTGAACGTCAACCTGCGCGACCTGCGGGTCGGTGGGAAACTGGATCGTCGTTTGCGCATCGGGTACTCCTGGCGCAGGCTCGCGGTGGCCCACGTTGTCGATGGCGACACTGTAGAACGCGTACGTGTGTTCTCCCAAAGCGTAGAAGGTGGCGTGCGTGTCTTCCGTTCGGATGAGCCAGGGCGTCCAGGGGCCGCCGTTGTCGGAAACGTAGACGTCGTAGCCGGCAATGCCTGAACCGCCCGGTTCGTCCTGGCCGCTCCACGAGACGTCGAAGCCAAGCGAGGCGATTGTGCCGGGCAGGAGGTCGATGCTGCTGGCGGGCGTGCCGGCGTCGAGCGTATTGAGCACCAGGGGTGTTTCGATCGGGTCATTGTAGTCGAACACGATGCTGGCGCGGTTGTGGACTTCGGTCCCGGAGGGCAGGCCGGCATTGGGCCTGACCGTATAGCTGATCGAGCCTTCGCCGCGGTGGGTTTCGTCGTTCGGGTAGAGGATGCCGATAAGCGGGTCCTCGGGGAACCAGCCGGTGGCCGGATCGATCGCGCGGAGCGAGAAGGTCAGCTCGCGGGTGTCGTGGTCTAGCGCCGCCTGGACTTCGACTAGGATGTCCATGCCGCTTACCGTCATCGGAACGAGTGCGTCGTAGCGGTCGAAGCCGGGTGCGACGCTGATTGTCTGGTTGGCGAAGGCGATCTCGGTCAGCTCGAACGTATCGAGGTCGAGATCCGCATCCAGCACATCGGTCACCACGATCTGCCGAGCCGGACCGGTGGCTTCGGCGAGGTTCTCGAAGCGGACTGTGTAGGGGAGCGTGGTGTCGCTCTGGATGTAGCCAGAGTCGCCGTAGCCGGAAGGGGCGAGTTTGTCGTTGGGGTCGATGGAGCGGAAAAAAGAACTGACAACGGTCAACCCGAGAAGGCCTGGCCAGTCGGGTACGTTCATCCAATAATCAAGTGTCTCGTGACGATGTACCCATAGATCGACAGTCACCCAGACGCCCCCGATAATGCTGCCCCACGGCCAAAAGGCTTCAAGTGCAAGGTGAACTCCAACTTCAGCTATAAGCAATACACCTTCTCTCCAAATCTCTCGCCTTTCCCGTGCAAGTAGCTCGCGGTCCATTCGGTTGTTGTACTGGTCTCTCTGCAACCTCCACAATCTTGCGTCGGTCGCGTCCATTTCGTATTCATTCAACGCTATCAATCCCGATGGATCAACCGCAAGGCAAGGGCTATTCGTCGCGAAAGTATACAAATTAACGCCACCGACAACCCCAATTGGGTCTGCATGAAGGAAATGCCCAGATTGCGGTGCATAATACCTCGCGCGCATGAACTCCAACCCATTCCCCTCATTCATCACCCCATGCTCACCCACATACTCAAACGGATTTGTCACCACCTCCGTCTTCGCTAGAGATTCGCCCCACGGATCGTAGGCATACGAGTTCAGCATCGCCCCGCTCGCATCCGTCAACTCGCTCGTGTGCCCAATGGCTTGGAACGTGTAGTAGGCCGGATCTCCCGCAACATCAATACGGGAGACCAGGCCATAGCCGTGGTCGTAACGAGCAATCAAGTTGCCGGTCGCATCGTACTTGGCCGCCACGTTGCCCAAACCGGTCGGATCGATCACATACTGTGTCGCCTCGCCGTTGTGCGTCGCACCGATCCGGTTGCCGAAGGCGTCATAGGAATAGGTCCAGGTGTCGGTAGGTCGCTCGTCTACTCCGTTGCCATATTCATCGACCTTACCCAAGCGATTGTCGGGGTCGAACTCGTACCTCGTCGTCACGTCGCCTTCGGTCTTGGAGATGAGATTGCCGTCAAGATCGTACTCGTACACCGCATCGCCGACCGTGACGTACTGGTTCATGCCGTTGGTGGTGTAGCTAGTCACAACTCCGTCATCGATCACCTGCCGACGGTTGCCTGCCGCGTCGTAGTCATAAACCACGATTCGCCCATCCGGGTACCGGACGCTCGTGAGTTGCCCGAGGGCGTCGTAGCCATACTCGTAGGTTCCTTCGAGCGTGGTCATCGACGTGCGGCGGCCGGAGACGTCGTACGTGTAGTCAAACCGCGAAAGCACCGAGCCGTCCGGTTTGTAGTTGACCAGGTGGAGGACGTGGCCCGCGGCGTCGTAATCGTAGACTGTGTAGACACCATTGCCCAGCGTCTTGCGGCTCAGGCGGCCCGCGGCATCGTAGTCGTAGTCGACAATCAGCGCACCGGAACCGTCGGTCATACGGTCGAGCCGGCCAAGCGGATCGTAGAGGTAGTTGATCACATTGCCATCCTGATCGCTCCGCCAGGTCCGCCGGCCCACGCCGTCGTAATCGAATTCGAAGAACTTCCCATCCGGATATTCGATCCGCTCCAGGAGATCCGTATCCGGGTCGTACGTCATCAGTGTCGTCCGCGGCGTGTCGTGTGTCGCGTCGATCGCTTCGGTGAGATTGCCTGCCGTGTCGTAGTTGTAGACGTAGTCAACGACTCCGCCCGTCGTGTCGTAGTCCTTGCTCGCCACCTGCCCGTAGGCGTTGTACGTGTACGTGATCGTCTGGCCGCGGCGGTTCGTGGCCGTCAGCACGTTGCCTTTGGGGTCGTAGGTGAAATCCTCGTGCGTACCGTCCTGGTAAACGATCGAGGTGAGATTACCGGTGGCCGGATCGTACTCGTAGTCGATCCCGTTGCCGCGGGCGTCGGTAAACGAATCGAGCTGGTTGAAGTCGGTCGTGTAGCTGAATTGCGTCTGACGATTCAGCGCGTCGCGGGTTTCCGTCAGGTTGCCGAAGGCGTCGTACGCGTAGCGGTACCGCTCCCCGCCGGGGCCCAAGAGCTTCGCAAGCTGGAAATCGTCGTCATAATCGAAGCTCACGATCCGCCCATCGCCGTCGCGGACCTGGGCCAACTGGCCGCCGAGGCCGAAGTAGAGCGTCGTGCTGCGGCCGCTGGCGTCGGTCACGGTGACCTCGCCTTCGCCCCGATACCCAAAGATGACCTGCTCGGCACCGCCGTCCTTGTGGGTTTGCGTGAGCCTTCCGCGGTCGTCGTAGTTGAAGTAATCGTGCGTGCCGTCGGGGTAAGTGACGGACGTGAGGGCGTGGCTGCGAGGGCCATCGACCCACATGCTTGGTGAAGGAGGCAGTTGGGACCTCGGATCTTCCGACGGCAAGCCAGGCGCATAATAATAGCCGATCGAACTTATGGGATAGAAGAATTCGGATGTGGCCGGTTCATAGGTGTATTCTGTGACACGGTTCCCCGGCGCGGTCACGCGCAGAAGATACTCTCCGTCCGGAGAATACTGAAGGGTCGTCGCACGGTCGTCGGCATCGCCCGACCACATCGTGTCGATCACGCGCTCGATACGTTGGCCGGCGGCATAGGAGCCGTATTCGAGGTGGATTTCACGATCGATGTGCTCCGGCACGTAGCCTTGTTGGATGTTGCGCTGCCGCAGGCTCGATAATCGACCATCCTGGTACGTGAGGGTGATGCGGTTCCCGTTGGTGTCCTGGACGTAGTCGAGCCAGCCGTCGGTTCGGAACTGCCAGACCGTGCCATCCGTCTCGACAAGCACAAACGCTCCGGCAGTGCGGAAAAGCTCCCCGTAATCGCCGGCCGCAGGCTCGTATTCGCCGTATCCGTCATAGCGAAAGAAGCGGTCCACACCGCCGGGGCCGCGCAGCGTTACGTTTCCAGCACCGTCGGCTATTTCGGCAACGATATCCCAATTGTGCGTCCAGCCGCGACCGAGTGGCCCCGCGGTGAAACGAGACGGCAGGCTCGATCCGTACACACGGCTGAAGGTGAGCGGCAGACCGGGCATGGGAATCGCGACATCCACAGCGCCAGCCAGATAGCGCACGGGGGAAAGGGCCGCCGACGCCTCGGCAACTTCAAGTCCCCAGATCGCCGCTACCGAGCTTGTCGCTTGCCCCAGATCGGCGAGATAGTTCACGTTCTCGGCCATTTCTTCGACGTATGTGGCCCAAAGATCGGCCGTCCATTCGGGGCCGATGGCATCGTTTGCCCACGCAGTCCGGATGCTGTAGAGGATCGATTCCCAAGCGTCGGGAGGCATCGAGTCCGGCCGGGCGTTTTCTCGCAGTTCGCCGATCCAGTCGATGGTGAGATACTCTTCAAAGCAGTTGGGAGGAGGCAAATAAATGAAAGTGCTGCTACTGCCTCCGCCTCCACCTCCGGAAGTGCTTTCGATAGGCGCGACCGGATTGCTACCCGTAGAGGCCCTGACGGCCCGGTGGGGCCAAACCGACTCCCGGATATCGAGGTCCAGCCTGCTGTTTCGCGGCCGCTCGTAGACGAGCCGCTCGAATGGCGCCTGGACATAGGCTACCTTCTCAGTGGTGTCTGCCGCGGTGAGGCTTCCCAGAGAGAACGTGATGTTGCGCTCGTTCTCGTCCCATGTTTGGCCGACATAGTAGATTGGAATACGTCCTCCCTCACCCGGGTCGAGGGTGCCGGGGGTCGCGTCCGATCCGACCCCAATCGCCTGCAAGCTACCGGTAAGGTACGCGGGGGGCCTTCGCAATTCACGGAGCGAGTCGGCGGTCTCCTCGTCTGCTGTGAGCAGTCCGTTTGCATCGGCCACCACCTGCAGCAGAGGAGCCGGCATCGCAATGTCGCCCACGTTGCGATACTCGATCCAAAGCGTCTGCTTGGTAGGGAAGCCGGGCGATACGCCGCTCGGGACCACCAGGTTCGTTTGCAGTTCGGCCACGCCGTCCGGAACGATGGTGAAAACGTCGAGAAGCTCAGCAATGGTGCCACCTTTGCTGACTCGCACTGAGTAAATGCCTGCGCGAAGCTCCGGTACATCGAGATAGGCTTTGAGGGTGCTGGGAGAGACGAACTCAACCGGCAATGCGCGGTGAAACGTGTCGGAAGCCAGGAAGAACTCAGCGGCGGTGTTCTGGTCGAATCCTTCTCCAGTGATCGTCACCGTTGTGCCCGCAGCGGTGCCGTGCCGGCGGGGAGTGATGTCGGAAATGAAGAAGGGTGCTTCTTCGGCGAAGAGACTGTATCCGATACCGCTTGCGGCGGCGCCGCCGTAGACAGCGACATAGTAGGTTCCGCCACTCGAAATGCCTGTCAGCGCAATCTGTTGCTGTGCCGCGGGAAGTGCCGACCGCTCGTCGAATGCCATCCGGGTTGGAATGGCAGCGTAACTGACATACAGCTCCGGGCGAGCGGACGCCCTATCTCCGTCCAGATTGAGGCGGAGCGTCTGTCCTTCACCGAGGTTGAGCTTGTAGTAGTCCCACCGGTCCGATGACGACAGCGTGCCGCCGACAGCAATCCCGTCGGCGCCAAGCTCGCGAACGTCCAGCGAGAGTGGTCCGGCGGCCGAAATGTTGTTCCCTTGGTCGCCGAGTTCCTTCTCCTGGTTATAGACATCGGCGCGGACAATCACGTAGTATTGTCCCGGCAGAGCGCCCGGCACGCAGGCATTGGCTGAGGCCGTGTAGACCTCGTTCTGCGCCAGGCCGCCGGTGTGGTCGACGGTGGCAATCCGGATGTCGCCGATGTCCCATTGGGCGTCGGTCGAGAGGTAGACGCCGTCGGTCCAATTGCCCAGAAGCGGCGCACCGGAGGCGTTTCTCCCCTGCCAGGAGACACTCAGCGGTTCGCCCGCCCAGAGCGCGGCCGGGTCGACCGTGACGTTCGACACCACCAAGTCCACGGGCACGTAGTTGAACTTGGCGTCGTAGATGTCTTCGGGATCGCCGAAATGGCCGTCACCGTCCTGGTCGAGCTTGTTGCCGGCGAGGTCCCTGACATCGGGGCCGATCCTGACGTGGTAGACCCCCACCGCCGTCTGTGGCGCGAAAGTGATGCGGAAGCGATTGAGTCCCACTTCCTGGACGCTCGTCGCCGCAATGGCCTGACCACTGGGGCCGGCCATCGCCACGTCCGCGGTCGCGAACGTCGCGCGGTCCATCGTTTCGCTGAACCAGACGTCGACGAAGCTGATCGTACCCGTGACGTCCCCGGCGGGCGCGTGATTCGTGACACGCGGGGCAACGGTGTCGAGGACCAGCGTGAACGAGTAGACATCTTCTGGTTCCCCCGGGATGCCGTTCGCGTTCTGGTCGAGGAGGAACCCTTCGTCATCGAAAATGGTCGGGGCGAGATTGAAGTGATAGTTCCCATTTTCAGTCTGTGCGTCAAAGTCGATACGGTAGCGGCGGTCGCCTGCCTGGCTAATACAAGTTGCTGGAATGGGGCCGAGTGGCCCACGAATGGAGAGATCTGACAATTCAAACGTATCCAAAAGAATTGGATTATTGAAATCCAGTTGAACATGATCCATGGTTTGGAGGTATGGACCGTTGGGTCCAAGCGGCCCGTGTGCCCAGACGTGCGTGTGGGGACGCCCCTGGACAATGTGAACTGTTCCGGGGGCGCCCGGGTACTGACTCCCCGCGCCTCCCGGGGCGGTAATGGCGGCCACATCGAATCCGCCAAAGTCTTCGGCGTAGACCGCCACTCGGCCGCCCCCACCGCTGCACTCCGCGTACTGAGTAGTGCGTCCTCCCGCAGCGCGAATCGCCCCACCACCATCGAGGCTCGCTACCGCGACGAAAATGCCTCCTCCCGATCCGGCATTAGCAGCAGTAGCGCCGTCGGCCAACAACTGCCCGTTGAGCAGAAAGGTCGCAGCCTCGACCCGAACAAGACCGCCACCAGGTCCACCACTTCCGCCGCTGCCCCAGTCCTGCGGATCAGCGTAGTCACCGTAGATCCGGTTCGTAGCACCGCTCTTAATACCTCCTGAGCCCCCATAACTGCCTCCGCTGTGTCCAGTGGCTCCCCCTATCGATGTATTGGCTGCGGTGCGACCGGCTACGTAGCCTTTCCCGTTCACGTCGATTCGGCTGGTGGCATCCACGAGAAGTGTTCCGGTGATCTTCAGAGCCAAGCCGTGCATCTCGGCGGCCGTCGATGTTAGGCTCGTCACCACCCCACCGTGTAGCACCGACAAGTCAGGCGCCTCAATTGTGCCCGCCGCAATCACCCCTCCATCCACGATGGTCGAATGTGCTGCAGTCAATGTGTCGAAGACCTGCAGCGTGCCCGCATTTCCCACCGTCAGAGGAATCGCGGAGGTCAATCCGGCCTGCACCTCCAACCAGCCGCTGCTGGTTAGGGTCAACTCGCTGGTGGGCTCCAAGAGAAGACCGCCCTGCACCTGCACGTGCCCCGACCCTGAAACCGCCACTGCATTCTCAAAGCTCTGCCCGTCTGGCAACTGGACAAACCCGCCGCTCTGCACGACCAACGTATTCTGGAATTCCAACACCAGCCCTGCGTGTTCAGCACGGACCAAGCTTCCGCTCCCGCGAATCACCACCTCATCCGGAATCGCGAACGTAACGTCCCCCGGCAGCCCCAGCGGTGTCCAACCACCGCCTCCCGCACTTCCGTTGACAATCAGTGTCCCGGTCGAATCATCGGTGTCTTTGACATAAACCGTGCCTGCTCCTGCCGCCCGATTTCCCTGCGGACCCGCGGGAGCTGTGATCTTGTTCAGGTCGAAATCCGAAAAGTCCCCAGCATAAACCGCGATCCGCCCGCCGCCACCGGGACCGTTCCCCCAACCACTGTACCCGCCGCTTGCGCGAATCGAGCCACTGCCCGTCAGCGTATCCGCCACCACATAGATCCCGCCTCCGGAACCGGAACCGTTCGAGTCTCCACCACGCTGGCCATTCGCCAGCACCTGGCCGTCCAAATCCAAGACTCCGGCACTGATCCGGACCAAACCACCGCCTGCCCCTTGGTCACCACCGCTGCCCCAGTCGTTCGGGTTCGTGTAACTGCCGTACACAACGTTCGTACTTCCGGAGTGAACCCCTCCGAGTCCGCCGAAACTGCCCCCGCTGTTTCCCGTGGCTCCACCCACCGTCGTATTGCCCGTCGTGCGGCCCCGCAGGTATCCCTTCTCGCTCACGTCAATCCGGCTCGTCGAGTCGACCAGCAGCGTGCCAGCGATCTCCAGTTCCAGCTTGTGCATCTGCGTCGCTGTTGACGTCAGGCTCGTCAGTGTCGCGCCGTTCAGCACCGACAGGTCCGGCGCCTCAATTCGCCCCGCCAGGATTGCGGCCCCATCCACGACGAGCGGATTCGCCGTGTTCAACGCCCCAAACACCTGGAGGGCCGCTCCACTGGTCAGCGTCAAAGGCTGCGCCGTCGTCATCGAACCGTTAATCTCAATGCGACCACCCCCGCTGGCTGTCACGGCCACCTGTGGATCATACGTCTCGCCAATCGACAACTTCGCGCCGCCGGTCACCGTCAGAGGAATCGCGGAGGTCAATCCGGCCTGCACCTCCAACCAGCCGCTGCTGGTTAGGGTCAACTCGCTGGTGGGCTCCAAGAGAAGACCGCCCTGCACCTGCACGTGCCCCGACCCTGAAACCGCCACTGCATTCTCAAAGCTCTGCCCGTCTGGCAACTGGACAAACCCGCCGCTCTGCACGACCAACGTATTCTGGAATTCCAACACCAGCCCTGCGTGTTCAGCACGGACCAAGCTTCCGCTCCCGCGAATCACCACCTCATCCGGAATCGCGAACGTAACGTCCCCCGGCAGCCCCAGCGGTGTCCAACCACCGCCTCCCGCACTTCCGTTGACAATCAGTGTCCCGGTCGAATCATCGGTGTCTTTGACATAAACCGTGCCTGCTCCTGCCGCCCGATTTCCCTGCGGACCCGCGGGAGCTGTGATCTTGTTCAGGTCGAAATCCGAAAAGTCCCCAGCATAAACCGCGATCCGCCCGCCGCCACCGGGACCGTTCCCCCAACCACTGTACCCGCCGCTTGCGCGAATCGAGCCACTGCCCGTCAGCGTATCCGCCACCACATAGATCCCGCCTCCGGAACCGGAACCGTTCGAGTCTCCACCACGCTGGCCATTCGCCAGCACCTGGCCGTCCAAATCCAAGACTCCGGCACTGATCCGGACCAAACCACCGCCTGCCCCTTGGTCACCACCGCTGCCCCAGTCGTTCGGGTTCGTGTAACTGCCGTACACAACGTTCGTACTTCCGGAGTGAACCCCTCCGAGTCCGCCGAAACTGCCCCCGCTGTTTCCCGTGGCTCCACCCACCGTCGTATTGCCCGTCGTGCGGCCCCGCAGGTATCCCTTCTCGCTCACGTCAATCCGGCTCGTCGAGTCGACCAGCAGCGTGCCAGCGATCTCCAGTTCCAGCTTGTGCATCTGCGTCGCTGTTGACGTCAGGCTCGTCAGTGTCGCGCCGTTCAGCACCGACAGGTCCGGCGCCTCAATTCGCCCCGCCAGGATTGCGGCCCCATCCACGACGAGCGGATTCGCCGTGTTCAACGCCCCAAACACCTGGAGGGCCGCTCCACTGGTCAGCGTCAAAGGCTGCGCCGTCGTCATCGAACCGTTAATCTCAATGCGACCACCCCCGCTGGCTGTCACGGCCACCTGTGGATCATACGTCTCGCCAATCGACAACTTCGCGCCGCCGGTCACCGTCAGAGGAATCGCGGAGGTCAATCCGGCCTGCACCTCCAACCAGCCGCTGCTGGTTAGGGTCAACTCGCTGGTGGGCTCCAAGAGAAGACCGCCCTGCACCTGCACGTGCCCCGACCCTGAAACCGCCACTGCATTCTCAAAGCTCTGCCCGTCTGGCAACTGGACAAACCCGCCGCTCTGCACGACCAACGTATTCTGGAATTCCAACACCAGCCCTGCGTGTTCAGCACGGACCAAGCTTCCGCTCCCGCGAATCACCACCTCATCCGGAATCGCGAACGTAACGTCCCCCGGCAGCCCCAGCGGTGTCCAACCACCGCCTCCCGCACTTCCGTTGACAATCAGTGTCCCGGTCGAATCATCGGTGTCTTTGACATAAACCGTGCCTGCTCCTGCCGCCCGATTTCCCTGCGGACCCGCGGGAGCTGTGATCTTGTTCAGGTCGAAATCCGAAAAGTCCCCAGCATAAACCGCGATCCGCCCGCCGCCACCGGGACCGTTCCCCCAACCACTGTACCCGCCGCTTGCGCGAATCGAGCCACTGCCCGTCAGCGTATCCGCCACCACATAGATCCCGCCTCCGGAACCGGAACCGTTCGAGTCTCCACCACGCTGGCCATTCGCCAGCACCTGGCCGTCCAAATCCAAGACTCCGGCACTGATCCGGACCAAACCACCGCCTGCCCCTTGGTCACCACCGCTGCCCCAGTCGTTCGGGTTCGTGTAACTGCCGTACACAACGTTCGTACTTCCGGAGTGAACCCCTCCGAGTCCGCCGAAACTGCCCCCGCTGTTTCCCGTGGCTCCACCCACCGTCGTATTGCCCGTCGTGCGGCCCCGCAGGTATCCCTTCTCGCTCACGTCAATCCGGCTCGTCGAGTCGACCAGCAGCGTGCCAGCGATCTCCAGTTCCAGCTTGTGCATCTGCGTCGCTGTTGACGTCAGGCTCGTCAGTGTCGCGCCGTTCAGCACCGACAGGTCCGGCGCCTCAATTCGCCCCGCCAGGATTGCGGCCCCATCCACGACGAGCGGATTCGCCGTGTTCAACGCCCCAAACACCTGGAGGGCCGCTCCACTGGTCAGCGTCAAAGGCTGCGCCGTCGTCATCGAACCGTTAATCTCAATGCGACCACCCCCGCTGGCTGTCACGGCCACCTGTGGATCATACGTCTCGCCAATCGACAACTTCGCGCCGCCGGTCACCGTCAGAGGAATCGCGGAGGTCAATCCGGCCTGCACCTCCAACCAGCCGCTGCTGGTTAGGGTCAACTCGCTGGTGGGCTCCAAGAGAAGACCGCCCTGCACCTGCACGTGCCCCGACCCTGAAACCGCCACTGCATTCTCAAAGCTCTGCCCGTCTGGCAACTGGACAAACCCGCCGCTCTGCACGACCAACGTATTCTGGAATTCCAACACCAGCCCTGCGTGTTCAGCACGGACCAAGCTTCCGCTCCCGCGAATCACCACCTCATCCGGAATCGCGAACGTAACGTCCCCCGGCAGCCCCAGCGGTGTCCAACCACCGCCTCCCGCACTTCCGTTGACAATCAGTGTCCCGGTCGAATCATCGGTGTCTTTGACATAAACCGTGCCTGCTCCTGCCGCCCGATTTCCCTGCGGACCCGCGGGAGCTGTGATCTTGTTCAGGTCGAAATCCGAAAAGTCCCCAGCATAAACCGCGATCCGCCCGCCGCCACCGGGACCGTTCCCCCAACCACTGTACCCGCCGCTTGCGCGAATCGAGCCACTGCCCGTCAGCGTATCCGCCACCACATAGATCCCGCCTCCGGAACCGGAACCGTTCGAGTCTCCACCACGCTGGCCATTCGCCAGCACCTGGCCGTCCAAATCCAAGACTCCGGCACTGATCCGGACCAAACCACCGCCTGCCCCTTGGTCACCACCGCTGCCCCAGTCGTTCGGGTTCGTGTAACTGCCGTACACAACGTTCGTACTTCCGGAGTGAACCCCTCCGAGTCCGCCGAAACTGCCCCCGCTGTTTCCCGTGGCTCCACCCACCGTCGTATTGCCCGTCGTGCGGCCCCGCAGGTATCCCTTCTCGCTCACGTCAATCCGGCTCGTCGAGTCGACCAGCAGCGTGCCAGCGATCTCCAGTTCCAGCTTGTGCATCTGCGTCGCTGTTGACGTCAGGCTCGTCAGTGTCGCGCCGTTCAGCACCGACAGGTCCGGCGCCTCGATTCGGCCTGCACGGATTCCAGCCCCATCCACAACGAGCGGGTTCAGTGTGCTGACCGTACCGGAGACTTGGAGCGCCCCCGCGCTGGTGAGCGTCAAAGGTTGGCTCGTTGTCATCGAGCCATTGATCTCGAAGCGACCTCCCCCGCTGACCGTGACGGCCACCTGCGGATTGTACGTCTCGCCAATCGACAACACGGCGCCACCGTTTACCGTCAGAGGAATCGCGGAGGTCAATTCGCCCTGCACTTCCAACCGTCCGCCGCTGGTCAGCGTCAACGCGCTTGTTGGCTCAAGGTGAAGGCCGCCTTGTATTACTAACCATCCGTTGCTCGTCAGGGTCAGCGCGCTCGTCGACTCCAAGCGAACACTGTCCTGCACTTCCAACTGCGCGTTGCTGCTGAGAGTCAACTCGCTGGTCGGCTCCAGCCGAAGACCGCCCTGCACCTCGACGTGCGCCGATCCTGATATGGTGACTGCGTTCTCAAAGCTCTGGCCACCCGGCAACTGCAGAGAGCTCCCCGTTTCAACAGTCACCGTGTCCTGAAAATACACAACCAGCCCTTCATGTTCCGGTCGGACATGGGCGCCCGCCCCACGGATCACCACCGCATCGGGTATCGCCAGCGTGCTGTCTTCCGCCAAGCCCAAAGGCGTCGAGCCGATGCCTCCGGCACCTGAATCGATTATCAGTGTTCCACTCGACTCGTTCGTGTCCCTGACATACACAGTGCCGGCGCCTCCATTCGGCGAGCTATTAGCGCCGCCAGGCGCCGCGATGTTGGTCAGGTTGAAACCCGAGAAGTCCTCGGCGTACACGGCTACCCGGCCGCCCCCGCCAGCACCTCGCTGACGCCCAGGCGCCCCTGCTGCTCGAATATTCCCGCTTCCCTGCAACGTTGTCACAGCGACATGCACGCCTCCGCCCGCCCCGCCCGTATAGTCCGTATTCTGCCCGTTCGACAGTATTTGTCCATCCAAGATAAGGGCAGCCGCGGCGATCCTCGCTAAACCTCCACCTGCACCTCCGCCGCCCCAACCATCTGCACTTCCACTGCCCCACTCATCAACATTCGCATACGCTCCGTACACCCTGTTCGTCGAACTACCACCACCCCAACCGCCATAACTGGCACCGCTGTTCCACGCTCCACCGACGTTCGTATTCCCTGTCGTGTACCCCGGCCGGTATCCCCTCGCCGTAACGTCGATCCGACTGCTGGCATCAACGATCACCTGTTCGCTCACGGTCAGGTCCAGCTTGTGAGTCGCAGTCGTCGTGCAGGCGGAGTGCGTCAGCACGGCGCCTCGGATCAGATGCACCGAACCGAAGTTGTGCGGACCGTCGATGGCAACCGTTGCGCCGTCGACCAGAATGTCTTGTCCTTCGTACGTTGTGTCTCCCTCGGCAATCGTGATAGTGGATGTGAATACGGTGTCTGCCTCGATGTAAAGCAGGCTGGCCTTGTAGACGTCCGTGGTGGGATTGCCTTTGGTCCCATCCTGGTTCTGGTCCATCAGGTTGCCGTCGAGGTCGGCAATATTGGGACCGATGGTTGCCTGGTAGCTCCCTCGCGTGCCAAAGGCGGGAAAACTGACCCGATACATGTTGCCGCTGACCGGTGCAACGGTGCTTGCCGCCATGGGCCCGTCGGCCCCTACGATGCTCACGTCGTCGATCGTAAACGTCGCAGGATCAATCGGTTCGCTGAATTCGACGTCGACGTGATCGAACGCCGCATTGCGTATCTCCGTCGGCGAGATCGAGAGGATTCGCGGCCCCACGGCATCCAACAGCGCCCGTTCCTCCAGCGGCTCCAGCCGGAGCACACGCGATCGACTGCCCCCGGATCGCTCCCTGCAGAGAGGCTTACGGAAATCGCCACGACGAACGAAAAGCAATCTCATGGCCAGTCCTCCCGGTTAGCGCCCAATTCAGCAGCGCGAAGGTTAAAGGCGTTTTTCATGACCAGGCTCCCGGTTGAAAGATTCGACCTGGCCGCGCGACGCCATCACGGCCAACTCCCACGATATTACTCAAGGCCGCCACAAGGACCGCCCTCCAGTTCTATATGCGAAGTGCGCTCACCATCCGAGCCCCACTTCCGTCAGGCGGCTCCGAACTGCCGGCAGATCGCCCACCAACACGGTGCCGTCGGCATTTCCCCAGGCCGCCAGGCGGCCGTCGGAACTGAACCGGGCGTCGTACATGGCCGTCGGTGTGTCGATTCCAAGCGTCACAAACGGTTCTGTCTCGCCGGAGCAGCCAATCGCGCGGCCTCCGGGCGCGCCACTCGTCACGTACTGGGTGCCGTCGCGGCTGAAGCAATACGGGCGAGTACGCAGGTAACCGAGCGGGCGTATCGATGGCATCTCCAGGAGTAGGCACCGCCCTGCGTCGTCGACATCGATCAGCAGCCTCGTCCCCGAAGGATCAATTAGCGATCCTCCTGACGACATGGTCCTCTCGGTAGGGATCTCGTGCAGTTCACGGCCCGCGGCGTTGAAGATCTTGATCATCCGGCGTTCTCCCCTCGAACCACCAAGGCCGTGGACGACAAAGTAGCTTCCGTCGGGGGCCAGCGTGGTGCTGAACACGCCCCAATTGAATTCGGTGATCTCGACACCCTTGTCGACCGACTCGGCGCCAAGAGACCCGGACAAAACGGGGACAGGCACCCTCGCTTCACGCCTAGTTTTCGACGTTTTCGACAAAAGCCGGGAGCCAGTCCCCGTTTTGCCCTTGTCGCGCGACTCGGCGCCAAGCAGGTTTCGCAACCGGCAGACGCGCGGGTGCTCCGAGGGCGGGACGTTGTTGAAGGGGCCGCGGTCGCCTTCACGGGTCTCCACACGCAACAAGAGCAGCTTGTCCAAGGTGGGAAATGCCAACTGGTCGGACTGGCCGTCGGGCAGCGTCCAACTCTTTTCCGTCGTCCCGTCGCCGACATCCCATAGCCGCGCTTCGTGGCCGGCCGCGAATGCCAACTGGCTGCCATCCGGGCTGAAGGCCAGGGCCGCATTGTCGGCAGTTATGCCCTTTGGCGCTGCGAGCACGTGCAGCAAGTGCGCCGCTTTAATGTCCCAGACGCCGACCTGCCAATCGTCGGACAAGGCTGCCAGGTAGCGATCGTCGGGCGAAAGCGCGAGCCTGGTCACTTGTCCCAGCAGGCCTCGCAGCAATCGAACTCCGCTACCCTCCTCCAACTGCCACACGTCGACGGCCGACGGGTTGTCGAACGCCGCGACGCTGGCCACGGCAAGCCTGCGCCCGTCGGGAGAAAACCCCAACGCGGTCATGGAGTTTCGATACTTCAGATGCAGCAGCAGCTTGCCGGTGGCAACGTCCCAAAGCTTGGCCCGATAGCGCCCGGCGGAGGCCAAGGTCATGCCGTCGGGACTGAAGGCGACGGCGTAGACGTGGTAACGGCTGCCGCGGCAGTACGCCCGCGGAATCTCCGCGCCGACGTCCCAGATCGTCACCGTGCCTCCGGCATCGCCGGCTGCCACGAGCCAGTTCGGTCCCCGATCGCCGGCTGCCGGATCGCTTTCGGTGCGCCGTCGGTCGCGGTCGAACGCCAGGCACTGAATTGCGTTGCGACCGGAGCGCAGCGATGCCGCCTTCCGGCCCGAGTCGAGTTCCCAGATCGTCACCTCGCCGCCTTCGTCTCCCGCGGCCAGGAGCGGGGCATCGGACGAAGGTGCGATTGCCAACGCCGTTGCGCGGGCGTCGAAACGATGCCAGGGCTCGCTCTCCGAGGCCCGCCAAACCGCGACGGTCGCCTGCGGGCTCCTGCCGGGGGCTTCTGCGGGCAATTCGATCGACGCGGCGAGCAACGACCCGTCGGCGCTCAATGCGATGTCGAGGACTTCGGCAACGGATCCGTCCGGGGATTCCGACGGCGCATCCGCGGAAAGCGCATATTGCCCCACCGCACGCTGCAGCTTCACGTTCCACAGAAGGAACGAAGAACGATCCTGAGCCAGCAACTGCAACGGCGCTGCCTGGCGGTCGAATGCCACGGGGCCCGCGCCCGTCTGTTGAGAACGGATTGCCTCGTCGGAATCCATATCCCAGAGCACTGCCGGAGCAGGCGGTTGCTCAGCGTGGTCCACCATTCCGCCAAGGAGGAGACGGCGGCCCGTGGAATCGAAGGCCACCGACGACGCCGCGGAGTCGCGTTGCCGATATCGGTGTGCATCAAGACCGACGAGCGTGGCAGCAGCCTGGTCGCGGAGATTCGCATCCCGCTTGATCGAGGCGGCTTTGCGAACCAGCTCCCAAGCGTCCTCGGACCAGCCCGCCTCGCGTTCGGTCAACCGAATTCGCTGAAGCTGTTGGATGTAGGACTCGCGCTGGCTTGCGAGCTCGGATTCTCTCGCCAACCTGGTTTGCTCCTTGGCGGCGGCTTCTCGGTGCTCGGCCGCCGTCGCGGCGGCACCCAGGTAGAGAATGATGCCGATCACGACGAGGACCACCGCCACGATGCTCGACGCAATGGCTGCCGCCCATCCCTTGTTCCGGCCCGCCCACAACCACATGCGTCGGACAGCTCCTGCGGGCCTGGCCGTCGTAGGCTCACCGCGCAGCCAGCGTCTCAGGTCGGCCCCGAACTCCGCCGCACCGGAATATCGACCCTCAGGAGCCACTTCGAGCGCCTTAAGACAGATCGCCTCCAGATCGCGTGGCGCATTGTTGACCAATCGCCGCGGAGCGAGCGGTCGAGGAAACCATGCACCCTCGCTGTCTCTCGTTGGTATCGTATTGGGATACGCTCGCCGCCACGTCACAAGTTCATACAGCGTCGCACCCAGCCCCCACACATCGGTCCGCGCGTCCAATTCCTTCCCAAGGGCCTGTTCCGGCGACAAATAGCCGGGCGTGCCGATCACGCCCGCGGTCAGCGCCATCGACGATTCCCCATCGCCGTGGTTCTCGGCGATGAACCGCCGCTCCAATTCGCCCCCAACGTATCCGGCCAGCCCGAAATCGATCACCCAGCTCTCTCCGGAGACGTCTACCATGATGTTCGACGGCTTGAGATCGCGGTGCAGAAAACTATGTCGATGCGCGTGCTCCACCGACTCCGCCACGTCGGCCATCACGTGCGCCACCGATCGGAAGTATTCGAGCGAGAGCGTGCTCGGCTCGCCGGTGGGCTTGGAGCCTGTCCCAAAACCGTGCGAGAAGAAGGGGACAGGCACATTTTGCTCCGAAGACTCCGCAAAATGAGCCAGTCCCCGACGGTTTTCCGACGGTTTCGGGAGAGGCTCTTCGTCCGCCTCTCTGCCCCGTCTCCGCCTGATTCGTCCGGCTGCCCGTCGCGGCTCCCGCGAACCGGACCGGAAGTGGCCGTTGGACTTTGCGCCGCCGTACGTTCGACCACGGCCCTGGCGAATTCCTCCAGTCGCGGCGTGCGGGTTTGTCGCTCGGGCTCTGGCCAGGCGATCGCCGTGCGAAGGATGTGGTTGAGCGATGCTCCTTCAATGTAGGGCATCGCAAAATACTGCACCGAGGCCTCCTCGCCGGCCGCGAAGATCGGCACGATATGCGTTTCGTGCAGCTTGGCCAGCACGTGCTGCTCGCGGAGAAACCGCTGGCGAGCGTGCTCCGACGCAATCCCCCGCCGGATCGTCTTGACAACGACCCGTCGGTTGAGCGGCTCCTGGATCGCCTCGTAGATGTCGCCCATCCCGCCGTGCGCGATCCGTCGCACGATCCGGAAGTCGCCCACTCGTTCCGGCTCAGCAGGGTCGGACAGCGGCTGAGTCCGCCCCCGGATTGCCCTCTTGGCAAGGCGGATCTGCTCGTCGAGTTCCGGATGCGTCGACTCGCATGCGAACTCTGAGTCGGTGCGGAGATCGCGAAGGATCGAATCCTCCAGGGCATCGAGCTCGTCCAGCACGGCCTGGCAGGGCGGGCAGTTCGCGGTCTGGCGAGCGACGCGCTCCAGCTCCTCGTCGGGCAACCGGCCCAGCACGAAGTCGACAAGCAGCGACTCGTCGATGGCCTCCCGATGCTTGTGCTGGTCGCCGGCATGCATAGGGATTCCCCGCCGTCCCTCGGATTTGCCCCTCTATAAGAGATAACGGAAAAGCGTATCACCACTTTTCCAGCCGCTCGCGCCGCAAGACCTCAAACTGTAAACGCCACCACCGACCCCGCGTCGGTGGGGCGATGTTTAGCAACTACAAACGCCAAAACGGCCTATAGGATCGCGGTTTGTAGTTCAAACATCGCCCCACCGGGATAAACCGCGGTGGTGGCGTTGCTGTTGCAAGTCAAGCCGCGGAATGAATTCCGTCTTGCGCCGGCTATTCCAATTCACCCAGTTCCTCCCGAAGTCGCCGGAGCACACGAGACTTCGCCAGCCGCACCGCTGCCGGCTTCATACCCAGCTCCGCGGCGATCTCCCTTGTCGGCTCTTCTTTGACCGCCGACCGCCAGAACGCTTCCCACGTGCGCGGTTCGAATTCCCCCCGGATCATGTCCAACGCCCGCAGGCGGAGTTGCTGTAGCGCGTCGGCTTCTCCCGTCGCTACCGATGCTTCAGAAGGTTGAGCCACCTCGTCGAGCCGCTGAAGCGCGCTGGAGCCCCCGACAGCCTCGGGTCTTCTCGCGGCCTGCCGGTGATGATCGGCGATCTTCGAACGGGTGATGGTTCGAAGCCAGCCGCGGAACGTGGCGTCGGGCCCGTCGTGGTGAAAGCGATCGATTCCGCCGGCCACCGCCTGGAACACTTCCTGAAATACGTCCTTTGCGCCCGGCGGACGAAGTCCGCCTTGCCGAATCCAGTAGCTCACCAGCGGCCCGTAGAGGTGCACGAGCCGCTCCCACGCCTCCTGGTCGCGGGCCTTCGCCCGCTCATGAGGCTTGAAGGAGTCGACCCGACGGATAAATGATCGGCCCCGCCCATAGGAAACCTCGATCTGTCCGGCTAACGTCGGTGGGTGATGGTGCCAGTTTAGGCGGGTCGAGTGGCGCACGCAAGCAGGGCCAAACGGCCCGTGCCGGGGGAAGGAGGGTTTGGCGACGACGACGCGGGACCTCGGGTGTAGTTTCCAAACCTTCCCTCCACCGGCACAGGGCCGGGTGGGGATGATTTCTAAGAGCGTAAGCACCCTGCCCTCGCGGCGTGCCGCGGCGAGTAGCAGTTGGCTTGCCACGCCCGCGTCGACCGGGTCTGGCGGTGGCCTCAGAATGTCCAGGGCTCGCGCTGTTTCCGGGTGCACAGGGCGTTGGCCTCATCGTCTGCGACGAACGCGTACTGGGCCTGGTCCCATTTCACCTTGCGATCCAGCAGCATGGCGATGTTGGCTATGTGGCAGGAGTTGACGGAGTTGACGTGGGTGAAGACGTCGGAAATCGGCAGCGAGCGATCCTTGACGCACTCGAAAAAGTTGCCCATATGGCTGCCGGGCTTTTTCCCCTTGTAGAGCCTGGTCACCTCGTCATCGAGCCACTTCTTGTCTTCCTCGCTCATCTCCTCGATCGGCTTGCCGGTCAGGCTGCCGCGGTTGACGCGGATCTTGCCCTTGTCGCCCTCGATGATCAATTCGTTCTGCTTGCTGACGAGATTGATCGTGTTGCCGTTGGGCAGCAGCATCGTGCAGTCGAACGTCTTGGCCACGTTGAACGAATTGGGCAGTTCCTCGACCGGCTTCTTGCCGAGGAGGTATTGAAGCGTCTCCTCGCGGCCCAGCGGGAACTCGCCCTTGCCCTCGACTTCGACGGGCCCCGTCTCGTCGCCACTGAGCGCCCACAACGCAATATCCGTGTGGTGCACGCCCCAATCGGTCACCTGGCCTCCGGAATAGTCGAACCACCAGCGAAAATCCCAGCCGATCCGCCGCGAACAAAACGGGACCTTGGGAGCCTGGCCGAGCCAGAAATCGAAGTCGAGATACTCCGGCACCTCTTCCGTCGGAAACGGCCCACCGCTGGTCGCCCCACCGACGGAACTGATCGCGTGGAGCTTGTCGCCCAGCCGTCCGCTGCGGGCCAGGGCCACCGCCTTGAGGAACATGCCGTCGAACTCGCTCCGCTGCTGCGTGCCGACCTGGAACACGCGACCGGTCCGCTTCACCGCGCCGATAATCTTCTTCCCCTCTTCGATCGTCAGCGTCAGCGGTTTCTCGCAGTAGACGTCCTTGCCGGCGTCCATGGCGTCGATCGCGATCTTGACATGCCAGTGGTCCGGCGCGCCGCACGTGATTGCGTCGACGTCTTTCCGCTCGAGCACCTTGCGGTAGTCGGCGTAGATCTCGCACTTGCCATCGAAAGGCTTTGCGAATTTTTCGGCGTTCTGCCGGTGAACGTCGGCGCAGGCGACCATGTTGCCCAACTGTGCAGCCTGCTTGCCGATGCCGCTGCCACGTCCCCCGACGCCGATCGCGGCGACCCCGAGCTTGTCGTTGGCCGATTCTTGCCGGGCGTAGGCGCTAGTCCAGAAATAGGGCGCCGCCACGCCGGCGGTTGCCAGTCCGGCTGTATTCTTGAGAAACGTGCGACGGGTGGATCGTGGTTGACTCATGCTGGATTCCTCATTGGAAGGTACAGACAGGGGAAACGCTCGAGCGCAGAGGATTGGTATTGGGCAGCGGAAACGGAGATCAAACAGGCTCATGAACTCGTCGACTTTTCACCGGCACCGGCAAACAAGATCGCCGTTGCCAGGCCGTTATTGTAATTCGCGGGCCCCTGCCGACGCCACCTTCCCAGGCGGCCGCCACCTACGAGGGAGCCGCTTGGGGACTTGGAGAAGTGTCGTTGGGTCGCTATGTTGGGCGGAAGAGAGGGGGACAGGTCCATGTTTTCGGACAACGTCTTTGCCGCCAGAATGGTCGAATTGGCCTAAAATTGGACCAGTCCCCCGCCGCCGTGACGTCCAATGACGGTTGCCTGGAACGATTTCGCCAATCTCGACCAACGAGCCTTCCCATGCCCGACGCACAACCACCTCGGCCCCAGCGGCCCAGCCAGACTAAGATCGTCGCCACCATCGGCCCGGCTTCCGGCAGCCCTGAGTGTGTGGGCGAACTGATCCAAGCGGGTGTCGACGTCTTCCGGATCAACACGGCTCACGGAGACCTCCATGAGCACCAGACGCGGCTCGATACGATCCGCAGCCTCAGCCGTGAACTGAGCCATCCGGTCGGCGTACTCGCGGATCTGGCCGGGCCAAAGATACGGCTGGGGGAACTCCCGGGCGGCCAGTTGGAGTGCCCTCTCGACGCGGAGCTGACCTTCGTCCGCGGCCGCCGGCCCGGCGACCCCACCGAGGTGACCACCACCTACGACCCGCTCGTCGACGAGCTTTCGCCCGGCGACCGAGTGATGCTGGCCGACGGCATCGTCAGCCTGGTGGTCGTGGCGACCGGTCCCGACTACGCCCGGTGCCGCGTCGTCCAGCCTGGACTGATCCGCAGCCGGCAGGGAGTCAATCTGCCCGGTGTGAAACTCAGCGCGGCCGCGCTGGGAGAGGTGGATCGTCGCAACGCCGTCTGGGCGGCACAGAACGGTGTCGACTTCGTCGGGCTGAGCTTCGTCCGAAAGCCCGACGAAGTGGTTGAATTGAAGTCGCTCCTGAAATCGCATGGCGCAGACGCCCAGGTGATCGCCAAGATCGAAAAGCCCGAAGCGCTTGAGCGGCTGGAGGAAATCGTGCGAGCCGCCGATGGAGTGATGGTCGCGCGCGGGGACCTCGGCGTCGAAACGGATATCGCCTCGCTGGCCATGGCCCAGAAGCGGATCATCGGACTTTGCAGCAGGCTCCACAAGCCGGTCATCATCGCCACGCAGATGCTCGACAGCATGCAGCATTCGCGTCTGCCCACCCGCGCCGAAGTGACCGACGTAGCCAACGCCATTCTCGACGGCGCCGACGCCTGCATGCTCTCCGGTGAGACGGCGATCGGCCAATATCCGGTCGAATCGGTGAAGATGATGCACCGCATCGCCCTGGCCACCGAGCCGATCTACCGCGAGCGGCCGCCGCTGCCGGCCCCGGACTTCGAGGCCGAAGGCATCAACCGGATCACCGAAGCCACCTCCTACTACGCAGGCCGGTTGGCCGAACAGGTCGATGCCAAGATGGTCGTCGTGGCCAGCGCCAGCGGAGCGACGGCCCTGAGCCTGTCGAAGTATCGCAAGTTCGTGCCGACGGTCGGCATCAGCGAATCGGAGACAACCTTGCGGCGTATGTGTCTCTACTGGGGCGTGTTTCCGATTGCCGTTGCGCCGACCGGCAGCCCGGAAGAGATTCTCTGCTACGTGGCGCAGCGGGGCCGCGAGGCCGGCTTCGTTGGCCCCGGCGACCGCATCGTCCTGATCGCAGGCACCGGACTTCGTGTCAGCCGGCACAACATGATCGTCGTGCACGAGGCCGACTGATCGACTCGACCCCTGTGCCGTGGAGCGTTGGCAAGTACTGCCTCGACTTCTGCTTTCGATCGTGAAGAGAGGGGGACAGGTCCATGTTTTCGGCCAACGTTTTTGTCGCCAAAACAGTCGAATTGGCCGAAAAATGGACCAGTCCCCGGCCGTGTGCGTAGAAACGGCGGACCGTGGGACACTGCCATGCGCACGGATCGCATCGTCTGGAAGGGGCTTCGATCATGGAATTTCGACGGGGGGAGGTCGTGAGCCGAGCGACAGCCGGTGTCGTGGGGCTCGCGATAGTTTTGATTGCGATGGGGTCGCCCGTGCGCGCGCAAGACGTGGTCCCTTCCGAGCGCCCAGGACCTTCCTTGGGGTTCGAAGGTTCTTCTGTTCCCCCCGGGCGATACCCCTCTTCGGGACGAGTGAGCGACGATTCAGCCAGATCGCGCGAGACGGATCTGGCGGCCAGGCCGCTGCCGCGGATCAAACCGGGCACCGTTATCGATCCGTCGACGCTCGATGACCGGTCGCATGTCGTGTTGCTCAGCAAGCCGCGCCTTGGCTCCGGCCCCGTCGACGAGGTCCCCGGCCTTGCCGCCCGGTACGCAAGTTTGTTGAACCTGGTGTTTCTTGCGAAGATCAGTCAGAGGCTGCCCCAAAATGTCCCGAGAAGGGGACAGGCACATTTTGCTCCGAAGACTCCGCAAAATGAGCCAGTCCCCGGCGGTGACGCGGGGCAGTACGCGATCGAGAGCGTGGGCGTCGGCTTCGTCGTGCCGATTCGAGGAATGAATACGGTGATTTCTTCTGAAACCCAAGAAGAACTCGGGGCGAAGCTCGATTTTATTGGGCGGCGGGTCCTCAAAGGGAATGAAGATGCGCTGCGGGCCCGACAAGTGGTGAACTCGCGGGGGATGGTGGTCTTCGACTTGGATCTGATTATGCTTCATCAAGGCGAGCACCGCTGGATGGTATTGCGACATGCCGTCCTTTTGTCACGGGAAACGGGCCAGGTGGGCACCTTTGTGTGGTTGCTCGGACATGATGGGAGGGATGGCTACACGCTGACCGATCCGACCATGCAATACCTGGCGCCCGGGACGGTGGACGATCGAGTGCTGAATGTAAAGCCTGAAAAGTTCTTCTTGGGGGTCCCCGCCGAGGACGCGTTTGGGATCGTCAGGATTCCCCAAGGGACTCCGATTCCGATCGACCCGGCGTTTCGCGAGTTGGCGAGCACAACGCAGTTCACGGCCGACGCGGCTCAGCGGATGGAAATGAGACTGCGCAGGGCCTGGCAGTGGGCTGATGAAAAAGGGGACAGGCTCCGCAAGTAATCGTGCTCAAACGGTAAACGCTACCACCGGCCCCGCGTCGGTGGGGCGATGTTTGGCAACGATAAACCGCGATCCTGTAGGCCGTTCTGTCGGTTTGAACGAGCAGTCCGTTTTTATCGATTTGCCTCATTCTTCCGCAAGCGGCGCGGGTGGTAGTCGACGGGCTGTTTGAGACTGCCGAAAAAGGGGATACGCACCGCGACATCTTGTACCTGTCGTCACGCCAATCCGCCACTGGTTGCAGAGCCAGTCCCCTTTTTCAGCAGTCTCTATTCCACCTTTATTCCACGGTTTTATTCCACGGCGGCGACTTGCGAGCAGCGCGACTGCCGGAGATTCGTCGCGTCGTTGTATATTTTCCCTGACACCCTACTTCGGGTAGGGCTAACTTCTTGGAAGGCTCTGCTACCCTATGATATATAGTGACGGGCCGCAAATCGGCAAACGAGGCTGCGATCAAGGATTGTGTGCATGGGAAGGCTTCGGTTGGATCAATGCTTGGTGCTTACACCGCCGCACGCGAAGACAGCGACCGTGGCCATCGCGGCATGCCGCGCGGGCGCGACAGGGGTGCTGGATCTCGAGTTTGAACTCGATCGAGATCGTAGCGTCCGGCGATTGCGGGAATTGGAGCATTACACGTCGAGTGAATTTGGCATCAAGATCGGGTTTGGCGGGGGGCCGTTCCTCGACCGGCTTCAGCACGACTGGCCGGACCGCTTGCGCTGGGCGATCGTGGCCGGGGGCCCTCGCGAAGAAACGCCCGTTCAGGTCGCTCTGCTGCGGCGGCACAATGTGCGGGTTCTCGTTGAGGCAGTCAGCGTGGAAGAGGCCGAGACCGCACAAGGAGTCGGCGCGGACGGGGTGGTGCTCAAAGGCGAGGAGGCGGGAGGGCGAATCGGTTCCGCGACGGCCTTCGTTCTTCTCCAAGCCTGCCTCGGTCGGGCGCCAATTGCGGTTTGGGTCCAAGGCGGGATAGGGCTGCACACGTCGGCGGCGTGCCTGGCGGCGGGGGCGACCGGGTTGGTCCTCGATGCCCAGGTGTTGCTGGCGCGCGAGGCAGAACTCGATCCGCTGGACCGGAAGCGCCTGGAGGTCTTCGACGGCAACCAGACGGTGGTCGTCGGCGAGCGACTCGGCTTCCCTTATCGAGTCTATCACGATCCCATTTCTCCGGTGATTGATCGGTTGAATCGGCTGGAGGACAAACTACTTGCCTCGAAGGACTCCTCCGATCGAAAAGGGAAGCTATGGTGGGAGGGGCTCTGCGGGGCGATCGGGGACAGCGGACAAGAGCGACTGTGGCCGCTGGGGCAGGATGCGGGGCTGGCCGAACCGTTGGGGAAGCGGTTCCGGACGGTGGCGGGCATCGTTCACGCCGTGCGGGAAGGCGCCCTGGAAGGTGTTCGGAGAGCAGCGCGCGCGAATCCTCTGGCCGAGGGCTCGTTGTTCGCCCAGCGGCACGACACGCGTCACTCCATTGTCCAGGGCCCCATGACTCGCGTGAGCGATACGGCCGATTTTGCCGAGATCGTCGCTCGAGAAGGCGCGTTACCGTTGGTCGCCCTGGGGATGATGCGCCGCGGCGAATTGGAGACTCTGCTTGCGGAGACGAAAGCCCGCGTGGCCAATCGCCCATGGGGCGTCGGAATCCTGGGCTTTCTGTCGCCCGAAATCCGCCGCGAGCAGACGGAGGTGATCCTTGCCGAACGTCCGCCGTTGGTGTTGATCGCGGGCGGCCGGCCCGATCAGGCTGCCGAGTTCGAGCGAGAAGGAACCGCGGTCTACCTGCACGTCCCTTCCGCGGAATTGCTGGAGCACTATTTGCGGGCGGGTGCGCGGCGATTTGTGTTCGAGGGACGGGAATGCGGCGGGCACGTCGGCCCGCGGACGAGCTTTGTTCTTTGGGAGACTGTCTGCCAAAGGCTTTTGGCTCACGTCGAAGGCGCCGGCGGCGAAGTCGATTTGAGCGTCTTGTTTGCCGGCGGAATCCATGACAGCCGGTCGGCAGCGATGGTGGCGGCAATTGCGGCCCCGTTGGCGGAGCGAGGGATCGCTGTCGGCGTTCTCATGGGGACAGCGTATCTTTTTACCCGTGAGGCGGTCGAGTGCGGCGCCGTCGTCGGCCGGTACCAGGAGGAGTTGCTCCGCTGCGGCCATACAGTTCTTCTGGAGAGTGGGCGCGGTCACGTCACCCGATGTCTCGATACGCCGTATGTCGCGCACTATCGGCAAGTCCAAGAGCGTTTGAAAGTGGGCGACAAGAGCCCCGAGGAGATCCGCAGTCTGCTCGAACAAATGAATGTCGGCCGATTGCGGATCGCCGCCAAAGGGGTTTGCCGCACGAGTGAGCGGGCGGAAGCGCCGGGCGCCTCGGGCAATGGCAACTTGTCGAAGCTCTGCGGGGTGGCGGAGGATGTGCAATTCAACGACGGCATGTACATGGCGGGTGAGGTGGCGGGCCTGCGCAGCTCGGTGACCACGGTAGCGGAACTCCACGACGAGATCACCCATGGCAGCAGCCGGTACCTGCGGCCCGAGCCGTCGCCCGACTCCGCCGGGCGGCAACCCAAGCGCGGGCCGGATATTGCGATCATCGGCATGTCGTGTTTTTTCCCGAAAGCCGGGTCACTTCGGGACTACTGGCAGAATATCCTCGATCGGCGCGAGGCCACCACAGAAGTCCCGTTGGATCATTGGGATTGGCGGCTGTACTACGATCCGGACCCTAGAGCCCCCGGGAAGATCGTGTCGAAGTGGGGCGGGTTCTTGGACGACATCCCGTTCGATCCGTTGCGCTATGGGATGCCGCCCAGCGCGCTGTCGTCGATCGAACCCTTGCAGATGATGCTGCTGGAGGCCGTGCGGCAGGCGCTGGACGATGCCGGTTATGCTGAGCGGCCGTTCAACCGGGAGCGAACGGCCGTGGTTCTCGGCGCGGGGGGCGGCGCCGCCCAGCTTTCGATGGCCTATGCTCTGCGAGCGTATCTGCCGCTGCTGGAGACGGTGCCGGGGATCGGGGCGATGGCCGCTGAGGTTTCTGCAAAATGCGGGCCGCTTCTGCCGCAATGGACCGAGGATACGTTTCCGGGCATTCTGTTGAACGTAGCGGCCGGTCGCGTGGCCAACCGGTTCAACTTGAACGGGCCGAATTTTGCGGTGGATGCGGCTTGTGGTTCGTCGCTGGCGGCACTCTATGCGGGAGTCCGCGAACTGCAGATGACAACGAGCGACGTGGCCGTTGTCATGGGAGGCGATACGGTCCAGAATCCATTCACGTATCTGTTATTCAGCAAGACCGGCGCGTTTTCACCTACCGGTCGTTCCCGTCCCTTCGATGAATCGGCCGACGGCATTGTGATCAGCGAGGGCATCGGCGTGGTCGTTTTGAAGCGGCTGCCGGACGCCGAGCGCGACGGCGACCGCATCTATGCGGTGATCAAGGGGATGGGCGCCTCGAGCGACGGCAAAGGCAGGGGTTTGACGGCGCCGCGGCCGGAAGGGCAGGTGCGTGCCCTGATGCGGGCCTATGACGATGCCGGCATTTCGCCGGCCCGGGTCGGCATGGTGGAGAGCCATGGTACGGGCACCGTCGTGGGCGATCGTTCCGAAGTGGAATCCGCCAGCCTCGTGTTTCGGGAAGGCGGAGCGCGTGCGCGATCCTGCTCGCTCGGCTCAGTAAAGTCGTTGATCGGTCACACCAAGTGCGCGGCCGGCCTGGCCGGTTTCATCAACGCCGCTTTGGCGCTGTATCACAAGGTCCGGCCTCCGATGATCGTGGAGGAACCCAATACCAAGGCTCGTTTCGAGGAAACACCGTTCTTTCTTAACCGCGATGCGCGGCCCTGGATCCACGGCCGCGCCGAGCCTCGCTGTGCGGGAGTCAGCGCTTTCGGTTTCGGCGGAACGAATTTTCACGCGGTCTTGGAAGAATATTCGGCCGATTATCTCGGCGCGAGCCGCTCGGGACTGCCGAAATGGCCGGCGGAGCTTTTCCTCTGGCGACGTCAGAGCCGCGAGGCGGTGATCGAGTCCGTGGATTCTTGCCGGAAGGCACTGGCGAAGACAAGCGATCTGGAGATGGGCGGTCTGGCGGCATCCTTGTGGGATTCCGCCACGAACGACGCATCCCAGCCAACCTTGGCGGTTGTTGCCACATCGCCGGAAGACCTTGCTCGGAAGCTGGAAATCTTATTGGAGAGACTTCGAGCAAACGCCCCGGCGGTGTCCGACCCGCGGGGGATTTACTGGGCGGAATCGCCGGCGCAGGCGGGTGGCAAGATCGCGTTTCTCTTCCCGGGGCAAGGATCGCAATATCCGGACATGCTCGCGCAGTTGGCGATCGCGTTTCCCGACGTTCGGCAGACATTCGACCGCGCCGACCAACTGCTCTACGGAGATCTCGGGCGATCCCTGGGCAGCGTCATCTTCCCGCCGTCGGCCTTCACGCCCGAAGAGGCCGAGAAAGCAAAGCGAGACCTGATGCGGTCGGACATCGCTCAACCGGCAATCGGTGCGGCGAGCTTGGGGATTTTCCGCCTGCTGAGCCATCTGGGGATCCAGCCCGATTTCCTTGCAGGGCACAGCTATGGAGACTTTTCGGCGCTCTGTGCCTCCGGGGCCTTGAGCGAGGAAGACTTCCTTCGCATTTCGTACGAGCGAGGCCGAGCGATCCTTGGGGCAGCCGGCCAGGCGGGCGGGGGAATGATCGCCGTCGAGGCCGCTTACGAGACGCTCCGCGAGATGTTGATCGGCATCGATGACGTCGGTGTGGCGAACTTCAACGGGCCGAAACAGACCGTCTTGTGGGGAAGCGAGCCGAGCCTGGCGAGGGTTGTTGAGATGCTCTCCGCGCGCGGCATCGCCGCACGGCGGATCGACGTGAGTTGCGCTTTTCATTCGCCGCAGGTCGCCGGAGCGTGCGAGCCCCTGGCGGCGGCGCTGGCGAAGGTGGCGGTGGCGCCGCCGTCGCGGACCGTCTACTCGAATACGACGGCTTGCCCGTTCCCACGCGATCCGGAGGCGATCAAGAGACTTCTCGTGGAACACCTTGCCTCGGCCGTGCGGTTTCAGGAAGAGATCGAGGCCATGTACGACGCCGGGGCGAGGTTGTTTGTCGAGGTCGGCCCTGGCAGCGTCCTTACGGGATTGGTTCGACAGATCCTTGGTGAGAGGCGGCATTTGAGCTTGTTCACCAGTCATCGCAGCCAGTCGGACGTGCAGCAAGTGCAGCAGGTGCTGGGGCAACTCCTCGTGCATGGCGTCGACGTGCGGCTGGACTACCTCTATGCGGGCCGCGCCCTGCGGCGTTTTCCGCTGAGCGAGCTTGCATCGCAACTCGGGCAGGCGAGGTATTCTCCGTCGACGTGGCTGGTCAACAGCGTTCGCGTTCGACCCTGGCAGGCTCCCGAACCGCCGGTCTTCGGACGTCCGCAGACATCGGCAACGGTCGCCGCAGATGATTCGCTCCATGAGATGGACGGGAGGGGAGTGTCCGGCAGACAAGCGGCGGCATCCGCATGCGGCAGGGACGGAAACGGACGCGTGAGAGATCTCGCACGAGAACGCGCTGCGGCGCCGGGCTCCGCGCCGATCCAAGGGACGACTCCTCCCGCGGAGCCGCTTTCGGAACTGCCACGATTGCCCACCGATAGCGCGGAGGCAGCCCGGGTGGTGATGGGGTTTCAGGATCTGATGTCCAAGTTCCTCGAAACGCAGCGGGCAGTGATGACAAGCTACCTCGATGGAGCTGCATTTCCGGGCCTGTCCACGGCGGATTCTGTCAAGCCGGCCGGCGAGGGGCTGGTCGGCGAGCGCGGCGGGCTTGCACCGTTTGACGGCGGCCGCGCGGTTCACGGCGGTGGGGCTCCGGACCTTCAGCTTGGCATGGTTCCGCCCGAGATTGCCGCAGTGACGCCGGGCACGGGCGGCGATGCAGCCAATTCGGCGAGTCCGCCCGACGAACCCGGCGATCTCGAAACTTCGCGCGAGCATGTTGCCACGGAGGCGCTTACGCGGGAGAGTCTGACGCGACAACTCGTCGAAGCCGTGAGCAAGCGAACCGGTTACCCCCCGGAAATGCTCGATCTCAATCTGAATCTGGAGGCCGACCTCGGCGTCGACTCGATCAAGCGGGTCGAGATTCTGAGCGGCTTGACCGGCTCGAACGAGTGGGCAGACGCGGGGGCCGCCGTTGAGATGGAGAAGTTGACCAGTCTGAAGTCGCTGCGTGCGATCATCGATTATCTCGTGGAAACGTTGGAGCGATCCGCGCGACACGACGGGAGTGCCGGCGTGCGTGCCAATGGCGGCGGTAACGATAAGAGGCTATCGCAAAACCTCGCGGAGAGAAGGGGACAGGCACATTTCGCTCCGAAGACTCCGCACAATGAGCCAGTCCCGGACGGTTTCGGGATGGGCTCTAAGCTGTCGGGCCATTCTCCCGGCGTCTCCCGAGTTCAACGTGGCCGAGCGGGCTCGGACCGTGGTTCCCGTGAGATCCGCCGCATGCTCGTGCGTCCGGTGACGATCGATTCGCCACGCTGGAATGGTGATGCGGGAAGACCGGGCCCGCTGTTGGTCACGGACGACGGCCGCGGCATTGCTCGCGAAACAGCCCGCCGCTTGCAGCGGCGAGGAACTCAAGCGATCGTGGTGGCAATGCCCCACGACAACGGCAAGTCGGACGATGCGGCTCCGGTGGCCGATCTTACCGATCCGCATGACGTGCAGCGGCTCGTATCATCCATCCGGGAACGATTCGGTCCGCCGGCGGGCCTGGTACACCTGATTCCGTTATCGTCTGCAGCGCACGCAAGCTGGGAAACGCGGCTGCGTCGCGAGGTCTACTCGCTTTTCCTCTTGGCACGTGAATTGAGCAAGCAGCGCCAGGCGGACGCTTGCGGGCCCCCGACGACTCTTCTGGCGGCCACAGCGATGGGCGGGAGTTTCGGCAGTGGAGACATGGCCCTCAGCGAGACGTTCTTCGCCGGGCAGGGCGGAGTCGCCGGGATCGTCAAGAGCCTCGCCCACGAGTGGACCGACGCCCTGGTTCGCGTACTCGATCTCGATGCCGACGAGACGGTAAGCGATCTTGTCGACCGGATCGTCGCGGAGCTCGAAGACACGGCCGGCCCGGTTGAAGTGGGCTATTTCCGCGGCGAGAGAATTACCTTGGAGTGTTACGACGCCCCGCTGGAATTCCGCCGGTCGGGGGCGATGCCGTTGGAGCCGGACGCACCGGTGCTGATCACGGGCGGGGCGTGCGGCATTACCGCCGAGGTTGCCCTGGAACTTGGCCGGCAATGCCGCTGCCGGCTGATGCTCGTGGGCCGTTCACCGATGCCGGCGGAGGCGGAATCGGCGGCGACTGCCGGATTGACCGACCCCGGCGAGTTGAAGGCAGCCATCCTTGCCGCGATGCGACGGAACGGGAGTCCGCCCGTGCCGGCCGAAGTGGAAAGCACCTACCGGCGCCTGCTCCGCGACCGCGAGATTCGGGGAAACCTGGCTCGATTCGGGAAGGCCGGCATTGAAACGCGCTATTTCCAGGCCGACGTCCGCGATCCTGAAGCGCTGTCGGCCGTCCTCCGGCAGATCGAAGGCCGCTACGGCGCCTGCCAAGGCTTGCTCCACGGCGCGGGGGTGATCGACGACAAGCTTATCGGCGACAAGACGCCTGAATCGTTTGACTATGTTTTCGGCACCAAGGTCGACAGCGCTTTGAACCTCCGCCGATTGCTGCGCCCCGAGCAATTAAGGCTGTGCGTTTTCTTCACTTCCGTTGCGGGCCGGTTCGGCAACTGCGGCCAGTCCGACTACGCCGCGGGGAACGAAGTGCTCACGAAGCTGGCAATGCAACTCGACCAGGAGTGGCCGCACCGTGTCGTTTCCGTGGCATGGGGGCCGTGGTCGCGGATCGGGATGGTCTCGGAGCTGGAAGAGCATCTCACAGGTCGAGGGCTGGACTTGATTCCGCCGGAGGTCGGGCCGCGTCTGCTCTTGGAAGAAGCGGTTTACGGCAACAAGGGAGAATGCGAAGTGGTGATCGCAGGCGGAGTGGGACAGCTCGTCCGGCCGTGCGACGGCGCCGCGTTGTGCGGCCTGGTTGATCAGCCGTTGATGGACGACGAGGTCGTACGATGAACGACCGGCTGGCGACCGTGCCAACTCCGGCGTCTTCCAAGGCGCGATGGGAGACCGAGGTATTCGTGCTCGGGGGGGCCGACCGGAAGCAACTCCGTCGGCGGATTGACGAATTCCGTGCTTCCTTGAAGGGTGGGGAGGACGCGGAGCCGGCCGAATTGGCATCGTCTTGTGCCGACACACTCGAGCACGGCGGCAAGCGGCTGGCGATCGTGGCAGGAGGCTTGCGCGAACTCAGCGAGCGGCTCGCTCGGGCTTCGCAGCGGTTGGAAGCCCCGGACTGCGTGCAGATCAACGATTCGCAGGGAATCTACTTTTTCGACAAGCCACTTGGCCCGCAAGGCGGCCTTGCCTTTCTCTTCCCCGGCGAAGGCTCGCCCTACTTGAACATGGCCGCGGACCTGCTGCCCCACTTCCCGGAAGTGCGGGAGCACTATGACCTGTGCGACCGTATCTCTCTTGCCGTCGGCCAGCATAGCGAGCCGATCAGCCGGCGTTTCTTCGTGCCCGAAAACCTGGCGGAGTCTGAACGAAAGGAAGCGGAACGGCGCCTGGGAAGCGTGCGGAATGCAGTTGCCGGAGCCCTGGTTACCAACTGGGCCTTCTACCGGATCCTCGGCCGATTGGGGCTGCAGCCGACGGCGGTCGCCGGACACAGTTCCGGCGAGATTTCGGCTCTGGCGGCCGCGGGCTGCATCGAGGCGGACGACGGGCTGTTCGCCAGACTGTTCGCTCTCGGCGACGTGCTGGAGGAGGAAGAAAGCCAGGGGCATATCGCCGAGTCGATTCTTCTGGGGGTTGCTGCCGGGCGGGACCAAGTCGCGGCGGTGATCGACGGGACAAGCGGCACCGCGTTTATCGCCATCGACAATTGCCCGCACCAGACGGTTGTGGCAGGTCCTGCGGAAAAGATGGTGGAGGTCGAGCAGCAACTCACGGCAAAAGGAATCCTCCACGATCGCCTGCCCATTCGTCGGCCCTATCACACGCCCCTTTTCGCTGATCACGTGGAACCGATCGCCGCGATGTTCCGCTCGCTTGACTTCCGGCCTCCCAGAATCCCGGTCTACTCCTGCACCACGGGCCGCCGGTTTCCCGAAGACCCGGAAAGAATCCGCCGGCTGGCGGTCGAGCATTGGACAAGTTGCGTGCAATTCACGGGCCTGGTCCGGAGGATGTACGAGGAAAATGTACGAGTTTTCGTCGAAGTGGGCCCCCGAGGCAATTTGACCTCGTTTGTTGAAGACATCCTTCGGCGGCATCCCGTCGCGGCGCTGGCCGCGAACGTTCCTCACCAGTCGGGGATCACCCGCCTCAACCACGTTGTCGGCCAACTCGTAGCGCACCACGTCCCGGTCGACCTCCGCCAATGGTATGATCGCCGCCCATTTCATTCGCGCAGCCCCGGGGCCGGTGCGCCGGCGCCCCGACCGTCGGCTGGGTCCCCGCGCGAAGCCGTCGTGCTTCGACATTTCCAAGTGATGGAGCAGTTTCTGCAACTGCAGGGGGATATCCAGCGGCGGTTTGTGGAGCGTGTTCGCCGCGTCGGCCGACCGAGTCCGGGTGACCGGCCGCCAGGGCAAGCAACTCCGAAACCCACCGCGCCCATGTTCGGAAAGATCGTCCGTCACGAACCGGGGCAGCTTGTGGTGATGCGCCGTCTTATGGATCTCGACGAAGATCTTTATGCCGGTGATCATACCTTGGGTGGCCGTGACGCCAGCGCCGTGGACGCCAACTATCATGGTCTGGCAGTGATGCCCATGGCATTCAGCCTGGAGATGATGGCCGAGGTGGCCTCGTTTCTGATCCCGGACCGTCTGACGGTCGAGTTCCGGAATGTGTTGTTGCGTCGCTGGATCCCCCTTTTTGAAGAACCGGTGACACTCGAAGTCACTGCCCTGGTGGTGCCGGGCGGGCATGTTGTCGGTGGATTGGGAAAAACCACGCAAGTGGCCATCGAGATTCGCGATTTGGGGAATGGTCGCCACCCCGGACCGCAGAATCCTTCGGTGGAAGCGACGGTGGTACTGGCCGAGCACTATCCGGCCGCGCCTCTGGCCGAGGAGTTTGCTCTCAGCGGCGAGCGTCGCTGCCGGCTCGGCTATCGGGAACTGTACGAGAGCGAACGACGACTGTTCCACGGTCCGCGATTCCGGGCTGTCGACCGGGTGGTTCGAATGGGTGATGAAGGAATCGAGGGGTCGCTGGTGGCGCTCTCCCACGCCGCGCTGTTCCGGTCGACGTCGCGGCCGAACCTGCTGCTCGATCCGATTCTGATCGATGCCTCGACCCACATCCTGGGATGCTGGCACCTGTCGCTGCCTGATCAGACGGGAAGAGTGGTGTTTCCGTACCAACTGGGAAAGGTGCAGTTCTTCGGCCCTCCGCCAGCCAAGGGCTCGCAGGTCGATTGTCGGGTGACGATCACCGACTCGTCGGCCCGGCAGGTGTCGCATCGGATTGACCTGCTCGGTTCCGAGGGAAGCCTTTGGTGCCGAATCGATCCGGCAGAATACTGGCGGTTCTACTGGCCTGCGGAGTACGTTGCGTTCTTCCGGCATCACGAGGCATTTCGAGTGTGCACGGACTGGTCCTCGGCATTGCCGGTGCCGGCCGCCGACGTCCGGACCGCGTCGGCCGACGGGCCGAACGAGGCCGTGTGCGTGAAGGTAAGCCCGCCGTTCGATATTGTCGAACCCGTCGTGCGTGCGGCGTTGGCGCGGGTAAGCCTCAGCCCCGGTGAGTGGCAGCAGTTTTACGGGCTGACGGGGGCCGACCGGGAACGAACCGACTGGCTTTTCGCCCGGATTGCGGCCAAGGATTGCATTCGAACCCTCTGGGAAAAACGCTACGGGCAAAGACTTTTCCCCGCCGACCTTGAAATCAAGACGGACAAAGACGGCCGGGCAACGGCTTGTCTGCGAGGCAGGCCCGACGCCGTATTGCCCCGGGTCTCGATCGCCTGCGCCGATAAGACGATTGCCGCCCTGGCGGCCTTCGGGCGGTGCGTTGGGCTGGCGCTGGCGCGGATCGACGCACGGGATTCGACCGTCGAATTGACGGCGTTCGATGACCAGGAGCAGGAGCTTTTGGACCGATTCGGCGACCGGCGAGATGAAGTCGCCGCACGGTTCCGGTGCGCGAAAGAGGCTTTGGCGAAGGCGCTCGGTCCCGAAAAGAGCGGCCCGCCATGGGAGTGTGTGGTCTGCCAGTTCGACCCGGCGACCAATATCGTCTGGATCAGACGAAAATCGGCGCTTGCCGCGGCCGATGCTTCTTCCGAGAATCGGTTTGCCGTCCGAACCGTGCGCAATGAAGATCTGGTTGCGGCGACAATTCTGGCTTTCGTCGACGAGGAATCATGAGCAATCTTACGTACGATCGAATTATGGAAGACCTTGCGGGCGTTTTGAGCAATTTTCACGGCCGGGAATATGGCGGCCGAATCACGCCCGAAACATGGTTCTCCGCCGACTTGGGACTTGCCTCCATCGATGCGGTCGTCCTGGGGGAGACGTTGGAGGAGCATTATCAACGGCCGATCCCGTTCAACCGATTCCTCAGCGAACTGGGAGCTCGCCAGGTACGCGACGTCCGGATTGGCGAGCTTGCGGATTTTCTCCACCGAGAACTCAACCACGCGTAGGAGGCATCATGCCGCGGATTGCCATCCGAAGCGGATTGAATCTTTACTATCAGCAAAAAGGCCAAGGGCCGGACGTCATGCTCATCCACGGCGTGACCGGCAACATGGCCATCTGGCCCCTGATCAATCTGATCGATGCGTTGGCCGCCGAGTTCCGGGTGACCTACTTCGACCTGCGGGGACACGGTTACAGCGACACGCCGCCAAGCGGTTATACGTCGGCCGATATCGCCACGGACCTGCGCGACCTGCAGGACGCGCTGGGGGTCGACTCGGCCCTGCTGCTAGGCCACAGTTTCGGAGCGGTAGTCGCTCTGCATGCCGCCGTGCTTTATCCGGATCGCGTCCGGGGCCTGGTCCTTTCCGATGCTTTCTTTCCGGCCCTGTACAACCTGGAGGCGGACATCACGAAATGGAGCGGCTGGCGGAAGTACGTCGAGGACTCGGCGAATACCGGTTTGGAGGTCCGGCCGGAGCACTGGTTCGACGTGGACCGAATCCTTCAGCAGGCGGCGAACCTGCCGGACGAGCGGCGCGAGCGTTTCATTCGCGGACTTGGCAAACCGGCCCTGGAACGGCTCGTGCGGCTGGCCCGAACGACTTGCGGCAAAGACAGCGGCAGCGTGGCCGGCTTGACGGCCCAGCGGATTCACTCCGTTCGGCAACCGGTGCTGGCGTTGTATGGGGAGCATTCGCCGTTCCTGGCTACGTGCCGGTACCTGGCCGAACGCCTGCCCAACTGCCGGGCGGCCTATGTGCCGGGGGCGGAACACCTGGCGCACGAGGAACAACCCGAGGCTTTCGTCCGCCTGGTGCATCAACATCTTCGCGAAATGGCAAGTGGCGGTTGGCTATGCCCGGATCGAACGGACGCGGTGGAAGGGGCCCCGTGATGTCGCAACGAGTTGCCTTGGTGACCGGCGCTGCCAGCGGCATCGGCCGTGCGCTGTCGCCGCTGTTGGCGGCGGCCGGAATGCGACTCGTCCTGCTCGATCGCGACGCACAGGGGCTTTCGTCGCTTGCCGACGGCCTCGTCGCGGACCACGCGACCTGTGTCACCGCCGTGGCTGACGTGACGGATCGGCGGGCGCTGCGGGAAGCCGTCGACGCGGCGAGCGGGCGACTGGGAGCCGTCGACCTGGTGATTGCTTGCGCGGGGATCACCGATGTGACGCTGATGGGCGAACTCGATACCGCGCGGCTGGAACGGCTCATCACCGTGAACCTGCTTGGCGTGGCCTATACGATCGACGCAGTCTTGCCCGAAATGCTTCGCCGGGGGAGCGGCCACATCGTGGGCATTTCGAGTCTTGCGGGGCAACGTGGCATGCCGTTTAGCGCCGGCTACAGTGCCAGCAAAGCGGCTTTGACGCGTTACCTCGAAGGTTTGCGGGCTTCGTTGCGGCGGCGTGGAATCGTGGTGACCACGGTGTGTCCGGGTTTTGTACGAACGCCTTTGATGGAGGGTGCCCGCTATCGACCCCAGATCCCCATGATCGAGCCCGAAGTTGCCGCGCGTCACGTGTTGCGGGCCATCCGACACAGGCGGCGGCTGTATGCGTTTCCCTTGGGAGCGAGTTTGACGGTCCGCTTTCTCGGCTGGCTGCCGCCGGCATGCTACGACCGGCTCATGGCCCGGGTGGCCGCTCGGTCACCGGAGCTGGAATACTAGCGAATGACCCGCCTGGAAGGAAAGACCGTTCTGGTGACAGGAGCCGCGGGAGGCATCGGGGCGCCCCTCTGCCAGCTTCTTGCCGCACGCCGGTGTCGCCTCGGGCTCATCGGCCGCACGTCCACGACCCTGGAAGCCTTGGCGGAACGAATTCGGCAGGGTGGAGCCGAGGCGAGCGCCCAGCCGGCCGACCTCCGCGATATGGCAGCGGTGGTGCGGGCGGTGGCAAACATCGAACGCGAAATTGGCCGGATCGACGTGTTGATCCATAATGCGGCCCTCGCCTTCTACACGCGGGCATGGTCACCCAGCGTCGACGAATTGGAAGAAATGGTCCAGGTAAACTATCTTGGAGGGATGCGGGCGATAGAAGCCGTCTTGCCGTCGATGATGGAGCGGGGCCGCGGGCACCTGGTGGCGATCAGCAGCCTGTCCGCTTTGCGGGGCATGGCCTGGACCGCCGGATACTCCGCCAGTAAGGCGGCCCTGGCAGCGGCGATCGAGAGCTTGCGGCCGGCGCTTGCGCGGCGCGAAATTCAAACGACAACGTGCCACTTGGGATTCGTCCGTACGGCGATGGCTTCGCAGTTGCCGTTTCGATTTCGCTTGTGGATGCTTTCACCGGATCAGGCGGCGCGAAGGATCGTGCGGGCCGTCGAGCGGCGCAGGCGCGAGGCGTACTTCCCCTGGTACGATGCCGTACCGGCGCGGTTTTTGGCGCGGTTGCCGTGCTGGGCATTCGACGGGGTCATGAACACAGCCGGCCGATGGATGCTCCGCGAGGAGTACTGATCACTCTGATGCCACCCCTTGCCACAACCATTCTTGACCGGCTCAAGTGCATTCACTGCGGGGGCCGTATGGCCGGGGTGACGGCAGCCCAGGCAACCTGCCCACTTTGCGGAGCGGTCTATCCGATTCGAAACGGAGTGGTCGAGGCTCGGGGCGAATTGGGTGGCCGGAACCGGATCGCGGCCGATTTCTATAACGGTCCGCAGTTTGAGAAATTCCGCTTCTGGGAACTCGCTTTCCTTTGGTATGCCGGCGGCCCGCGACGAGCCAGGCTGGAGATCCTGCGCCATTTGCCTGCGATTGAGGGCGGTTGCCTGTTGGAAGTGGGTATTGGATCGGGCGACAACGTGGGCCTCGTTTCCGAATCGATGCAAGTTGTCGGACTGGACATTGCGCCCCGCCGGCTTCAGCAGTGCCGGGCGCGCTATCCGGACCGGGAGATGGTATTGTTCCTGGCCGAGGGAGAGCGGGTCCCGTTGGAGGACGACTCGGTCGACGCTGCCCTTTGTGTCGGCGGCTTCAACTTCTTCAGCGACCCGGCCGCGGCAATCCGCGAGATGATCCGCGTGGTGCGGCCCGCGGGCCGGATCGTGGTGGCCGATGAACTGCCCGATCTGTACCGTTATGGCTGGGGGCACCGATTGCGGATTCCAGCCCTGGATCGGCGCCTGATGCGGCACTGGTTCGGCGAAGCATTTGCCAGTATGATCCTGGAAAACGACCTCGACATCACGCGGCTGGCGACCGAGCTGTTCCGCGATGCCGAGGTCTACCGGATCTGGCGGGGATATGGCTATTGCCTCGTGGGCGACTCTCCGCAAGGCAGTGGATGAAATCGACGAACGCAGTGAGGCATGCTCTGGCCCGGCGGAGGCTTCTGAAAGACCACCATTTCGCAAGGCTTTAACCCATTGACGGACGAAGGGATACACCGTGGCGCGAACCACGAACGACTGGTCCGATGCATTGCCGATCCTGCAATGCCGGACCTGCGGCGGCGATCTGACTGCGGAGCAAGACGAAGCGATTGCGTGCACCGCTTGCGGGCGCCGGTTTCCCATTCGAGACGGCGTGATCGACATGTTGGCCGGTCTCGAGGGGAACAACCGGGTGGCTGCCGAATTCTACGACGGTCCCCTTTGGCCAAGATTCCGCATTTGGGAATACGTCGTCTTCTTCTTCAGCGGCGGCATACGCCGGTCGCGCAAGCAGGTATTGGACTACTTGCCGAACCTGTCCGGCACCCGATTGCTCGAAGTGGCGATCGGCGACGGGTCGAATCTCCCTTTTATTCCGCCCGACTGCGAGGTTTACGGCAACGATATTTCGATCGCGCAGTTGCGGGCCTGCTGCCGGCGTTTTCCCCGGCGCGACGTGCGGCTTATCCTGGGAGAGGCAGAGACTCTGCCCTTTCGTGACCACACGTTCGACAATGTCCTGAGCTTCGGTGCTTTCAATTACTTCAACGATCCACTAAAGTCGCTCCGTGAAATGGCGCGAGTCGTCAAACCTCAAGGTTGGGTAGTCGTGTCGGACGAATACCCGAATCTGCCCGATCGAATGATCGGCCGGAAAATCGGGCTTCCCCGGCTGGACCACTGGGTGATGAGTCGATTCATGCACCTGGGCGACGCGTTCACGGAAATGGTCGACCGGCATCGCCAACTGAAGATCGAGCCGATCATCGAGGAAGTTCTCGAGGACTGGACTATCCGTTCGCTCTGGTGGAACTGTGCCTACGTGTTTGCGGGCCGACCGAAAGCACCACGCGGCGCGGGTGACGCATCCGAAGCAGGATCCAAAAGCAGCGCCTCGGAATCGGCGGGCAGTTAAAGAAAACGGAGTTTCCTGCCATGCGGTTCTACAGCTTCATTCTCCGGAACGTGATCCGCCGGCCGGTTCGCTCGCTGTTGACCGGCATCGGAATCGCTTTGGCCGTCGGCGCGGTTGTCTCGTTGCTTGGCATGGCAAGAGGATTCGAGCAGTCGTTTGCCGAGCTCTACGAGGGGCGCCAAGTGGATCTCATGGTCGTTCGTGCCGGAGTCACGGAGCGACTCACCAGCAGCATCGATCAGAAGATCGAGGAGCAAATCCGAATGATCCCCGGCGTCCGCGACGTTACGGGCGGGTTGATGGACGTCGTCTCTTTTCTCGAAGCCGACCTGATCGGTGTGCCCATTCAGGGATGGGAACCCGGAGGTTTCTTGTTCGAGAATCTCGTCATGCTCGAAGGTCGACCGCTCGAGCCCGGCGATCACCGGGCCGTGATGCTCGGAACCGTGCTCGCGGAGAACCTCGGCGCGAAAGTGGGTGAAACCATCGACATTCAGGAGGAGCGATTTCGCGTCGTCGGCATTTACCGGAGCTTCAACATCTTCGAGAACGGTTCCGCGGTCGTGCTGCTGTCCGACTTGCAGCACCTCATGGCCCGGCCCGGCCAGGTGACCGGTTTCCAAGTCGTCGTGCGCGATGTCCCGGAGAAGAAGCCGCTCATCGACGAGGTAAGCCGGCGGATCGAGAGCCTGACCAATTCGCGGGGAGAGTCGCTGAAGCTTTCCGCGCTACCCACGCGCGATTTCGTAAAGAGCACGTTCCAGATTCGGCTCGCTCATGCGATGGCTTGGGTCACGTCGACCATTGCCCTGGTGATCGGCGCCGTGGGAATGCTGAACACGATGATCATGTCGGTCTTCGAGCGGACGCACGAAATCGGGATTCTCCGCGCGATCGGCTGGCGCCGTTGGCGAATCGTGCGGATGATTCTGGGCGAGTCGCTCGTTCTTGCCTTGGCCGGCGCGGTCGCCGGAACGGCGGGCGCGATGGCGTTGACGTGGTTGCTGAGCACGCTGCCGGCCGCCAGCGGCTACATGCGAGCGACCATTCCCGGGACGGTGATCCTCGAAGGATTTCTTATTGCGATCGCCATCGGCCTGTTGGGCGGATTCTATCCCGCGTATCGGGGCGCCGGCCTGCAACCGACGGAGGCCATACGCCATGATTGACCAGCCGTCCGCATTCCGCACCGAACACCTCACCAAGATCTATTCCGACGGGCAGGTGAATGCCCTGGTCGACGTCTCGATTCGGATCGAATCGGGCGAGTACGTGGCCATCATGGGACCGAGCGGGAGCGGAAAGTCGACGCTCCTGAACCTCTTGGGCACATTGGATCGGCCGACCGAGGGCGAAATTTTCTACCGCGGCGAGCCGCTTTCCCGATTGAAGGATCTGGACGGCTTTCGTGCCCGCGAGCTTGGATTCGTCTTTCAGTCGTTCTATCTGCTGCCGACGTTGACCGCTGCCGAGAACGTACAGGTGCCGATGTTCGAGGGGCCCTTACCGCCGGCGCAGCGCCGGGCGAGGGCCGAGGAGCTGCTGAAAACTGTCGAGCTTGCACACCGCGCGGATCACCGCCCCAGCCGACTTTCCGTCGGAGAGAGGCAACGCGTGGCCATCGCCCGCGCCCTGGCCAATGACCCTTGCGTCTTGCTGGCCGACGAGCCGACGGGCAATCTCGACTCCGGCTCCTCCGCTCAGATTCTCGACCTGTTCGATCGCCTGCACCGGGAACGTCAAGTGACGATCGTTGTGATCACGCACGGCACGGAAGTGGCCGAGCGGGCGCAACGCGTTGTCGGCTTGCGGGACGGCCGCGTTGTGGCTCCTCCGTAAAGACCGAGCACCAAAAGGCTATCGGGAAACGGGGACAGGCTCCCTACATCTTGTATAAACTCCGGCTCCGAGACACAACATCCGGTAGCCGGTCCTCGTTTCCGGATGGCCTCTAAGTCGGTGTAAAATGATACGATGGATAATCCCACGAAAATAGCCCGGAGCTACTTTCATGGGCGGGGGTGAAGCCCCATCATGACGCCTCGAACTGTAAACGCCAGAGAAAGACACCACAGGGGTGCGGTTTTTAGTTGCCAAACATCGCCCCACCGACGCGGGGTCGGTGGTGGCGGTTACAGTTTGAGCATGGACAGACATCCACGGAAAGGAGAGCTGAAGTGCCAGCCTTAAGGAAAGTGATCGCCGCTTGCCTTCTTCTTGCGGGAGTACCCTGGCCCGCCCATGCTCAAGGCCTCGCGGCACAGAATGCCGACTTGCAGGAACGTTCTGCCGGCGAGAACTCCGGGCACGGCAGTCATCCCGCATTGCGAGTGTTGGAATGGGCCGAGGAGGAAGTCGAATTCCTGGAGAAGTACGTCGCCGACTATTCGGCAAATCTCATTTCCCGGGAACGCGTCGGCGGCAAGCTGGGCGAGTACGAGAAGGTTTTCATCAAGGTTCGGCATCGACCATTCAGCGTCTACGCTTGCGTGGCTCATCCGGCGGGCCGCAAAGGCGACGAGGCCATTTACGTGGAAGGCAAGAACGATGGCAAGGTGCTCGTCCACAAAGCAGGCGCCATCGGCAAGCTGCTCGGCACTCTCTCGATGGATGCCGCAGGCTTCACGGCCATGCAGAACAGACGACACTCGATTACCGAAATCGGCTTTCTCAATCTTTGCCGGAAGGTCATTCGAAGTGCCGAGTCGGACCTGCAACATCAGGAGTGCCAGGTGAGGATTGTCCGCGGCGCGAAGGTCAACGGCTGTCCGTGCGTCCTTCTTGAGGTAGTGCATCCGGTGCCGCGGACACACTTCGATTTTCATATTCTCCGGTTGTTTTTTGACGAGGAAGCGAAAATTCCCATCCGCTGCGAGCGGTACGACTGGCCGAAAGAAGCCGGCGGCGCCGCGGAACTCGTGGAAGAGTACACGTATCTCGACGTCAAGCTGAACAACGGTTTCACCGACGCCGACTTCGATCCGCAGAACCCCAGCTATGCATTCCCATAAAGAGACTGCCGGGCCCGTTGAGAAGCGGATCGCTGCGTTTACGTTTGAATAGCATCGATTCAGGCCACGTGGCCTGAATCGGATCGCATGCCCGATTACCGCCGGGCTTGCACCCGGTTGCGGTATTGCCGGGGGCTCTCGTTGAGTTCGGAACGAAACACGGCTGCCAGGTATTCGCGAGAGCCGAAACCGGCCAGGCGGGCGACCTCGGGCACGGGCATCTCGGTTTCTAACAACAGTCGCTTTGCTCGCTCCAAGCGTATGCGGCGAATCTCCGCTGCCGGACCGCGTCCCAGCACTTCGCGAAAACGGCGCTCCAGCCAACGCCGCGAAACCGGCACCTCGCGAAGCACGTCCTTGACCTGGATCGCCGCTGTCGCGTGGTTCCGGATGAAAGCCACCGCGCGGGCGAGATCCGGGTCGTCGACCGCCAGGGTATCCGTCGACTGACGCGTCACCACGCCAGTCGGCTCGAGCAGCAGCGGCGCCTTCGGCGGACTGCCACCTTGCATCAATCGATCCAACAGCCTGGCCGCTTCGAAGCCGATCCGCTCCGAGGTCAACTCGATCCCGGACAGCGACGGCACACACGCATCGCACAGGAGCTCATCGTTGTCGGCCGCCAGCACGGCCACCTGCTCGGGAACCAAGAAGCCCTCGCGGCGGCTCGCGTGGATCAATTCTCGTCCCAATTCGGTCGTCCAGGCGACGATCGCCACCGGCTTGGCGAGCGTTTTGAGCCAACGCGAGAGACCGCGCTGACGGGTGACCCATGCGGTGCGAGCTCCGGCGCCCGAGTCGAACGTCGTCGCGTAGAGGGGACAGTGGTCGCAAACGTCGCCGACCGCCTCGACGAAACCGCGGTAGTGCCGGTCGACGTAAGCCCGATGTGCCAGTCCATAGTAGGCAAAATGGGCAAACCCTCGCTCCAGGAGATGCGCGGCGGCCATGCGCCCGGCCGCTTCGAGATCGGTCGCCACGCGAGGAAAATCGACGCCCGGCAATTCAATGGCCGAGATGTTCACCACCGGCACGCCGGCGGCGCGCACGTGCCGTGCCGCAGCGTGGGTGCCGATCCGGCCTATGATCCCGTCGCCGCGCCAGCCCGGCGGCAGCCAGACCGGTGTATCCTGGCCGCCCGAGCGGATCCACAAGGTCCACGGCCCGTGCTGACTGTAGTTGACGATCCCACGAACCAGGCGGCGGCCCCAGCCGGTCGCCGTGTCGACCAGCACGGCTACGTGCGGCGCATCGCCGCCGGCGTACGCCTTGGGGCGGCGTTTCGATGGATGTCTGGAGCTCCGCATAGCGTGTCCCTCCCGTTTGTTCACCGCTAAGCACTTATCCCAAAACCTTGCGAGGAGAAGGGGACAGGCACATTGTGCTCCGAAGACTCCGCAAAATGAGCCAGTCCCCGGCGGTTTTGGGGTAGGCTCTAACCGACTATCCTACTCTCCGGCCGCCTGTGTCGCAAAGTCTTACTTTTTTTGCGCAACTGCACGTTGACTTCCCTTGGCCGCGGATGCGAGAATCGCCGGGGTCGGCAAGGTTGTGCGCTCGCGGCGCATGAGGTTCCGCATCGCACGAGCACCCTGCGGCACGACTGGCTGTCAACCCCATTCGTCCACGCGTTCCGGGAGGGTATGATGAACGTCTCGCGTCGTGACTTTCTACGCACCGCCGCCGCGGCCGGCGGTTCGGTCCTGGCCATCCATCGCGGCGCCCACGCGGCCGGCAGCGACGTCCTGAAGGTGGGCCTGATCGGCTGCGGCAGCCGCGGGTCGGGCGCCGCTTCCAACGCCATCAATGCCGATCCGGGCGTCAGGCTGGTGGCGCTGGCCGACGCCTTCGGGGACCGTCTCGAGGGATCGCTCAAGCAGCTCCAGAAACTGCACCCCGAACAGGTTGACGTGGACAGAGCACGTTGCTTCGTCGGGTTCGATGCCTACCAAGATCTGATTGCCAGCGGAGTGGATGTGGTCCTGCTGGCCGCGCCGCCCCATTTCCGCCCGCTGCACCTGGCGGCCGCGATCCGTGCCGGCAAGCACGTCTTCGCCGAGAAGCCGGTCGGCGTCGATGCGACCGGAGTGCGGAGCGTTGCGGCTACCTGCGAACTGGCCGGAAAAAAGAATCTGTGCGTGGTGTCGGGCCTCTGCTGGCGTTACGACACCGTGATCCGCGAAACCGTCAAGCGAGTTCACGACGGGGCGATCGGCGACATTCTGGCCATCCAGACGACCCGCAATCTCGGCTCCCTCTGGCACCGCCCGCGCCAGCCGGACTGGACGGAGATGGAGTTCCAGATGCGTAACTGGTACTACTTCACCTGGCTTTCGGGCGACCACAACGTGGAGCAGCAGATCCACGGTATCGACAAATGCTCCTGGGCGATGCAGGACAGGCCGCCCGTGAAAGCCTGGGCCACCAGCGGTCGCCAGGTCCGCATCGATCCGAAGTACGGCGACATTTACGACCACCACGCCGTCGTCTACGAGTACGACAACGGCGCCAGGATGTATGCCTTCGCCCGCCAGCAACCAAGCTGCTATAACGACTACTCCGAAGTGCTCGTGGGAACCAAGGGCCGCTGCGACCTGCAGAAGGGCCGCATCGAAGGCGAGACGAATTGGACCCATGGCCAGCAGGCAGGCGACCTTTCCTCCTATTCGGTGCGAAAGGCAAAGCAGGGCGGGATCCGCCCCATGCACCAGGTCGAACAGGATGAGATGTTCGCCGCCATCCGCGCGGGCAAGTGCATCAACAACGGCGACTACATGTGCCAGAGCACGCTGATCGCCATCCTGGGACGCACCGCCGGCTACACGGGCCAGGAGATCACCTGGGAGCAGATGACGCAGTCGAAGCTCGACCTGTCGCCCGAGCGATACACTTTCGACGCCGCACCGCCGACCTTGCCCGGGCCGGATGGCAAGTATGCCGTGGCCATCCCCGGCGTGACGAAGTTCGTTTGAGAGTAAGAGCCTATCGCAAGACCTCGCGAGGAGAAGGGGACAGGCACATTTTGCTCCGAAGACTCCGCAAAATGAGCCAGTCCCCGGCGGTTTCCGGCGTGACGAAGTTCGTTTGAAGATAACAGGACAGTCCCATGATTCAGATCGGCATCGTCGGCTGCGGCCGGATCATGGCCGCGCACCTGCGCGGCTACCGGCTCTTGCGCTCGGCGGGCGTCGACGACTTCCGCATCACCGCCCTTTGCTCGCTCTGGGAAGACGAGGCCCGGATGTACGTCCGGCGCGGTGAAGGCCCGCCGCAGCGCCCGGCGGTGAGCCAGTTCGCCGGCGATCCGCTCGCCGTGGCCGACCAGTACGTATCGGACTTCCAGGACGACGTCGAGGTCCAGGTGTACAGCGACTATCGCTGCATGATGGCCGAGGCGCCGATCACGGCGGTCAATGATTTCACCAGCCATGCCCTGCACCACCAGGTGGCCGAGGCGGCGCTGGCAGCGGGCAAGGACCTGCTGACCGAAAAGCCGATGGCCGTCACGATCCGTGCCGCTCGGCGGATGTGCGAGTTGGCCGAGGCCCATGGGCGGGTACTGGGCGTTTTCCAGAGCGGTCGCTATATGCCGCGGACCCGCCACCTGAAGTGGCTGTTCGATTCGGGGCTCGTGGGGAGCCTGCAAATGATCCTCATGGGCAGCGTGGGAGCGCGTTGGGCTCCGGATCGCGTCGTGGCCGACACTCCCTGGCGCCATCGCCGCGACGAGGCCGGCGGGATCGCGCTCGACGTCGGCGTGCACCGCTTCGACCTGATCCGCTACCTGGCCGGGGAAATCGGCGATATCCAGGCCCGCACCGCGATCGTCGAACCGGTCCGCTGGGGCCACGACGAGGAGGGCCGTCTGACGGAGCGCGTCGAGTGCGACGCCGAAGACACCGTCTACTCGTCCTTCGCCACCGCCGGCGGAGTGACCGGCGAACTGACGGCAAGCTGGGCGGGCCGCGGCGGCGGAACGATGCCCGGCACCGGCGACGTCTACTATGCGTCGCGCGGACGCGTATCCGGCGACGAGGTGACGCTGGGCGACGGCACCACGGCCGGGCTCGCCGAGCTCTACCAGCGAGAATGTCCGGCGGACCGAAAATCGAAGGAGTTTCCCCTGGGACTGACCGACGCTTTCGCCCTGGCCCAGTACGAATGGCTCGAGGCGGTCCGTCACCGCCGGCCGCCCGAAACCAGCGGGCGCGATGCGATGGCAAGTCTGGCCTGTGCGTTCGCCGTGCTCGAAGCGGCCGCCGCCGGCCGGCAAGTCGAGGTGGAAGAGGTGGCGTCCGGGAGGTTGGAGAACTATCAGCGCGCGATCAACGATCATTACGGAATTGCGTGAGCCGTGAACACCGATGCCGCCACAGCCGTTGCCTTGCGTCGTGCCGACCCGCGGCTCTACGTGATGATGTTCCTCCAGTACGCCGTCTACGGCCTCTGGCTGCCGATCGCCGCCCGGTTCCTTTCGGCCGATCGCACGGTAGGCGGGTTGGGTTTTACCGATCTTCAGATCGGCATGATCATCGCCGTGGCCGGCGCGGTCGGTGCGCTTGCCGCGCCCTTCATCGCCGGCCAAATCGCGGACCGCTACCTCGCTCCGTCCAAGTGCCTGGCCTTGCTGCTCGCCGTCGGCGGCGCGGTGAAGTTCATTACGGCCTACCAGACGACCTATGCGGCCTGGCTCTGGCTGTCGATCGCGTATGCCATTCTCTTCGCGCCCACGCTCTCGCTGACAAACTCACTGGCGTTGGCTCACCTGCCGGATCCCAAGCGGCAGTTTCCCGGCGTGCGCGCCGTGGGCACCATGGCGTGGATCACGGTGGCGTGGCTCTTTCCCATGATCTGGCTTCAGTCCGACCTGGAATTCCGCTGGCTGCCGCCCTTCTTCACCGGCAGGGAACTGCACGACGCCCCGGCCAGGATGATCGACTCGGTGCGGGTCGCCGGCGCCGTGTCGGTCGGCTACGCCCTGTTCTGCTGGTTCGCGCTGCCGCGGACGCCGCCCAAGCGAGAATCGGCACGAACGCTGGCGTTCGCCGGCGCTTTTGCGCTCGTCCGGCGTCGCTCGTTTGCGGTGCTGGTCGCCGCGGCGCTGGTGGTGAGCGTGATCCACTGCTTCTATTTCGTGCAGATGAGCAAGTTCCTGTCGGCGATCGGACTGGCCGACGCGTACATCATGCCGGCCATGTCGCTCGGGCAGTTCGCCGAAATCCTCGCCCTGGCGGTGCTCGGCCCGGTGCTCAGCCGCCTGGGTTTCCGCACGGTGATCGCGTTGGGCGCCTTCTGTTACTTTCTCAAATACGCATTCTTCGGCACGACCCAGTTGCCCATGGAAGCGATTGTTGCCGCGCAGTTGATCCACGGGTTCTCTTTTGCGTTCTTCTTCGCGGCTGGGTTCATCTATGTCGACCGCATCGCCCCGCCCGACACCCGATACTCCGCGCAGACCGTCTTCATGCTGGTGATCCTGGGCGTCGGTCCGCTCGTAGCCGGCCCGCTCAACGGTTGGCTCTCGCAGCGTTGCACGCCGGCCGGCGGCACGCTCGACTATTCGCTTTTCTGGTACACCGCAGCGGCAATCGGGGCGGTGGCGACCGTGCTCGTGGCCGCGCTGTTCCGCGATGAGACAGCGGAGGACCCTCAATGACACAAGAACCTTCGAGACGACGATGAGTAGACGATACCGAATCGGCGTCGCCGGACTGACGCACGACCACATCTGGGGCAACCTGGAAGATCTGGCCGCGTCGGAAAACGGACAACTCGCGGCCGTTGCCGACCCGCACCAGGCCCTGCGGGATCGCGTCACCCAGCAATATGGCTGTCCGGCCTACACGGATTACCGCGATATGGTCGACCGCGGGTCCCTCGACGCGCTCTACGTGTTCTGCGACAACGCGCAGGGGGCGGAGGTCGGCGCGTGGGCGGCCGGGCAAGGGCTGCACGTGTTGGTCGAGAAACCGATGGCGGCCACCCTCGAAGGCGCCGAACAATTGATCGCAGCGGCCCGGGCCGCCGGTGTGCGGCTGATGATCAACTGGCCCGTCGTGTGGCGTCCGCAGGTCCAGGCGGCACTGGAAATGGCGACACGCCCCGAGTTCGGCACAATCTGGCAGCTCACCCATCGCGCCGGCCACGGCGGGCCCGACGTGGAGTGTTCCTCGTATTTCCGCGAGTGGATCCTCGATCCGAATCGCAACGGCGCAGGCGCCCTGATCGACCTTTGCTCGTACGGAATCAACATGGCCCGGGTTTTGTTGGGCCGGCCCACGCAGGTAATGGCGCTGGCCGGCCGGTGGAACGAGCCGCCACTGCCGGTCGAAGACAATGCCATCGTCGTTATGAGCTATCCCACCGCAATGGCAACGGCCGAGGGCGCATGGGGGCAGGTCGGCCAGCCGACGACCGGCTACCTGGCGACGATCTGGGGCACGCGAGGATCGGTGACCTTCGGACCCGGTCGCGGCGGACGTCTCTGGCGAACCACCGCCGAGCAGCCGACGGGGGAGGAAATTTCGCCCCCGACTCCGGCTCCGCACATGGCCAACGGCACCGCGCATTTCCTCTGGGCCCTGGAAACCGGCAACGACGTGCATCCGCTCTGCCGGCCGTCGACCTGCCGTGATACGCAAGAGGTTCTCGATGCGGCCATCCGTTCGGCTCGCGAAGGTGTCCGTGTAACACTTCCCCCGCGGACAACCTTTGCCGATTCGCCCGGCAGGTGAAGCAGGTCTTTATGCCAGGTCGAGAGTCCCCGTGACCACTGGAATCATCACCCACATCCAACACTTTTCGGTCCACGATGGTCCCGGGATTCGCACCACCGTGTTCCTGAAGGGCTGCCAGATGCGGTGCCCTTGGTGCCACAACCCCGAGACCTATCGCCGCCGGCCGGAAATCCAGGTTTTTCCCGAGCGCTGCATCGGTTGCAGGGCTTGCGCCGAGGCATGCCGGCAGGCAGCGCACGAATTCACGGAGGCCGGGCATGTCTACCACCGTAACCGCTGCATCGCTTGCGGCGATTGTGCCGACACCTGCTATGCCAAGTCGCTCGTGCGGGTGGGCGAATCGACGACGGCCGAGGCCGTGGCGGCCGAGGTGCTTTCTGATCGGCCGTTCTACCAACCCGCGGGCGGAGTAACGGTATCCGGAGGCGAGCCGCTCGCGCAGGTCGAATTCACCCGCGCAATCCTGGATCTTTGCCGAAGAGAGAAGATCCACACGGCCGTCGAGACCAATCTCGCCTGGGCCTGGGAGATCGTAGCCCCGCTGGTTCCGCTGGTCGACCTGTTTCTCGTTGACGTGAAGCTCTTGGACGATGCAGCCCATCGGGCCTGGACCGGTGTGTCCAACGCGGCCACCCTGGAAAACCTGCGCCGGCTCGACGCGCTGGGCAAACCGTTGGTGATCCGAACGCCCGTGATCGTCGGCGTCAACGATCGGCCCGACCAGATCGAGGCCATCGCCGATTTCCTCGCCGCACTGCCGAGCGTCGAGCAATACGACCTTTTGCCCTATCATCCTCTGGGCACCGGCAAGTACGAAGCCCTCGGCCTTGCCGGCCCGCCGCCGGAGTTCCACTCCCCAACCGCAGCCGATTTGGAAATGCTGGCAGCGCGGGCCGCACGAGGCAACTTCGTCGTCAAAGTGGCCGGCTCCGGCACCCGAAAACAACCCGCGTCTAGCTGATCGAAAGGCCTTTGACCAATGTCCGTTGCCGTGCAAGACCGACTCGACTACGCGGCTCGACTGGAGCACCTCCGCCGGCGCAAGGAGGCCCAGACCCAGGAAAAGCTTCGGCGGCTGGGATACATGAACGAGGACGACTACGGAATGGTCCTGCCGCCCGAGGATTTTCGCTGGCAGCCGAAACCCAACCACCCCAACGGCTCGTTCTACGGGGTTGCGGGCTGGGCCGACAACTTCTGCGACCTGTTGGACCATCATCCGGTCTACGTCGATCCGATGGACGCCCTGGCCGGGCGCTACATGGTCCTCTTGAACCGGATGCGGAAGTGCAACTGGCCGCCCGAGTTCGACTTCGCCGACCTCCGCCCCGACCAGGATCGTTACGGCATCATTTCCGGCATCGGCAACGACGCCCACTTCGCTCCCGACTACCAGATCGGTCTTGCGCTGGGATGGGGTGGATTGCTGGCAAAGGTTGCGCACTATCGCGCCGAGCACGGACCGGAAAAAGCGGAGTTCTACGAGGCCGAAGAGCGGGTGATCCGGGCCATTCAGGGCTGGATCCGCCGCACGGTCGACGCGATCGAAGCCGCCGCAGCATGCGAGCCTGAACCGGTCCTCCAGGCGAACCTTCGTGAAATGGCGGAAGTCAACCGCTGGCTGATCGAAGGTCCGCCGCGGACGCTCCGCGAAGCCTGCCAGTGGATTGCCTGGTTCAACATGGCCTCGCGGACCTACAATCGCGACGGCGCCGGCGGGCAGCTTGACGAGCTGCTTCGCCCCTATTACGAACGCGACCGACGCGAAGGACGCATCGACGACGAGGACGCCATCTTCCTGCTGGCGTGCCTGCTATTGAACGATCCGCACTACTACCAGCTCGGCGGCCCGGCGCCGGACGGACACGATCAGACCAGCCATCTGTCTTTCTTGATCCTGGAAGCGGCCCACCGGCTCAAGTCGACGTGCAACCTGACGATCCGAGTTCACGACGGGCTCGATCCCCGTCTGTTGCGGCGAGGGGTCGAGTATCTGGTGGAGGATCGAAAGGCCTGGCCGCGGTTTTCGGGCGACAAGGCCCTCGTCGAAGGTTTTATGCGTAACGGCTACTCGGCCGAGTTGGCCCGCAGTCGGATCGCCGTGGGCTGCAACTGGATGGCACTGCCGGGGCTCGAGTACACGATGAACGACACGGTGAAGATCAATGCGGCCAAGGTCTTCATGGTCGCCTTCGACGAGATGATGGCCGCGGCCGAGCCCCCCTCGATCGATGCGCTCTGGCGGCGATTCGAAGAGCGTCTCCGCGGGGCCGTCCTTTGCACGGCCCGGGGGATCGACGTTCAACTGGACCACCAGCACCTCAACGAACCGGAGCTGGTCCTCAATCTGCTCACCCACGGTCCGATCGAGCGGGGCCTCAACGTGACCAACGGCGGCGTCGATCTCTACAACATGTGCGTCGACGGCGCGGGGCTGGCAAACGTCGCCGACTCGCTCGCCGCGATCGAGTGCCGCATCCAACAGCAGCATCGGATCACCTGGCAGCAACTGGCCGAGCACCTGTGCAACGACTATCGAGGCGTCGAAGGCGAGCGCGTACGGCTGATGATGCGCACTGCCCCACACTACGGCGAGGGCGACTCGCCGGGCGACCGCTGGGCGCTGGAAGTCTCGCGCCTGTTCACGCGGCTGGTGACCGAAAAGCTCACACCGGGCGGCCGGCGGATGATCCCGGGCTGGTTCTCGTGGGCCGACACGCTGCGGCTGGGCAAACAGGTGGGCGCCACGCCCGACGGCCGCCGAGCCGGCGAGCCGATCGCCCACGGCGCCAATCCCCGGCCCGGGTTCCGCGAGGACGGCGCGGCAACCGCGATGGTCAAAGCGATCGCGGCCATCCAGCCGGGCTATGGCAACACGGCTCCGATCCAGCTCGAGCTCGATCCGTGCATTGCCCAGTCCGATGCGGCGGTCGACACGATCCTAAGCCTGATCCGGACGCATTTTGCCCTCGGCGGCACGTTGTTCAACATCAACATCGTCGACGCCCGTCAGGTATTGGCCGCGCACAAGGACCCGTCGCAGTATCCCGACCTGGTAGTGCGGGTGACGGGTTTTACGGCTTACTTCGCCAACCTCTCGCCCGAGTTTCGCCAGTTGGTGGTGGACCGGCTCGTGCAGGGCAGCTAGCACCAAACGGTTTTTCCGGCTGTTGGCATTCACTTTCGGATGTCGCGAATGCCCGCGGCTTGTCCGCGGGATGGTTACGTTCTCTGCTACATACGCCACGATCGCCGCTATCCGCCTTGGTTTCGCCCGCGGCGGCTTTGCCGCCGCGGGCGAAACCAAGGGGTGGCACGCGGGGAGGTTCCTGTAGCGGCAAGCGTGAGCCTCCCGCGGACAAGCCGCGGGCATCCTCTGTAAAACCGTGCCGTGTCAAAACGGACACTTCCAGTCGAAAATACCGTTTGCTGCTAGCGTCTTTTGGGCCGGCGAGCGAGCTCGTCCCGGAGACGTGCCGCCAACTCGTACTGCTCGGTAGCAACGGCATCGGCCAATTGCTCCTCAAGCGTGCGGCCGACGCTGTAGTTCTCCCGAATCCATTCCTGGAGACGGCGAAGCTGTTCGGCCAACTCGTCCTCGTCGAACTCTTCTTCGGCGTCGAATTGCGAATAGACCTCGCGGATCCGGTTCAGACCGGTGTTGATCTCCTCGACCGCCGCTTCCGGGCCGTCCTCGGTAAGCCGCGACAGCGCCGCCGCCTGGGTGCGGTGGAAGAGGACGAACGGACGGTACTGCTCGTGCGAGACGACCCACTCCTCGTCGTTGGAATGAGCCGCGGCGAAGTCCATCAGCCGGAGCGTGTGATCGGCGTCGCGGACCGCCCGGTCAAACTCCCGGAGCGCCAACCAACAAATCCTGCGATGATAAAACTGGATAAACTCGCGGTCCAACTCTTCAGCCTGCTCTTCCGACAACTCGAATTCCGAGCCCTCGAAAAGCGCTTTCTGGTCCATGAAATCCAAGTACGTCGCCGCCCCGCCCGGACTCTGGCCGTCGGGACGATTCTCGGTCTCCATCTGCAACAGCCCCAGTTCGACCCGTAATTGGATCACTTCGCGGCCGTCGGCAGCGGCGATAAGACGAGCGCTGACGACCCCCGGCTGGTAGGGCCAATCAGCGAGCACGGCGTCGATGTCATTGGATTTGGCCATAGGTCTTGTTCATTATAGCCTGTCCTGGACGGCGGGCACCGCGGCCCTGGGCTGATAAAAACTTGATAAAAACGGGGACAGGCACCGCAACTAATAGCGGTTTAGCCAGAGCGACCACACAAGATGTTGCGGAGCACGTCCCCGTTTTTATCAGCCCACCGCGGCCCCCTCGTAACCTTGCTCACTGCCGGCAGTTGACGACTTTGCCACGGGCGGAAATTCCGGGCCCCACCGCAATACGCGGTGAAAGTGCCCGGCAGCATTACGATCCGCGCCGGGTGCTGCCCGAGGGTAGAAAACGACCTGGAGCCGTAAACGGCTGCCCGCCTTACGGAGGGGTGCGTCCAGCTCCCTATTCTTCAAGTCGGCCCCGGGCTTGCTTCTTCTGCGACTGCTTGCGCTTGTTTTCCAAGCGTCGGCGGACTGACCCGCGCGAAGGTTTGGTTGGTTTGCGGGCTTTGGGCGGCCTGGCCACCTCGGCAAGCATCTGCCGCAATTTTTCCACGCAGTCGCCGGCATTGCGGCCCGCGTCGCGGAAGCGTTGGCTGGCCATGACCAGGTCGCCTTCGGTGGTGACACGGTTGCGATAGCGCGAGAGGAATCGTTCTCGGACATCGTCAGGCAGGCTGGGGCTGGTGGCGACCGGCCAGCGAAGCGTCGCCTTGGTATTCAGCTTATTGACATTTTGTCCGCCCGGACCGGAACTCCGCGAGAACGTAAATCGCAGCTCGCCCAACGGGATCCGGATGCGGGAATTGACGATCAGCATTGGGGGACAGCTTAGAACTCAAGGAGCGAGAGCAGTTACTTGTGAACAGAGTCCGGATTTCCTGACACCTAAGATCTAAAACCTAAGTCCTAAGAACCAGTCGGTTGAACGCCTGCTTCGCGTGGTCGAGCAAACTCATGTAATCGACGGCTTCGATCTCCTCCCCAAGCAACTCGACGTCATAGTATCCGTCGTAGCCCGCCTCGGTAAGCCGGGCGATGATTCCTTCGAGCGGGACGACTCCTTCGCCGAGAAGGCATCGGTTCTGCTCGCCGTGGGGAGGCAGCTTGGCGTCGCCGAGTTGGACCAGCGCGATATGCGGGACGAGTTCGGAGATCTGGTCGAGGACATTTCGGTCCTGACCGAGATGATACGTATCGAAGACAATCTTGACCAGCGGACTTCCGATCGTTGCGAGCAATTCCAGGACCTCTTCGGTGGTCGTCAGAAAAGTGAACTCGGCGGCGCAGCCGGGGTGCATCGGCTCGATCGCCAGCGCAACTTTCTGGCTTTCCGCGATGGGCACGAGCTCCGTGAGCGCATCGCGGAAGAGGCGCCGAGCATGATTGTACGTGTGATTGGCTCGGGCGCCGCTGTAGACGACGAGGCTATCGGCGCCCAGCAAAGCGGCCGTACGCAGTGCCTCCTCGGCGTCATCGAGACTCTGCCGAAAGGAGCGGCCGTCGCTGCCGGTAAAACCGCCCGCCCAAAACAGGTGCGAAACGGCCATGTTGTGACCGCGGAGGAGTTCGATCGCCCTGGTTGTCCCGCAGTCGGACAGTTTCTCTCGCCAAACGCCGATCGCCGGTATTCCGGCCGCCGCATACCGGGCCACATCCTCCTCGAACGACCAGCGAAAGGTCGTCGTTTCATTCATCGACAATTGAACCATCCGTGCCGCTCCTGTCAGTTTTGCTTTGACGAACACCAGCCGCTTCCAGCGGATCGCAGCAAACAGACGAGGCCGTGCTTTCAGCCGCCGGCCTTTGCCCCGGAATCCGTCGAAATGGCCGGCGGCGGGCGGGAATCGCACGTTTTTGCGTCCCCCCTTCCGTTTGCCGGCGCACCAGTATCGCGTATTCGCCGGGCGGTGTAAAGCATACCGCCGGAAGGCGGTCAGTCCCGGACGCTCCTTCTCCGTGCGGCCGCGAGCGATTCGCAATATTGGAGCACGAGCTCCGCGACATCCACTTGCAGGGCCGAGGCCAGTCCCTTCCATCCGGGAACGGCGTTGACCTCGATGGTATAGAGCCGGCCGTCGCGCCCCGGCAACAGATCGATGCCGGCAATCGGTGCGCCAATCGCCTCGGCCGCGGTCTTCGCGGTCAAGAGCATTTCCTCCGTCGGCGTCATTGGCTCGGCAATACCGCCCTGGGCCAGGTTGGTTCGCCAATCGAGCTGGTTTCGGCGGCGAATGGCCAGTACGCGGCTGCCCATTACCAGCAGGCGATAGTCGAAACCTTCGTGCGGAATGAACTGCTGCAGATACAGCACTGCTTGAAACTGCGCCAGGGCTTTGAACACCCGCAAAGCGATTGCCTCGTCGGTGATCCGGGTCATCCCGCGTCCCTCGGAGCCGAACAGCGGCTTGACCACCACGTCGCCGCCGAGCGCCGCAAAGGCGGCCATCGCGTCGTCGACCGACTGGCAGGCAATCGTCCGCGGAACCAGCAGTCCGGCGGCCATCAGTTTGGCCGAAGCGAGATACTTGTCGACGGCCGCCTCAAGCGCGCGGGGCGGGTTGACGACGATGGCGCCGTCCGACTCGAGCCTGCCGAGCACATCCATGCGGAACACGACCTGCTCGAGCGAGCCGGGCGGCATGGTGCGCACCAGCACGCAGTCGGGCCGGGAAAGATCGACTCCACTGGCGGCAACGCTGAGCCGTCCGTCGTCCAACGTCGACGACAGGCGAGCGAAGGACACGGCCGTGATCTCGTGCCGCCCCGCGGACGCACGGACCAGGTCGCGGAGATACCAGCTATCGGCAGAAGCGATGACGGCAAGTTGCATGGCAATGGGCCCGGGGTGATGAAAAAGGGTCGTGGCTCCGCAAGAGCTTCGTATTTTCGGTTCCATCCACCCCCGTTGAATTTCGGTGGCTGTCCTCTTTTTCATTAGACCACAATGGGCCTGTCGCGGAAGGGGATCGTCGGAAACTCACTAGCACCAAACGGTATTTTCGACTGGAAGTGTCCGTTTTGACACGGCACGGTTTTAGAAAGGATGCCCGCGGCTTGTCCGCGGGAGGCTCACGCTTGCCGCTACAGGAACCTCCGCGTTACCACCCCTTGGTTTACCGCCCGCGGCGGCATTGCCGCCGCGGGCGAAACCAAGGGGGATAGCGGCGATCGTGGCGTATGTAGCAGAGAACGTAACCATCCCGCGGACAAGCCGCGGGCATTCGCGACATCCGAAAGTAAATGCCAACAGCCGAAAATACCGTTTGGTGCTAGGAACGCCCCGACGCTTTTTGGAAAGTCTTCGGGCCTTGCCCTCGCCCGATTGACGGCTGCAAGCGCCGGCGGTACCCTTCCTCTAGGCCACTCTCACCAGGTCTTTTCCCCGATGGAACCTTACGAAATCTCGAATCTGACGGAAGAGGCCCTCAGCGCGCTGGAACGCAAGGACTACGCACGGGTGATTGCCGCCACGGATCAGTTGATCGAGGTCGTGCCCGACGACCCGGCGGTGCGGATCATGCGGGCCGAGGCCTTGCTGAAGAGCGACGCGGGGGAGAGCGCGTTCGACGAAGCCCGCCGGGCCGCGGAGCTTGCCCCCGATAGCGTGCAGGCCCACACGCTCGTCGGCCTGGCAGGCTGGCGCTACGACCGCCTCGGCGCAGCGCAGGAGGCGATGCAACGGGCGATCGAGCTCTCGGGCCGCTCGCCCCGTTTGCTTATCGACTATGCCTGGTTCATGGCCAGCGAGCGCGGTCCGCGGCTTGCCGAAGAGGCGGCGAACGAAGCGATCGAGGCAAATCCGAACGCATCCACGGCGTGGGCGGCTCTGGGGATGGCGCAGTTTCGCCTTCACCGTTTCGGAGCGGCCGAAGAAAGCCTCAAACACGCCCTGCGCCTGGATCCCAACGATCCCTATGCCCAGGCTGCAATGGCCGAGCTGCTGCACGACCGGCGCCACGACCGCCAGGCGCTCGCGCTGACCCGCCTCTTGGAAGACACCCCGGGCACCGAATCGCTGATCCAATCGATTCGAACGGAGGCGAAGCAGCGGCAACTTGCCGGCAAACTGGTCGAGCGCGCCGCGTATCCGGCGCCGTATCAGGCCACGCTTGGCTCGGGTTGGCTGTGGACTGTGCTGTGGGCATTCCTGACCGCCGGCGTGTTTCTCCTTTTTCAGCCGCGGTCGCCCGTGGCGATTGCGGTATGCGTCGTGGCGCCGGTTCTGGTGGTATGGTTCTGGCGGAAACTGGTACCGTAGGCGCATTTCTGCTACCGTGGCAGTCTGAATCGTCTTGGTCCGCAACGTCGTTCGACAACTTCCGGGAGTCGCCATGTATCGCCTGATGACCGCCGTATCCGCAGTGTCGTTTCTCCTCGCCGGCCCCGCCCCCGCGGATCCACCCAAACTCGATACCGCGCGCGGCGACGCGATGATCGCCCGGTATTTCGAAACCGAAACGGCCGGGCTCGCCGCGCAGTGCCTCGCCGGTATCGACTCGCGGGAAGAATGGGAGTCGGCACGCGGCGAATATCGCCGGCAACTCTTCGAGATGCTCGGGCTGGATCCGCTGCCGGAGCGGACGGAGTTGAAGGCCGCGATCACCGGCCAGGTCGACGGCGGCGAGTTCACGGTCGAAAAACTGCACTTCCAGTCGCGCCCGGGGCTCTATGTGACCGCCAATTTCTACCTGCCCCGAGAGCGGCAAGGGAAAGTGCCGGCAATCCTCTACGTCTGCGGCCATGGACGATCGAAGAAGGACGGAATCAGCTATGGCAACAAGGTGACGTACCAGCATCACGGCGTATGGTTCGCGCGTCACGGCTACGCTTGCCTGATGATCGACACCCTCCAGCTCGGCGAAATCGAAGGCATCCACCACGGCACGTACAACCAGGGAATGTGGTGGTGGAATAATCGCGGCTACACTTCCGCCGGAGTCGAGGCTTGGAACTGTGTGCGGGCCTTGGACTACCTGCAGTCGCGCGAGGAGGTCGACCCGCAGCGGTTAGGCGTGACCGGCCGCAGCGGCGGAGGGGCTTATAGCTGGTGGATCGCGGCCATCGACGACCGCATCAAGGCGGCCGTGCCGGTGGCCGGCATCACCGACCTCGAAAACCACGTGGTCGACGGCTGTGTCGAGGGCCATTGCGACTGCATGTTCATGGTGAACACGTTTCGCTGGGACTACCCGCTTGTCGCCGCCCTGGTCGCCCCGCGGCCGCTGTTGATTGGCAACTCCGACGCCGATCGGATCTTTCCGCTCGATGGCGTGCGGCGAACGTATGAGAAAGCGAAGAAGATCTACGAACTCTATGGTGCGGGCGGCAAGATCGCGCTGAACATTACCGAGGGCCCGCATAAAGACACACCCGAATTGCGGCTGCCGGCGTTTCGCTGGTTCGACCGCCACTTGATGGGCGTCGAGCGCGACATCGAGGATTCGCCCGAAAAACCCTTTGCACCCGAGCAGCTCAAGGTATTCGCGGAATTGCCCGGCGGCCAGCGGAATACGGAGATCCAGGAGACCTTCGTGCGGCTTGCTCCGGAGCCCGCGGTGCCGGGATCGCCTGAGACATGGACGACGATGCGGAACGGCTGGCAAAAGGCGCTCGAAGAAAAGGTGTTCCGCGGCTGGCCGAGCGAGCCGGGGGCGCTCGATGCCGCGCAGGCTTTCTCGACCGAGCGCGATGGCCTTCGTTTTCGCGCGGTGGATTTCACCAGCCAGTCTCCCATCCGGCTGCGGCTGTTTCTGATCGAACCGGCCGGACAGACAAAACCCGATCGAGCGGTGCTTGAGGTGCTGGATCAGGAGGGTTGGAACAAGTGGGCCGCTGCGGTGCGGTGCGGGTTCGAAGCGGAGTTGAACGAGGAATCACTACCGGAGAAGGACGAAAAGGCATTTGCCGCGATCAACGAGAAGGTCGTGGAAGGCAGGCTGGCACTGGCGGTGTTTGCACCCCGCGGCATCGGTCCCACGCTGTGGAACCAGGACGAACGGAAGCAGACACACATCCGCCGGCGATTCATGCTCCTGGGGCAGACGCTCGACGGGATGCGGGCATGGGACGTTCGTCGCGCCGTGCAGGTGCTGCGGTCGCTCGAAAGCATCGGCGGCGCTCCGCTCGTGGTCGAAGGCCGTGGCACCCTGGCGGGAGTCGCATTGTATGCGTCGTTGTTTGAACCGGAAATCGCGGCTCTCGAACTGACGCAACTTCCAAGCTCGCACCGCAGCGGGCCGATCCTGTTGAATGTCCGCCGGTATCTCGATATGCCGGCGGTAGTTGCCATGGCGGCCGAGCGGTCGCGGGTCCGTCTGTCGGATTCCGAGCACGAGGCGGGCAGCTATGCCGCCGCGGTGGCTGCGAAGTTGGGATGGCAAGCCTCGCGCGGAATTGAAGTGCCGACTGCCGCCGGCAAGTAGCACGGCCTCCATACAACCGGGCAATCCGGCGCAGGCGTCGGGGGGGAGAACAGGCCACACCGCCGGCAGTCTATCCCTGCCTTCCCGCTTTGGTAGAATGGATGTGGAGTTGTACCGCTTCCATGGAGCACTACCGGGAATCGCAACGTAGAGGTTTATCCCATGGCTCACTTGCTTATCGTTGACGACGACAGGGACTTTGCGGGCACGCTGCGAATGATGCTCCAGTCTCGCGGGTACGACGTGGCCATGGAGTACGAGACCGAGAACATCCTGCGTCGGCTCGATCAGCGCTTGCCGGACGCGCTGATTCTCGACGTCATGTTTCCCGAGGACCCGTTTGCGGGCATCGAGTTGGCCAAAGAGATCCGACGGAAGTATCCGGACCTGCCCGTCTTGATGCTGACGGGAGTGCAACAGAAATTCTCGTTGGAGGACGAAGGCCGCGATCCGGCAAAGCTGCCGGTGACCGATTTCCTGGCCAAGCCGGTCGATTTCCAGGAGTTCTCCACGAAGCTGGATCGACTGCTCCACCGACCGACCATCTACACGGAGAACGACCGTTAGCTCGCGATCACGGTCCGGTTGCACAGCCCATCTCGGCCTGTTGAACGACGGCTTTCGACTGTTCACGCTCCAGGTACGTGCGGCCCTGGCGAATTGCGACGTGGTCCCAGGGAAGAGAGGCTTCCAGCGCATACGGCCGATGCAAGATCGGTTCCACATCCAACCCGACGTCCGCCAAAACCTCGTGCCAGCGCTGGGGCTGAAACTGCTCGCGCCACGAGTCGAACCGTGCGCCGCGGCGCCAGGCGAGCTCGATGGCGTCGGCAACCCGCCGATCACCTCGCGAAAAGACGCCTTCGAGCATGCTCGTCTCGACGTCGTGGCACTTGATGTCGACCGAGCGGAGCCGCCGGCGCCGCCAGAGACGGCGATGCGCCTCGCGAAAATACTCGCGGCGCTGCATCGCGTTCCACTGGTACGGCGAATGCGACTTCGGCACGAAGTTTGAAACGTTGGCCACCACCGTCGCCAACCGGCCGCTGACCTCCTTGCCCAGCCGGGAAATGTGCTCGGCCATGTCGACGATGCCGTCCAGATCGGCCGTCCGTTCGCCCGGCAGCCCGCACATGAAATAGAGCTTGACCCGATTGAATCCGTTCCGAAAAGCCACCTTGCAGCCCTCGAACAGATCGTCGTTGCGGATCCGCTTGCCGACCTGTTGGCGCATGTCGTCCAGCGCAACCTCGGGCGCCAGCGTCATTCCGGAGCGGCGATCGGTGTCGAGCGAGTGGCCCATCGTCCTCAACTGTTCGTTCACGCGAAGACTGGGAACGGAGATGGCCACCCCCAGCGGCCGCAGGGCTTCCTGCATCCGTCGGAGCAACTCGTCGAAATTCGGATAGTCGCTGGTCGATAGCGACAGGAGCGAGATCTCGTTGTAGCCGGTCGTCCGGTACGATTCCAGAGCGGCCTCGACCAGCGTCTCCACCTTCCGCAACCGCAGCGGCCGCTTGATTGCCGTGGCCTGGCAGAAGCGGCACCGCCAGGGGCAGCCCCGCATGATCTCCATCGAGATTCGGTCGTGGACTGCCTCGACGTTCGGCACCACGGGCGACGTTGGAAGCGGAATGCCGTCGAGATCCTCGACGATCGCCGGTCGTATCACCTCGCCCACGCCTTCGACGGCGGGCGCCGGCGCCATTGCCCGGCCGTCGGCGTCGAATCGAGGGCGGTAGCATTGCGGCACGTAGACGTGCGGCAGGCGGCGGGCCATTTCCGCGAGCCATTCGCTACGCTCGCCGCCGCCAGCCTTCAACCGCAACCACTCGTCGCAGACCCGCGGCAGCATCTCTTCACCATCGCCGATGACGAACAAATCGATAAAGGGGGCCATCGGCTCGGGGTTCTGGGCGCAGGGGCCGCCTGCGATGACCAGCGGATGCGACCGTTTGCGGTCTTCGCTTCGCAGGGGGATACCGCCGAGGTCAAGGATCGTCAGGACGTTGACCGCGCCGAGGTCGTACTGGAGCGTGAAGCCGACCACGTCGAAGCGATCCAGCGGCGTGAACGTCTCCTGGCTGTACAGTGGCAGGCCGTTCCGGCGGAGCCCTTCTTCCATGTCGGGCCAGGGGGCGAATACCCGCTCGCAGGCCCAGTCCTCGCGGCGGTTCATCGCATGGTAGAGGACCTGCAGGCCATGATTGCTCATGCCGATCGCGTAGGTATCGGGGAAAGCCAGACAGAGCTTGCCCCGCACCCGGGAGTGGTCTTTGACGACGGCGTTGAGTTCCCCGCCGACGTATTGCCCAGGGGTCTTTACCCGCGGCAGGACCCGGCACGTGAGGAGGTCTCGAAGCGATTCGTTCAACACGGTAAAACGGTCTTATAATGAGGAAAAATACTCGACAGCCGCCCGGCTGCTTCTGAGCAGCCGGGCTGGTTCGTAAACCAATCACTTCCCTCATTATCGCAGCACCGGGCGGAGAAGGTAGGGTCTCGCTAATTCAGGGGGGCGCGGCCTTTGTGCTAGGATTCGAAGTGGGGCGTACCGATCGAGGAGTATTTCGCCACGAGACAAGGACTATCAGCGATGAGCGGTCGATGCTGGAACCGAGACCCTGACCAGCGGTACTGTCTGTCCCGCCCGCGATGGCGAGAGGTGGGAATTCTGGTCTCTCTTATGCTCGTGGCCTTTTCGGCACCGGCACCCGCCCGTGCCCAGACCCGCGAAGAGCTCCAACAGGCACGCGACCGCATGGTCGACGAAGAGATCGTGGCCGCGGGCGTGACGAATCCGCGCGTCATCCAGGCCATGCGGATCACCCCCCGGCACGAGTTCGTCGCCCTGTCGCAGCGGAAGCTCGCCTATTTCGATATGGCCTTGCCGATCGGCAATAGCCAGACGATCTCGCCGCCTTTCGTGGTCGCCTACATGACCGAACAGATCGATCCGCAGCCGAGCGACACCGTACTGGAAATCGGAACGGGCAGCGGCTACCAGGCAGCCGTGTTGAGCCCGCTGGTCCGGGAAGTCTACAGCATCGAGATCGTCGAGCCGCTGGGCCGGAAAGCCGGCGCCGTTCTGAGAAAGCTCGGCTACCAGAACGTCCACACCAAGGTCGGCGACGGATACCAGGGCTGGCCCGAGCACGCGCCGTTCGACAAGATCATAGTCACCTGCTCGCCCGAGCACGTGCCGCCGGCGTTGGTCGCCCAGCTTCGCGAGGGCGGCCGCATGGTGATCCCGGTCGGCGAGCGGTATCACCAGAACCTGTACCTGCTGAAAAAGGTCGAGGGCAAGATGGAGTTCGAGGCGCTGCGGCCAACGCTCTTCGTGCCAATGACCGGGCAGGCGGAAGACAATCGCCGGGTGATCCCGGATCCGGAAAACCCCACGATTGCCAACGGCGATTTCGAGGAGGTGGTTGGCGAGACCGGTCAGGCCGCCGCATGGCACTATCAGCGGCAAACGGAATTGAAGTCCGCAGACGGGGCCCCCTCGGGCGATAACTACCTGCTGTTCTCCAATTTCCAGCCCGGGAGAGGCTCGCAGGCGTTACAGGGAATGGCGGTCGACGGCCGCGCCGTTCGCAATCTAAAGGTGAGCCTGTATGTCCGAGGCGAGGAGCTTCGCCCCGGACAAGATCTCCGCCAGCAGCCGATGCTGGCGATCACGTTCTACGACGATCGGCGAGGTACGGCAGCCCAGGGGAGCGTCGGGCCGTGGCGGGGAACGTTCGATTGGCGGCAGCAATCGGCCGTGATCCCCGTGCCGCCGCGTGCCCGCGAGGCGATTGTCCGGATCGGGCTGCTCGGTGCTACGGGAACACTCTCGGTCGACCAGATCGAAATCGGGCCCTTGAAGGAGTAGAGCTTCCGGCCGGCCGGAACGGCTCGCGCGCAAGCGCATAGCCGGGTCGCATGCCGATGTTGATCAGAAGCCCCAGGAGCAACCCCTGCGAGACCAGTCCCGAACCGCCGTAGCTCACCAGTGGCAAGGAGAGACCGGTGATCGGCAGCAGGCCGACGTTCATACCGGTGTTGATCAGCACTTGTACCGCGATCAAGGAGGTCAGGCCCACGGCCGCCAGACGGCCGAAGGGCTCGCGTGTCGCGGCGGCGATCTCAAAACCGCGCCAGACGATGACACCATACAGTCCCAGAACCAGTGCTGCGCCGGGCAGGCCCAACCGCTCCTTGAGAACGCAGAAGATGAAATCGCTCCGCGCCTCAGGCAAATGGTAAGCGCCCGGATCGTTCACGGCGGGACCGGCCAAAAGGCTCCCCCAGAATCCGCCCAACGCCAATACCATTTTGGCCTGACGCAGGTGATAACCGTCGCCCGTGGCCGCTTCCCCGGGGCCGGCCTGCTCGAAAAGCGACGTAACGCGTGAACGTTGCTCCAGGCTCATGTGGCTCCAGAGGACCGGCAGGGCAAGAAGACCCAACAACGCCAACGCCAGAAACTGGGCCCGTGTGAGGCCGGCGGCGACAAGCATGACCGCCACGGTCGGAATGAAGACCATCGCGGTGCCGAGGTCGGGTTCGCGAAGGACTAACAGCACGGGCAGCGCCGTCAGCCCAAGCGGTGCAACCAACGCGGCGAGGCCCGTCCACGCCGGCCGGTTCATCAGCGACCGCGCCACGGCGAGCACGCACGCTACTTTCGCGAGTTCCGACGGCTGAAAGCTCAGCGAGCCGATGCGCACCCAGCGGCGGGCGCCGTTCACGGGCGGAAAGAAGTAGACCAGCACCAAGAGTACCGCCGCGAACAGGTAAAGCGCAAAGCTCCATCGGCCCAGCTTTCGATAGTTCGGTAGCGCGGCCACCGCAGCGATGAACACAGCGAGCACTGCCCAGACCAACTGCATCCGCAGAAACTTCCCGCTCCCCCCGCTCAGGTCCTCGCAACGAGCGATCCCGATGCAGCCCAGTACGACCAGCACGGTCGGACAGAAGACGACCAGCCACGGCAGGCGTACCCCCCACGATTCCGGCTTCATCAGGCAACTTTCGCCACGTTCGAGAAATGAGTGTCAGGCACCATTTGTGCGATGCAGCCGGAGGGTGGGCTCCCGGCAAGTGCTTCTTCACACTTGTTTCTCGAGCAACCTTAACGGGTGGAGAGCCTTGGATAGGCTCCACTATTGCTCCACCAGTCCTCACCACATTCCCGCTACCACCCCTCAGGTGAGGGTGTATTATAACGTATACCGATCAGCGGATCGAGATGAACCGCAAAAGGGCCGAGAACCAGGCAAACTGGCGAGCGGCGATATGGTTGAAACGTGTGCTAAGGTTGGTATGTTGGTAGCGGCGCACTGAGGATCCGCACCAGTCTGTTCAAAGGGAGCAAAATCATGATTCGACCGAGTTGGAAGTACCTTGTTGTTGCCCTGGTGATCGTTGGGGCGATTCTGGCAAGCGGAAGCCAAGCCCAGGCCTGCTGGTGGCGACATTGCGGGAACTGGGGCTGGGGCTATGGCTCTGGCTGGTATGGCTGCGGCTCTGGCTGGTACGGATGCGGCTACGGCGGCTATGGGTGCGGTTACGGCTACGGCTACACGACTTACTATTCGGGTTTGTACGGCAGTTATGGCAGCCTTTGGGGATGCGGACTGTATGGCCACTGCGCCTACTACTCTCCATGCTGGGGCTGTTATGACGTTTGTGGCTGCACCCCCGTTGACTACTCGACGGGCGTTGGCGTCCCGGGGCCGGTGATCGACGGTGGCGCGGCACCCACTCCGGCTCCGCCTCAAGCTCCCGCCGATACCGAACCCGAACTGCCGGTGCCAACCATGCCGGCGCCGCCGGCTCCGGCGCCTGGTGCCCCGCCCGCGCCTGGAACCGGCACCAGCACCGATTTCTTTCCCACTCGCAGCACGAGCGGTTTGTTGACCGTCTGGGCCCCGGCCGATGCCAAGGTGACGATCAACGGAATGGAGACGAAGAGCACGGGCAGCAAGCGGGAGTACGTGTCCTACGGGCTCGTGCCCGGACTGAGCTACAAGTACGTCGTGCGGGCCGAGATCATCCGCGACGGCGCCCCCGTCCACGAGACCAAAGAGATGACACTGACTGCCGGCGCTCAAGAAGGTCTGGCGTTTGACTTTAATGAGGGGCCGACCGAGCAACTCGCCCGGAGCTTTTAGTCTCTGAAGCGAAAGGCGACGATCGGCCGCCCGGGTTCCGAGAGAGAGAATCCGGAGGCTCCGCCGACACTTGATTGATTCCCGGCCCTTGCGGAGGCGGCTCCGCAAGGGCTCTTTGTTGCGCATCTTCCGTGCGCGGCGCCCCAAGCGCGTTCGATGAACCGTTTACGGGGTGGTCGGGGACCGGTCCATTTTTCGGCCGCTTAATGCATTTTTCGCGCGAAAGACGTTGGCCGAAAACATGGACCTGTCCCCTTCTCCTCCACCCCGTGAACGGCTCCGCTATTCCAGGTACGGCTTCAACTGAATGAAGTTCATCATGCACGCTTCGCCCGGAACTGACTTCTCGTCGCTGAAGGCAATGGCTTGCCGGGCCGCCCGAGCGCGGAAGACAACCCGGTGCAGATTGATTTTGCCGAGATACCGGGAGTCGTGGCTGCGGTGGGCCTTGCGCCGGTCGACGTGCACGAAGCTCTTGTCGGGGAGAATCTCGGCGCCCTCGAGTTCCACGTCGATCCCGTATCGGCGCGGGTTGTGCTTGTGTTCAACCACGTCGCGGAAGTCGGCAGTGACGAACTGCAGGCAGTAGGCCCTGCCGACTTCGAGCCCCGTCGCGGTCTGGCGGATGCGGTTGGGCTTGTCGGCGCAGCGGGTCATCACACATACCGTGTCGCCCGCCTTTCCGGCCCCCCAGCGGCCCTGGCAGTTCTTTCCGTAGCCGTCGATCGTGGCAGGGCGGATCGAGCCTTCGGCGGCCGGGGATAGCTCCCAGCCCTCCAGGCCCCCGGCAAAGTCGCCGTTGACGATCAGAGCAGGGTTGTACTTGAACCCGTAGCAGTTGGACAGCATCTCCCGGTTGCCTTCGACGGCGTAGTGGCGCATGAGCTGGAACGACCAGCGCGCCAACTCCTCGTCGGCGTAGTACGTGCCCCAGTAGCCGACTGTTGCCAGACCCGCAAAATCGGGATCGTTGGCGACCAGGTTGACCTGCATGTCGAGGAAGTACTTGAAATCGACCGCCGGATCGTGCTCCAGGGAGATGATGGGGATCTGGTTGAAATTGCCGAAGATGATGCCGGTGCCGGCCGCCGCATTCGGCAAGTAGGCGTTGAACAGACGGATGGTCTCGCCGATCCTGTCGTCGAGGTACACGGCCGCCGCTTTCTCGTCGGCCTGCGGATGGCAATACGCTTCGAACAGCAGACGTCCGCGGCCGGCCGAGACGTTGACGCAGGCCGACATGAAATCGGTATGCAAGGAAGGGATACCCGGCTTCCCGACAATCCAGGTATACACAAGCCGCTTCTCGGGATTGCGCAGCCGCCATAACGCCTCCGTGTAATGGGCCATCGAAGCGCGGCCGAAGAAAAGCTCGTCGCTGGTCAAACCGTCGTATTGCGGCTCGGTCATGCCGGGGTGTTTTTCCATCCGCTGCCGCACGTCGGCGGGGTCGTCCAACGGAGCAACGTTGAAGTTGGCCAGCCATTTCAGCCCGCGTGCTTTGGCTTCGCCGAAGGCATCGCCCGGCAGCCGGCCGCCGTTCAATGTCGTTACCGCATGAAGAACATGTTCTTTCATGAAGTTCCAGTCGTAGGGCCCGTTTTCCGCAACGTACGAGTTCGTGCAGGGCGGATAGTTGAAGATTTCCGGAATCGACCGGACGACCAGGCAAGCCTTCTCGGCGTTGCCAGTGACCGTGATGCGGTGTTCGCCCATCGGCAGTTCACGAAAAGCTTCCAGGCGATCGGTTTCCCCGGTGATCAACGTATCGCTGTCATCCATCCGCACCGTGAGGCCCGGGCCCGGCGTCTCGGTGCTCAGTGCCACGAAGACCCAGCCGTCGCGCGGGTTCGCGAAGGGAAAGACCCTGGGATCGGGGCCGGCCGGAACCGGTTCGTTGAGCACCTCGGCGACCAGGTTGTTCAGCCGCCGGATCTTGCCGCGGTCGATCTTGGGCGTGTCGACGATCCGGATAGGATAAGCCGTACGCAGAACCGTCTCGCCGGTCTTGCTGTGGCGTACCGCGGTTTCCAGCGAATATTCGCCGCAACCAAGCCCGTCCAGCCGGACCAGGACCTCGCCGTCCTCCACCGGAATCGTCTGGGAAGCCGTCGGACTGCCGGCAATCGTCGCGACGCATTCGTACCCGTCGCGGCGGCCGTCCAATGAGCCATAGAACTTCAGCTTGAGTTCGGCCCGTTCGCGCGGAATCTTGCTCAGCAGCGGCTCGACCGGAACCAGCCTTGCCGCGGTGATCGCCGACCACGGCGAACGAGAACCTTTGCGGGCCGCCTCGCTGACGGCCTCGAGCTTGACGTCGGCAAAGTCAATTTCTCCGGCCGGGCCGATCGCGTAGATCGCCACGCCGTACTGGTTGTCCTTGGACTCAAAGAGCTTGAAGGTTCTCTCCATGAAGGTCCACTGGGAATCCGGCGGAAACTTCGTCAAGCCGGTTGCCGACAACCAACCGGAATTATGAACGATCAGCCCGCCGGAGCGGCACTGGAAGCCCTTGGTCTTGACGTAGCCGCTGAGCTTGTAGGTTTCGCCAGGCACGAGGGTCAAATCCTGCTGCCGCACGCTCACCGTGCCGGTCGAGGCCCCGGCCCCGCGCAGGCCGACGGAACCCTTCCCGTCCGGACCGCCGGAACTCTCGTAGACGATGTTCTCCGTGGACGACCTGCTCCAGAACTCGGGAAACTCAGCCTGATCGGCGACAAAGGTGCCGTTGACCAGCAGATTCTCGCCCTCGCTTGCGGCCGCGGGCAGAGACGAAAGCAGAGCCGCAAAGGCGAACGACGCGATGGCGCATTTCATGGGCTTTCCCTTATCGTGAACATGCTCGTGCCCCAAACCTTCTTACCGTAGTGGGGCCGAAGTCCAGTGTCAAGAACCCGCAACGAGTTCTAGATCGAGGAAAACAATGCTCGACGGATTGCCGACCGGAGTGTAGTGATTCGTGAACGTGAGTCGGCCCGTCTGGTGATCCACTTGAAAAACCGCTATGTTGTCGGCTCGCTGATTGCAGCTATAGAAAAACCGGCCTGTAGGGTCGAAGTTGAAGCTCCGCGGGTAATCCCCTCGCGTCCACTCTTCGCCGGTAAACGTAAGCTCGCCGTCGGGGCCGACGCAAAAAATCCCGATGCTGTCGTGCAGACGGTTGCCCGCGTAGACGAACCGTCCGTCGGCGGAGACCAGGATCGCGGAGCAGAAATTGCTGCCGGCAAATCCGGGCGGCAACGTCGAGATCGTCTGCCGTGGGGCCAGTCGCCCCGTGGCAGCATCGTAGTCGAACAGCACGATGGTCGAGCCTTCCTCCTGAATCGAGTACAGCCAGCGACCATTGGGGTGAAAATCAAAGTGTCGCGGCCCGTCGCCGGCCGGCAGCGCAACCGCGGGCGTCTCCGCGGGAGTCAACGCCCCCTTCTGCTCGTCAAACCGCCAGACGAAGATCTTGTCCAAGCCCAGGTCGGTATGCAGCACAAACCGCCCGGAGCGGTCGGCCTGGATCATGTGCGCGTGAGTCCGGTCATGCCCGCTGAAGGCGAAACTGCCCGGCGGCGCGTTGGTCGCGCGGGCAGGGCCGATCGTGCCGGCGTCGACCTTGACGTCCGTCGCAGCGCCCAGGCGGCCGTCGGACAGGACCGGCAGCACCGCCACGGAACCGCCGAAATAGTTGGCCACCAGCACGAACCGCCCCGAGGGATGGATGCTCACATTCGTCGGACCCGCGCCGCCGGAGCGAACCGTGTTGAGCAGCGTCAAGCTTCCATTCGTCCGATCAATGGCGAAGGCGCTCACCGTTCCTTGTCGGTCGTCACCGACCCGGTCCGTCTCATTCGTTGAATACAGGCGGGTCCCGGTGGCATTCACAACCAGGCAGTTGGGGCTTGTGCCGCTCTCATAGAGGCCGGCAGGTGCCAACGCCCCGGTGGCGCGGTCTCCATGAAAGATATGGATGCCGCGGCCGTTGCCGGGCGGCAGATCCACCTGGGTCGGCAGAACGTCGCGCAGCGGAGAGCTGAACGTTCCGACATACGCCACCAGCGGCCTGCCGGCTCCGACCGCTTCGGCCTGGAACAGCCCCGCCGTGAAGCACGTCATCACCGCCAGTGCGGCAGCGATTCTTCGCAGCGAACAACGGACACCCTTGAATGAAATCATGGTGCAACGCGCTCGGTTGGTCTTTCTAAGCAACTTGGGTTACTACTCAGCCGAGTTTCGTGACGCCGGGAAGGATCGCGGGGTAGTGACCGTCGGGGCCGGGCTTGATCGGCGGTTCCACGTCCCAACCGTAGCGCGGCAAGGCATAGCTCAACTGCGACTGCACCGCCTCGCCCCAGGTCATCTGCCCACCCGTGCAACAGACCATCTCGCCCAGGATGGAGAGCATGGAGCTATGGCACATCGTGGGGCTGTCGTTGACCGGCTTGCCGGTCCGAATCGCCTCGAAGAGCACCTTGTGCTCGTTGTCGTACATCGACTGCGGAGTCTTGTTGTCGAAACGCCAGGGGTTCTCGCCTTCGATCCGCGGCCGGGAGGGCATGAACGCCTGGCCCTTCGTGCCCATGGCGATGACCGCGGCCTGGCTGTAGCAGCCGGGAATGTGGCGGCCGTGGGCGAAGAGCCGTTTTCCGTCGGGGTACTCGTAGACGATTGCATGGTGGTCAAATTCGTCGCCGTACTGGTTGGGATCGGTGCAGACTTGCCGCCCGCCCATGCCCCAGGCGGTGGCCGGCGGAACGTCGCCCAGCACCCAGGAGGCGTTGTCGATCTGGTGGACCAGGTTCTGCACGGGGTCGCTGCCGGAGAGCCAGTTGAAGTGATACCAGTTCTGGAACTGGTACTGGATCTCGCTCCAGTCGGACTGGCGGGCGCGGAGCACATAGGGCCCGCCGAGCCGCGTTGCCTGGACGGCCACGATCTCGCCGATGGCGCCGTTGTGGATGCGGTCGATCGTTTCCCGCACACCGTCGTCGTACCGCCAACAGAAGCCCGACACGATACTCAGGTTCTTCTTCCTGGCCTCTTCCCCGGCGGCTATGGCCATGCGGACCCCCACCGGGTCGACGGCGACCGGCTTTTCTACGAAGACGTGCTTTCCGGCGTCGATCGCGGCCTTCAAAAAGACGTTGTGGAAGTGCGACGTACAGGCGATGAGCACCACGTCGACGCCGCTTTGGATCACCTTCTGGTAGCCGTCGAAGCCGACAAATGCGTGCGAGTCGTCCACGACGAACTGGTCGGGGTACTTTTCCTTGAGTTGCGGCCGGGCACTCGCGACCCGCTCGGCGAAGACGTCGGCCATGGCGACCACGCGAACGTCCTTGCCGGCGTTCATGGCGTTGGCGGCTGCCCCGGCGCCCCGCCCGCCGCAGCCGATGAATCCGACCTTGATCGCATCGCTGCCCGCGGCATGGACGCCGCGAGCCAGCGAGAGGCCAGCGCAGGTCGCCGTTCCCAGGACCGCGGCACGCCCGAGAAACTCCCGTCGAGAGACGGCAGAGCTTGCGGTTGTTTTTTTATCTGCTGACATGAGGGTTATCTCCATGGAATGAAGAAGCGGGAAGTTAGGAGTTATAGGAGTTGGGAGCCGGAAGTAAGGAGTCAGGATGAGAGGGTCGCCTGGCAAATGCTGCCGCTTCGCCATTCTAACTCCTAACTCCTAACTCCTACCTTTCTAATGGGGTGGAACGATGATCTTCTGCGAGGGCCCTGCCTGCTCCGCCGCGGGAGCGAGCTCGGCCATCATGCGAACCGCCGCCGTGACCAGCATCTCGCCGGAGCCCTCGGCGCAGCGGGCGCTGACAACCTCGTAATTGCCTTCCGCGTACGCGGAGCGATTGGGGATGTAGCCGAACGATCCGTTGGCCAGCTCGACCACGTGCGTCTGCCGGAAGGGGGAAGCGGCCTTGATGCTCAAGCCCAGTTCGACAAACACTTCCCCGGGCAGCGCAACCCAGACCAGTTCCCGGCCGAGGGCGATCACTTGCACCTCCGCCTCCCACGGCTCTCCTTGACGGCCGGCCACGTCGAGCGCCTTATGGGCCTGCACCTGCTCGAGAAACTTCGCCTTGGGGCCTCGCTGAACCACCTCCCGCGCCTCGGCAACGTCCTTCTCCGTCACTGGAGCCAGCGGGACGGAGACGACCTCGCTGCGAACGGCGATCGGCCCTTCGGCGGCCGGCCTGAGGTCCATGTACGTCTTGAGTACGTTGCCCGCAAGGATCGTCCCCAGGCGGATGGCCTCTTCGGGACCGTGCTGGCGATCGGACCATTCGACGTTGATGTGATTGAGATTGCCGCACGCGCCGTTGGCGAAGATCGTGAGCATCTCCTCGCCTTTGGTTTCGGCCAGGCGGCGGGCGAGGACGCCGGGGTAATCCGGCCAGAACTTCAGCCCGCCGGTTGTGTCGGGGTGCATGGCGTAGTTGACGTAGGTGAGCACGGGCTTGGCATCGGCGGTCTGGAAGTAGACCACGCCGATTTCCGGATCGATCGGACCGACCGTGCGGATCGTGTTCGGGTTGTGCTTGCCCGGGTTCCATCCCACCGTGCCGTCTTTCATCCAGAAGCGGCGATTGAACGCCATGCGGTCTTCGTAGCCGCTGGCATACGACGCCCGCACCGGCACGAGCCGCCCGCTTGCCTCCGCCACCGCTTGGGCGATTTTGGAAGGCAGCTCGGCGGTGTATTTCTTCACCGGGTCGCTGCCGCCGCCGTCGAGTTCATCGCGCGCGGCTCCCCGGGTCAGCACGGGACCGGTGTGGGTGTGGGTGGCCGAGATCATCACGTGGCTGCCCGGGATCTTTGTCTGCTGCTGGATGAGCTTCCGCGCCTCGAGCACCGTGGCTCGGGGCAACGTGATCAGATCGCACACGACCAGCGCGACCTGAGTCTGGCCGTCGTCGAGCACGGCGGCCTTGGCATAGAGATCTTCAAGCACGCCCTCGCTTCCCCTTGGGCTGTAGTAGCCGGCCAAGGGGATTCCCAGCGGCGGCGTGATCTTGACGGCGGCGGTGCCCAGGCGGAGCCCGCCGGCAAACGCGGGCGCGGCCACCAGAGCCATGAGGATAAGAGAGAAGTGGCGAGCGGTTTTGGTCGGCATTTTGAAAAAACCTCCACACATGTTCGGTTACGGAGACCCGATTGGCGCAGGGTACAGCGCCGCCCGCTGGAATGCAAGCAAGTGGTGGAGGCCCAAACAAAACCTCTGCCGGGCGGGTGCCAGCAGGCCGGCTGCTACCATCAACTCCCATGCCCGAGTTACCGCGGCCCGATTGAGAGCAGCCGGGCTCGAAACGTTGGCTCTTCAAGGCACACAAGTCAGCGACGACGGCGTCAGGAGACTTCCGCGAGCGTTGCCGGATCGAGACCGGAAAGGAGCCGTAAGAGAATAAGCTGGCCAATAGTCGTAGGGTGGATTTCAATCCACCCCTTGTTTTCCAGGTGGATTAAAATCCACCCTACGTCAAAGTGTATGACTTGTCTTCTTACGGCCCCAAAGTCAAAGGTCGCTTCTATTTTGCCGTAGGGGGCGGCCGGGGACTGGTCCATTTTTCGGCCAATTCGGGTGTTTTGGCTCAAAGAACGTTGGCCGAAAACATGGACCTGTCCCCCTCTCTTCCGCCCCGTGAACGGTTACCCAAAGTCAAAGGTCGCCTCTATTTTGCCGTAGAGTCCAGGGTGTCGTATGTCAAAGTCGAAACGAGGCAGTCTTCACCACAATCTGTGGGCTAACGCGAGGTCGCGGTCGCGGCCGCCAGGTCCTCGCGTTCGATCTTCACCCACGCCACGCGGCAACCCGCCTTCTGCACGTCGGCGATGGCCGACCGCAGCGCCTGCTCGAAGGAGTCGGCATCGCGATCGAAGAGCACCGAAGCCACGCCACCGGACGATCCGGGCATTCCATCGCCGCAACCAGCCGCCACGAGGGCCTCTGCCAGCTCCTCCGTCATCTCAGTCACGTCGCCCAAAATCACGCTGAACGTGTAGGTCGCCATATTGCTTTCTCCACCTAGGGGTGATGGGGACACGCGTCGACCACGCGGCGAATCTGCCGGGCATGATTTTCCGGGATTCGTGGAGTCGAGAGGATCGACCGGCGGCAACCCTCCCGACTCTCCTCCGGGCACAGCAGCATACCCCAGATATGCGCTCGCGGCGCGGCCTACTTAAGCCGCCAACCGTGCTTCAGGGCATAATCAACGGCTTCGCGAATGTGCTTGTTCGGATGGTCGTTCACGGTGCGTTCCTCTATCCCTCGGGCATTATACTGAGGACGCAGTGCTCGGCAAACGGGATATTGCCCCCCGGAGTCCGGCTTGAAGCGAGCGTCCGGCGGGATACCGTCGCCGCGACCGTCCTTCAGGCCGCTGCGAAGGCGATTGCGACCCTGGTTGCGCCCCCGACAGCGGCCGAATGCGGCGACTCCTCGGCGTGCAACTGCGGGCAGCCACAGAGTCCGGCATCCATGCCGGAACGCCTCGGCTGTGGCCCCAAATGCAAGCAGGCGATAGAATGATCGGTTGTGCTGAAAACTGCCGGGATGGGTATCTTGAAGATAGAACGGGCCTGTTCGAGCTAAATGCTGCTGCTCAAAGGAGCGCCGGATGCCTCGCCTGAGATCTATTGTCGTTGGCGCTGGCATCGTGTTCCTGATCGGGCTGGCGGTAGCCCTGGGCGTGGCGATTCATAGGGCCAGAGAAGCGGCGATCGCCAGTTCCTCTCAGGGTCCTCTGAACCAGATGCAACTCGCTTTGAGGAACTACCATGCGACGTATGGATGCTTTCCGCCCGCCTATGTTGCCGGAAAGGACGGCAAACCGATGCACAGTTGGCGGGTCCTGATCCTGCCGATGATCGAAGAGCAGGCGCTTTACGCCGATTACCGGTTCAACGAGCCGTGGAACGGGCCGAATAACTCGAAATTGATCAACCGAATGCCTCGGATATTTCACGTATGCAGTGAGCCGGCATCCAGGTCCTTTACCAATCTCGTCGTCATCACAGGCCCCGGCACAGCCTTCCCGGGACCCAGGTCAACTCGAATGGAAGACTTCGCGGACGGTCTGAACAACACGATACTCCTCGCAGAGATTGCCAACTCCGATATCACCTGGCTGGAGCCAAGGGACCTGGATGTGAGGCAGATGAGTTTTCGTGCCAACGAACCATCGCGACCATCCGTTTCCACCTCGCGGCGAACGGGTCCATATCTGGTGTTCGCCGATCGGATTACGGCCCATCGTTTGAGTACGTCGCTCAGCGAGAAAGCGTTTCAATCGCTGACTACGATCACCGGCGGAGAGAAGATGTTCGTCGCAAAGGTTGCAGAAGTCGGGCTGACCAGCCCCGCTGATGGTCCGGCCACGGACGAGAAGATACGCCAACTGGATCTCGGCACGCTCTCGTCGCTCTGGCTCAGCCGATCCGATATTACCGACCACGCACTCAGGCACCTCGCAACGGCGCCCGGCCTGTCACGATTGTATCTGCGGAGCACGCGCATTACCGACGAGGGTCTCCGGTACTTTCAGCAGGGGCCGCCGCTCGACGAGTTGGATCTGACGCATACAGCCGTTGGCGACGATGGGCTGCAGCATCTGGTGGGTCTGACCAGGCGGGATTACCCCGGACTCGAAATCCATCTCGAAGGCAGTCGCGTGACGATTTCCGGTGTTGCACAATTTCTGAGATCGCTCCTGGAATCGGCGCCGAATGCGGAGACTTGGGTGCACGTCGAGGACGGCTCTGTCAGCCAAAGATGCCTATTCTTCGGTGGTTCAGCCGTGACCGACGCGGAGATTGAGCACTTTCGGGGGATTTCCAGTATCCGCCAGGTGGACGTAAGCACAACACAGATCACCGACGCCGGCCTCGAGATGATCGCAAGCCTCCCCGATCTTACACACCTGGACGTAGCCGGCACCCAGATCACGGATCACGGGTTGCCGAGCCTGGAACGCATGAGGGGGCTCAAAACGTTGGCTCTTCAGGATACACAAGTCAGCGAGAATGGGATCGGGCAACTTCAGCGAGCGTTGCCGGACTGCCGGATCGAGACCGGAACGGTCGCTTCCATTTTGCCGTAGAGGTCCAGGGTGTCGTAGGTCAGGGTTGCAACGAATGTCTCTTTCGATCCGGAAACCGTCAAGTCCTTCGGTACTCGCCACGAGTACCCACAGGTGCCTCCTCATCCAAAGGGCATCTTGCCCGATGCCACCTCTTCGCCGGCTGAGTTGCGAATGACGATGGTCGGGTCGAGCTGGGCGTACCGCGGCACCGTCACGACCCTGCCGCCATCGACAACGTAGCTGAGGGACTTCTCTTTTTTGGTCGCATCCCACAAGCCCGTGATCTGCATTCCCTGCCAAGGCTCCGTGAGCATCGCCGCGATATGAACCCTGTCCCCGGGCTTAAACTCCTGACCTTCCTTGGGGCTGACGAACTTGGCTTCCGGCTTGCCGGAGAGTTCCAGGACGTAGGGTTTATCCTTGCGGATCTCGACAGCGAAACCCGGGCCGGAACTCGCATCGGCATTGGCGATCATCCGGGCGCTGAAGCGAATCCGGCCGTACCGTGCAATCAGTGAAGGTAGCCGGTAGTCGCCGACGGGCACCTTGTGGTGGGGCAGCAAGGTCTCGGGGGCCGCCGAGGACGATTCGCCCAGGAGGACCATCGTCGAGCGACCGTAGAGCTGTCCGGCCACGCCGCGTTCCGTAATGGTCCTGCCGCCCGTGCCGAGGTCGAACGTGCCGAAATCGCCGCGGTAGGGAGCGATAGTGAGCTTGTCTCCCAAGGGGCTGGCCGACAGGGTCAAAAACTGGCCATCGACGACCTGCATCCGGCCCAGCAGGCCGGACTTCAGCAAGGGCTCTGCTTTGGACGAGGAATCTGCCGGAGAGACATCCAGTTGCACGAAAGGCCGGTCGTAACGGCCGGAAACGGTCGACGCCTGAGTTAGCGAGACAACGTACTCCTCGCCGGCCAAACGGATTTTGCCCGTGCGGGCCATCTTGGGAATGAACTGCACTCGGCCAAAATCTTGCCCATAAATCTGAACGAGAGGCACGAGAGGAAACGGCCGCTTGCCCAGCGGCGCGCCGAAGTCGAACGAAACGACCAACTCATTGAACCAGCAGATGCTGGGAGACTGCCGCATGCGCGACAGGGCGGCGAAGATGGGTTCCTTGGTCACCTGGATGACGCCGTCGTTGGTCAGATCGCGGTCGCCATCGAGGTCGAAGTAGAGCCGGTCATAGGTATACCTGGTCGACCGGAACCGATCGCTCGGCGGGGCCGGGCCCTTGAGCGCTTCGGTGAGCGTTTGAAGGAGCGAGGGTTCCTCGGCGTCGCCGTCTTTCTTCTGGTTTTTGGCCGCCTCGGCCGCCTCGGCTTCGCCCGATTCGTCGAGCACGAAGTCGTAGGCACGCGCGGCGGGAGTGCCGGTCTCGCCGGACATGAAGTAGTAGTTGGCGTCGAAGGTAACCGAGCCATACAGCGGTCGTTTGGACTTAAGCTCCGGGTACTTCTTTACCTCCCGGTTCGGCACGTTCCGGCACAAGGCGGATTGGCCGCGCGGAAACAGGATTCGGACTGGGGCACCGCCGGCAGTTTCGTTCTCGCCGTATGCGGGCACCTCTTCCAGGTCGAAGACAATCGGCGCGGTCAGGAGAGGCTTGCCTCGGGTTCACCCGTTTCGGGATCGAGACATTGGCCGCCAGGACCTCTTTCTCTGCCGCCCTCCGCCGCTTCGGACAGGGGCCGGGGTCGAGGAACATAGGCTGCCGCAAAGGCAACGAACCACCACGGTCGGCTCACGCATTTACCTCCTTCGTAATGCGGCCGAGCTGAAAACGGGAAGCGCGCCACAGCATCCTGTACCCGTGCTCAATCCAAACCATAAGCGGTTGTGGAGCCGTCCCCTTGTTCGTTGCCAACGAAACGGGAAATGGGTCGATGGAGAACCGGAGCAGCTTGGATCCTTCAAAAGGCGGCAAGCACCGCCTCAGAATGACGGTTCTCCGGATCGTTTGTCAATACCCCTGTACTACGGGATCGGTCGAGTTGAGATCCGTCGTGGAGAGGCCGACCCCGACATTCTCCATCGCAGGGTGGCCGTGAAGCAGGCGTTTGAATCCGCGGCGGGTGGGCTCTACGGCCGCCGATCACCTCACGACCGCGTCGCATGCCAGCCGAAGGTACCGTTCATAATCCTTAACCTCTCCGCTGCCACCCGTTTGCCGGGTAATCACCAGATCGAGGCTCGGGACGAACGCGATCAGTTGTCCCCCGGAGCCCGGCTTGAAGCGAGCGTCTTGCGGGATACCATCGCCGCGCCCGTCCGCCAGGCGTGCGGGCAGCTCCCAGCCGTGCGAAAAGGATTCGGCGGCCCGTTGGAATCGCAGCTCGGGCGCTTTCACGCCATGCGTCGGTGCGGCCGTCTCCTCCACGAACCACCGCGGCACGACCTGCTTGTCCTCCCATCGCCCCCCGCGCAGCATGCAGTAAGCGATCCGCGCCAGATCCCGCGCCGGCATACCCAGGCTGTGCGAGGGATGGCGACCATACCGCGCGTCCCCGTCCGGACCGCCGCCGTCGAAATACTCGAACGTCCAATGCTCCACGCCGATCGGGCGGAACAACGCTTCGATGGCAAACTGATCGTACGGCTTGCCCGTCACGTCCTCGCAAACCAGCGAGGCATGATACAGTGCGAACGTCGAGTAGCCGCACTTTGCTCCCGGATCGAAGGCCAGGGATGCGGTGAGCGGGTCGCCGTCGTGCCCCAGCACGTGTCGCCACGGCCCCTGATTTCTGGCGCCCGTGGCTTCCGGCGTGATTCCCGAGGTATGGTTCAACAGTTGCTTCACCGTGATCTTCGCCTTGCGCGGATCGCTCAGCGGCTGGGCCTGCGGGATGAAATCGAATGCCGGGTCGTCCAGCGTCATTCTCTTGGGCGTCAGCCCCTGCCGGCTCTGCTCCGCCGCAATTCCCAGCACGGTTGCACAGATGGCTTTGGAGACCGACGCCACGCGGCGGGCGTCGGTCTTCGCGCTGTTGCCTCGCTCGACCTCGAGCACCACGTACCCGCGCCGAACGACCACGGCCGCAAAACTCCGCTTGTCGCTCTCCAACAGCCACTGCTTCAGCCCATCCAGCTTCGCCGGGGCCATCCCGGCGATCCGCCGGATATCTCCTGGATCCTCCAGTTTCCGCCATCCGCCTTCCGACTCCGGCGGCGGGAAGTAATCTGCCCCGTAAGCAGTCGTCACAAACGGCAACACCAGAATGCCAAGGAGAATCATCTTCATGGTTTGCTCTCGGGCGACGGCAATGGGAAGTTGCGGCCGTCGTCGTTGAGCACCAGGACCCAATCATGGCCGTCGCCTTCCGTCGGCGGTTGGAACTCCCGCGTGCCACGGCGAGGGATTTCGCCCTGCACCCGGCTGGTCCCTTCTCGCGGATCGAACCACGCTGTCCGCAGCCGTTCGCCGGCAAGCCGGTCGACCTTGATGGAGAACGGCTTGCCCGCCGCCGAATACACCAGTGCGTACCGGCCTTGCCGGTCGCGCGTGACGGCGATGTGCTCGTTGCCGCTGCTCGGCTCACCGACCAGCAGCGACTGGTCGGGCACGCGCTCGAGCGGCTCGGGCAGCGATTCCATCAACCGCCGCAGGTGGCCCATCTGAAACGCACCGGGCGCGTCGAGCGACTCATACCAGGGGATGTGGGCGCCGTAGCGGTAGGTCTCGCCTTTGCGGATCCAGCCGATGAAGCTGCGATGGCCATAGGTATGCCCACAACCTCCCGAGAACACGTCCCAATACGCCGCGCGCCGCACCTCCCAGGCGCCGATCCGCCGATCCTGCGGCTCAGTCTTCTTGAGCGAGAGCGACCCCTCGTAGGCCACCTCGGCGTCGAACGTCGGCTTGGGCGGCTGCCTGGCATAGTCATTGGCAACCGTCTCCCAGTTTTGAAAGGAGAACCGGGTGGTGGTTTGGATCATGTTGAAGTCTAACCACGGCTCGGCGTGCAACCACTCACCCGACGATCGGCCGCCGCCGGGCGGGTGGAATGTCATCAGGGTATTGTCCCAGTCCGCCCGGCCGTCGAAAAGGTCCACACCTCGGTCGCCGTCGGCAATCCCCTCCGCCATCGCGCGGACCAGCGCCAAGCGTTCCGGTGTGTCGACATTGCGCCCTTTCCGCCACGCATCGCCGCCCAGTACCCAGATCAGATGCGGTTCCCGCCCGTACCGCGCGCCCAGGAAACGGCCGTAGCGATAGGCCACGTGCGGATCGCGTACCATCGGATCCTCGTCGGCCACGGATTCCAGCCAACACGGCAGGGCGGCGACGTAAAGCCCGTGCCGCTTCGCCGCGGCGATGCACCAGTCCACGTGATCCCAGTAGTCGTCGTTCGCCCCCGGTTGGAGCCGCGGCCGCGACCAATCCCTGTTCTCGAACGGCTCGAATCCATAAGCGTTGGCCATCGAGCCTCCTTCCGGCGTCCGCACAAGGACCGACTGAATCACCGTAAAGCCTTTGGCCGCGCGGTTGGCGAAGTAGAGGTCGGCCGAGGGCTGATTGCTCGCCTCCTCGTGGGCCGATTTGCCGAACATGTGCCACGCCGTGTCGCCAAGCCAAAAAAACGGCTTGCCGTCGGCAGTGACCAGGAAGCGCCCGTTGTCGCTGACCCGCAGCCGCGGCAGTGCCGGATCGGCAGCCCATGCGGCGCCGGCCGCCGTGACAAGTAGCGCAGCCAGCACACCGCTCAACCCGCGCCCCGGTACCAGGCCAGTCTTTGTTTTGTCGAGACCTCGAGAAAATTCAAATTTCCCCATTGCCAAACCCCGTAGTCCACGTATTGATTCAGTAGGAACACGTGCGTTTCCAGTCACATCATGAATGCCGTTCGGGCACGTCTTCCAAGTACACCCCGTCTTCCCGAAGCGCCGCCTGAAGCTTGATCACGTCAACCTGAGCCATTTCCGTGCCGGCCTCCAGCGCCATCGCGGCGCAGGTCCCGACGCCCTGCCCCATGACCATGCAGTGCGACTGCAATCGGACGGAGGCGAGTCCTTCGTGCGTGGTCGACGCGCATCGGCCAACGACCGCAAGGTTGGGGATCTGCCCGTTCAAGCAGATGCCCAGTGGGATATGATAACTTTCGCCCGGCTTGAGCCACATCGCCGGTTTCCTGTCGCTATGCGTGGTGTAACCGGTACCGGTGGGGTCGTGGATGTCGATCATCCAGAATCCATGGCCGATGGCATCCGGTTGCTTGGCCGTGGAGATGATCATTTCGCCATCGAGTGTCTTCAGCCCGCGCACGCGCCGCGACTCGCGGATCCCGATGCCGTGTCCCATTTGCACGATCTCGGCCCCGGCAAACGCCGGCAGCTCCTTGCGCCATAGTTCCAGGTACTCATAGACGTCTGCCCGCGCCTGGGCCGATAGCCGCGTCAGTTCCTCCTCGTCCAGCGGACACCCCGCAGCCGGACAGAGATTGTAGAGCCCGTTGGCCCCGCTGGCCAGGTAATGCTGTGCATGGCGATCGTTGAATTGGGGGAACCGGCCCTGGTCGCGCAGCTCGCGCATGGTCTGCAGCACCTGCCGGGCCTGTTCCCTCGCATCCTTGTCTCCGCCGCAAGGCACGGCTCCGCGAAGTTCAAACATCATGGTCATTCCCTGCACGCGGCCGTCATCCGGCCGGCCGTAATCAAAGGGCAGCCCGGCGTTGACCGCCACGTCGCCGTCGCCGGTGGCGTCGATCACGATCCGCCCCAATACGGCCTTGCGCCCCGTTTTCGTGTCGACGAGTACGCCGCGGACACGATTCTCCTCGACGATCGATTCCACCGCCTTGAGATCGCAGAAGATTCGCACGCCCGCCTCACGGAGCATCCGGTCGAACACAACCTTCATCCCCTCGCAGTCAAAGTCATGCGTCTCGTAGGTGGTGGGATACCTGGGCATCCGCCGGACGAACGCGCCGCCGCGCTCGATCGCCTCCTGGACGAAGCCGAAGATCACCTGTTTGACGCAGTCGCTGGTATGCCAGATGTTCACCAGCGCGTTGGTCGCCATGCCGCCCAGGCTGGACCATCGTTCCAACAGCACGACTTTCGCCCCGTGGCGGGCGGCACAATAAGCGGCGGAGATGCCCGCCGTGCCACCGCCGCACACCAGCACGTCGGCCTCGGCCAGCACCGGCACTTTTCGCGAGGGCACGGTTACCGTGCCCCCGGCATCCACGGCCGCCGGGCTTGCTTCGCACGCTCGCGAACCGAGCGCCGGTAGTGCGGAAGCTGCGGCGGCGGTTTGCAGGAATCGGCGTCGACTCGTTTTCATGATGCACTTCCTCCGGCCGTGATCGTGTTGTCATGCAGTCCGTCGCCGAAGTGGCAGGCAGACGCCTGCGCGGGGGCGACTCCGGTAACACCGACAATTGTAGCCGTCCCAACGACGCTCCTGCAACGTTGCACGACGGCCGGAGCAATGCGCTCTGCCGTGACCCATCACTGCTCGGAAGCGCCGGTTGCCATCTGGCGGTTCGTTCTGTATAGTCAATTTCATCGGCGATGTTCGCCGTGACACCGGCAATCGCAGGAGGCTCGGTTATGCCAAGGAGAATCGATGGTCCCGAAGTCCGCTCTATTCCTCGCGAGCGGCGTGCTCCCACCGATAAGGAAAAGGCCGTTGGCACGGCGTTATCCCAGTGGTTTACGGAGAACGGGGCCGAATGTGTCGGGCAGAGAGAAACCGGAAAAGGCTGTTGGACCACAACCTGGCGAACGCCGTTCGGTTGTCTACTTGTTTCAACCCGTGATAACCGCGTTACGGCGATCAGCGCGCAAATACCGCATGACGAGCCGCACGCCATGCTCGATCGATTGACGGCATGGGCATCGGCTGCGTGGCATTACCATGCAGGGTGCGCAAGGCGGAAGCCGAAGTAGTCTCCGGCTGAGGTCACGGAGCCGTGTTGAAGGTATAGGCACCGTCGATCGGCGGCACTTCGATGCGGAGGAGGTTGCGCCCGCCGCTTTGGACGACCTTGGCCGCGACAGGGGCGCCGGACTCGTTTTCGATCCTGGCCTTCGAGGCCGGCCATGTGGTCGGCGATATGAGCTCGATCGCGAGGGGCTGGTCGTAGAGCGTCGCGTCCGTGGCGCAGTCGAGTTGGAAGGTGAGGCTGCTTGCGTCGGACTTCACGAGCGAGAGCTTCGCGGAGTCGCGCTCGGTTTGATACTTGTAAATGTCGGCCATGCCGGCGATCCAGAGGTCGTTTTGGTGCTGCCTGGCGACCTCGAGCGCGGCGCGGAAATTGGCCTCGCTGCTTCCGAGGCCGTCGCCGATGCCGTGGTAGTGCACGCGGCACCAGAGACCACGCTTGAGGTGCAGCTCGAGGGCCTTGCGGAAGGCTTCGACGCGGCCGCCGTAGCTGTCGTCCATGCCGAGTGATCCGCCGGAAGCGTCGAACTGATGGTGTTTGTCGAGGTAGTCGCGAAGCGTGCGCGTGGTCGCCCAGCGCGTGCCGCCACCGAGATTCAGGGCCATGAGCTTGCTGCGCCCCGGCGTGAGCTCCCGGATCGCGCGCGCCGCGGTACCGATCTCGGCGTCCATATCCTCGTCGCCCTTGGCACCGCGATGATGCGCGGAGTGGTTCGCGAGTTCCTGGTCGCCCTGCCTCATCACGGACTCCCATTCGGCGTGCTGGGTCTGGAAAGCGTAGTTCGCACGGCTGCCGGGCTCCTTCGGGCCGGGATTCACCATGAAAGTCCCTCGAAAGCCGTATTCACGGAGGATCGGAATGGCCTTCGAGAGGTGTGTGGGGTGGGAATCGTCAAAGCGGATGCTCAGCGCGGCGGTGCGGCCCTCCGGCCAGTTTGCGATGCGCACTCGTGCGCCGCTCGCCGGATCCTCGATCAGCCGATCCTGCTCGGATGTCCTCCGCAGCCGGCCGCCCGCCGGTTCCACGGCCTGGACGGTGCACACACGAACGTCGTGCGGAAGCGGGATGAGCAACTTCGCCCACTCGATGCCCGCACGCTCGACCAGCAGCGCCTGGCCGCTTTCGTCGCGCACCTCGACGTCGTTCACGGGCCAGGCGTTTTGCCCCGTGTCGGGCAGTTCGACGCTGACGGCCAGCGGCTGCGTTTCGCCGTTGCGGTCGACCTGCACGCGCAGCTTGAATCTGTCCAGGAGGTTCGCGGACACCGTCGCGGCGCCCTGGCAACGAGCAAGCGATACCTTAACGCCGCCGAGACCGGGTGCAGCGGCGCGCGCGGGGGCTCCGACCGGGCCGACCAGCGCAGGAAGGCAGGCAAACAGCAAGGCAGCCACCGAGCGGCGGAATCGTGAAGTCATGGTTGGAAGGGTGAGTTGGAGCAGTGGTTGAGTAAAATGTAACCGGTCATGCATGTCAATCCGTCGGCCCGTTGAAACCCCCGATCCCATCATACCGCGTACCGCGAATGTAAGCAGTCTCCCGGAGAAACCCCTCCGCCCGGGGATCGCGTTGACAGTAGGACGAATCGCGGGTACCAGAGATCGGAAAAGGCGTAACCGTTCACGGGGCGGTCGGGGACTGGTCCATTTTTCGGCTTGTGGAGTGAAATGGGCCGGTAAGACGTTATCCGAAAACATGGACCTGTCCCCTTCTCTTCCGCCGTGAACGCTTACGAAAAGGCTGTCTGCTCTCTTCCGAAGAAACGTGAAGGAGTCTGCTATGGCACGCTTACCGCTCGCCGTCCTTGTCCTGCAAGTCTTCCCGGCGCTGTTGAGCGCCTCCACTGCCGGAGCGGCCCCACTGGCCGGCACCAAACCGCTGGTCATGCCCGCAGATGTCGTTGCCGAGCAACTCCACCAGGTCAACCGCCACTTCCTCCGCTGCATCGACCAAACCCAGCAGCTCCGCAACGAGCAATGGGAGCCCGACTTTCAGTCAATGGCTGCCTACGAAACTTCAGTCGCCGGTCACCGTGAGAATCTCAAGCGAATGCTCGGCCTCGTCCCGGGAAGCTCCCGTGCGTCCCAGGCATCCCACGACACCATCGCTGAGCGCGACGGCTATCGCGTTGAGCGGCTTGCGATCCCCATCGCCGACAACCTTTACGCCCGCGGCCTTCTGATTCATGGAAAACCCTCCCGCCCGTGTCCGATGCTTGTCGTCTGTCCGGATGTGGATACCTGGCCGGAGCAGTTCGCCGGCTTCAATGGCGACCGTCCTGCCGAGTGGCTCGTCGACCTCGTTGCTCGAGGCGCGGCAGTCTACCTGCCGCAATCGGTCGAACGGCTTGAAGACCACCCCTACTGCCGGACGACCAACAACAAGGATCGCCGAAAAATCCTCTATCGGCTGGGCTACGTGATCGGTCGCACGATGACCGGTCTTGACGTACAAGACGTGCTCGCGGCCGTCGACTACCTCGCCGAGCGTCCGGAGATCGACGCGCGGAGGATTGCCGTGGCGGGGATCGGCCAGGGTGGGATGACCGCGATGTACGCGGCGGCCATCGACCAGCGGATCGCAGCCGCTGTCGTTGCCGACTACTTCCGCGATCGGCGGCAGTGCTGGCAGGACCCGGTCGACCGCCGGCTGCCCGGGCAGTTGCTCGAGTTCGGCGATGCGGAAGTAACCGCACTCGTCGCACCTCGTCCGCTCGTCGTGGTAAACCGCAACGCGAGCACACCGCAGTCGGCTCCGGTCCAAAGCGAGTACCGGCGAGCGGCCGAATTCTATCGCGGGCTTGGATCTGCCGATCGGCTGCGACTCGTCTGCGCGGCCGAAGATCGCGATGTCGCCTCGGCAGCAGTTGCCGAAGCCGCCCAATGCCTCCGTCTGCCTCAGCCTTCAGCCGAAGTAGAACTCGCGCCGATTTCCGTGTCGAGTGGGACCGCCGAAACCATTCGGAATCGGCATTTCGAGGAGCGACTGGCCTGGTTGCGGGCTCAGATCGAGCAAAGCGAAGAGGTCCGCCGGAAACACTGGAACATCCTCGGCCGGCCCGCCGGGGAGTTTCCTCGCATCCGCGCCGCCATGCTCGACGAATACCGCAAGCTGGTCGGCTGTGTTCCCATCGAGAACACCCCCGCGCGTCCTCGCACCGAGAAGGTCCTCTCCACGGACAAGTACGATGCCTACCGCGTACTTCTCGACGTGACCGACGGCGTCGAAGTCTACGGCCACCTGCTCGTCCCTCGCGGCATCCGGGGGCGGGCTGCCGCCGTGGTCTGCCAGCACGGGCTCAGCGGCCGCCCGGAGATGATTACCGGCATTGGCCATCCCGAAGATACACCCTATCACCAGTTCGGCCGCCACCTGGCCGAGCGCGGCTACGTTGTCTTCGCTCCACTCGTCATGCACCAGTTTCCCGTCGAGCAGATCAACGCCCAGGCCCGCCAGGCTGATGCCGTCGGCATGATGCGCGTGGCGATGGTCGTGGCCAAGACCCGGCGAGTCGTTGAGTTCCTCGCTTCGCTCGATTTCGTCGATCCGCAGCGAATCGGCTACTACGGGCTGTCGTACGGCGGCTACTCGGCCATCTGGTGTTCGCCGCTCGTCGAGCAGCTTGCCGCCACGGTCGTTTCCGGCCACTTCAACGACTGGCGAAGCAAGATCACCTCCGATGCGACGCCGACCAGCTATCTTCGCCACCCCGACGACGACTTCTACAACTGGGACATCCTCCATCGCTTCACCCATGTCGAACTCATCGCGATGGTCGCCCCGCGGCCGGTGGCAATCGAATTCGGCCAGCGCGACGGCATCACCTCGCCGGAGTGGACGGCCTACGCCTGGAACCAGGTGAAGGCGATCCGCGATCACCTGGGCCTCGATGGCCGGATCGTGCTCGCCCATTACGACGGCGTCCACGAGGTGCACGGAGTGGAGACGTTTGATTTTCTCGACCGCTTCCTGAGGCCCGAGCGGCCGGTCGGTCGCGACTACGCCGAAGGCGAAGACTTCGTCACGCGGAAGATCGATTCCAATCACGCAATCACCGGCGAATTCTGGATTCCCGCCGGCGCGAAGGAATTCCGCGGCATGGCCGTCAAGCTTTCGAGGTCGGGCACTCCTGCGCCGCTCGAGGTGGTGTTCGGCTCGGCCGCGGGACGCGACGACCTTGGCACGGCTCGCCTGGAAAACGGCGAGATTGCCGACTCGCCGCAGTTCTATGAGGTTGGTGTCGATCCCAGACCGGTCCGGGAATGGCAGACCGTCCATTTTGAAATCCGCACGGCTGCCGGTGGATCCGACGGCCACTACGTCGCCTACGGCCCGAAACCGATCGGCGGCACATGGTGGGCGGATCGGTTCCCCGTGTCGTACCGGGTTTTGACGGACCGTCCGTGAGGATCGCTTGATCACGGCACGCTCATGCTCTGCATGCTCCCCGCGTCGCCCTGCCGCCGACCCTCAGCCGGGTACGGCGCTCGGATCGCCTGGCTCAGCGCCCGCGCGCTCGCCGGCGCAGGCGCGCGGGCCAATTCCGGCACCGTGTACGTCTCGATGAACCGGTCGTAAAACGTCGGATCTTCCTGCGGAAGCACGAACGGTTTGTGGGCCTGCCCGGCTTCGTCCACGTAGCTGAAATAGATGCGGGCGAACATCCCGTCCCGCCGCTTGCTCGCAAACGCGATCCACCGGCTGTTGCTCGACCAGCAATGCCACGACTCCGTTCGCGGACTGTTGATCTCGAGCCGATGATACTCCCGGGTCTTCAAATCCAACAGGTACAGGTCGCTCGACGCCTGGTATACCGGGAACGCACCGTACTCCGACATGCAGAACAGAGCCCAACGCCCGTCGGGCGAAATCCTTACCTCGGTGATGCTCAGCCCCGTGTCCCGCGCGAGGAGCACCTCCTCGGGTTCGCCCCAACGGCCGGAGTCCGCGTCGAACCCGATCCGCATCAGGTCATACCGGATCTCCCGGTAGCGGTCCGACGGTAGAGGGTCCGTGCTCGAAAAATAGAGATACCGGCCGTCCGGCGACCACGACGGGAATGTCTCCAGGCGGTCGGCGCGGGAAATTTCCGGCGTGGTGGTCACCGTGTTCGCGTCGACGTCGTAAAGCGCCAGGTCCGACTCGGCGTCGAATACGTCGCGGACTTCTCCCACCGCGTGGAAAAACTGCGAGATGTTGTTGGCCGAATAGGCAACCAGCCGTCCATTGGGATGCGAGGCCGCATAAGTGGCCATCGATTCCGTAATACGGCCTCGCTCCGACTCGGGCTCGCGAACCAGCCCTCGCGTGTCGACCTTCCTGATCGCGCCCTCCCGGACAATCGTCATCCCGCTCCACTCGGGCGTCTTCTCCGAACCGCGCGATTGCACGATCAACCGGTCGGGATGATTGGGCGCCGGCGTGTGACAGTTGATGCAGCCTCCTTCAAACGAACGGTTGCTCAAGAGAACCGACTCGTCATACCCCTCCAGGTCCCGCTGGTAGATGCCGATGCGCCGGCGGAGAATATGGATCGGCTTGATGAGCCGGTAAAACAGGTAGCGGTCGATCTCCGCGTCGGCAATCGTGATCTCAATCGGATCGAACCGCGCCCACCGGCCGTCTTCACGGCGAACGCAGACGTCCAAATGCAAGCTGCCGCCCCGGTGCTCGTCCAGCATCCGCCGCCAGCCAGTTTGGGAAAACCCGATCGCCCCGGACCGGTTCGCCGCTTCCAGCAGGACGTCGTCCGCCGAGCGGACGCGCACCCGATAGTCCCTGGCCGGTTCGTCGACCACGAAGCTCAAGGGCGCGAGGTTCGGTGGGACGACCGCGCCATGAACATCGGGGCGAATCTTGGGACGCCGGCCGAGCGCGTCCGCGGACCCGAAGTCGACGGGCTCGCGCCGCCACGCGAACGAGGCGGCAAGCCCCAGAGCCGTTAGCAAGCTCACGGCCAAAGCACCGTAGAGGGTCGGCTTTTTCATCGGGAAGGCTCCGATCAGTTGGCAGCCGGATTGTTTTGGCCGAACGTGTAGGCAAACCAATAGGTGTCGCCGAAATCATCGCGAAGTGCCGTATACGCGGCGGCAGGATACTGAAATTGCCCTTTGACGGACATGAACCGATCGAATCGCTGACAGGTTGCCCGGCTGATCCTGCCTTCCCACGCTCCCAGACTCCGCGAACCGCTTTGAGCCATGTGCACCAACAACCCCTCCTCGCAATGCCGCGGCAACCGACCGTCGCCGAACGCGTCCAGGCGGTCGAGATTCGCCGCCAGCTTGTCGAGTTGGCGAGTCAGGAGATAGTGGGCCAAGAGGTATTCCACCGCCATGCGGTTTCGAGGGTTTCGCTCCAGAAGACCTTGAAGCATTCTCTCCAGATCCTCCACGTCGTTTACAGAGTCGTCTCGCACCATCCGTTGACGGCACAAGGCAACCTCGGGCACGGCCGCCAGCGTCGGGTCGGCGTCGAGTTGCCGGCGGCACCGCCGCGCCCACCCCCGATTCATCAAGCTGCACTCCAAGAGCGACAGATACCGGCGGGCGGCCTCCGGCTCTCCCTTGAGCACGTGGAGGTAAACCAGCCGCTTCAGGATCTGCGGCTGTTCGCCGCGGATCTCCAACGCCTCGTAGGCCATGTGCTCCGACTCGTTGACCCGCCCGAGCTCGAACAGCAATCCGCTCGTCTGCCGAGGCGTCAACTGAGCGGTCGTCGTGGCGCTATTGGAAACAACTGCCAACACGGGCACCCCCAACACTTGCGGGTAAGTAAACAGGTCGTCCAACAGACGCCCGTGGAAGTAAAGAGCCCGGTTCATGTCCGGCATCACTCGAAGGTCGAACGACTTGGGGGACCGGGAACAAAGGGTCCGCGCAGAACCCAACGCGTCGGCCCAGCGCCCGTTTTCCGCGCCGGCAGCGATCTCCAACTGGCAATGCGTGCGAAAGTCGAACATCGCCAGGTCCGCTGCCAGGGCGGCCAGCAACACCGCCCCGGATCCGAGAGCCGCTCGGAGCCCTAGCGGTTGAGCGCCCCGCGGCGACCCCGAGTCGGCCGCACGGCCGGCCCGCTGTCGCCATAACAGCGTGCCCGCGGCAATGGGCAAAAACAGCAGCAGCCCCATTCGAATGGCCATCACCGTCAGCTTGGACCGAGGCACTGCCAGCCAGTCCCGTGCGGCGGGCAGCCAGAGTCCTCCAAAGGCCTCTTGGATATTCATGCCCATGAGCCACATACCCACGGCCACCGGGAGAGCCTCCGCCGCCAGCAGACACAGCAGACCGAGCGGCCGATTTCGCTTGACACCCACCTCGAAAACCGCACACAGGCATGCGAAAACCACGTAGAATCCCGCCGCCAAGAAATAGACCAGCGGAGAGACCGCCCCAAAGGCGAGAAGCCGGGTTGCCGACGAGCGATCTCCGATCCATACGTACGCGTTGGCGAATCCCAGAACGAGAGCCAGCCCGACGCAAAGACGCACCGGATGACTGTATTGGCCGAGCAAGAGGACGATCAGCACGGCCGGCGCCAGGAACAGTCCGGTGGTCCCCTCTCCCGCGACCGCTGCCAGGAATCGGCGGGCTGCCAGGCAGATCAGTGCGGCCAATCCTGTCATCACCAGGGCCCCGAGCCAACCATATACGAACAGAGCCGACAGAAAAGCCGACACATACTCGACCGGGCCGCCCGGCCGCTCCATGAAACCCGCAAACCGGCGCGAGTCGAGCACGAACACCACCGGGTCCTGGTAAAAGAACAGCGCCGGATGAATCCGCAGCAGCACGTACGTGTAGAACAACCCGAGCACGGCGGCCATTTGGGCGACCGGCACCCACCGCGGTCCGCAGTCCTTCGGTTCCCGCCGGCGGAATCGGCTTCCCGAGCCCCTTCCCTCCCGGGCCTCACCATCAACGCCGGCCGATTCTGCGGGTTCTCGAACTCGGCTGCCAGGCTGCCCGATGTCGGCTTTCGGTTTTGCTGCCATGAGAGTTCCCGTTGTCGCCTCCCGAACGGGCGAATGGCCACGGGGCGTCGATCCTATCCCGCCCCGGACCGGCACGAACGGCCATCTCTCCATCCCGCCGCGCTGCTTCGATGATATTCCCGTTCGCACCCTCACGCAAACGATCGCGTCACGCGACGTCGAGGGTCCTTTTCCGTGTCAGCCGCACCCCCCTGCGTGCACCGAAGCCGCACGCAATCCGCCCGCTTTGCTTCCGAGGTAACCGTTCGCGCGCACGGTCGGGGACTGGTCCATTTTTCGGCCAGTTGGCGTGTTCGGCAGTGCCGCCGCGTCTTCGGTCGCCGACACGGCCCACTACCTTTTTCAGCACTGTGGATCGACGGCTACAACGTCCAGACAACCGTCGAAACGGTACTCAGCGGCGGAGTTGGTGAGGCGGCACGCGACGGGTAACCGTTCACGGGGCGGAAGAGAGGGGGGGCAGGTCCATGTTTTCGGCTAACGTGTTCCGCGACAAAACGCCCGAACTGACCGAAAAATGGACCACTCCCCGGCCGTGGGCATGAACGGTTACCGCGACGGCACACTCCGCGACGTGGCCAGTTTGCACGGCAGCTTCAGAAAGGTCGCGGAGACACAAGCAGCCCTCGAACTGGCAGCCGCAACGCTTGCGGGACTGCGTGTCGCCGAGTGTCACTGGTCGCACGGCGGACTTCAGCGCACCATCAGCGCACACGCCCACAGCGGGCAAACACAATTCGAGAAACCGGACGGGGGACTCGGAAGGAGCCGCAGAACCCCCCCATGACCCGGCAGCAGAAGTGAGTTATTTGCGGTGTCGAATCTTGGACCGCATGCGGCGCTTCTTGCGGCCCAATTTCCGTCGCCCTTTACCTGATTTCTTCGTTCCCACGCAGTTCTCCGGATTGGCAGAGTTGGTCCAAAATACCACCGTTCCCACTCGCGCCGCTGAAGGCCGCACCTTCCGCACCCAGCGCAGCTCCTCAGTATAGCAGACCGCCGGCGAACCGGGCAAGAGGGGGCAGGATGTGGGTCCATCCCGGGCAAATCACCGCCCTGTTGCCAATACGTTTTTCCGCTTTCAAGGGAAGTGAAAGGGGGGCGTTCTGGAATGGCATTAAGAAAACGTAAAGCCTTGGGAGAACAGAAGTACCGTTGCTGCTAGCACTGCTAGCAAATCTGTACAGGAAGAAGACCTCCGGCGAGTATGGATTAGGGAGCTCAAACCCGTTTCCAACTCACCGGAGGCCACTCAATGGTACACAATATCGCCGAAGTCGTGCGTCAATTCAAGCACCAATGGACCCACCAACTGGAGGATAAGGCAGTCGAGCAGATTTGCCAGGAAGAGGGCATGACCTGGAGGAAGCGTCTCCTGACTCCTCTGATGACCATCCGAGTCTTCCTGTTGCAGATCCTTCACGGCAACACGGCTTGCACGGACATGCGTCATGTGGCGCAGATGGCCTTTACCGGGGCGGCCTATTGCCAAGCAAGAATGCGAATACCTCTTTCCGTATTTCAACGGCTCCTCCAACGTACAGCGGGGCGCATGAAGGAAGAGATATCTGAGACGGGGTGCTGGCTCGGCCATCGTCTGTTCTATGTTGACGGTTCCGGCTTCTCCATGCCGGACAAGCCTTGTCTGCAACGGGCGTTCGGTCAACCGGGAGGACAGGCGGAAGGATGCGGCTTTCCCGTAGCCCATTTTTTGGCGTTGATGCATGCCGGGACGGGCATGATCACCAAGGTGTTGAGTTCGCCGTTGCGAACCCATGACATGTCCGGAGCGATCGAGCTTCATCCCGAACTCCGAGAAGGCGACGTGCTCGCCGGCGACCGCGGATTCTGCTCGTTTCCTCATTTGGCCCTGCTTTTACGGGGCGGCGTGCAGGCGTTGTTCCGAATCCATCAGCGGCAGATTGTGGATTTCACTCCGGGAAGACCGCACGTGGTTCCAGGAGAAGGTGCCAGTCGAAGCAAAAAGGGATTGCCGCGTTCGCGTTGGATCAAGGCGTTCGGTTTTCAAGATCAGTTGGTCGAATGGTTCAAGCCTGTCGATTGTCCCAAGTGGATGCCGGCGGAACAATATGCCTCGCTTCCCGCCAGTCTCATGGTGCGTGAGTTGCGTTATCGGATCGACTGCAAAGGGTTCCGAACCAAAGAGATCACGCTGGTGACCACGCTGACGGATGCGGACATCTACTCGGCCGACGAATTGGCGAGGGTGTATCACCGCAGATGGACCATTGAAACCGCCTTTGCTCATCTCAAAACGACCATGAAGATGGACGTGCTCAAGTGCGAGACGGTGGACGGCGTGCTGAAAGAACTAGCCGTCTTCTTGCTGGTCTACAACCTCGTCCGCCTGGTGATGCTCGAAGCCGCTCGCCGCCAAGAAGTCGACGTAGACCGCATCAGCTTCATCGACGCCTTGCGATGGCTGCGCAATGCGAAGCCCGGAGACGAACTGCCGAAGCTGGTTGTCAATCCCTACCGTCCCTACCGCTACGAGCCAAGGGTTCGCAAGCGCCGGCCCAAGCAGTACCCGCTGATGAACCAGCCCCGAGCGGTGCTGAAGAAAGAGATGGCTGCACAATGACTTACGACTATCTTAATGCCATTCGGGGCGTTCTGCTTTTCAGCGTCACGATGAGAGTAACCGTTCACGCCCACGGCCGGGGACCGGTCCATTTTTCGGCCATTTCGAGTATTCTGGCATCAAAGACTTCGGCCGAAAACATGGACCTGTCCCCCTCTTCTTCCGCCCCGGGAACGGTTACCATGCTTGGAACGGCTCGCATATTGCCGTCCAGGAAGCAAGATCCCATTACGAGGACGACCAAGATGGCTGGAAAACCGGTGCGGCAAAACGACCCGATCGGCTCCACTCGGCGCGACTTCATCCTTCGGACCGCCCAAGGTACGGTCGGCGGGATGGCCGCTTCGTGTGCGGCCACGCTGGGTCCTCATTCGGCAAGCGCGGAACCCGGCCAGCGCGTCGGCTACCGCACACTCGGGCGTACCGGCTTATGCGTTTCCGAAGTCGGTTTCGGCGGGCATAGTTGGAATTTCAAGCGCGTGCCCGATGGTCGGGGCGGACTCCGCCAGGTAACGCTCGAGGAAGCCGAGCGGATGATCGGCCGGGCCCTGGATCTGGGCATCAACTTCTTCGACTCCTGCACGCCTCTCGAAGAGCACTCGGTGCCCGGCGAGGTGATCAAGCGGCTCAAGAAGCGCGATCAGATCATTGTCAGCGCCAGGCTCTGCCACAAAATGAAGGGAGTGCCTGCCGACATCGAAATCATCTATCGCTGGGTCGACGAGCGGCTGAAGCTCTGGCAAACGGATCGGTTCGACATCCTCATGCTCACCAACAGCGAGAACGACACGCCCGACACGGGCTATTGGGATATGTCGTATTCGTTGGAAGCCATTGCCAGGCTTAAGAAACAGGGCAAGATCCGCTACGCGGGCTTCGGCTGCCACTTCACGCCCGACGGGTTCCGCAAGGCATTCGCAAAGTTCGGTCGCGATTTCGAGATCTGCTCGATGCCCTACAACATCCGGCACCGCGCGGCCGAGGAACTCCTTCCCGAGGCCAAGAAGCTGGGGATGGGCGTGGTGATCATCAAGGCCCTCGCTCGGGGCGAACTGCTCAAGGACGCAAACTTGGAAGCCCGCGATACGGGGATCCCTCGCGACATGATCGCCTGGGTGCTGGAAAATCCGGCCGTCGACTGTTGCATCTTCGGGATGCACAGCGAGGAACATGTCCGCGAAAACCTTGCGGCCTCGTGGACACCGATCACCGACCAGGCGCGGCAGCGACTGAAGCAGATCAGCGAGATGCCCTCGCGGTCGCTCTATGGCTGGCTGGAGCGCGACTGGCTGGGCTCGACGCGGTTTGCCTGCTGAGCGGCCGAGGTTGTCGCCATGTCATAGCTCAACATCGGTGCGGCGTAGTAGCCCATGGCCGCGACGGCAACGTCGATCCGGTAGATCGGGTCTTGCATGAGGGCCACGCGGCGGTCCGCAGCCGGGATCGTGGTGGTGTAAATCCGCAATTCGCCGGGAAGGCTCGTGATAATCTCCTCGCGCCAGTCGCCCAGCACGTCGGCAATGGCCACCAGCCGGCCCTCGATCTTGCCGGGATGGTTTTCGCCCTGGAAGTCGCAAACGGACGACCCTCGGAGCAGCTCGCGCTGTGGATCGGAATCCCAGAAGACGGGCTGCGACATGCGGCCTTGGCGTTCCTTCGACAACAACTCGCCCCGGGCGCTGAACAGCCATGCCCGGGCGAAGTGGCGCTCGCGGTCCAGATCGGCGGCATGGCATTCGGAGCCGGGATAGCGGGGGTCGATGTCGGCGCACATGCCGTCGGTGCCCACGTGATTGGTAGGCTCCGCGAGCTTCCAAAGGATTTCGCCCGTCGCCGCATCGGCCAGGCAAAGCCCGGCATCCTCGCGCCGCGGCTCGATGCCGTAGAAGATTTCCAACCCCGGGCGTTCGGGATCGATATCGCCGACGAAACAGAAATCGGGATGGCCGAAACCGGTGGTCCAAAGGCCATTGCCGTTGTCGTCGACGACCGCGGAGCCGTAAATCACCTCGTCGCGGCCATCGCCGTCGACGTCGGCGGCGTGCATGATATGGGCTCCCTGGGAGTTGTATCGGCCGCGGCCCGTTTCCTCGCGGCTGTCCCAGGACCACAGCTTCTCGAGTCGGCCGGTGTGGAACTGATAGGCAACCAGCCGGATCGTGGTGTAGGTTCCGCGGTTGACGATAAGGCAGGGAGTCTTGCCGTCGAGATAGGCAACGCACATCTGGTTGCGGCTGGCGAGATTGTAGTTGTATTTCTCGCCGCGTGTCTTGCGCGACGGCCAGTCGTCGCGGGCCAGTTCGCGGCCCGTGGCGCCGTCGAAAATGGTGACCCACTCGGGGCCCGTCTCCACGCGTCCGTCCTCTCCCCGCGGATCTCCCTCGCCCGTCTTCGCGGCGACCTCGGCCTTGCCGTCCCCATCGAAATCGAACGTGATCATCGGAGAGTACCAGATGCCGCGCTCGATCGCCCAACCAAGATCGTTTCGCCAGAGGCGACGACCGCCGAGCGTGTACGCCTCGAGCTTGTAGGTGTCGGGGCTGGGAGTCCACCACGGCAGCGCCGGGTCGATGTTGTCCTGGGGCTGTTTGATCACGTAATCGTATCGGCCGTCGCCGTCGAGGTCGCCGATCCCAACCTTCTGCACCGTAACGCCGGGATCAAGTTCTATGGCCAGGTAATTCCGGGCCTCCGGCGAAGCCGTCGCGACGGCGGATGGAGAGACCGGTTGCTCGCCGTTGGGAGTCACCACTCGAACCGTGTAGGTACACTGCGTCTCGGCGGGCGCCGTCGTGTCGACGAAGTCCGTCGTTGCGGTCAGGGGATGATCGTTGAGCCGGACCATCTTGCCGCCGGTGGAGCGGTAGAGATTGAACGCGGCCTTCGGCGGATCGGACGCCAGCAGTCGCCAACCCACGTAGACTCGGCCCTGGCCGCAGGGGACGGCAACCAAGCCGCGATCCATCAATTCGGTCACCCGGTTTCCGGCAAAGCCCTGCACCTTGGGCTTTTCAACGCGGGGAGGCACCGGCCGGAACGTCAGGCAGTCGTAATACGCACTGCCCGGCCCGGGGGCATAGGCGTAGCGGTCGTCCACCCACAGATCGAACGTGCCGTCGACGACGTCGACAACGCCGAGGCTCGCAACACCGCTTTCCTTCTTCTCCCAGGTCTTGCCGTCGCGAGAAACCGCCAAGGCGCGGCCGATTTTGATTTCCACCTCATAACGCCCTTCGGGAATCCCGGCAAGGTGAGTGTGCAGCGGCGGCGCGCCCTCCTCGGGCGCGGCGCGGTCCTCGCGGACCGGTGGCGACTGGAACACCACGCCGCCGGACCACTTCTTGTCCGCATCCGAGTCGGTGCTCCACAGATTCCAGAGATTGGTGCTCGTTTTGTCTTTCTGGTAGGCCTGCTCGGGGCCGGTGTGGTCCTCCGCTTCGAAGACCAAAGGCTCAAAATCCTCGGGGATCTCGGCCGAGAAGGAAAACGAGGCAAGTACCAACAGGACAAGGATCGAGAGTGCTCGTCGCATGGTAGATCTCCGCAGTCTTGCGAGCAGGTTTGCCGATTCGGCGCATGGTTGCCGCCATTACTATAGCAAACGGGTTCAGCGTCGCAAAGCGGGCGAGCATGCACACGAGCCTGCTGGACGCAAACTTCGGGGTCACCCCTCACTTTTCCGCAGGTTGTCGGAATGGAGAAGGTGAATCGAGCACCAGGCCGGACTACCTGCCGTGGCCGAGCCCGGGATGGGCTCGCCGAATTGATCTTCGTGAGCCGCCTCGCTAAGATACGTGAATGGCCGCGGGAGAGTATCCCAGCGGTCGACACGGGAAACCGCGGTTCAAGACTCCCCAACGAAGGCGAAACAGCCATGAAGCGAGAAAAGAGATTGTCGCACGAGCCGGCGGGCGCAAATTCGCGCCGGGCATTCTTGAAGCAGTGTGGCACGTTGACGGCCGGGGTCGCCCTGGCCGGGGTGGCGATTCCGCACGTCCACGCCGGCGAGGACAACACGATTCGCCTGGCCTTGATCGGCAGCGGCAGCCGCGGCAGCGGCGCGGTGGTCAACGCCTTCGACTCGCCCAACGGCCCCTGCAAACTGGTCGCCATGGCCGACATCTTCGAGCAGCGTCTGGAAGGATCGCACAAGGTGCTCTCGCAACAGCACCCCGACAAGGTCGACGTGCCGCCGGAGCGCCGCTTCGTGGGATTCGACTCCTTTAAGAAGGCGATCGACTGCCTGCGGCCCGGCATCGATATCGCCATGCTGACCACCTATCCGGCGTTCCGCCCGGTCCATCTCGACTACGCGGTCTCCAAGGGCGTCAATGTGTTCATGGAGAAGTCGTTCGCGGTCGACCCGGTCGGCGTGCGGCGAGTCGTCAAGGCCGGCGAGGAGGCGACGAAGAAGAATCTGAAGATCGCCGCGGGCCTGATGTGCCGCCACTCGGTGAACCGGCAGGAACTGATGAAGCGGATCCACGACGGCGAGTTGGGCCCCGTCCAGTTCATTCGCGCCTACCGCATGGAGCCGTGCGGAGGCATGTCGCCCGGGCGTCCGCCCGACCTGAAGGAACTCCTCTGGCAAATCCGCAACCGGACGCACATCCTCTGGGTATCCGGCGGTCTCTGGGCGGAAATGGACATTCACCAGATCGACGAGATCTGCTGGCTGAAAGACGACAACTATCCGGTCACCGCGCACGGCATCTGCGGTCGGGCCGCCAACAGCAAGGACGCCGGCCAGGGCCTGGACTCCTTCTCCGTGGAATACACCTTTGCCGACGGCGCGAAGGCTTACGACGTGGTCCGCTATATTCCCAACTGCTACACGGAATTCGCCACCTTCGTCCATGGCACGAAGCGGGCCGCCCAGTTCTCCGGGACGGTCCATTCGGGATCGTGCCATATCTACAAGGATCAGCGTTGCGCTCCGGTCAAGGTCACGGCCAAGTACAACCGCACGACCGGGCAATACGATTATACCGAAGAGGCTCGCAGGAAGCGCGACGACATCGTCTGGCGGGCGCCCAAGGAGAACTACACCTGCTGGCAGGCCGAGTGGAATGTGCTGCTGAATTCCATTCGCCGGGATCTGCCGCAGAACGAGGCACGGCGGGCCGCCTATTCGAACCTTACGGGACTGATGGGCCGGGCCGCCATGCACATGGGCCGGGTCGTCACCTGGGACGAGATGCTGCAGTCGAACTTCGAGCTTTGCCCGAACATCGACACGATGACCGAAGACAGCCCCCCGCCGGTCTTGCCCGGTGCCGACGGGCGGTACCCGGTGCCGATTCCCGGACAGTGGGTCGAGGTCTGAACAAGCCTCGGACAATCCCCGTCCCACGCGCGTCGCGAAGGCCATCCCGATCCTGAGCAAATGCTGCTCTCGCGGGAGGTTTATGGCAGATCTCTTGCGCCACATTCCTGCAAGGACCGCACGAAGCGGCGATTGCAGGGGACGTCAAGAGCGTGGCAGCGGCCGGCCCCCGCCACCGGAGACTTCGACATTCAACTCGGAGAGATCCCATGACACGACACCTCACCCAACCTCTGTTGTTGTTGACGGTCGCGATGGCGATAGGTCTTTCGGTTCGCGTCGACCTGCACGCGACGGAGCCCGCTGAGCCCTTCCTCGAGAAGCAGAATCTGTTCGAAGCCCGCACCGGCGGATACTGGACATGCCGGATTCCCGGCATTGCCGTCACCAGAACCAATGTCGTGCTCGTCACCACCGAGGCCCGCCCCGGGCGCGGCGGCGACTACGACTACAACGATGTCCTGATGCGCCGCAGCACCGACGGCGGCCGGACTTTCGGGCCGATCGTCAAACGGGTCGACCACACGACCTACGGTGACGGGCCGGTGAGCAACTTCGTGATGATCCCGGACCGGGACAGCGGACGCGTGGTCGCCGTGTTCTGTCATGACTACGCCCGTGTGTTCACGATGCACAGTGACGACGACGGTGCAACCTGGAGCAAGCCCGCCGAGATCACCGGCGCCTTCGAAGAGTTCAAATCGGATTACCCCTGGCGGGTCTGCGCCACCGGGCCCGGCCATGGCACGCAATTGCAGAGCGGCCGCATGATCATACCGGTCTGGCTCTCCGACGGCAGCGGGAAGGAATTCGGAAAAGGCAAGCACCGCGGCCACCGGCCCTCGATCGCCAGTCTGATCTGCAGCGACGACCGCGGGAAGACGTGGCGGCGTGGCGGGATCGTCTGCCGCCACGGCGACGTGGTGGACGGCGCGACCGTGGTCAACCCCAGCGAGACCATCGCCGTGGAACTGGCCGACGGCAGCGTGATGTTCAACATGCGCAGCGAGTCGCAGCGGCGCCGCCGCCTGGTAGCGATCAGCCGCGATGGCGTCTCCGGTTGGGCCGGGCACCGGTGGGACCCGGAGTTGCTCGAGCCGGTCTGCATGGCCGGCCTGATCCGACACTCCTGGCCGGAAAACGGCCGGCCCGGCCGCATTCTTTTCGCCAATCCCAGCAACCTGGAAAACGAATTGATCCGTCCCGGCGGCAACTTGGCCCACGACCGCAAGCGGCTGACGGTCAAGCTGAGCCGCGACGACGGCCGGACCTGGCCCGTGTCGAGAATCCTCGAGCCGGGCCCCTCCGGCTACTGCGACCTCGCGGTGCTGGCCGACGGCACGATCCTCTGCCTTTATGAGGCCGATATCGTCACCCGCATGTGCGACGATCGCTATGTGCGCCTGGCCCGATTCAACCTCTCGTGGCTGACCGGCTCGGAGGCCGTGCAGAAGCCGTCACCAACAAAATGAAACCCCCATTGTCTGGAGGAAAGCGGCACATGAATCCGCGAAACCGCCACGCGATCACGCGACGCCGTTTCATGGGAGCCGCCGCCGCGGGAGCGACGGCCGCCGTCGGCGCGTCGGCCGGGGAGCCGCGGCCGGAGCGTCTGAACTATTGCTGCGACGCACCTGTCGTCGGCACGTATGACGTGGTGGTGTGCGGTGGCGGGCCTTCGGGCGTCGCCGCAGCGCTGGCCGCGCGGCGGGCCGGGCTGACCGTTCTGCTCGTCGAGGGCCAGGGACAGCTTGGCGGCACCGGGATTTCGGCCCTCGTCTCGCATTGGCTGGGCGGACGTACCAGCGACTGCAAGAAGTGGGTGGTCGGCGGCATCTTCCGCAGCCTGGTCGAAGGCGCGGCCGAGCGGGGCATTGCCTTGATTCCCAAGCCTGCCGGCGCGAAGTATCAGCCGCACGGCTGGTACGGTGGCCAGTTGCTCGCCGGCATTCCTTTCGATCCCTACCGGATGGCGGCCTACCTCGACGAGCGGATGTCCGAAGCGGGCGTCGAACTGCGGCTGTTGACCCACTTTGTGGATGCCACGGTCGAAGCGGGCCGGATCACCCACTTGCTGCTGTTCAACAAGAGCGGGATGACGGCCGTCCGGGCCCGGGCCGTGGTGGACGCGACCGGCGATGCCGACGTGGCCGCGCGCAGCGGTTGCGACGTGGTCCAAGGCCGTGAGGAGGACGGGCTCATGACGCCCGCCTCGTTGATCTTCCACGTCAGCCACGTGGACCAGGACGCCCTGGCGGCGGCGATCGAGCGGGACGACTCGCCGCGTTTCAGGCAACAAATCGCAGCCCTGCGCGAAGCCGGCGAGTGGACGTTTCCCAACGAGATCTTCATCAGCGTCCAACTCGAGGAGAAAGGCACCCTGATGATCAACACCATCCGCCTGGTTGGCGTCAACGGCGTCGACGGAGCGTCGGTCAGCGAAGGGATGATCCGCGGCCGGACGGAGGTGCAATCGCTTTTCGCACTGATGCGAAAGCACTTTCCCGGTTTCGCTCAAGCCCGGCTGAAAAGCGTGGCGCCGCTCTTGGGCGTGCGCGAGACTCGCCGCATCCGCGGCGTCGGCACGCTGACCCTCGAGGCCGTGGCGCAGGGCAAGGTGTTTGACGACGTCATCGGATTCTCGGCTTACGGATGGGACCTTCCCGACCCGAAACGCCCCAGCGACAATCCCAGCCACGGGCGCAAGCCGCCGGTTGTGCCGATTCCCTACCGCAGCCTTGTGCCGCGAGGCATCACGAATCTGATCTGTCCGGGACGCGCGTTGAGCGTCGAGCGGCCGGTGCTCGGACCCTTGCGGGTCATGGCCCCGTGCATGGCCATGGGCGAGGCCGCGGGTCAGGCGGCGCGACAAGCCGTGGCTGAGAACCGGTCCTTCGCCGAGGTGGATACGGCTCGCCTGCAGAGAGAGTTGTCCGAAAACGACGCGGTCGTCAAGTGGCCCTGACCAGCCAAGCCCCCGGCCCGTTGCGAGGATCCAAAGAGCGTGCTTCCGGGAATACTTTTTACTTCAACACGGCCTTACGGCAGCATGTCGTCTACGGCGTAGGGTGGATTTCAATCCACCCCTAGTTTTCGGGGCGGATTAAAATCCACCTTACGTCAAAGTGTATGACTTGTTTTCTTACGGCCCCTTGCTGGCTGCCGGGTCGCTGGATGCGGACTTCATGTACGCCGTGCGCGACCGCAAGCCGATTAGATGGTCGAGCCTCTGTTCAGAAAGTAGCAGAAGACGGCCCTCATCCCTTTGAGCTTCTTCGGTCGAGGAATGGCTTCCGCCGCGCCTTGCCGCCGCCGTACGTTTTCGTCAGAATGTCGAAATGAACGAAAGACCTCAAACTTAAACGCCACCGCCGACCCCGCGTCGGTGGGGCGATGTTTGGCAACTACAATCGCATCCCTGCGGGCCGTTACGATGACAACAACGACCAGGTTGATACAAGGTGTGGCCCTGGTGGCAATCGCGATGGGCGCGAAAGCGGCGGAGCAGGGCGAGGCGCCGCCGGCTGCGACGCAGGCGCAGGAGCTCCAGTGGCTCCGCGTCAGCGACGACAAGACGCATTTCGTCGAGGCGGCCGGCGGCCGGCGGATCGTCATGTGGGGCGTCAACTACGATCACGACGACCGCGGCCGGTTGATCGAGGACTACTGGCACACGGAGTGGGCTGAGGTCGAGGCGGATTTTGCCGAGATCAAGGCGCTGGGGTGCAACGCGGTCCGCGTCCACCTGCAACTGCCCAGATTCATGGACACCGCGGAAAAACCCAACGCCGCCAATCTCGCAAAGCTCCGTGAATTGGTGCGGCTCGCGGAACGCACCGGCCTCTATCTGGATGTGACCGGGCTGGGCTGTTATCACAAGCCCGACGTGCCCGCCTGGTACGATGCCCTCGACACCGCCGCGCGGTGGGAAGTCCAGGCAAGATTCTGGCGGGCGGTGGCCGAAGTCTGCAAGCACAGCCCCGCCATCTTCTGCTACGACCTGATGAACGAGCCCGTCTTGCCGGGCGCAAAAAAGGAAACCGAGTGGCTGGCCGGCCCGCTCGGCGATAAGTACTTCGTCCAGCGGATCGCGTTGGACCTGGCCGGCCAAACCCGCAACGAAATGGCGCGGGATTGGGTCAAGAAGCTCACCAGCGCGATTCGCGAGATCGACCAACGGCACATGATCACCGTCGGAGTGATCCCTTGGGCACAGGTCTTCAAAGGGGCCAAGCCGATCTTCTATGCGCCGGAGGTGGGCGAGCCGCTCGATTTCGTCAGCGTGCATTTCTATCCGAAGAAAGGCAAGCTGGCAGAGACGCTCGACGCCCTGGCGGTGTACGAAGTGGGCAAACCGCTGGTCATCGAGGAGATCTTTCCTCTTCAGGCTGGGATCGAGGAAACCGCCGCCTTCATCGACGCCTCGCGCAAGCACGTCGACGGCTGGATCAGCTTCTATTGGGGAGCGACCATCGAGGAGAACGAGGCCAAAAAGGACATCGCGGGGGCCATCACGGCGCAGTGGCTGCGATGGTGGCGCGACCATTCGCCCTACGGGGGCAAGACAGCGCCCGAAACCGACAGGACCACGGAGAAGCAACAATGAGCAATCTCACAAGTGTCGAGTCGACGGTCACTCTCCTTGCCATTCTGACTGCGGGCACGCTCCAGCTCCGTCCCGCCCAGGCCGACTGGCCTACCTACCGGGGCGACAATCAGCGGAGCGGCATGACCGCCGAGCGGATCGAATTGCCGCTGGTCGAGCATTGGACGCACCGGGCCGAGTTGCCGCCGCAGCCCGCCTGGCCGGAAGGGCCCGCCCGCGTCGACGTCTACCGCAAAGTGCCGCTGGGGCCGACCGTGGTCTTCGACCGTGCACTGCACGTGGTGGCCCACAAGGATCGAATCTATTACGGCTCCTCGGCCGACGACTCGGTCACTTGCCTCGACGCAGCGACGGGCGGGATCGAGTGGACCTTCACGACCGAGGGGCCCGTGCGGCTGGCCCCGGCGGTCGCCGGCGGCAAAGTCTATGCCGGCTCCGACGACGGCTACGTCTACTGTCTGGACGCCGCCGACGCTCGACTCCTCTGGAAACATCGCGTCGGCCCCCAAGACCGCCGCCTGCCGGGCAACGGCCGCCTCATATCGCTCTGGCCCGTCCGGTGCGGGCTGGTCGTCGACGCCGGCACGGTCTACGTCTGCGCCGGGCTGTTTCCTTCGCAGGGCGCCTACCTGTGCGCTGGATGCCGAAACCGGCGAAGAGGTCTGGAAGGAGCAGGTCGACATCTCGGCCCAGGGATACCTTGTCGCATCGCCCCAAAAACTGTTCGTCCCCACCGGCCGAACCCCGCCACACATCTACCGCCGCTCCGACGGAGAGCAGATCGCTCCGTTTCCCGGCATCGGGCAGCAACGCTCGGGCACTCCCGAAGGCGGCGGCTGCTTCGCCGTCCTCGTGGGCGACCAACTCTTACACGCTGCCGGTGAGAAAGGCGGCATTCAGATCACCGACGCGCAATCGCGCGAAGCCGTCGTCACCTCCTTCGGCAGCCGCGTGATCGTCCGTGGCCCGATCGCCTACATCCTCGATTCCGATCGGCTCTGTGCGCTCGACCGGAGCCATTACATCGAGCTGACCCGCCTCCAGCAGAAGAAAAAAAAGACTCCCGCGGAGGAAAAACAGATCGCCGAACTCGGAGGCGACCGCCGCCAGTGGCTCAAGTGGGAGGTCGCCTGCACGACTCCTTTCGAGCTGATACTCGCCGGCGACGTCCTTGTGGCCGGAGGCGACGGTCAGGTTGCCGCCTACGATCTCGCCGAGGGAAAACAACACTGGACCGCTCCGGTTGCCGGCAAAGCCTATTCCCTGGCCGTAAGCGATGGGTGTCTCCTGGTCGGAACCGACCAGGGGGCGATCCACTGCTTCAAGCCCGCGGCGGCACCACGTCCGGCTAACGTTGTCGCCGCGGATTCGGAGAAGAAGCCTGCGCCGTCGAGGCCCGGCAAGCGAGACCTCCGGTCGCAACGCATCGCGCAGACGGCTCTCGCGGCGGCCGAGGCTACGAAAGGCTATTGCCTCGTGTTGGGAGCCGGCGCCGGTGAACTGGTGGGCGAAATCGCCCGGCAGTCGCAGTTCCGCGTGATCGGCGTCGAGCCCGATGCAGCCAAGGCGACCGAAGCGCGAGCACGCCTCCGCAGCGCCGGCTTGTACGGAAACCGCGCCGTCATCCACCACGTTTCCCTCGACGCGCTGCCCTACCAGAAGCGGTTCGCCAACCTGATCGTTTGCGACCAGACGACCGACTCGCACGTGGCGCCGACTCCGGCAGCGGAAGTTCAGCGGCTTCTGCGTCCCAGCGGCGGCGCGGCCGTCGTGGTTCAATCCGCCGACCGGGCCGACGCTCAAGACCTGCAGCGGTGGGCCGCCGACTCGCTGCCGGGTGTGAAGGTCGAACGGCTCCCGACCGGAGAGCACGTGCTGACCGCCCATCGCGGACCCCTGCCCGGCGCCGGCCAGTGGACCCACTTCCACGCCGACAGCGGCAACACCGCGTGCAGCCAAGACGCTCTGAATCCCGGCCCGGTCGATATTCAATGGTTCGGCCGGCCCGGTCCCCGCAAGATGGTCGACCGCCATGAGAAAAACGTCGCCCCGCTCTACTCGGACGGCCGCATGTTCATCTCCGGCGACAACTACCTCGTCGCCGTCGACGCTTACAACGGCACGATCCTCTGGGAACACGACCTGCCTCAATCGATCCGCCTCGGGGCATTCAAGAATGCAGGCAGCATGGCCGTGGCCGGCGACACTCTCTACGTCGCGGCCGGCGGCGTCTGCGCGGCGTTCGACGTGGCCACGGGCGAGCGGCGGCACACATTCTCCCTGCCGGTCGCTCCAGCCGGCCAAGACAGCGAGTGGGGCTACGTGGCCGCCGTCGGCGACACCCTCTTCGGCAGCGCCACCAAGCCGGGGGCGACCTTCCGCATCCAGGACATTCCCACCCAGACCCTGATCTGGCGCGACTTCCAGCCGGTCGTGACCAGCGACGCTCTGTTCGCCTTCGACTCGCGCACGGGCGCGCCCCGCTGGACCTATCAGCCTGAGTCCGGAGCGATCGCCAATCCGACGATCGCCGTCGGCGGCGGGCGGGTCTACTGCGTGGAAAGCACCAATCCCGCATCGCGCGACGTGGCCGACGGCCGCGTCCCGCTCGACGTGCTCCTGGGCAAGGGCGCGAGCCTGGTCGCTCGCGACGCGGCGACCGGCAAGGTCCTCTGGAAACGCCCCGCCGAGCTCGAGGCCCTCCAGCACGTCGTCTTCCTCAGCTATGCCGACGAGACCCTCGTCATTACGGGCTCCAAAAACGTGACGGAAGACGGCAAGCCCCTGGTCCGCTACGATCTGTCCGCGTTCGACGCCGCGTCGGGCGAGCGGCTCTGGAGATCGACCCAGCGTCCCATCCCCGACCACATCCTTCAAGGACCGCACGGCGAGCAGGTGCAGCATTCGGCGATCGTCGGCGACGTGATCTACAACACGGGCTTCGCGCTGAAGCTGCGGACCGGCGAACCGCACGAGGGATGGAAGTGGCAGAAGAGCGACAAGTGCGGCACCCTGTCGGCCGCCGCCCGCTGCGGCTTCAGCCGCTTCTCGAACCCGATGATGTTCGACTTCCGATCGGGTGAGGCGATGGCGCTGACCAGCGTCACCCGGCCCGGCTGCTGGATCAACATCCTTCCGGCTGGCGGCCTGATCCTCATTCCCGAAGCCAGCTCCGGCTGCACGTGTTATTACTCGATCCAAACCTCGCTGGCCCTGGCACCGCGGGAATGAAGGACGAACCGGCGTCTTTCCGCCACCACGAGCATCTCGAAATCGCCGGGGCGTGCTCGCGGCTGAACCGGCCCAAGTGTTCGCCTCGGTTGGCGGTGCGGCTGGATACGGAACGCCGCATTCGCCGAAGCGTTGGTTCAAGGGCGCCGGCGCGGCCCGCAGCTTCTCTCTCGTCTCTGCCGGAAACTCGCAGGCAACTTGCCACAATTAGCGCACCGTCGTCAAGGTTTTCCACAAGAGCCCCGGCGATCGCCTGCTTGGCAGGATCACACGGGTCATGCGCATAGACCAGGATGTTCGTATCAACGGCGGTCATGGAGCTGCTCGCGACTGAAGCGTGGCGCACCGGCCGGGACGGGGTTCTGCCGCATGCGCTCGACGACTCGTTTGCGAATCCGCGCCCGCTCCTGTGGGTTCGCAACGCTCGGCGGGACGACGATCGGGCCTTGAACGATCAGTTCGACCTGCGAGTTCTCCGGCAATGCGCATCCGGTTTCCGGGACAAACACCCCGTTGCGGTAGACCGCTCGCAAGACAGCGTTCATGCGATTCTCCACCTTGTCTCGAAGTACCTTTATCCATCCTAACAGGTATCTTACACCCGCGAGGGCGGCCGCGGAAACTTGCAACACGTCACCAGCCGCCTTTTGCGGCATCGTGTGCTCCGCGCCGTCCTATTCCCGCCGCCCATATTGCTGCCAACCCTCGTCTTGCCCTCTTCTTGTTGTCCTCGACCACGAACCGCCCCATCCCCCCGCCGGCACAGACTTCGCGGCGAAAAGCTCCTCTCGCTGCCTCCCCCTGCCGGGCCATTTCGTCCGCTTGGCTGAAAAACCCGATTGACTCATTGCGCCGCATCGACAACAATGAGGCAGGTAAATGGACATGCGAACACATATCGCCCGGACCGGCAGCAGCCGACTTTGTGGTTTGCCGCTCCGCAGCTCTTTGATGACAATCGGGCATTCACCCCGCCATTTGACGGCCAAGGAGGAATGCACCGGACGGCATGTCGAGTATTTGGGGGTGGGTGGACTGAACAGGAGTCAACAGAGACAACGGAGCTCTCCCCCTCAGTGGCCTCTGTTCTCTCCTGTTCCAAAAACTGGCTCCCGTTCCCAACGTTCAAACGAGGAAGTTATTCCTGAGTCGTTCCATAGACAGCGGCCTTGCCGCCCGGAATCGCATGGCCACCAAACACCCTCGAATTGGAGAAATCGAAGACTTGGTGGCCACACACGCGACTCACCCGCGAAGGCTCGTTCCCTCCATCCCTGTTCACTTTCCCACCCAAAAGCGCGTGGTGCCCAAAATGCCTCCGTTCTGAGAAATCGCCGACTTGGGCACCACAACCGGCGGCAATCGCCATCGGGTCCCGGAGCCCGGATTACACCTTAGACCTGGATTTGAGGAGTCATATTATGCGTCTACGTGTGCACGGGCTCGCCTCACTACTCCTACTGCTGCACGCATGGAGCGCCGCCTTGGCGGCCGGCGCCGCGGCAACGACGATCTGGACGACAGGCGACCGGCTGATGCCGGCCTGGGGGTTCTTCCGAAACGGTGCGACCTACGGCGGCACGAAGCCGCTCGGCGAAGGCTCGGCCTGGACCTGCGGCGGCGGTACACACAAGCTCACGTGGGTCGCCGATTTTCCCGCCGTCGGCGAGTACCAGGTGTGGGTGCGGAAATATGGCGGTTATGGATCGGTTGAGGTCACGGTCGACGACCGGCCCGTGGCGGGCGGACGCGGCGGGCCCGGCGGTGGGCGATATGTCTGGCGCCACGCCGGCGCGATCCAGGTCACCCGGGGACGGCATCACGTCGACCTGATCGTGAGCAACGGCATGCTCGATGCCGTGCTGATGTCGCTCGACGAGTCTTTCCATCCCGCCGACGACGATCTGCCTCCGCCCGTGGAGAACCCCGACCTCCGCGACGCCCGCACATATCGGGACGACTCGCACCTGGCAAAGTCCGCCGGCCCGAAACAGTTCGTCTGCGCGCGTGTGACACCCTATGCGGAAATCCGGTACGATTGGCTGCCCGGCGAGGATTGTCTCACCGAGTCCGTGCACTTGTGGGGATCGCCGACGCAGTACGCGGTTGGGACGTTTGCGGTGCGAGCACTCGAGGCCCTGGCGGAATTCCGCGTCGAGCTCGACGCCATTTGCGGCCCGGGTGGAGCGAGGATCGAGAGCGGCGACGTCGATCTCCGCGTCGTGCACCAGCGCAGCCGCGGAATGACCATGCCGGCCACGCGCCGCTACGTGGACGAGTTTCCCGACCTGCTCCTGCGCGACGCCCGGACCGAACTGCCGCCCAAGGGCAACCAGGGTGGATTCGGCGGCTCGCGGTGTGTCGTGGACCTTCCCGCCCATGAAAGTCGCCAGTTCTGGGTGACCGTTCCTATTCCCGAAAAGACGGCGCCGGGCGTCTACCGCGGGCGGCTGCGGATCACGGCCGCCGGCCTGGCTGCCCCGGTACACCTTCCCGTCGAGTTGGAAGTTCTGGACCTGGAGCTGAAACCTGTCGAAGGGTACTACTCGATCTACTATCCGTCACAGCCGGTGAAACCCGAGCGGCCCAATTTCGTCCGTCGCGAGCGCTATCTTGCCGAACTGCGGGACCAGGTCCGGCACGGTCTGAACAGCACGACGCTTTACGGGGGATTCGACTCGCTTGCCTATGCGGCCGAGGCGGGCATGACCAGGGCGCCGTGCCTGATGCATTGGCCGCCGGGCAATGCGAACAAGCAGATCGCTGAGGCAAAGGAGCTCGGCTTCGACGGCCTTCTCTACTACGGCGTCGACGAACCGCGAAGTGCGGAGCAAATCCAGCGCTGCCTGAAGGAGGCCAGGCGAAGGCTTGACCGCGGCCTGCCGATGTTTACGGCGATCAACAGCACCGAGGCGCAGGCCGTGCTTCGCGACTATGTCACCCACCCCGTCTACAACCTTAAGGTCTTCGACACTCCCGGGAACGATCAGGTGCAATATGTTTTGGAAAAAGGCTTCCATCCGGTCTCCTACTGGACGACCGCTCCACCTTTCCCGCTGTACTACCGGGTGATGGCCGGCCTGTACAACACGGCTTGCGGCTACCTGGGAACAGCGCCGTGGGCGTACCAGGACTATCCGGACGCGCGGCTCTACAGCGAGCCCTGCCATGCCGTTGCCTATCCCGACGAGCTCGGCAACCCCATCCCGACGCTCCGCTGGGAAGCATTCCGCGACGGTGTGGACGACGTCCGCTACCTGCAGGCGCTGGATCGGGCCATTGCGGCCGCCGAACGCTGCCTCGCCGGGCCGGATGCACCGCCCGGGCTCAAGGCGGCGCTGGAACACGCGAAGAACGTTCGCCGGGAGCGGTTCGAATCGATCGACGGCCGATGGTTCCGCTACCTGTTCGGCCTGCAGCCGGGCGACCTCGCGGCCGTGCGGCGCGCGTTGGCCGAAGCGACGGTGGAACTCACGATTGCGGCGGGCCGGAGTGAACCGGACTCGGCAGATCGGCGGGAGCGGTAGGAATGACTCATGGACAACTTCCCCATTTGACGCTCGATGAACGACGCACCCGATGGCATATTGACTGCTCTGCAACCGGTGGTAGATTGACTTGACGACAGGCACAAGAAGTTGCGGTGCCTGTCTCCTTTTTCACCAGGCTCACAATAGCCCCGAGTGAACCCCACTTTACAGCCGCCTCTCCAAGAACGGATTTCACCGATGCGCACCCTGCTGCTCCCTCTGCTCCTTCTCGCACCGATGCTCCCCGCCGCCCGCGGCGAAGATCTCGTCTACAAGGATAGGAGCATCCGCGAACTGGCCGACGAAGTCCCGAAAATCCTCCAGGACTTCGATTCCAAGACAGGGCATTTCGGCAGCGGAATCTGGATCTGCACCGACCAGAACCGGATGTACCCGCTGGCCGTCGCCTACGCAACGAACCATTCCCAGAACCCGTGGTACAAGAGCGAGAAACTCCTCGACGTCATCACCGCCGCGGGCGACGCCCTGATCGAAGACGCCGACGACCGCGGCATGTGGGTCTTTCGCAAGAAAGACGGCAGCACCTGGGGCGACATCTGGATGCCCTGGACCTATTCGCGGTGGATCCGCGCGTTCGCACGGATCCGCGACGACATGCCCGCCGATCGCCGCAAAGCCTGGGAAGACGCCCTCACACTCGGCTTCGCAGGGATCAGCAAGTCCTGCCTCGGCCATGTGCACAACATCCCCACGCACCACGCAATGGGCCTGTACATCGCGGGCCAAACACTCGGCCGGCCCGAGTGGTGCCGCCAGGCTGCCGATTTCATGCAGAAGGTCGTCGGCACACAAGCCGAAGGCGGCTACTGGTCCGAAGGAATCGGGCCGGTGGTGGCCTACGACTTCGTCTATGTCGACGCCATCGGCACTTACTACGCGGTCTCGGGCGACCAGCGGGTCCTGCCGGCCCTCGAAAAAGCCGCCCGGTTCCATCGCTGTTTCACCTATCCCAACGGCCACAATGTCGAAACGGTCGACCAGCGCAATCCGTATCACGCCCACGTCGCCCTGGGCAACGTCGGATTCACGTTCACGGCACCCGGTCGCGCCTATCTCAACAGTCAGTGGTCCTGCCACAAAGGGGCGCTCGAAGCCGACCTGCTGGCTTCCCTGATCCTCTACGGTGAGGAAGGCCCCATCGCCGAGAGCCCCGGCGACGACGCCTTCGTGCTCCGCGAAGGCGGCAGCGATCGCGCCGCCGTGATCCGCAGCGGTCCCTGGTTCGTCTGCCTGTCGGCCTATACGGCGCCCATTTCCAAGTCGCGTTGGATCCAGGATCGCCAGAACTTCGTTGGCATCTACCACGAGAAGACCGGCCTGATCCTTGGCGGAGGCAATACCAAGCTCCAGCCGGCCTGGAGCAACTTCACCGTCGGCGACCCGTCGCTGTTGAAGCACACCCCCGGCGACGAAAACCCGGACTTCACTCCCAAAGGCCATCTGGTCCACGTTCCGTCGCAAGCGAAGCTCACCGCGCACCCGGAGCCCAAGCTGGAGCTGGTCTACGGATCGGAAACCTGTTGCGTCGAGGTGCGAATTGCGAACGACCGAAACCTCGAGTACCGCATCGAGTCCACGGCGAAGTCGGCCGGCCCGGTCGCTGCGCATCTCACGGTTATCCCGCGTCTCGGACAGCCCTTAGAAACGGCATCCGGCACGAAGATCGTTCTCGGCAAGGATTCGCTGGAACTGGCGCCCCGGCAAATCGGCGGCTGGATGACGCACGGCGGCGTTCGCTTCCATCTACCCGACGATGCCACGATCCACTGGCCGGCCCTGCCGCACAACCCGTACCGCAAGGACGGACGTGCAAGCGCAGAAGAAGGACGGATCGAGATCCGCATCCCCCTCGACGCCGCCCAGAACAGCCGGCAGGTAACGATGGAAATCCTCTAAGGCGTGTAACAGATGATTGCATCCCCTCACGATTGCCATCAGCCCGACTGCTTCGGAGCAGCCGGGCTGATATGCGGGTATATCCTTATCTGCTGCTCGCCTAAACGAAAGAAAGCAAGACAGGAGCTGCTCCCTTGAAATACCGCGATTTTGGAAGAACCGGCCTCCGCGTTTCGGAGATCGGCTTTGGAGCCTGGGCGATCGGAGGCAGTTGGGGACCGCAGTCCGACGAGGATTCCCTCGCCGCGCTGCACCGGGCAATCGATCTCGGCGTGAACTTCATCGACACGGCGGCCTTCTACGGCAACGGCCGCAGCGAGCAGATCATCGGCCGGGTCTTGAAGGAGCGGCCGGAGAACCTCTTCGTGGCGACCAAGACCCCGCCCGCCCCCGGTCCCTGGCCGCCGTCGCCCTATTGCCGCGCCCTGGACCGCTACCCCGAAAGCTACCTCCGCGAAAACGTGGACGAGCGTCGCAAAATGCTGGGCGTCGACTGCATCGACCTCTTGCAGTTGCACACCTGGACGCGGGCCTGGAACAAGTCGCCTCGCCCGCTCGACACGCTCAAGAAGTTTCAACAGGAAGGCAAGATCAAGCACATCGGCATCTCCACGCCGGAACAGGATCAGAACTCCGTGATCGATCTGATCCGCCGCGGCTACCTCGACGCGGTTCAAGTGATCTACAACATCTTCGAACAGGAGCCCGTCGCCGAGTTGCTGCCCGCCGCCGCGGAGCACGGCGTCGCCGTGATTGTACGCGTCGCCTTGGACGAGGGCGCACTGAGCGGAAAGTATCGTCGTGGACATCGCTTTCCGCCCGACGATTTCCGCAACACCTACTTCGGCGGCGACCGCATGGATCGCGTCGTCGATCGCGTCGAGCGAATCGAGGCCGATCTTGCGAAACTCTTGCCTGCCGGCGAGTACACCCTGCCCCAGATCGCGCTCCAGTTCGCCCTCTCCCACCCGGCGGTCAGCACGGTCATTCCCGGCATCCGGAACGTAACGCAAGCCGAGGCGAACGCGCGGGTATCCGACCTCGACCCGCTCCCCCAGCCGGTGCTGCTCAAACTCCGCGAGCACGCATGGCTCCGCGGCGTGTGGTATTCCAAATAATGCGCCTGTAACCAACGGCATTCGCTGCGCATCCACATCCGAAAGCCTTGTCCCTTATGCGGGGATAGACTATCCGGAGATTGCGCCTTGACTGTGAGCCGTGGAATCCTTGCCGCTTCGATCATTGTAGTGATTGTTCTTGGGACAGTCCTGTCGATCGTCTATGCCCGCGTCCGACCTTCGGCCCAGACTACCGAAGCGCCGTGGGCGAAAATGCCGGCCAGGCCGGTCCCGGCCGATCATGCCCATCTCATCTCCGGCCCGTTTGCCGATGGCTCTTCCGTCACCCGAGCCTGTCTCGAATGCCACCCGGGCGCGGCCCGGCAGGTGATGGCGACCAGCCATTGGACATGGGCGGGGCAGAAAGTCAAGCTCCCCGGCCGCGACGAAATCATGCGAGTCGGAAAACGCAATCTCATCAACAACTTCTGTATCCATGCCGGCCCGAACATGGCAAAGTGCGGCCTGCACCGGGCGGCCGATGGGCCTATGTTCCCAGCACGCGCGACGCGTCGCTCTACGTCCTGGGTCATGACCGCTGGCGATGGGTGAACCGGTTCGGCGGCCTCGTTCTGGCCGGCGTGATCAGCGGCGTGGCCGTGCACTCGCTCGCAAGAATCCGTTCCGCCCGCCGGCGTCAGCCTTTGACTGCCGTCGCGCCGTATTCAAAGAGAATTGAGGACAGCAAGCCATGAGCACCGACCGCGGGCAACTCTACTCCGTTTACGAACGGATCTGGCACTGGTCGCAGGCATCGGGAATCCTGATGCTGATGCTTACCGGCGTGTTGATCCACTGGCCGAACCTGTTCGGTGTGCCCGTGTTTTCTACGGCCGTAGTGGTCCACAACGTGCTCGGCTTTCTGCTGGTGGCAAACGCCTTGTTGGGGCTATTCTACTATGTCACCACGGGCACGATTCGGCAGTACCTGCCCGAGCCCCACGACTTCGTCAGTCTCTCGGTTCGCCATGCGGCCTACTATGTCGGGGGAATGTTTCGGGGTGAACCGCATCCGTTGGAAAAGACGCCCGCACACCGGCTGAATCCACTTCAACAGGTGACGTACATGGCCATTCTCAACGTGTTGCTGCCGCTTCAAATGGTGACGGGGCTTCTGATTTGGGGCGCACAGCGGGCCCCGGATGCCGTCGCGTCGATCGGCGGGTTGGCCGTTCTCGCCATGGTCCACACCCTGGGAGCGTGGCTGTTCGCGGCGTTCGTCGTCATGCACGTATATCTGACGACGACCGGCAAAACACCTTTGTCGCACCTGAAGGCCATGGTCTTCGGATACGAGGACGTGACGGTTGCGACCCGGACCGCCCGGAGCGACCGACCGGCCGCGTTCCACACCGCCCCGCATCGGGAGCTCTGCAAATGAACGAAACGAGAACAGCCCCCACGTACTGGAATCCTTACGTCGCGGGCGTTGCCCTCGGGCTCGTGCTGTTTTCCGCCTTCGCACTCACCGGCAGCGGTCTGGGCGGTTCCGGCGGGAGCGCCCGTGTGATGGCATTTGTCGAAGACCGCATTGCTCCGGCCGCCGCCGATCGGAACCCCTATCTCGCCCACCTCGCCGGTGGTGATTTGAACCCGCTGGATCACAACATGATCTGGATGATGCTCGGGGTGGTCCTGGGCGGGTTCATTTCGGGGACCCTGGCGGGTCGCGTGAAGGTGGAAACCCACAAAGGCCCGCATCTGACCGACCCCGGCCGCTGGGCGATGGCATTCGCCGGCGGCGGCCTGATGGGATTCGGCGCCGCGCTGGCCCGCGGCTGCACGTCGGGCCAGGCCCTCTCCGGCGGATCGGTACTCTCGGTCGGCAGTTGGGCTTTCATGATGATGGTCTTCGCGGGGGCCTATCTCCTGGCGTATCCGCTGCGGAAAGTATGGAACGAGTAATACCGGGTTGAACGTCATGCTCCCTTTCACGTTTTCACCAACGACCGTCAATCTGCTCGCCCTTTTGATCGGCGTTTGCTTCGGATTCGTGCTGGAACGGGCCGGCTTTGGCAACGCAAGGGTCCTGGCAGCCCAGTTCTACCTCCACAACATGCGTGTGCTTAAGGTGATGTTTACGGCCATCGTCACCGCCATGTTGCTCGTATTCCTGTCGTCGTCGCTGGGGCTGATCGACTTCCAGCGGCTTTGGGTTCCGCCCACGTATCTCTGGCCGGGCATTGTCGGCGGCTTGATCCTCGGCGTCGGCTTCATCGTCGGTGGCTACTGCCCCGGCACGTCGCTGGTCTCCATGTCGACGTTCAAGCTCGATGGGCTCAGCTTCGCCCTGGGCGTGCTCTTCGGAATGCTTGTCTTCGGGCAGACCGTGCCGGCCTTCTGGGACTTCTACAACACTTCCGGCTTCCTCGGCCGGCTGACGATTCCAGAGCTTCTAGGCATCGATGCGGGATGGGTTGTGCTTGGTGTCGCGGCAATGGCCGTGGGCGCATTCTGGGCGGCGGAACAGGCCGAGCGGGTTTTCTCGAAGGGCGAAGCACCCGATCGCCCCGCGCCGCGCGGCCGGCTGATCCGGCGCGCGGCCGTGGCCGGTGCGATGGGGATCGGAGCCGTCGCGCTGGTCATCGGACAGCCAAACATCGAGCGGCGGGTCGCCTGGGCCGAAGAATCGCTCGCCGAGCGGCTCGGCACACGCGAGGTCTTCATCGATCCTGCCGAGGCTCTCGGCCTGATGCACAACAACCAGATTCCGCTCCGGCTGGTGGATGTCCGCAGCGAGGCGGAGTTCAACGTGTTTCATCTGCTCGATGCCGAGAACGTGTCCCCGGAAAGGCTCGATCGCCGGTGGGCCGCCGAGGTCAAACCCGAGGACATCGTCGTCGTGATGTCCAACGACGAGCAGTCGGCCGCCGAGGCATGGAAGCGCCTGGCCGTGCTGCCGAACATCAACGCCTACGTCCTGGCCGGTGGGCTCAACCGGTGGCTCGATGTCTACCGGCAGCGGCTTGCCAACGTTCCGGGACCGGAAACCCCTTCCGCCGGCGACGATACGCTGCGGCATCACTTCCCGTCGGCCCTCGGCGCCCATTACGACTGCGCCCGGCCGCCGCAAAACCTCATTACCCAGCGGCCCTTCCCCTCGAAGGTCAAAACACTCAAGCCGGTCCGCTCGCCGGGCGGCGGCTGCGGGTAAGACGGGCAGTCATGCGGGATTCTGATATGCGGGATTCTGGCAGAGCGATTTCGCAGAGACAGAACACCAGCCGTCAAGCCTGGGAACGGCTCCCCTCGGCCGGGAGCCTCGCCAGGACCGGCAGTTTGATGCTGAACTGGGTCCCCCTGCCGACCTCGCTTTGCACGGTGATCCGGCCGCCGTGGGCCTCGATAATCTTGCGTGCCGTAGGCAGTCCCAGTCCCGACCCACCCCGTTTCGTCGAGAAGAACGCTTCGAAGATATGCTCCCGGGTCTTCGCATCCATACCGCACCCGGTATCAATCAGGTCCAGTCGCACTCCGTCGCCCGTGTCGCTGGTGCGCACGACGAGCTGCCCGCCCTGGGGCATCGCCTGCTGGGCGTTCAGCACCAGGTTCAACAGCGCGCCGTGGAACGACTCGCGGTCCAGGAGCACCGTCGGCAGGTCCGCGGCCAGATAGTCGATCACGTCGATCCCGGCCTCTTTCGCCTTAGGCGAAAAGAACTGCAGGACCTCCTTCACCTGATGGTTGAGATTCGTCGGCTCGGTCTTGAGCGTCCGGACTTTCGTAAAGCTCAGGAAGTTATTGAGCAAATCCTGCAAGCGCTGGCACTCCCTCTCGACAACGCCCACCTTGGTCAGTGCTCGCCGCTCGCGGGGAGTCTCCGGGTTCTGGAGATCCTCGGCCAGCAATTCCATGTTCAGCCGAATCGTCGACAGCGGGTTCTTGATCTCATGAGCCAGCGCGCCGGCCAGCTTCGCGATCTCGGTATACTGGTCGACGAGCTTGCGTTCCGATTCGGAAGGAGCATGAGGCGAAATCATGGCCGGGGCCGCCGCTAGGTGTGAGAAAACGCAATCGCCTGGCCGGCGGTCCGGGCAGGCGATCGCGTGGTGCACTTCCGCCGGGGCGGACGACTATTTCTCCGCAACAGACTCCTTCGCCGCTGCCTCTCTGAGAACGGCCCTGCGGCTGAGCTTGACCCGATCCTGATCGTCGATGGCGATCACCTTGACCTCCATCACGTCGCCGATCTTGCAGACATCGGAGACACTCGACACGTATCCTTCGGCCAATTCGCTGATGTGGCACAGGCCGTCCTTGCCGGGGAGGATCTCGATGAACGCTCCGAAATCCTTGATGCTCGTGACGCGTCCCTCATAGATTCGGCCGACCTCGACGCTCGCGGTGAGCGCCTCGACCTGCCGCATCGCAGCCTGTGCGCCCTCGGCGATCTGGCAGGCGATCGTTACCGTGCCATCGTCCTCCACCTCGATCAGCGCACCGGTCCCCTCCTGAATGGCTCGAATCGTCTTGCCACCGGGGCCGATCAACAAGCCGATCTTGTCCGGGTCGATCCGCGTACGCAGCAGCCGCGGCGCCCAGGCGGAGATCTGGTCGCGAGGCCGAGGCATCGCGGTGAGCATCTTCCGCAGGATCTCGATGCGGGCTTCGCGGGCTTGCTGCAGAGTGGCCCGCACGATCTCTTCGCTGATCCCGCTGATCTTCAGATCGAGTTGAATTCCGGTCACGCCGTTCTGGGTGCCCGCGATCTTGAAATCCATATCGCCGTAATGGTCTTCGTCGCCGATGATGTCGGTCAGGAGGGTCCACTGGTCCTCCTCCTTGACCAGCCCGATCGAAATGCCGGCCACGGGATTACTGATCGGCACACCGGCCGTCATCAGCCCGAGCGTGGCGCCGCAAACGCTGGCCATCGAGCTCGACCCGTTCGATTCCAGGATGTCCGAGATGATCCGGATCGTATAGGGAAACTGGTCGGGTTCGGGCAAGACCGGCTTCACGCTTCGTTCAGCCAGGGCCCCGTGGCCGATCTCGCGCCGGCCCGGGCCGCGAATCGGACGCACCTCGCCGACCGAAAACGGCGGGAAGTAGTAGTCGAGCATGAACTTCTTCGTGTATTCCTCAATCAGCCCGTCGACCCGCTGCTCGTCGCGCGTCGTCCCCAGTGTGACCGTGATCAGTGCCTGCGTCTCTCCGCGTTGAAACAAGGCCGAGCCGTGAACCCGCGGGAGCACGTCGACCTTGCAACTGATTTCGCGAAGATCCGTGGCCCCGCGTCCGTCCGGCCGCGTGCCACCCAGGATGAGATCCCGCACGGCCCGCCGTTCCAGGTCGTGCCATGCCTTGTCGAGAGCCAGCGGCGAAACGGCCTGTTCGGCGAGCGGATCAGGAATCATCTCCGCGATCACCCGCTCTTTGAGTTGGCTCACCGCCTCCGCACGGGCCTGCTTGCCTTCGGTCCGTTTTGCCTCCTTCAGCGCCTCGAAGTACTTCGATTTGATCTGGTCGTAGAGCGCGTCCGGCTCGGGGGATGGATACTCCGATTTCGCCGGCCCAACCTTGCTCACCAGCTCTTCCTGCAGTTCGCAGATCTCGCGGATAAAGCGGTGCGCCGTTGCGATTGCCTCGGCCATCAACTCCTCGGGTAATTCCCGGGCGAACCCCTCGATCATCAGGACCACGTCCTTGGTGCCGGAGACGATCAGGTCGAGGTCGCTCTCCTCAAGTTCATCCTGCGTCGGGAAAACGACAAACTCGCCGCCGATGTATCCGAGGCGCACGGAGCCGATCGGTCCGTGGAAGGGGACGGGTGCCAGCATCAGGCTGGCAGAAGCGCCGTTCATCGCCAGCACGTCGCCGTCCGTCTGGCGGTCACTGGCCATAACGAAGGCCTGGATCTGGACCTCGTCGTGGAACCAGTCGGGAAAGCTGGGGCGAATCGGCCGATCGATGAGCCGTGCGGTCAGCGTTTCCTTGGTGGTCGGCCGCCCTTCTCGCTTAAGAAATCCCCCGGGAAACTTGCCGGCGGCGGCCACGCGTTCCCGATAATCGCATGTGAGCGGGAAGAAATCGATGCCCGGTCGAGGGGGTCCCGTCGCCGTAGCAGAGAGCACGACCGTCTCGCCGTACCCGATCAGGCAACTGCCCGCCGCCTGCTTCGCCAATTCTCCAGTTTCAATCCAAAGGGTGCTCGCCCCAATCCGTTTCTCTACGCGTTGTTTCAATTTTCCTACCTTCACATGCGCTGCAGTCCCTGCTGACACACGTAGGCGGAAGCGAAGCGGGCTTGAGCGAGCCGCATTGAGCCGTCGGCCAGCGACAGTTTACCCACAGGTGCGGTACTCTCAAGCCGCTGCGGCCGACCGAAAAGTCGGGGCAACCGCATCGAGAGCGTCGTCGCAATATTCAGAGAGCGCGGCAGAATTACTTCCGGATTTCCAGCCGCCGGATAATATCCAGGTAACGCTGCGGATCGACTCTCTTCAGATAATCCAACAACCCGCGGCGACGGCCGACCAGCATCAGCAGCCCACGCCGTCCGGCGTAGTCCTTCTTGTGCGTCCGCAAGTGCTCGGTGAGGCCGTTGATCCGCGTCGTGAGAATCGCGATCTGGACCTCGGCGGACCCCGTATCGGTGTCAGTCCGCTTGAACTCGCTGATCAGATCCTGCTTTCGCTCTCTGGTGATGGTCATCTGCTACCGCAATTCCTTGGGTCCGACCGGCTTCTGATGCTGCTCCCGAAGCTCGATCCTCCACCGAGTCAACAAGAACTTTGTCCTAAAACCTTTCACACCAATTCGTCAAAAGCGTAAGTGTACCAGTTGCCCAACTTTTTGCAACGGGGACTACACCCCCGGAAGCTTCAAATCTGCAGGAGCGGAACTGGTCTTTCTGGAGTAATCGGCTTTAGCCAAAAGTACCCCATTTCGCGAGCCGGTGCCCCATTGGAGGTGTGGGATATTAAGCGAACTTTTGCACTGAACGTGGAGCGTATCAACCCCTTCGTCCTGCTGCTTGTCACCGCTGCGGGGGAGGGGAGCAGAGAGTCGTGATCTGCAATCGCCGCGAATCGACCCGAAAATGGACTGCGCCGGTATAGGCGGTGTGGAGAACGGCTGAGCCGCCGGTCTGGTAGGCCGCCGCTGCCTCGTCCCACTGCCGCATCCGGCTGCCGCTGATTACGACCCACTCAGGAGTGCACCACGCGGCGAGGCCCGGCGGATCGCTGCGGCGGCTCCCGTGGTGCGGCACCATGAGCACGTCGCAATCCCACGGGTTGTTCGCCATCAGCTCCTCCAGGCCGGGCGATTCGAGGTCTCCTGGCAACAGAATCCGCCTTCCGCAGTATTCGATCGCGAGCACGATGCTGTTGGCGTTGTCGCTGCCGTCCGTGCCTTGTTGCGTGGGGTGAATCACCTCGACCACGCAGCCCTCGCCGGCTTCCCATTGATGTCCGGCCGAAACGTCCCGAATGTCGACGCGGGCATCGCTGATCGCCTGCCGCAGGCTTGCGATTGCGGAGCTGTCCTCCACCTCCTTGAACATCGACGGCGAAACGTAGACAGCCCCCACACGGAACCGTTTGAGCAATTCGGGCACCGCGTTGTAATGGTCGGCGTCGGCATGGGACAAGATGATGGCGTCGACATGCCTCAGCCCTTGCGACCAGAGGCTGCCGGCGATCGACTGCGCGCCGAATTCCGGCGAGGCAAGCTGTCCGGCATCGTAGAGGAGGTTTTTTCCCGAAGGCGTCTGTATCAAGACCGCGCACCCGTGGCCAACCGAGAGAAACGTGCACTGCAGACACCGCCCGGGCCTTTGTGCCAGCGATCCGGATAGGCCGACCGCGATCCAACCGGCCAGCAGGGCAACCGCCCACCGCCGACGTGGACGAAGCCTCTCCGTGGCGGCCATTGCGGCGAGCGCACCGTAGAGCACCGCAATCCACCAGTCGGCCGGCCCCGGCACCCAAAGATGACTGCTGGGGAGCGAGCGGGCGAGTACCACCGCGGTCTCCGTCAGCCAGAGGCACGCATCGCAGCACCAGCCGCAAATCGCTCCCGCCGGCGGGAGCAGCCAGCCGAGGGCCAGGACCAGAAAGCCGCTTACCAGCCCCGCGGTGACGGGCAGCCAGATGACCATGTTAAGAACCAATGCCACTGTCGATACGATATGGAAGCGAGCGGCAACCAAGGGCAGGGTTAGCAGCCAGATCGTGGCGCTAACAAGAAAGAGCTGCCGCATGAACCGCAGACATTGCATGCCGATTCGCTCCGGCCAGGTTTGGCTTTGCTCAATGAGGCGGTCCAGCGGTTCCACGGCTTGTTGTTCACGACTCCAGCCGGGTGCAAACCACATCAGGCCGGCTACCGAGAGAAATGACAACTGGGCGCCGACGCTGAACAATTCAGCCGGGTTGATGGCCAGAACGACCAGTGCCGCGGCGGCCAGGGAGTTGAACGGGAGCGCTCGGCGCCCCAGCGCGTAACCCGCGGACATGACCAGCACCAGGACCGTCGCCCGGACCGCCGGCGGTCCGGCGCCCGTTACCACGGCGTAGGTGACCGTCGCTGCGGCAACGCACAAGGCGATGGCCGGCCGGGGCAGGGGCGTCCAGCGAAGCGCCGCGAAAACCGCCCACGCAACAATCCCTACATGGAGCCCGGAGATACAAAGGAGGTGGACCGTTCCCGTCTCCATGAAGGCGTCGGCGCGCTCATCGCCGAGTTCTTCTCGGATACCGAGAAGGACAGCCGACGCCAGGGATGCGCGCTGAGGATGGATGTGTTGCCACAGGAGCCGATCACCGCTGCGCCGCAGCATCTCGATCCAGCGGCGAGGGCTTCCGAACGTCGGGGTGCCGATCACGGTGACGCAGTCGGGGTACGCGGATCGAAGCAGGCCGCGAACCCGGGACCGTCGTGCGTAGGCGGCACGGTCGACCTCCCCCGGGTTTTGCGGCCGGCGCGGGGCAGCCAGTTGTGCGAAAACGCGGAGCCGGTCGCCCGAATGAACGCCCAGCAGGTGTCCGTCGACGGTCAGCGTGGCCCGGCCCGAAGCCGGCCGCCATTGCTCTGCGTCGCGCAACCGAAGAATCTCGACTTCCAGCCGCGTGCGATCGCCGGTCGGGATAATCCGCATCGGGTCGAATTCCTCGGCGGGCAGCCGGACCGGGCCCTGCACGACGACGACCTCGGCACACACCGGCTGCGGCACTGCGTCGACGAACCGCCCCAGGTCGTTTTCCAGGTACAAGCTCCAGCGGCAGTGGTGCCACGCCGCGGCGAGACCCGCGACGGCCAGAAGAAGCGCGCAACTGCACGTCCGGGCCCGGCCGTGCCGATATGCGAGAAGCCAGAACATCAGTCCGGCCGCAGCGACGGACCACCAACCGGCAAGGCATCCTCCGGTGTAACGGTCAACGACAATCCCCGCGCCAACTGCTCCCAGAATCAGGACCAGCGGCTGATAACGAGGCGCGACCGGACGGGTCGTCGCGGCATCCGCAGGAACGTGCGACATGCCGCTATTCTGCGCGGCGAGCGAGCAAAGCTCAATGGGCCGAGCGGCGGACCGCCTCGTGTCGCTCCGGGGCCGTTCAGGAAATGCCACGGGCCTGCCCCGTGGATGCTTACGTTCCTCGCTACTCCACCGCAGACGCCTCCCGCCAGGAAATGCCACGCCCAGAACCATCGGGGACTGGTCCATCTTTCGGCCAATTCGGGCGTCTTGGCGCACAACACATTGGCCGAAAACCTGGACCTGTCCCTCTCCCTTCCGCCCCGTGAACGGTTACAGGCCGTCTTAGGTCAGACGGGCGGGGAATTTCGCTCCGTCTCAGCGGTGCTGTTCGAAGATCCGGACCGGGGTATACCGGCGTTCGGTCTCGGCAATCTTCTCGAGCAGCTCGCGTGCAAGGGCCTGGTCGACCTCTTCGCGGACCTCGGCGAGCGTACACGTGCCGGGCTTCACTGCATCGCAACGGATCAAGTGGATCCCGAACGGCGTCTGGACTGGTTCGCTGATCTCGCCCGGTTCCAAGGAGAATGCGGCTCGCGTAAACGATTCCACCATGGGGCCTCGGCGGCCGATCGAGCCGAGGCTGCCGCCTTGGTCCGCGCTGGGCCCGGCCGAATGCTCGCGAGCTGCTTCATCGAATGTCAGCTCGCCGGCCAGAATCGCCTGCCGGATTTGCCTTGCCTTGTCGGCCAACGCCTCGGCCCCATGCGAAGAGTCGCGATCGGGGCGGAGAAGGATATGGCTGACCGACAATTCGGTGCCGTCCACTTCGCGGCGGTGCCGGTCGAACCAGGCTTTCGCTCGATCCTCGGTGGTGTACCGCCCGAGATATTCCTGCCAAAGGAGGTTCCACGTAACCTGTCGCCGCAGATCTTCCCGCTCGATCGACTGTTCGGCAAGAAACTGATCCAAAGAGCGGCCGCGCGCCGTCAGTTGCGACTGGATTCGGGCGACCTCTGCCTCGATTCGATCGTCGCTCGGCAGGGTTTGCGTTCGCCGGGCGTACGCGTGGACAAGCCGCCGCGAAACAACCTCAGACAGCACCTGGCTGCGGATCGCCTGGCGCGAACGTCGATCGATCTGCCGGCCGGCGAGGGCTTTCTGGACGAGCCGGGCCAGTTCGGCCTCGTGGATCGGATCGTCGCCGACCCGTGCCGCGACTTCGTTCGGCTCCGATGCCCCGGGATCCTCCCGCGCCCGTGCCGCAACCGCCAAGCCGAGCAGAAGGCAGAGCGGAAGCGCGAACATCGCCGAGCCGGGACGAATCGTCGGAAGCCGCATCTTCAGCATTCAGGATCAATCCCACCACCAGGCGCGAAGCCCCAAATCACTGGCAGCGGCCCCGGATCGCTGCGAGTTCAAGCTGCCGTCGCGATCCACTTCGATTGTTTCGAGCAAGGGCGAGGGATCGACCCGAACGCCGCCGCTCACCCCGGCCACGACATGGACTCGATCGATGAGGCGGTGGTTGACCACCGTATCGACCCACTGCGGCGCCGGACCGAGCTCGACCTGGTATCCGCGAGGCTCTCCGAACCAGGCCCGATGCCAGCCGACTTTCGCCGCAAGGTCTTCCTCGCGCACGAGCGCTCCGACCAGGGCCAGGTCGAAGAGATTCCGCAGTTCGGCGTAGATCGGGTACTTTTCGCACAATGCCTCGAAGTGCTGGGTGAAGCTCGCTGCGAATTCTCGATTCAACTGGTCCGACTTGCCCGTGTGTACGCGTTTGCCTTCCTGGGTGAGAAGCTCGTTCTCGCTGAGCACTTTCACCCCCTGGCCCCGCAGGGCGAAGGCGTTGCGGTCTTCCGATGCCAGCACGGCGTCGTAGTTGAGGGTGAACCACCAGCGAAGCACGTCCATCGCCGGCGGCGAGCCGCCGGCGGGGACGGTGAGCGATGCCAGGTAGCTTTTCACTCCCGGAACGCCCGCTTCCAGGCCCATGCCGATGCGTTTCATCCGGTAGTCGGCTTCGACAAGGATGCGGGCCGCGCGGGTCTGCGGATCGAGTCCGTAGACGTCGATCTTCTGCTTTCCCAGCGACGTGCGGAGTTGAGCGAGCCAGGCCGCTCGCTGGCCGGGCTTCAGCGCCGTTTTCTGCGACTTTCTGACGAAGTCCTGGACACGGGCCAGGCCCGCTTGCGTCGGAGTAATGGCGCAGCCGAAGCGTGCGTCGGGGGCGCTCATCATGTGGCGCAGGACGACGACGAGGTCGTCCAGCCGCAACACGGGCCGCCCGGTCTCGTGGGCGACGACCCGGTCTTCCTCGTCGACGCGCCAATCGCCGGCCGGCCCGGCGAGCACCAGATCGCCGGATTCGGGATACACGAGGACGTATTGAATTCGCTCCAGACCGGCAAGCACCAGCATTTCTTCCGAAGGCGGCCGGCCCGCCGCTGCTCGCAGTTGGATCCATTTCTCCAGCCGCGGCAGCGAGACCTTGCGCAGCGGTGAGGGCCGTCGTGCGCTGCCGGTGCGCCGAGCATTGGCCCCGGCCGCTCGCAAGACGGCGAGTTCACCCGCGCTGTCCGGCCGGATCAGCGGCTGCAGGAGCCCCTCGGCGTCGACGTAGACGCCGGTTGGAAAGGGAGCAATCGATCCCGGGCCGCCGACCTCGTCCCAGGTAGTCGGGGCAATGGTCGTGGTGATCAGTTCGATGAGGCTTTCGAAATCGGCCTGGGCCCCGCCGCCGTGAGCGCCCGGGGGTTGACGGTCCATCGAAGCGATTGCATCGGCTCGCACCCGGCCATCGGCAATCCCGGCGAGAGACTCAAGCGACGCGTCGCGCGCACCGACGCCGGCTTGGGCTGCTGCGATCGTAGCCAGCCACGCATCGCGCTGCTGGGGGGAGGCAGCCTGCTGGGCCATGCGAACCGCCGGGGCAAATTCTCCGGCCGCGAGATAAGCCCGGAGTTTTGCTTCCGACAGCGGTTCGTCCGCGTAGAGCGGCATCATCGCGACCGTCAACAAGCCCGCCAAGGCGAACCACACTGGCTTCAGTATCTTCTTCATGGCGTCCTCCGCTACGCCGCAAACCACGGTATTGCACTACGGTATTTTATCGTAACCGTTCATTGCGACAAGAAACTCGTGAAAGGGGGGTGTCTAGGAGAAGTTGAGACGGAGACCTTCAGCGGAGCCTTTGCCAGGTGAAAGTCCCGACGCCCTTGTGCGCGAAAGAAGTATGGTATCTGGAATTCCCGGTCCCCGGAATTCCTGGCGAACCTACCGACCCGCGACACGCACGATGTTCCCGTTTCCGTCACTTCAGCTCAAGCCCCGGACGGCGGCCGAAGCTATATTGAAACATTGAAAGGGGGAGTTGGCTCCGCAAGACCTTGTATCTTCGGTCTCATTTACCCACCATTACTTGCGGTGCCTGTCCCATTTTTCATCAGACCACCCTATTCCTATCCCGGGCAACTGGAAAACGGACATGTCGGCTTCCCTCCCGCCGTCCCGATCGGCCTTGCTTCGCCTGGAACACGTCGACAAGACCTTCCGCATGGGGGAGATCGGGGTGCATGCCCTACAGGATGTCTCGCTGGAAGTGTTTGAAGGGGAGCTACTGGTGATGGTGGGGCCGAGCGGGTCGGGCAAGTCGACGATCTTGAACATCGTTGGTGGGCTCGACAATCCGACCGCCGGCCGCGTCTGGTATCGCGGGCGGGAACTGACCCGCTTCACGCCGGCCGAGCTCACACGCTACCGCCGCGAAACGGTCGGATTCATCTTCCAGTTCTATAATCTCGTTCCCAACCTCTCCGCTCGTGAGAACGTAATGGTCTCCACGGAGATCAGCCGCAATCCGATGGACGTCGTCGAGTCGTTGCGGCTGGTTGATCTTGAGGATCGGCTGGACCATTTTCCCTCCCAGCTCTCCGGCGGCGAACAGCAGCGTGTGGCAATCGCCCGGGCCCTGGCGAAAAATCCCGAACTGGTCCTCTGCGACGAGCCGACCGGGGCGCTCGACTTCGCCACGGGCAAGCGCGTGCTGGAGCTTCTGGTCGACCTGAAACGGGAACTCGGAAAGACGATTGTCATCATCACCCACAACAGCGCAATCGCTCCGATCGCCGACCGGGTGATCCGGCTGCGCAGCGGGCAAGTCGTCGAAGTGCACGAGAATTCCGAACCGGTCGACCCGCAGGAGGTCGTCTGGTGACGGTGCTCAACCGCAAGCTCCTCCGCGAATTGACTGCCGCTCGTTGGCGACTTCTGGCCATCGTGAGCATCATCGGCGTGGGCGTGGCCTGCTTTGTGGCGATGGGATCGGCCTACCGGAATCTGACCCTCGAAACCCGGCAATACTACGCGCAGTGCCGAATGGCCGATTTTTGGATCGATCTCAAGAAGGTGCCCCTGGCCGAACTCGAATCGGTCGCCGGCCTGCCCGGGATCACCGAAATCCGGCCGCGGATCCAGTTCTTCGCCACGGTGGACATCGCCCGGGCAGTCGAACCACTCAACGGCCTGGTCCTCTCGCTTCCCGATCGCCAGGAACCAATTCTCAACGACGTCGTGATCCGCCGCGGCGGGTATTTCACTGACCGGCGCGAAAACGAAGTGATCGTCAACGACGCCTTCGCCCGCCACCACGGGCTCGAGCCGGGTGACTGGATCCACCTGGTGCTCAACAACCGGCGGCAGGAACTGTTTATCGTGGGCACGGCAATCTCCAGCGAATTCGTCTACCTGCTCGGGCCCGGGGCGATTATGCCCGACCCGGAGCATTTTGGAGTGTTCTACATCCAGCGGAGGTATGCCGAGGATGTTTTCGACTTCGACGGCGCCGCCAACCAGATCGTCGGCCGGCTGACGCCCGACCGCCGGGCCCATCCGCAGGAGACGCTCGATCAGGTGAAACGGATGCTTGACGATTTCGGCGTGTTCGCCACGACGCCTCTGGCGGACCAGCCGTCGAACAAATATCTGAGCCAGGAGATCGCCGGACTGGAGAGTTTCGCGGTGTTCATGCCGGCGATCTTCCTGGCGGTCGCCGCGATGGTGCTGAACGTCTTGCTGACGCGATTGGCCGAACAGGAACGATCGGTCGTCGGCACCCTCAAGGCGCTGGGCTATTCCGACCGGCAGGTCTTCCTGCATTTCCTCAAGTTCGGCCTCGCCGTCGGCTTTACCGGAGGAGTGTTGGGCGGCGCGGCCGGCTACGGCCTGGCGGAAATGATGACGCGGGAATACCGGAGGTACTTCGAGTTTCCCGAACTGAACAACCAGTTCTACGCCGGACTGCAAGCAGTCGGGCTGGTGATCAGCCTCGGCTGCGCCGTGCTGGGCAGCCTGCAGGGCACCCGCAGGGTGATGCGGCTGAACCCGGCTGAAGCCATGCGTCCCAAGCCGCCCCGCCAGGGCGGAGCGATTCTTCTGGAACGGCTGGGATGGTTCTGGCAGCGGCTCAGCTCAAGCTGGCGGATGGTGCTGCGGAGCGTAATCCGCAACCGGGTTCGCACGGCGGCCGGGATGTTTGCCGCGATGATGGGGGCGAGCGTCCTGGTGACCGGCTTCATGATGTGGGAGGCGACGTATTACCTCATCGACTTTCAATTTCGCTGGATCCAGCGAAGCGATATCGATCTGTATTTCAAGGACGAACAGAGCGCCGACGCGCTCCTCGAAGCGGCCCGTCTGCCCGGCGTCGACCAGGCCGAGCCGGTGCTGAACGTTGCCTGCACATTCCGCAACGGACCGCACGAGAAGAAGGGAGCGATCACCGGGCTGGTGTCCGACGCCCGGCTCACCGTGCCCCGCGACCGCCACGGATGCGCAATCCGCGTGCCCGAGTCCGGCCTGGTCATGAATCGCAAGCTGGCCGAACTGCTCCGCCTGAATCGCGGCGATCTTGTCTCATTTCAGCCGGTCCAGGGGTTGCGGCAGCAACGTGAAGTGCCCGTCGCCGACATTGCCGACAGCTTCGTCGGCACGGCCGTCTATGCCGACATCGGCTACTTGAGCCGGCTGGTCGGCGAGGAGTTGGCCGTCAGCGGCGTCCAGTTGGCCACCGACGGCAACGGATCGCACATGGCATCGCTCTACCGCGAACTCAAGCAGTTGCCCGCGCTGGAAGCCGTCAGCTCACGCAACGACATGATCGACTCGCTGGAAACGACGGTAATCCGGAACATGGGGGTGTTCATCGGGCTTCTGGTACTCTTTGCGGGAATCGTCTTCTTCGGGAGTATTCTCAATGCGTCGCTGGTGAGCCTTGCCGAGCGTCGGCGGGAGATCGCCACGCTCCGAGTCCTCGGCTACAGCCCGTGGCAGATCGGCGCGATGCTGCTGCGGGAGAGCATAATCGTCACACTCCTCGGGACCTTGCTGGGCATGCCGGTCGGCTATCTGCTCAGCGTGGCCATGTCGGTGGCCTACGACACGGAGATGTTTCGATTTCCCGTGGTTGCCTCGACGGGTACATGGGTTTGGACTCTCGTGCTGGCCGTCGTTTTCGGGTTGACGGCCCACGGTTTCGTGCAACTGGCGATTTACCGTATGGATTGGCTGGACGCCTTGCAGACAAAAGAATAGGGAGCCCCCTTCGCTATCCAGAACTTTCCGGCCGCCCCCCTTGACGATCAGTCGGCCAGGCCGGAAACTAAGAGTCTATCCGGAAACGGGGACTGGTTCCCGTATGTTGTGTATTCGAGACGGCAGTCGTACAAGGTGTAGGGTGCGTGTCCCCGTTTCCGGATAGCCAATAAGAGGATGTAGTTCCTTGCCGGAGTGGCGGAATGGCAGACGCGCCGGACTCAAAATCCGGTGTCCCTCGGGACATGTGGGTTCAACTCCCACCTCCGGTATCTTCTTGCAGAATAGGGACTTACGAAAAACTCTTCCCCCCCTCGGCACAGCCTGTAATATTCACCTGAGGCATCTCGTGCGGCACCCGGGGCTTCAACGTGCCTGACCCAGAGACTCGCGTTTTCGCCGTGTGGTAGATGACCGCATCCCCTCACGATTGCCATCAGCCCGGCCGCTTCCCATCAGCCGGGCTGATATACGGGAAAATTCTCATCTGCCGCTCGCCTTAGTACTTGCGAAGTTCGGGCCGTAACACAAATCGTCCAGTGACCTCGCAGGTGGCCGCTGGCGGCAGCTCACCCCGGCGGCCGGCGAGGGCACGACTCTCGCGATCGATTCGGAGAGACGTGAACGCGAAGTTGCGCGTCGAGGCAGACACGAGTCGCCGGTGGCCCTGGCTGCCGTCAAACAAACCGCATTCTGCTCGGAACAAGATTGACGCATGACGACTTATCAGGCGTGCCATTGTTGTGGCCAGATTCACCGGGTTCCATCCCTGGCGCCGAGCCAATCGGCCTGCTGCATGCGTTGCGGGGCCACGATCGCCTCGCCAACGAGCGGAACAACGGCCGCCAGCCGAACCGCGGCCGCAGCGATGGCCGCATTGGTCCTCTTCTGGCCGGCCATTTTGCTGCCGATCCTGGAAGTCGAACGCCTGGGACACCGGCACACGTCCAGCATCCTGTCAGGGACGCTGGAACTGATCGCGCACGGCGACTGGTTTGTAGGTGGCATCGTGCTGGCGTTCTCGATCGTGTTTCCGCTGGTCAAGATCCTGCTGCTCCTGGAACTGAGCCTGCTCGATCTGCTGCACCGGGGGCACAAGGCCTGGACCTATCGTGCCATGGAACTGGCCGGCAAGTGGAGCATGCTGGACGTGCTGCTGCTGGCTTTTCTCGTGATGCTCGTCAAGCTGGGCAGTCTGGTCGAATTTCGCGTCGGTCCCGCTGTGGTGGCCTTTGTGCTCTGCGTGACAATGAGCATGGTGTCTTCGATGTGTTTTGATCCTCATGCCGTTTGGAAGGAACGCTAATGGCCAGCCCCCCCAAGCCCGATGCCGGCGAAAAACCGGAATTCCCACAAGCCCGCGTCACCGGCCGGCGTCCCGGGCCTCTGGCGGTCATCCGGCAGTCGCGGATGTGGTGGCTGACCGCGGCCTGTGTCGCGACCGCCTTGGCGCTCGTCGGCTATTCCCTGGCCGGCAGACCCAAGAGGATCACGATCCGCTTTCCCGACGGGCACGGCATCAAGCCGGGAGACCTGATAAAGTACCGCGGTATCGACATCGGGGAGGTCGTCACGGTCGAACTGGATGCGGACCTGGAGGGTGTGCGCGTGGGAGTGGCCTTGCCGCGGGCCGCCGCCAGGCTGTGCCGCGAAGGCAGCCAATTCTGGATCGAGCGACCCCAGGTGCGGCTGGCGCGAGTGTCGGGCCTGGAGACCGTCGTGGGGGCCAAATTCATCGGCGTGCTGCCGGGGCCGGCGGACGCCAAGGCGGCCCAACATTTCCAGGGCTTGCCGGCGCCACCCATGATCCAGGAAGCCGATTTCCTCGATATCGAGATTCGCTTCGCCGAAGGGCACGGTCTCGCGGTCGGCGACGTGGTAAAGCATCGCGGGATCGTCGTGGGTGAGGTAACATCCCTGGGCCTCGATGAGTCGCTCGGCAGTCTCACAGTCCACGCGCGGCTGGCCGGTAGTGCCCGGCAATTGGCACGCACCGGCAGCCGGTTCTGGATCGAGCGGCCGCGAGTCAGCGTGGCCGAGCTCCGCGGCCTGGAGACTGTCGTCTCGGGCCGCTACCTGGCCGTTGCGCCGGGACCTGCCGGCGCGAAACCGCTGACCGTATTTCGGGGCCTCGACGTGCCGCCCGCCGAGCCCTTGCCCGAAGGGGGTCTGGAATTTGTGCTGGAAGGCGACGACCGCCACGGGATCCAGCCCGACGTGCCCATCACGTACCGCGGTGTTCAGGTTGGCAACGTTCTGGAGGTTGGCCTGGCGGCAGACGGCGCTCACGTGGAAGCTAGGGGCGTCGTTCAATCGCGTTACCGCGGCCTGGTCCGCGACAATTCGGTCTTTTGGAGCAACAGCGGCATCGACGTGAACGTTGGCTTGACGGGCGTCGAGGTGAGCGCCGACACCCTTTCGACCGTGGCGATTGGCGGCATCGCCCTGGCCACTCCCGATTCGCCGGGGCAGGAGGTCAAAACGGGGCACCGGTTCGTTCTCCACGCCAAGCCGGAGAAACCCTGGCTCCAGTGGCGCCCCCGGATCTCGTTGGTCGACGCCGGCCTCGCCGGCAACGTCAAGCCGCCGCCTCTGCTGCGAGCAACCCTGCGCTGGAAGCAGAAGACGCTTGGTATCCCCCGTAACCGGCGCCGCGAGGGCTGGCTGCTTCCAGTGAGCCAGAATTGGCTGCTGGGCTCCGCTACGATGTTTCAGACGCCACCGGAAGCTGAGGTCGACAGCGGGGTATTGGAGATAGCAGGGCAAGAGATCGCGATGGAAACTGCCCGCATGGTTTTATCCGGTCGACTGGCCGCGTACCCTCTGGAGAAGTCGGTTCTTGAAACCGCCTGGCCGGCGGCGGACATTCGCTCGCCGAAGTCCCCGGAAGACAGCCTCGTCATGGCCTTCACGTCCGATCCGTTGCCATTGGTCGCCGACCAATTCGCCAACGAAGACGGCCGCTGGCAGTTGCCGGCAACGACGCCCATCACCCGGGACTGGCACGGAGCGCCCGTGGTGGCGATTGCGGACGGCAAGTTGATCGGCTTCGTGGTCGCCGATGAGGCAGCGCAGGAGGTCGAGCCCATCGGCAAAATGATTGCGTCGAAGCTACAGTAACGCTCGCTGATGATTGACTCGGCACGCCGGATAGCTGGGTTTGGTTCTCCGCCAAGAGCTGGCAGACAAATCACTAACTCGGCGAGTATCTCTACGAGCCCGGCTCGCCGAATCGCTGGGACGTTTGGGGTTCGTTGAAGTTCGACGGCCCTAGTTACGGCGGCACCGCGGCGGAGGACCAGGTTCTGTGCGATCGGATCATCGTCGTTAAGCAGCAGTAAAAGAGCCACCGATGTCTGAACGGGATTCGTGTTGACATTTGCTTCCAATCTCGAAGAAAAGGAAGTACTGATCTACTTGGACTGAATTCTCGTTTCCCCCGGGGCGAGGGCGTTGGGCCGCGACCACAGCACCCGGGCAGCGAACACGCTCCCGTTAGCCCCCCGCGGGCTGGCTTGGCCTCTGGTCATGTACTCGGCATCGGTTACCCAGGATTCGCCGGTGGCGATGGCTGACGCCCCGAAGTTGCCCAGCATCGCGCCACGCTCCGGAATGATCGCTTGCTCGCTGTTGCGGATCACGCAGAGCCGCTCCGGATCGACTTGCGCCAGGAAGATCGGCGCCCGGTTGCGCGGAATGTGGTCGTTATTGGCCCCGCGGCGCGTATACGCCAGGAACAGGCCTTCGTGGTGCGCCAGCCAGTGTTGCTGCGTGTTGTAGCTGCCCAATTCGCTCCCGTCGTCAAACGCCCAAGCCTTGATTGACTGGTAATGCAGCCCGTCGCTGCTGACGGTCACATAGCCCTTGATGTCGTTGCGGATCGTCAGGTAGAAGCGATCCCGGAAGGCGATGATCGAGGGCTCGCACAAGCCGCGCTCGACGTTCAGCGACAACTCGTCTCCGTGCTTCAGATACGTCAACTCTTGGCCGTCGAACGCGCAGTGCAGGACAGTCACGCTGGCCGGCACGTTGGGCGCTTTCGCAAAGTAAATCGGCACGAGCAGGGAGCCATCCGGCCGAACGAGCCACTGGGCGCAGGCGTTGCGAGCCATATTGAATTTGTCGTCCCCGGGCAACTCCAGGACCTGCCATTTCGACCATGCGCCGGTCTTCGGGTCATAGATGGCATACGCCGTCTGGCTGAATCGCCGCACGTCGGACAATTGCTGCCCCTGCTTGCCGTAACGCACGGTGCAGCCCATCGCGATCAGTTTGCGGGTCTGCGGGTGCCAGCCGGGGGTGACATCGGCTACGGCCCTCACGATGCCGCCCGGTTCCGCGACCCACGCCAACTCCTGGATTTCGCTCGGTCCAGTCCAGGTCTGTCCCAGATCGTCGGTCCGCATCATCCACAGGCCCGAGTAGTGATCCGAGACGCCCAGGTGCTTTTGAAGAGTCATAACCACCGCAGGCCGGCCATCGCGCCCCGCCCCGGGAATGGACGCCACTCGCGGATGGAACCAGCAAAAGTCGGGGTGGAGATCCTGTTTGACAACATCGAGCTTGACATCGAAGCCCACCGGGGTGAAGGATTCTGCGGGCAGCGATCTTTGGGAGGGAGGAACAAGCAGAATCATCACGAGCCCGTTGAGTGCCAGTGTCTTTTGCATGGTCGGGTCCTCGCAAAGGAGGTCATTCGCGGTCGGCGCAAGGCCTGCAAAACATTCGTGCGGCCCCAGCAACGGAAGCTAGCATACCTTTCAGGCAAATGCATCGCCAGTGCTGCTGGCACAGTCTCGGCTGCGAATCGGCTGTTTCGGTGCCTCGAACGTCGTTCGCCGGAGCCCTCGCAAACAGAGTATCGCGAGCAGTTTTGCCGGAAACCGGAAAACGCCGCGTTCTTGGAGCAGGTTGAATTCCACATCCAGCCGAGCGTTGCTTTCTTGCCGGATTGACCGGCGTCTCGTTCATTGCCGCACCCCGCGGAGGGAAAGACCTTTGATGACCATGGTGACGCGGACCGGCGAGGCGGGTTCCCAGCCGATATTGAAGCTGCTGAGCGTGTAGCCGGCAAGGTCGGGGGGCGCGTGGAGGAAGTCCTTCTTCTGGTCCTGGATCGTCCGGACCGCCGTCCGCGCGGCGTCGAGGACATCGAGCGTGATGGAAGTCTCTTTCCCGGCAAACAGACCTTCGACCTTCTCCTCGTAGTCCGGGCCGTGGATGCTCAGGTCGCTGAGCCGGTAGGCGAACGTTGCATTGCCGTCGCTCTCGATCTGATCGCGCTGGCGGCCGAGGTTGCTGGTATGCGGGTAGTCGTTGTTGTAGACGCGACAGCCGAGCCAGAAGAAGCGGCCGTGGGCCGCGTCGTCCGGATTGCGGCAGTAGACCCGGAACCAGAACTGGAAGGGGATTCGGTTGTAGTGGTTTCGGCGGTTGGCGGGAATGTCGCCCCGATACGCCTCGCGCAGGTCGGCTGCCTCTGCCAGACGCAGTCGCATGGAAAGCGTCAGTTCGGAGAAAGTGTCCAGATCGGGCAGCGTGGTGCCATCGGGTGTGGTGTCGGGTTCTTCTGCGCCGCCATAGCGGCGGACGCCGTCGCGGTCGGGGTAAAAAGAGTGGGAGAGCAGCAGGTGCGGCCGGACTCGGCACATCGTCGCGTAGCTGATCTGCGACTGGTTGTAGATGGCCAGGCTGTCGATGGTCATATTCAGTTCCGGACGGCCGGCGTCGCCGACGAGTACGCGCAGTTTTTGGAACCGGTTTTCCCAGACCGCCTCGCGAGGACTGAAAGCGGTGCGATGCGCGTCGCTGAGGCTCTCGACGCAGTGCCACTGGACCAGGGTCCAGAACGGTTCATGGTTTGTAGGCACCATGGGCGCCAGTCGTCCGAAGTCGGTGAGGGGAATCCGGCGCGCAATCCGTGGCGGTGTTACGCGGAATCCGTGCAGGAACGCGTCGGGGGGGAAATATTCGGTCACTCCCGCCGGCGGTGCTCCGGGTGCCGTTTGGCAAGCTCCGCCGACGAGCAGGGCGAGCAGGAAAACGGCCGCGGGGCCTATCGGCGGTTTGATTCTTGTCATGGTCTACCGTTGCTGTCGGGAGTCTTGAATTCTGTGGGATGTTGCACGAAAATCGGGATCGAGGGTGCGCTTGCTCGCCGCGGGCTGGGTTGCCCGGCAGCGGGTTCGTGTGAGCGCCCTACGAGGAGTTTACCTCAGTCGTCGCGGTACGCCCAGAGAATCCGGCTTAGAGCGAAAGCGGGGCAGGTCCATGTTTTCGGCCAACGTCTTTGGTGCCAAAATGAGCAAACTGGCCGAAAAATGGACCAGTCCCGACGGTGGGCGTGAACGGTTACCCTTCGGCAACCGATGTTGCGCTCTGTTGGCAGCCGTCGCGTGCGGCTTGGCACTCGGGGCATCGGCCCCTGAAGTGGAGCAGGCTGCTGCCCTACGCCGCAAGATCGATACAGCCTCGCTGCGGCGGATGGTCGTCGATCTCCAGGCGTCTTACCCCGAGCGGTTCACGCGAGCAGGAGAGTTTCTGGGACGTCTCGACGAGCACGAGGGAGAGCTGGCGAAAGTCGATGCACGACTCGCACAGGCGCCAAGGCCGCAGCAGCTCCAGGGGATCCAGGAAGCGCTCGATGGCCTAATGCTTCTGGAGCGCGAGATCGCCCTGGCCAATCCGGTGGTGAATGCCCGGCCGATCCTCTTCGTCGTTCGGCAGCAGTATCTGTCCGACCACCACAACACGGAGACGCTCTTTCACACCGGCGAGCCCAACGCTTCCAAGTATCGTCCGGGTGGTGCTCTCAAGATTCTCGATCCGAAGACGGGGCGGGCTTCCGTTCTACTCGATGCGGGGCCCGAGGGGTTGATTCGCGACCCGGAGGTGCATTTCGACGGCCGCAGGGTGATCTTCTCGATGCGCAAGGGCCGCGACGAGAACTACTCCCTCTACGAGCTGCAGATCGACCCGGACAACGGGTGCCGCCTGGTGCCCGGCAGCCTTCGACGCCTGACCGCCGAACCGGACGCCACCGACGTCGATCCGCTCTATCTTCCCGATGGCCGGATCCTCTTCACCAGCACGCGCGATCCGAAATACTGCCATTGCAACATGCACATTATGGCCAACCTGTTCTGCATGGACGGCGACGGCGCCAACATCCATCAGATCGGCAAGAGCACGCTGTTCGAAGGGCACAGTTCGCTCTTGCCCGACGGCCGCGTGCTTTATTACCGCTGGGAATATGTCGACCGGAATTTCGGCGACGCCCAGGGGCTCTGGACCGTCAACCCGGACGGGACCAATCACGCGATCTACTGGGGAACAACACGGTCAGCCCTCCGGCGGTCTTCGACGGCCGGGCAATTCCCGGGACGGAGAAAGTCGTCTGTATTTTCGGGTCCTGCCACGACCGCCCGTGGGGGGCGCTGGCGATCATCGACCGGAGCCGGGGCATCGACAGCAAACAGGCCGTCGAGCGGATCTGGCCCGAGTCGGCCCGGAGCTTGATCTCAATCGACGGCAGCGACCTGCCGCATCCGTTCATGTGCGACCATTTCCTGCAGGTCAGGTCGCGCTACGAGGATCCCTATCCACTGACCGATCCGAAGACGGGGACCGGAGGAACGTATTTTCTGGTATCGCGGAGCATCGCCGACTTGCCCGCCCCGAAACCGATTCGGGGATCGGCCGACTTGGACGAGCTCGTGATGGGGATCTTCCTGGTCGACACGTTTGGCAACGAGATCCTCCTGCACACCGAAACTCCGGGCTGCTTCGACCCCATGCCGCTCGGGCCTCATCGTCGCCCGGAAACGATTCCAGACCGGCACGATGATCGCAATCCGTTCGGAATCATGGCGGTGGCCGACGTCTACCAGGGTGGACCGATGCGAGGCGTGAAGCGGGGCGAGGTCGCCGCGCTGCGCGTGGTCGAATCGCGCGAGAAGCGATTCTGGACCGGCCCGCTCTGGAACTGCGCGCAGTACAGCACGGATCGGGGTTCCGGATCGACCCTCAACCGCCCGGCCATCTCGTGGGCCGGCTTCGAGGTGAAGCAGATCCTCGGAACCGTTCCGGTGGAGCAGGACGGCTCGGCACACTTCGAGGTCCCGGCCGAGAGATTCGTCTATTTTCAACTCCTGGATCGCGACGGGATGATGATCTCCACCATGCGTTCCGGGACGATGGTGCAGCGAGGAGAAACGCTCACTTGCATCGGTTGCCACGACCGCCGGCTCGGCGCTCCGCCGCCGTCGACCTTGACGATGGCGCTCAAGCGCCTGCCCAGTCCATTGAAGGGATGGCACGGCCCGGCTCGCCCGTTCAACTATGTCGCGGAAATCCAGCCTATCTGGGACAAGCACTGCGTCCGGTGTCACGACTTCGACCATAAGCGCGATGCGAAGGTCGTATTGGCCGGCGACAAAGAGCTGGTCTTCAACGCCTCTTATGTCGAGCTGTTTCAGTGGTGGGGCCGACCGCAGGCGCTGCTCGATACGGTGGGCTTGGGCCTGGCGCCCGTCGAGCCGGCCTATTCGGTCGGTTCTCACCAAAGCCGGCTTCTAAGAATCCTCCGTGAGGGCCACGAAGACGTCGGGCTTTCGCCGGAGGAAATGGACCGCATCGTGACGTGGATCGACATCGGAGCCCCCTACTATCCGGACTACGCGTGCGCACACCCGCACAACGTTGCCGGGCGGGCGCCGTTGACGATTGCCGAGGTGCGCCGGCTGGACGAATTGACGGGACGGACCATGCTGGACCGCAACGGCAACCCCGGCTGGTCAACGCATCGACTGGGGATATCTTTCGACCGCCCTGAGCTCAGTCCCTGCCTCGACGACCTGGCTCCGGGCAGCGCAGCCTACGAAGAGGCATTGGCCTTGATCCGCACCGGGCAGGTAGAGCTGCGGAAGCGTCCGGAGGCAGACATGCCCAGCTTTCAGCGGTGCGCCGAACATCTCGCGCAGCAGGCGAAACACGACAGGCTCAGCAAACGCGAAGCGGAACGCCGCGCCGCACTTTCCAAGGGAGAAAGGGTCTATGATCCGGGGATCACTCCGCCCTGACTGTTCACGGGGCGGAAGAGAGGGGGGCAGGTCCGTGTTTTTGGGGAAAGTCTTTGCCGCCTTTCTCTGCGCGGCGATATCCGCTAGCGCGCTCGGCGCGGATGCGCCCTCGGTGGAGAAGGCCGGCGCACGTTCGGCGGTCCCGGACGAGGTTCGACGGCATTCGCCGCATCTCAAGACGGGGGTCCTTCCGGTCAACATCCTCTTCATACTCGTCGACGATCAGGGCTACTACGATCTGGGCTGCTACGGTGCGACGGAAGTCAAGACGCCGCGAATCGACGCGATGGCAGCCGCCGGCGTGCGATTTAGCGACTACTACGCCGCAGCGCCGATCTGTTCCCCGTCGCGTGCGGGCCTGCTCACCGGCCGCTATCCGCGGCGTTTCGGCATGGAAACGTGGGTGCAGCGGGCCGATTCGCGGCGGGGCATCCCCACCAGCGAACTGACCATCGCCGAATTGCTCAAGACGGGCGGCTACGCCACGGCATGCATCGGCAAGTGGCACGTCGGATTTACACCCCAACTGCTGCCTCGCTCCCGCGGGTTCGACCACTACTTCGGTCTGCTGCACAACCTGGATCCGGTCGAAACGGTTTACTTCGAACGGGACGGTGGTGTGCCGCTCGTGTGCAACGGAGAGGTTGTCAAGCGCCCCGCCGACCCGTCCGAACTCACCCGCCTGTACACGGACGAGGCGATCCGGTTCATCGAGCGGCAGGGCGATCGTCCGTGGTTCGTCTACCTGCCGCACACGATGCTTCATGACCCGATCGGAGTGAGTGCGGAGTTTAAGGGCAGGTCTTCCTGGGGAAGCTACGGCGACGCCATCGAGGAGCTCGACTTTCATGTCGGGCGTCTGCTCGATACGCTCGAGCGACGGAGCCTCGCCGACCGGACCCTGGTTGTCTACGCGTCGGACAACGGGCGAGGGCCGGGCCGCACATCTTCGCAGCCGATGCGAGGCAACAAGCTCACCACATACGAGTGTGGGATTCGAGTGCCGTGCATCGCGTTCGGAGCGGGCGTTCGCTCGGGCTACGTTTCCCGCGAGTTGGTCCACGCCATGGATTGGTTCCCGACGATGGCCACTTTTGCCGGTTTGGAAGTGCCCGCAGATCGCGTGTTGGACGGTCGCGACTTGACGTCGCTGCTTACCGGTGAGACGGATACCGTTGGGGTCGTCGATGCGGGCGCCTCGCTCAATGCCGCCGTACCGTTGCGTCGGCCGTGGAATCCGCCCGGAGAATGGGCGTCGCTGGTTTCGCGGGACGAATACCTCGGCGCGTTCTTCTACCACGGCGCGGAAGGGCAACTGGCCGCCGTGCGCTGGGGCAGGTGGAAGTTGATGCTGAGTCCCGCGCTGCAACTGTTCGATCTCGATGCCGACCCCGGCGAGTCGAAGGCCGCCCGAAACGGCGAAATGATTCGAAAGCTCCGCGGCATGGCCGTGATGTTTCAGGAAGAAATGAATGCGCAACGAGGTCGCTATTGACCACTGCAATGAAAACGAGCGAGGCCGACCGACGGAAAGCCGGTGACGCCACCAGATGCGCCCGGATTTGCGGTGGTGGCGCGGGCTAGCTGGGGAACCTTGGGCTCCTGCCAGACGAGCTGGCAGGGGGCCGGATTTGAGGTGGTGGCGCGGGCTAGCTGGGGAACCTTGGGCTCCTGCCAGACGAGCTGGCAGGGGGCCGACGTGCGTCGGGGGAAGCACGGGGTCGAGCGGTGTCGCGCGAAATCGGGTCTGCTACAATGAACGCTTATTAGCCCACGCGCCCTGAAACCCCCAATCCCGCCCCAGGAGCACACCTCATGTCGAACCGCCGAACCTTCAACCGCCGCCGTTTCCTCCAGGGTGCCGCCGCTGCGGCCGTGGCCGCTCCCACGGTGATCCCCCGTTCGGTCCTGGGAGCCGAAGGATCGCCGGCGCCCAGCGAAAGGGTGACGATGGGGTTTATCGGCTGTGGTCGGCAAACGGATGCGTACAACATCCCGTTGTTCGTCCGAACTCCCGGCGTCGTGGCCCTGGCCGTGTGCGACGTCGACTCCTGGCGGCTCGACAACGCGGTGGGCCGGATCCAGCAGCAGTACGATTCCGGACGGGCGAAGGGCACGTTCTTCCCCGTCGACAAGTACGTCGATTACCAGGACCTGCTCGCCCGCGACGATATCGACGCCGTGATGATCGCCACGCCCGACCACTGGCACACTCTCATGGCCCTGGACGCCATGAAGGCCGGCAAGGACGTCGCGTTGGAGAAACCGATCACACGAACCATCGCCGAGGGGCAACAGCTCATCGCGGCGGCCCGCAAGCACAAACGCATATTCCGCGTCGACAGCGAGTTTCGCAGCCAGAAGCCGTCGCATTGGGCCACCTCGCTGGTCCGCAACGGCTACATCGGAAAGGTGCGGCGGGTGCTGACCTGCGTGCCGCAGAGCGACGTCGGCTGCCCGCCGCAGCCGGAGATGCCGGTGCCGGACGGGCTCGACTACGAGCGCTGGCAGGGCCCGGCCCCGCGAGCCCCGTATACGCTCAACCGCGTGCATACGCCGAAGTCGTACGCTCGCCCCGGGTGGATGCGGCATCTCTACTACTGCGACGGCATGATCACCAACTGGGGCACCCACCTGAATAACGGCGCGATGTGGGCCACCGACACCGAGCGGACCGGGCCGGTGGAGATCGAAGCCACCGGCACATATCCCGAGCCGGAGAGCTTCTGGAACGTGCTGCTGAAATTCGACATCAAGTACACGTTTGCCGACGGTCTTGAGTGGACCTACCGCACCGAGAAGCCGTACTTCATCATCGAAGGCGACGAGGGCTGGGTCCGAGCCGGATTCCAGGAGCGCGATGCCGAACCCAAGAGCCTGTTGACCCTCGAGCTCAAGCCCGACGATCGGCAGTTTCGGTTCAAGAGCGAAAAGCAGGACTTCATCGACTGTGTCCGCACTCGCGAGGAAACCCTTGAGCCGGCCGAGGTGGGCCACCGCGTGACCTCGCTGGGCCATCTGGGCCATATCGCCATCCAACTCGGCGAGAAGCTCCGGTTCGATCCCGTCAAAGAAGTCTTCGAGGGCAACGATGCGGCCAACGCGATGCTCGACAAACCGATCCAACAGCCGGTCCATCACAAAACCTGAGTAACCGTTTACCGGGCGGAAGAGAGAGGGACAGGTCCATGTTTTCGGCCAACGTCTTTGACGCCAAAACACTCGAATTGGCCGAAGAATGGGCCAGTCCCCGACCGTCGGCGTGAACGATTACAAAACCTGATCGGCCAAAGTCGGATCTGCAATGAGAACATTGGGCCGCAGCCGCGGGATTTACTCCGCGCCGCGGTCGCCGGCGCGAAGAACCGGGCGGACGCCGTCAATTCGGACGTTGGGACGCTGGCGGTCGAGGCGGATGGGCTCGCGAGATTCGCAGATGCCGAGGTTGCCGGCTGCGTCGCGGACCTCGATCCGGAGGAACAGTTCGTCGGGTACGCTGGCGGGCACGTTCCAGGCATACTGACCGGTGTTTTCAAGATCCGTCGCGATGGTCGTCCACGGTCCGCCGTCCGTCTGGCTGTAGAAGAGAGCGACCGGTCGGGAAGCGAGCATCCGGTCGTTTGCTTCCCACGAAATCAGGAGCTTCCCGGCATCATTGCCGGCCGATTGGCGTGCGGACAGGAGGTGAACCTCGGGTCGGGTCAGATCGACGACGACCCACAGGTCGGGCACCGTACCACTGGCCGGCGGCTCGCCGCCCAGCCCGACTCCGCTTTGGACGACTACACGGAACCCGTACATGCCCTCGGCGGGGACATTTGCCATTACCGGGCTTTGTGTGTCGTCGTCCGTGCCGAAGCTCGCCCATGTCTTGCCGCCGTCGCGGGTTCCCCAGAGTTCCACGCGGGCAATGCCCGAGGGACCGATCGAGTCGATCGTGTACTCGAGCTCGAACATCGTCGTATTCACCATTCGCGGCTGCCCGTTGCCCAACGTTGGTCCGGTCGACTCCCGGGGGCTGCCGCCCGGCGGCACGAACTGGTTGCCGATCGCCGGGTAGATCTGGATCGCCACCGTGGGCTGCGGCGGCGGAAGGGAAGCGGTAGGGTAGCTGGCGTTCTTTTGGGGCACTGCGACGTATTGATTGGCAATGCCAGGGTCGATCGTTTGGGAACGGAATGGGTTGCCCGCGGCGAGTGCGTTGATCGGGTCCGGGGGAACTCCGCCTGCGAGGACTTGTCGAGGCGCTGCGGAGGGCGTCGGTGGGGCTGCGGGCGACGGTTCCGGGCGTTGGACTGCGGTGCGCCATTGGGTCGAGGGCGGCGACGACGCAAACGCCGATTGTGGCGGTGACGCGGCGTCTGCCGTGAGGTTTTGCCCTCCGGGCCGGGTGTCTCGGGCTTTCACCTGGGCGTGGCTGACGTTGGCGTTCCCCGCCTGATCAATGACCTCGGCACGAATCTCGACCCGAGCACCGCTGCCCTGTGGCAACCAGGTGACCGCGCCGGACTGGACGGGCCCGTTGACGGTCATGCGGCCGTGGTCGACGGCCACCGGCTGCCACTGCTGGGAGGAATCGGTGCGGTAGAGGATCCGTAGACTGTCGAGCTTGGGATTGAGCTCGGTAATTTGCCATCGCGCCGTCACCTCGCTCCCGTCGCCACGGACCGCTTCCAGGTCAAGGCGAGGCGGGACCGTATCGACGACAACGGAAAGCCCGGGACTGGTAGCCTGCGGCGGTCGAAGACGGCCCTGGCCGTCGATCGTCTGGACGACAAACCAGTACTCCCCGTCGCCGCCGGCGCGGAACAGAAACCGGCCGAGATTCGGTTCCACCTTGCTGTGTACGCGCCAGCTCGCACCGCGATCCGTCGACACCTGCAACTGAACGCCGACCGGCTCGGTCGCGGTCGGTTCTCCCCGTTCAACGCGGAAAGGGATCGAGAACATCGTTTGCCGGGTGGCGATTGGCTGCGGCGTCGACATCCCCGCGGCTGCACCGAGCGGATCGGTGGCCGCCGCTGCGAGGACGAGGAGCCGAGTCAGGGGCAACAGCCACATCCGAGTATTCCCTCCGTGGTCGTCGGGCGTTTGTTGGTTCGCACCCGGAACTCTTACGACTTCTGCTACCCGCCATTCGATGATTGCCGAAACACTAGAGTATCCCGTATGGTGGTATCGGCAATGCCGGCCGTAGTACTTGAGCGAGATGCGCCGAGCGAAGGGGTAGGGTGATCCTGGCAAGGGAGACCGGGGGGGGCGAGCGTGTTGCACCGGTGCGGCGGGCCGCCGACAATCGTCGGGTAGGAAGCAAGGACCACATTTTGGGAGGTGCTGCTGATGAACCGACGAACGATCGCGTGGGCAGGGTGGCTGGGACTTGCACTGCTTGGAGGACTGCCGGCGACTACGGCCGCATCGGCCACGGTGCTTTACGTGGCGCCGGAGGGAAACGACGCCTGGTCGGGCACACGGCCTGAGGCCAATGCCTCCGCCACGGATGGGCCGTTGGCTTCGGTCGATCAGGCCCGAGATCGCCTCCGGCGGCTGCGGCAAGAGGGCAAACTCGCCGGACCGGTCACGGTGCGGATTCGCGGCCTGCACCGGCTCGAGCGGCCGCTGGTTTTCACGCCGGAAGACTCCGGCACCGCAGAGACGATCGTCACCTTTACCGGCTATCCCGGCGAAACGCCGGTGCTCTCCGGTGGTCGGCGAATCACCGGCTGGCGCAAGCACGATGAGCGGCTCTGGGCCGCGGAATTGCCCGAGGTCCGCGGCGGTTCGTGGTACTTCCGGCAACTTTTTGTCGACGGGCGGCGAGCGACGCGGGCTCGAACGCCCAATGAGGGCTATCTCCGCGTGCCAGCTCTTGTCGAAAACACGCCCGGGGCCCGCTGGAATGAGGGTGTGGACCGATTCCGTTTTCAGCCGGGCGATCTGCGGCGATGGGCGGATCTGAGCAATGTTGAAGTGATCGTCTTTCATTCCTGGAACACCTCCCGCGTGCGGATCAAGTCGGTCGACGAGGATCAGCACGTCGTGGTCTTCACGGGGTCGACGGTTTTCCGACCGCTGGCATGGGATCCCAAGCAGCGGTACTACGTGGAGAATTATCGGGAGGCGCTGGATGCGCCGGGCGAATGGTTTCTCGATTGCGCAGCGGGCCGGCTTTGGTACTGGCCGCTGCCGGGAGAAGACCCGGAGAAGGCCGAAGTCGTTGCGCCAGCGCTCGGCGAACTGCTCCGGCTGGAGGGCCAGGCGGATTCCGGACAATGGGTGCAGCATGTTCGCTTTGACGGGCTCTCGTTGCAGCACTGCGATTGGGACCTGCCGGCGGCCGGGTACGGCGACCCGCAGGCCGCCGTGACGGTGGGCGCCGCCGTGACGGCGGATGGAGCCCGACACTGCGAAGTCGCGCGGTGCGAGATCGCGCACGTGGGCGGCTACGGCCTCTGGTTCCGCGGCGGCTGCAAGGAGAATCGCATCGAGCAGAACCATATTCACGACCTGGGGGCCGGCGGGGTGCGCCTCGGCGAGCCGGTCATGGCGCAGACCGACGAGGCCGAATCGAGCCGCAATCTGGTGTCGAACAACTACATCCACGACGGCGGCTACGTCTACGCTGCGGGCGTAGGTCTGTGGCTGGCTCAAAGCAGCCACAACACCATTTCCCATAACGACATCCACAGTTTCGACTACTCCGGCATGTCGATCGGCTGGGACTGGAGCGACGCCCCGACGCGGACGCTCCACAATCTCATCGAAAACAACCACGTCCACCACGTCGTCCGCGGCGTGCTCAGCGACGCCGGCGGCATCTATATGCTCGGCACACAGACCGGTACCGTCATTCGCGGCAACCTCTTTCACGACATCTTTCCTTACGGCGGAAGTCCGGCGATGGCCTGGGGCATCTATTTCGACCAGGGGAGCAACGGCCTGCTGGTAGAAGACAACATTGTCTATAACACGCTCACCGGCGGGATTATGAACACCGGCACGCACGGCAACACGATCCGCAACAACATCTTCGCCCACAGCGCCTGGCAAGCCGCCTGGCGCTACCAGTTCCAAAAAGAGCCGCCGAGCGTCGTCGAGCGGAACATCTTCTACCTGACCCAAGGCGAGTTGTTTCACCGCGATGGCGGGCAGACGGATTTCCGTTCGCGATGGGATTACAACCTCTACTGGCGGGCCGACGGCGAACCGCTGTTGTTCTACGGCGACGAGTTCGACGAGTGGCAGGCGAAGGGAGTCGACGTGCATTCGATGGTCGCCGATCCGGGGTTCATCGATCCCGACCGCTACGACTTCCGGCTCCGGCCGGACTCGCCCGCTCGAAAGCTCGGGTTCAAGCCGATCGATTCGAGCCAATGTGGCCTGACCGGCGATGAGGATTGGGTGAGCCTGGCCTGGAAGGCGGAGTTTCCACCCACCGTGCTCCCGCCACCGGCCGCGCCACCGGGGCCGGTGGCGGTGGACGACGGGTTCGAGGAAACGGCGGCCGGCGGCGTGCCGGCAATGGCAACCCTGTGCGAAGAACAGCGAGGCGACTCGATTCGCGTCACGGCCGGCGGCGCGGCCGAGGGTGGCCAGTGCCTCAAGTTCCAGGACGCGGCCGGACTGCAGCATTCGTTCAACCCGCACCTGTTCTATCAGCCGCACTTCCGCAAGGGAGTCGCCACAATGAGTTTCGACCTGCGGCTGGGACCGGGGGCGGTTTTCGCCCACGAATGGCGCGACGCGGCGCAGCCCTATTGCACCGGGCCGTCGCTGCGAGTGGACGCCGGCGGGAAGCTCCACGCCGGCGGCACGCCGGTGATGCAATTGCCGACGGATGCGTGGGTGCATGTTGAGATCGTCTGCCGATTGGGCCGCGAGGCCGGCGGCGACTACCAACTTTCGGTGACGGTGCCCGGGGAGGAACCGCGGAAATTCGATCTTCGCTGCGGCTCGGAGAAATTTCAACGGCTCGAGTGGCTCGGATTTGTGAGCCTGGCGGATGCCGCCACGGTTTTCTATGTGGATAATGTGAAGCTGAACACGAACTCCACGAAGTGAAGTCTCGACAACGGAAGAAACCCATGCACATTCCGAACCAGTTTTACCCCGCCTTGGCCGCACTGGCGTTTGGCTGTTTGAACCTCCACGCGACCGACGCGCGGTTCGCCTGGCAGCAGGACTACGCTCGCGTGACCGAAACCGGCGACATCCAATGGACCCCCAAGCCGTTCCGCTTCGTTGCCGGCGGGAACATTCGGTTCATCGATTACGAAAACGGGTCGGACGACGCCGACGGAGCCTCGAAGGAGCGTCCCTGGAAGCACCATCCCTGGGATGCCGCCGCCGGGGGCAACGCCGCCAGGGCCACGGGAATCGACACGTACGTGTTCAAGGGCGGGGTGATCTACCGCGGCCAACTTACGATCAGGGAGCAAGGCCGACCGGACTGTCCGATCCGTCTTACCCGCGATCCGGACTGGGGCGCCGGCCCGGCTGTTATCGCCGGTTCGCAGGTCGTTACCGAGTGGAGCAAGGGCGCCGCCCACCCGAAGATCCCCGAGCCCGGTTCGGTGTGGAAGGCGACGCTCGACTTTGCGCCTCGCACGGTATGGATGATCGACACGCGCGGCACGGCGACGCGCGTGCCGCTGGCTCGCCATCCAAACTGGAAGAGCCAGCCCGAAGACCACAAGTCCGAGTGGTTCACCTGGACCAACGACCGTCATCCTTTTCGCGCCAAGGAAGGTTTTAGCGGCAACGATACCGCGCACCTGAAAGGACTCGACAAGGACTTCGTCGAAGGGGCGTTTATCTACTCCGAGTTCGGCTGGGTCATGGGCACGCCGTACCCGACGCGCGTGAACCGCTACGATCCGATGGATGGATCCGTGCAATTTGCCAACTGGACGGGCGGCGGCAACGCCTCGATCATCTTCCGCGGCATGCGATACTACCTGGAGGACAAACCGCAGTACCTGGATGACCCGGACGGTGAGTTCTGGTTCGACAAGCAGGGCAAAGGCGGCACGCTGTACGTGCGTTTGCCCAACGGGCTCGACCCGAACGCGGTGCGGATCGAGGCGGGCCGGTACAGTGATCTCATCCTGGGAACGGAGGTCAAGCATCTGGAGATCCGCGGACTGGATTTCCGCTGGACCACGCAGCCATGGGATCTTGACGTGGCATCGTGGGATTTCCGCACGAAACCGTTCGGCGTTCGTCCCGAGGCCCACCCGGCGTGTATTCGCATCTGGGGGAAAGGCGAGAGCATTCGGATCGCCAACTGCAAGTTCGAAGACGTGGTGATGGGCATCGACATGCGTGCGATCGGTGAGGGCTCCCCGATCCGTAGTATTACGATCGAGGACAACGTCTTTCGCAGCAACGACGCGGGCGCCGCCGGCTTGACCGCGGGCGCGGGATGGGGCTTTTCTCACCTGGTGGGTGTTCTGGACGACGTACGGCTGTACCGCAACCACGCTGCGAACGTCGGCTTCCGGGCCCCCCGTTACGAACGCGGCTGCACGTTCGACTTGACGCATCCGCTGCGGGCCCACATCGCGGGCAACGTGGTCGAGCGGTGCGGCGCCCAGGCCATCAACGTTGTGGCGGGAAAGGGAGCGACCCGCGGGGACGTCCCCCTGGTCCGCGTGCTGATCCACCAGAACAAGGCATGGAAAACGATGCAAAACGCCAATGATTTCGGCGGCATCGAGAGCTGGCAGCACGGACCGGTGTATATCTTCAACAATCTCAGTTTCGACGCGCGGGGCCAGCGGGAAGGCGAGCGGGTTTACAACAAGGGCAATCCGGGCTTCGGCCATGCCTATTATCTCGACGGCGGCTTCAAGACCTATGTCTTCAACAACATTGCCCGGGGGCTCTCGAACGATCCCACAAGCCCGCTGGTCAATTGCTCGGCCTTCCAGGAGATCTACAGTCACCAGAACATGTTTTTCAATAACACGGCCTACAACTACACCGTGGGCTCGCGGCGCCAGGCCCCGCATGCCGGCCGCAACAAGTACCTCGGCAATGTCTGGCAAAGCATCAGCGAGCGGGTGTTCCGCCACGCCGACCCCGCCAAGACGCAGGCCGACGGCAACGCGGCCCATGCCGGCCGCCAGAAGGATCATTTCGCGTACGAGACGAATGCCTATCACGACAACGTGTTCTACGACGTCGCCCAACTGGGAGTGTTCGAGACTTCGGGGCGCTGGCTTGCGGGCCTCGAGGCTTTCCGCACCGCGCTGAAACAACAGCGCAGCCAGGTTTGCGACGTGGGAGTGATGGACACCGCGGCGACGCTCCGGGATCCGACCCGTGGCGATTTCCGGCTCAACCGGGCGTCGGCAGCCGTGGACCGGGGCGCAGTGGCTTTCGTGCCCTGGGCCCTGCACGGTGTGGTCGCCGAGTGGAATTTCTACCATGCCGGCAACGACCACACCCAGATTCTCGACGAGCACTGGTATGCCAAGGACTACCTGACCGACCGCACCGAGTATCACGCCCGGCCCACGTACCCGTTGACCGCGGTCAACGTGAATCCCGAGGACTACATCGACGGTCCGCTTGAGAATTTCGCCGCGGGGGCGCTGCGGTTTGTTCCTGCGAAAAAGAGCTATGCGGTCCTAAGCAACGTCCTTCTCAGCCGGCCTCACACCGCCACGCTGGCCACGCGGGCCAATCACGGCCAGGATCCGCAGCGGCGGGAATTCACGTTCGCGGGCGATGCGCTGAAAACGCCCGCAATCCACGCGGGCAACTTCCTCGTCGAGGTCTACTTCCGGGCGGACGGCGATGGCTTGATCGTCGGCAAGATGCGAGGGACGGGCTACTCGCTCGGGTTAAGCGACGGCCGGTCGGTGTTCCGCGTCGTGGGCGAGGGCGGCGCCCGCGCGGAGTTGGCCGGCCGGGCACGATTGGCCGACGGCCGATGGCATCACCTGCTTGCCGAATGCGACCGGGAGGCCCGGACTCTGACCGTGTACGTCGATGGCAAGCTCGACGCCAGCGGCCCGGGCCTCGGGGCGGTCTCGCTCGACAACGAGGGTGATCTGTGCGTCGGCGGGAGCCCTGAGGGGGATTACCTCAGCGGCGCCATCGAGTTTCTGCGAATCGCTCAGGGCACGCTTGCCGACGCCCACACCAGCATCGAAGAGCTTTATGCTTGGGAGTTCGACGGCCCGGCGCTGCGCGACATGCGAGGCGTCCACCCCAAGGGTGACTCGCGCGACGCGGGAGCGATCGAGAGTTTCTAAAGACTCAGACTGTAAACGCCACCGACGCGGGGTCGGTGGTGGCGTTTACAGTTGGGGCAAGAGGAACCACGAAGCACACGAAAACACGGAAATGTTGTTCGGGCTTGCCCGACCTATTTTGCTTCGTCGGCGTAGCGGCGATAGTGGTCGGCGATCTTTGCGTCGTCGGGATCGCCTTTGTGGAAGATGAAGCGATAGCGGAGGGTGATCGACTCACCGGCCGGAATGACGAGGTCGCCCGTGCCCGGCGGTTCGCCGCCGATCGATCCGGCGCCGAAGGGGTCGGCGGCCACGTAACCGTAGCCGCGGGCCATCCACCACGTGGGATGGCGCGGGTTGGACGGATGGTCGAAAATGGCGATGCCCACCGTCTTGCCGTCGATCGTGCCGGAGTAGTCGATCCACTCGGCCCGCTTGCCGAACACGGCCGAGCCGCGCACGCCTTCGCTGTTGACGGCCTGGCCGTTGGCCGTGGTGACGCCGGCGGCCGGGTTGTTGTCCAGACGCAGATTCGGATGCGTGCGGATGGCCATGATCCCGTGCTTGTCGTCGGCGAACTTCACGTCGCCATGTGAGGCGTGCAGCGTGACCTCCCAATCGATCACCCGACCGTCCGCCACCGCTTGGAACGCGAGCGTGCGCGTGTCGGTACAGACGATCGTACCGTCGGGCGCGATCCAGGCGTTCTCGGTCCGGATCGAGCCGCAATTCGAGCCGCTTTGTGTGGCGAGGATCTTCTGGTGGACGATCTTCCCCGATTCGGCGGACTCGGCAAAGAAGTTCACGCCGCTGACCGCCCCGAAGGCGAAGTACATGGCCTTCTGGTGCACGTGGTCGTGCGACTCGCCGGGCACGCCCTCGCGCATCGGCCAGTTGCGGGTCATGCCGATCCCGTAGGGGCCGACGATCGGATAGACGATCGGCCGCGAGTAGCCGCGAAACACATATTCGGCGAAGAGTTCGCCGTCGATGAGCACGCGACACCGGTCGTCGAGCGGCACCATAGTCACCTGGCCGGGCTGGACCGCGGTGGGAATCGGCTTGTCGGCGAACGGAAGCGTATCCGGCGTGACGCGAACCGGCGTGGTGAACTTCAGCGGGAGTTCGCCGACCCGGTAGGTCAGCTCGACGAAATACGCCGTCCAGCCTTCGGCCGGCTGCCGAACGGTCGCGGTGTAAACCCCGTCAATGGCGTTAAGCTCGGTGGCCGTATACTTCGGGCCCAGGCTTTCCAGGCGAAAGTCGCGGGCGTCGGGATTGGTCGCCTGCCACAAGCTGACGCAGGTCGGTCGATCTTTGGCTCGAACGCGAATCGTGCCGCCGGGCTCAAAGGTCCAGGAGAACTCGGGCCTCGGCTTGCCGCTGAGGATCAACCGGTAAAACGCGACGATCGATTCCAGCGAGTCGGTTCCGTCGAGCGAATGATCCGCGTTGGGAACGGTCCGCAGGAATTTCTCTCCCTCGAGGTCGTCGAAATAGAACCGGGCGGAGTCGGGCAGGAAGAACTGGTCTCCGCCGGCCGTGACGATATACTTCGGCTTCTTCAGCCGATGTCGATAGAAGTACGGATCGACGAGGCGGTAGAGTTCTTCGCTTCGCGGGGCGTCGAGCCTCGCAAGGATGCCGTGCGCTTCGTAATCGTGAATCGCCGGCGCCCAGAAGCCATAGGCCGCCCAATGGTGACGGATCGATTTTTCCGCATTGAGCACGTCGATCACGATGGGCACGATTGCCGCCACGCGGTCGTCGACCGCGCCGGTGAGCCAGGTGGTCCAGCCTCGTTTCGAGCCGCCGGCGACGACGTACTTGTCGACCTTCGTTTTCCCGCCCTCCTGCGTGGCCATCAGCGCGGTCACGGTGTCCATCGCCCGGACGGCGCTTTTGACCATCGGATTGCGGGCGGGCCACGTCGGATCGCCGGTCTTGAGGAACTCTTTCCACGTGTAGGCGACCAGATCGTCTTCGACGCGAGGCTTCCCGTCGCCATGGAAGACCAGCGGCTGGTTGGGGACCATTCTCAAATGGGCCGTCACGGAGCGGGTGGCCAGCGCGATCCCGGCCATCCGCTCGTCAACCGGCTTCGGCGGATCGCGGTCGTTGCGGCCGCCGCCGATGAAAAGGAAACCGGTGTCGTAGGCGACCTGATCCGGCTTGATGACCACGAGCCAGTGCTGCCACTTCGGCCGGTCGACCTCTTCAGGGGTCCGCCAGGTCTGCGACGTCATGTCGACCAGGTACGCGGTGAAGCCTTTGCCGGGGACCTGCTCGACGAGCTTCCAGGAATAGCTCGCATCGGGCTTGTTGACGTAATCGTCCAAGGCGGTTTTCGCCGGAAGCGGCTCCGCCGAATCCGCCGCGTGCAGCGTCGAGCCGAAGCCGAGGATGGCGATGGCCAGGACTGCTCGGAATGCCACGGGATGCCGGGCGGGTGTTCCGCGTATCATGGCTGCCCTCCTACTTCTCCATCGCGTAGTCGGACGGCTTCAAGCCCGGCTTGAACTTTCCGAATCCATAGTCCGTCGGCTTGTACTCGCCAACGATCGCGACGTTCGCCCTGGCCGGGATCTTGTCTTCCATGCCCAGGCACCAATAGGCAGCGTTCACGATCAGTCGCCTGAGGCCCTCGCTGGCCACGTCGGTTGCCGCTCCCATCGTGGTCGTGAAGACGCGGCCGGTCTCCCCATCGGCTCCCTTGTAGGTTTTGATCCAGGCGATGGGCATCATGGGGTCGTTCTTCTTGTTCTCGACGGGTTTGTCGCTCGGATCCATTCCGACGAGGACCTGGCCAAGGACAAGCGGTTTGCTGTCGCCGGGAAGCGGGAGGTGAACGGTGTAGACGTCGGTCGGGCCCCAGATGTCTTCACAACCGCGGACGATCGGGTGGTCCTCTGCGCCGGGTGCGACGATGCCTCGGGTACTCTCGTGGCCGTGGTGACCATGGTGGTTGACCCAAGTTTCGCCGAGGATCTGGCGGCCGAAGCCGCCTTCCCACTCCGTGCTCTTCCAGTGCCATTTCGAGTATGTCTTGCCTTCCGGAATGCTAAAGGCGTGGGTGGCGGTCCGCATGCCGATGATCGGTTTGCCCGCCTCGACGAACTCGACGATGTGGCGCATCTGTTCGTCGGGTAGATCGCGGAACCGGGTGGCGATGATCATCAGGTCGGCCGTCTTCAACGCCTCAAGGCCGGGGATATTGGAGCGGTTCAACGGATCGATCAGACCCGTTTCGGGGTCGACCGCGAAGAGCACCGTGCACTTGAAGCCATGGTGTTTGGCGAGGATCTTTCCGAGCTGCGAGAGGGCCTCCTCGGACCGATATTCCTCGTCGCCGGAGACGAGTACGATGTGTTTTCCTTTTCCCGGCCCGTCGCCGCCCTGGTAGACCACCCAGGGGTTTTCACCTCGTGCGAGGCTGGCGGCCAGTGAAGCTGCCATGGCAATCGCAGCAGAGATCGTCCAGAAATGCTTCCCGGTTCTCATAGTTGTCCCTTTCGCGTTCAGATCCGGTAGTGTCGGCCCACCCAAGTACCGAGGCCGGCCTCCCATTGTAATCGAAACGGGAGCGGGATTGGGAGTGGGCAGGTAAAAGGATGAAGGATGACGCGAGCAGGGGCACCCCGGCACAACGGGTGCCGTTGGACGCGGTGAGTGCGGCTGTCAAAGCCAGCGATCTTCCAAAATCTCAAGCTCGTCACCACCCGGTATCCATGGAGGGGGGGAGAGGAGCGGGGAGATGGAAACGTACGCCTCCAGCGCCGACCGCGGCAGCTCTCAATTCGAGAAACTTTCCAATCGCCTGGTACCCCGGATCAGGACAATCGCCGCCACCGCGTGGGGTAACGTTCAACTCGAATTTACGCCGATCTTTCGGCGACGCGGCACTTGACGCGGCGTGCACGAGGAGGCGCGCGGAGATGATCGTTTCCGGCTTCCGCCCGCCTCCGCTTCACGGGCGTGGGAATCAAGGAACGCTGACGGGATTCCCATCGTTGCGAATCGCCAGGTTATGGTAGGTGGTCAGCTCGATCGTTTCGCTGACGAATCGCACAGACGCGTCGCCCAGCGTGAAGTGGCAGCCGCCGGGATGATAGCTGCCGAAGGTGCGTTGGTGCAGTCCCTGGCCTTGCGGTGGAGTAGTGCCGGCGCTGGCGTAGACGGTGTCGTGCGTGTCGCCGTTGCAGTCGCAGGCGTTGATGGGAACTTGAGCGGCGGCCAGCACGCCGGTCACGGAACCTCCGCCACCTCGAATGGTCGAGGCCCAGCCGAACCAGTGGCTATCCGGATGCCCGCCATCGAGCAACTGGTAGCGCTGTTCGCCGATCAAAAAGACATTGGAGGTGCCATCGATAATCTCCGCAAATTGCGTGGTTGAGTTCTGATACAGCACGCCGTTGACGTAGAAGGCGCGGCCCATGTTCGAAGAAAAACACGCTTAGCTTCCCTGCGGGCCGCCTCCCATCACGCCGTAGTAGTTGGAGTGGTTTGCTGGCTCCGACTGGCCGGGGAACGAAGGGCACTGATAGGCCGCGACCGGCGTCATCCACACGTCGCGGTTGGGGCCGGCGGCAGGCGATTCGGCATTGGAGCAATTCCACCAACAAAACCGAGTCGCGAGCGCGGGCGGGTCATCAGAACATGTTTCCGAATGAGGATGGAAATAGGATGGAGAAAAATTGGAGCGGGAAAGTTCAGGGCAACTGCCAGACACGGAACCGCTCGTCCGTGCAGGTGCCGGCCAGCAAGGTTCCATCGGGAGAAAAGGCGAGCCCATACGCGCCGGTCTCCGTACCCTCGCAGCGCGCCAGCAGCTCGCCGCCCGATAGGTCGTAGACCTCCGGCGGGCGGTTCTCCAGCGCGACGGCCAGACGCCGGTCGTCCGGACTGAAACGGACGTCGATAATCGGGGCGTCGGCAGTCGCCAGTTTCTTCAGCAACATTGCCTTCAAGTCGCCCTTCTCCGCCGGCAGTTGCCAGAGTTCAAGTCCCGGGTTGCCGAACGTCGCCATCTGCTTCTGGTCATGGGAGAAGCGGATCAGGTGGATCGCACCGGAAGGACCCTCGAGTTTTCCCAAGGAGTCGCCGCGGACGGCATCCCATAGCTCGATTCCCTCGGGGGTGCCGACGGCCAGCCCGGCTCCCGTGCCGTTGAACGCCGCCGCGAGAGCCGTTTTGCTCAGATTCTTGACGTGGCACTCCGCGGCACGCCGCTCATCTACTTGGGAGCTGTCGCGAACCGGTCCCACGGCCCATAGGTAGAGCGAGTTGTCGAGATGCAGCGTGGCGACCCGGCTGATCTGTTCGTTGGCCACGATTTGCCGGTAGTCGCCGAACGCAGCCCGCTCCTTCCTGTTCCGCTCCGCTCCCGCCACCGTCAACGCCACGGCCTGGTACTTCTCGTCTTCCGGCGACCAGATCAGAACCCGCGGGGTCTTGCGGGCGTCCGGCAGCTTTCTGTCCAGCAGATCGTTGTCCGTGCGGATATGTCGGTTGCCATCCGCGGACATCCAGGTGGGACCATCCGAGTAGGGATTCACACCGCCGTCCCCAGCGCTCGACGCCTGGCGGCCGCCGGTCGACAGATCGATCCGCGTTGCATAGCCGGTAAGAACCTGTCCCTCGTCGGCGAAACGGATCGACTTGACGTGCCCCTCGACGTCGAACGTATGAAGCAGCAAGGCACCGTCTGCCGGCGATTCCGGCGCGGAGGATCCGCCCACGGCCGCGGGTTCCGGCGAGAGGTCCCAGGCGAAGTACGTCTTCCTGTTTTCCACTGCCTGCAGCCGAGTTCCATCGGCGGTGAAGCGGAGCGCGTCGACGCCGTACTTCGGCCCGATCAGCCGGGCCCGCAAATAGCCGGTTGCCAGATCCCATAGGCCCACGAAACGCCCGTCGCGGTCCTCGGCGATGGTCGCAAAGGTCTCGCCATCGGGTGAAACGGCCAAGACTCGGCGGCTCCCGTGAAGCCGCTGGGCGAGCAGCATCTCGCCGGTTTCCGTCGACCAGACCAGCACTTCGCCATCGGCCGCGCCGGCCAGGCGTTTGCCGTCGGGAGCAAACTGCAGGACGAACAGATGAGGCGACCGCTTGACCTCCATTTCGGTCCGCCGGGTGGAATCGTCCAGGTCGACCAGCACGACGTTGTCTCGATCGGCGACGGCCGCTCTGCGTCCATCCGGGCTGATTGCCAGGGCCGACAATTCACCGAAGTTGCCTGGAAGCATCCGGCTGCGAATCTGGCCGTTCACCGGCTCGTGACGCACCAGGGCGCCGTTGGGTCCGGCAAACAGCGCGAAGCTTCCGTCCGGCGCGAGCGCCGCGCGAGACGTCTCGATACCTGCGCGGCTGGCGGTAATCCGCGGTCCGGCAGCGTCCCAGAAATCGCAGCCGCGGTGGTAGGCGAGCCACACGCGACCGTCGTCACTGGCAATAACCGGCAGAGCTGCGGGAGCCATGGGAAGGATCGCGTCCACCGTGCGGCCGGTCAGGGCGTCGTAGCGGCGGACGAGCATCCGCCCGTCGCGCGGCTTGAAGAGAATGTCAAACGTCCGCTCGTCGGGGCCGAGAATGATGGTGTAGCCCGAGGTATTCGCGTCGATTTCGCGTGTGCGGAGCGGCTCGATCACGCGGGCTTCGGCAACAATCCCCGAGCCGGCAGGCTCGGCGCCGGAAGGCGCCCCGGGCGACGCCCTTCGCGGAGCGACCAACGCGCCGGGCACCGGCCACCAGAAGACGTCGCGGTATCCTTTTGTGGCCACCAGGCTCCGACCGTCCGGGGACAGAAGCAAGTCGCGGGCGCCGTCGAAATCGTGCTCTTGGCCCTCGACAAAAAAATGGACCGGGCGGCCCGTGACGGCATCGAAGACGGCAACCGCCTTCTCCTCGTAGTGGCCGCTCCCGGGTTCTGTGGCGATATGGCGGCCGTCGTGGGTATAGACGAAACTCCTCCCGTTCGTGTTGCGAACGATCGTCGTGCGACGGCCGTCCGCGGTTTGCCGGACGACAATGTCGTAATCCTCCATCACCGCCACGAAACGCCCGTCCGGCGAGTACTCCACCTCGAAGCAACGTTCGTGGAGCTTATGGCTCGCCTTCTCGCGCAGATCGGGCAACGTATATTGCTTGAGCTGCCCGTGCTTCGCTTCGCCCGATCCGAGGAGCGTCAGCGCCAACTCCTGCCCCTGGGGTGCGATAGCGATGCTCTGGACAGGACTTGCCATCGCGTCGATGTGGCCGAGCCGCTTGCCCGTCGCGGCGTCGAGCAACAGGAGCGGTCCTTTCTCGATCACCACCGCGAGGTAGCGTCCGTCCTCGGACAACGCGGCATGCTGGATTTCGCCCTCCGGGATGCGGATCTCGCCCAGGCGGCGCCCGTCGGGCAGCGAGAAGAGTTCGACCAGGTCATCGGCAAAACGGTACAGCACGGGCCGGGCGGCTGCGACCGATCCCGAGAGGATCGTTCCACCCGATTTTGGAACGGGAATCCGGGCCAACATGCGGCCGGACGCCGCGTCGCGCAGGACCGTGGCCTCGTCGCTGGCGATCTCGACGGCGACCTTGCCGTCGGGAGAGAACGCCAGGTGCGCCGCTTCGCCTTCGTCTCTGCGAGCTGCCGGAGTCGTGGGAATCTCCCGTTCGACGACCGCCTCGACCTTCTCGCCACGGCCGTACAGCTCGATCCGGCTGCTCGTGACGACGAAAGCCCGGCTCCCGTCCCGGCTGAAGGCGGCTCCGTAGGCGTTGTCCTTCAGCTTGGTGCGGGCGGTGAGTTGGGCGGCAGCGACATCCACGACGCACAGGTCTTTCCAGCACTGCACCCAGAGCTGGCTTCCATCCGGAGAGAAGCGGAAGTTGGACGCCGTCGACGGAAGCTCGATTTCGGCGATCTCGGCCCAGGTACGGGCGTCGTACAGTCGAATGTGGTCGTCTTTCTTGCCTTGCGCCAGCCGCTTGCCGTCGGGGCTGAACACGGGCGGATAGTAGATCCGCGCGCGGTCTTCGGGCAGCGCGATCTCCTTGCCGGTGGCAAGGTCCCAAAGTCGTGCCCGATCCCGGTAGCTTCCGGTCAGCAGCCGTTTGCCGTCGGGAGTGAAGACCGCGAAATCGGCAGGTGTCTTGAACCCGAGATCCAGCGTGCGTTGGACCTTGCCGGTGGCGGTCTGCACGAGCTGCACTGCGTCGCCCTCCTCGTTGACCACGGCCATGACATCGCTGCCAGGCGCGAAGCCGGCGTACTGAGCGTCGTCGATCTTCCGCTCCGTATCGGCCTTCAGATCGATGAGGGTGACCTCGGGACTGTCGCATGTGGCGAGCCAGCGGCCGTCGTGCGAAAACGCTGCCTGAAAGACCCGCGAGTTTCGCAGCGGTGGAAGCTCGCGACGCTCCACGACATCGTAGAGCCGCCCGCGAATGAGCAACCGCCTGTCGTCGGGCGACAGGGCAACCATTTCGTCGCTATCAGCGTTTTCGATCAGCGGCCCGCGGGGCGTGAACGGCTCACTTGGCGGAAGAACAGCGGTGCGGATGCCGGCCGGGGTCGATAGCGTACATAGCGTTCGCTCCTGTGGGGGCGAGGAAAAGCCGGCTGAACACCAGGAAATCCGAATCCAGGGCACCTGCGGACAGCGCGTGCAAGTTTTGGCGTGGTTAAGTGGCGATTTCTGTTGCGATTTCGGCTCTAGCGGTTAGCGGAAATTCGCTTGTCTTTTGTCTTGGTGTGTCTGACTCTCGTAGTATAATGTCAATTTCGGCTGTAAAAAATCGCCCTTGTTGGGAGGTCCGAAGATTATCCAACAAGAACCGCGGCGGCCGCGCACCGGGCCGCATCCAATGCGAGCCTGACGCTCAAGGCGGATGGTTCGGTCGGCTTCGTTTCCGAAACGATTGATCAGGCCATTTGGATCAGCGCAGGGACCATGAACGGCGGCGAGACGGTGGCGCTGCCTTAGCTCAGAGCCTGCAAGTTGGGCTTTGTTCCTCCGGGTGGAAGAAGAAGTTGTGTCCGTCGAGGTGTCATGTCCGTCGAGGTGTCAGGAACCTTTTTATTGACAACCGGGTGCCGGTGTGGTGAGAATCGTGGGAAGTTGGACTAGGGAGCCGTTTCCATGTGGTGTGCCCCCCGCAGTGCCACACCCGCCGGCCGCCGGTTCGCAGGGCCACGCACGCCACGACTGGCTCAGCGGAGCCAATCCTCCGTTGGAATCTCCGGCAACGCTTCGCCCCGCCCTTATTCCCCTACGGCGGCAAGACACGCTCCGTAGACGCGATCGGTGAGATGGAACCCGCAGGCCCGAAGTTGGTCCAGCTCAGGTTTCAGAGCAGCGATGAGGCCCTGCCGTTTGGCGAGCATGAGCACAGCGACGGTGCCGATGAATGCAATCCCGCGCGCGGCCAGCTCGCGCCGTCCGGCTGAGTCATCCATGATCACGCAATCAGCGTGAAGTTCCTCAGCAAGGACGACCACTTCGCTTTCACCACCGTTAAGACGAGTTTGGAGACGGGCTACCTTCATCGGATCGACAACCGCCTTGCGATCGATCCAGTCGGCACCGGCGGTCTCGGCGGCCCCCCAGCGCCCGGTCCCCTGGGTCACCACCTCATCATAGACGGCGACCGGAATGATGATGCGGCCGCACAAGGCACGGAGCAAGTCAAACTTGCTGATGGCAGCGAGGTAGATGAGCGGGGTGGAATCAGCAAGAACGGTCGTCACTGCCCGGCCCCAAGCCTTTGGGCCTTGGCCCATTCGTCGGCCAACTCCTCATCGGCCGGATCATAGAGGGGAATGCCTTCTCGGGCGAGCACGTCGAGGAACTCGCGGCGCGTCAGGCCCAAGATATGCGCCGCCTTACCGGAGGAGATACTCCCCTGGCGAAAGCGATTGAGAACCAAGAGGACCGGAACTATTTGGCCAATTTCCTCGTCACTGTAGCCAAGCTCGCGCAACGCTTCCGGCATCTTCAACTGCAGCGTGAACGTGCTCATGGGTAACTCCCTTGTCCGTATTCCACTTCTCATCGATTATACTGGTCGTCGGGCCGGCCTGCCAGCCGACGACGATTCGCTCGCAAACTCGACCCTCTTCAAGGTGAATCCGAAGTAATCCTCTCTTAGCCAAAGTGTCCAACGCGAACGGTTTTCGTGCCCCTTGGGGTGTACACCAACAGCGCAGTCATTGTTCAGCAGCAGAGACAACATTGCTCTGCTGCATGCCCGTAGTAGAATGAACCGCATGAGCTACCTGTGGGCACTGCTTTCGCAGGCACGTCCCGACGAAGTGCAGGCTGGTGCGGGACGCGGGAAGCGTGGTCGTAGCGAAGGCTCTTTCTGACGCGCGCTTGCCTTCGACGGAGCGGACGATCACGTGAATCTTCCGAGAGCTATCCTCCCAACGACGGCACCGGCGGCGACCTGCACATTGTGGCCGGTGGCAGGACCTACGGGCTGACGGTGAACACACACACCATCCGTGATGGTTCTCAGGTCTACGCCGGCGATCTTTACACCGGCGCCGAGTTTCTCGCCGGCACTTTCGTACAGACCGTGCCGACCTTCATCGACAGCTACACGACGCGGATTACCGGGAAATCGTCGGTTGAAGTGCGGGAAGTTCAAGACCAGCATCGGACCTGGCGGACCCAAACGACCCCCGCACCGGCGTCGACACCTTCACAGGCAGGCCGCTCTTCTCGCAACTGGAAGGTCCCGGATACCGGCTTTGGGCACGGTTGTTCGACGAGGTCCACACGGAGTCGAGATTGGGGTCCGACGTGGCCAATCTGTACGGCACTGCCAACGCCGATGTTCTTGCCGGAACGGCCGCGGAAGTGCGGTTGTCCGGCACGCATTCCGCGGGCTCGTATGTGAACATCGCGAGATCGTTCGACGAGGTGAACGCTTTCGGCGGCAAAGGCGAGGACCATGCGGTGTTTACCGACGCGGCTGTCGATCCGCCCGGCTACGGCCCGCCGTCCGACATCACGCTCGACGGCCTGGCCCAGATCCTCTGGCTCGACAGCTTCGGGAAGATCGAGCGCTGGGACAGCAGCACGGGCAGCAAGGCGGACGACATCGACAACATCGATCGGGTTTTTGCCTGGTGGGAGTGAACTCGGATCGTGCCACACCAGCGGGAACTTGTTACTGCTCGTCGGGATCAAACGGTGGAACGGTTCGATCTCCCCGACATTTTGGCGAAAGCACAAAGTGCTGGCAAGGTTGACCGAAAGGAAAGCGCATCAGCGGCGAATGAGGCGCGCCGGTGTGCCACTGCTTGCGATTGAATCGATGTTCCATACGGGAAGAGCTAACCACAATCGCAAGCAGTGCGGAATCGCCGTTGGACGTTGCCTCCGGTCTTGCTCCCCCGGCGTTGCGTCGGATGTGCTGGGATGGTGAATCAATCGGGACATCAGCCGTTCTCGCAAGCCTGGCGGGCAAGTCGAGTTCAGCCAAGTGAGCGCTAGACTTTCTGGAGGTTCCCGTTCCAAGCCCGGAGCCGGACATTTCTGCGGCTTTATACCGCAAATAGAGGTCGAATCGCTGCCTTCGATTACTGGGAGGGCGAAATCCAGTTGCCCGGCGTCGCGTTCCCAGGCTAAGATGAGCCCTGGTTCAGTGCACACAAAGGAGATACGAGATGACTTGCAGCTTGGATATTCTTGGCCTTTCGCATCGGCGGCTGCTGCCGGCAATTATGGCGTTTTCTCTCCTCCGTGGCATCGCCCTGCCGGAAGACCCATGCCCGCGACCCGTGGCGATGATTTTCGACACCGATATCGGCAACGACGTCGACGACGCAATGGCCATGTCCGTGATCCACGCGCTTGCCGACCGCGGCGAATGCAACCTGCTGGCCGTCACGGTAACCAAAGACAACCCCTATGCCGGCCCGTGCGCCGACCTGATCAACACGTTCTACGGGCGGCCGGACGTCCCGATCGGCGCCGTCCGCGATGGCATGGCCCCCCAGGACGGCAAGTACATCCGACAGCTCGTCACCGCGACCGACGGCGGCAAGCCCCGCTATCCGCACGATCTGAAGACCGGGGCCGACGCGCCGGAGGCAGTCGCCCTGCTGCGGAAGACGCTCGCCGGCCGGCCCGATGGTTCGGTGGTGATGGTGCAGGTCGGATTTTCGACGAACCTTTCCCGCCTGTTGGATTCCAAGGCCGACGACGTTTCCCCGCGGGACGGCAAGTCGCTGGTGAAGCAGAAAGTGAAAGTGCTGTCGATCATGGCCGGGGCGTTCACGCCGGAGCTGTCCGCCCGGCGGTTCTGTGAGTACAACGTCAAGGTCGACGTTCCCAACGCCCGAAAAGTGATCGAGCAGTGGCCGACCCCGATCGTCTTCAGCGGATGGGAGATCGGTCATGCCATTCAATATCCGCCCGAGAGCATCCAGAACGACTACGGCTACGTGGAACACCATCCGATTGCTCATGCGTACGACCTGTACCGCGGGCGGACCAACAAGCAGCCGACCTACGATCTGACCAGTGTCCTCTGGGCCGTTCGGCCGGATCGCGGGTACTTCGACCTGTCGGCGCCCGGCCGGGTGATCGTCCAGGACGATGGGTTCGTCCAGTTCAAGCCGGAGGAGAATGGTCCCCACCGCTACCTGATCGCGACATCCGAACAGGTCGCCCGCGTTCAGGAAGCCCTGGTAATGCTCACCAGTCAGCCGCCGCTTTCGCGCGACAAGTAGATCCGACGAAGAGGAGAAGCTCCTCGTGACCCGACACTCGGGACAGAAGAACCTGCCGGCACTGCTGAAGAGTGCCGGTTACCGCACGGGCATTCGATCTCCAATCCGACCCGGGCGAGACGAAGAACCTGGCCGACAACCCTGCGCATGCTCCCGTCCGCGAGCAGCTTGAGGCAGCACTACGGAATTGGCGCCGGCAAACCGACGACCCGCTGCTGGACGCCGGCCGCCTCGAGCGGTGGAAAGACGCGGCGGTGCGCTGGGGCAAGCTGCCGCTCGTCAAAGCCGGCCCGAGGCAAGTGGTTCGCATTCCTGAAGGCGAGCTGGAGCTGCTCAAGTAACCGGTCGGCGGACCATCGCGCAGCGTCACTCTGGAAAGGAGGAAAGAGGAGCCCCCCGTGCGGCCCGCAATCATCGACTGCCTTTCGGTCTGCCTGCTTCAGGCCGATCCACCGGCAGTCGCCGCCGACAGTCCAGCCACTACGGCGGCTGTCTCTGCACGCACTCGATCCACGGGTGCCGGGAATACGTGGCCTCGCATGGCTCTGTTAGCGAAAGATCACGAAGCTGCATAAGATTAGGCGAACCAGGCACTTGCCATCGACGTATCCGATGCGGGGGCACACTGCGCCTTTGCGGAATCGCTTGCCGGAAGGCATAATTACCGCGAAGCCGTCGATGAGTACGAGACCGCCGTTGCCTAGGCCCCCGAAGATGTGCAGCCCCGCTTCGCCCTGGCCGACGCCTGTTTGCGTGCCGGCCATCTGTGCAAAGCTCGCCAAGTCCTTGTTGATCGGCTCAAGCTCGCCCCGGGGTACCCGGGGGCGGAATTGCTGCTGGAAGGCGTTCTGGAAAGACCTGGAGAAACTGGAAAGTGAACCGTGATCACTCGGACGGCGAAAGAAGCTCTCCCCCGGAAGCAGCAGCTCCAGGCGTCAGTCTGGCCGATTTCCAGCGTCTGATTCGCGAGATGTACTTGGCGAAGGACGTCGCCAGGGGGGTCGAAGGTACATTCATGTGGCTGATGGAGGAGATCGGTGAGCTTTCGTCGGCCCTGCGAAGCGGCACTCACGAAGAGCGGACCGCCGAGTTTGCCGACGTACTTGCCTGGCTGACCACGATCGCCAATGTGGTCGGCGTCGATCTCACGGAGGCCGTGGTCCAGAAGTACGGCTCCGGCTGCCCGGGCTGCGGCCAACTCGTCTGCATATGTCCGGATGCGGGAAAGCCATGAACCGACGGATTCCTTTTTGGGCTGAAAGCAGCCCGGCTGCCACGAGGGGACAAAAGGATGGCGCTACGGGGCTTCGATGGGTAGCAGCCGGGCTGCTTGTGCTGGCACTGGTTGGCCAAGCCACCCCGGCGGCGGCCGCGGTTCCGCAGATTGTCGGCGTCGAGGTCGGGCTGGCGGGTCATTACAAGGCGGGGCACTGGACTGCGGTTCGCGTAACGCTCCGCGGCGGCGAGAAACCGATTCGCGGCGTGGTTTCAGTAACGGTTCCCGATGGCGACGGCATGCCCAGCCGCGTCGTGACGCCGCCGGACCGGCCCGTCGAACTTCAGCCTGGCCAGGAGACCGTGGCCACGCTTTTCGCCCGCTTCGGAAGACTCGACAGCGAGATGAGCGTCGACTTGCGCGTCGGGCAAGACGTGATTGCGGAAGCCCTGTTTCGCAGTTCTCCGGTTCCTGCCGATCGGAGCTATGCCCCGGCCCAGCCTTCCACGTACCGACTGATCGCTGCCGTTGCCGGTCAGCCGGCGGGCCTTGAGGATGCGATCCAACTTCTCGACGAGCAGGCCGACGAGCAAACGGTCGCTTTTCGGATGGAAACGGTCGCATCGCTTCCGGGCGAGTGGTACGGACTGGAATCGCTCGATGCACTGGTGCTTTCCTTGAGCGATCCCACGCTCTACACGGACCTGCGACCCGACGGGCCGGAGATCGAGGCCCTGGATCGATGGGTCCGCATGGGCGGAAAGCTCCTCATCGCAGCCGGCGGCCGGACGGAATCGCTGTTGAAGGACGATTCGCCGCTGGCCCGCTTCCTCCCCGGGCAGTTGCAACGGGTGATCTCGCTTCGTCAGAGCGGAGCGTTGGAGGCGTATACCGGCGGTGGAGTCGCACTGCCGCGCGGGCGGTCGGGCCGTATCGAGCTTCGCGTCCCCCAGTTGCAAGTCGTCGAAGGCGTCGTGGAAGCGAAGGAAGGAAACTTGCCGTTGGTGGTCCGGCGGGCCTGGGGCTTCGGGCAGATCATCTTCTTGGCCGCCGATCTCGAGGCGCCGCCGCTGGCCGAGTGGACCGATCGCGGACTGCTGGTGGCCAGGCTGCTCGATCTTGCACCCGACACGGTCGGTGAACTCCACGAGGGATCGGCCCTCATGCATTATGGGTTCACCGACATGGCGGGCCAGTTGCGCCGCGCGCTCGACCAGTACGAGGGTGTCGTTCCGTTCTCGTTCTGGCTCGTGGCCGCTTTGATCGGCATCTACATTGTTGTCATTGGGCCCGTGGACTATTTCCTGCTTCGCAAGTTCAGTCCGCGGATGGAATTCACGTGGGTGACGTTTCCGCTGGTCGTGGTTTTGTTCAGCGTCGGGGCATACGTGCTGGGGACGCACTATAAAGGCACGGAAGTCCGCGTCAATCAGGTGACGCTCGTGGACGTCGACGCCCAGTCGCGGCAGGTCCGCGGCACGTGGTGGGCGAATGTCTTCAGCCCACGGATGGACCGCTACGATCTCTCCTGCCGGCCGGTCCGTTCCGGCAGCGGGAATTCCGTCGTACGCCCGGCGTTGTTCTGCTGGTTTGGGCTTCCGGGTCAGGGGCTTGGCGGAATGGACCCGACCGCGGCCAGCCCCATAAATGTCCGACGGCCGTACGACTTCACACCGGATCTGTCGGCGGTCGTCGATACGCCGATCCAGGTCTGGGGATCCAAGAGCTTCACGTCGCGATGGCACGGCTCGACGGAAGCGGTGCCGAAAGCGACCTTGGCCGATGAGGATGGTGTGCCGGTCGGCACGATCATCAACACGCTCGACTTTCCGCTTGAGGATTGCCTGCTGGCCTATGGGCGATGGGCGTACCAGGTGGGGACGCTCGACCCCGGCCAGGCCGCGCGCGTCGGCCCGATGATCTCGCGCCGCGAACTCCGCACGCTCCTGACCGGTCGCCGGTTCGTCCGCGAGGAGGGCAGCGACAGGTTCCAGCAGGAAGCGACCCCTTACGATACGTCCAGCATCGATCCTGCCTACATTCTCAGGACGATGATGTTCTTCGAGTCCGCCGGGGGCCGGCGATATACCGGACTGATGAACCGCTATCAGAGCTTTGTCGATTTGACGAGCCTGCTGAAGACGGACCGGGCGGTGCTCTTGGCCACGGTGCCCGCGGGCCTGCAAGAGAACTCGCAAACCGGGGCAGACCTGCTGATCGACGGCAAGCCGGTGGCCGACGCCCGGGGGCGGGCGCTTTCCGTGTACCGTTTCGTATTTCCCGTGGCGCAGGACGAGTCGAAGAAGGTGACCCCGCTGTTTCGGAAGGACAGGCCGTGATCAAGACCCAAGATCTGACCAAAGTCTACGGCGAGTTGAAGGCCATCAACAATGTCAACATCGACCTGGTCGAGGGCGACTTGTTCGGATTCATCGGCCCCAACGGCTCGGGCAAGACGACGACGATGCGGATCCTGGCCACGCTCTTGCAGCCGACGTGGGGCGAGGCCTATGTATGCGATTACTCGATCTACACGCATCCCAAGGAGATTCGCCGCCTGATCGGCTACATGCCCGACTTCTTCGGCGTGTACGACGACATGACGGTGATCGAATACCTGAACTTCTTTGCGGCGGCCTACCGCATCAAAGGCGCTGCGCGCCGCAAGATCTGCGATGACGTGCTGGCCCTGGTCGATCTCGGCTACAAGCGCGACGCCTTTGTCACCAGCCTGTCGCGCGGCATGACCCAGCGGCTCGGCCTGGCCCGCGTGCTCCTGCACGACCCCAAGGTTCTGCTTTTGGACGAGCCGGCCAGCGGCTTGGACCCGCGTGCTCGCATCGAGATACGGGGTGTGTTGAAGGAGCTTGGCAAGACCGGCAAGACGATCATGGTCTCCAGCCACATCCTTCCCGAGTTGGCCGACATCTGCAATAAGGTGGGGATCATCGAGCGGGGCGAGCTTCTGGTGAATGCCGAGGTGGCGGAGGTGATGCGCCGCGTTCGGCAGCAGCCGCTGGTGAAGATCGGAGTGGTCGGCGATCAGGAAGCGGCCGCCCGGTTGATCGAGCAGCACCAGTCGGTCGAGCGCGTCGAGCTTCGCAATGGGCATATCTACGCCACGCTTGACAAGAACGTTGACGACTACAGCGATCTTGCCACCGACCTTGTTCAAAACGGCTACAAGCTCAAGACTTTCCAAGAGGACGAGATCAACCTCGAGACGGCGTTCATGGCGCTGACGAAGGGAATCACAGCGTAGGCTCAATACCGCGCAATCGACAATATCGAGATGCAGATGGTCCCGGCCCCCAGCTTCCCGGGGCGGTTCCTTCGCGGAAGCCCACCAGACCC
>JAXGMN010000031.1:0-162202 GCA_040768665.1 Thermoguttaceae bacterium
CGTGCAGGATTTTCTTGAGTGCATGGAAAGTCTCAGCCCCGTAGCGGAGCGCCTCGGCGAAGTTCGGCGCGCCAACCGGCATGACCATGAACTCCTGAAGGTCTACGCTGTTGTCGGCATGCTTGCCGCCGTTGAGGATGTTCATCATCGGCACCGGCAGTCGCACGGCGCCGGTCCCGCCGAGGTAGGCGTACAACGGCATTTCGGCGGCCATTGCTGCCGCGCGGGCGACCGCCATCGAGACGCCCAGGATCGCATTGGCTCCCAGTTTGCTCTTGGTGGGGGTGCTATCCAAATCGATCATCAGCCGATCGATCTGGGCCTGCCGCGCCGGGTCCACGCCCAGGAGCTTCGGGGCGATTGTATCGTTGACGTTGGCAACCGCTTTGAGGACTCCCTTTCCGGCATACCTTTTCTTGTCGCCGTCGCGGAGCTCCAGGGCCTCGTTCTCTCCGGTGGAAGCACCGGAAGGCACGGAGGCCGAGGCGGTGATGCCGCCCTCCAGTGTCACGTGCACGCGCACGGTGGGGTTGCCGCGCGAATCGAGAATCTCCATTGCACGGATCGAAGCGATTTTCCTTGCCATCCGACTCTCCTTTGTTCTGGGGGATGTAATTCTGGTGCCAACCCAAACAACCGCAAAAGTTCGCGTCACACCTGGTGGACGAAGTCGATCTCCGCGTCCATAACGCGCGGGTCGGCGGAGACGAGAAACACTGCCGCGAGGGTGTCGTCAAAGAGCGATAAGCCGGCCCGACTTCCTCCTCTAAACGAGGGATTAAGGCAGAGCCAGAACCGCAACAGACCGCGGGCGAATCACGCGCAATACGACTGGAACTGGGCAGAGACAGACGAGACACGACAACTCCTACCTGAAGACGCCTGGCGGGAGTTGTAGTCCGGGTATGTCGGGGCTCCCACCGCCGATAAATGGACGCTGGTAGGAGTCATCAGCCTGGGCGGCGGTTTCGGGGGACTCCATCCCCGTATCCCGGAAGTCTAACCTGTCCGATAGCATAAAGCAAGCATGGCACCGGCCTGCCAGCGCCATACTTCGTGGCTATCCGAAAACGGGGACTGGCTCCCGGATGCTGTGACTGGAACTGTCAAGCGGTTCGCCGTCGCGGGAGGGCGGCCGATTCGCCCGCGACAAGGCAGACGCCGAAGCGAAGTGGATCGGACACCGGAGACGAAGCTCGGGCGGTCTTCCGGGATTCGATCGGGTAGAATATCCTGAAACTCCTCGACAGAACAACTTCCTGGCAAACGTCGTGGCGGTGAAACCGAACAACCGATTGCGCAAACCATCTACCCGTAAAAGGAGTTCCCCGTGCATCAGTGTCTAGGTCGGCTCTTGCTCAGTCTGCCCCTCCTCCTGGCCTGTTACGCCACTGCCGCACCTCCGAACTGGCCACAGTTTCGCGGCCCCGGCTCGCGGGGAGTCACCGAGGGTGACACACTACCCGACCGCTGGTCGGCCACCGAAAACGTCGCCTGGAAGACCGACATTCCGGGCCGTGGTTGGTCGTCGCCCGTCGTGTGGGCCAATCGAGTGTTTCTGACGACGGTGGTCAACACAGGCACCTCGGAGGAGCCCAAGAAGGGCCTTTACTTCGGCGGAAACCGACCGGAGCCGCCCGATGGCGTGCACGAGTGGAAGGTGTTCTGCCTTGAGCTGGAAAGCGGCCGCATTGTGTGGGAGCACCAGGTCCATGAAGGCAAGCCTGAGACTCCCATTCACTTGAAGAACAGCTTCGCTTCCGAGACACCCGTCACCGACGGCGAAAGAGTCTACTGCTACTTCGGCAACATCGGCATCTTCTGCTTCGACCAGCAAGGCAACCCCGTTTGGAGCCGCCGGATTGAACCTCACAAGAACCGCAATGGCTGGGGCACGGCCGCCTCGCCCGTTCTCCACGGCGATACCCTCTATATCGTGAACGACAACGACGAAGACTCATATCTTTTGGCACTCGACAAGCTCACCGGGGAAGAACGCTGGCGAGTTTCTCGAGACGAGAAGAGCAACTGGTCGACTCCCTTCGTTTGGGAAAACGACCGCCGCATCGAGATTGTCACCTTGGGAAGCGGCAAGGTCCGCTCGTACGACCTCGAGGGCAAGCTGCTCTGGTGGCTGGAAGGTATGTCGAGCATCACGATCGCCACTCCTTACGCCTACGACGGATTGCTCTACATGAGCTCCGGCTACGTCGGCGACCGGCTGCGGCCGATCTACGCCATACGCCCTGGAGCGAAAGGCGATATCTCGCTCGAAGGAACCCAACGGCAGAACAAGTGGATCGCGTGGTGCAACCAGGCCGCGGCCCCTTACAACCCATCGACGCTGATATACCAGGATCGCCTTTATGTTCTCTACGACCGCGGGCTGGTGGCCTGCTTCGATCCGAAGGACGGCTCCGAAATCTATGGTCCCCAGCGGCTGCCTGACGGACGAGCCTTCACGGCTTCGCCTTGGGCGTACGGGGGCAACGTGTTCTGCCTGAACGAAGACGGCCTCACATTTGTCCTCAAAGCAAGCGACGAGTTCCAACTGCTGCACACCAACCCGCTGGCCGAGGACGACATGGCGATGGCCACCCCGGCGATCGCCGGCGACCGGATGCTGATTCGTACCTCCGCAAGGAGTCCTGGCATCCAGAAGCCTGCAACACCGAAGCAGGCCGGAGCAAACCAGGCGGACGTTGACTACGATCCTCTTGCCGTGTCGAGTCGGCTGGAATCTAGTTTGGTATCAGGAGTTCGCTCGTTGGCAGTCTGAATGTCTGCGGAGCTCATCCGGAGCTTCCAGATGATTGGTCCTCTTGCTGGAGACGAAATACGATGCAAACCAATGTGAAGGATGGACGGTTCTCCCAATGGTTTTTCCGCAATGTGCCGTTCCCGCCGTTCGGCCGAATGGCCGTGGCTGCTTGGGCACTCGTCGCTGGGACGGTCCTTGTTGCCGGACCTGGCGCTGCCGCGCAGGGCGACGGAAGCGGCGAGATTGCCATTTCCGGCGAATTGAAACAATGGCACAAGGTGACGTTGACGCTGGACGGACCGCCGGCTCGCGAAACGGACAACGCCCCCAACCCCTTCACCGACTACCGCATGGCCGTGACGTTCCGCCACGAATCGGGTTCGCCCGCGTACGTGGTTCCGGGGTACTTTGCGGCCGACGGCGATGCGGCGAACAGTTCCGCCGATGCCGGCACGAAATGGCGGGCCCACTTGTCGCCGGACCGAACCGGGAAGTGGACCTATCGAGTCTCCTTTGTCCAGGGAAAGCTTGTGGCCGTCGATTCATCGTTGGCTGGGGAGAAGTTGCCCAAGTATGACGGCAAGTCCGGGTCGTTCGAAATCGGCGCCACGGACAAGACCGGCCGTGACTTCCGTAGCGAAGGCCGGCTGCAATACGTCGGCAAGCACCACCTGCGTTTTGCCGGCAGCGGCCGTTACTTCCTCAAGGCGGGCCCCGATGCGCCGGAGACGCTGCTGGCCTACGCCGATTTCGATGGCACGCATTCCGGAAAGCCTCGAAAGCCTCGCGCCGGCGAGGCGGCTCCGACCACAGATCTCCATCGCTATGAGCCCCATCTCCCGGACGGGCGGCGCGGCGATCCGACTTGGAAGGACGGAAAAGGCCGGGGACTGATCGGCGCCTTGAATTATCTGGCCGGCAAAGGCTGCAACGCCTTTTCCTTCCTGCCCTACAACGCTGGCGGCGACGGTGACAACGTGTGGCCGTTTGTCGAGCGGAACGACAAGCTGCACTACGACTGCTCGAAGCTCGATCAGTGGCAGATCGTGTTCGACCATGCGCAAAAGCTGGGCCTGTACCTGCACTTCAAGCTGCAGGAGACCGAAATCGACGACAATCGCAGCGGGCACGACAAAGACAAAGCCGATGGCAAAGTCCCCACGTCCCTGGACGGCGGCGATCTGGGCGTCGAACGCAAACTCTATTGCCGGGAACTGATCGCACGATTTGCCTATGAGCTGGCGCTCAACTGGAATCTGGGCGAGGAGAACACGCAGTCGCCCGAGCAACAGCGGGCCATGGCCCGGTATATCCACGATACCGATCCCTACGATCATTTGATCGTGGTCCACACGTTTCCAAACTGGCAGGACCGCGTCTATCCGGAGTTGCTGGGCGACCGGTCCGTGCTGACAGGCGCGTCGCTGCAGAACAGTTGGAACAGCGCCCATCAACGGACGCTGAAGTGGGTGGTGGAATCCGACAAGGCCGGCCGGCCGTGGGTCGTAGCCAACGACGAGCAGAACCCGGCCGACATGGGCGTGCCGCCGGACCCCGGCTACCAAGGACATAGCGGAGAAGCGGTTCAGAACGGCAAGCCCTACAACCTGCACGACGTCCGCAAGGCGACCCTTTGGGGCACCATCCTGGCCGGCGGCGCGGGCGTCGAGTACTACTTCGGCTACAAGCTGCCGCAGAACGATCTCGAGTGCGAGGATTTCCGCAGCCGCGACAAGTCGTGGGACTGCTGCCGCATCGCGCTGGACTTCTTCCGCGAGCACGATATTCCTTTCTGGGAAATGAGCAACGCCGACGCCCTCATTGGCAATGTCAAGAATGACAACAGCAAGTACTGCCTGGCCAAACCCGGCAGTCTGTATCTGGTCTATCTGCCCACTGGCGGAACGACCGAGATTGACTTGAGTGACGCCCCTGGCACGTTCACCGTCCAGTGGTTCGACCCGCGCCACGGGGGGCCGTTGCAGCAGGGCTCGGTCGCCAAAGTCCAGGGTGGGAAGAAAGCCGCTCTGGGCACAGCCCCGAAGGATGCCGACGACGACTGGCTGATCGTCGTCCGTCGATGACAATTGCCGCAACGACCTGTTTCCGGAGTTCTTTATGCACCTCATCCTTTACTGTGTACCGCCGCCCTGCCGATGGCCGCTACGGGGGACTGCCGCCCGGAGTTTCGCTCCTGCTGGACCGGCCCTGGAGACGATGCGTTTCAACGGCCAGCGGGAATTATACGATCCCCAAGTCGTCGAAGTCGGCGGAACTGAACTGCTCTCGTATGGCCGCGAGATGGACATCGCTCGTCTTCCGAGAACGCGTTTGCGCTACGAAGGGCAGGCCGCCGATGCCGCCTGGCGGGCAGCGGCACAGCAGCGGATCGAAAAGTACCGGAAGGCCGACCTGACGGTGACCGTGCTCGACGCGGAGGGTAAGCCGGCCGCAGGAGCCCGCGTCCAAGTGAACATGACGCGTCACGCATTCGGATGGGGCTCGGCGGTCACGGCCGACTTGCTGACCGCCGACACCGCAGACGCCCGCACGTACCGCGAAACCGTCGCCACGCTTTACAACAAGGTCGTCTTTGAAAACGATCTCAAGTGGCCGGGCTGGGAACGAAAAGAACGACGCGCGACGGTGTTCGACGCGATCCGCTGGCTGGAGAAGAGCAACATCGAGATTCGGGGCCACTGCCTGGTCTGGCCCTCGTGGCGTCACCTGCCCAGGGATGTCGCCCGCCTGGCAGACAATCCCTCTGCACTGCGCCGGCGCGTCGGCGATCACGTGACCGATGAGGTGTCGGCATTGCGCGGCAAGCTGGTCCAGTGGGACGTGATCAACGAGCCGTACACCAACCATGACTTGATGGACGTGCTGGGCAACGAGGCGATGGTCGAGTGGTTTCGGCTGGCGCGTCAGGCCGACGCCGAGGTGCGGCTGTTCATCAACGATTACGCGATCCTCGCCGCCGGAGGGCGGGACACGGCACATCAGGATCACTACGAGCAGACAATCCGGTACCTGCTCGATCAGAAGGCCCCGCTGGGCGGCATTGGCCTGCAAGCGCATTTCGCGTCGGACTTGACGCCACCGGCGAGGCTGATTCAAATCCTCGACCGATTCAGCCGGTTCGGCTTACCGCTGGAAGTCACTGAGCACGATATCAACATCAGCGACGAGCAACTCCAGGCCGATTACACCCGCGACTTCCTGACAGCGGTATTCAGCCATCCCTCGGTCAACGGCATCCTTACCTGGGGATTCTGGGAAGGGCGCCATTGGCGGCCCAACGCCGCCTATTTCCGCCGCGACTGGTCTCTGACGCCGGCGGGGCAAGTGTGGATCGACCTGGTCCGCGACAAGTGGTGGACTCGCGAGTCGGGCGTGACCGACGCCGCGGGTCGCTTCACCGTGCGAGGTTTCCTCGGACAGTACGACGTCGAAGCCGCCCAAGGCGACAGGACGGCTGCCACGAAGTGCACGCTCTCGGCAGATGAGGGTCGAGTGACGCTGCAATTACCGTGAGTCGGCCCCTTTTCGTGCACCCTTCAGCCGCCATCGTGGATCTCCAGAACTAAGGACCAACTCGGATGTCAAAAATCCGCTCGTTGCACCATGGGTTGCTGATGCTGCTGGCAGCCATGATCTCCTGCCTGGCGGGGCTAAAGAACGACAGCCAAGCCGCCGAGGCCGACGCGGTGTGGTGGCTGACTCCTCGGCGGATGATCCAGACCAATCTCCGAGAGATCGATGCGAGGATGGACTTGGATGCCTACGTTGATTCGCTTGCCGACTGCCGGGCCAACGTCGTGCTGTTCAACGTGGGCGGGATCGTGGCCAACTATCCGACCGACCTGCCGTTTCACTATCGCAATCCGAACATGCAGGGTGATCTGACGGCTGAAGTCGTGCGGCGGTTGCACGCGCATGGTATCCGTGTGATCGGCCGGTTCGATTTCAGCAAGGTCAACGAGTCCATCGCCGCCAAGCATCCCGACTGGCTTTCTCGCGATCGGCAGGGCAATGCCTATCCGCCCTACAACGGCCAGCAGCCGACCTGCTTGAACGGCGGCTACCAGCAAGAGGGTATGTTTGCCATTCTCACCGAGGCGCTGGACCGGTATCCCCTGGACGGAGTCTTCTTCAACATGATCGGCTACCCGCGGCGGGATTACAGCGGACGCGATTTGGGCATTTGCCAATGCGCTGGTTGCAAGACGCGTTTCCGCCAGATGTCCGGGCTCGACCTCCCCAAAACCGAGAATCGAGACGATCCCGCCTATCGCCAGTATCAAACGTTTTGCAGCCGCACCATACGCGACCAATTCGAACGCGTGCGAGCGCTGGTCAAGAGCAAGAATCTCAACATCGCGATCTGCACGTACACGTCCGATGGCGTGGACGTGATCCGCAGTGAATCGAACACGCCGCAGGGACGCGGCACCTACGAAGACAGCGAAAAGGCCCGGCGCATACTGCTCGGAAACCCAGGCGAGCAATTGGCCAACGCCGCGGTGCACTTCATCCATTATCCGCACCGGCACGCGTCCGTGTCGCCTCGCCGACGCGCCGCCGTCTGCTCCAGCAGATGTTCAACGGCAAGTGGCTGGATTTCTACTGCATCGGGCCTTTCCACGCCCAGGAAGATCGGCTGGGACTGGACCAGGTGCGCGTTATCTACCGCTTCTACGCTGAAAACGAGCAATGGCTGACAAACACGTTCGAGTTGGCGGACGTCGACCCTGATCATCGATCTGGCTCAAGGTTCTGAAGAGTACGACGGCTGGCTAAAGATCCTTGGCCAGTCACACGTGAGCTTCGACCTGGTTTCGTTGAGCAGTTCGGACTTGAAACGGTACCCGGCGTTGATTGTCCCGCTGACTCGAGAGCTGAACGACGCGACCGCGGCACTCGATGAGTATGTCGGCGGCGGACGTCTGCTGCTGACAGGAGGCCTTCCGGTAGGGCTGCGCGTGGCATGCTCGGCGTCGGCGACATGATCCCGCGCCCCGAAGGGACCTACGTTCGGATTCGTGACGAAGACAGGACGCAGCTTGCGGCAAGCGCTGGAGGAAACTCCGATCTGGTGTTCCTCGATGGCGACGTGGCGACTTGCCAGGTCGAGCAGGACGTCCAGGGGTTATTGCGGTACATCCCGCCCGCCATGTTCGGTCCCCCGGAGAAGTGCTACTACACGCAAGTCTCCGACACGCCCTGCCTGTACGTCGGGCGCGCCGGCGGGCCCGGCGCCGTGGCATGGTTTCCTTGGCAGATCGCGGCCCATTACCATCGTCAAGGACATCTCGGACACAAGGCATTGGCCGTTGCCGCCCTGGATGAACTGCTCGGACTGCAGCGCCGAGTCCGGATCAAGGGGTCGCCGCTGATCGAAATGAACCACCGTGGCGGCCGATCCGGCGGTTTTCAGTGGATCAGCCTGGTGAATCACTCCGGCCTGCTGGACAACGTGCTCCACGCACCGCTACCCATCCGCAATGTCGAGATCCGGGTCACACCGCGAGGCCCCGTGCGTGCGGTGCAGCTGTGCGAGCGGGAGAGGAGATCCCTTTCACGCAGGAGGCCGACGGGGATGTGATCTGTGTCGTGCCTGAACTGGATCCTTATGAGGTCGTGCTCCTGCAGCATGACGCGGCGGCAGCACTGGCCGGGAATAAGGAGCCCCTCATGAAGTCATTCATTCTGCATGCACTACTGGGATTGGCGCTGGCCTCGCTGACGATGGTCGCAGCCAGTCAGGCTGACACAAGGCACGTGTGGGAAAGGTGGAGATCACGCTTGAGAGCCGGCGGCAGTACGAGAATCCTTACACCGATGTCCAAGTCTGGGTAGACCTCAAGGGCCGGACTTCGACAAACGCTGTTACGGTTTCTGGGACGGCGGTGCCGTTTTCGAGTTCGCATCGTGGCCACGGCCCCGATGCGCTGGACTTGGGAAAGCGGTGCGAGCGTGTCGGATCCCGGGTTGCAGGGCGTCCGAGGTGAATTCACTGCCGTCGCCCGGACGGAAGCCGAGCTTGAAAGCAGCCCCTGCCGGCGCGGCATGATCCGGCCCAGTGGCAACGTACCACGCCTTCGAGTACGCCGATGGGACGCCGTTCTTCCTGCTCGGCGATACCTGGTGGGCCACGCCCACTGCACGGTTTCCCTGGCACGAGGACGATACACCGCACAACCGTTGGGGCCAGCCGCCGGCTTCCCGAAGACTACGTGCGTTGCCGCCGCGACCAGCAGTTCAACTGTATTGCCATGATCGCCGCTTTTCCGAATTGGGCCAACGACGGCAAGTCCGCCCGATGGAAAACGCCGGACGGCATGGTCCTGCGGTGGGCCTGGCCCCGGGCTGGAACAGAAAGCGCTCAGGGAAATGACCGATGAACAGGGCCGTCGGGCGTTTCCTTCCCGGCGTACCTGTGGCTGAAGAGCATTTCCCGACTTGACACGTATCCGGCCAGGTACTTTCGTTCTCTCGACAAGAAGGTCGACTATCTGAACGCCCAAGGGATGGTCCCTTTCATCGAAGTGGCTCGACGCGATATCGGGCAAGGCTGGAAACGGTATTACCCGTGGCCGGACTCGTACACGCTGTATATCCAATACGTTTGGAGCCGCTACCAGGCGAATATGTGCTTGTTCAGTCCGATCCACTTCGACACGCCGGCCCAGAGCATCCCGGTGGAGGACTGGAACGCGGCGGCGAACCTGGTGATCGACCGGTTCGGCCATCCTCCGTTCGGCACGCTGGCCGGGACCAACTCGAACCCTTCTTCGCTGCAGAATTGGGGCCACACGGACCGCGCTCGCTGGCTCAGATTCCATCAGATCGGGAACCGCCGCACCCACGACGTGTACGAGTTCTTGACCGAGATCTTCCGGACCGAGCCGCCGGTGCCGGGCATCAACGGCGAACCTTACTACGACGGCATGGAGGACGCGGAACCGGGATCGGACAAGGCCGCGCGCTATTGCCGTTCGGCCATGTACGGCAGCGTGCTGTCCGGCGGTCTGGGCGGCCACATTTACGGCGCGGGCGGCTGGAAAGGGGGCTTGTGGAGCGGCGAGATCGAGGCGGCCTCGGAGTATCCGATCTGGGAAGTCATCCAATGGCCGTCGGCCGACCAGATGCGGCACCTGAAGACGTTCGTCCTTTCCGAAGGCCGCCGGTACCAGGACTTGATCCCTTCCCACGAGTTGCTGACGCCGAACCGATCGGGCGAAGCCAAGTCGCTGAACGGCTGGGCGTATTGCGCGGCGACGGCAAGCCGCGATCTCGTACTGCTATACTTCGAGCAAGACTGCCCGCGGGCTACGCTGTCCGGTCTGCCCGCCGGGCGAGAATACCAGCTTCAATGGTTCGATCCTCGCATGGGCCACTGGCTGGACGCAGGAACATCGTCCAAAAAGATCACCATCACTGCGGACGGCAAACTCCCCTTGCCGCCGTTTCCCGGCCGCGCGGGCAAATCGAACACCGATTGGGCGCTGAAACTGCGAAGCCTGTCGTGGTGAGCAAGTCTAAAATCTCAAACCGATTGGCCCCCGCCATGAGTACCGCACATCAGAAACGGACCGTGGCCATCGTCCTACGACAAGACGCATTGTGCTGCCACCTTACTTGTTTTGTCAAACGAGGACTTGCCGATGCCGGATCGACCGCCACGCGAAAAGGCTTTCTCCCTACACATTTTGTTAATCATCCTCTCTAGCGTCTTGTTGCCGAGCCGAGCCGTTTTCGCGGTGGAGTCGCCGGCGCAAACGGTCGTCCAATGGGAGCCGCAGGAGATTCGTTTGACTGCCGACGCGGACCACCCCTGGTGGACGTTTCCCGCGACGATCGCCTTCACGCATCAAGCGACCGGGGAGCGGTTCGTGCTGGAAGCGTACTTCGACGGCGGGCGCGATTGGGTAGTCCGATTCGCCGCGCCGCATCCCGGCCTCTGGGCCTGGAAGACGGTTTCGGACGATTCCGGATTGCACGGACGTACGGGACGTCTCGAAGTGCGCCCGCCGACCGCTGGCGAGACGGCCCGAAACCCCAACCATCGCGGTCGCGTGAAGATCAGCAGCAACGGCCGCTACTTCGAATACGCCGACGGCACTCCGGTCTTTCTCTTGGCTGACACTTTGTGGAGCGGCAACACGGCGCGCTGTGGATTGGGAGAAAACCAAGACGGCCCGTTTCCCAGGTATCTCGCCGATCGCAAAGCGAAAGGTTTTTCCGCAATCCTGATCAAATACTTGAATGGCTTTGACGACGGTCCCGCCAATCCGACCGGCGAACGGAACGAAGGGGGATATGCGTTTCTCGAGCGAGATTTCCAGCGACTGAACCCGGAGTATTTCCAGGCGTTGGATCGGCGGATGGACGCGATCTGGTCCCACGGGTTCATCCCCGCCATTCCGGCGGCCTGGTGGGGAAAGACGAACAAGAGCGTTTTCGACATCCAACAGGCTAAACGCATCAGCGCCTACTGCGCCGTACGGTACGGCGCCTACAACAGCCTGTGGTGCCTGTCGGGCGAGTACCAGTACGCGTTGAACGACTGCGGCTGGACGGAAGAGTCGTTCCACGACCTCGGTCGAACCGTCCAGGCCCACAATCCCTTCGGCCACCCGCTTTCGATCCACCCCAGCGCCCGTCTGGATTGGCCTCCGCCCCACAATTGCCAATCTTCGCGACCCTTCCACGAATCCGGATGGCTGGACCATCACTGGCTGCAGACGGGTCAAAGCATCGATCGGATGCACAACATCGTCAGCCGGGTGGCGGAAAACCGTGTGCTGTCGCCGCCCCGTCCGGTGTTCTGTTCCGAAGGCTATTACGATGTCGCCGACGACGACGACCAGGCCTATCACGCTCGCTGGCAGGCGTGGACCGCCGTGCTCAGCGGTGCGGCCGGTTACGGGTACGGCGCCCATGGGATCTGGCAATTCTGCGATCCGGCCGATCCGCAAGGCGAGACCGGCAAAAAAGACCGTCGCGTCGTCCCGTGGGCGCAGGCACTGCACTTCGAAGGCTCGACCATGATGCGGCCTTTGCAGTCGCTGCTGTCTCGGCATCCCTGGTGGCGGCTCGAACCGCACCGCGACTGGGTGCTGATCGACGGTCAGTCCAGCCCTCTGCCCACGACAACGGATTTGTCGCCACCGCACTGCGCCGCTGCTGCCGGCCAGCTCTACGTGGTCTATATTCCCCGCGGCAACGCGTCGCGAACGCTGACGCTGACCCATTTGCAGGGCGAACGCTATCATGGAGAGTGGTACGATCCTCGAACGGGGAAAACGGCGGCGATTGACGCCAGTTTCCGTGGCCAGATCGAATGGCTCATTCCGCAACGCCCGTCCCCGACGGAAGAGGATTGGATATTGTTGCTGGAGAAGCACACAAGACCCGTGATTTGCGGCAACACGAAGGCAAAGGACTGATTCTATGAGAACCCAGTTATCCTGCATCTTCTCCTGTCTGGTTTTGACTGGATTGCCAGCCTCGGCTTGCGGGCAGGACATTATGTTTCAACACGTGCTCATTGACGAAAAGCCACCGCAGAACCCCTGGATCAAGATCGTGGGAGACCTGAACGCCGACGGCAAACGCGACATCATCATCGGCGGCTCAAAAGGCCCGTTGGTCTGGTACCGCAACCCCGACTGGAAGAAGTTCATCATCGCCGACGGCGGCTACAACACGGTCGCCGGCGCGGCCGTGGACATTGACGGCGACGGCGACCCGGACATCGCCTTGGGCGGCGTCGTCTGGTTTGAAAACCCCGGCCCCAAAGAAAACCCCGCGAAGGGTTCCTGGAAAGCGCACGAAGTGGAAAAGCGGCGCGGGCATGATCTGCTGGCGGCCGATTTGGACAGCGACGACAGGGTGGATCTGGTCATGCGCGACCAGAGCAGCTTTGGTTCGAAGGCCGGACACAGCGTCTTCCTTTACAAGCAAATCCGTCCCGATAAATGGACCATGCGCGAGCTTCGCTGCGGCGAGGGCGAAGGCATCCAAGTCGCCGACCTGAACGGCGACGGCAAGCCGGATATCGTGATCGGCGGGAGTTGGTTCGAGAACAGCGGCGACCTGCTCAACGGTCCCTGGACCGAGCACGGGTTCTCGACCGAATGGAACTACGCGCACACCAAGGTGGCCGTCGGCGACCTGAACGGCGATGACCGCCCGGACGTCATCCTCGCCCCGGCGGAACTCAAGGGGGGCACGCATCGCATCGCGTGGTATGAATCACCCATGGACCCCGAGGCCGGCAACTGGCAACAGCACATCATCGAGGAGCCGGTGGAGACGGTGATCCACGCCCTGACCTTGGCCGACTTTGACGGCGACGGGAAACTCGACTTGGCGGCGGCCCGCATGCACCAGGGGAAGAGCCCGCGGGAAGTCGTCGTCTATCTCAACACCGGCGGCGGACTCGTTTGGAAGCGACACGTGCTCGCCACCACCGGCTCCCACGACATTGTGGCGGCCGACCTCGACGGCGACGGTCGGCCCGACATTCTCGGCGCCAATCATGGCGGCCCGTACCAGCCGGTGGAAGTCTGGCTCAACCGGAAAGGACAACCATGAGCATCCACCCCGTACATACCGCGCGGTTGGGCCTGCAAGACCAAGAAGGACAAGAACCATGAAGACTTTCGATCGGTTTGTCTGGTCTTGGAGTTTGGCAGTCGGAGCAGCAACGGTCTGGGGCGCAAGCGGCTCGGCCCCGAACGCGGCGGGATCTCGCCCGCACGCCCACCAACGCTGGGAACACACGCTGACCAGCGCCCGGCAATACGATAATCCCTATGCAGATGTGACTGTGCGTGTCCGTTACTACGGGCCGGATGGACGCCGAATTAAGGGCTATGGTTTTTGGGACGGCGGCCAGGTGTTCCGTATCCGCTGTGCTTTTCCGGCACCGGGCCTCTGGTACTGGGAGACGGAGTGCTCGGATGCCCATGACGCTGGGTTGCACGGCCAGCGCGGTTCCGTCGAGGTCGTTCCGTATCGCAGCGAGAATCTGCTGTACCAACGCGGCTTTCTGAAGGTCAGTCAGGACCGACGTTACCTGGTTCATGACGACGGGACGCCCTTTCTATGGATGGGAGACACCGCCTGGGCCGCGCCGATGCGATCGAGCGACGACGAGTGGGACAAGTACCTTGCCGACCGCAAGGCAAAACACTTCACGGTGATCCAAGTGGCGCCCGCGCCGCACTGGGCGGGCGAGACCGACCGGCAGGGCAAAAAGCCGTTCTACGACAAGGCGTGTTTGAAGCTCAACCCCGCCTTCTGGCAGGCGTTCGAACGAAAGATCCAGCGAGCCAACGAAGCGGGATTCGTGGTCCTGCTGGTCGGGGTGATGGAACCGGTGGAACGTTACCCGGAGTCGCCGGCCGCCTGCTTGTTCGCACGCAACATCGTGGCGCGGCTGTTTGGCAATTTCGTGATTTTTTCGCCGAGCTTCGATAGCAAGTTCATGCCATTGGCCGACGAAGTGGGGCTGGCCGTCCGCGAGGCCACCGCCGTCCACCTGATCACGCAGCATCCCGGCACCCCGTCCAGAGAGCCGACTCCCATTTGGACGATGCAGTACTACGACCAGCCCTACCTGGATATCGCGGGCGTGCAGACCGGGCACAACGGCGGGAACCGTCAGCGATGCGCCCACCATGCCATCGAGTGGATTCTGGACGCCTATCGCCATGAGCCGCACAAGCCCGTCATCAACCTCGAGGCCATGTACGACGGACAGGGCGAACACGGCTGGCAGGCAGTGGATGCCCGCTCGCTGGCGTGGCGAAGTTGGCTTTCCGGAGCAAAGGGCTACACCTATGGCGCCGGCGATACGGCGCCCAAGTGCCCACAGGGCAATGGTGGAATCTGGCGATGGGTCACGGACCCCGAAAAACCGGATTTCTGGCAAAAAGCGATCGCGTGGGAAAGCTCTTTTCAGATGCAGTACCTGCACGACTTTCTGGACAAAATCGAGTGGTGGAAGTTGGAGCCGGCCCACGAGCTGATCCGCAATCAGCCGGATGACGTGACTCGCCGAATGGTTCTGGCGAAGGTTGCAGGACGTGATTGTGCGGTGGCGTACCTGCCAGGCAATGACGAGATCGAGCTGGACATGTCGGCGTTCTCGGCACCGGTGACGTCCCGCTGGTTTGATCCTGTCCGCGGCCGGACTTCCTCCCAGACGGGCCCCCTCCCGAATCAAGGCAACCGGTGTTTTACTCCGCCGGCCAAGGGCGATTGGGTGCTCGTGGTTGAATGAGGCTGAGGCTCATGGACTGTCGCGCCGGCGATCCCAGTCGCCGACGCCAAATGCGTATCGCAACAATACCGTGCCGACTTCATCGTCCGCGAAACCAGGCGGCGGGGACTCTATCTGGCGATGCTTCCTTGCTGGGGCCGGGCGTATATCAATCCCCAGATGCCAGGCTCCGCACGGGTGCTGTTCGACGCCGCGCAGGCCCGCGCATACGGCCGGTTCCTTGGGCAACGGTACGGCAAGGAGCCGCACATCGTGTGGGTGCTGGGCGGCGATGCGAACGCGACCGCGGGAAAAGCTGGCGAACAGTTCACGATCTACCGCGCGATGGCCGAAGGTATCGGCCAAGGCGCCACGGGGCGGGGTCTGCGATGGAACCGGAAAGACGCGGGCTGGGACGAGATGATGATGACCTATCATCCCGACGGCGATCCGGCCTACAACTCGTCGAACTGGTTCCACGGCGATGCCTGGCTCGATTTCAACGGCATCGAAACATGGAAGTCGATCGGCAAAGTCTACGAGACCGTGGCGCGGGACTACTCGCTCGAGGCGCCCACGAAGCCGACGATGCTGCTGAAGGCGCCTATGAGGAGGGCAAGTACCCCAGTCCCGGCGACCGCATCTCGGCCCACAAATCGCGTCAGCATGCCTATCATACATTCTTCGCCGGCGGCGCCGGGCACACGTACGGCGGATTCCCGGTGTGGGATTTTACGCGCGATCCCAAGAACGATCCCTATCAGCACACCTGGCGCGACGCTATGAAATTCCCCGGCGCCCCGCAGGTCGCAACGGTGTTGCGCCGCCTTCTCGAAGAAAACCAGTGGTGGACCTTGTCGCCCCAGCCGGCGCTGGTGCAGGGCGATCCGGGCGACGGGCAGTCGCGGGTCGTCGCCATGCGTTCCGCGGACGGCAAGCGGATCCTGGTCTATCTGCCTGCCACTCGTGCCGTCCGCGTCAAGTTGGACATGGCAGAGGTTTCCAAGGCAACTGCCCGCTGGTTCGATCCTCGCGACGGCCGCCAGACTCGGGCGGGAGAGTATGCCTGCGGCTCGACGATAGAGCCCGCTCCGCCGGCCGGCTGGGAGGATGCGGTTTTGATTGTCTCGGCGGAGTGAGCGGCATCTGCGGCAAACCGGATCATGTTGAACAGGATCTTGTCCGCCACCGGATCGCTGCCAAGGTTTTCAACCAGCCGCAGTTGCGAGACGATGCAGCGGCCCTCGCCAACGGGAACGATGGCCACGTCGGCACCCCACCAAGTGTCGCCCGGTCCGTAGTAGTGGCGTTTGCTCAAATCGTAGTCGGGAAACCAATCGTAGGCCACGGTGCCCGCGATCGTTTCTCCGCCGGCGTCCAGCAGCGTGCCCTGGGCCCAAACGTTTTCGTAAATCGGGCCCATCATCCCGTTGACAGAGAGGCCGTCGAAGAAGGGATGCTCCTTGACGATGTGCGGAATGCACGTCCAAGTGCCGATGGCTTGTTTCAGGCGGGCGCTCGTCGGCAATAGCGAGGATGCTTCCCCGGCCCGGCCCCAGGGGATCCTCTGCCCTCCACCCTGCAAATAGACGGCCGTTCCCCCTGCCTTGATGAACACGGCGAGCCGGCCGAAGAGCTTTCGCTGCTGCGGTGTCTTGGCCTCGGTCCGCGACACCATCACCGGAAGCGATTCCTCGGTTTCGGCGCCGAACTCCACGAACGGAATCCCCACTCGTCCCAAAAACGGCTTTAGCGAATTGCTCGGGTCGAGCACCGCGATCCGGTTCTTGGGCACGGTCAGTTGTTCGGCCGAGAAGACGTCGAAGTCATACGCATCCCCGGCGATGGGCGAACCGTCGTTGGCCGTGATCTCCGCAGTAGCCGTATAGGTCCCTTCAAGCCAGCGGGTGTCGATCGCCTCGCTGAAAAGCGGTGTGATGCCCGCCGCCAGATCGACGGCGATGGTTTTCGTGAAGACAATTCGACCGTCGCGGGCGGCCACCGCCACCTTCAGCGTTCCGCAGATTGCGTCGGCGTCGTTGACGCCGGTGATCTCGATCTTCGTTCCGCGATCGGCGTAGACATTCCGCGGACGAACGCGGATGGAAAGGATGCGAGGGCGATTGGCGGCCTTGGTGGCTTCATAGGCGTAGGTCTTCGGATTCCGCCAGAGGTCGAGCAGCCCGGCGCCGAGGATCCAGTCGCCCGCCGTCAGAGCGTGAATGCAGTAGCCTGCCACGGCCGGGTTCGAGCGCACGGCTTCGATCATCCGCTTGTTTGCCCTGCCATGGATCTGCTGCTGGTCGCGGCAGAACGACTGCAGATTGGGGTAGATCGCGTCGAAGCCGCTGTCTTTCAAGGCTTGCACGTGTTGATCGGCGAGGCGGCGATGGTAGAGCGTGGGCGGGGCAATCGGACTGCCGCTTTCGACAAATCGCTTGTTGTTGTCGACCAGGTCCGGCAGACTGCCGTAGCCCAACTCGGAGAAGTAGGTCATCAGGCCCGGTATTACGTTTCTGCCCGGCAATCGGCCGCTTAGGCCCATCCGCCGCATCTCGTCATGCGTCACTCTTCCCGTCAGCAGCAGTTTCTGGTAGACCTCGTCGTTGATCTGCGGTCCCGGGTAATCGTGGATGTCGTTGAACTTGGCAGGCTCCGACTCGTAGGGCAGGTATATGTTCGCGCCCTGCGCCCAACCGCCCGATTCGTCCAGGACCAGCCGCGTTGGATCCAGCCGGCGGGCAAGCATGGCCATGGGATGCAAAAGCCGCTTCAGCACGGGCCGCTTCAACTCGTTAAACAGTTCCCACTGCACGACGCAAGCGCGGTTCCGGTCGCGAAGGATGCTCTGGCGGACCTCGTTCTCGACCCACCCCGGGAGGCGGGCCGATTCGACCGGGAAGTCCATGCATTCCACCGCGATCGAGCCCACGGTCAGCACGCCCATCTCGTCGGCCAGGTCCAGCCACATCGGCGGCGGCGGCTTCCGCCACGGCCGGATCATGTTGAACCCCGCGTCTTTAGCCAACTGGATCTCGCGGACCGCCATCTCACGGCTATCGGGATACGCCAGCTTCACGGGGTACAGGCCCTCGAAGAAAGTCGCTTTCAGGTACAGCGGCTTCCCATTCAGATAAAACCTCTTGTCGCGAATCGTAAACTCGCGCATGCCGAACCGGCAACTCCATCGGTCGGAAACCATCCCGCTGCATGCGACGCTCACCTCCACGCGGTAAAGGTGCGGATGGTCCGGAGACCAGTAAATCGCATCGGGAATCTGCACGGTGCAGCACTGCGTGTTCAAGCCCGGATTTAAGTTCAATTTCCGGCTCATGCTCGCGACGACCAAGCTCGGCTGCCGGATCGAGCGGACGACGATTTCGACGTTGGCTGGCGCCGCTTCGCCTGCGTGCGCCAACTCCAGGTGAAACGTTGCCGTGTCGTCGGAGATTCTTGGCTCGACGAAAACGTCGCGGACGTACGCCTCGCCGGTAGCGATCAGGCGGACGGGCTGCCAGATTCCGCCGGCGATCGCACCGCGCCACTGCGGCGTTTCCATCGGCCCCACGCCGTCCACGTGCTTGTCCTTCAGCAGAATCGGACCGGCGACGCGCAGAATCAGCGTGTTCTCCGCGTCAAACTTCAGCAAATCGTCGACGCGAAACTCGAACGGCGTGAACCCGCCCTCATGGAACCCTACCGCCGTGCCGTTCAGCCAGACTTCGGCCAGGAAGTTCACGGCGTCGAAGTGCAAGCGGATCACCTTGCCTTCCCACCCGTCCGGAACTTCGAACCTGCGACGATAGAACGCCACACCCTCGTAGTCTTTCTCTGTTAGCTCCCAACAACTGGGGACTGTGATTTCCCGCTGCCGCTCGGTCGGGAAGTTCTCGTCGTACGTCCATCCGCCCGCCCGTCCTTCGTTCTCAGGATCGAAGACGATATCCCATGTGCCATCGAGGGACAGTGTTTCCCTGCCGGTCCCTTCTGCTGGCGAAGCGCCCGTCGGCACCAACAGCAGAGAAGCTGCAAGTACTGCAAACGTGACGGGAGCGAATCGCCTTGCTCGGTTCATGATCGTCCTCTTCCGTGTCAGGTCCTCTGAGTTGGATTCCGGATACCCGCGAGCCGCTACCGCCTGGTTGTGCCCCGGTAGTACTCCGCGATGCTCTTCATCAGCACTGCACCGGCCTCCTGGCTTCTTTGCTTGGAAGTCCACTGGCCGGCCCCTTCGCATAGCACGTTGGTCACCCCGAACTGCGCGTGAGGCCCGGAATTCCAATGCGCCGGATTGCCCGGCTTGCCGGTTTTTAGAGGCTCAATGAGGTCTTCCGGGCCGTGTCGCAGGAGCGTTTCCTTGAATTCCTCCCAGGGACCGACGACCGTTCCAATCTCCGGCCCCGGTACCAGGATCGGCTCGACAGGGCCGCCCCACGTGTGCATGCTCCAGACGGTCGTCAGCGGTGTGTCGGAGGCCATAAGACGTTCCAGATCCTTCTGGATGACATACGCCTCGTGGGCCTGTTTCTCGCGGTCGGCGCCTTCGGCGAAGTACGACCGATTCATGTCGACGCCCTGCTGATTCACTCGGTACCAGCCGTGCGACGGCCCATCGGGGCTCGACATCAGCACGAAATGGCAGACGCTCCGCTTCCGGCAATCGGCCCCCTGCTCGCTCAAGAGCCAGTCCACCATGCCGGCGATCCGCCACTGCGAGTTGTGCTCACCCGGATGCTGGTTCCCGATCCAGTGACCCCAGCGAGACTTCTCTGGATGGGGGCTGTTCGGGTCGGTGACTTCCAGCCGATAGAGATTCCGGCCACCCAGGGATTTGCCCAGTATGTGCACCGTGGCATGCGGATGCTCGGCCCAACGATCCATAAGCTCGACGACGTTTTCGTACGACATCGGCACTTGCGCCCCGAAGTAGACCATGTCCTCGGTGACCTTGGGAAAGAGCAGGCTGTCGCCCCGCTTGGCCGGGTCTTCGGGCTTGCACCAGGAGATCGACTGCCAGTTCTCGCCGTCGTAAGACCACGTAGCCGAGTTGTGGTTGAAACGATAACTGTCGCCGCCGTTGAACTCGACGTCGACGCGGAGCTCGTTCCCCTTGGCATTGCGGACAATCTGGAAGTAGAGCATGTTGCACCAGTCGGGATGCTCCGGCGCGTGTCCCAGGTGGACCTTGAAGTGATTCTCGCCCAGTTTCTCGACCGTCGCCCCGGCAGAGCCCAACGGTCCGTCGAACTTGAAATCGCCAACCGAGATATCGCCGGCGACTGCACTCTGTTGGCCGATGAGCAGGCTAATCACAATCGCGGCGAATAGGCTGTAGCGGCAAGGGATGCTGCTCGTCATGACGCGTTTCATGGCATTCTCCTCGTCAAAAAAAAAGACACCGCGGTCAAGGACACGCGCGAATCGTGACATCGTAGTTGGCCCAGTTTACCACAGGCGAGCCGCCGCGCCGAGGACAGAGAAGGGGCGCTGTCGACGCAACGTCCAAACCGGGCGGTGAAGACATCGGGTGTAACTGTGTGCTCGGCCCACCGGTAAAGCGAGGCCGGGGGAAGACGAGGCCGCGCGAATGGGATGGTACAGTACCTATTCGCGCTCTCTTTCATTCGCGCGGACGACCAGACTCGCTTTGCGCAATGGGAACGGAACACCGGCGGCAAGCTTAGCCAAGCTTACCGCAAGAAAACGTCGGAACTCTCTACGCTGCTTGGGGTTTCATGGATTGCAGAGAGTCGCCGCCGCGGCTGCGCGCGCGACCGCAGCACCACGCTGGTCTTCCTCCGCGACACCGACACCGTGGGACCGCGACGAGAATCGCCATCAGTTTCGGTACAGATTCGACCCTCAGTCAAGGCGCGAGAGTGGCGCTGGCTAGCGTTGAGAGGTGCGCGTCATGGAACAGACCGTCTATCCCGCCATCGATCCGCAGACCGCGCGGCGCCGCAAGGAGCTTTCCGGCGGTTCGATGGCTGCTTTCGAGGCGTTTCTGCAATGACCGGCAAGGCGGCGGCGAACATCCGGCTGGTCCGCGTCTACGACGCTCCCAATAGCCGGCTATTGATGGTCGATCCCCACCTCGTCGATTCGATAAGCTGGGAGAACCACGGCGTGTGGATTCACCTGCCGAAAGAATCGATCGAGCAGTGCGAGGAGTTCGTCGCGTCGAACTGACACTCCGGCCCGCCTCCCGAGCGCGCAAACCTTGCGCGCGGCGAGTTGCGGCGGAAGAAGTTCCCCTCAGACGCTCACCAGAGACTCCGGCGGATGACTTTGAGGAGAGGAAGTCGGAGCGTCGGGCCGGTAGTCTTTTCGGCTGAAAGCAGAGCCATACCGGATTGCGTCCTGGGGGCAGACATTCAGGCAGCGGGCACAACTGTAACAATCCACCGCGAACCGTTTGCCGGCGAGAATGTGTTTTACGGCATCTGTGGGACACGCCCGCACACACGTGCCGCATCCATTGCACCGACTCGCGTCAACGCGAACCCGCGTCAGGCTGAGTTTCTCGGCGAGCCAGGAAACGAGTCCGAAGGGGCAGATGAACTGGCAGAAGGGCCGATAGCTGAACAGGGCCAACAGCAAGGCGACCACGACAGTGACCGTAATCGCGGTGTGATCGAACTCGAAACCGAACAGGTTGAAAGGGTTTATGAAATGGTACAGAACGAATCCCCTTCGACCGCCGATGATCCCAAACAACAGCACGAGCACGACTGCAAAAAGGAGAGCCCGGATCGTGTTGGACACGAGGAAGGGGGTCTTCCGGCGTTTTAGCCGCTTGAAGAAGGGAAGGCTATAGAGAAGCTCCTGGAGAGCCCCGAAAGGGCAGGCCCAGCCGCAGACCAGTTTGTTGCCCACAATAGCCAGGCCGAGAAAGAACAACATCGCCACTACCTTGTCCCACACGGAGGGGTAGAGTCCGACCATGGACTTGAAGACTTTCACGACGTCTTCCATGGGATTGGGAGATTTGCCGAGCGCGAAGCCGCAGATCGCAAAATTGCCGGAAGTACGCCATAGTCGATCTCTCATTTCCCGGTTGACCAAGGGTATGCCCCTTGGGGTATGCCCGTTGCGACAGCGAAAAGCCCAATTGAGGGAGAAGTCAGAATCGCTCTGGTCTCCTGCGTGCACCTGCAATCTCAGCGGCTATGGCTGGCGCTGGGACCAGACTGAAGCCGCCCGGGGGCGGTAGGGATCGGCGGTTTTCCTATTGGATCTATCGTCGCAGTTTGCAGGGTAAACGATGGCGTGACTGCTGCAAATTGCGAAGGTAATCGCAAGCCAAGTGCTTCAGCATCTCTTAAAAGGCCTTACTCCGACGGCCTTTGTGATTGCCTCCGCCGATTAACTGGTAATCAGGCATGCCCGTTGCGTGAGACGATTCGCATGTGCAAGTAGCCGCGGGGGAGGGTAGAAATGATCAGAATCGCCATTGCCAGCAAGGGCAAGGGGCGGCACAGCCGCATCGACGAGCATTTCGGACGCGCCCCTTATTTTGTCCTTGTGGATTCGGACACTGGCCGGTTCAGCGTGTGCGGCAACTCCGATGGCAGGAATACGCCCTACACCGCCGGTATGCAAACGGCGGGCACATTGCTGAGCCTGGGTGTGAAGGCGGTAATCGCTGCGAAGATCGGGTCCAAGGCGTTGACCACGCTCCGGGCTGCGGGGGTACCCGTGTACCGATGTCGAGACACGACGGTTGAGGAAGCGCTCAAGCATTTCAAGCGGGGCGTCCTCTCGGCCATGCAGGAGGCGGATGCCTGCGAAGTGGAGCCGCCGGACAGTTTCCATCGCAACCAGACCAAAGACATCTCTGCTGCTGCGGCCGGCAAAGGACGCCGAGCGTCCAGTGGTCCCTGACTATGGATACAACCATTCCCCGCTACCTCGTTCCGTTCCATCCGAAGCAAGTGCCCCACTTCTTCGCCGATGTACTTGTCATCGGCGGTGGTCTGGCAGGCTTGCGAGCTGCGTTGGCGGTCGATGCAGGCCTGTCGGTCCTGGTAATTACGAAGGGCGAACTGGCCCTACCTTTTGCCGCGACGGCGGCGTTTGAGAGAGAGACGAGATCATGAGCACTCTGGAAAAACTGCGACGCATGCGGATTGAGGAACTGCAAGCAAGGATCCGGCGACTGCAAAACGAAATGGCGACCTTCGTGGTGACGCGAAGCACCGACGAAGACGAGTACCTGGCGGACTGGCAGGCCGTGGACGCAATGCAAACGGAAGTGCAGGAACTCAAGGACGAGCAGTACGCGGAACGAATCTCAATCGTGGGCCCGGCAACGTGACGGGGGCGCATCGGTCTCATTCAAAAGAGGATGGTTGAAGGCAAACGAGGAGCCTCGCAATGCATCTCACGCGTGTCCTTCTTGACGAACACCGCCTCATCGAACAAGTTCTCAACTGCCTGGAGAGGATGGCGGATCGGTGCGAGTCGTGCCGGAAGCTTGAAAGCGGCCTCGCACGAGACGCCATTGCCTTTCTGCGCGGCTTCGTCCAGCGCTGCCACGACCGCAAGGTGGAGGACCATTTGCTTCCCGTGGTCGAGGCGATGGGTGTCTCGGCCGAACAGTGTTCGGGATGTCCGATATGGCAAAGCCGCGAGGACAGCCGTCTGCACCTCGATGCCATTGAGGCGACGATTGAACCGGCATGCGCCGGCAGTGCTGCCGCCCTGGACGACTTTGCAAAGCACGCGCGAGCCTACATCGACGTGCTTTTGGACTGCATTGCGCGCCATGAGGACTGCCTGTTTCCGTTGATCGAGGATACCGCCCGGGAAACGGACGGGGCGCTGCTGGAATCGTGCGACCGAGGGTGTCGGGATGAACTTTTCTGTGGTGCCTGCAGGAAGACAGCCGACCGGCTCGCGGACCATCTCGGCGTGCCCCGGGCGGTGATGATTGCCTCCGGCGACACATAACAAAAGGGAATCTGCCGCACTTTCACTCTTCCATGAAGTCTTTGACATTCGGGGGACAACATGATGACTGCCGACACCCTGAGGCCGGCCAACCTCGGCAACGCCGCCGACGATCTTTTCGCGGAGGAAGAAGAACTCCAGAGCCCCCAGCGGTACCGGAAGGTTAACCTCCCGGCCGTGCTGAGCGTGGTCGCCGGCGCCTTGTCGATCCTGACGATGTTCCACTGGCTATTGGGTTTTCTTCCTGTTGCGGCATTGGGATTGGCGATTCTAGGCCTCCGTCAGATCAGTCGGGCTCCGGAAGAGTACACGGGCGTGCGCGTTGCGATCACCGGAGCGGCGCTCGCGGCGGGGACGTGGCTTTTTGGCTCGGGAGTGCTATTATTCTCGCACATGAGAGAGGTGCCGATCGGCTACGAGGCCATCTCGTGGCAGACGCTGAAGCCGGAAGGAACCGGCGGCGAGATCCTGCCGCAGGAGGCCATCGATCTGAATGAGAAACGCGTCTACATCAAGGGATATATTTACCCGGGACGGCAAGTGATGAACATCAAGGAGTTCCTTCTGGTCCCCACGATCGGCCACTGCAAGTTCTGCAGTTCGTCGCTGGCAAGGCACGAGATTGTGAGAGTGCAGCTTACCGGAGATCTCCGGGCGGAATACACCTCGCATCAGGTCGGTATCGGCGGCAAACTCCTGGTCGACCAAAGCCCCGGATTCCGTCACTCGGGCGGGCTGCCGTACACAATCGAAGCGGATGTCTTTCAGTAGATCATCGGCTCGCCGTTGGTCTTGAGCGTCCCTTTTTTGTATTGCTGGATCACGTCGCGAACCGTCCCCGAGCATTCGCTGATCACCTGGATTCCCGTCCCTGACAGGGCCTCCATGGCTTTGGGCCCGCACGTGCCCGTCAGCAGCACTTTTGCCCCCTTGGAAGCAATCTTCTGGACCGACGCGACACCGGCCCCGCCGCGGGCGCCGGCGCTGGTGTTCTCAACAGCTTCCATCGTGCCGTCCTTGAGATCCACAATCAGGAAAAAGGCACAGCGGCCGAACTGCGGTTCCAATGCCGCATCGAGCGAAGGCTTCGTGGCGGTCACGGCGATCTTCAGGGGGCTGTCTTGAGGAGCCGGCACTTCGGATTGCGTTGGCCGGAGAGCCTTGTCCGTCGATTCGGTTGCCCGATTGCCGACGGCGGGACAAGATCGCCATCCGGGTCCAAAGCCGCGTCCCCGGCCATAGCCGGCGCCGTAGCCGCGGCCGCGACCATATCCGTAGCCGGCGGCTCGGCCTCGCCCCGGGCCGAAGGCCGCGCCGGCTTCCGCCGCCGCGCTGCGACCGCCTTGTGCTCCTGCCCAGACCGGCTGGAGGCTCGCATCTCGAAGTACGATCGTTTGGTCTTCGTAAGCGACCGTCTTGGCAACATAATGCCCCTTCGGCATTTTCTCGGTACGAAAACCTTGAACATTGACTTTCGTGCCGGCGGACAACTCGCGAGCCAGGAAGTCGACCGGACCGGTTGGTCCAAGATGGATGTTCAAGGTATCGCCGTCCTTAGTCTTCATGTGAAAGTGGGTGCCGAACAGCGACCAGCCGGTCGTATTCTCACATGGTCCGGTCTTCACCTCGAGCACTTTACCGGAAATCGAAACCACCTCAGGCTTAAGGGCCTGCCGCGCGACGCCGGAGGGATCCCCCACGCCGCGTTGGGCCTGAGCGGCCGAAACGGCCATTCCGCAAAGCACCGCCGTTGCCAAGACTGCATCATTTCTCAATCGCATGATCCATCCTCCCTTAGAGTTGATTCGGCAGGCGAAGTTCTCCGCGTAGCCGTTCACGGGGCGGGAAGGAAGGGGACAGGTCCATGTTTTCGACCAGCGTCTTTGCGGCCAAGATGTGTCCACCGGCCGAAAAATGGACCAGTCCCCGGCTGCCCCGTGAACGGTTACGTTTTCCCCTTGCCCGATTGCATGCCCTGCAAAATTTGCACACCGAGCCCCAAGCCAAGCGCGACTTTTCTGCACACCTTTCCAAACACCTATCGACTCCTGCATCGTAAATAAGCAAGGCAAGTCAACAGAGGGGCAGGGGGCCCTCCCAGAAACATCTGTCTAATAGCTCATTTCCATGCAGCAACCCAAGGATGATCGAAAATAGAGCAGCAGTTACCGGCTGGAAAGGCCGGTCTAAAAGCCTGAATTCCGCGCATCAGGCCACTCTCTGCGCCGAATCCACGGCAAAGCACACCGCTTTGCCCGTGCGTGAGCATTGGAGAGCATAATCGGTGCCGAATTGATCCGTTGCAAAGCGTCCCGTTCATAGTGACCGCTCACAGAATATCCGGCGGCGGCAGAGAATGAACTGGAAATCGTCGCAGCAGCAGGTTAAAACAAACATGTCTCAGGAATGGTAATGGGCTTCCACGCGACGCCAGAAAACAGGTTAGAGTCTGCGTGGACCCGGCTTGGCACGTAGCCCCGTAGGCGGAAGTGATGCTGCCGAAGAAGACTGTCTCGATTGCCGTCCTGCTTCTGATGGTTGCCAGCTTTTCGCTTGCGGCAGCGGATCGGTATTTGTCTTGCTCGGGGGATCACGAAGCCGGCAAGTGCCCGATTTGCACTTGGGTCCATGGTTTGGGGCTCGAACAGCCGGCCGAATGTGCTCTTTTTCTGGTGCAGACCGGTTTTTGGTCGCCTTTCCCCAGGACTTCTCTCTCTGTTGCCGAGGCTTTCCGCTGGCCTTTTGCGCCTCGGCCTCCCCCGTCGTCGGTTAAGTTGCCGTTGCGGTTCTGCTAGACGGGTAGCCCTGACTACTCGGCCGTGCGGCGGTCCTTTGCCCGGCGGTTTTCAGTAACCCGGCGCTAGCCGGTTTCAACATGGGAGGTAGGCTATGCGATCCCAGATTGTTCTTTGGATGGTCCTTTTGGCTGGATGCTTGTTGTGCTGGGCGGCGAGCCGCTCGGCCGGTTCTCCGGATTCCATTACGCCGGGGCTGCAGGATCGGCAGAACGCGGAGACCGTCTGCCTGCCCGATTCGGGGCAGAAGATTGTCGGCATCGAGACGGCGCAGGTCGAGTTGAAGGAAGGCCGCTCCGTGCTTGAGGCAATGGGCAAAATCCTGGCGCCGCAGCCGCAAATGGCGATTGTGAGTTACGCCTTTCCTGGAAGGATTGCTGAGGTTCGCACCAAGGTAGGCGACTGGGTAGAGAAAGGCCAAGCATTGATTCTGCTGGAGAGCCAGGACGTCGGTCAAGCCAAGTCGGACTACTACAAGGCGGTGGCCAGCCACGAGTTGACGCAACTCAACCTCGATCGCGAGCAGCACCTGATGGATGCCGGCATCGGGTTGAAAAAGAACTTCCTGGCAGCCGAGGGGGAGCACAAGGTGGCCCACGTGGACCTGGAGACCGCCGAGAAGCGGCTTCATGTGCTCGGGTTCACCGAGGAGCAGGTCGAGCAGGTCGCACGCATCCACGAGATCAGCCCCACGATCGCGCTCGACGCACCGATCGCCGGCAAGATCGTCGCCAGCGAGGCGGTCCTGGGCAGGATGGTGGACGCGGCCACCGAGATCCTGCGGATCGTCGATGCACGCCTGCTTTGGGTCGACGCCGAGATCTACGAGAGAGACCTGGCCAAAGTCAAAACCGGCCAACGCGTGGAAATCCACGTACCGGCCTATCCCAGTGAAGTTTTTTCGGGAACGGTGACCTACATCGGCGATCTCGTCAACGACCAGACGCGCTCGATCACCGTGCGGACGGAGGTCGCCAACGACGACCTGCGGCTAAAGCCGGGGATGTTCGCCCACGTCGACATCTTGATGAACGGGAAGGAGCCGGTGCTGACGGTGCCTTCGGCCGCCGTGCTGGAGGAAGGGCGGCGCCAGGTCGTTTTCCTGCAGGGCAAGGACGGTTTCCGGCGTCGCGAAATCGAAACGCGCCCCCTGGAGGGCGATCGCCTTCAAGTGCTCAAGGGCTTGGAGGCGGGTGACGTGGTCGTGACCCAAGGCAACCATCAGTTGAGATCGGTACTGGAGCGGGAAACGCTGGAAGCGGCGCACGCCCATTGAACCTGCCCGAGGAGTCGAACCCGTGATCCACGCAATCATCGATCTGGCCCTGCGCAACCGGCTTCTGGTCCTCCTGATCACGCTGCTGGTATGCGTAGGCGGGGTGGTCGCCTACCAGCGGATGCCGAAAGACATCTACCCTGACCTGAACGCTCCGCTGGTGAACATCATCACCTCGTGCCCGGGGATGGCCGCGGAAGACGTCGAGCGGATGATCACCTTCCCATTGGAGAGCTTGATGAACGGCACTCCCCATGTCGTTCGCGTCCGCTCCGAATCGACGACGGGCGAGTCGGTCGTCACGGTGGAGTTCGACTGGGGTGTCGACATCTACTTTGCCCGGCAGATCGTCGCCGGCAAGCTGGAGATTCTCGCCGAGCAACTGCCCGCCGGGGCCTCGCGGCCGGTGATGGGGCCGGTTTCCTCGCGGATGGGCGAGATCTTCGAGTTCGCCGTGGTCGGCGACGGCGTGGACCCCATGGAGCTGCGAAGCGTGGCCGACTGGACGATCCGCTACCGGCTTCTGGGCGTGGAGGGAGTCTCCTTCGTCCTCAACCTGGGCGGCTTCGTTCGCCAGTACCAGGTGTTTCTCAAGCCCGACATGCTCCACCACTACGGGATCACTATCGGCGAAGTCAAAGAGGCGATAGAGAACAGCAATTGCAACTTTTCCGGCGGCATCATCACTAAGAAAAGCCAGGAGTTTCTCATCAAAGGCGAAGGGCGGATCGATTCGATCACCCATATCGAAAACACGGTCATCACCACCCACGATCACGTCCCGGTGTTCGTCAAGGACGTGGCCGAAGTCAAACCGGGGGCGAGGTTTCCCCGCGGCAACGCCGGATTCAACGGCCAGGAAGCGGTCTCCGTCTGCATCCAGAAGCAGTACGGCGGCGATACGCTCAAGACGATCGGCAACCTCAAGCGATTTCTGACCGACATTCAGGGGCAACTGCCCGAGGGGATTCGCACCGCCGTCTACTACGACCAGTCGAAGCTCATCCAAAGCGCCCTGGAGCACGTGGGGATTTCCATGCTCGAAGGCGGAGCCTTGGTGGTGTTGGTCATCCTCGTGTTCCTCGGCAATCTGCGGGCTTCGCTGGTCGCGTCGCTCACCATCCCGGTGTCCGTGCTCCTCTCGCTCGTGCTGATGGAACTGGCCGGCGTTTCGCTCACCGTGATGGCGCTCGGCGGGCTGGCGATCGGGATCGGCAAGATGGCCAGCGGCTCGGTGATCATGGTCGAGAACATCCACAAACACCTGCAGGCGCCGAACGGCGGGACGTCGCTGGAACTCGCCGCAAGAGGTGCCAAAGAGATCGGAACCTACCTCTTTTCCGCCAACGTGATTATCATCCTGGCCTTTCTGCCGCTGCTGATGCTCGAAGGAATCGCAGGCCGGATGTTCCGCCCCACGGCGTTCGCGGTGGTCGCCGCACTGTTCGGTGCCCTGATCATCAACATCACGCTTCAGCCCGTGCTCATGTCGCTCATGCACCGCGCCGGCGGCAAGGCAAGAGAGAACTTCTTCGTCTCCTTGGCCACCCGCGTCTACGCCGCCGTCCTGAGAGCTTCGGTCCGTCACAAGGCACTGGTGATCCTTCTGTCCCTGGCGATCCTCGGCGCGGCGGCATGGTGCTATCCCCAACTCGGCAGCGAGTTCGTCCCCTTCCTCGACGAAGGATCGATGATCGCCTCGACGGTCATGCTCCCGGAGACATCGCTGGAAGAGTCGGTACGGATCGGCCGCAAGGTCGAGGAGATCTTTCTTTCGTTCCCGGAAGTGCTTGCCGTCTGCCGCACCACCGGCTCCGCCGAGGAGTCGGAGCACGTCCATCCGGTCAACCATAGTCACTTCATCCTGGAGCTCAAGCCGCGGGAACACCGGCAGCGGGGCTACGCCGAGCTGACCGAGGCGATGCGAGCCGAGCTCGACAAAATGCCGGGGATCGTCTACATCTTCGAGCAGCCGATCGCGAACAAGATGGGCGAGATGCTCACGGGCGCCGAGGGCCAGCTCTCCCTGAAGATCTTCGGGCCGGACCTGGACGTGTTGAACGAGAAGGTCGAAGAGGCACACCACGTGATGAGCCACATCCCCGGGGTCGCCGACCTCCAAGAGGAACATACCGTCGGCATCCCCATGATCGTAGTCCGGCTCGACCGGTTGGCCCTGGCGCGGTATGGGCTGCGGGTCGAGGAAGTCGCCGACCTGGTGGAAACCGCACTGAACGGCGTCGAGGTCACCGATGTCTGGGAAGCCGAAAAGACGACCGCCGTGCTCCTGCGATTGCCGGAGCAGTACCGGCGGGGAGTCGAGGCGATCGAGAACCTGCTGGTCGACACGCCCTCGGGTGAACGCGTCCCGCTATCGCAACTCGCGTCGATCGACCGCAGCGAGGGGCCCCAGACGATTTTCCGCGAGGGACTCATGCGGCGAAAGATCATCCTCTGCAACGTCGTGGGCCGCGACGTCGGCGGCTTTGTGGAAGAGGCACGGCGCAAGATCGCGGCCGAGGTGTCTTTTCCGCAGGGCTATCATTTCAGCTTCGGCGGCCAGTTCGAAAGCCAACAGCGAACGGCCGAACAACTGCGGTGGATGATGCTGATCGTCGGGCTGAGTGTGCTCGTGGTGTTGTTCGCCTCGCTCGGCTCGCTGCGACAGGCCCTGGTTCTGCTCGTGAACGTTCCCATGACCATCGCCGGAGGTGTGATGGCGCTCTACGTGACCGAACAGACGTTGAATGTGTCTTCTCTGATCGGGTTCATCGCCTTGTTCGGAATCGCCATTCAGAACGGAGTGGTCCTGGTGGGGAAAATCAACGACTTGCGGGCCGCCGGCAAAGGCGTGCACGAAGCAGTAATCGAGGGTTCGGTAAGCCGCTTCCGGCCGATCCTGATGACCGAGCTGATCCTCATCCTGGGAGTCCTGCCGTTGGCGCTCGGGGAGAGCACCGGGTCGGAGATTCACCGCCCGCTTGCCCTCGTGTATATCGGCGGATTCCTCGTGGCGATCTTCTTTGAGCAGATCGTCTTGCCGGTGCTCTACGAAATGATCTCCCGACGCGAGAGCCCCGGCGTCACGATGGGCGCGGGGCAGCAACCTGAGGGCTAAGGACTGATCGAGAAATAAGTGTCAGGGATCGAGAAATAAGTGTCAGGAACCATTTTCAGCGTCTCATCGTCACGCAAGCGAGAATCGGCCTGTTTTCCGGGAAATTCACATAAAAGGTTCCCGACACCTCGGCCCCCGAGCAGGATCAACCGCTGCTCTCGGCGGAGGCGGCTCGGGCCATCGAACGCTTCAAGGGGCGGCCGGGGACTGGTCCATTTTTCGGCCAGTTGGCGCGGCCTGGCTACAGACACGTTGGCCGAAAACATTGACCTTTTCCCCTCTCTTCCGCCCCGCGAACGGTTAAGTCGAGCCCCGGCACGCCGACCCGCTGGTCGAGCAACTGATCCGCGGGCGGCAGTAGTACGTGGCTCCCGGAAGCGGTCTATTCCCGTTGCCGAAATGTGGTAGAATGGGCAAATGAACAACCGACCGTCGAAGCGGCTGCGCGTCGAGTCCCTCGCAGCCCAAGGTAGCGAGAACGATCTAGAGGATACGACCGTCGCTGAGCGCATCGAGATGATGTGGCAGTTGGCGGTCGACGCCTGGGCTTTCAAAGGGGAGCCGGTCCTTGAATCCCGACTTCCGCGACATGTTATCCGCCTTGAACGAGGCCGGCGCTGAATTTCTCATCGTCGGCGCGTACGCTCTGGCCGCGCATGGGGTGCCGCGGGCAACTGGCGACATTGACATTTGGGTCCGTCGCAGCGAGGCGAACGCCCGACAGGTCTGGGACGCCCTGCGTGCGTTCCGAGCGCCGGTTTCCAGGATCTCTTATTCACTCAAACTCAAACTGTAACCGCCACCACCGACCCCGCGTCGGTGGGGTGATGTTTGGAGACTACAAACGCCAAGAACCCTCGTTTTGTGATTTCGTTTCCGCCGCTCGGCCCTACAGGCCGAGCGGCGGAAACGAAATCACAAAACGGCCTACAGGATCGCCGTTTGTAGTTGCCAAACATCGCCCCACCGGGATAAACCGCGGTGGTGGCGTTTACAGTTATTCAGATTTCACGCAGCCCGGCGTCGTCTTCCAGATTGGGGTCGCGCCGAGGCGGATCGATATCCTCACTTCGATATCGGGAGTCGAGTTCCAGGACGCGTGGAATGAGCGGCACACGGCAATCGTTGATGGGCTGCAGTTGCACTTCCTCAGCCGAAAGCACTTGATTGAAAACAAGCGAGCGAGCGGCAGCCGAAGGATCTGGCCGATCTGGCATGGCTGGAATCGGGCGATTCATGAGATCAGATAAACGGCCTCCTCGACCCACCGCCGTGGACCAGCCTATTCTAACGCCCCCGCTTCGCGGAAGTTCCTTGGGAGGGGTGTTTCCGGAAACGCCGTGAGCGGTGAGAACGTCCTAAAGGGCCCTACCGGATCTTGATGGAGGTGGTGAGGTGCGAAAGATCATTCCTGCCATCGACCTGGGTACAGCTTCTGCCAGGATCGCCTGTGTGGACGATCAAGGACGCGCAAGCGTGCTGGAAAATAATTGGGGCGAACTATCGACGCCGGACGCCGTCGCGATTGCCGGAGACCATGTCGTTGTCGGCTCCCAAGCGCTCCATATGTGGGTCAACGACCAATGTTGCGCCGTTCGCGGGGTAAAGAAGTGGCTCGGGAATTCGAAGTACCGATTCTGTCAGCGGTCGGCGGTGGGATTGGCCGCCGAGATCTTCCGAGAGGTGAAGCAGGGGGCTGAAACTCAACTCGGCTGCCGCTTGCACGAAGCCGTGCTGACCGCCCCCCTGCGATTCGGGAGCCTGGAGCTGCACGACTTGAAGGAGGCGGCTGAATTGGCTGGTCTTCACGTCGTTCACATCGTGGGGGAGTTGGTAGCCACAGCCGTGACTCTTGGCTCAGACCGACTGCCGGAAAGGGGCCCGCTACTGGTCTGCAACCTCGGCGACGGTTTCTGCGAGATGGGCATGTTCGCCCTGGAGCCGTTGACCTTGATGGCTTTTCGCGGCGATGCGGTGGGAGGACAGGCATGGACGGAACGGCTTGTGGACCTGGCGTTGGAGAGGATCGATCATGATTATCGCAAGGAAAGGATCTACGGGCAGCTCTACGAGGATTGTGAGCACGCCAAGGTCCAGTTGAGCCGCTTGGACCGGGTAACGCTTCACGTACTTGCCCCGGAGAGGTCGGCGTCCGTTGAAATCAGCCGGAGCGAGTTCGAAGCAGTGACCGAAGACCTTGTCCAGCGGTTCCTGAGCCTCGGCGAGGAGACCCTTTCGCACGCCAAACCTGGCTTATCCTGGCATGAGGTGGACCGGATTGTATTGGCAGGCGGTGCCGCCCGATTGCCGCGGATTGCTCAGGTGCTGCGGGAGACTTCTGGGCGTGAGCCGCTCGTACTCGCGAGGCCGGAGCAGGCGGTGGTACTGGGAGCGGCCATCCTGGCGGGACAACAGTTCCGGGAGGAGAGAACCGCTGTGTCGGCGGGCTCGGCCTCGGTGGATAGCCAAGATCGCGGCCCACAGGCACAGAGACCGATCAAACTGGATGAGAACGTGCAGTTCACGGTCTTTCGACCCAAGGCCGTCGTCCCGGAGAGGTGGTATCCGCTGTTGGCTTTCGCCCACCTTACCGAACGGCGCGCGGACGCCGAGGCGGACGAACCGGACCCGGTCCAAGAGGTGGCGCGACAGGCTAAGCAAATCCTAGGGGAGGAGGAAGGGAATTACCTGTCGCTTGTCGAGGACAGCGGTCAAGGGATACCCCGAAGTGGACAAATCACCTTTGTGCCAGACATGCCGGAAGTCCAGTTCAACCCGCCGCGGGCCACCTTTGAGTGGTTGGAGTCGGTTCATCGGCAGGAATTCCGGCTGCGGGCGCCCCGGGCGCTCGATGGGCGAACCTGTAAGGGAAAGTTGACTGTATTTTGGGGGAGCATCATTTTGGCCGAGCTTGGCCTGAGTCTGCGCGTGGACAGCGGCTACCGCTCGAGTTCACGCAAGGACGCGGTCGAATCGGTTCAAACAAGTCCCTTTCGAAGAATCTTCGCGTCCTACTCCCATCAGGACCATGCAATCGTCGAGCAAGTCGAGAAGTTGGGCGTTGCCCTGGGAGACCGTTACCTCCGCGACTGCCATGATTTGCGGGCGGGAGAAATCTGGAATGATCGCTTGCGGGAGCTAATCCTTGAAGCCGACATCTTCCAACTCTTCTGGTCTAGGGCCGCGATGCTCTCCAGGTACGTGCGGCAGGAGTGGGAGTACGCCCTGTCTCTGGGGCGGAAGAACTTCTTGCGTCCAACATACTGGGAGGAGCCGCTTCCGATCGACTCAGCACAGGATCTTCCGCCGGAGGCTCTGCAACGGCTCCATTTCCAACGCATTTACGTCTACACGCACGGAGGCGAAGACCAGCCGCCCCCGGATGACGGCGGCGACGACCAGCCTCCTCCTATGGGACCGTTTCCCTCCGGAATCGCCTTGGCATCTCAAAGGTGCACCAGCTTTCATTTGGGCGTTCGTGTTCACAATGGACATCGAATGGTCAACAGCGTCATAGTTCCCAAGGGAACGCAGCTCCCCACGTCCTTTTCCCGCGATTTCAACATCGCAAGCCAAGAGAGCATGAGCGTGCAAATCCCCGTAGTGGAGTTTGAGGACTCGGACGGTGAGTATCGTCTTCTCGGCAACTACAGCATTAGTCTGCCCGCTCCGGGCCGTCCCGACGACGGTATCGTACTTACCCTAGGATATGACGAGCTTGGGATTGCGACCGTCAATGTCCGGCATGCCGCGAGTCTGCAAGAGTTGTTGGTAACAACGAGCATGGAGTATCACGAGTTGGACGAAGCCCACGCGGCTCCTCCGGAGCGGAGTCGGTGCGTGGTCTTTGCGGTGGACGTTTCGGGGAGCATGTCTGGCATGCCCATCGAGATGGCCAAGACGGAGATTCTTGACGTGGTCCGACGATTTCTCGAACTGCCGTACGGCCGAGTCGGGCTCGTAGCTTTTGGTTCCCAGGCCGAGGTCCTTTGTGAACCGACCACCAACATGGAGCGGCTCGCCGAAGCCATGAAGAGGCTGGTTCCCTTTGGTTCCACGAACCTGGCGGATGGTCTTCGTTTGGCTGCTGAAAGGGCACTTCGATTCCCCATTTCGGCAGGCTCAATCGTTGTGGTCACAGATGGCTTTCCCGATGATCCTGATGCAGCAATGAACGCGGCTGCCGATTTGCGCCAGAAAGGCCTCTCGCTGTTTGTGCTGGGGCTACGCCTCGGAACCGTCGATGCCGCGTTCCTTCGAGCGTTGGCGGACGATATGCTTATAATAGATCAGGAGAAGATGATGGCCGACTCCTTTCGGCGACTTCTCGGTCTCAATGTCGATTGAAGGGAAGCTACTACCTTCCGCGATTTGCACGCGGAACTCGCCTTGCCTCGGTCGTTCACATCAAACCATTCCTTTGCCAAGAGTCGCGGAAAACCACTCTTTGTTGGCACACTCTTGGGAATGGAAGCAAAGAAAGCGGTGACAAGTCACGCGCACTCCAAAATGAGCCGTCCGCTTCCGGGCTGGGCCGTACCGCGTGACGCACTTCCGACGCCGCGCGACGGCGTAATAACTCCAATCCCCGCCTCAACTTACCCCTCCTGTTCCAAAAAATCGCTTGACCTAGCGCGCCGCATCGGCCACAATGACGCAGATGAATGGACATGTGAACACATGTCTTCACGGACCGGCGCCGGCCGACTTTACGGCTCGCCGCTCCGGAGATCTTTGACAACTTGGTAACCCGCTCTGCCCGCCCGGAAGCGCGCGGTGCCCACGGCGCCGCGGTTCTGAGAAATCGCCGACTTGGGCACCACACCCGAAAGCCCGGGGCAGGAAGATCTTTGCCGGGAGTCCGGATTCATGCAACACGCCCCTCAGAAGAGCTGCAAAATCGCCTGCCCTGGTGTCGCCGCAAAGACTTTCCAACCAACGAGATGCGGCGCATCGACATCCTTTGCAACACCGACGTGGTGCGTTGCGTGGCGCCGACGGAAATGCCCGAACGGTCCGCACCGCTGCTTGCCTCCAACGCAACTCCGCGGCACGCTTCCTGTGGCAGATACTGGCCGAATTCTCGAGAGTTCGGCTCCCGTGGCACCGGGCCTACGGAATCGCCGGTGACAGCGGGGGCTGCGGCGTGGTATAAGGGAAGATCTGCTGCCTGACCCGTCCCACCCCGCCAGCCTGTCGCCATGCTCACCGACAACATCCTGGACCTGATCGGCAATACCCCCCTGATCCGGTTGAAGAACCAGAACGTTTTTGCCAAGGCCGAGTTTCTCAATCCCGGCGGAAGCATCAAGGACCGCGTCGCGCGGGCGATGCTGGAAGGAGCAGAGCGCGACGGACGGCTCAAGCCCGACTCGATTATCGTGGAGCCGACCAGCGGAAATACCGGCATCGGGGTGGCATTGGTAGGCCGGCTGAAGGGTTATCGCGTGCGGATCGTGATGCCCGAGGGAATGAGCGAGGAGCGAAAGAAGCTGATCTTGGCCCTGGGAGCCGAACTTGTTCTCACGCCGGATGAGCTGAGCATCCCGGGCGCGGTCGAACGGGTCCGCGAAATTGCCGCCGACGACCCGCGGGTGTTCGTGCCCCAGCAATTCGAGAATCCGGACAATCCCCGCTGTCACTACGAAGAAACGGCGCCGGAACTGTGGCGGCAGATGACCGGCGAGATCGACTGCTTCGTGGCAGGCGTCGGAAGCGGCGGCACGCTGCAGGGAGTCGGTTCGTTTTTGAAGGAGCATCATCCGCGCGTGAAGATCGTCGCGGTCGAGCCGAAGAACGTTTCCGCACTGTTGGGCCATGAGCCGGGGCTGCACCAGATCCAAGGGATTGGCGACGGATTCATTCCGGCCGTGCTCGACGTCTCGCTGGTCGACGAGGTGATCGAGGTGAGCGACGAAGACGCCATCGAGACGACGCGGCAACTCGGCCGCGACAACGGCCTATTGGTGGGAATTTCGTCCGGCGCGAACGTTTGGGCCGCGCGCCAACTGGCCAAGACGATCCGCGGAAACATCGCCACGATCCTGCCCGACCGCGCCGAGCGCTACTTCAGCACAGCTCTTCTGTAAACCACCGTCATGAACGAACAAGATCGACCTGTCGTTGTCGGGCTGGGCGAGTTGCTGTGGGACATTTTTCCCGACGTGCGGCGGCCCGGCGGTGCACCCGCCAACGTCGCCTTCCAGGCCGAACAACTCGGTTGCCGCGGCACCGTCTGCTCGCGAGTCGGCCGGGATCCACTCGGCGACGAGCTTGTGAAGTTTCTCGCCGACCAAGGGTTGTCCACCGCTTCCATTCAGCGGGATTCGGTACACCCGACCGGAACGGTCACGGTTGACACCAGTCGGCCCGACCACCCCGAGTACGTCATCCACGAGAACGTCGCCTGGGACCATCTCGTGCTGGATGAACATCTCAGACAACTCGCGCGGGAGGCTGCGGCGATCTGCTTCGGCACACTCGCGCAGCGCTCGCCAGAATCGCGTGTGACGATCCAGCAGGTGCTCGAAGAGGCTTCTTCCCAGTGCCTGCTCGTCTATGACGTCAACCTCCGGCAGCAATGGTACGATCGGGATTGGATTGAGGCCTCGCTCGAGAAAGCGCACTGCGTCAAACTGAACGCCGACGAAGTCCTCGTGCTGGCCGACTTGCTCCAGGTCGGCACGGCGGACCATCGCGCGTTTGCCGAGGCGATCCGGCTGCGTTTCGACGTCGACGCGGTCTGCATCACCCGCGGCCCGGACGGCTGCCTGATGTCGGGGCCGGACATGGCGGTGGACTACCCCGGCATAAAGGTGAACGTGGTCGACGCCGTCGGGGCCGGCGATGCGTTTACCGCAGCGTGGATCCACGCCCGGCTGCTCGGCTGGGACTTGGCGGCCCAGGCCTCATTCGCCAACCAGATCGGAGCCCTGGTGGCGAGCCGGCCGGGCGCCATGCCTCCGCTGGCAGACGAGTTCGCCGCGATAGCCAGGCGATTTCCATGATGCGGAGATGAGCTCGCATGCAACCAGGCACGCCGTTGTTGCTCGGGATCGACATCGGCACCGGTGGCGTGCGAGCCCTCGCTGCGACCCCGCAGGGCGACGTGATTGCCCAGGTCTCCCTGCCTTTCGACGAGTCCGGTGCTTTGCTCGACGGCAACCGTCACGAGCAGCCGCCGCAGGGCTGGTGGCGAACCGTCTGCGCGGCCACGAACAGGCTTATCGAGGAGATATCGTTCGCGGGCTGGCGCAAGGAGCAAATCGCCGCGGTCGCCATTGACGGGACCTCGGGCACCGTGGTCGCACTGGACCGCGCCGGGATCCCGCTCCGGCCCGCGCTGATGTACAACGATGGCCGCGCGACCGCCGAGGCCGCCGAACTGAACGTGCTTGCGGGTGACTTCTGCGACAAGCTTGGCTACCGCTTCACCGCCTCGTTTGCGCTGGCGAAAATCCTCTGGCTGCGGAACCACGAACCGGATCGTTTCTACCGGACAGCGACCTTCGTCCACCAGGCCGATTACATCGCCGGATTGCTCAGCGGCGTCGCCGGGGTCTCCGACTACAGCAACGCCTTGAAGACGGGATACGACCTGATTGAGGACTGCTGGCCATCCTGGTTTTCAAAGCTGTCCGACATCCAGCAGCGGCTCCCGCGAGTCGTTGCGCCGGGCGTCGGGGTTGGCCGAATTACCGCTTCGGCAGCCCAAAAAACCGGCCTTCCGGAGGCCGTGGCGGTTATTGCCGGTGCCAGCGACGGGACGGCCGCCTGTCTAGCATCGGGACTTCGGCGGGCGGGGGACTATAATACAACATTGGGGACCACCTTGGTTTTCAAGGGCGTCAGCCGCACCGTCTGCCGGCATCCCGAAGGGCTGGTCTATTGTCACAAGCTGCCTGGCGGGCTGTGGCTTCCCGGGGCTGCCAGCAACACGGGGTGCGAATGGATGGGCCGGTGGTTCGAAGGTTGCGATCCGGCGGGGATGGATGCCGAGGCTTCCGCGAAGCTCCCAAGTCGGTGCATCGCCTACCCGCTGGCTCGTCGCGGCGAGCGGTTTCCGATGCAATCCGACTCGGCCCAAGGATTCGTGGAGCCGGAGTCGGTTGTGTCGGTCGACCGCTACGCGGCTTGCCTGCAAGGGGTCGGCTTGTTCGAGCGGCTGTGCTACCAGGTATTGGACCAGGCGACCGGTTCGGGCGGCGGTGAAGTATTCAGCACCGGGGGTGGAAGCCGTAGCGACGTGTGGATGCAGTGCCGGGCGGACGCGACCGGCCGCGTTGTGCACCGGCCCGCCTGCCCGGAATCGGCGTTTGGCGCGGCGGTGCTCGCCGGGGCAGGCACGTGCTTTCGCAGTGTCGGCGACGCCGTGGAAGCCATGGTGAAGTTGAGCGATACCTTTGTTGCCAGGCAGGAATTTTCGGGGCATTACGAAGACCTGTTCGGACGGTTCTGCGACGAGTTCAGGAAGCGGGGATATCTGTGACCATCTACAAGCCATGCGACATTCGCGGCCACGCCATGACCGAGCTCACGCCCGAACTCTATCACGGCTGGGGGCTGGCGCTCGGACAGCAGGTGCCGCCCGGGGCCAAGTTTGTCGTCGGCGGCGACGTGCGAATGTCGACGTCCAAGTTCCTCGGGGCCCTGGTGAACGGTCTCTGCCGGGCGGGAGTCGACGTCGTGGACCTCGGCACGTTGCCGACACCGATCGTTTACTACGCGAAGCACCGTCTGATGGCCGACGGTTGTGCGATCGTGACCGCCTCGCACAATCCACCCGACGACAACGGGCTCAAATGGATGATCGGCGATCGTCCACCCTCCGAGGAGCAGGTAGGCCGACTGGAGACTGCCGGCGCCGCGGTCGCCGACGGCCGCAGTCGCCGGGAACCGCGACGGATCGACATTACGTTCGACTACGTCGCCTGGCTGCAGGAACAATGGAGTCAGCGTCAGCCCGTCCGGCTGCACGTGGTCCTCGATCCGATGCACGGTTGCTGGGCGGGACGGGCACGCCGTTACCTGCACGCGATCTTTCCCCAACTGGTCGTTACCGCGATCCACGATACTCCGGACGCAGTCTTCGACGGCCGCTGCCCCGATTCCTCCCGGCACGAATTGCTGGAGAAGCTCAGCGAGACGGTCGACCATCAGCGGGCCGATCTGGGAATCGCGTTCGACGGCGACGGCGATCGGATCAGCGTGGTTGCCAATGACGGCGTGATTCTCCGCGCCGAGGAAACCACGGCAATTCTGCTGGAGAGTTTCGGCGAGGAGATCGCCGGGAAGCCGTTCGTCTACGACTTGAAGTTTTCCGAGCGTCTGCCCGAGTTCGCCAAGAGCCTCAAAGCGCAGCCGCTGGTCGAGCGAAGCGGTCACTCGTTTCTCCGCACGCGCATGCTCGAAAGCGGCGCACGGTTCGGCGCCGAGGTGAGCGGGCACTATTTCTACGGCGATCTCGAAGGCGGCGACGATGCACTCTACACGGCCTGCCGGTTGATCCACTACGCCGCCAGCACCGGTCGCTCGCTTTCCGAGCTGCGACGAACGTTTCCGGAAGTCTTTGTCACACCGGATCTTCGCGTGGCGGTCGAGCCGCAGCACCAGGCGAAGGTGCTCGAGCACGTCCGCTCGACGTGGAGCGAGTTCCCGCAAACGGCCGTCGACGGCGTCCGCGTTCAGTTTCCCGAGGGCTGGGCGCTTGTTCGGAGTTCGGTCACGCAACCGGCCATGACCTTCCGGTTCGAGGCTTCCAGTCTCCAGGCTCTTTACGGGCTCGTATGGAAATTCTGCGATACCCTCCCGGACGTTGGCGATTCGCTTTGGACGCGTTATGAAGAGGCTATGGGCGGAGCATGAACGCTTCTCGATCCCATCCGAACCGTCTGAACTTTGGCTGCCCTCGCTGTATGACGCGGCTGGAGGCTCGATTGACTCAGGCGGGAATGCGCCGTCGCTGTCCGGTCTGCCACTGGGAGTTCACGATCCCGACCGCCGAACAAGTTGCAGCCCTCGCCCGGCGGAGCCAGTCGGAATACGCCCTTTCGCGCCCCGGCAATCGGCCGGTCCCGGAGTCGTCGGCCTACCAGACCTACCTTGCCGTGGTCTGCCGGGTTTGCGGAACGCGGATGTATGCCACACCGGAACAGGTCGGCGACGAGATGGAGTGCCCCGACTGCGGGACGTTCACCAAAGTTGCGCCGCCGGTTGTCGATCCTGCCGAGTCGTCGCCCCGCCCGGCCCCGGCTGAGGTTGAGGAAGACTATCCGATCTACCAAGGTGAGGCCCAGCCGCCGGCGGATCGCCGCGAGGTCCACCAGACTTATGTCCCCGTGATCTGCGGTGTTTGCCGCACGAGGATGCTTGCCACGTTGGACCAGGTCGGACAGGAGATGATCTGCCCGGACTGTGGGACTCCTTCGATCGTCCCTCCGCCGGTTCCGAAGGAATCGAGCGGCCCGGCCGCGTCGGCGGAATCCGGCTCGCCGTACGGCATCGGCGTGTGGAACTGGTGGGAACTCGGCGTAAAGGCGCCCGCCGGTTCGAACGAGGTCGTCACCGTCTGTCCACTCTGCCACACGCGTCTGAACGTGTCAGCCGATGCTGCCGATCAATGGCTTGAGTGCCCGGACTGCGGAACGTCGTTCGATGCCGCGGGCCGGAAGGTGGAGCCCGTGAAGACTGAGCCGAATGAGAGCATGGCGGAAGAGACGGACGAGGAAGAGTATGGGATCGTCGCGCGCGAGGCCACGGCGGATCTCAGACCGGCCGTCTTTCCCGAATCCGAGTCCGCGGAGCCTCCTGCCGAGGACGAGCCCCGCACGCTGCGTTCGATTCAAGAAGAAGAGCCGGAACAAGCTCCGCGATGGCCGTTTCTCACCGGGGTGTTCAGCTTTCCGTTCTATTCCAACTCGCTTCTGTACTGGGTGGCGCTCTCGGTCGGGGCGATGGGCATTGCCGCGCTGGGGCGCGAGGCGTACCAGTTGACGCAAGGCAGCGCGCTGGGGTGGGTCCTTAGTATCTTGTTTGGCGTGTTCGGCGGCCTTCTGGCCGTGATATGGGCCATCGGCGCATCGGCGATTGGCCTGGCGATTGTTCAAGATACGTCGGACGGCTACGACCGCATCGTCAATTGGCCCGAAGGGACGGTCTTCGAGTGGTTTCCCGAATTCCTCTTTGTCTTGAACAGCGTGTCGCTTTCGCTGATTGCCGGACTGGCCCTCCGGGCGCTGCTGGGAGCGGACACGCAGCTTACGGGGATGGTCCTGGCGGCCACCGCTTATGTCTTGTTCCCTCTGTTGCTGATCTCGATGCTCGAGGGAGGAAGCCCCTGGAAGCCGTTTTCCTGGCCGATTTGGCGGACGCTGTTTACGGTCGTCTGGGCTTGGGGGCTGTTCTACGTGGAGACGGCGCTGATCGGTCTGGCGATCGTCCTTCCGGCGGGACTGCTGGCGGCAACGCACCCGATCGCAGCCGTACCGGGCATCGCGATAATCGTCGCCGCGATGATGATCTATTTCCGGCTGCTCGGAAGGCTCGTCTGGTACTGTGCCCAGCGGCTGCCCGACAAAGAGGAACCGGAGGACGAAGAATCGACCGCCGAGGAAGATTCGGAGTGACCTATTTGGCAGGCTGTTTCACCGGGGGGGCCGGCGCAGTGGGCCCCTCTTCGACGACCTTTGCCTGAGGCGACGCCGGATGGCAACAGCCCGCGGAAGTCTGCCGGCAAACCGGTGCACAGGTCCGCACGGGACCGCACGATCCGCAGCCGCACCCGAGGAAGTGCATTTTCGGGCCGCAATCGGCGGCTCGAGCCAGCTTTTCTTCGCAGTAGCCGTCCCAGATATTCGTACAGCAGCGGCTCGGGCACGCACAGCACGCCGGTGCGAGGGCGCCATAAGCGGGCCCGCCGCATGGCTGGGCGGCGTAAGCCGCGAAAGCTGCATAGTTGGGTATCGGAGGCAGAACGGCTCCCGGGACCTCTTGGCCAACCGCCAAACCGGAAAGGGCCGTTGTTAAAATCAACGATCGAAACCAGTGCATGGAATTCTCCTTGATTGCCCACACATCGAAAAGGCTGCCCCGGACGCACGCCGGCATCAGGGTTGGCCTTGGTGGGTGGAAACGTGGTCCACGTGACTCGCGGGTTGGTACCGCGGCGGCCGTTCTCTTAACCTATCTTCGGCCGGCGTGCGTCCAAGCAAAACATGCCCTTCAAACGCCCGCAAAGCAAACGCAGACGTTGCATTTTCGCAACTTTTCCCAGCCGGCTCATCCGACCGCGCTGTCGGAAACGATTGCGCGATAAGAAAATACGGCCTCTCCGTTTGAGGGCCTTACCGTTGCACTCGTTGCGCGCAGCGAACCGGCGCGACGATTGCTGGCTGTACCGGTCGCCGCGGTTGTGTCGACATTAGGGACAAAGCCGGTGACTACAGATTCTCCACCACCAGATCGCCGATCTCGCTGGTGGAGTATCCCATCTTGCCGGCCGCCTGACTTTTCATCTTGGTGCCGGTGACGGTCTGGATGGCTGTCATCACGCGCTGGGCGGCCTTCTCGTAGCCGCTGTGCTCCAGCAGCATGGCTATGGCGCTGATTGTGGCAATGGGGTTGATCACGCCCTTGCCGGTGTACTTGGGGGCGCTGCCACCCATCGGCTCAAACATGCTTGGCTTGCCGGGGTCGGGATTGATGTTGCCACCGGCGGCCACACCCATACCGCCCTGCAGAATACCAGCCAGATCGGTGATGATGTCGCCGAACATGTTCGTGGTGACGATCACGTCGTAGAACTCAGGGTTCTTGACCATCCACATGCAGCAGGCGTCAACGTGGTTGTAATCGGTCTCGATGTCCGGATACTCCCTGGCCACGTCCTGGAAGGTGCGCCACCAGAGGTCGTGTCCGAAGGTGAGCACGTTGGTCTTGGCAACCAATGTCAACCGCTTTTTCCTGTTCCGCTTGCGGGTGTAGTCGAAGGCCCAGCGGATGCAGCGCTCGCAGCCCTTGCGGGTATAAACGGCGGTCTGTGTGGCAACTTCGTCGGGAGTGCCCTTTTTCAGGAACCCGCCGATGCCGGTGTACATATCCTCGGTATTCTCGCGGACGACCACGAAATCGATGTCGTCGGGTCCCTTGTCTTTCAGGGGCGTCTCGACGCCAGGATACAGTTTCACCGGCCGGAGGTTGATGTACTGGTCGAACAAGAAACGAAGATTCAGAAGCAAGCCGCGCTCGAGGATTCCCGGGGCGACTTGTGGATGGCCGATGGCGCCCAGCAGTATGGCGTCGAACCGGCTTAACTCCTCGGCCGCACCGTCCGGCAGGATCTCGCCCGTTTTCAGATAGCGGTCGCCGCCGTAGTCAAAGTCTTTGAGTTCGACCGCGATTTTCTCAAGTTTGGCCACCGCCTTGAGTACCTTGGCCCCCTCCGCGGCCACTTCGGGGCCGGTGCCATCGCCGCCGATAACGGCTACCTTCAGTGTACTGTTTGTGTTCACGACTTGCTTCCAATCGCTGTTGGTACCGACAAACCAAACCGGCTATTCTATCAGCCCGAGTGGGGGTTCACAAGTTGCGGGGCGGATGGACGGGAGGTGGGCCTCAAAGCGCATGGGGAACGGCGACCGGTGAGTCCTGTGACCAGATCCCCCGGCCGGCGGACTTTGCCTCGTCCTCGGCTCGCCGGAAACGGGTCTTCATACTCGACGAGTAGCGGTAGCCGGTCTCGGCCGTAGCCAGTCCCGATCGCACGAGCTCCTCGTTGAGCATCCGATCGCCGACCCAGACGTAGGCCAGAAAACGCCCGTACCGATCGATCCGCTCCTTGTCGAACTGGAGCCGAACGGTACCGCTTCCGGCCGCAACGAAGTCCGTGGTGAACTGCGACGCTTCCGGCCCGAAGGGCTCGACGGGCGAATCGGGCTTGACGCTCTCCGGGGCGTCGACCCCGATCAATCGAACCCGCGCACCGCCGGCCAGCAGGAGTGTGTCGCCATCGACGACCCTCTCGACCGCGCAATTGCCTTCCGGAAGCGACTCGGGCGGAACGGGGTCTTGCCGGTCCTGCCAGACACGAAGCGCAACGAGGGCGAGTATGGCGAGGGCGGCGATGAGGCCGCGCCGGCGGCGCGAGGAAATTCGCAATCGCGTCGGTGTTGGCGTGGATCGCTCCATCGTGGCGGTCTTCACCGGGCGCCCCGGCAGTTTTGGCTGGCCAACAGTCGCGGTTCGCCGTTGGCGACCAGGAAAACCTGCTTCTTCTTGGCTTCGGGCGGTTTGGCAATTGCCGGGATCTGGTAAGCGGCCATCGTTCATTTTGCTTCAGATCGCTTCACCCGGTCCCGAAGCCTGGCGATCGCGGCCATGAGTTCCTCCCGAGCGGCAGAGAGGCCCGCGAGCGTCTTCTCGCCCGGGCGATGGACGTAGTCGAGAATGATCTTCTCCGCGTCGACATACTCCCGGGCAACGTCGGCCACTTCGGAGGCGATGTCCAAGGGAATGCCGGTTACGCCGTTGGCGTCGCCGTGCAGGAGATCGCCCTGGTGCACGACCAGCCCCCCGACGCGGACCGGCAACCCTAGGTGGAGCAGGTGGCACCAGGCATGGGCACAAATGGTGGTCGCGGTGAACACGGGATAGCCCAAGGCCCTTACCTGGGGCAGGTCGCGGCCGCCGCCGGAGGTGATCAGGCCGACCGAGCCGTACGCCTGGTAAACGGAGCACATGATCTCGCCAAACGTTGCCCCGACGGGCGGGTCGTCGATATCCTGGAACACCATGACCGCCGGCCCCGGGAGGTCTTCGAATCGCCGGACCTGGTCGTCGATCGTGCCGTACGCATCGCCGGATAGCGGCGGTCCGCCGGAGCGGAAGGCCGCCGTGCTGGCAAAGCCCACCATCGGCGGCATTTCCGGAAAGTTGGCGCGAATGCGTCCGTCCATGAAGCCGGTGTGGTGAGGCCGAACGTCGAACAGTTCGATCACGTTGCAGATGGTCGGGGTATCGTACTGTGCCAGCTTGCTGAGCGTCTGGGCGGAAATCGGCATGGTTGCCTCCGGGTGGCGGATCCGAAGTAGAGATGGCCGGACATTCGTTTCTTCCGGCCAACGTGGATTCTAGTCTGCGGTACGGCGATTGGACAACGGGTTCACGGAAAACGAAAGGACGCGTGTTGTACGGGCCTCGCCACACTTGTACACTCGACCTATCAGACCCGCGCCGCAATACCACGATGGAGAGAGGAAGCGATGGGAACACTCGCCCTGGCAGCCTTATTGGTTTCCGCGCACACGTTCATCTACGATGCGGAAGTGCTGCCGAACGAGGCCTCGCCGCCGTGGTCGTTTCGGGAGACCGCGAACTGCTCGGTCGCTGTTGAAGACGGGACTCTCCACGTCCGCGACGATGGCACGGCGCATGGCCAATTGCAGTTCATCAGCTATCCGTGGGAGGCGAGCGCGGGGCTGCCTCACAGCGTCGAAGCGAGGGTCCGCGTGGCGGAATGCTCCGGTCCGGCGGGAGTCGTCCTGCTGGCGGCGGACGGCGTTCGCGAGATCGGCCTGACCCTGTTTCCCGACCGGATCGAGATCCACCGGCTCGAGGTCCGCGCCGACGTCAACCTCGCCGACGATTTCCACGCGGTTCGGCTCGAAATGGCCGGCGACGATGCCGCGGTGAAGGTCGATGGCCGGCTGGTGCTTGACCTGGCCGGCAAGTCGATTTGGGACGCTCACGATGACCGAAACCTTGTCGGCTTCGGCAGCCTGAGCTCTGCGGCCACTGGCGAAGCATGGTGGGACTCGGTAAGCTGGTCGGTCGAGCAGCCCGAGGTTTCGGTCTACCCGAACGCCGAGCACCATATCGTATTCAAGCAGGACGGTGTTTACGCCTGCTTTCCGAGCCTCTATCAATACGACGACGGCACGCTGGTAAGCAGTTTCGGTACGCGGGTGCACCGCAGCCACATCGACCCCACCGGCGGCTCCGCCCGGAGAGTCAGTCGCGACGGGGGCGTTACCTGGAGCGATGCCGGAGCTGATGTGCCGAGCTATAACCCGGCTGCGGTTCGCGCCGACGGCCATTTGGCACTGGCAAACGCCATCGGCTGGCGCTACACGGACGAACGCGAATCGGAACGGTTGAAGGCGGAGGGACGGACGGTTCGCGACGTTCGACCGGGCACGGTGGCCTACCTGAGCGGCGCCCGCTCGATGGTCCGCAGTATTGGTGGTCAGGTGATTCGCCCGTGGACCGAAATCGAGGTGCCGCCGGGCGGAGGGATGATGACGTTCCACCAGGCTGCCTACCTCAATCTTGGCGATGGGGTGCGCCTGGTGGGCATCTACGGCACGGGGCCGACGGGACGCCGCAGCGCGTTCGTGCTTAGGACGGAAGACGACGGGGAAACCTGGATGTGTCTGCCGATGGCCCCGGGCGACGAGCGGATGAGCTACAACGAGACCGCGTTGGGAGCCAATGCCGACGGCCACGTGATTGCACTGATGCGGACTGCCGAATCGGTGGACAAGAAACAGGCCGGTAATCTCTACCAGGTAACGTCGACCGACCGCGGCAAGACCTGGTCCAAGCCTGTCAACACCGGCATCTGGGGCTATCCCGCTCACCTGCTCCGTTTACCCGACGGACGACTCATGGCGACTTACGGCTACCGCCGGGCGCCGAAGGGAATCCGCGCCTGCCTCAGTCGCGATGGAGGAAAAAACTGGGACCTCGATCATGAAATCATTCTCCGAGCCGACGGTTTTGGCAGCGGCAGCGATCTCGGGTATCCGATCACCACGCTCTTGTCCAACGGGGTGCTGGCGACGGTCTACTACTTCAACGGCGTCGACAACATCACGCACATTGCTCTGACCCGATGGAAGCCGCCCGCAAGGTAATGGCGGTTTTGCGAAGCGCCAGCGAGGCCGCACAGCGAGTTCCCCTTGCTTGCGCAGACCCCGTGCGTGCTCCGTCCCCTGCCGTGCCAGGGAATCATTCCCCCGCCATTGCTGCTGGGTGGCGCGTGAGGTAATTTAGAGGCCCTGACAAAACGGGGACAGGCACCTCGCCGGGACGTGTATTCTGCGTGCCTTGCCGCTGTTTTGGCTCGGAGCCAGTCCCCGTTTTGTTAGGACCTTTTATAGAAATTTGCCCGACGGGCTGCCTCGGGAGCATTGCTGCCGTGCGGATTGTTGAATTCTGCGTTCACCTGGTCAAACTGCCTTTGAAGCGAGAGATCAAGCACGCCTCGCATTCGCGACACCATAGCGCGAATCTGTTGGTCCGCTGCCGCCTGGCCGATGGGACGGAAGGTTGGGGCGAAGGAGTGCCTCGACCGTACGTCACCGGCGAGACTCCTGAAGGGGCCTTGGATCAGATGAAATCGACCCCGCTGATCGCGCAGTTCGATCGCGACTGCCGGGACTGGGACGATGTGGTTGCGGTCTGCGAACGATTTGAGCCGGCGGTCCACGAGGACGACCCTCGCAAGTGCCGGAGCAATTCGCTTCGCTGTGCCGTCGAATTGAGCGTGCTGGACGCGTATGGCCGGCTGTTCGGCGAGCCGGTCGCGGCGGTTGCTCGGCGATACGCGCCCGCCGACTTGTTGGATCCAAAACCGATGGTCCGCTATTCGGGTGCCGTCATGGCCGAAGGCGACGTGGCGGAGCGGATCAGCGCGTTGAAGATGCGGGTCTACGGCTTTCGCGAGTGCAAAGTGAAGGTGGGGGTTGCGGGCGCCGACGATCGCAAGCGGCTCGCGAGGATACGTCGCTGGATCGGTCCGCGGATGGATCTGCGGATCGACGCGAACGAATCCTGGGATGAGGCCGAAGCGGCCGACAGGATTGAACCGCTGCTGCCGTACGGCATTTCCGCCGTGGAACAGCCACTGGCGCACGAACAGTTGGCCGCGATGCCCGAATTGCGTCGCCGGGTGCCGGTGCCTATGATGCTCGACGAGTCGCTGACGAGCATGGTCGACGCCCAGACCGCCGTTCGGCTGGGGGCATGCGACCTTTTCAATATCCGGCTCTCGAAATGCGGGGGTTTCCTGGCAAGTCTGCGCCTGGCGGCCTTTGCTCGCGGCGCGGGAATTGGATACCAGTTGGGATGCCATCCCGGAGAATCGGCCATCTTGTCGGCCGCCGGCCGTCACTGGGCATGCTCCGTTCGGGACATCCGGTATCTGGAAGGGTCCTACGACCGGCACGTGCTTCGCGAACTGCTCACCCGGGAAGACATCACATTCGGCTACGGCGGCCGCGCCCCAGCGATTTCCGAGCCGGGATTGGGTGTGACCGTCCGCCCGGAGGTGCTCGATCCGCTGGTCGCCACGAAGCAAACCTATCGACTCGGTTGAACTATGCTCCCGGCAGCACGCTTGATTCATGTGACCGCCAACGACGGGTACCGGTTTGTGACGCACCTGTGGGAGCCGCCTCGCGCGGCGGCAAGGCTGGTCTTCCTGCACGGCATCATCAGCCATGCCGGATGGTATCCCCGATGCTGCCGATACCTGGCCGAAGAGGGGTTTGAAGTGCACTTTCTCGACCGGCGAGGCTCCGGGCTGAATCTTGCCGATCGGGGCGATGTCGCGGCATGGGAGATCTGGCTCGACGACGTGGAAGACTACCTTGAGCAACTGCCCAGCGACATGCCGCGGCTGTTGTTCGGGATTAGTTGGGGAGGGGTGCTTGCTTGTGCGGTCGCCAGGCACCGGCCGGATCTGGTGGCCGGCATAGGACTTGTCTGTCCCGGGTTGTTTGCGAGGCAGGCCGCCAACGGGGTCCAGCGGACGGCGATTCGTCTGGCGGTGCGGGCGGGACTGGCGCGTCGACGGGTGGCGATTCCTTTGCAGGACCCCGCGTTGTTCACCCAATCGCCAGCGTATCGAGAGTATATCCAGACCGACCCGCTGACGCTTCGAACCATCACCCTTCGATTTGCCGAAGCCAACCTTCGATTGGCGAAATACGCCACCGAAGCGCCCGAAGAGATTCGCGTGCCGACGCTTCTGATGCTCGCCGGGCGGGACCCGATCGTCGACAACGCCAAAACCCGCCGTTTCGTCGAGCGAATTGCCTGCAACGAGAAGTGGATCCTCGAGTATCCGCAAGCAGGGCACACGCTGGAGTTCGAGCCCGATCCGTCGGGGTTCTTCACAGACCTGTCCGGCTGGGCGAAACGGTTCGAGTCCGGCGCCTCGTAGCGGTACGACGCCGGTCAGTTGGTCTCCGCGAATGTGCCGCCCAGACTGGCGGTGGGGTCGTCGGTCAGCGGCACGAACGGCTGCTGTTCGAGGAAGCTCACGAGCTTCTGCGACGCGCCCGGCTCTTGGAGCTTCCGCAGGGCCTTCGTTTCGATTTGCCGAACGCGTTCCCGCGTCACCGAAAAGATCTTGCCGATTTGCGAAAGCGTATAGCAGTGGCCGTCGGCTAACCCGTAGCGATGGCGAATGATCTCCCGCTCGCGGTAATCGAGCAGTTTCAGGGCATCGGCGATTCGTGACCGGAGGAGTTCCCGATTCATCTCGTCGAGCGGATCGTCCTGGCGGTGGTCACGAAGCAGATCGCCGATGCTGCACTCGTCCTGCCCGACCACCGGCTGATCGAGAGACAGCGGGGGACGATTCATCCGCAGGGCCCGGTTTGCTTTGGCCACCGAGACGTCGGCCGCTTTGGCCATGTCTTCGACCGAGGGTTCCGAGCTATTCTCCTGGACGAGCGACTGATTGATCGAGCGGACCTTGCTCATCGTCTCGATCATGTGGATGGGTACTCGGATCGTCCGGCTCTGGTCGGCAATCGCCCGGGTAATCGCCTGGCGGATCCACCAGGTGGCGTAGGTGGCGAACTTGTAGCCGCGAGAACACTCGAACTTGTCGACCGCTCGCATCAGCCCGGTGTTCCCTTCCTGGATCAGGTCGAGGAAGCTGAGTCCGCGGTTCCGGTAGCGTTTGGCAATCGAAACGACCAGACGGAGATTTCCGGCGGCGAGGAAGCGTCGGGCATCCTTGAGCCGCCGGTCGACCCTCTCCACGCGAGCCACACGCTTCCGCAACGTCGAGGGGCTTTCAAGCGTCGCTACCATCAACCGGCGAAGTTGTCGGCGGAGATCGCGGGCGGACTGGTGATTCTGGTCGCGATCGGCCAGTTGCCGGCCCAGGCGGTCCATCTCGCCCGAGATCTGCTTGAGTTCATCCAGCAGCGGCTGAATCTGCTGAGACCGCAAGCCGAACTCCTCGAGCAGAACGGCAGCCTTGGCCCTGCGGCAAGTCAGGCGCCGCCAGGCTTCGCGCCGCTTTGCTGGGGAAGTCGAGCGGCTGATGGCAACCGCGAAATCGCGGCGGTTTTCCGCGAGCAGGTGCCGAATGGTGCGGAGGTTTGGCTCCATCAAGGCAACCATCCGCTGTTTTTGGGGGACATCGGTCATCGAAACGTCCAAGGCCCGCTCGATTCGCTCTTCGCCATCGGCAATACTTTCAAGCAACCGAACGGCTGCGGCAAGCGCGTAGTCCGTGGCGAGCACGCCCTCCCGGTAGCGCTTGCGAAGAAGCTCAATCCGCGTGGCTGCGGCGATTTCCTCGCGACGCGTCAACAAGGGCGTATCGCTCATCTGTTCCAGATACATGCGAACCGCGCCGACTTCAAGATTTTCCACGCGTGGCTCCTCAATTCCGATATGCGTGACGTGTTTCGCTGCGCACGGCGAACCTGGGCATAAGCGCGCCTGGGAAACCGAGGCCGACCGGCGACACCGCGACCGCGCACCACCGTGCGTGACCACCTTGCGGCAAAGGCCGGCACCGGAAAATTAGATGAGTTGACTCGGACTGCCGTAGCCGGTGCCGCCCAGGACAGTGCCGCAGATGCCTCTCTCTACTGCAAATACGCAGGGCTTCCGGAAAGGGTTGCACGAAAACGACGTTATTTGCCGCTTTTCTCCGTCGTATTTTCGGGTGGGTATATGCCGGTCAAGGTGCACATTTGCGCGGAGAAGATTCTGGCTGACCTGTCAATTTGGTGAATATTTTCCGGTTCTGTCAGGTTTTCCGAAAAAATGAGATGCGACAACCAAAAAAGACTTTAAGGGCGGCTAGCTTGGGGGCCGATAATGAGCCGCAGACCATGATTGGTCGTTTCAGAGCCATGCGGGGGGGCACCCGTTTCCTGGCGAGTCGAAATTCCATGGCGCTAGCAAAACAGATTTGCAACGCGGGTCGGCAACGGTCGGTCAGATTCCATGTCGCAGTAGGGGTTCTGTTCATTCTGGCCGGCGCCGGTTTGGGACCTGCGGGAGCCGATGCCCAGCAGGCGGCCTCGCGGACCCCTCCGTGGCAACGTACGCCCACCACCCAATCAGTTCGCATAGTCGGGGCGGAGACGGCCACGGTGCCCACTGCGGTACCTGCAACCTCCACGCCACGCGCCGCGGCGCCTTCGACGACGAGCAGAAGCTTCACTCGCGCGCGGCAGGCGTCACAGATCACCTACTCAGACGCAGACGCTGTCGTCGAGGCCGCTCCGGGCGAGGTCTACTACGAAGGCGACCCTTCGATCGCCAACTCCATTACGATGCCAGGGCCCGTGACGTCCGGCTGCACCGATTGCGGGACTCCCGGAATGGGCGTTCCCGGCATGGGAATCGGCGAAGCGTTCTGGGGCGCCGGCGACGTGTACGACAGCGGCGCGGCTTTCGTCCCATGGTGGGGGTTCGCCCCCGGGCGACTCTGGGTGCGTGGCGAGTCGCTGCTTTGGTGGACGGAAGGCACTCGCTTGCCGCCGCTGGTGACGACCAGCCCTCAAGGAACGGACCAAGAAGATGCGGGAGTCCTGCCGGATGCAACGATCCTTTTCGGCGACCAGGAAGTCAACGACGGCAGCCGTTCGGGCGGGCGGATCAGTTTCGGGCTGCGGCCGAATGAGTGCAGCCCTTGGGGAATCGAGACGAGCTACATGCGGCTCGGCTCGGAGTCGACGTCCTTCTTCGCAGAAGGCCAAAACGGCAGACCGATCCTGGCCCGGCCTTATTTCGACATCGAGGCGAATGAAGCCGCCGCGGCTCTCATCTCGTTCCAGGGCGAAGAAAACAGCTTCCAAGGGGAGGTTTCAGCCCTGGCGGCCGTCACTTTCCAGGGACTCGAACTGCTCATGCGGCGCCGGGTCTCCGACTGGTGCACGGGAAGCTTCGACTTCATAGCAGGCTGGCGTTACTGGCGGTTGGACGACGATCTGATCATTGGCCAGGATGTCGACCGTCTGACCACTCCACAGGCAAACATCCAAGTGACCGACCGCTTCCTCACCGAGAACCGATTCAACGGTGGTGAAATCGGCTTCGTCACCGAGACGCAGTGGTGCCGATGGTCGTTCGGCGCACTGCTCAAAGTTGGCATCGGCACCACCGATTCCCGTGTGACCATCGCCGGAACCACGGTCGTCGACGACGTTACGGACAACTACGGGTTGCTCGCCTTGCCGTCGAACATCGGCGTGTACAGTGATGACGAGTTTGCCATGGTTCCGGAGTTCGGCCTCACGGTGGGCTACGATTTGACGTGCAGACTGCGGGCGACGTTCGGCTATACGCTCATCTACTGGGGCGGGGTTGCCCGCGCGGCGGACCAGGTCAGCCTGGATCTGAACATTCCGAACGACAACGACCGGCAGGTCGGGCTTGCCCGTCCGGAGTTCCCGTTTGCAAGAACCGACTTCTGGGCCCAGGGTCTCAATTTCGGCCTGGAGTACCGCTTCTAAATAACTCGCCGGGGAGGGTGGCAATCCATCGGTGCGGCAGGCCGCCGGTCTGCCGCACCGATTGCGTGTTATCTCTGAACCTAAGCCAGCAGCCCGGCTGCTCCAAAGCAGCCGGGCTGCTGTTTGATAGGGCATGGGTAGGCGGACACGGAGCGGTCCCCCTGCAGGTCTTATTGGTTCCAGTCGCCGATTAGTTCGAGGACGTAGTCGATCGTCTGCCGCTCCACGGTGTCGTCGCCGCCGGCTTCGGAGATCGCCTGCATACGTTCGAAAGCGATCAGCTCGGCAAGGTAGTTGACGCCCGAGACGGTCGCCTTGTTGCCCGTGGCCGTGAGGTCGTCGTCACCGGTCGAATCGTAGACGATGGCGTTGTCGTCGCCGCCTTTGCCGTCGGCCTTCATCTCCTCGGCCCCGAAGACCTCGACCATGTAACCGGCCCCGCGGAGCACGCCGTAACCGGGCCTGATCCGCGCCTCGTCGGCGCCGGCCTTGCCGTTGAGAGTCACCTTGTCGTTGCCGCCGAGGGCGTCGAGCATGAAGACGTCGACCTCGTCGGCGGAATAGGTCGTTGTCTTGCCGTTGACGACCACCGTGTGTGAATTCGCTCCCGCAGTGAACTGGATGTCGTCGTTGCTCGAAGTCCCGGTAATCTTGACCTTCTTGATCCCGGTGAAGCTCGAGAAAACCTCCTCGCAGCCAGGCGTCGAGTTGAGGAAAAGGCGGATGCCGACATACTGCGGATTGATGCCGGCCTCTGCGAAATTGTTGTCGGTAATGTGCGAGCCCGATTCCAGGACGATATTGGTAATTGAATTCCCGTTGGCGGTTCCACCCCCGCTGCCGGCCTCGGCCTTGCCGTCGCGGAACTTTGCGGGCTGGGTCTCGACGACTTCGTACGTGCCGGCCGGGATATCCTTGAACAGGTAGAAACCATCGGGGCCGGTCTTGACCGTTGCCACGTCGGACCATGTGGCGGTGTCGCCGGTGCCGGTCTTCTGCCGGAGTTTCACCGTCACGCCCGCCAGGCCCATATCGCCCTGGGTGCCGTTGCCGGGTCCGGCGTAGCCGTCCTGGCCGTCGCCCTCCATGTAAACGATTCCGGAGAGGCTGCCGCTGCCGACAAGAACCGAGATCGTCTCCTGATCGGTCTTTGCGCCGCCCGAGCCGGTGTTGCCCTTATCATTGGCCGTCACCTTGAGACTGTCGCTGCCGGCGTAGTTGGCGTTGGGCTTATATTTCAGGCCATTGGTGGCGGCCAGAGTGGCGTTGATCTTGGCCACCGTTCCCTTGAGGACCACTTTGGCGGTGCCGTTGCCGCTGACACCGCCGGCTGCCACGCCCCCGCTCACGTTCGTCAGCACGGTCAATGTGCCGTGGCTCACCTCGAGCGTGACCTCGATTTCGCCGGTTCCCGCATCGGCATCCGAAACGGAGATCCCGGTGATCTCTCGCTCCCCGTTCTTCGGTGCGACGACCGAGGCCGGCACGGTGAGCACGGGCGCGGCATTCACACCGGTGACGGTGATGGCAACCGTCTCCTGATCGGTCTTCGCGCCGCCGGTGCCGGTATTGCCCTTGTCGTCGGCCTTCACTTTGAGGCTATCGGCTCCGGTGTACGTGGCGGCCGACTTGTACTTCAGGCCATTGGTCGCGGCCAGCGTGGCATTAACCTGGGAAAGCGTTCCTGTGAGAACGATCTTGGCGGTGCCGTTGCCGCTGACACCGCCGGCCGCCACGCCGCCGCTGACGTTGGTCAGCACGGTCAGCGTGCCGTGGCTCACCTCGAGCGTGACCTCGATCGCACCCGTCGCGGCATCCGGATCGGCGATGCTGATGCCGGAAATCGCCAGATCGGTGTTCTGGGCGATCGTTTTCGCGCCGGGCACGGTCACGACAGGCGCCTGGTTGGCCGTGGTTACCGTGATCGAGAGATTTTTCGTCGCCGTCTTGGCGCCGCCCGACCCGGTATTGCCCTGATCGTTCACCGTAACTGCAAGCGTGTTGGGCGTGGTCGACTCGGTCGTGCCGCGATACTTCAGCCCGCCCGAGGCGGCCAGGGTGGCGTTGATCTTGGCCACTGTGCCGGTCAACGTTACGGTCCCGGTTCCATTGCCCTGGATATCCGCCGTGGCAAGACCGCCCGAAACGTCGGTCCGGAGCGTGAGACTGCCATGGCCAATGGCAAGCGTGACGACGACGTTGGCGGTGCCGGCATCGACGTCGGCGATGCTCACGCCGGAGACTGCCAGGTCGGTGTTGGGCGCGACGGCGAGTGCCGAGGGAACCGTGACCTGCGGAGCGTCGTTGACCGCGCTGAGCGTAATGGAGACGGTCCCGCTGCCGCTCTGCGCCCCGCCGGTACCGGTATTGCCCAGATCGTTGGCCATCACGCTTAGCGTGGCGGTCGTGGTGTTGTTGGTCAGCCCCTTGTACTTTACTCCCTGGGCGTTGGCCAGTGTGGCGTTGATCTTCGCCCGGCTGCCGGTCAGCGTTACCGATGAGGTGCCATTGCCGGAGATATTCGAACCGGTAAGACCGCCAGAAACGTCGTTCTTGACGGTCAGGGTGCCGTGTGTCACGGTCAGCGTGACACGGATATCCGAAGAACCGGCATCGGCGTCGGCGATGCTGATGCCGGTGATGTACTTGTCGGTGTCTTCCGTGGCGCTCTGGGTTCCGGGAACGGTCACCACCGGGGCCTGGTTGGCGCCGGCCACGGTAATTGGCAGATCCTTGATGGTCGTTTTCGCGACGCCGGAGCCGGAGTTGCCTTGGTCGTTGGCCGTGATGGTGAGCGTTTCGGGGCCGGTATAGCCGGTCGTGCCGCGGTACTTGAGCCCGGCCGAGGCATCCAGCGTGTTCTTGATCTTGGCCAACGAGCTCGTCACGGTCACCGTGCCCGTGCCGTTGCCGACCACGTCAGCCGCCACCAGGCCACCCGTCACGTCGGTCTTGAAGGTCAGCGTGCCGTGGTCGACCTCGAACTTGACCTCGACCGTCGCGCTGCCGGCGTCGGCGTCGGTGATGCTGATCCCGGAGAGCACAAGTTCCGCCCCCGACGGCACCGCCTGTTCGCCGGGGATCGTGATCACCGGGGCGTCGTTGACCGCCGTGACGGTAATCGCGATCTGCTCGGCATCGCTCTTGGCGCCGCCGGGACCGGTGTTGCCCTGGTCGTTTGCCGTGACAGCCAGGGAGTCGGCGCCGACATAATCGGCCTGTCCCCGGTAGACCAGCCCCTGGGACGCAGCCAGCGTGTTATTGATCTGGGCCAGCGAACCGGTGAGAACGACCGACCCGGTGCCGTTGCCCTGGATCTTTGCGGCGGTCAGTCCGCCGGAGACGTTGTCCTTCACCGTCAGCGTACCGTGGGCGACCGCCAGCGTGACGCGGATTTCGGCCGAAGCGGCGTCGGGATCGTGGATGCTGATCCCGGCGATCGCCAGGTCGGTGTCCTCCGCCACGGTTTGTGCGGTCGGAACGGTGACGACCGGAGGCTGGTTCGCGGCGACAACAGTGATCGTTACGGGTTTCTGGACGCTCTTGGCTCCGCCGGAACCGGTGTTCCCCTTGTCGTCTACAGCGATAGTGAGCGTTTCCGATCCGGTATAGTTCGTGTCGCTGACGTATTTCAGCCCTTGCGAGTCCGCCAGAGTGGCGTTGATTTGGGCGATCGTACCGGTCAGGGTGACCGTCTTCGTATGATTGCCCTGGATGTCGTCAGCGGTCAGCCCACCGGTGACGCCGGTTTTTACCGTGAGCGTCCCCTGAGCGACCTCGAGGGTTACCTCGACGTCGGCGGTGTTCGCGTCCACGTCGGCGACGCTGATTGGGGTCACAAACAGATCCGCGCCGGTGCCGACGGAGAGGCTGGTGGGAGCCGCGATGCTCGGAGAATCGTTCACGGCCGCCACGGTGATGGCAACCTGCTTGGTTTGGCTTTTCGCGCCGCCCGCGCCGGTGTTCCCTTGGTCATTGGCCGTGACCGTCAGGCTGACATTGCCGTTGAAATCGGCGTTGGGTACCGTGTAGGCGACGTTGGCGTCCAGGGTCGCGTTGATTTGCGACACGGTTCCGGTAAGCGTTACGATGCGCGACCCGTTGCCGCTGACCGCAGCACCGCCGCTGACCGTTTGCACGGCAAGCGTGCCGGAATTGGTGGGAATCGCCAGCGTGACCACGATCTGGCTCGTCCCCGCGTCCGGGTCCTCCACGCTGATGCCGCTGACCGTCGCCGTGGCATTGGCCGCCTCGTTCACGTTCGGACCCGTGACCGGCACGGTGACCTGCGGCGCGTCGTTGGCGTCAGTCAGCGTGATCGTCAGCGACGCGCTGTCGTCGGGCGTCTGGCCGATGGCCGGATCGTCGATGGAGACGGTCACGTCGAGTTGCGGATTCGTCTCGAAGTCGAGCGGGGCGCCCGCTTTCAGGTACAGGGCAACAGAACCATCGAGTTCGAACAGGTCGGCGTCGGCGCCGCTGAGCGACAGCGAATTGTTTCCCTCGCCGTCGTCGACGATCGCGAGGTCGGCCACTTTGCGCCGGACCGACATATCGGTATCTTCCGATAGCGTGGTTGTGGTGTTCACCAGGTCGATGGTCGGCGGAGCATTCGTCGCGGAGTCGTTGTCGGTGATCGCCACCGTGACGTCGTCGATCTCGATGCCGTCGTAGCTGGCGTCCTCGCTGGTCGCGGTGTGCGCGATGATGCCGTTGTGGTCGCCTTCCACGTCGGTGTCATCGATTGCCGAAACCGTCACCTCCTGCACCTGGTCCCAATTGTCCGGAGTGAACGTCAGCGATTCCGGAGAAACGTCCAACTGGCCATCCGGTGTGAGCGTGATCACCACGTTGGCGGCCGGCTCGGCGTCGAGCACAACCTCATACGCGGCAGTGACGCCGCTCTCGCTGACTTCGACACCCCCTGTCGGCTCAGTGATTACCACAGCCAGCAGGGTCCGCTGTTCGAGCGGTTCACATCGCAGGTGGCGGTTCAGAGAACGGCTGACGTTGCAGTTGCGGCGGAGAAGGCGGGACAACGACTTCATGGGAGCTTATCCTCGGGTGACACTTGATGGAGCAGGCTGCACCACTTGTGAGACCACCCCTAATGGGGCAGTCTGAACGAGCGATCCAGCAGCTCGGTACTCTGTTCCAGGGAGTGGTGAGCCTGAGCGGGTCGAACGGACAATGGGAGAAGTTAGCTCGGCGGTGGTGGTGCGAGGACAACGACCTGTGTGAAGTGCCTCTTCAGTGGTCTGATCGCCTACTCGCCCGCCCGTGAGCGTGTGCTAAGACTTCATGCTAATCTCGATTTAGAAGCGCAACAACCTGCGAAAGTTCCCGATTTTGGTGCTGTTTGCCGTCGAGAAGCCGGCTGTAGGGATTATTCGCCGCGGAGCGCGGGCGAGAGTCTGCTGGAGACTTCCCGGCAAGCGGGACCTGCGAGCCGGCAGGGAAACGAGTCGGAAAAGCCCGCCTCGAACCTGGCCTACGGTTGATCCCAGCCGCCTTCGAGCATCAGCACGAAGTCGATCGCGTCTTGCTCTGCGGTGTCGTTCCCTCCCAACTCGGATACGGCCCGGACCCGCTCGAAGGCAATCAATTCGGCAAGGTAATCGCCATAGTCGATCGTCGCCTTGTTATCGCCGGCGGCCAGATCGTCGCTGCCCGCGGAGTCGAAAATGACGGCAGTGTCGTTGGTGCCCCCTTTGCCGTCGATCTTGAGGGTCTCCGCATTGAGAGCCTCCACCATGTAGTTCGAGCCCTTGAGGCTGCCCCATGCTCGCATGGACTCCGCCTGGTCAACTCCCGCGGCACCGTTCAGTGTAACGCTGTCCTCACCGCCTCCGGCATCGATCGTGAAGACGTCTACCTCGCTGGCGGTATAGGTCGTCGCCTTGCCGTTGACGGTGACCGTGTGGGAATTCGTCCCGGCAGTGAAAACGATCGTGTCGGCCCCCGAGGTTCCCTCGATGAACACCTCCTTGACGCCGAGATGATCGCGGATGATGGTCCGCGAGGAGGGTGTGGAGTTGAGGAACAGGCGGATCGAGATCGACTCAGGCTCGATGTTGGTTTCCGCGAAGAGGTAGTCTTCGCCGTGTTCGCCGGCAGCCAATTCGATGTCGGTGATCTTGTTGTTCTCGGCCGTCCCGCCCGCTGTGCCGACAGTCTCCTTGCCGTCGGCGAAGTCGTTCGGCTGCGTTTCGAGAACCTGATAGGTTCCGGCCGGCAGGTTATCGAATAGGAAAACCCCGTCCGGCCCCGTGGTAACGGGTGCAACGCCAGCGACGTCTTCGTAAGTTCCGTCCTGCGAGTTTTTCTTCTGGAGCTTGACTGTGACGCCCGGCAATCCCATCTCGGTCGGCAAACCGTCGGCATCGAGATCGCGGACGCCATCGTTGTCGGTGTCGAGCCAGACATAACCGGAAAGACTGCCGTTGCCATCGTCGTCGGCGATATTCACCGTGGCGCTCTGCTGAGTGCCTACGGTGTAACCCGTGCCGGATTGCAGCGTGAGCACCGCCGTCTCGGACGCCTCGATTGCAGAGTCGTTGAGCACGTCGAGCGTCACATCAACCGAGGATTGGCCGGCGGGGATGGTTACGGTGGTTCCCGTCACGTCCGTCGTTCCGACCTTGAGCACGTAGTCACTTCCCGTGCCGCGCGTGGCGGTTCCGCTGACGGCAAACGTGACGTTTAACGCACTGGTCGTTGAACCGGTTCGCGTAATACGGAAGGTCCCATCGTTCGACGGTTCCGCCGCGGCGGCATCGGTCGCGGTGACGGTCACGACCGCGGCTTCGTCGTCGGCGATGTTCACCGTGGCGCTCTGCTGGGTGCCTACGGTGTAGCCGGTGCCCGACTGAAGGGTCAACACGGCCGTTTCCGATGTTTCGGCCGCCGTATCATCGAGCACGTCGAGCGTCACGTCGACGAAGGATTGGCCGGCGGGGATCGTCACGGTGGTTCCGTCACGTCCGCCGTTCCGACCTTGAGCACGTAGTCGTTTCCGTGCCAGCGTGGCAGTTCCGCTGGCGGCGAACGTGACGTTTAACGCACTGGTCGTTGAACCGGTTCGCATAATACGGAAGGTCATCGTTCGACGGTTCCGCCGCGGCGGCATCGGTCGCGGCCAATCGTGACGACCGGTGTATCGTCGTCGACGATATTCACCGTGGCGGCTCTGCTGAGTGCCTACGGTGTAACCCATCGCCAGTTGCAGGGCGAGCACCGCCGTCTCGGACGCCTCGATTGCAAAGTCGTCGAGCACTTCCAGGGTCACATCGACGAAGGATTGGCCGGCGGGGATTGTCACGGTCGTTCCCGTCACGTCGGTGGTACCAACCTTGAGCACGTAGTCGTCGCCCGTGCCGAGCGTGGCGGTTCCGCCGGCGGTGAACGTGACGGTCAGCGCCGCTTCCGTCGAGCCCGTCCGCGAAATCCGGTAAGTGCCGTTGTTCGACGGCTCTGCCGCGGTTGCGTCGGTGGCCGTGATCGTGACGACCGCCGCATCATTGTCATTGTCGTCCTCGATCTGGACGGTCGCACTGTCTTCGTCGCCTACCGTGTAACCGGTGCCCGATTGCAGGGTGAGCACGGCCGTTTCGGAATCCTCGACCGCCACGTCGTCGATCACCTCCAGGACGACGTCGACCGACGCCTGCCCCGCCGGGATCGCGACGGAGGTCCCGGTCAACACCGTGCCGCCGACGCGGAGGAAATAGTCGTCTCCCGTGCCGCGAGTGGCGGTGCCGCCGACGCCGAAATTGACCGTGAGCGATCCCTGGGTGGAACCGACGCGGGTGATGCGGTAGGTGCCGTCGTCTGCCGGTTCCGCTGCGTTGGGATCGACTGCCGCAATGGTCACCACCGGCGGGTCGTCGTCGGCGATGGTCACCGTGGCACTGCCCGCGGTGCCGACGGTGTACTGCCCCGCCTGAAGCGACAGGATAGCCGTCTCCTGGCTCTCCGCCACGTCGTCGTCAGCCACTTCGAGCGTCACGTCGATGAATGTCTCGCCGGCGGGAATTATTACAGTCGTATCGGTCAACTCCGTGTCGCCCACTTTGAGAACGTAATCGTTTTCCGTTCCCTGCTCGGCGGTTCCGCCGACGGCGAAGGTTACTGTCAGCGGCGACTCCGTGGAACCGGTTCGCGCGATGCGATATACGCCGCCGTTGGACGGTTCCGCCGCGTCCGGATCGGTCGCCGAGATGGTCACAAGGTCGTTATCGGCGATGTTCACGGTGGCTGTGTCCAGCGAGCCCACCGTGTAGCCGGTCGCCGCCTGCAGGGTCAGCACGGCGGTCTCAGGAGGTTCCTGCAACGAGTCGTCGACCACCTCCAGCGTGACATTCAGGGAGTCCTCCCCGGCGGCCAGGTTGAGCGTTGTACCGGTAACCTCCGTGCCATCGACTTTGAGTACGTAGTCATCTTCCTCGCCTCGCTCGGCGGTTCCGCCGATGACAAATTCCACGCTCAGCGCCGCTTCCGTGGAACCGGCCCGCCGAATCTGGTATGTCCCATGATTGGATGGTTCCCCGGCACTGGAATCCGCTGCAATGACGGTCAGCACAGGCGGATCATTGTCGGCAATGTTGATGGTGGCGCTGTCGGATGTGCCGATCGTATAGCCGGTGCCCTCTTCGAGCGTCATCACGGCGGTCTCGGTAAACTCTGCCGTGGCGTTATCAACGGCCTCGAGGGCAACGTCCACGGAAGCCTGGCCCGCCGGGATGGTAATGGTCGATCCACTTACCTCCGTGCCCCCCACCTTGAGCAGGTAGTCGGTGCCGCGACTGGCCGATCCGCCGATGCTGAATTCGACGTCCAACGCGGCCTCCAAGTCGTCGGTTCGCGTAATCTGGAACGTCCCGTTGTCGCTCGGTTCGGCAGCTTCGCCGTCGGTCGCTGTGATCGAAACGACTACGGCCAAGAGCGAGCGTTCTTCCAAAGGTTCGCATAGAAGACGTCGGCAGCGAAGGGGATGGCTGACGCGGTTGCGGCGGTGCAGACGAGAACCTGTTTTCATGGCAGTTTGCCTTCCTGCGCGCGATTTCCGAGGAACTGGTTCAGAAGTGGGCACAAATGACCAATCGCCGGCCAACGCCGGGTCAAGATTTCATGCTAGTCTCGGTCAATCGGCGCAGCAAGCTGCGCAAAGTCCACTTATGGAGCAAAAGAAGGCCGCCGCCATGCCTATAGCGATTGTGGCGGCTGTGCCAGAGTAGGTCCCGCTTGCCCGCAGTGCCAAGGGCTGGCTAGATCGGTTTTCCCGTATCCAACGGTCATTCGGCATGGTACGCTGGTCGGGTATGGGCGGGACGCCGTTGTCCCGTCGGCAATCGATTCTCTCATCCCGACCGCTGATCATGACTGCCAGGGGATGCCTTTGAAATGAAACACAACACATTCGCAACCCGCCGCCAATTTCTTGCCACGGCAGCGACTGCTGCCGGCACGGTTCTGCTGCCCCGTTTCAACGGACTCGCCGAGACGGATGGAGTCGGCAAAACGGATCACTTTTGGTATCGGCTTGCGCCGCCCGACGGCCCGTACATCGATTCGCAGCGCGACAACAAGGCCTTTGCATTCGGTAACGGAAAGGTCTGGCTCTCCGAAGACAACGCCAAGACATGGGCCCACAGCGCCCCGTTTGCCGATGCCGAAGACATTATGTTCAGCAGCATCCTGAGCAACGGAAACATCGTCTTCGCCACGCGAACGAAGATCTACGTGAGCACCGATCATCTCCGAAGTTACCGAGAGCTGACGGTCAAGGATCGCGACGGCCGCCCGTACCTGCCGCACACCCCGATCGATCCCAAGCGACCGGGATCGTATTTCTATTCGATCGATGGGATCCACACCTTCGAAACCGATGGCGGGGAAATGCTGATCTGGGGCAACTACTGCAATGTTGCGCACGGCGCGGTGCCGGTGAACATCTACTACTCGACCGACCAGGGCGAGACGGTGAAGATCGCGTACGCGTTCGGGCGGAATCCCGATTTCCAGCAGAAGGGCGCCGACCCCGCAAGCTTGCTCGGCGATCCGGCGAACCCGGTGATTTGCCGCCATGTCCATTCGGTGTCGTACAACCCGGCGGAGAAGGCCTTCTATGCCTGCACGGGTGACCTCGACCGCGGCAAAGGGAAGGAATGCCACTGGCTGCGCGGCACGTACGACGCGGCGGCGGACTCGTGGGACTGGCGGGTGCTGGTGTCGTCGGACGCCAACTCGCGCTACAAATCCGGCGGCATCAACTTCGTCGACGGCCAGGTCTATTGGGTCGCCGATGCCAACGGTCCCAAGGCTCCCGACGAGGCTTACGACCGCGGGATTTTCCGCTGCGATCCGGCGAACCTGGCGGACAAGGCGAAGCACACGCGGATTTTCGACGCCCAGTACGAATTGGCTACGATGACCATCGACGACCGAATCATCGTGGTCCCGGAATACGGCAACGCCAACCCGTGCGAGACCGGTTTCCTCTTCTCACCCGACCTCGGCAAGACCTGGGCAAAGTACGACTTGAAGCAGTTCGGCGACCGTTCGGGTGTGCGCGTGAACCGGCGGAACAGCGACGGCTGGTTCCGCATCTGCCTGCGGGAGAGATGGATGAACCGGGCCGAAGTGCTCTTCCTCAAACCGGTATGATCATGCGCCCTTTACTCCCGACAATGTGACCAAGAGACTCGACCAGTTTCACTTTTCTAACGATCCGCCAGCGAATAACGATGCTGAGGAGAAGGGGGCATCGTTGGCGGATAAACCGCGTGAGCTGATCAAAGGAGGGCTTGGGGACCGTTGAACAACATCTGACGGCAAACGACGTAGCAGCGTGGACGCACTTGCCCCGACTGTCTAGAGTCGGAAGGGAGCGTCCATTCATTGGGGAGGCGCTGTAGCGGAGGAACCTTGGGGTCCTGCCGCACGAGGCGGCAGGGGTCCGGAACGGTTGTCGGTGATGAATGCCAGCTTCCGAACCTCATTCACCCGTGGAACGAGCCCACGGAGGTTTTTATGAAACAGCGCGCGACGACAGGCATGCGGCCGAACACCCGATGGTTTCTCCTCTCCATTTGCAGGCCTATGACGATCAGCGTACTTTTCAGCGAGGGGTGATGGTGCCATGAGAGTTTCATCGGTCGTATGCCTCTTTCGAGGCGCGGCGGCAATGGCGATGGTCTGGCTTCTGCCGGAGGCGTTCGCCGTGGGGGAAGTCCCCGCAGAATTGCGGCCTTGGCTCGTCGAGCAGACGTGGCAGCGCGATACGGATGGACCGGTCCTGTCGCTGGGCGAGCCGGACGAATTCGACGACAGGCATGTCTTCGCGCCGGCCGTTGCTTTGGAAGATGGCGTGTACCGGCTGTGGTACTGCGGGTCGCGCGGCGAGGTCCACGAGCGGGTATTTCAACTGGGGCTGGCCAGCAGCCGAGACGGGCGAGCGTTCACCCGGGATCCGGAAAATCCCGTGTTCTCGTTTGGCGACGGAAAGAACTCGGTGCTTACGCCGACACTGCTTCGTGGGCCGGACGGTTCGACGCTCTGCGAGGACGGAAAACTGCGGATGTGGTTCAGTTCGACGTGCTTCCAAGAGCCAAGCACGCTGCATACGCTGCACGAGACGGCGAGCGAAGACGGCGTTCGGTGGTCGAGGCCGTCGGACCCGCTATTGAAAGACGTTTACGCGCCGACGGTGATCAAGACGGGCCGAACGTACCAGATGTGGTATACCGACGTTTCGTCCGAGCCGTGGATCATTCGCCATGCGACGAGCGCCGACGGGCGGAAGTGGCGAGTGACGCACGAGCCGTCGCTGGTGGCAGATCAGCAGTGGGAAAAGGGAAATCTGTTCTATCCGACGGTGCTGAAGATCGGCGGGGCGTATCTGATGTGGTATGGCAGCTACTGGACGGCCAGAAGCGATACGACGGCGCTGGGATTCGCCGTGAGCCTGGATGGGATGAAGTGGTACAAGTACGTCGGCAATCCGGTATTTCGGCCCGATCCGAACCGCCCGTGGGAGTCGCACTATGTGACCAGCCAATCGATCCTTCGGCGGGCGGACGGCAGCCTCCGCATGTGGTATGCCAGCCGCAAGGCGCCGCCGTTTGTCAACAAGTACTTCGCGATCAATACCGCACGATGGGCGAATCCACCGGAAAAGAATGCTGCAGACGATCGCGTGGCAGAACATTTCACCGGCCGAGAGGCGTTTCTGAGCTGGCAGCGAAGCACGCGTCAGCGGATTGCCGAGATGCTGGGGATTCCGCGGCGGCGCGTGCCCTTGGAAGCGGAGAAGCGGGGAGAGTTCGAACAGGACGGCATCGTGATCGAGAAGTGGGTGTTCACGGCGGAACCGGGCTCGCGCGTGCCGGCGGTGCTCTATCGGCCCGCGTCTTTTGCCGAGCCGATACCGGCAATCGTGCTGACGTTCGGCCACGGCGGGAGCAAGAGCCAGTGGCAGTACAACTTCACGGGGCAGTTGTACGCGCGGATGGGCCTGGCCTGCCTTGCACTGGACCCGATCGGCGAGGAAGAGCGGCATATCGAGGCCCGCCTGGGAACGCGTGCCCACGATCCTCGAAGTGTCCACGAGCATGCGGACGGCGCCGGCCGGCTGATCATGGGCAAGCTGGTGTTTGATACGATGCGGGGCGTCGATCTGTTGTGCACGCGCGAGGACGTCGACCATGAGCGAATCGGGGTGGCGGGGAATTCGCTTGGCGGAGCGAAGGCGAGTTGGATGGCGGCGCTGGAGCCGCGGCTGAAGATGGCGATCGTTTCCGGCTGGGCGTATTCCGACGTCGGGCTGAGGTCGAAGTACTGTACGAAGGCCCCGAACCAGCGGATGCGGGAGCTTTTGGGCTGGGCCGAGTACGCGGCCTTGGCGGCTCCGGGGTGCGCGATGTTGGTGATGAACGGCGATGCCGACGTGATCATCGATACCGACGGCGACGGCACGGCTTGGGCCGATACCACGGCTGCGGTCGAAGCGGCCGCCAAGGTGTATGCGATGTTCGGGGCCGCCGGCAAGATCGGCGTGTGGTACGAGTCGGGAGGCGGTCACCGGCCGTATATGGTTCAGAAGGAGGCACTCGTGTGGATTCACCGGCATCTTGGCACACCCGGCTGGACCTTGGAGGAAATCCGGAAGCTGCCGACCGTGAATTCCGGGCAGTGGTGCGACGCGCACGGCATCCGGCTGGAATCGCTCTATGGGATTCCGCTGCACCAGCGGGGCACCAGACTTCCGGACCTGCAGTTGCGTCCGATCGGGCGCGAGAGGCTCGCATGCCTGAAAGAGTCGGAACGGGGTTCGGAGGCGTATACGCTGGAAGGCTGGCTGGAAAGGATCAACCGCGCAAGCGGTGCCTCTGCGGCCCGGCCGTAATGTCGGGTAGTGCGGGGGTTTGGGTAGGCTGCGTTTTGACCGGAAGCCCGCCGTGACGCTCTGGGCGACTTGACCGTGGCCAAAACCTTCCTTGGTTGCTTCATGGGAAGTTAAGCGCGGCTGACCGGGTGGGGGGCCCGAGAGAAAGGCCGGCCTCGTGGTTCATTTTCCAGGCGACAGACAATAGAATCGGCCAGTGAGGGTGAGTGGGTTCCGCTTGCCCGAGCATGACCCGGGAGCAAGGTCCCGGTCGCCAAGTCTGGTAGGTCCCGCTTGCCGGAGACCTACCGGTGGCGGAACCTATTGGTCGTAACCGCTTATTGCAAGGAGCAATTCCATGGGTATCCGTTTGGAGGTCATTCAGTATTTCGATGAGGCGAACCGATCGCTGGTGCAGAGGATCCCGGCGGACGGGTCGGCCGACATCAAACTCGGGGCTCAATTGATCGTGCAGGAGAACCAAGAGGCGATCTTTTTTCGCGATGGGAAAGCGCTCGACCGGTTCAGCCCGGGGCGCTACACGCTCACGACGGCGAACCTGCCGCTCATCACGCGACTGTTGACGATTCCGTGGGAGAAGTCGCCGTTCCAGTGTCTGGTCTACTTCATCGGCAAGCAGACCTTTCTCGATCAGAAATGGGGCACGCGCCAGCCGATCACGTTCCGCGACGCCGACTTCGGCATGGTGCGGCTACGGAGCTTCGGCAAGTTCTCGTTCCGCGTCGCCGACGCGGCGGTGTTGGTCAATACCCTGGTCGGCACGCAGGGAAAGTACTCGACGGACCAGGCCACCGCGTTCCTCAAGGACCTGATCGTCGCGCGGATGACCGATCTGCTGGGCACGCTGGGTCTGAGCCTGCTCGATCTGCCTTCGCGTTACGACGAGATCGCCTCCGGCACGCGGGCCAAGGTGAGCGAGGAGTTCGGCAAGTACGGGCTGGAGCTGGTCGATTTTTTCATCAACGCCATCACGCCGCCGGAAGAGGTGCAGAAGGCGATCGACGCACGGAGCTCGATGGGAGCCGTCGGCGATCTGAACGCGTTCATGAAGTTCCAGGCGGCCAACAGCATGTCGAAGCTGGCCGAGCAGGGATCAGGTGGCGGAGGAGCGATGGGGATGGGAATGGGTGCCGGGTTCGGGATGATGATGCCGGGCATGATTCAGCAGGCGATGGCCGGCGGCGCGGGCCCACAGCCGGCGTCGCCCTCAGCGCCGCGGCCACAGCCCGCGCCGACTCCTGCCGCCGCAAGCGGAGCCGCCGGCCTCAACTTCGATGACTTGGCTCCGGTCACTTCGGACCCCAAGGCGATGGTCCGCTCCGTGGCCCGGGCTGCCGGCTACTCGGTGTCCGAGTCGGGCGAAAGCTGGGAGATAACGGTTCCCGTCGGCGCGACCCGCAAGCAGAAGGTCCACGTCGACTACGGCCAATCGGATCGCGAGGGACACGCGATGGTCAGCTTCTGGTCGGTCTGCGGTCCGGCGGCCGAGAACAACGCGATGGCGCTGTTGCGTTACAACGCCTCGATGCTGCACGGCGCGTTTGCCGTCAAGATGCTGGACGGGGGCCCGGCCGCAGTGCTTCAGGCCAATCACCTGGCCGAAGCACTCGATCCGCTGGAAATCAGCCGGACGCTCTCCGCGATCGCCTGGCAGGCCGACACGGTCGAGGAAAAGCTCGTTGGCAGCGACGAGTATTGAGGAGGCGCGGATGCGATTCACCTTGGCAACCCGGATCTCGACAGCCGTGGTCGGCGTGGTCGCACTCGCCTTGATGACGAGCGGAGTCGCGCTCTATTCGTCTCGGAATATCAACGATCTTCTGACGACAACAATCCATAAGAACCTTCCCAGTGTGAGAGCCGCGGAAGAGCTCGAAATTGCACTTTTGGAGCAGCGGGGCATGGTCGGCTCCTACATCCTGGACGGTGGGAATCGCGAGTGGCTCGAGGGGCTTCCCGAACGGGAACTCAGCTTCCGCCACTGGCTGGATCAGGCGCGTGCTACGGCCCATACGCCGAGCGAGCACGCGATCCTCGACGATCTGATGGAGGTCTATCTCCGGTACGACGCCAAGCGCGACCGGGTGATTGAATTGTATGAAGCCGGAGAGACTTCGCAGGCGAGGGAGATCCTCCTGGGCGACGTCTATGCATTGTACCACCGTGCATATGAGCTCTGCGAGGCGTTCATCAGGGCGAACATTGACTCCGTCGACCAGTCGGTCGCCTCGGCCACCCGTCAAACGCGCGACGCCGCGCTGCTCACCGTGTTGGCGGTGGTCGTTACGACGGCATTGGGGCTGTTTCTCCTGTGGCTTTTTTTCGTCGGTGTGCTGCTTCCCCTGCGGCGGATGATCGCCGAGGCAAAGGAGTATGCCGGTGACCGCGCCGGATCCAACGGCGACGAGTTGCGTGCGATGGGCGATTATCTGAAGCTGCTCATGTCGGACATGGCCGTGACCAGGAGCAGCCTGGAAGCGAGCGAGGCCAGGCTCTCCAGCGCGGAGAAGTTGGCTTCGGTCGGCAAGCTCGCCGCCGGCGTCGCCCACGAGATTCGGAATCCGCTCACCGCGATCAAGATGTGGCTCTATTCGATCCGCGGAAGCGTGGCGTCCGACGCGGAACTGGACCGAAAGCTTGCCATCGTGTCCGAAGAAATCACCCGACTGGAAAACATCGTCCACGATTTCCTCGAGTTCTCGCGCCCGGCCCCGCTGAAGCTGGTCCGACACGATCTCCGCTCGATCGTCGGCACCACGTTGGATCTGCTCCGCTGCCGGTTTGAAGAGGCCGGCATTCAGCTCATCTGGGCGTTACCTCCCGAACCGGTCTGGGTATCGGCCGACTCGGAACAGCTTCGCCAGGTGCTGATCAACCTGGCAAACAACGCGATCGACGCCACGCCGGCGGGCGGCGAAGTCCGCGTGGAAGTCGGAATGGAATCGGCCGGCCAGATAGGTCCCATGGGGATAGTTCGCATGCGGGACACGGGCGGCGGAATGCCCGACGACGTCCGGGAGCAGATCTTCGACCCATTTTTCACCACTAAGGAAGGCGGGACCGGTCTCGGGCTCAGCATTGCTGCGCAGATCGTCGCTCGCCACCAGGGACGGCTCCTCTTAGAGTCCACATCGGACCGCGGCACGACGCTGTCGATCTCAATCCCTCTGGCGGAGCAAGACGGATGAGCAAAATCCTCGTTGTCGACGATGAGCGGAGTGTGCTGGCGGCGTTCCACGAAATCCTCAAGGACCGGGGGCACGAGGTGGTCACGGCGACTCGTGGCGAAGAGGCTCTCGACGCCATTCAGGCCCGGGACTTCGAGCTTGTGGTGATGGACGTTCACCTACCGGGCATCAGCGGGCTGGAGGCGCTGCGGCGGATCAAGTCGCTGCGTCCGAAGCTACCGATCATCATGATGACGGGGCGGGGCACGATGAATACGGCCATCGAGGCGACAAAGACCGGTGCCTTTGACTACCATCTCAAGCCGCTCGATCCCGCGGAGATCCTGCGTACGATCGATAAGGCCCTGGAAAGTTCTCGGCTCGCCAGGCAGCCGGTCGTTTTCGATACGGACGCGTCCACCGCCGGCGGTGACGCCATGATCGGCCAGAGCCCCGCCATGCAGGAGGTCTACAAGACGATCGGCCACGTCGCAGCTACGGACGCCACGGTCCTCGTCCGGGGCGAATCGGGCACCGGCAAGGAATTGGTCGCGCGGGCGGTCTATCAGCACAGCGGCCGCAGCCGGGCTCCGCTGCTGGTGGTCAATTGTGCAGCGATTCCGGAAACACTCTTGGAAAGCGAGTTGTTCGGCCACGAGCAGGGCGCATTTACCGGCGCTCAGTTCCGCCGCATCGGCAAGTTCGAGCAGGCGGACGGCGGAACGATTTTTCTCGACGAAATCGGGGATATTCCGCTTGCGGTCCAGGCCAAGATCCTGCGGGTTCTGCAGGAGAAGACCTTTGATCGCCTGGGGAGCAACGACACTCAACGCACCGACGTGCGCGTGATCGCGGCGACAAATCGCGATCTGGACGGCGCGATTGCCCGTGGAGAGTTCCGCGAAGATCTCTATCACCGGCTCAACGTGGTCACCATCCGCCTGCCGCCGCTTCGCGAACGGCGCGAAGACATTCCCCGGCTGGTGGACTATTTCTTGGCCCGGCTGGCCGACGAACTCAAGACGCCCAAGCCCATCGTGTCGAAAGAGGCGCTGGAACTCCTGGAGGCCTATCCATGGCCGGGAAATGTCCGAGAACTCAGCCACGCGATTCAGCGTGCGATGATCTTTACCCACGGACATCCGATTCAGGCGGCGGACCTTTCGTCCGTTTTGGAGCATCGCCCCGGCGACCTCGCGCAGTCCGAACTGCTGGCCGACGACGAGCTGGCGAAGGCGCTGGTAGTGCGGTATCTCGCCTCGCACGGCGGGGAAGGGGCTCATGAGCGGCTTCTCGGCATGGTGGAGAAACACCTGCTTGCTGAAGCACTCCGCAGGACGCAAGGCAACCAGACGCACGCCGCCCGTCTGCTCGGCCTGGCAAGGCCCACCCTCCACGCCAAGATGCAGAAACACGGCCTGCGCGAGGAGGGGATTTAGACCGCCGATGTCCGTTTCCTGACGATGCGTCAGACGCCAGACACCGACGTGACCAGAATTGTCGCATTCTGTTCACGCATTGCGGTGCGAATGTGGCACCGCTGTTCAGCTTGGTGCGATCCTGTCGGATTTCCCAACAGCGGCACGCCGCTTGCTGCCTCACTGGACCCGCTCGGTTTGACGGTCTACACGAACTGACGCGACATTCTGACCGACTGGTCGGGGGCATCACATCAACGGAGTGAGAGGAGTAGCAGAATGCGGATCCGAATCAAGATCCTGAACGATGACCTCAAGTGCGTCGACTTCCATTCGGAAGATCTCCCGATTCTCGTGGGAAGCATTGCCGACGCAAATATCTGTGTGGCCGATCCACTGGTCGATCCGCTGCACTGCATGATCGACGGCAACCGGGGCAGTCTGACCGTCCTCGCGTTGAGCAGCAAATCGGCGACCCTGTTGAACGGAGAACGGATCAGCGAGGCCGAGCTGTCGTCGGGCGACTGCCTGACCCTCGGAGCCACCTGTCTGTTGGTCGACTTCGCCCCGCCTCAGCAGCGAGGTGGAGAATACAGAGCCCGCGCGGCAGTTGGTTCCCGCTGAACGCGTGCCATGCGCATGCCTGGAGAATGCTTCGATGAGGAGAAGAGTGCTGGTCGCCGACGACAGCAGCAACATTCGCGAGTACTGCCGGGAAGTGCTCGAGCAGGCAGGCTACCACGTGGTCACCGTCAAGGACGGCGTGGAAGCACTCGAAACGATTAAGGAAGACCCTCCCGACGTTGTCCATCACATCAGCAGCACCAACAGCCCCAGCCAGATCGACAGCAGCGCTGCCGCGAACGTCGTTCCTCGCAGCAGCCATGCCTCCACGCCCGCCGTGGCCCTCGCCATGCGGGAGACGTTGCCGCGGATCTCGCCGGCGCTTTTCCTCAACGCCTCCACGCTCGTCAGGATCTCTCGGACACCGTGCCAGGGCACCCGCAACCCTGGCCCCAAGGATTCCAGCAGCACGACCACGTCGCCCGCGGGCACCGACACGGTCCGCCACGAGCGTCTTCGTGAAGACAGCAGCCAGAGCCCCGCGATCGCCACTCCGACCGACACGGGCCAGACCGCCGTCCAGAGCTTGGCGGGCGAGACGAGCAGGTCGGCGACCGAGACCGCGGCGCCCCAGGGCCAAAGCGGAACCGCCAGCAAGACCGCGGCCAAGAGGGCTGCCCACGGGACGAACAGACCCTTTGCCTCGTGGGCTGCGTGCGTCTCGGATCGCGGCCAGACGATCACCAGGAAACGGACCATCAAGAGGGTCGTGGCGACCGTGCCCAAGGTGAGCAGCAAGACCAACACATCCAGCCAGAAGCCGGGAGCGCCGGCGACGGCCAATTTGAGCAGGCTCTTGGCAATCGCCCCGCTGGTCAGGGGCGCTCCGGCAAGAGACAGGGCGCCGAGCAGGAGCCCCGCTGCCGTCAACCGCCGCATCCAGATCCCGTCTGCCGCGTCCGACACCGCCACCCCAAGAAACAACGCCCCCTTGGCAAGGCCATGGTGCAGCGCGAACAGAGAAACGGTCGTGACCACCACGGGCGCCGCCAGTTCGCCCGCGAGCCCCAGGCCGATGGCCGCGATCATCCAGCCCATCTGGCTCACGCTGGAATAAGCCAGCACCGTCTTGGGGTTGGTCTGCGTCAGACCGATGGCAACGCCGTAAAAAGCCCCGGCAATTCCGGCGGCAATGCACAGATGCGCCCAAGGCTCCAGGCCCGGCACTCCCAGGGGCAACAGCCGGAGCCATCCGATCAGTCCGGCTTTGATCATCGCCCCGCTGAGGACCGCACTGGCCGGCGCCGGTGCGGCGGGATGGGCCAACGGAAGCCAGAAGTGCAGCGGCAGCAAACCGGCCTTGATCCCCAGTCCCACCAGCGCCAAGGCCAGAATCAGGTCGCGTAGGGGAGACCGGGCGACGGCGGCAGGCAATCCGTCAAAGTAGGTGTTGCCCGCTGCCGCCGCGGCCAAGACGAATGCGGCGAACAGGGCCATCTCGCCCACCACCACCAGCACCAGGTAGATCCGTCCCGCGCGGATCGCTTCCTCGTCGCGGTTGTAGACTACCAGTCCATAGGACGCGAAGCTCATCAGGGCGAAGAACGAATAGAAGCTGACCATGTCCTGGGCCACCACCAGGCCCAGATTGCCGCTCATCGCCAGGAGATAGAAGAAGAGGAAACGGTGGCGTCGCGGATCGTGGGCCAAGTAGCTGCCCGCCGATAGCCCCGCCGTCAGCCAGAGGACCGACGTGAGGAACAGAAACGCCCGCGCGGTCTCGTCGATCCCCAACCGGCTGCCCAGCAGCAGCCAGGGGACGTCGGCTGAGATCGGACCGAGCGGCAGAACGGCGAGGATCAGCATGGGCAGGGCCGACCAGGGCGCCAACGACATCGCCCTCGCACGCCAACGGCGAATCAGCAGGCCCCAGGCGACCGCCAGCGGCAAGCCCGTGCCGAAAAGCCAGGTCAGTCCGCTCGATGCGGCCGTTTCCATCCAGCTTGGCGTCATAGGTTGAGTTCTCTCGTCGCGATGACTTTCGCCCAGGCCAGCGGACTGATCTCCATGCCCGCCAGTAGTCCGACGGCCAAGGCAACCACCGCCGTGGTGACCGGCGGGACCAGAAGCCACAGTCCGACCTCCGGCCGCTCCCGTTCGCCCGTCTCCATCGACGGCCACGGGCCGGGCCGGAACCATGCGGCGTAGAGGATCGGCAGAAAGTAGGCGGAATTGAGCAGGCTGCTGGCCACGAGGACGCCGATCACCCAGGACTGCGACGCCTCCCACGCGCCCAACGCGAGATACCACTTGGTGACGAATCCCGCCATCGGCGGCGCGCCGATCATGCCCAGCGCCCCCAGCGTAAACGCGGCCATCGTCCAGGGCATCTGCCGCGCAACGCCGTCCATCTCGCTGACGCGGTGGATTCCCAGGCGTTCGGCCAGGTTGCCGGCGCAAAGGAAGAGCGTGATCTTCATCAAGCCCTGGTGGACCAGGTGGACTACGCCGCCGATCACGGCCAGCGGAGTTCCCATGGCCACGCCCAGGACGATGTACGAGACCTGGCTGATGGTTGAATATGCCAGCCGCTTCTTGAGATCGTCCTGCACCAGCGCCCGCAGCGATCCGTAAAGAACCGTTGCCGAGGCGATCACCGCCAGCGGCGTAAGCAGATCCAATTCGCGGGCGAACTCCAATCCGTAGACGTCGCTGACGACCCGCACGATCCCGAAGGCCCCGGCCTTGACCACGGCCACGGCGTGCAACAGCGCGCTGACCGGCGCCGGAGCCACCATCGCTTGGGGCAGCCAGCCGTGCAGCGGCACCAGCGCCGCCTTGACGCCGAAGCCGCCAATCAGCAGTGCGAAAATGATCTTCAGCGAGGGCAGATGGCGTGCGTCCACCGTGGCCAGGACTCCCCGCTCAATGAAGGCCAGCTCGCCGGTGAGCGAATAGAGCCACGCCACCGCAACCAGAAGCACAACGCTGGCGCTGAGCGTGTACATCAGGTAAACCCGGCCGGCGTCGAGGGCCTTCTTGGTGCCGCGATGGACGACCAGCGGATACGTAGTTAGTGTGAGGATCTCATAGAAGACCAGGAAGGTCAGCAGGTCGCCGGCGAGGGCGATTCCCACGGTCGAACTGACGCACACGCTGAAATATCCGAAAAACCGGCTGCGGTTCGGCGAGCCTTCCAGGTAGCCGATGGCATAGACGGTCGTCACCAGCCAGAGAAAGGCCGAGAGGGTGACAAACAGCATCGGCAGAGGATCGGCGCGGAGCGTGAGGTCAAGTCCCGGCAGAAACGGCATGCTCGCCGCATAGACGTGTTCGTTAGCCACGCCCCAAAGCATGACGCACACCAGCAGGAGCTTCACGATTGCGCCGCACAGGTTGAGCACCGTTCGCAGCGCGTGAAACTCCTCACGAAGGGTGAAAATGATCAGCCCGGGTATGAGTGAGCTGAGCAACAGCAGGATAGGAAGCAAAAAGCCCCAGTTCATCGCAGGGTCTCGGCAATCGTGTCCAAAGGAAGCGGGGCTGCGATTTCGAGGAGGTCGGCCAGAGGCGCCGCGGCCATTCCCAGTAGGGCGGCGGTGACTCCCAAGGCGACGGCAGCCGCGTCCATCCGCCAGGGACGCGGCGGGCCTTCCGCCTCCTGGTCTTCGGCAGCCATCATCGCCCGGCTCCAGAATCGGAACAAGTAGCCGGCCGTCAGAAGTCCTCCGGCGACAATGGCGACTGCCCATCCCCACTGCCCGCTCTGAATGGCCGCGGTGAGCATCATCCACTTCCCGGCAAACCCGCCGCTGGGCGGCAGGCCCATCAGGCTGACGCTGGCCAGGGCGAAGGCGGTCACCGGCCCCGGGAGTCGCTGTCCGATTCCTATCAGTCCATCAAGACGGTCGTGCCCCGCCGCGTTCTGAATCGAGCCGGTCGCCAGGAAGATGGCCGCCTTGGCCAGGGCGTGGGAGAGGGCGATGCAAACGGCTCCGGCCAGCGCGAGTTGCCGCATGCCGGGCAACGACACCAGCGGGAACATGAGAAACAGGTAGCCCAACTGCGCCACGGTCGAGTAGGCAACCAGCAGTTTCAACCGCTCGGCCCGAAACGCTTGAATCGATCCCCAGACGATCGCCCCGGCGCCGAGCAGGCCCAGCAGTTGCCCGCCCTCGGAGAGCGTCGCTGCCGGAAACACCTCCAGCCACAGCCGCACGATCATATAAAAAGCCCCCTTCACGACTAGCGCCGACAGCAGGGCGCTGACCGGGGCGGGCGCGTTGGCGTGGGCTGGCGGCAGCCAGAAGTGCAGCGGGAATAGGGCGGCTTTGATCAGCAAGCCCGCAACCATCATCGCCGCCGCCATCTGGCCGCGAGGCTCGGCGGCGAGCCTCGCGCCGAGCGCCGCCAGGTCGAGGACGCCAAATGCTCCGTACAACAGCGCAACGCCCATCAGGTACAAAAGCGAGCCGAGCAGTCCCACGATCAGGTACCGCAGGGCAGCGACGATCGCTTCGGTGGTGCCGGCCAGAGCGATCAGCCCGATCGACGCCAGCGTGAGCAGTTCCAGCGTCACGTAGAGGTTGAAGACGTCGGCCGAGAGGAACAGCGCATTGAGCGACGCCCAGAGCAGAAAGAACAGCGGCCAGAACGTGCCCGCCGTCTCGTCCGCCCCCTGGTGCGCCCCGCCGCGGAAATAACCCGGGGCATAGAAGGCCACGGCCGATCCGACCACGGTGGTGGCCATCAGCATGACCAGCGACAGGCCGTCGGCGTAGAGTTCGATGCCCAGCGGGCTCCCCCAGCCACCCAGCGCATAACGAATGGGGCCATGCAGGATCACTTGCCGGCCCAGGCCAAGTAACAGTGCGGCCATCCCCAGCGGCGCGGCGACGGCAAGCAGGTTCACCAACCGCCGCCCGCCGAGATACGCAATCAGGCCGAGCGCCAAAGGCAGTGTGATCAGGCCCACGCCCCAATGGTCCATGTCAGCCGCTCCTCTCGTTGTGCGGTTTCGCCGCGCGGCTTTCCCTTCCGGCCGAAGGCTCGCCGCGATCTTCAGGAAAAGTGGTCTCTCCCGTCACCGCGTGCAGGCGGCAGATCAGGGCCAGGGCCAAGGCGGTTGCGGCGGACGGCCACCACAATCCCGGTTAACACCAGCGCGTGCGGCACCGGATCCGGCAGAATTTTCTCCGCGGCAAGTTGCAGCCGGCTGGGATAGGCCAGCGCCACCAGCAGCATGAACACGCCGGTGCCCATCACGTTCAACGCGAGCACTTTGCGGACCAACTGCGAGAGCACCAAGGCCCCGAACAGCCCGATCCCAAAAAGCGCCACCGCCACCAGGCTGTAGAGCACGGCCGGATTCATGTTCGGTTCTCCTGTCAAGAAATGGTACCAATGGGCGACAGAAGTAGGTTCCGCTTGCCGAGCGGGCCCATTGGGGCGAGGTCCCGCTCGGCAAGCGGGACCTACCGGTGGTCATCCTTCTCCTCATTCTCTCGGAAATCTTGGTGCCGCTGGCGGCCCGATTGGCCCGATAGCACGCCGGCTAGCAGGACGATGAAAATGGCGCCCACCGAGAGCATCGCCGCGGCCTCGATCACGAGGATCCACGCCTTGGCTGATTCCGCAGGGTATTCCAGAAAACGCCTGCCCGCGGCGAGCATTCCCAGACCGATGCCCCCGAACGTCGCCAGGCCCAGAATCACGGCGACGTGCAGTTTGCGGCCGCGGAACCAGCGGGCGACCGGGGCTCCGGCCAGCAACAGCAGCACGCCGCCGCCGCCCAGCGCCGCACCCGCCTGAAAAGCCCCGCCGGGCCGGTCGGCACCGATCCACAGCAGGTATCCGGCCACCAGCACGACGATCGGCACCACGGCCGCCGCCAGGGCCGCCAGCAACGGTGGCGGGGCGGCCGGCGCGGCGGCGAACCAGTCCTGCCGCCACACCGCCTGAACGCCCATCGCCGCCAGCACGAGGACCGCGACTTCCAGCAGCGTGTCGTAGGCGCGGAAGTTAAGCAGCACCCCCGTCACCGGATTCGAAACGCCGCCGGCGGCCACGAGTCCTTGTCTCGCGTCGCTATCCTGAAAGCGGGCCGTCAGACCGGCCGGTTGCTCCGGCAGCGTCAGCACGCTCCAGGCCACCATTCCGCTGAGCGTCGCCGTCAAGGCGGCCGCAGCCAACGTGCCCGGCGTTGCCCGCAGCGGCAGATCGTTTGTCCTCATGGTCTTCCTCCTTACGAGTCTCCGGTCCCAACGAGCTCTCCAGCCGGCGGGCGGCCCCCAGCAGCAGAGCCCCTGTCAGGCCGGCGCCGATGGCCACTTCGGCCAGAGCGATGTCGGGCGCACTCAGCCGGGCCCAAGCCAGTGCGACCAGCAGGCTGAACGAGATGAACAGCGAGACCGCCGTGAACAGCCGCCGCGTCGCCAGGCACTTCCAGGCGAGCCAGACGAGCATCAGGCTCAAGGTCGCGTCGAACGCCCACAGCAGGACCGTCATCGCTTCTCCCAGGCGGGGATCCCCAGGTCCCGCGCCGACTTGGCCACCAGGTTACACACCGTGGCGCTGGCAGCCAGGGCCAGGATCCACACCGAGAGTACCTTCAACGCCACCAGCCACGACGCCGATTGCATCGCCAGTCCGATGGCAACCAGCCCCAGTCCCAGGTTGTCGGCCTTCGTCAGGGCGTGCAATCGGGTGTAAACGTCGGGAAAGCGGAGCAGGCCAACGGTGCCGGCCGCGAAGAAACCGATCCCCGCCAGACACAAAACGATCGCGATCCCGTCGGCAATTACGGTCCACATCGGCTCACTCCTCCCGGCGGCCTGCGGGGTCGCCGGCCATCCGGACAAAGGCGGTTCCGGTGACGGCCGCCAGCCCGGCGAAAACCAGTGCCACGTCTCTCAGGGCCGCCGCGTCAAAGACCTCGGCCAGCAGCAACAGGATGGCAACGCCCGTGGTTCCGAACATCAGCACCGCCAACATGCGGTCTGCGGGCGTGGGCCCGCGAATCACGCGGACCATGCCGGCAGCCACCATCGCCAGGAGCACCACGGCCATTCCCAGAAGGATCGCGTTCATGGGGAAATATCCAGTCCGTATAAGGCGGCCACTGCCAATTCCAGTTTCCGAAGTTGCTCTTCGAACGGTCCGCCGACGTTTAGGGCGTGTACGAGGATCCGGTCGGACTGGAAGTCGGCGGTGAGTGTTCCGGGCAACAGGCTCGTCGTGCTGGCGAAAAGCCATCGCGGGGTGCCCGGCGGCAACCGCATCGAATAGACGCAGAAGCCGGGCTTCAGCGGCAGGTCTCCCGGAGTCATCGCGCGGCGGGCCACGTCGGCGCCGGCGACCAATGAGCTTTTCAGGAAAAAGGCGACGAACCGGATCATTCCGATCAACCGCCAGCGGAATTTCGGCAACGGCCTCAGCCAAAAGCTCATCACGACCGCAGCGAGAACCGCCGGGCCGCCAACGATCCAGGAGGCGGCCTCGCCCGAGGTCAGGCCGAGCCAGATGAGAGCGAACATCGCAATGCGGAGGGCCGCGTGGAGGATCTGCTCCAGGACTTCTTTCGGCGCTCGTTGTGCTGCCACGGCTTCCTCCGCTCCCGCCCATGCAGGCAACGCCCTCCGTGGCGTTCCGCGGAGGACGGGTGGTCGTCTTGCTTCCCTCATGCGGAACACCACGGAGGACGTTCCGTACAGCCTGTGTACCCTGGACGCCGAACGCATGCAGCGTCGATCCCCGGGCACTCATCACTCCCCCGACGCCTGGTCTCTAGGTCCAGGTCACGTTTCCCCGCCAGAGAGGATGACGCCCGCGGATGTCGGCCTCCACCTGCCTCCACCAGAGCGCTTCCACGATCTGTTTTGCCGTGTCGCTGCACTCTCGGGCGCGCTCGGAGTCGCCCAGCCGCTGGTAAGCCTCGGCGAGCCCCTCCCAGGCCGGCGCGTACACGCGATCGGTTTCAATGCAGTGCTGAAATTCCCGGCGGGCCTCTTCGGGCAGCCCCTTTTCCAGGAGTTCTTCGCCGAGTTTGAAGTGGGATCGGACATCGGCGATCTCCTCGTCGATCCGCAGCCGAATGGCGTTTTCCGCCTTGAAGCTAAGCAGAGAGCAAGGCATCGCACTGGCGACCCGGCCGGTCACGTGACCCAGCAGGATACGCGTGAACCCGGTCTTCGCCCCCGAACCCATGACCAGCAGTTTCGCCGCGATTCTCTCGGCTGCGGCAAGGATTTCCGCCGGAGGATCTCCCAGCCGCACTTCCTTCTCCCAACGGACATTGTGGAAATCGAATTGTCCCAAGAACGCCTCGAAACGACGCCGCTGGTCTTCCTCGTAGGCATTCTGCGCCTCCTGGCTGACTAGGCCGGAAAACGACCAGAACGTGGTTACCGGCTGAATCACCGTGAGCACCGTAAGCCTGGCGTCGAGATTCCTTGCCAAGTGGATGGCATTGCTCAACGCGCGGCGCGAAGGAGCGGAGAAGTCAACCGCGCAGACGATCGAATCCAGCGAGACCGGCTGCCCCGGCTTCACGACCCACACCGGTTTGGCCGAGTGGCGGAGGACTCGCTCCGCCGTGAGGCCCAGGGCCGATGGATCGTCACCGCCCGCGCTGCGGGCGATCACGATCACGTTGGCATCGCGCTCGTTGGCCTGGCGGAGAATGCCCTCGAAATCGCTGCCCTCCTCGACAATCGGCTCGGCCATCCTCACCCCTTCCCCCCGCAACTTCGAGGCAAGCTCGTTCAGTCGTTCGAGACTCCTCTCACGGGCCAGTCGCATGACCAGCGCGGCATCCGAAAGCCCCTCCGGCGCCGGTGGAAGCACGTTCAACAGCAGCACCTCGGACTGAAACGTCCGGCCGAGCGCCGATGCGGTGGCCAGCACGTCGTCGACGCCGGTTTGGAAGTCGGTGGCGACAAGTATTGTTTGCATAAGTCTCATGATGTTGCCTCCGCATCGCCCGGCCCTGCTGGCCCTGAAAGAGACAATGGATATTGGAGAAGAACCATGCGATTTTCTGCGTTTACCGACGCGGCTCCCTCAAATGGATTATAGACGATTTGATTCCGCGGGCAATTGACCACCTTGTGCCGGACGTTGGCCGGTGGCGGCTGGGTGGTCTGATCAAGGAAAGGGACGGGCACCGCAAGAGTGGGTTGCCGGAGCGAATCGAGACGGTCTTGCGGATCCAGCCCCCCGCTTTTCATCACCCCAGGGGTCAGGGGCAATCCGCGCTTACGGCCGGCGGCCCAACACGTGGCGCGATAGCGGCGCGTCAGGCCGCCGCGCGAGTAGCTGGTAATGTCTTGACTGCGTACAATCGTCAATGACGGCAGCCACGTTCCACATCGGGGAGGCCGGCATCGAGATGCGCTGTGCCACTTCGCGTGCCCTCGACGCAAGAAAGGGGGCAGTCCCGCCAGGGTGGGCATAAGCGGGCCCGATGTCGCGGCCTTCGTGGCAGCTTGCGCCGCGGCTTTTGAGTTAAGTCCCGAAAGGAGTTGGATAGATGGATTCCCTCACAGCTACCGAAGTAAAGCAATTGAGCGACGTCGCCGGCACGGAGTGCGTCTCGATCTTCCTGCCCACGCATCGTACCGGAACCCAAATGCAACAAGACCCGATCCGGCTGAAGAATCTGCTACGCGAGGCAGAGCGGCAGTTGGTTGAGGCAGGGTCGCCGGCGCCCGCGGCCAAGACCATGCTGGAGCCTGCTTACTCGCTCCTGGCGGAGGGCCACTTCTGGCAGCATCAAAGTGACGGACTGGCCATGTTTGCCGCTGCCGACCGGTTTCACTCCTATCGCGTGCCGATTCGTTTCGATGAACTTGCGATTGTGGCGAAGCGGTTTCATTTGAAGCCGCTTTTTCCGTTGCTCACCGGCGACGGACATTTCTTTGTCCTGGCCCTGAGCCAAAACGAGGTGAGGATGCTGGAAGCTACTCGATACAGCATTGACGAAATCGAGATTGAGCAACTTCCCTTGAATTTGAAAGAGGTTTTGGGGCAGGACGAACGGCAGCGGCTTCAATTCCACACCCGCTCCGGAGAACGCGAGGGTAAGCGTGCGGCCATGTTCCACGGACATGGTCCCGGCCAAGAGTACACGAAGGAACAGTTGGAGAAGTTCTTCCGGAGAGTCGACGTTGCAGTGTGCGACTACTTGCAAGAGGATCGCGCACCGCTCGTCTTGGCCGGCGTGGATTATTATTTCCCGGTCTACCGAGCCATCAGCCGATACGCCCAACTCGCGCGCGAAGGCGTTGCCGGAAGTCCCGACCGGTCGCGTCCCGAAGAGCTTCATGCCCTAGCCTGGCCACTGGTTGAACCCGTGTTTCGGCAAGCGCGCGAGACGGCTCTGGCTCGTTTCCGACAGCTTGCCGGTACGGGCCGCACGGCGACCGACATCGCCGAAATCCTTCCGGCGGTCAGCCATGGGCGTGTCGAAGTACTGTTCGTGGCTACGGACCGCCAGCAATGGGGTACGTTTGACGACCAAGGCCAAGAGGTGCTCCTCCACGAAACGTCGCACGGCCGCAACGAAGACCTGTTGGACCGCGCCGCGGTGAACACCTATCTGAACGGCGGCGTCGTTTATGCCATGAAGTCGAGCGAACTGCCGGATGGAGTTCCGCTGGCGGCGGTTTACCGATACTAGTCCGGATATTTGGCAAGCAGGAAGGCAGTCAAGACCTAGGGAATCCGGCAGGGAAAGATCTTTCCACGTCGAGCAGCCGCATGCGATGTCCGGCGACGGCGTGAACGACGCCCCGGCGTTGAAACGGGCCGACGTGGGCGTGGCGATGGGCGTCAAGGGCACCGAAGCGACGAAGGAAGTCGCCGAGATCGTACTGGCGGACGTAAGACAAGTTTCCGATATCAAACCCTTGGAGTATGATCATGCTGCAGATTGGAACCATCCTCCACCCAACCGACTTCTCGCCCCGTTCAGCAGAAGCCTTTGAGATTGCATGTTCCCTTGCCCGCGATTACGGCGCGCGATTGATCGTGCTCAATGTCCTCGTCCCGCCGGTGGCCCCCTCCGGGACGGACGTCGCGATTCCGGCGTTTCCGTTGGAAGATGAGAAACACGCTGCGCAAGAAAGGATGCGCCAGCTTCAGCCAGCGGTCGCAAATGTTCCCGTAGAGTATCAGGTGAAGGAGGGTGACCCGGCAGCGGTCATCCTGCAAGTTGCGGAGCAAGCCGGGTGCGACCTGATCGTGATGGGAACCCACGGGCGTACCGGCCTGGCGAGGCTACTCATGGGGAGCGTATCGGAGCAAGTGGTCCGCAAGGGGCCGTGTCCCGTGTTGACAATCAAGACGCCGCATCCCGATGAGCCACCCGCCGAATAATCTGTTATCACTTCACTCACGACCGCCATGATCACATCCGACGAACGGCCTGCCACGGCGCCGCCGGCTCCGACCATTACGCTCGACGCCTACTCGCCGGAGCAGATCGCGGAGCGCGTGGAACGCCAGGGCGTATACAAGAGCAGATTGCCGCCGTTCACCATGACGATGCTGGCGATCGTGGGAGGGGGATTCATTGGCCTCGGCGCGATGTTCCAAATCGCCGTCCTCGCCGATCCCGACCTGAACGCCGGATGGAGCCGCATGATCGGCGGTGTGGCATTTGCCACGGGCTACCTGATCGCCATGACCGCCGGCGCCGAAGTGTTCACCTCGAACAACCTCACTGTGATGAGTTGGGCAGCCCGCAAACTCAGCACCATGCGGCTCCTGCAGAGTTGGCTCGTCGTGCTGCTGGGCAACGCCGTGGGAGCCGGCGGACTGGCCCTGGTCATCGTTCTTTCCGGGCACATGGCCATGCACGAGGGAGCCGTGGGGCGGGTCGCAGTTCAGATCGCGGCGGCGAAGGGCTCGGAATCCTTCCTCTACGCCTTTTTCGGCGGGATTATCGGTAACCTGCTCATCTGCGTCGCCGTTTGGATCGCCATGGCGGGGCGATCGGTCACGGACAAGTTTTTCGCGCCGCTTCTGCCGATTGCCGCCCTGTCGATCGGAGGCTTCGAGCACTGCGTGGGCAACATTTACTACATGTGCAGCGGCCTGCTCACCGTGGCTGTGCAGCCGGGGCTGTATCCAGACGGCAGCGCACTCGACACCTGGCGCGCCATGCACAACCTGTTTGCAGTCACCTGCGGAAACATCTTCGGCGGGGGAGTGATGGTCGCGTTGGTCTACCACGTGATCTATCGCCGCTTGGTCGAGCAATGGAGCGACCCGTCGTAGAGAGGCCGCGGGATGAATCGCCGTTCACGCCTCCTTAGCCTCCAGTAGTTGCTGAGGTGGCCGGCCTTGGCGTCGCCCAGCAGGAAGATCGTCTTCGACTTTTTGGAGAGCGGGTTTTCCACGACGGAATACCCCGGCCGGTCGCCTTACGATCTGTCACATCCCAACAAAGAGAGGGCAATCTGCATTCCGGATAATATGCAGCATTGTAGTTTCACGAAGAATCTTCGCAAGCCAACTGTCCGCACTGGAGCCTAACACCACCATGTCCGCGTCCCATTCGGCAGCCTCAGCCAGGATTTCCTCTTTCGGATCTCCCGGCCGATACCGGGTCTCCGGCTCGTAACCGTGAGCCCGGCAGTAAACGACCGCATCGGTCAACATCGGTTTCGCCTGATCCTCCGGATGGCCGCAAACGAGAATCCGCAGCATCGCGCTTGGCCAAAGTCGAAAACGCATAAACTGCTGCATCGATTCGGCAGATTGCACGGAACCGCTGTAGGCCACCAGCACGCGGCGAACTGGGCGGACCCGATTGGAGACCGCGATCAGGGGTCGCACGCCTCCCTCAATCAACTCCCGAAGGAACCTTGCCGGTTCCACGTCGGAGTCACCGAGGATCTTGTACTCAAACATGCTTCTCAGTCCGAATACGGCCAAGTCGTGGTAGCGAGCATATTCGATCATCAGGTGGAACGGGCTCCCTTGCTCGCGATAGATCGTGATGGGCACGCCCTGATCACTGCAGTGCTGCTTCAGCACGTCAAGCGAGTCTTCAATTTGTTCCCGAGTGACCTCGAGACGATCTTCGCACAAATCCGCCATCGCGACGGCGCTCTCCAACGGAACGCGCCCAACGCGACAGATGCGGCTCTCATCAAGCACGGTCACGGCCGTCAGGCTCGCACCGCTCCGTCGTGCGATCTCGACGGCGAACTGAATGGCGACACCGGAGAACGGCGTGCCGCCAATTCCCAGCAGAATTCGACGGATCATGACTCACACCTCCTTCTGACCTCAATATCGACCTTCAGTTGTTCGGGGCGGTCCGAGCGTGATGCGTTGAGCACCTCCATGGCAGCGGAATATGCCAACTGGCGGTCATAGTGCGACCTGGAATAGCCCTGCACGATCACCTGTCCCTCCAAGGTCTCGATGCGCAAGGAGCTAATTCGATCGCGGGTTCGCAGGCGAATCCGACGCTCCAGGCGTTGCGCGAAATCAGTGCGACTGCCATTCGCGTGCGACGCCGAAGGACCAGGTTCGGCTGTCTGCTCCAGTATCTCCCGGCGATGCACGGGGACATCGAACGGCGCCGATATCCCCAGGCGGACTCTCTTCCCGCCTACGGCCACGACGCCGATCGTCACGCCATGCTTGGGCAGTACGATTTCTTCCCCTGTCTTGCGGCTAAAAACGAGCATCGTTGCTACTCCTTCTCCATGTGACTTGGTCTCTTAACGGCTCTGGGCCTGTGCGCCTTCCTCCGTTGTGGGCCAATCTCCCACGTGCGGCATCCGAGGCGGCAATCCCGAGCGAAAAACGTCGTTGGCTTCGCGGTTAGACAGAAGCCTGACGACCGTCCGTTTTAACTCACCCAGATCCTCGCTTTTCTCGACGCAGGCGTTCGCAAACCGACTCCGTGAGTCAGTAACACAATCCTCGTCGTTGGCCGTGAAGAAGATGATCGGGATGGCCGGGTCGATGGCCTTGATCCGCTCCACGGCTTCGAGGCCGCCCGCTCTGGGCATACAGATGTCCAGAATCGCCAGGTCGGGATGTTCCTCCTGTACCAAGCGAACGGCTTCTCGTCCGTCTCGTGCAACGATCACCCGGTAGCCTTCTTCCTCCAATTCGTGCTTGCAGAACTCGCGTATGTTCTTCCTGTCATCAGCGAACAGAAGCGTATTCATCGTTTGCCAGCCTTATTGTCGTAGTGCCCTCTGCCTTGCTTCTCTTGCGACGCACGAGGCTTTGGAGTACCAGGTAAGCGCCGTCGTCTGCCGCCAGAACCGACACGAGCAATTCGACCTGCGCCTAGCTCGGCGTGTAATCGCCCATCCACTCCGTCCGTTGCTCGTGAAAACCTTCGTGTCGCATGGCACGGTGCCGCCGTCTTGGGCAAGTCAGTTAAGAATTCTCCTCGATGGTTTGTTCTGAGGCCGGACACGATTGAGGGCAATTTGCGTGCCGCAACCGGGAGTGAGTCGGGTCGCGGCACCGCAAGTCGTTCACGGCCAACAAGATAATCTCGCCGGCTCCGGAGACTACCGGGGCACGGAACTGCGATAAACGTCCGCTACTCGACCGCGCGTCAGGAACCTGGCACTAACCCTGCGCGCTCCCGCCCTCGCCGTGAAGGCGGTGCTTCTGCATCTTCGCGTGAAGCGTCGGACGAGGTATGCCCAGCAGTCGGGCGGCGTGGGTTTGGTTCCCCTTGGCCCGGCGTAGGGCCTCGGTCAGAAGCAGCTTTTCGACCTTTCCAAGGAATTGGTCGTAAGCTCGCGGACCGTCGTGCGAGCTGAGATAGCGCCATACCACCTCGGCCAGCGTCTCGTCGTCTTTGGCAAACGGCTCGCTCGCCCTCCCCTCATCCACAGGCTCAAAGAGCGAACGCAAATCCGCCGCTTGGATGGCATGACCGCGCGTAAAAATCATCGTGCGGTGGATGCAGTGCTGAAGTTCCCTCACGTTCCCGGGCCAGGGATGACTCTTAAGTAATTCCAAGGCGTCCTCGGAGAGCACAGGTCTGTCGGCGCCCAGTTCTTCCGCAAAGCGATTCAAGAAGAGATCGACCAACTTCGGAATGTCTTCCTTGCGCTCCCGAATCGGAGGAATGTGGATGGTCGCCACGTTCAGCCGGTCCGATCGTCTTCTGGATCGAGAACAACCACATCTTGATCGCCGTGAGCGGATTGCGCAGCTCGTGGGCCACGCTGGCCGCCAGCTTTCCTACCGAGGCCAGTTTCTCCGCACTCATCAAGCGTCTCCTGGTCTGTTCCAGCACGGCACGCCCGCTGCTCACCTCCGACATCAGGGTTCGCAGGTATTCACCCACAGCCTGCAACTCATCCTCTTGCGTTCCAACGCCCTTCGAAGTCGTACAACCTGCCGCCGCGCGCGCCTCGGCGGCAATGCTCCGCAGGGGAAGGACCACACCGCGGAGAAACAGCCAAAGCAGCCCCATTCCGATCGCGATGGTCGCGCTGACGAAGGCTGCCGCCAGCCACGTCGCCGACCTGATTCGGCGAGCCCCAGTTTCAATTGCCGCATCGACAAAACGCTCGTTGGCGGCAATGACATCTCTGCAGAGGGAGAACGCTCGCTCGTAGAGGTCCGCCAGGTCATGCACCAAAATCATTGTGGCTTCCGTTGCCTCACCCCTATCATAGAGCGACAACATTTCATCCCGCTTGGCATCGTAGTCGTGATAGACGTGATCCAAATCCCGCATTAAGGCCGCTTCTTCCGGCGTGTGTGCGGTCGATTGCGCCAGACCCAGCCACTTGTCGAACTCGGCTTTCCAGCGATGCAATTCCCGCAAATGATCGGGCCTACCGCGATCCAGGATATACGCGGACACGATCGCCCCCTGTCGCAGGAACGCGATTTCCAGTTCGTTGGCGGCGCGCACGCTGGACGCGTTGTTGGTGAGCACCTCTTGCATCAGGTTTCCGACCGCCCACATCGACAGTAGCGTCAGAAGGCTGCTGGCTGCCGCCAGGGCAACGACCCCTATGATGGCTATTGAAAACCTGGTCCCCAGTGTAAGTCGCATGAGACACCTCCAGCCCACGGATAGCTAAACCTTGGCGGCTGTGGTGCGTCCCAAGCGTGCCGCGAGGGAACCGCCAATCTGTGTAATCTAAACCAGGCAGCCCAGCCAAGCGAAGCCCTTCCTGGTGGCACTTGGTCCTGTGCCACCACGAAGGTGAGCACTACCGCGACGGGTTGAACATACACAAAAATCGTTTCATTCAAGAATGTCTTCGGACCTGCAGGTTCCGAGAACAGCCTGCCTTGATCGTGCGTACCGGTTATGGAGAGATCTTGCCACGCTGGCCGGCTATGCGCTGAATATTCCTGGAACCAGTTCTCACAGTTCGTATCGTGGGCCCATGAGTGCAAGCACAAGATCCATCGGCAGAGTGTACGCAGTCATCGCCGGTGTGACCGCGACGGCCGTTGTCAGTAGCGTCGTGGGCTTGTTCGCCTCTTGGCAGATTGCGGATCTCTTCCACACTGCAGTGACCGACAACATCCCGAGTATGCTCGCGGCGGAAGAACTGGAAATCGCGCTGTTGGAGCAACGCGGGTTGGTGTCCTCGTACTTGATGGACGGGGCGAACAAGCAGTGGCTCGAAGAGTTGGACAACGTCACCCGCGAGTTCGATCATTGGTTAAACCGGGTTCGTGACACCGTTCGCACCCACGAGCAAGAACGAATCCTCAATGAGCTGCGGATGGTGTTTCGCGATTACCAGGGCAAGCGGAAAGAGGTGGTGCAACTACATGACCGGGGAGAACCGGAACAGGCCAGGGGCGTGCTCTTGCAGGACGTCGAACCATTGTATCGGCGGGCCCACCAGTTGTGCGAGGATTTCACCACGGCGACCCAACATTATGTCGACCGCGAAATCGAGGCCGGTCACAGGCACATCCGGCGAGTCACTTGGGCGGTTGGCGCGTACATGATCGTGACCGTGGGCCTCGGGGTCGCTTTGGTTCGCGCGTTTGCCCGGCGGTTTCGCGCAGAGCAGGCAAGAAGCAGATACGAAGCACACCTGGCGGCGGCACAACAGATCCAGGAGCACTTGTTGCCCGGCGCGACTCCTGAGATTCGCGGCTTCGATATCCATTCCGTCTGGCATCCTGCCGAGTTCGCCGCCGGAGACTACTATGACTATCTTCGATTTCCCGACGGGACAGTGGGAGTTGTTATTGGCGATGTAAGCGGGCACGGCGTCGGCCCCGCCCTGTTGATGGCTTCGGTGCGCGCCTATCTCCGCGTGTTCGCGGAACGGACCACCGACATCGCCCACATCCTCGATTCCGCGAATGCGGTGTTTTCACGAGACGTGCATAACGGCCGCTTCGTCACGATCCTGCTGGGACGTCTCGACCCTGATCGCAGAACGTTCACCTACGCCAGCGCCGGCCATCCCATGGGTTACGTGCTCGGCGCCTCCGGAGACGTAAAATCGCGATTGGAGAGCACGGGGATGCCGTTGGGGATCGACTCAGACGTCAGTTATCCCACTGCAACGGCGGTCGCTCTCTCGCCGAACGATGTCGTCCTCCTTGTCAGCGACGGTGTGTTGGAGGCGAGTTCACCAGACGGCGAACTCTTCGGCGTCCGCCGTTTGCTGGAGGTGGTGCGGGCTCATCGCCACAGTCGCGCCAGGGAGATCGCAGAGAGCATTTACCACGCGATTTGCGCATTTTCCCGCTCAGGTGAATTGGCCGACGATGTCACAGCGACAGTGCTCAAGGTTGATCCACTAAGCGATCCATACTGTCGGGGGCCGGATGCGTAGTCTGACCGCCAACCAAGACCAGGTTCCCTCCCGAGGAATGACTCCGTGAAAGACCTAATCAAACCACGGATCGTTCTGCCTTGATGAGCGGTGATGACTTGTGAACACTGATCCCACGGTCCGCGTTCCCAGCGACAGAAGTTTGCCCCGCCTGACTCCACATCGAGCCCCCGTAAGCATGAATCGGTGCAGCCCTGGCGGTGCAGGCAGCGCGCGTCGATTAGACGGCTGCTGTCGAACATGCCGATGGGTTGGGCGACCCCGGCAGACGTCCGCGCGGATTGGGGGCGACTATCGCATCAGAATCGCCATCGCCCTGGTATTGTCTGCGGCGGGAGGGATAATGGTGGCTGCGGTTGGTCGTGCCATAATAGCGCGAATCTCGGTATTTCACTGCACGATCAACAACCAGGAACCGGTGCTCGTGGGAACGGGAAAGACGTCAACCCGTATCGAGGAGATCATGCCGGCAGCTCGATTTGTCTCACTGGCGGCGCCGTGGATTCAGGCCTGAGAAAGGAGGAGAAAGTACATGAAATGGTCGTGGAAGCTCGGTGAGTTTCGTGCAATCGGCGTGTACATGCATGCCACGTTCTTGATCCTAATCGCCTTCGTGGTCTTCAGCCACTGGTCCGCCGGCCACAGCGTCGGCAAAACGCTGGAGGGTGTCGGTTTCATCCTCGCACTGTTCTCCTGCGTGTTGCTGCACGAGTTCGGCCATGCGCTGATGGCTGCCAAGTTCGGCATCAAGACTCGCGACATTACATTGCTGCCGATCGGCGGTGTGGCACGCCTGGAGCGGATGCCGGAGGAGCCGCTTCAGGAATTCTGGGTCGCGTTGGCGGGACCAGCCGTGAACGTGGTGATTGCGGCTGGTTTGTACCTCTGGTTGGTATTCAGTGCAACATTTGCCCCTCTGGAACAACTGACCGTAACCGCGGGGCCGTTTCTGGAGCGGCTGTTGGTGGTGAACGTGATCCTGGTCGTATTCAACATGTTGCCCGCCTTTCCGATGGACGGGGGGCGCGTGATGCGGGCGCTGCTCGCCACGCGGATGGAGTACACACGCGCCACACAACTCGCCGCTGCCACCGGCCAGGCGATGGCCCTTGTGTTCGGCTTGCTCGGGTTTTTTTTCAATCCCTTCTTGTTGTTCATCGCCCTGTTCGTCTGGATCGGCGCCGCCCAGGAGGCGAGCATGGCCCAGATGAAATCATCGTTGGGCGGCATTCCGGTGCTGCACGCGATGATCACCGATTTTCGGGCGATTTCGCCGGACGACCCGCTTTCCGTCGCCGTGGAGCAGCTTCTGGCCGGTTCGCAGCAGGACTTCCCCGTCTTGGAAGACGACCGCGTGGTGGGAATCCTCACCCGGCAGAACCTGCTTGCCGGCTTGGCACGCGGCGGCCCGCAGACGCCCGTGGGGGAATCGATGCAGCGAGAATTCGAAACGTCCGAGGCGGCGGAGATGCTCGAAACCGTCTTCCGCCGGCTGCAGAGTTGCCAATGCCATACCGTGCCCGTGCTTCGCCGAGGTGAATTGGTCGGTCTAGTGACGATGGACAACGTTGGCGAGTTCATCGCCATTCAGGCGGCAATGGACAATCGAAAGTCATCCTTCGGATAGAGGCTTATGTCTGCGGACCCAACCCCTTCGTCCCCTTCCGCCCTGCCTCGGCGCGTCACGCTGACGCTGCAGGCCATCATCGGTCTCGGGGGTATCCTGGAACTGTATAACCAACAATGGCTGGCTGCGGCGATCGTCGCCGGAATCCTGCTGCTGACGACCCTGCCGGTGTTTCTCGCGCGCGGAGCAAAGATCGTCATTCCGCCGCAGTTCGAACTGCTCGCCATCGCCTTCCTATTCGCGTCACTGTACCTCGGCGAGCGGCGCGATTTCTACGTCCGCTTCTGGTGGTGGGACCTGGCGCTGCACTCGACATCAGGCGTACTGCTTGGGATCCTCGGATTCCTGTTGGTCTACGTTCTGAATCAGAATCCTCGGATCGATCTGCACATGCAGCCGGCGTTCGTTGCAATCTTCGCTTTTTGCTTCTCGATGACCGTTGGCGCGCTGTGGGAAATCTTTGAATTTGCAATGGACCAGTTCTTCGGAACGAACATGCAGAAGCCGATGTTCGGCGACCCGTCCGGCCTGACCGACACGATGTGTGACTTGATCGTGGATGCACTCGGCACGTTGGCGGTCGTGAGCTACGGATATCAGTACCTGCGGCGCGGGAGGCCGTCCCTAATTCAACGCTGGATCCGCCGGTTCATCGATGCCAACCCGCGATTGTTTTCCCGGCGATAGGCGCCTCTCAAAAGACTGCTTGGAAACCCGGCCGATATAGACTGGCGTCCGCCAATCGGCTAAGCTGGCAGCGCGTTCCGAATTTGAAATCGGCAACCGCAATGCAGCCAAGGGAGTCGACCATGAGAAGTCTCGCCGTTTGTTTCCTCGGTCTGGTTTGTTCTAACGCTGAGATTGCCGCCTTCGGCGCCTACGACGTCCAACAGTACGGAGCGGCGGCCGATGGAGAGACGCTGTGCACGGAAGCCCTCCAGAAAGCGATCGACGATGCCGCGGCGCACGGCGGCGGCACCGTCTTCTTTCCGGCCGGCCGGTACCTTTCCGGCACCCTTTGGATGAAAAGCCACGTCACCCTGGAGCTCGACGCCGGCGCAGTGCTCCTGGGCAGCCGGAATCCAAAGGACTATCCCCAAAGACTCCCCAAAATCCGCTCCTACACCGATCGGTACGTGCGACAGGCTCTCATCGCGGGCGAGGACCTCGAGCGCGTGGCCATCCGCGGACGAGGCACAATCGACGGCCAGGGAGCAGCCTTCCGCTGGAAGGAATATGAGAACCGCCCCTACCTCGTCCGCTTCGTCGGCTGCCGCGACGTGCTCGTCGAAGGGATCACGCTTGAGAGTTCGGCCATGTGGATGCAGCACTACCTGGCCTGCGACCGTGTGAGAATCCGCGGCGTGCGAGTCTTCAACCACGTCGGCTACAACAACGACGGCCTGGATATCGACGGCTGCCACGATGTCTGCGTGTCGGACTGCATTTTCGATTCCGACGACGACGCGCTCTGCCTGAAAAGCACTCTCGACCGGGCCTGCGAAAACGTGACCATCAGCAACTGCGTGCTCAGCAGCCACTGCAATGCACTGAAGATGGGCACCGAGTCGAACGGCGGGTTCAAGAACATCACCATCACGAATTGCACGATCTGTACGCCTCGCTACTCGAAGTCGACCTACGGCCGCCAGACCGGAATCAGCGGCGTTGCCCTGGAAATCGTCGACGGGGGCACACTCGACGGCGTCAACGTGTCGAACCTGTCGATCGACGGCGTGGCCGTGCCGATCTTTCTCCGCCTGGGCAACCGCGCCCGGCCTTTCACGCCCGACGGGCCCAAACCGGCCGTGGGCCGTTTCCGCAACGTCAACATCAGCAACGTCGTGGCCAGCGGCGCCTCGCCGATCGGCTGCTCGATCACCGGCTTGCCCGAGCAGAGTATCGAAGGGGTCTCGCTGTGCAACGTTCGGCTTACGTTCGCCGGGGGCGGCAGTTCGGATCTCGCCGCTGCCTCGGTCGCCGAACGGGCCGAACAGTATCCCGAAGCCACCATGTTCGGCACGCTCCCGGCCTACGGCTTCTATTGCCGCCATGTCCGGGGACTGCGGCTGCAGAACGTCCGCCTGCAGACGGCCGAAGAGGACGGGCGGCACGCGATCGCCTGCGATGACGTTTCCGGCCTGACCATCTCCGGACTGGAAGCCTCCGGTCCCGCGGCCGGTCCCGCATTGATCCGCCTGACCGATACCACGGCCGGCCTCGTCACCGAGTCACGGCCGATCGGCCCCGTCGGCACGATGCTCCGCCTGGAAGGCCCGGCCACGCGCCAAATCACGCTGGTGGGCAACGACCTGGCGGGCGTCACGCGCGTGGCGGATGCCGACGACGACGTTCCCGAGGACGCCCTGTTTCAAACGGCCAACCGGCTGCAGGGGCAGTAGACGCCGCCATCCGTGTGCCGGTCGGCAAAAACGTTGGAGCGAATCCAAAATGACTCCTCGCGAACGTGTCCTTGCCGCATTGGCCCGCACCCAGCCCGATCACACCCCGTGCGACTATTTCGCGACACCGGAAATCCATCGGGCCCTGTGCGAGCATTTCGGGGTGAGCACCGACGCCGAAGTGCGGCAGCGGCTGGGCACGGACATCCGCTACATCGAGCCGCCATACACCGGCCCGCCGCTGCCGACCTTTGACGACGGGTCGACGATGAACCTGTGGGGCATTCGTCGCCGACCGATGGCCAATGAATACGGCGAATACGCCGAGCCGGTCGGGCTTCCGTATGCCGGTTGGACGTCCGTCGAAGAGGCGGAGCGGTTCGCCTGGCCCGATCCCGACTGGTTCGACTACGAGGCAATCCCCGCGCTGTGCGCCCGTCAGCCGGACCTGGCGACTGCCGCCGGCAGTTTCCACGTGCAGGACTTCATCAACAGCGTGGCGATGGGGCGAGGCGTGGAGCAGGTGCTGCTGGATATCGCTGCGGAAGACCCGGTCTACCTGTTCATAGTCGAAAAGCGCCATCAGTTTTACCTTCGCCATATTGAACGGATTCTCGACGCTGCCGGCGGACGGATCGATCTCGTGCTGGCCGGCGACGATTTCGGCGGCCAGCGGGGGCCGCTTATTTCGCCGACTGCCTTCGAGCGTCTGTTTGCGCCGAAGAAGAAGGATCTCTTCGATTTGGTGCATTCTTTCGGCGCCAGGGTCACCCATCACTGTTGCGGCTCCAGCCGCCGCTTGATACCGCACTTCATCGCCTGCGGCATGGACGCCCTACAGACGATCCAGCCGCAGGCCGCCGGAATGAACCCCTACGAGCTGAAAAAGGAATTCGGCGACCGGATTACTTTGCACGGAGCGGTCGACGTGCAGGGCTGGCTGCAGCGGGCCACTCCCACAGAGATCGCGGCCGAGGTCAGCCGCCTCATCGACGAGGTGGGCGACGGCGGCGGATTCATTCTTGCCCCCTGCCATCATATTCAACCCGATACTCCGCTGGAAAACGTGCTGGCGGTGTACGGCACGGTCGCCCGCCGCCGTGGACGGGAGATCTGAACCTATTCGGCGTACTCTTCGGCCATCATCAGGCTGCTCCTGCCGAGGTCGGTTGACACCCGATTCAATAGCCCAATGTCGTTCGGACGAACTCGCGGCTGATCTTGAGGCTTTCGCGGAGCGGCCGCGTGGGCTTGAAGTTGCGCTCGTGGGCCAATTCGATCACCGCATCGCCCCGGAAGTTGATCTCGCGCAGGGCTGCGCCGATTGCCGCGTAATCCATGTCACCTTCGCCCATCGCCTCGGACCAACGGCCGTCGGCCTTCTGATCGCGAAGATGGAGGAAGACAATTTGCCGGCCGTACCGCCGAATAAAGGCGACCGGGTCGACGCCGCCTCGCACGAGCCAGTTGAGGTCCGGGCCGAGCTTCACGTCGGGGATCCGCTGCAACGTGCCCTTCAGGTCGTGCAGGTCGTCGACGACTTCATAGGTGTGGTTATGCAGGTTGAGCACGACGCTGTGCGTGCTGCACAAGGCAATCATCTTCCGGAGCACGTCGGCTTGGGCATCCAACTGTTCGGGCGTCTTGCGCCCGGGAGCGTGGCCCACGGACGTGCCGAGCGTCCGCCCGCCCAGCCTGGCCAGCCGCGTGACGACCCGTTCTGCATCCTCGAGGACTTCATGGTGCTTTGTGCGATCCCACATAGCTCCGCCGAACGACGTGCCGATCACCGGCAGCCCATGTTTCTCAACGAGCTCGCCGATCCGCTGGACGCTGTCGTCCGGCCGGAGAGCGGTATGCATGAGTTCAATTCCTGCCATACCGGCGTATTTCATATCGGCAAAGATCGCGGGCAGCACCGGGGTAATATCGTACTCGGGTTGTGTGGCCGCATAGACCCACGGGTGCGCCCCGACGACAACCTTGGCCGCGGCGAGGAACTCCTGCGCCGCGTTCAGAGCACTCCCGGCCCCCGCGGCGCACATCGCGGCCGCCGACGCAAGAAACCGGCGCCGAGAAAAGCCGCGGAGTCCTGAAAGCGAAGGATCATGATATGACATGGCGACAACTCCGTGAAAGGATCTCTCTTCGTCCTTCGCCAGCATAGCCGTTCGACCCGCATGCGCATAGTAGCCACCGCTGTTGGACGTGCCAAAACTCGCCGTTCGCCCGGCGACTCCCAAAGAGGCCACCACGGCAATCATTCGGACTTGATGCTGTGTAGTGGTCTTTTCTCCGAAAGAGAGAAATTGCCTCCGGCGAGAAACTTTCCGGTGGCTGTGGCTTTAACTTGCTGATCCTGGATGAGTTCCGATTTGAGTACGTAAAGGGGGGCCATGGATTGGTGTACCCATGCCCGGACCGTCGCCCGCCGCCCTGTAGCCACGGGATGGCGGAATCTCACCGCCAATTCGGCGGTCACACCCTCGCATCCGAGAGCAAATAGGCAGTTGGTCATGGCGCCGTCGAGGAGGCTCGAAATCATTCCGCCGTGAAGGACATCCGGATAGCCCTGGAGGTAATCGGGACAATCGAATTCCGCTTGCAGGCTCCCATCGGCGCGAGGGACGAACTTCAGTCGCAGCCCTGAGACGTTGCGCGAGGAACAGACGACGCACTCGGGATGCGCGCGGCTACGCAATTCTTCCATGAGATTCAGCCCGCTCCTGCGTCATGAAGAGTGTTTGTCGCGGCTTGTTCCCGCGGGCCGAGGGACACCTGCCGTCGGCGGGATGCTTTTCGATGCGGGCGGCTGTCTCTGCGTAGCGCCGACAATCCCATTAGGAGCGTCCCGCATGCGGCGACCGCTAACCAGAGAAGCTTCCAGCGCCGGTTGTCACGGACAGCCTCCGCGAACAGCTTGTCCCACGCAGAGAGATTGCGATCCGGGCCCTTGCGGAGTTCTTGCCAGGCAGCCCAGGTCTGAACCGGAGAGAGGGCGTGGGGGTCGGCAAGGCGGGGCCGTACCCAGTGGAGATAGAGGGCCAGGCCGAGAGCGGTCGCTGTAAGCAGGGCGCCGAGCAGTATCGTTGCCTGTCGAAATCCCCAGCGAGCTTCACTCCCTTGATCCGAACGTGTGCGGGCCATCTCCAACTGCCGGATCGCCTGCATCGACGGCACTTCGAGCTGACTTCCGCAAGGGCAGGTGATTGTTTCGCCAGCCTGGCTCGGCTCCACGACGAGCTTGCGGCCACATGCACATGGGAGAAGGTACTTCGCGCTCACGCCGCCGCCTTCCTTTCCGGGATCGGATAGACTTTGGGCTTGTAGGGATGGTTACGTTTGCGGAGGACCTTGGCATGGCGGATCGTGTCGGCCGGAGGGACGTAGACGTTTGGAAACGGATTGATCCTGAGCGACTCCGGTGTCGGAGGATCGCGACGCTGGAGCTTCGCCAACACATCCAGTCCACGGACAATACGGCCGAAGACCGTATGGTTGCCGTCGAACTGCTTCATCGGCAGAAACGCGAGATAGAACTGCGATCCGCCGGTATGGGGACCGCGATGAAGCATGCCGAGACTGCCGCGGAAGTGGACACGGTGGTCGGATCGATAGCACTCGCACTCGATGACGTGGCCGGGCCCGCCGCTTCCATCTCCTTTGGGGCAACCGGCCTGGGCCATCGATCGCGGAAGAACGCGAAAGAAGGGGAGACCGTCGTAGAAGCCCTGGCCGACGAGCGCGATAAAGTTGGCCACCGTGTTGGGTGCTTCTTTTTCGAACAGTTCCAGTTCGATGTTACCCTGCGTCGTTTCCAACAGCACGCGAGGCAGATCGCCGGCCATCCGTTCGCTCGTACGGAGCTTCTCCTCACGGCGCCATGCCTCCTGGTAATAGGGGATTTCCCCAAGGTACTGCTTTCCCAGATCGCTGAGGGCGTGGCTTTCTTCCGCCCTCTTGAGATGCTGTTCGGCGAGATCGAACTGCCCGACGACAAAAGCGGCTTGCCCGGCGAGGTCGTGAAGCACGCGGGGCTGGAACCGGCCACAGCGGAGTTCGTGGTCGAGCAGGAGCTGAGCCATACGGAGGGATTGCTCGTACTGCTCGGTTTCGGCGAGCATCACCGCCACACCGGCGAGAAAATCGGCCAGGTCAGTGTTTTCTTCCGGCTCTTCGACGCAGGCGAGCGTTGCCGCATCGATCAGTTGCTCCTCGAGGGCCTTGCCGTCTTCAACCAACGCGGCGTACTGCTCTTTTAAACGCGATCGCCTCTCTTCGCTGCCAATCCGGAAGTCTCTATCGAGCCTCTGAAGCTCTCCGACGAGCGTCTGCCACTGGTGGAAGAGGCGGTCGAACTGCGCCCGCTCGGTGCTGCACGCGATGGCTTCCGGGACGGCGACTGCAGGGCCGCCCGGCGTTGCGGGACGGCAACCGGCGTCGAGCATTAGCGCGAGCCCGAGAGCGCAACCGAGTGTCGTTGGCACGAATCTCATGGTTCCGATGCGATGGGAGCCGATTCCACTGCATCGTGCGACGCAGTTATGCTACCGGGCTGCAGCTTGAGCTGCTCGAAACCCAGAAGCCTCGCACTGTTGAAGATTACCAGGGCGGCTCCCACGTTGTGCAGCAGCGCGCCCAACAGGGGACTGATCAGCCCGATCGAGGCAAGCCAGACGAAGATCAGCGAACTGCCGGCGCCTAGCAGAATATTCTCGTGAATCGTTGTGCGGGTCCGGCGGGAAAGCCGAACGGCCAGAGGCAAGCGGTTGAGATCGTGCGCCAGCAGGGCGACGTCTGCGCTCTTCAGCGCGATGTCCGACGCGCCGGCGCCCAGGGCAACGCCGACGTCGCCGCGGGCAAGCGCGAGGGCGTCGTTCACACCGTCGCCGACAACCATCACCACCCGGCCGGAATCGCTCTGGTTGGCGACTACCTCGAGCTTCTGCTCCGGCAGCACTTCGGCAACGACGTCGCCGATCGCCAGATCGCGGCCGATCCGTTCGGCGACTTCTTGCCGGTCGCCGGTCAAAAGGATCGACCGCTGAAGCCCGAGCGAGCGGAGCATAGCGACCGCCTCTTTGGCATCCGGCCGCGGGCGGTCCGACAGAAGGAGGCAACCGACTGTCTCGGCTTCTCCGCCGGCGATGCGGCCGAGCCACACGATCGGGCCGGCATGCTCGGGGTTCTCGGGGAGCGGAATTCCCTCCTCGACCAGCCACTCGCGGCGGCCGAGGAGCCGAATCTCACCGTCGGCCGTGAAGCGAATACCTTTTCCTGCGATTTCTTCGATCTTCCTGCCGGCGTGATTCGGCTCCATTGCCAACCCGGCCGACTCGGCCGCCATTACGACAGCGCGCGAGGCGGGATGCCGAGAGCCTGCCGCACAATCGAGGGCTTGCGTCAACAGTTCCGCGGTGCTGTATCCGTTCATGGCAGCGGCCCGCGAAAGCTCCAGGCGGCCGAATGTAAGTGTGCCGGTCTTGTCAAAAATCACCGTATCGACATCCGCCATCGATTCGAGGAATCGGGCATTCTTGATGAGGATCCCCAGGCGGGAGGCGGCCGCCAGCGCGGCGACCATCGCGCTTGGGCCGGCGAGGACCAGGGCACCGGGACAGCCGACCACCAGCACTGCAATCGCCCGCGACAGATCGCGGCTGATGAAGAGCACCACGGCAGCGACCGTCAGGATGATCGGCACGTAGTAGCCGGCGTATTGCTCGATGAGTCGCATGACGGGTGTCTTGGATTGCTCGGCTTCGTGGAGCAATTCGACCACGCGGCCCAAGGCGGTCTGCGAACCGGTGCGCGTCACGCGGACGCGGAGCAGGCCGGTCAGATTGACGGAACCGGCGAAGACGGTGCCGCCGGGGGCGATTTCTTCGGGGGCCGACTCGCCGGTGATCGACGACTGGTCGACGGCGGAACTGCCGTCGAGCACCTCGCCGTCAGCCGCAATCACATCGCCGGGATGCAGCAGCATGACGTCGCCGGGGTTGAGAAGCTGCGGGTCGACGTCGCGCTGGCCGTCGGGAGTGACCACGGTGGCCCGCCGCGCCTGGAGCTTCCGCAGACCCTCGATGGCTGCTTGGGCTCCGAGCACGCTCCGCTCTTCGAGAAAATGGCCCAGGCTCATGATCACCGGGATCAGGGTAGCGGTGACGAAGTCTCCGGTCGCCATGGCGGCCAGGGTGGCCAGCGCAACCAGTTGCTCGCTGAAGGTGTTGGGATTGGCGGTGAACAGCCCGCGGATCGCAATCAGGAAGATGGGCAACGCCACAACCCAGGCGGCCAGGGCGATGATCAGTTCGGCGATGTTGGCCATCTGGGGCGGGCCGAACTGCCGTTGGAGGAGTCCGACGGCCAGCAGTCCGGCAGCGAGCATCGCCGATCCAAGTTGGATGGCGATCTTCGCGCGCTCCAGGACCGTCAGCGGGACGTCGAGCGAGCGATCGAGGCGGGCGGAGGCTGGCGCTGCGAAATTGCTCATCGCCGGCCCTCCACGTCGGAGAGGATCACCCGGTCTTCCGGGGAAACGAAATCGAGTTTGCCGACGCGATTCAGGACATACTCGACGGTTTCCAGGTAGATGCGGTTCCAAACCAGGGCCGAGTTCTGACGGTATTCGCTGTGGAGCTGCTCAAAGACGGAGAGTTCCGCGGACGCCTTTGCATGGAGCGTGTTCTCGTAGGCGGCGGCCTCCTGCACGAGGCGGTTCTTCTCCGCCTCGGCCTTGGGGATCTCCCGAGCGGCAAAGCCCTCCGCCTCCCGCTGATTGGTTTCCATGGCGATCTTCGCACTCTGCACGGCGCGGAAATCGGTAATCACGTGGCGCGGCGGATGGATCTCTTTGAACTCGAGGGCCGAGATGGTCATGCCGCAATCGAGGCCGTCGAGCCGCTGTTGGGCCTGTTTCCAGACGGTCTCGGCAAGGCTGACCGACGGCTGCGACTGCGCCTTGTTCTCCTGCTGCAGTCGCAAAACGTCGTTCGCGCTCCATCCGGCGATGGCGTGGGTCAGGGCCGCCAGAACGGTGTCGCGGAGGATCGCCTCCGGGTCCGCGGTTCCCAGGCGAAAGCGGACCGGCTCGGAGATCTTGTACTTCACCACGACCTTGGCCTGGATGACGTTCTGATCGCCGGTCAGGCAGTAGCCTTCCAGGATCGGGTCGATGGTGCTCAAAGCCTCGGTGTTTTCGATCCCTTTCCAAACGTCATCGATGACCACCTCGCCTTCTTGCTTGGCGGGTACCTCGATGACTTCGTCGATGGGATACGGCATCGCCAGCATCAGCCCCGGCTCTTTGACCCGGGCGGCTGGATTCGCTCCCTGGAGTCGGCCGAGCCGCAGCAGCAGGCCGACCTGGTCGGGGCCAACTTCTTGAATCCCCGAGAAGCAAAAGAGAACCAACAGGCCGACAACGACCCAGCGAAACATCCTCAGTCCGGCTTCCAAGCCCTGGAACACGGCGGGCGGACGCTTTTGGCCCATGGCTAGCCTTCCCTTTCGTTGCGGGGAGGGGAGGTTGTCAGGTTCGGCAGAGTGCCCTGGCCCGGCCGCTGTTCGGCCGATTTGGGCGGAGCCGACAGGACGTCGAAGAAGCCCTGGTCGGTGCGGAGGATCAGCGTTGCCTTTTCGCCCAGGGTCCGTTTGACCGCCTGGAGGGATCGCCAGAACCGGTAGAACTCCGGGTCGAGGTTATGGGCGCGGGCGTAGATCTCCGCGGCCTCTTTTTCGGCACGACCGACGATCCTGCCCGCTTCCTCGCGGCCTTCGCGGCGTATCTCTTCCGCTTTGACCAGGGCCTCGTCGCGGATCCGTTGGGCCTCCTTCTCGCCTTCCGCCCGCAATCGGCCGGCCTCCGCCTGCCGTTCGGCGCGCATTTGTTCCAGGACCGTGGCGATGTTTTCTTCCGGGTAAGCGATCCGCTTGATGCCGACCTGCTCCACCGCGATCCCGAACCGCTGGAGAGCCGGTTTGCGAAGATCGTCGAGCACCGCTTGCTCGATCTCGGCGGTCTTGATGTCTTCGGGGCTGGTCGAGACCAGGGAAACCAGGTCGTAGCGGCCGAGTTGAAAGTTCTTGCTTGCTGCGGCCATGCCGTCGAGCTTCCGCTCGGCGGCCTCGGGCGTGCCGAGCGACTGGAGGAACAGGAGCGGCTCATCGACTCGCCAGACGACGTACGTCAGCAGGATCACGTTTTTCTGGTCCCGCGTGAGCGTCGCCGTGTAGGGAGTGTTGTAGAGCTGGTGGCGGGCGTCGATCGGGTGTACTTGTTCGACCGGCCAGGGCCATTTCCAGCCGGGCCCCGCCTGGCGGACCGCGCGGACCGGATCGCCGAAACGCGTCACCACGGCATGGGTTCCTTCCGTCACCTGGAAGTACATGCTGTAGGCGACCAGCAAGCCGACGATGGCGGCTGCCAGCACAATTCGGAAAAGAACCGCCGCGGCGGCGACTCGCGAACGTTGTGCTTGCCGATCGGGGGAGTTCGCAGTGCTGCTCTCGGTCATCTTGGATTCGCTCCCGCATTGAGTGCGGCCGGATCTTCCAGATTGATCTCAGCCCGTTGGTCGAGAAGAACGCCGCCGTGTCCCTGGCTGAACACTTTGTCCACCACGACGAATCGCTTGTTTTCGAGCACCTCTTCGAGGATCTCGAACCATAGCCGCAATTTCAGGGCGGCCGGTGCCACGGCATAGGCCTGGCCCAGGGCAAGGAATTGCGACGCTTCCTCCAGTGCCTCGCCAACCCGCCGCGCGGCCTGGACCTTGGCTTCCGCCACTGCGGTCGTGCTTTCGCGCTGGGCATGCTGGATCTTGGCAAACTGTTCGCCGGTGGCCTCAATCGTCTCCCGGTCGGCGTCGATGCGGGCACTGATGACGTCGAGATAATCCGCTCCCGCTTCGACCGGCGGGTGGAGCCCCATGAGGGCGACCTCGACGACGTCGATTCCCAGCCGGTTTGCCGTGGCGTACTCCTGCAGCGATTCCTTCAGGCGCCGAGCCACTTCCGCTCGGTTCGCCGAAAAGACTTCGGCCAGCGTGGCAGTGCGCGTCTGCTCCATCAACGCTCGGTAGGCGTAGGCTTCCAGCGCGACGTCCGGGTTGGCCGAATGGTAGACATAGTCGAGAAAACCTTCTTTGTCTTCACGGATTTTGTAGTAGACCACGGAATCGATGGCCAGCAGTTCCGAGCCGCCTCCGAGCACGAGGGCAAACTCTTCTCTTGCATGCTCTTTTGTCCAGAGCAGCGCCGCCTGCCTCCCCGGCTTGCTGATGAAGCCGATCGGCTTGAGCGAGACTTGTTTGACCGGGTACTGCCGCAAGCGGCCGAGCGGCCAGGGAAGTTTCCAATGCAGTCCGGGCGAGAGGGGGGCGCTTTGGACGCGACCGAAATGCTCCCGCACGCCGAGACAATCGACTTCGACGACCGCGAGGCTGGTCAGCCCCCACAGCAACAGGGCGACCAGCAAGGCGGCAGGCATCACGGCTCCACGGACGAAGCGGATCGCCCAGGACGAACGGAAGTTGACTCCCAGGCGGCGTTCCACCGCTTCGAAAAAGCTCGCGGCCGGATTGCCGCGAGACACCACCAGTTCCCGAAGGACGAGCCGCAACGGCGGCAATGCAAGCGGGTTTTCGCCAGGACGCAACCAGTGCAGTAGATAACGAACGAATTGCTCCACCGCCAAAACAAGGACCCACACCAGCAAGACGCCCCCGACCCACGACTGCAGCCGCGGCCAGAAGGCCGCCGCCAAGACGGCGGCAGCGACGGCGATCGTCGCCCAGTGCAATTCGCGAAGCGCCAGTCGAAGCGAACTGGATTGGACGCCGGCCGGCGAGGCCGCCTCGCCGTACGATTTCGTCAGCGCCAGCCAGATACAGGAGACGGCCAGCGACGCGATCCCCAAGGCTGTAGTCTGTGCGGTCGACGCCTCGAGTTCTCGGAAGACGGCGCCGCCGACCAGAAGGTAGCCGCCCAGCAGGCCGATCAAGGCGGTGGGCGAGAGGGCAAGCAACAGGTAGTGAAGCTTTCGGGCGTGTTCCAGATCCCCAAAAGCGATATCGTAGTGGTCGTAGTCCTCTTCGATTTCCTCGCCCGACCACACCGGCGCGTGAGCCGCGCGTTGCGAATGGTTGATGCTTGCCGCGGAGGCTTGTTCTGTCTCGGCAATCCGTCTGTCAAGCCGCTCTCGATGCCAGGCAACCCAAACGGCGACCGCCACCATCGCCATTTCCAGCGAGAGGGCTTCCAGGGAAACCAGCCCGGCATAGATGCCGTAGCCTCCGGCGACGAGCGCGCCACCGGTGGCCAGCACGGCGGAAGTGACAAGGAGACTGCCGCCACGCTTTGTTTCGGCATGGACATCGGCTTCGCGATGGGAGAGTGTCTCAGCAGTCTGTGGTTCAAGCATGGCACTCAACCGGAGAAGAAGTCATGCGGCACGCGCATCGCGCTTCGCAAAGAGAAGGGGAAACACGATGTCGCTGGTGCAGCAGGGAACCCAAACGGCGAGGAAGAGGAACACCAGAACCATGGCGATCACCTCGGCGGTGAGATCGCCGGTGATGGCCATCGTCATGTGGAACAGCGAAGCCCACGTGCTCAGCAGGACGTGGCCTGCATGGGGCAGCCTGGTGTTGGGCCAGAGGCATGCGAACCCGATGCCAAGAAAAGCCATCGGGTTGACCAGCCACCACTTCTCCACAAAGCCGAGATGGATGCCGCGGTTCGGCAGGCCGAGCAGGGTTTCGCCAACGTAGGGAATCAGGCAGTCGCTCAACGTAGCGATGCCGATCGAACCAAAATAGCCAATGGCGATCGTTGACCAGACGCCTCGACTGGCATGAAGGCGGTACATGCTGGTGGTGACCAGAGCACTCAGCAACACGTGGAGCGGGTGGAGGCTCCAGAAAAGGGGCGTCGACAGCCGAGCCAGGGATTCCGTCGACGCAAGCGCTAACATCACGGCAATCCCGGTCAGCGCGCCGACGCCCGTGAAGGGTGCGTGTGCCTTGAGTTCCAGTCCGATCGTCGGTAGGGGGCCCATCGTTTCGATGGCCGCGGTCGCCCCGGACGAGACGGCGGAGCCGGCATCGTCTCGGGGCGGCTCGCGACCGGAGAGGTCTTCGGGATGTTTCACCGACATGTTTACCACTGGTTCCTACTCGTGATTGCAGCAGAGGGTAGTGCCCGGCAATGGAGCCGTTCACTCCTCCTTCTTCATTCGAGCGAGTTGCTCTTGAATTTCATGGAGCTGCGCAGCCAGCGCGTCGGCTTGCTGGTTCAATGCCTGAACATCGACCGGGTTCGGCGACAGGTCTGCCGACGGTGTGGAAGGGGAGGCAGGATCTTGTGCGCCTGGGTCCGGCCCGGCAGCAGCCATACCGCGGCTGAATCCCCACCCCTGGCGTCCGCCGCCTCGTCCCATGCCACCGCCTCGCCCGCGTCCCATTCCTCCGCCTCCCCCTCGACCCATTCCGGCCCCACGACCACGTCCCATACCGCGGCCCATGTCCGCTCCCATGCCAAACCCCGTACCTGATCCGGTACCGCCGGCAGGCGGAAGCGTTTCTTCGGGTGAAGGTGAAGGCGCCGGCGAGGCGCCGAAATGACTGGCGACATTCGGCCCACCGGACTCGGGGATGCGACCTGCTTTGAACTGCTCGACCGCCTCGCGGACGGTTCCCTGGCAGCCGGTAATCACGGCAATGGCTGCCGCTGAGAGCGTCTGGTAAGCGTTCGGACCGCAGTTGCCGGTCAGGACAGCCTGAACGCCCTTTTCGGCCAGAGCCTGGGCCGATTTGATGCCGGCCGCGGCCAAGAGGGTGTCGCTCTCGTTTTGCGCGGCGTCAATCGTCATGTTCTCGATATCGACGATGACGAAATACGGGCAACGCCCGAATCGTGGATCGACCGTTGCGTCCAGCGAGGGTTCCGTCGCGGTGACTGCGACTTTCATAGGGCCCTTCCTTTCTTTGCCTCACCATATTCTGGGAACAGGGCCGCGTACGCTGCGCCGCGGCGGGATCACTGTTGTTCCGGAGCGAGTTCGGCGATCCGCTGCTTGATCTGCTCCAACGTTTGGGCCAACTCCTGTGCTTGCTGGTTAAGCAGGCTAAGTTCTTGCTCTCGGGTCGCGGCAGGCGGGGCGCTAGCGATAGGGGCTCCCCAACCGAAGCCGGGCCAACCCCAGCCTGCGCGCTGCCATCCGGTCAGCCCCGTGGCATAGAAGCGGTTGCGCCGGCCATGTCCGCCGCCGCCCCGGCCCCAACCCCAAAAGCCCCGCCCGGGTGCGAAATTGGCAAATCCGGGTGCCGCATAGCCGCCGCAGAAACCCGCGCCACGGCCGGTCATCGGCCCAAGTCCCATCGGTCCTGTTCTGTCTCCACCTGGCATTGTTGTTCTCCTTTTGAGAAGTGTGAGTAGTAGAATCTCCAACCGCGAAGAACGCGGCCTGATTGTTCGTAAATGTTTCCGCGGGACCACAACCGGGTTGGTATTCGCCGATCGCCATGCTCAGGCGAATCATTTGCGCCTTCTGGATAGAAAACGATTGACGAGTGCATCGACGGCCCTGACGGCCAGGTTTTCCCACGGGATGCCGACGCCGACGTTTCGACCGGTTGTCGACCGCCTGTTCACGGTGCGATCGCCTGTGCGACCCCGGAGGCATGGTCCCATCCCTCGCCCTGTGTCAGGCCCCAATCCCTGCGGCCCCGTTCCATCTCGAAACGGCATGGCTGACCTCGCTGGTTAGTCAGTTCTCTTGTCCTGTCGGCTTCGATGCTTATACAACACGTGTGCCAAAACAATTTCGCCCAAGTGTTTGAATCACAACCTGTTGCTGCACCGGGGGTTATACGGATGGATGCATTTCCTGTTCTGTGACAAAGATTGCAATCTGCGATCCTATCTCAATCTTGAGAACCGCAAGGTGCAACACCCAAAAACGGCATTGCTAGCGACGAGCGAATGTTATCTTTCGCGGATCGGCAAATTCGAGAGGGAATGCATGTACGAGCAGGAAATCGCCGGCGACGAGCGGCGAGGTCTTGAGGATGATCGACCGTCGGACTCGCATCAGCAGTGTCAGGCCGAACACGATCGGGTCCGCCAAGCTCACCAGCGAATCAAGGCCCATCACGGGATGATTGCGGCGGAGGTCAGACGGCTGTCTTGAAAGCTCAATGCGCCGATGTGAACGTTCAGTGACGTCTGCAACTTGCCACAGTGCGACGGAATACTAGATCAAAACGCCACAGTTAGTTCGCGACCATGACGGACCTTTTTCAGAAGAATAGCGGTCTGCGAAAGGCCGTGGGCTCGCCACGAATCCGGTAAACCATCGACGAGTTGCGAGGACTTGCGTAGACAATTAACGACAATACGTTACAGTAGATGGCTGGAGGGGCCGGTGGTAGACCAGGACGGCAGAGCGAAGAAAGGATCATCCGATGAACGAATCCAAAAGAACTCGTCGACAGTTCCTCGGAACGGTGGGCGCCGTGACGACGGCATCGATTATCTCGGGAACTGACGGGACGGGAGCAAGTCTCGGGGCCGAAAGCAAGGAGAAACTTGCCATTGACGGCGGGACGCCGGTGCGGAAAACCCCGCTGGGGTATCAGGCGTACGGACCGCAGTTTTATAACGAGGTCGAGAAGCGTGAGATTCTCGAAGTCCTCGATTCCAGGAAACCTTTCCGATGGTGGAAGAGCGGCTCCAAAACGCTCGAGTTCGAGACGGCCTACGCGGCCCACATCGGCGTGAAATATGCCATTGGGGTGACCTCGGGAACGACGGCCTTATCCGCAGCCTTGGCCGCATTGGAGATCGGGCCCGGCGACGAGGTGATTCTCCCCGCCTGGACCTGGTATGCCGATTACGACACCGTCGTGCTGGCCGGAGCTCTGCCGGTCTTCGCCGAGGTGGACAGCTCGCTCAATATCGACCCGACCGACATCGAGGCGAGGATCACGCCGCGGACCAAGGCAATCATCGCCGTCAGCCTGCAGGGATGCCCGGCCGACATGGCCCCGATCCTTGACATCGCCCGCAAACACAAGATTCGCGTCCTGGAAGACTTTTCCCAATGCGTGGGCGGACGCTATCGAGGCAAGTATTTAGGCTCGCTGGGCGATATCGGCATCAGCAGCTTCCAGCAGGGCAAGACCATCACGGCAGGCGAGGGAGGAGCCGTCGTTACCAATGATCCGGAGCTCTTCGAGCGAGCCGTACGCGCCCACGACGTCGGCTCACTCCGCTCGCCTTACAAGGAGAGCCTCGGCGGCGGCCGGATCCCGGGCTTCGCCGCATCGAACTTCCGCATGAACGAATTCACCGGGGCGATCCTCAAAGCGCAAGAGCAGGACCTCGAGACCATTTGCGGCGCCTTGCGGAGCAACGCCCGCAAGGTCCGCGAGGGGATCGCCGATCTGCCGGGACTGAAAATGCGGAAAACGCCGGACCTCGAAGGAGACCTGGGCGTAACCATTTTCCTCGACCACGGCACCCGCGAGCAGCGCGACCGGTTCCTGCGTGCGCTGCGGGCCGAGGGAATCTCCGCCTCGCCGCCGGGCGGATCGGTGATCCTGCCGATCGACGAGCGAATCGAGAAAAAGGTGACCGTCCATTCCGACTGGCCTTCCTTCAATACGCCCCAAGGCAAAGCCATCCGCTATGGAAGCGAGTGCTGCCCGCAGACGATCGACGTCCAGCAGCGCCTTGGCGGCGTGATCATGGACCCCAACTTCACCGACGACGATATCAACGACATCGTCAAGGCGATCCGCAAGGTGTATCTGGCGATGTATGCCGTGTAGGCGTCTTCGGAGAGCTTGGCTCACCTGTACGCGTTCTGAAAATCAACCGATCTGGTCCGGAGGGAGTCATCACAATGACAGACGATATCACACGACGTCGATTTATTCAAACCGCCGCGGCGGGTTCCGTGGTATTCACCGGGCTGAACGCCGGCCGAGCGCGGACGGTGATCGCTTCCGAGGCCAACAAGCCGGCGCTGCTCGGGGGCACGCCCGCGCACCAGGGCGGCTGGCCCAAGTGGCCCCAATGGGAAGAATCCTGGGAGCCGGAAATCGTCGAGGTGTTGCGGAGTGGCCGATGGTGCGGTTACGGCGGCGGCGGAAAGGTGGGCGATTTCGAAACCGCTTATGCCCAATTGCTCGGCGCGAAGCGGTGCGTGACCACGTCCAGCGGCACCAATGCCCTGTTCACCGCCTTGCACGTCATGGGCGTGGATGCCGGCGACGAAGTGATTGTCTCGCCCTTCACGTTCATCGCCACTTACAATACGGTCCTGATGCACAAGGCCCTGCCGGTCTTGGCCGATACGGATCCGGCCACGCTGACGATGGACCCGGCGTCGATCGAGAGCCGGATCACCGAGCGAACGCGGGCCATCGTTCCGGTGCACATCTACGGCATGCCCTGCGACATGGACCCGATCAACGCGATTGCCAAGAAGCACAATCTGGCGGTGATCGAGGACGCGTGCCAGGCGTGGTTGGCCGACTACAAGGGCCGCAAGTGCGGCACGCTGGGAGACCTGGGCTGCTTCAGCTTCCAGAATTCCAAGCACATCCCGGTCGGCGACGGCGGCGCCATCACCGGCAACAGCGAGGAACTGATGGACCGCTGCCAGGCGTTCCACAACGTCGGCCGCGCCACCGGGACCTTCAAGGGGAGCGGGTGCTTCAGCCGCGGCACCAACTGCCGGATGAACCAATACCAGGCCGCCATGCTTCTGCCGCAGATCGACAAACTGGTGAACCAGACCAAGCGCCGGCAGGAAAACGGCGACTACCTGACGGCGGGACTGAAAGAGATCCCCGGCGTCGAGCCGGTGCGCCTGCCGGAAAACAGCCGGGCGGTCTGGCATCTGTACGCATTCCGCTACGACGCGGCGCAGTTCAACGGCTTGCCGCGCGACAAGTTTCTCGCGGCGCTGCGCGCCGAAGGCATTCCCGCGAGCGGCGGCTACCACGAACAGTATTACGACGGCGTGCTCGACGAGGCGATCAATTCGCGCGGCTTCCAGCGCCTGTTTTCCGCCCAGCGGCTGAAGGCCTATCGCGACAGCTTCCAGGAGCTCAAAGGCAACAAGCAAGTTTGCGAGACCACGGTCGGAGTGTTCAATACCTTGCTTCTGGCCGACCGCAGCGATATGGACCACATCCTCGACGCGGTCCGAAAGATCCAGGCCCATAGCGCGGCGCTGGTGTCGTAGCCTTGTGAGCGATCCCCCACTCGTTCAGCACGTCACGATCAGTGCGAGCCTGTCGCCTTCCGCGGCATACGGATGTTGCGCCGGCAGGCTGGCGTCGCAAAGTTGCCCGTGGCATGCGTTCAGTTGCCACAAGTATCCCGCGACGGGTGCCAGGACGGGCACCGTCGCCAGGTCGCTCTCCCGGATCATGAGTCCCAGCGGCTGGTTTTGCTCGACGAAGTCGTCGGGAACAAGCGTGGCCATCGTTCCTTTCTGCAGTGCGGGCATGAAGATGCCGGGGCACGGGGCAAGAACCTCGTGGCTGTTCTCGCGGGTTCGCTCCACCTGCGGGCCCTTGATCGGTTCCGGTTCGCCCTGGATCATCCCCAGCCGTTTGGCGATGTTGAGCATGGAACTGAGCCCGATTTGCACCTGCCGGTGCTGCATTTGGTACTGGCCGGAAAGCTCCATGGCAATAGCCCCTGCTCCACGGTGATGCATGAGCTGAGTAAGGCTCTTCACCTCGCCGGCGGGCCGGCTCACGGGGCGATAGCTGATGAACCGAGTGGTGGTGGCTTCTCCGAGCGGTTGGGACGGCGCATGGTCGATCGTTGCGAGGGTTTCCGCCGCCCAGAACTGGTTCCAGCAGTGCATGTCCACGGCGTGGCTGCAATGGCGCACCACCGCCTGGTCGAGCGAATAGGCGATGCGCTGGGTGTTGTTCCCGTCAGGGTTCCCCGGCCAGGTCTGCTGCATGTTGTGCCCCCGGCTGAAGCGGCCGGGCTGCTCGGGACCGAGGTCCACCGAGTGGCGGCGCGCTCGAATTGCAGGCAGGTTGGCCATGGGAATCAGCCAAACACTGCCGGCCACCAGGTGCTCAGCGCAGGCGTCTTTCATACGGCGTGCCACTTCCGCACCGTGAATCTCGTTGCCATGCTGGGCCGCCAGCAGGAGCAACGACGGCCCCTCTTTGCCGCTCTCGAGCCGCCAGAATGGCGTGGCCAGAGTGCTGCCATCCTCGAGAGTTGCCACGGCATGGTCCACCCTCACCTTGTTCGTGGCGGTTCCCGCATCCTGGCCACGCGCACTGGTCTCGGCGATGCTCACGTGTGCCAAGCCGATTCCGGCTGCACCGGCAAGCTTCAGGAAATGTCTGCGACTGGGTTTCATGACGGTTCGATGCCTCCGATGGTTTGTTAGCTTCAGTGCCCCGCGCCCGTACCGAAGTCAAGCCCCAACCCGGTCGCGCACCTGCTCGAAGATGTCCTCCTTCGGGAAAATGGGCTTGTAGCCGTGCTCAGTGACGAAGCGGAACGTCTGGTCCAACCGCCGTGCATGATCCGGCATGTAGTTCTTATAGAACGACCAGAAATACTGCTCGTGCGTGGCGAGATCCATCACTTCGCGGGTGTTCGGGTTGTCGTATGCCTGCTGGAGCACCGGCAACGTGTCTTTGAGGGAAACGCGGTTGCAGCAGAGGTCGATCTTGGAGAACAGCAGGCCATTGGTGAAATCGTACCAGGCATCCTGCTCATCCAGATACCGCATGGCATACTCGGGCACCTGGTATTTGCTGACGTAGGGAAGAACCGACTTGCTGCGCAACGGCCAGAGGGAACCGGAAAACGTCCGCCAGCCTCGGTCGATCAATACCCGAAGGGATTCCGGGCGAATGCTGCCCCAGTGCAGAAGAGCGGTTCGCGTGTAGACCTGTTCGCCGGCGAATCGCTTGATTTCGTTTTCGATCAGGTCGATATCCTCGCCGAGTTGGTCCGGCGTCCGGATCAAGAACGGATGGTTTGGGAATTCGTTGCGGGCGTGAAACGCCAATTTCAGCCAATCCGCATTGTCCTGCCACTCGGACTTGTACTTGTCGGAAAGCTGCGACAGATTGAAGTCCTCTTCCGGGGTCGAATAGAACGGGTTGAGAACGACTTTGGCTCCATACTGCCTGTGGAAATCGCGGAACATTCCCAGGTAGGACGAATCGAAGAGACTCTTGTAGTTTTTCCGGTGGAGGTCCCGCAGGAAAAAGCTGTTGTCGTCGACCTGGAAGCGGTACCTGGGATAGGAGTCCTTGAGCCAGATGATGCGGGTGCGAGCCGCCGTTTCCGGCACATCTCGAGGATTTGCGACACGGGCAACCAACTCGGTGACGGTGTTTTCCAGGAACGACTCGGCAAAGAATCTCGCCCCTTCGCGCCGCACCGGAATTCTTCGCTGCGGATGGCCGGTGTCGACCAGTTCGACCTGAGCAGACGCATCGCGTACAGTTCCCGCGATTTGGATCTTGAGCTTGAGTCCGCCGGAACCAGGCACGGCTTCGAGGATCGGGTTGCCGGAGCGTTGGTGGACAATCGCGCCGTCGAACGGTTGATCGAACCGGATTGCGGCCTCGTTGTCCGCCGCCGAATCCTTCGCAAGGGCAACCGGGCACGTGGAAGGAGCGAGTCCAGAACCGGCGATTGCCGCGGCGGCCGTTTGAAGGAAGTCTCGGCGTTTCATGTTGGTGTCCTCTCGTTTTCTCGCGCGCTTCGGGGTTCGCGGCAGACGTTCTGCCGGAATGTCAACGGCTCAAGGCCAGCCGGAAAAAACTTTCGAGCAGGATGCGGCCGTCCGAGTGTTCGTCATCGTAATTCTCAGGATGGAACTGAACGCCGTACACGAGCCGCTTCCGGTCCTTGATCACCTGCACCCGGCATTCGGGCGAAGCGGCCAACAGCTCAAACCCGGCCGGGGTGTCTGCCAGTTGGAACGCGTGCGACTGCCTGACGACGAACTCCTCCGGCAGCCCGACAAACAGTGGATCCGTCTGCGTCCGACGGACACCCAGGAAGCCCTTTTCTTTAACCACGCCCGGGTGGTAGCCGGGGCTCGGGTCCGTCTCGCCCGTCCTCAATGATCGCAGCGGTATCACCGGTGTGCCGTGGGCTTTGCCGATCAATTGGCAGCCGCCGCATAATCCGATCAACGGGATCTTTGTCGTGCGGAGAAAGTCGTAGAATCTTTCGTCATTGGGCCGGACATCGGTGGTGCTTCGCCCGCTGATCAAGACCGCCTTGATTTGCGGCTTATCCAACTCGTCTCCGTTGAGTTGGCTGGCGTGGACCACCAGGCAGTCCAGTCCGGACAGTTCGGAAAACCGCTTGCGCATGACGGTGGCGTGGTGCTGTTTTCCGGTCTCGGCCAGCTTGCTCAGGCCTTTGCGAATGATTTCGGCATGCTCGATATAGAGAAAGACAATGACCGGGCGGTCGAGAGTCGCCAGCGCCTGCGGCGGGTCAAAAGTCTTGGCCCAGATTTCGTCGGTCGACGTCTCGTCGACGGCCATGCAGGTCGCGGCGCATAAGAGAATTGCCAGAAGAAGCAGAATGGTTGGCTTATGCCTGGTCATGATCGCTCTCGAAACGGTGTTGCCTTGCAAAACCCGAGCCATGGGTGTTCCTTCGGGCTTTCATCGTTTGCCGCGCTGGCTCAGAGCCGCGGTGCACCTGCGCACGTCCCCACTGTATCCTGCCGCCGAAAAAAACGCCAGCCCTGACCTGTGCCCGTGAATCAGCCACGGGTGGCACGAAGGGGGAGTGTAACCGTTCACGCTCACGGAAGAGAGGGGGACAGGTCCATGTTTTCGGCCGACGTCTTTGATGCCAAGATCATCGAAATGGCCGAAAAATGGACCAGTCCCCGACCGCGGGCGTGAACGGTTGCGGGGGAGTGCAGCGCAGATCAGCTCAAGGCATACTCGACGGCGGCTTCGGCGTGAATCCTGGTCGTGTCGAATAGGGGAACCGAACAGTCGTCCTGGCCAAGGAGCAGCCCGATTTCCGTGCATCCGAGGAGAATGCCTTCGGCGCCTTGCCGGACCAAGGCATCGATGACGTCGAGGTACTTTCGTTTGGAGCTCTGTTCGATACGTCCCAAACAGAGTTCGCTGTAGATCACCTCGTTGACCATCCGCCGCTGGCTTTCTTCCGGCACGTGGACCACCAAGCCATGCGTGTCCGTCAGTCGGCCGCGGTAGAAATCGTCCTCCATCGTGAACCGGGTGCCGAGCAGACCGATCCGGTCGACGCCCCGTCGTTTGATTGCGGCCGCCGTAGCATCGGCGATGTGGAGCAGCGGGATCCGGACATGCCGCTGGATCTCACCGGCGGTCTTGTGCATCGTGTTGGTGCAAAGGACCAGGAAGTCGGCGCCGCCGTCCTGGACGTGCCGGGCCGCATCGACCATCCGCCGAGCGGCTTCGTTCCACCGGTCTTCGTGCTGCAACGGTTCGATTTCGGCGAAGTCGACCGAGTAGAGGAGGCATTTCGCCGAATGCAGACCGCCGAGGCGCTGTTTCACGCCGTCGTTGACAAGCCGGTAGTACTCGATCGACGACTCCCAGCTCATCCCGCCGATTAGTCCGATGGTCTTCATGGTTTCTCTACTTCGCCCAGATTGGCGGGAGCTTCAACTGGCTCTTCGGCACCTGTTTGAGGCACATAAACCAATCGAGACAATGCACGCCGTCCGTGCCCTGCACGCGCTCTTCCGCTGTGCCGCAGGATCCGGGCGGAGGGACGATCACGTCGTCGCCCGGCTGCCACTCGGCCGGTGTCGCTACGTTCAACTTGTCCGACGTCTGCATGGCCACCAGGAGGCGGAGAATCTCCAGCATGTTCCGGCCATTGCTCGACGGGTAGTAGAACAATGCCCGCACCTTGGCCTGGGGATCGATGATGAAGACGGCGCGGACCGCGTGGGTGTCGTCTGCGGCAGGCTGCACCATTCCGTACTTTCTCGCCACGTCCATCTTCAGATCCTCGATCACCGGAAACGTGACCTCGATCCGTTCCATGTCCTTGTACTTGATCTTTTCCCGGATCGTTCGAAGCCATGCGATGTGGCTGTAGTTGCTGTCGATGGAGAGGCCGATCAGTTTGCAGCCGAGCGCTTCGAACTGGGGCATGAGATGGGCGAACGTCATGAACTCGGTCGTGCAGACGGGCGTGAAATCGGCGGGGTGGCTGAAAAGGACCACCCATTGGCCGCGATAGTCGTCCGGGAAACGGATTTTACCCTGCGTTGTGACGGCTTCGAAGGCCGGGGCCGTTTCGCCGATCAAGGGAATGCGAACTGGCCGGGACGCCTCAGACGCGGCGGCAGCTTGAGATTCGGTCGATTGCATCATTCTACTCCTTGTTTGCTCATAAAGGTGGCAGTCAACTCTTGATGTCCAATACCGGTGTGTCGGCAAAGGCATCGATATCTTCGATCTCGATCACGTTGTCTCGCACGGCGATGATCTTGCACCGAGTCATGCCGATCAAGTTCGGCCGTACGGGCGAGTGCGTTGCGAAGACTCCGGTGATCGGATTGTCGGGATTTCCACGCGGATGGACCTGGAGAATCGACCGCTTTTCGGGTGTGTCGTTGCGGTCGAACCACCAGAGCACCCAAATTTCCGAGAGCTTGTCCATGCGCAAGAGCGCGGGACGATACTTCTCTTCCACCACAATCGTGGTCTTCCCGTCCGCCTTGCGGACCCAGCCGATCGGTTGCATGGTGTACGTGGGGGTGTCCTCGGTGCGCGGGCGATCCGCGGCCAACAGGGCGGCCGCCATCAACCCTATGGTCGCAATCCCGAGACCCCAGAGAGAAAGTCTGGCCATGGTCTTTCGCTCCAGGTCTGGATCAATGGTCGCAGAGGTTGGCACCCGACTTCAGCGTGCCGGCGAGGTAAGCGGACGCGAGAGTCTGGGGATCTTCGCCGGCAGCGCCCACGATGACCTGGATGCCGTTTTGAACAAAAAGCTGCTGGGCACGCTGGCCCATGCCTCCGGCTACGATGACGTTGGCGCCCTGGTCGTGGAGCCATCGCGGCAGGACTCCCGGTTCATGTGGGGGTGGCGTGAGCAGCTTGGTGTCGAGGACCTTGCCCGACTCGGCGTCGGCCTCGACAAGGGCGAATTGCTCGCAGTGTCCGAAATGCATGCACAGTCGACCATTGGCCACGGGAATGGCGATTTTCATGGATACCTCTCCGGTTTCAATCAGGGTTTACCGACACGGCGCTTTGAACCACCGGGCTTGCCCGGCCTTGCCTGATGCACCAGGCCCGATGCCACATCAGGCGCCAGGCAAGCCCGGTGACCCAAAGTCGTCTCCACTCCGCACGCTGTTGTCCGCAACCAACGTAGGGTGGAATTCATTCCACCCAGTCGCAACAAATTGCGCTTCACCCACTGCTCCCATCACACGTAAGGTTTAAACCACTCGCAGCCGGCCTTGTTGCTGATCTCGCAGGACATGCTCCATTTGCCTCCAGATCTGGCGGATATCTTCCGCAGCGGGCGATTGCGGGCTGTGCTCCACCACGGATTTTGTCGCGATCTGGGCGTCTGTGACGGTTGAATCGTACCGCACGCGCCCGGCGACATGGAACCCCTGCGCCGCGGCCCGGCCTTCGATCCGGTCGCAGAGGCCGAGGTTCAAGTCGCACTTGTTCACGGCCACCCACGTGGGGATGCCGAAGTGGCGGGTGAGTTCCGCGACGCGGTTCAGATCGTGCAGCCCGCTCGGCGTCGGTTCCGTGACCACCAGCACCAGATCGGCGCCGGTGATCGAAGCGATGACCGGGCAGCCGATCCCCGGCGAACCGTCGACGAGAATCAACTCAAGATTCTGCTCCGCAGCAACGCGTTTCGCCTCCCGCCGCACCAGGCTGACGAGCTTGCCGGAGTTTTCCTCGGCCACTCCGAGGCGGGCGTGAACCATCGGGCCGTGGCGCGTGGTTGAAATGAACCACTCTCCATTGACCACCGGGCCGAATTCGATCGCTTTTTCGGGGCAGAAGTACGCGCAGACGCCGCAGCCTTCGCAGGCAATCGGGTCGATCGAGTAGGTTTTGCTCACGCGCCCGTTGCCCGGGCCTTCGAACGCAACAGCGTCGAAACGGCAGAGTTCCAGACATTTTCCACAAGCGATGCAGTGCCCTGGACGAATCCGGGCCCGGCTGCCGCCGGAAAACTTTTCGCGCCGCACGATTTCCGGGGCCAACACGAGATGCAGATCCGCGGCGTCCACGTCGCAGTCGGCCAGGACGAGCCGCTCGGCAAGCGCGGCGAACGAGGCAACGAACGAGGTCTTGCCCGTGCCGCCTTTGCCGCTGATGACAACCAATTCCTGCATCGTGTCTCCTCGATTCTCTGTTATGGATCAAAAACGGGGACAGGCGCCTCGCCCGGATGCGTCCACGGTGCATTCTGCGGGGATGGGGCTCGGAGCCCGTCCCCGTTCTTGATCCATGCCAACTCTCATGCCGCTTGGGTCCGGGCCTGCGTTAGAATCGCTTCCAGCAGGCCGGCAAAAACGCTCTCGTACTCCGGCAACGCCTCGCAGACATGCAAACCCTGCGAATACGCTTCCGCCAGGCGGCGGTCGTCGGGGATCTCGGCCAGGATCGGAATTCGCCGCGCTCCGCAAAACCAACGGACATAGCCTTCGTGCAAGCCCGCCCGATTGACCACCACTCCACACGGCAACTTCATGACCTGCATCACTTCGACGGCCAATCTCAGGTCGTGCAGACCGAACGGCGTCGGCTCGGTCACCAGCACGACGAAGTCGGCCCCGCGGACCGATTCGACCACCGGGCAGGACGTCCCCGGCGGGGCGTCGCGGATGATCAGCTCTACATCCGGCGAAGCCGCCTTCACGGCCTGGATTACCGGTACGGCTCTCGCCTTGCCGATTTTCAGCGAGCCCTGGACGAACTGGATCGAGCCCGCGGTCCCTGTTTCAAGGCTGCCGATCTCGACAGGCACTTCGGCGATTGCGCCCACGGGACAGACGAGTCGGCATCCGCCGCAACTGTGACACAGATCGGGATAGACGAGCACCGTCTTGCCGATCGAGACGATCGCACTGTACTGGCAGATCTCGCCGCATCGGCCGCACCGGGTGCACTTGTCGAGATCGACCTGCGGGACCCGCTCGACAACCGCTTGCCGGTCGGTGATCTCGGGCCGGAGGAAGAGGTGTCCATTGGGCTCTTCCACGTCGCAGTCGAGATAAGCGACCGATCGCCCCTGGTGGGCGGCCACCCACGCCAGGTTCGTGGCCACGGTCGTCTTGCCGGTTCCTCCCTTGCCGCTGGCAATCGCAATCTGCATTAAAGGGCCTTTCTGCTCGGAACTGGTCGGGGGCTTGCCGCCGACCCCTTAGGCGAAACCTGCCCGTTGCGACGTGCCGTCTGCGATCTTGAAGCGGCAGACCTGCGGACGACCATACGGCCTATGGCACACTCGAGGTCCCTTGCAATGACCGGACACTTGACCTTCAGGGCAAAGAAGATGTCGCGCTGCCGGTCGCTCAGCGTTTCATAGTTGCCCTGCCCCTTGGCAAGGACGAGTGTTGCCGACTCAAAACGGTCCTGAAACTCGCTGCTGCAGTCCTCAAAAACGGTGCCCGGGGCATCCGAGCCGTTGTCGACAACCTCGACCAGCTCCGTCAAACCGGCTGCTTCGGCGTCGGCTCGGGTGGCGTCGTTGATGATGGGGCCCCCTTTGACGACAAGCGTTACCTTCTGTGGGCCGATCTGTTCGATGAGGAGCCGATCGAAAACGATCTCTCCGGCGTTGTCCGCCAGGTAGAGAATGTCGTCGGCCGCGGCGACTGCCTGGGAGAATTCCTGGAAATCGCCTTCCAGCGGATCGGAGATGGCCTGGAAAATGGCTTGGTGGACCTCCCCGTCCTCCAGCCCGCTCTTCACGCCCAGATCGATCACGTTTCCGGCAATCGCCAGCCGCAGCGCGGTCTGCAAAGGATTGTCGGAATGTCGGACCCAGTTTGAACACGTGGGAAACAACCGCAGGGCCATGTCGTTGAACCGCTGTTTCAATCGCAGGTAGGGATCGCGGTGTCCGGTCAACTCCCGGATCAAGCGATGGATCCGCTGACCCATCAGCGGCGGCGATTGCCGCAGGTCCATTTCCGCCGCGGCGGACAGGACCTGGCGGACCACTTCTTCCTGAACGGACGGATCGGCACCGATGGCCCGTGCCGAATCAAGGGCTTGGCGAAGAAAACAGGGGATGCAGTCGAGGTAGGTTTTCATCTTCAGGCCCAATGTCCCTCGACATTTGGATTGGCGGCCCGCTTCAAGGCGCCGGATCGGAACTGCTCGACGACCTCGCGGACCGTGCCCGACTGTGCCGTGTAAACAGGGATGTTTCCGGCATCGAGCGTGGCAAATGCTTTTGGCCCTACGTTGCCCGTCAAGACCGCGGCCACTCCGAGGCGGATCACGGTCCGCCCGGTCTGGATCCCGGCGCCCTGGACCGCATTCAGATTGACGTCGTTGGGATGCGCAACGAGCTCGCCCGTCTCGGTGTCGACCACCAGAAAGTACTTTGCTCGCCCGAATCGAGGGTCCACTGGGCTGTCCAAGTCGGGGCCCTGTGAGCTGACGGCGATTTTCATGATGTGTTATCCTGGTTTCCTGGCATTAAACACTTCGAGGGGAATTGAGAATCTGGCCACCCCTGGAGACAGTGGTCCATGGAGTGGTTTGCGACAGGTTCCTACTCCCGGCCACCTCGGAACCTCCGCCGGCGACCGCAGCAACCCGGCATGACATAGGCTTCCTCGTTGAGTTGGCCTGTGGCAAATGCATGGAGGACCTCTTCAACGTCGCCGCAGGTATGCGGGAGCACCTGCACGCCCGCAGAACTGAGCATCCTCTCCAACGGCCGGGAGATGGCGCCACAGATGAGCACCTGAACACAGAGATCCGCGACCTGCCGGGCTCGCGCGGACAAAGCCCCGTCCTCCAGGAGTACCTCGGTCCGTTGGATCTCACGGTCGCCATCGATGTCGACGACAAGCAAACGGGCGGCCACGTCGAAGACGGGCGAGATCCTGTGGTCGGCGGTGGAAAGGGCGATTCTCATTGCATCGCGGGAAAAGCAACCTCAATGCCGCTGCAGCGCGATTCGCAAATCCTCGCCGCAAGGTATTGGCGTTCATAAGGTTGCGTGAAAAGTGGTCGCTTTCGCGCGTTCGTAGAGTATTGCTTTGTGCAACGCAACGCTCGGCAAGGGTGTCGCACATTGCAATACTCTCGGTGGCTTAGTTCGGATTGTTGTTTCTCTAAGCCTTCAAGGGGAGAGAATCTCAATTCCCGAAAGGACCGGTGACGTGGCCGCCGCCGGTGTTTTTGCATGGGGCACCAGTTCCACGACGAGGGCCCTCGCCGCAACGATGCCGTCGAACTGCTTGACCAGAGCTCGCCTGGCTGCGCCCGCCTCTCTCACAATATCGAAATCCTTCAAAACGACCTTGTTCTGGAGTTTGACATCGAAGACGCGTTGGCCCGGCGCCGCAGCATCGAGTTCGGCAAAGTGGAGCCGCACCGACAGGGATCTCTCCTGGGCCTCTTCCGGCGGCACCGCGATCAGCCGCTCAAAGCCTTTTCCGAGCTGAGGTGGAGCGGCGATCGGCGCCCGGCCGCCCACGCGGATCATCGTGTCGTTTTGCGCCAGCCCGGCCATCGCCAACGTCTTCCACGGGATCGCCAGTTCGGCCGAGAATTGATGCTCGTCGGCATGGACGGCGCTGGACCACGCCCCCGCGTACTCCGCGCGTTCCCCTTCCGCCCCCAGCGGCGGCAGTGGAACGGGGAAAGGATGCGGAGGCACCGCCGCGTACAGCCCGCTCGAATCCGCCTTCGCCGCCCGGTGGAACGTTATCGCCTCGCTCGGCTTCTCCGCGAGGCGGAACACCTGATAGGCAAGCGGGTCCTTCCGGGGATCTCCCGCAGGGTGCCACAGTGCCTGGAAGCGATACTTCTCACCGCGACCGTCGTCGTCGTTGACAAGGATCTGCAGGCCGAACTCGCGGCCGAGTTGTGGCTCGGCGCCGAGATTGCTCCATGGCAGGCAGAGTTCGATCTGGTATCCCCGCGGGGTTTTTCGCGCGGCGGCGTCGACCGAGAGTTCCGTCCGCTTGTCCTTGCGGTAGTCGGTGAAGTGGGTTCGCGCCGTCGACTGCGTCGGGTCGGTTCCGGGCGCGGCCACCAGTCGATAGCCCTCATCGCTGCCCCGCTCGCGCGTCAGCAGTAGTTCGATGCAATCGGCCTGGTCGAGGGTCGCCAGGCTGGGCGCCTGGCGGACCGAGTTGTCGTTCACTTCGGCCAGCAGCAGCAGACCTCGCTCGTTCCAGCCGATCCGCAGGCCGGCGTCGAGATCGCTGGCCGCGCGCAGCTTGCCGTCCGGCCCGGGAAGCGATGTGACTCGCAGTCCGCGGTCGCCCCAATCGGTCGCATCTCCGTCGACCGAAACATCCAGCCGCGGGATATCGCACCGCGGAAGGGCCGGCGTGACGTAATGCCAAAGCGCATCGTAACGGGCCCCCGACGCCGACACCCCCAGGTGAAAGCAACTTTGGCTCGGCTTATCGCGATCCTTGGGAAGGGGCGCCAGATAAAGCTCGAAGGCGTCGTCTTTCCATACCGGCGCGTCGTCGCCCGCCGTGCTTTTCTTCCAGGGTGTGCTTGCGCTGGCGGGCTTCTTGTAAGCAAGATAGAGGTTCTCGGCGTCATGCCTCAGGGTGACCGAGGCGCCGCCGTCCAGGGCGATCGCCTTGTAGCCGTCCCAGCAAGGCTCGTCGGCAGAGCCGTCCACGCTTGGGGCGCCGTCCACCGGCCAAGCGCTGATCCCTTGGTCCAGGATTTCCAGGTCGAGTTCGGCCCGCAGGGGCCCGTTCAATCCACTGGTATAAATCCAGGGGCAATCGCTGCCGGCAACAGGGACCGCATCGGCATTGACGCGGTACGTCCCAAAGCCTTCGGAACTGTCGAACCGGAAGGGCACGGCGATATCGGTTCGGGCGGCAGGCGTTTTCGGGCGGGGCGCCGCCAACCAGAGCTTACCCTCGGCGTCGCGCTGGTCGCCCGGCGCACCGAGGTTCAGAGCGACTTGCTTGACCGAGGTGGTCGGCAGACGATTGTAGAACACGGACCAATTCTCTTGCCTGCCGGCAGGGGCGAGGGCGACGGTCGTCTGGTAGCAGTACGAGCACGTGCAGGCGGCGTCGGCCGGTGGCATCAGCAGCAGCCCGCCGGCAGCGATGGCGTTCACGTGGCAGCCCGCGCGGACGCCGCCGAAGTTGTGAACACCCGTATCGTCCGCCAGGTCGTACATGCCTAGCGTTCCGGAACGGAACATAAGCAGATTGGGTGCCGCGGATATCGAACCGCAGCCGTACGAACGCGAGAAATCCCAAGCAACCTCGGCATCGGTAAAAGGATTCTTTCGCCGTTTGGCATCGCCGGTGGCCAGGTCGTAGGCCATCGGTTCACCGTAGATCGTGTCGCCGACGAGAACGGGGAACCTAGCCATCCGCACGGGCCGGTCGTAGAGCAACTTGCCGGTGGCCGCTTCGTAACCGGTCATCCCGTTTCCACCGGTCGCGAGAAGCACGCCCTGGGAAGACCACAACTCGGTCCGTCCCGAGATCGCTTCTTCCGTCTCCCAGACCGGTTGGCCGGTATCGGCGTTCAACGCCACCAGCCGCCAGGTCGCGTCGAGCGGTTCGCCGCGCTGCTTCGCCCGGCTGATCGACTGAGGCGTGGTCGCGTCGATCAGACAGACGAGGTCGCCCACCAGGCAGACCGCGTTATTGCTGATGGTGGCGGCTGCCGTGTAGGTCCACCGAAGGGCGCCGTCTCGGTCGAGAAGGAAGAGCCGGTCGCTGGCCTGTTGGCTGCCCTCTCCTCCGAGCACCCCGCGAGGACTCACAGCCAGGTAGCTCCACGTTCGAGGCGAACCACCCTTCTTGGCCGGCGCCTCCGCGTTCGGCGGCAGTGGATACGTCTGGACTGTCTCGCCCGACTCCGCATCGAGACGGAGGCAGGCATCGTCGACCACCAAATAGACATTCTGGTCGTCGGCGGCGATGTTGCTTCCGGTGGTGGTTACCGGGTAACGGCCGACTTTTGGCAGATCGCGCCGCCACAGCAGCCGTCCGTTGTAGGCATCAACGGCCATCAGGCTCCGCTGGCCCGCGATGAACATCCGCCCGGCGACACACAGCGGGGCCGGCCCTTTCCAGTGCCGCGAGATCAGCCACTCGGGGCCGGGCTCGCCGAACCAGAGTAGCTTCAGCGGAAGTCGCACGCGCTGGTCCGGGCTGCAGCCGCTCTTGGCGGCGTCGGCGTATTGATGCGTCCAGTCGCCCTCTCCGGGCAAGGCGGCACGGGTGACCTGCACCCAATCCCCGTCTACCGAGACCTCGCCGGCGGGAATCTTGGCCTCGGCCAGCCGCCGCCGGATCCGATCCGCCCTGTCTGCAGAGCCGCCGCGGGCGAAGCATGCCGTCCCGCCATGCGGCCGCAACACACGATACACCTCGGCGACCGACAGCTCATCATCCTCGGCCGCCGCATCCGGCAGCACCACAAGGTCGGCAAAATAATCCGGATAGACCGGGTTGCCGAGCGTTCCCTGCTGCACGGTGACACGGACTCCGTGCCATCCTGCGGCATCCAGCGCTTGGCGCGACGAGGCCACCTTGGCGGCATCCGGCTCGACACAGGCGATGTTCAACTCCGAGCGGCGAGCCAGTTCCGCGAGCAGACGCCCGTCGCCCGCACCCACTGCCAGGCAATATCCGGCTCGTTTTCCACTCCGCTGGAGGATCGCCTCGGCGAGATCTGCTGCCGCAGCCTCCGGCTCGTTCTTTGTGAGCCGCGCAGCCTCCTCCGAGGGCGACTCAGCCGATGATTGCTGCTGAGGCTGGGCGCCGTAGCAGAAGATCGTGCCCGCGGTCGTGCTCACCAGCAGGCGGCCGTCGGCGACGGCCAGGCTGCGAGCCTGACCGTCGAGCTTGTCCTCCCAGACGGCGCGACCGTTTTGGGTGTCGATCGCCGTCACCGTGTCTTGCCCGCCGGTCACGAGCAGGTTGCCGGCCAGGATCATGGCATAGGTGCGGCCGTGGGGAGTCTCCCAGCGGGTGCAGTCTTGCACCTTGGCGCCGCCTGCCCACGCGGTGAAGTCGTAGGCCGTCACCGAACCGCTGCCGGAAGCATAAAGATTGCCGCCGTGAGCCACTGTGCAGAGCTTTCCGGGGAAATCGCGGCGGACGCTGCCCGTCTGGGCGTCGAAGGCGACCATGCCGTCGTTCTTGTCGGGCGCGTATTCGCCCAACTGCACGTCGATATCGGGGCCGACATGGCACCGCCAGCCGAACAACAGCCCCTCGGCCAGCATGTGCCAAGATCCGCCCCAGCGGTCGCCCCATGTGGTCGGGCGGCTGTTGTAATAGACGAGATCGCCTTTTTCGCGGTCGAACGCCGCCGCCACATTCCGCCCGGTCGGCACAAAGAGCTGCCCCGGGTGCCCCAGCAGGTATCCCTGCGGCGCGACGCCGGAAACGGCACACGCCGGCGGATGGGGCTGCGCGATATAGTCGCTGCCGCTGGTCTGGTTTTGCCAGACGATCTGTCCGTCGTTGGCCTTCAAGGCATAGAGCCAGACGCCTTCGTTGGGCCACATGCCCGCGGTGAAGTAGACGAGCCCCGACTCGACGGCGACGCCGGTGCGAAGCGGCCATCGCGAGATCAATTGTCCATTGCCGATGATCCGTTCGTTGCGGAGCCCGCCGCGAAACCGCCAGAGGAGCCGGCCGTCGGCGGCGGAGAGGCAGTAGAGGCAGCCATCGTCGGAAGCTACGAACACTCGGCCCCTTTCGATCGCCGGCGCGAAGCGGACCGGGCCTTCGGTGAAAAACGACCACCGCGTCTGTCCGGTCGCGAGGTCCAGTGCGTAGACCTTGTGGTCGGCCGATGAGCCGAAGAAGGCCAGCCCTTCGGCGGCCACGACCTCATACGCGTGGTCAAAGGCCAGCCGGTTGAGCTCTCGCCCCGGCTCCGGCCAGGCGGGCCTGGGAGCATGGCGCGAGGCATGGCGCCACTGCCGGTGGAGCGGCGTGGCGAGGGTCTCCTCGGTGACACCGCTGCGGGCCAGGTCGTGCCGGTAGGCGGGCCAATCTGCAGCAAGCGAGCCGCATGTGATCGCCAGGGCCATCGAGACCGCCACGGAACCGAGCAGTCGCCGCGCAATGAAAACAGAGCATTTCAGAACCGAAACTATCGTCTCCGCCGGCCGAGAAATCCGGCACCATCGAGAAGCATTGAAATCGGTTCTCAAATATTCTTCTTGTACCCGTTTCTTGCGAAACTGCGCCATTGGCATGATGGTCTCCCTTCGGATCGAGCTTGCGTTTGGCAGTCCCTGCGAGCTGGTCCCTGGATAGCAACTCACAACGCCCGCATTATGCCACGCAGTGTCCGGCATGTCGACACCGCCCTGCGAGACGCGCTTGAGCGACGGATGCCCGAATGAGGCGACCGCAGCGGGATGGCCCTGCTCAGCAAAGGCGATGAGTCGCCGTGTGGGGATCATTTCCCGGCGCTCCGTTTCCGCCCATCCTGCTCAGGCGGTTCGATGTTGAGCGCCTTGAGTTTTCGGAAGAGCGTGCTGGGATGGATGCCCAGCTCTTTGGCTGCCCGGAGGCGGTTGCCGTCGAGCCGCCGCAATGTCTCAATAATGTGCATCCGCTCGAGATCCTCCAGCGTCAGCCCGCACTTGCCGGCAGGCTGCTCGGCGCCGGAGTCGCGGCGGAGCGATGGCGGCAAGTGCTGTGTCTGGATCAATCCGCCGCGGCAGAGGACGAAGGCGTGCTCGATGACGTTCTCCAACTCGCGGACGTTGCCCGGCCAGTCGTGCTCCAGCAGGATTGCCATCACTTCATCCGACACACCGGCGAGATTCTTCTCCTGCAGGTGATTGAACTTCCCGATGAAGTGCTCCACCAAGAGCGGAACATCTTCGCGGCGGGTCGCCAGCGTCGGCAATGCAAGTCGGATCACGTTGATGCGATAGTAGAAATCCTCGCGGAACGAGCCCTCCCGCACCAGTTGCCCGAGGTCCTTGTTCGTCGCGGCGATCACGCGGACGTTCACCTTCACCGGCTCGACGGAGCCCAAGGGCTCGAACGTGCGGTACTGCACCGCGCGGAGCAGCTTGCACTGCATGGCGGGAGAGATGTCGCCGATCTCGTCGAGAAAAATCGTCCCGCCATCGGCCAGGGCGAAACGCCCCGGCTTGTCGTGGCGAGCGTCGGTAAACGCGCCCGCCTTGTAGCCGAAAAGCTCCGATTCCAGCAGCGTGTCGGGCAGCGCGCCGCAGTTGATGGCAATGAACGGGCCGTCCCGGCGCGGCGACAGGTCGTGGATTGCGCGGGCGAACAACTCCTTGCCGGTGCCGCTGGCCCCGTCGATCAGGACCGTGCTGGGGCTGTCGGCGATCTCGGGGAGGATGTCGAACAGCCGCCGCATGGCCGCACTGCGGCCGATGATGTCGGCGAAGGTGTACTTCTCGTGAAGCTCCTTGCGGAGTTGCTCCACCATGCTCAGATCGCGAAACGTCTCGACGCCTCCGATCGTTTCGCCGTTGGCGTCGCGGAGGATGGCCGTGGAAATGCTGATCGGAATCCGCTGGCCGTCGGCGGTGACGATATAGACCGGCTTTCCGACGACGGGCTGGCCGCCGATGAGGGTCTGCTTCAATGCGCACTGGCTCTCACAGATGCTTGCGCGGAACACATCGCAACACCGCTGTCCGATCGCGACGGCGCGTGGCACCCCGGTGATCTGCTCGGCGGCTCGATTGAACGACGTGATCCGCCAGTTGGCGTCGACGGTAAATACGCCATCGGCGACCGAGTCTAGGACGACGTCGCGGGTTTCTACCGGTGCTAGGGGGGTGATCGAATCAACCATAATCGAACAGGGAGCCTCGGGTGAGGTGGAACGAATCTTGACCAACATTCATTCTATCGCATTTTGCGATTGTCTGCATACTCGCTTCCTTGCACTCCGCGGCAGATCCTCTGGTGAATCGTCCCGCCCGTAGATCTGCAAACGCTTGCTGGGATTGACTTTGCGCGCCGAATGCCTGCCAGACCAGCATTCGGCACGCTCTATGCGTTTTTTCTATTATGCAGCCGCCGTGCCGTTGCGGCTTGCCAAAGTGCGACTCTGTCCGGGTAACAAAAATGAGTCTCCACGAACCGTTCTCTCTGGAATGTCTCGATCGGTTTGAGCGTCCCCGCAACTACGGTCCGCTGGCCCAGTTCAACGGCCGGGCCCGCATCACCGGCCCCTGCGGCGACACGATGGAGTTCTGGCTCCAGGTGGCCGATGGACGGGTTGCCAAGATCGGATTCACGACCACCGGCTGCGGCCCGTCACGGGCCGCCGGCAGCATGGCAACCGAATGTGCAGTCGGAAAACCGCTCGAGGAAGCGTTGCTGATCGAGCAGAAAGACATCCTCGAAGCGCTGGGCGGGCTGCCGAAGGAGTCGGAACATTGCGCCCTGCTGGCGGCCAACACACTCAGGGCGGCTATCGGCGACTTCTACTCGCGGGCCAAGTCCGGCGGATCGCCCCAGTGCAAGGACTGTTCGAAAGAGACTTGCTCATCGAAGCAGAAACAGGCGGGCGAGTCGGAGCAGGAATTCGCCGAACGGCAGGCGCTGGCCCGGCGGATGTGCCAGATCGGCTACAAGCTCGTGGTGCTCTCGGGCAAGGGTGGTGTTGGGAAGAGCACCGTCGCGGCCAACCTCGCAGCGGCGCGCGGGGGGGGGGGCACGCGGGTGGGTGTGGGGGCCGGCGCCGCCCACGGCCCGAGCATCCCTAAGCTGATGGGCCTCGACGGGGGCCGCCTTTCGATGCATGAATCGGAGATCGTTCCGCTGGAAATCGGCACGCTCAAGGTCATGTCGATCGGCTTCCTCTTGGAAAGCGATCGGGCGCCGGTAATCTGGCGAGGGCCGATGAAGTACAACGTCATCCGACAGTTCTTGAAGGACGTGGGATGGGGAGAGTTGGACTATCTGGTTGTCGATTCGCCTCCGGGGACCGGCGACGAACCGCTATCGGTCGCCCAACTCATCGGACAGCCGGCGGGAGCGATTGTGGTCACTACGCCTCAGGATCTGGCCATCGCAGACGTGCGTCGATCGGTGTCGTTCTGCGAAAAAGTCTCGTTGCCGGTGGTCGGGCTTATTGAAAACATGAGCGGCATGGTCTGCCCGCACTGCGGCGGCCACGTTGATTTGTTCAAGAGCGGGGGCGGAGAATCACTTGCCGTCGAGATGGGAATTCCTTTCCTGGGCCGTGTCCCCATTGACCCGCAGATTGTCGAGTGCGGGGATTCCGGTGTGCCTTACATTCACCGCTTTGAAGAGAGCGAGGCGGCGAAGGCATTTAGCGGCATCGTTGGCCGGATTCTGGCCGCCTCCAAGCTCCTGAAAGCCTCCATGTAGGTGCCAGGATGTAGTCCAATCATCGTTTAACCGCAGTGCCCAACGGGCCGCGCGTCGGTGCGTCGTACGAACCTTATTGGTCGCGTTGCGAGGGGTGCCAATCCTGCTCGCTCGTTCGCGCGCGGCCCGTTCGGCACTGAGGTTAAACAAGCCTTCCCCATTACCAGAAGCGACATTGAAATCCATGACAACCACTCGCGTGACCGTACTGGTAGAGAACACGGCCTATAGCCCCGGACTGCTCGCCGAGCACGGGCTGGCCTACTGGATCGAAATCGACTCGCGGCGAGTGCTGTTCGACACTGGCCAGGGTGGGGTGTTGGTGCACAATGCCTATCGCCTGGGCACTGCGTTGCGCGACACCGATGCCGTAGTCCTCAGCCACGGCCACTTCGATCATACCGGCGGGCTTGCCGAGGCATTACGAACCAAATCGCCGGTGCCGGTTTACGCGCATCCCGCGGCGCTGGAGTCGAAGTTCATGGTCCACTCCCAAGGGAAGAGTCGAGATATCGGCATCCCGTTCCCTGCCAAGCGCGCCGTGCGGGAACATGCCGAGCGACTGGTGGAGACCCGTGAGCCGACTTCCGTGGCTCCCGGGCTGTTCGTGACGGGCCCCGTTCCGCGAATCACCGATTTCGAGACCACCGGGGGCGATTTCTTCCTCGACGCCGAAGGCAAGAGGCCGGACCCGCTCGAAGATGACCAGTCGGTCTTCTTCGACTCCGCCGCCGGCACGGTGGTGCTCTTGGGCTGCGCCCATTCGGGCGTGATCAACACACTCCACTACATACGCCGACTGACCAACAACCGCCCGATCCACGCCGTGTTCGGCGGGATGCACCTGGTAGGCGCATCCGCGGAGCGGGTCGACCGCACGATCGAAGAATTTCACAAGCTTGAAATTCAACGTCTCGGACCCGCCCACTGCACGGGAATTGCTGCCATCGCCGCTTTGTGGAATGCACTGCCGGGCCGGTGTGTATCCTGCCATACCGGAGCGCGGTTCGAATTCGAGGCCGGTTGACGTTGTCTCACCGTCAGATTGACCGCGTTGCGAGAAGGAGCGACAATAATCGGTTTGCCACATGATGCCACGATGAGGAGCCTGGAATGGCCGCTTTTCTCGGCGGACTGCTGTTGCTTGGCGCCGGCTATGTTTTCTATGGGCGGCTGACTCAATCCACGGTGAAGCCCGATCCTGACCGGATCACGCCCGCGGTCGCCCGTGCCGACGGGGTCGACTACGTCGCCATGTCCACGTGGCGGGTGTACCTGGTCCAACTCCTGAACATCGCCGGGCTGGGGCCGGTCTTCGGACCGATCCTGGGCGCCCTGTGGGGGCCGCAGGTGTTTCTGTGGGTCGTGTTCGGTTGCATCCTGGGTGGAGCGGTGCACGACTTCCTGGTCGGCGCCATGTCGATCCGCAACGATGGAGCCGGACTGCCCGACCTCATCGGCCACTACCTGGGTACGGCCGCCAGGCACGTCTCGACGTTCTTTATTCTCCTGCTCATGCTGCTGGTGGGAACGGTCTTCGTGAAAGGGCCGGCACTGCTGGTGGTCGAACTTCTCCCGGCGGAGACCGTCGGCCCGTGGTTCGGTCCCGCCGCAGCCTCGTGGCTCCAGTCTTCCATATTCGGGTTGTCCGCATGGCTGTGGGTCGTGATGTTGGTAATCTATGTCTACTACATCTTTGCCACGCTGCTCGCCATCGATACCATCATCGGGCGTTTCTACCCGTTCTTCGCTCTGGCGCTGCTGGTCATGGTCGCGGGGCTTGGATTCGCCCTGCTCACCGGCGGGATCCCTGTGCCGTCCTTCACACTCGCCAATTTGCACCCCAAGCAGCTTCCAGCCTGGCCGCTGATTTTCATCACCGTCAGTTGCGGGGCGGTGAGCGGCTTCCACGCCACCCAAAGCCCCTTGATGGCGCGGTGCCTCAAGAGCGAAAAACACATGCGTCTGGTGTTCTACGGGGCGATGATTTCCGAAGGGGTGATCGCGCTCGTCTGGTCTGCGGCCGCCTTGGGCTTCCACGGTGGCAGCGAAGGACTCGCGGCGGCGCTCGCCGCCGGGGGGCCCGGCGCCGTGGTCCATAATACGTGCGTAGCGACGATGGGGCTGGCGGGCGGGTTTCTCGCAGTGTTGGGTGTGGTCGTGCTGCCGATTACTTCCGGCGATACGGCCTTCCGGGTCGGCCGGCTGATTCTCGCCGACTATTTTCGCGTTCCCCAAGGACGGATCGTCAACCGCTACAAGCTGGCCATTCCCCTGTTCGCACTTTCTCTGGCGCTGAACTTCGTGAACTTCGCCATCATCTGGCGGTATTTCGGCTGGGCCAACCAGACTCTGGCTGCCGTGGCCCTTTGGTGCGGTGCTGTTTTTCTCGCCCGGCGGCGGACCCGTTGGTGGCTCGCCTTCGGTCCGGCCGTGTTCATGACCATCGTCACCACCACCTATATCCTGGTCGAGGACGTGGGGTTCGGGCTGAACCCGCGGCTAGGCACAATCATCGGCATCGTTGCCGGCGTTGCGTCGGCCGCGTATTTCCTTTGGATGCTCCCCAGACTGGAGCCGGAAGAAGACAAGCCGGCGATCACCGGCCGCCCTACCGATGCAGAACGATCCGCAGACTCCCTCGCCTGCTAGAACGAATGGACATGATTAGGCTCGACGAAACGAAGATTTCTGAAATCATCCTGTCCGGGTACCACGAAAGACTTCTGGATCGGCTTCACAGCGACGTGGTGATCATCGGCGCCGGCCCGGCGGGCCTGGTCGCAGCCACGTTTCTCGCGCGCCAGGACGTCAAGGTTACCGTCCTGGAGAAGCGGCTCGCTCCCGGCGGCGGCATCTGGGGCGGCGGCATGGGAATGAACGTGGCCGTCGTCCAGGAAGAAGCGGTCGCCATGCTGGACGGCCTGGAGATCCCCGTCGAACCAAAAGGAGCCGGACTCTATGCCGTCGACGCCATCGATCTGGCCTCGGGGCTGTGCTGGCAGGCCAGGCGGTCGGGCGTGGCACTGTTGAACCTGACCACTGTGGAAGACCTGTGCGTGCATGAAGGGCAGGTCACCGGCGTCGTGGTCAATCGAACGATGATTTCCGGCGCCCTGCCGGTCGATCCGATTGTCCTTGCCGCCTCCGCGGTCGTCGATGCGACCGGCCACGAGGCAGTGGCGATCGAAGCGCTGCGCAAACGGCACCTGTTGAACAACCTGTCGCCGACCGGGAGCGGCTTCGGGGAAGGTCCTATGGACGCGGCCGCCGGTGAGAATTTCGTCGTCGAGCATGTCGGGGAGGTATTTCCCGGCCTGTGGATCACGGGCATGAGCGTGGCGGCCGCCCTGAGCGGTCCCCGCATGGGCCCGATCTTCGGCGGAATGCTTCTCTCCGGGCGGCGTGCGGCCGAGATGATTCTGTCCAGCATGAAACAAAGGGCAACTCAAGAGCGGTGGCTGCTATGAAACGTCACGTGTTCGGTCCGGTGCCTTCGCGCCGGCTGGGGCGGTCGCTCGGCGTCGACCTCGTCCCTTTCAAGACGTGCAGCTACGACTGTATCTACTGCCAACTCGGCCGAACGACCTTGAAGACCGTCGAGCGGAAACCGTGGGTCGATTTGGACATCGTGCTCGACCAGTTGAAGGAGAAACTGGAAACCCGTCCCGACTACATCACACTGAGCGGTTCCGGCGAACCCACGCTTTTCTCTCATTTGGATGTCGTGATCGATCGCATCAAAACGATGACCGACGTTCCGGTGGCGGTCCTTACGAATGGTTCGCTGCTCTGGCAGGACGAACTGCGGCGGGAACTGGCGGGCGCGGATCTTGTCGTTCCCTCGCTGGACGCGGGCGACGCCACGATGTTTCGACTGGTCAACCGTCCTCACGGAGCGATCTCGTTCGAACGAATGCTGGCGGGACTGATCGCCTTCCGCCGGCAGTTCCGGGGAGAGTACTGGCTCGAGGTGCTGCTGGTCGGCGGATACAACGTTTTAGAGACTGAACTGGAAAGTCTTCGCGCTTGTATCCGGCAGATTCGGCCGGACTGCGTCCAGTTGAACACCGTGACCCGCCCGCCGGCCGAAGGTTACGCCGTCAGGGTGTCGCCGGAGCGGCTGCATGCAATCGCTGCGACTTTTGATCCACCCGCCGAGACAATCGCCGATTTTCACCGTCCCGAGACTGCCGGAGGGACTGCGGGGCGGGAAGAAATCCTCGACCTTCTCCGGCGCCGTCCCTGTTCGATGGAAGACGTCGCCGATGGGCTGGGAATTCATCGTGCGGAGGCGGTGAAGTACCTGGAATTGCTGATGGGCGAGCGACTCGTGGAAACGTCCTCCACGGGGAGCAAACTGTACTACAAGACCGCTGCCGGCACTTCCGAAGCAGAGGAGGATCGCACATGACAGAAAACAGCGAAATACAACCGGAACTCGCTGCGGCCAACGCCGCTTTGCGCGGCAAGAAAAGCAAGGGAAAACTCGCCATGTACTGGGCGGCATCCTGCGGCGGATGCGAAATCGCCCTGTTGGGGATCAACGAGACGTATGATTACCGTTGGAGTTGGCGGTAGAGAACTTGAACCTCGGGGGTGGTGAGGCCGCGTTCGAGTGCCTGCTCGACAACCGCTTTCGCTTGATCGAACTGCCCCGTTTCGATGTAGTAGTAGGCCAGGGTTTGGACGTACCGAGAATTGTACGGATCGGCTTCGACGGCCTGCCGCAACAGGCGGAAGGTTTCGGGGTAGTCGCGCCCGGCGAGCAGAATGGCCAGATTGCACGCGGCTACATGGTTTGCCGGGTCGATTTCCAGGCATTTACGAAGCGCGGATTCCGCATCGGCGGCTCGGTCCTGTTCGGCCAGCAGCAGCCCCAAATTGAAGTATGCCTCGGCGGAGGGTTCGGGCAGAGTCGTGGCTTTCCGCAGCCGCACCTCTGCCTCGTCGAGTTGGTTCAGTGCGGCTAAGGCCATCGCGGCATTGACCAACGGCGGCGCGATATCGCCGCGCAACTCGTGCGCGCGGTCGTATCGGGCAGCCGCCTGCTCGTAACGCTTCTGCCGCATGAGAATATTGCCGATGTTGAAATGGGAACCCCAGTGGTCCAGCCGCAGGTTGAACGCATCCCACATCTCCTGCGTAGCGGACGCCAGCGCCGCCCGATGCTTCTCGTCGATCTCCGTTTCCGGCAAGGCGGCAAGCCGCTCGGCGGCACGGACCCGGACCAGGCGGTATTCGTCGGACAGCGCGTCGAAAAGGGGCTGCCGATCAGCCGGATTTTGGTCGGCATCGAGCCCGCCTGCGGCCGCGGCGCGCACGAGCGGATGAGACGCGCCGACGACGCGCTCCCGAAGCACGGCGCTCTGGCGCGAATTGCCGGGCGAAGGTAGCAGGCGAATCAAAGTGGTTGCGAACAGCGGATCGGACTTCGAGTCCGACACGTAATCCAACGCGGCCGGCAATTGCCCCCAGTCGCCCTCCCGAAGCGCCTTGACGAGCGAGGCACGGTGCATTTCCGGGGCTGTATGCCGGTCGAAATCGGGATGCCACGACCGGATTTGCTCAAGCGCCCACGCATCGGTCTGGTCGGTGTGGCACAGCGTGCAGGCGTTGCGGGCACCGACGGCGATGCTCAGGTTGGGCAGCGGCGGGCGCATGGAATGGTCGGATTGATTCATGCCGCCGAACGAGTGCATCGCCATGTGGCAATCGACGCAGCCGGTCGCTCCGCCCTCAGGATGATGGATATGCTCCGCGGCGTTCTCGACCCGCTCGGCATGGCAGGGCAGGCACGCATGGTTGGCCCGCTCGCCGTGGAAACGATAACGCCCGCTCGACGTGTGGCAGTGCGTGCAACTGAGATTTCCACGGTTGACACAGGGGCTCAGCAGCCAGCTCCCGAGGGTGTAGTTTTCGCCAAGATCGTGGCCGCTCGGGTAGTAGTCGACGTGCTCGAAGGTGGTCAGGTCGTAATGGTCCCAGTAGCGATCGCCGGTTTCGAACGCTGCGGTGAGCGGCCCGCCTTTCGTATGGCATACCGAGCACGAATCGTTGCCCTGCTGGACGGTAAGCTCACACCAGCGGATAAGCTCCAGGTCTTCCGGCGGACGGTCGCCCTGGGCCGCCCGGCATACGCGGATATGCTCCGAGGCGGGCCCGTGGCACGATTCGCAGCTTATTCCCGCCTCGTTCCAGGTGGTGGCATAGGTCCTGGTTTGGGCGTCGTAATTCGATTCAAGCTGGCTGACATGGCAACTGAAGCACGCCGAATTAAAGGTAAGCATGGAGTCGCGCCAGTGAAGGGGCGTGTCGTGCAGGCCGCCTTCGAAGTGACGCAGCATGCTTTGTGTCGTATTCTCCCAGGCGTCTTTCTGGACGTTGTAGAACACCGGCAGCACTTGCAACCGGCCCTGGTCCAGCAGGGTCAGGAAGTTGTAGTAGTTCTTCCCGCCCATCGCGTAGAGGATTTCGTATTCCCGCTGCCCGTCTTCGACAATGCATCCCCGCTCGGGCGTAATGACGGCCTGGTACGAGTGACCGTCGATGTCGATCGGCTCGCCTTGTGGCGGAAGTTCGGCAGCGAGATCGGCCGACCAGGGTTGCAAGGCTCTTCCGTGATGGGAGGTGGACCACAACTCGTAGAACGATGCATGGCAGTCGCGGCAGCTTGCCGATCCGGAGTACGTGCGCGGGGCCTCTTTGCAGCCGGCGACCAGTGCGGTGACCAGAACCGCGAAGCACAGTGCATGCCCAATCGACTCGCTCGACATTTTTCCATGAATCACGAAGACTGCGGCCGAATACGCAAGCGAAGGCGACCGGCCTAAAAGAAGCCCCAACCCCCAGGAGGCCGGGACTGAGTCACTGTTTTCATGGTAAATCCAAGCGATTTGGCAGTCAACCGTCTTGCGTTGCGTGGGAAGTGGCAAGCGAAGGCCGGCTTTGTTGATCGCCTGGATCACCTGTCCCGCGAATCAATCGGTCTGTATGGTGAAGTCCGCGGTCGCGGCGATGCCGCTTCTGCCGTGGAAGTCCTTGGAGGAGCAAGCAGTTGGTTTCATCAATCCGTTGCATGAATCGTGCCCACAAACGACAATCGATTAGTGGCCGGAAACCGGCTGCCGTTTTGGGCCAATCGGCACTCGTGAGAGTCAGGAGATACCTATGAGCCGCCGCGAGTTTCTCAGAAAAACGATGGCTGCTGGCACGTGTTGCGCCTTGTCGTCCGCAATACCAGTGCCGGTATTGAGGGCGGCATGGGCGAGCGAATCGACCAGTCCCGCCGACCCGACCCCGCTTCGATGGAGTCGGGCAGAACCGGCGAACCGGCCGATCGGGGTGGCCAAGGGCATTTTTCCCGGACGCGTTGCCTGGACCCACGATCCCGCGGTCGCGACGTGGGATGGCAATGTTCAGGCTGGCGGCTGGTACGAGGACCGATTCACCGATCCCGCGGTGGCCGACCGCATGCTCAGCCAGACGCTCCGAGCACTCACCGGCGCCAAAACCGACTCGCAGGCCTGGCGACGTCTCTTCCAGCACTTCAACGAGTTGCGAGGGCGAGGCAGCGCCGGATATCAGCCAGGCGAAAAGATCGCCGTGAAGCTCAACCTGAACTGCTGCAAACGGCGGGGCGACCCCACGCAAGGGTTCTACAACACGCCGCAATTGACCATCGCGCTGCTGCGGCAACTTGTTCGCCAGGCGGGTGTGAGAGAGACCGACCTGGTCTTCTACGACGCCTCCCGCTTCGTTCCCGATTCGATCTTCGACCCGTGCCACGGGGAGTTTCCCGCCGTGCGATTTGAGGACCGCGACGGAGGCGAGGGCCGTTTCAAGGTCCAGCCCGACCGGCGGGCCGCGCTCTACTTCGGCGATCCCACGACACCGTCGCACGGCAACACGTGTCTGCCCGAGTGTGTCACCGGGGCGACGTATCTGATCAACGCGGCCGTGCTGAAAGGACACAGCCTGGCGGGCGTGACGCTCTGCGCCAAGAACCACTTTGGCTCGGTTTGGCGCGAAGACACCGGGCCAAAGGACCCGCATATGGGCTGGAACCCCAGCCATCTCCACGGATCGATCACCACCAGCAAACGGCCCATGGCCACGTACAATGCCCTGGTGGACATCATGGGGCACCGCCACCTCGGCGGCAAGACGATTCTCTACCTGATCGACGGCCTCTATGCCAGTCCCCACCAGTCGGTGCTGCCGCAAGAGTGGCAGTCGCCGCCTTTTGGCGGCCGTTGGACGGCAAGTCTCTTGGCGTCGCAAGACCCCGTAGCGATCGAATCGGTGGCCGTCGACTTTTGCGGGGCGGAAGAGACCCAAGTCAAAATGATCGGCGCCGTGGACAACTACCTCCACGAGGCGTCACTATCCCAGAAATCGCCCTCCGGCACGCGCTACGCGCCGGCCGGCGACAACGGTGCGCTGGCAAGCCTGGGGGTCCACGAACACTGGAACGATCCATCTCACCGGCAGTACTCGCGCAATCTGGGCACAGGCGAGGGGATCGAATTGGTCAGGGCGTGACGAAACCGTGAGGGCAAGCACCAACGAGCCAGCGCCTACAGATATTATACTGGCACTGCACATCCAACTACAGTAGTCGGAAGTTTGGCAAGTTTCAACGCCTCGCCGTAACTCGTTGGTAGGTCTCAAGATCGATGCCGAGTGTTTTCTCGGCGCCGAGGGCCTTTTGCACGACCTCCGTGATCCAGAGTAGCATCTCGCCGAAGCGCAGCAATTCGAGGAACAACTCGGGCTCTTCGCTGTACTTGTTCTTGGCAAACCGAAAGTGAAGCCAGACCCAGACGTTTCGCAGGACCAACGCGATTCCCACAAACAGCAGTCGGATGCGAGGATCGCGCGAACACGTCTTGATACGAGCTTCGTTCATCTGTCGATAGGTGGTCTCGATGCCAAAGCGCTTGCGGTAGAATTCTCGGATATCCTTCCACGTTCGGCGGATTCCCGAAATCGCGAACAACAGCTTCTTGCGACGCTTCTTCCCTGTTTTCTCCTCCTCGTAGTCCTTGCTCGCCACGCAGACGCGAATCTCCAGTTTGGCCTTCTTCCGTTTTCCATCTTGGCCTTCGATCGTTTCGCGGTAATAGCCATTCTTCTTTTTCAGCAAAGCCCGCATGCCCGTCACGGGCGCCTTGGGATCCTTCTTCTTGCGTCCACGCACAATGATGGGAACAATGTATCCGAGCTTGACGCGCTTGAGGTACGAAAGCACGGAAACGCTGTAAAACCCCTTGTCCAGCAGCAAATACCGGGTGTTGATCCCTTGCTTGCGGATCATCTGCATCAGCGTCTGGACGACCTCTTTCATGCCCGTCCCGTATTCGACGGCGAGGATGGCGATCGTATACCGGTATCCCTTGTGGACGACCGCTGCTGTAGCGTAAGCGTGGAAGTGGGTGGTTCCCGACTTGGGTTTCCCGCGAAAGATCTCCTTCAGATCGAAGGCCGGTTGGCCGTGATAGGGAATGAGAGTGAGGTCGATGGCCACCACGCGCGACTTGCGAAACAACGCCTTGGGCAATTTGTGGCACAGGCAGTTGTTCAGGCGCTTTTGGAGTTCCCGCCGGTGAGGCAGCGTAGCCAACAGCGCGTTGTACACTGCGCGGGAGGACGGCGCGTCGGCCAGGTCCCGGCAGGCCGCGAATACGGAAACCACCCGGGCGGCTGCGATCAGGAGGATCGAAAGCAGGGCCGAAGTCGTGCATTTGTACCCGCTATACTCCATGTGCAAGGCTGTCTCCAGCCAATCGTTGGCATAGCCGTAGACCTCTGTCTTGGTGACGATATACTGCTTTTGTGAGCGCATTGGGGGTCCCTCCCGTAAAGCGACTTGGTGGTCAACCCAAGTTGTTTACCGGTAACTCCTTGCGCTCATCAATCCCAATTTCCTGAAACTTCCGACTACTGAACTATGAAATCCATCGCTTCCGGACGTTTCGCAGGCTCACGAAAAACAAGATTGCACAGAACCCGGCCAAGGCCGCGAAACTTACGAACAGGGGAAGATGGCCGCTTTGGTTCACGGCCTCGTGGAGCACGTCGGCCCCGTAAGTCAAGGGAACCGCGTAGGACAGCGGCCGTAGCAGGAGAGGCAGCATCTCGACCGGGAAGAAGAGCCCGCAGAGAAAAACCATCGGAAAGCGAAAGAAATTCGAAAACGTCTGGGCCTCGAACACTTCGCTCACCGAGACGGCGATGAACAGCCCGAGAAATGTCGAGCTGACGGCGATGAGCACGACCGCGAGAAACACCTGCCACCACACCACTCCGCTCAAGTCGGTGCTCGCGCACGTCGAAGTCGACAGCGTTCACCGCCAGGATGTCGCTGAAGCCGCTGGTCAGGTTTCGTGCTTCAATGGCTGGCAGTTCCATGATCATCCACTCTATTCCCGAATCATGTATCAGACGGGAAGCCCGTGCGAGTGCCGAAAACAGGCTGGGTTGCGGCAAGGCTTTGTTTGAGTCGTCATTCTGCCCGCAGCGCCTCGATCGGCTCCAGCGCCGCGGCCCGCACGGCAGGGTAAATGCCGAACACCAACCCGACGGCGACGGAGAAGCCGAATCCCGCAAGCGCTGCCGGCCAGGAAACAATTGTTTCGAAGTATCCGAGGTGCGAGACGGCGACCGCGGCAGCGACTCCCCCCACGACGCCGATCACGCCGCCCGATCCGGCGAGCAGGCCCGATTCAAGAAGGAATTGGAGCCGGATGTCCCGGCGGGTTGCCCCGAGAGCCCGCCGCAGGCCGATCTCCGGGGTCCGCTCCCGCACGGCGATGAGCATCACCGCAAGGATGCCGATGCCACCGACGACGAGCGAAATCGCCGCGACGCTGCCGATCAAGAGCGTCATCGCCTGCGCCGCCTCGCGCTCGGCGGCCAGCAGCGTGGCTTGATTCTGGATCGTGAAGTCATCGGGCTTGTCACGCAGGCGGTGCCGTTGCCGGAGGAGCTGCCGGATTTCTGCTTCGGCGCGATCGAGTGCCTCGGCGCTCTCGGCCTGAGCGTAGATCGTGTCGATGTAGTCCACGTTGAACAGTCGCCGCATCGCCGAGCCCAGGGGTACAAGGATCAGGTCGTCCTGATCCACGCCGTTGGCGTCCATCCCCTTGGACTCGGCCAGTCCGATCACCTCGAAAGGGACTCGGCCGATGCGGACCTGGAGCCCCACCGGGTCGGTCCGGCCAAACAGGTTCGCCGCTGCCGTCGGCCCCAGCACCGCCACGCGCCGGCGGGCACGATCCTCGTCCATGTCGAACACGCGTCCGGCGGCCATGGCGATATTGCGGACGCGAAAGCCCTCGGGCGTGATGCCGATGATGTTGGTATTGGCGTTCTGGTCCTCCCAGCGAACTGAGAGTTTCTTGGTGACGGCCGGCGCCGCGCGTTTCACCGAGGAGCACTGCGACGCAATCGCCGCCGCGTCGTCGGTCACCAGCGTGGTAACTACCGACGTCTGCCGCTGCCGGCCGGCGACGATCCGTGTCTGGCCGGCATTGACCACGATCAGGTTTGTGCCCATGTCGCGGATACGGTCGAGGATCTTCTTCTCCGCGCCCTTGCCGGCAGAAACCATGAGCACGACCGTGGCGATGCTGACCACGATGCCGGTCACGCTGAGCAAGGTCCGCAGCTTGTGCGCGGCGAGGATTTCGCACGACAGGGCAAGATTTCTGGACAGTTTCACCGCAGCCGTTCTCCTTGCGGCGGGAGGTGGGAATATCGTCGTTTAACCGCGGGCCCAGCGGGCCGCGTTTGCGTCTGAAAGCCCCCCGCGCGCGGGCGCGCGCCCCGCGGGGCCGGCGTTTAAACGAGCCACTCGCGTACACCTAACGCAATGCCTCGACCGGGCGCAGCCTGGCCGCCCGCCGCGCGGGCTGGACGCCGAAGAACGTGCCGACCGCCAGCGCGAACGCCAGCGCCAGCGCAAGCGGCTCCCAGGAGGCAACCGCCCCGATGGGCGTGAAGCGGGGCAGCAATGCGGCAATGCCCAACCCCAGAAGACTGCCCAGTACCATGCCCAACAGCGTCACGGCGAGCGACTCGGTGAGGAACTGGGTGAAAATGTCGCGGCGAGTCGCCCCCACCGCGCGGCGCAGCCCGATCTCGCCGGTCCGCTCGGCAACGGAGATCAACAGGATGTTCATCAATACCACGCCGCCCACCAGCAGACTCAGCGCGGCAAGCGCGATCAACAGCTTCGAAATCGTCCCCGACGTGCCCCGGACCATTTCGGCAATGGCCATGGGCGAGATAATGCGGAAATCGTCTTCCTCGGGTGGCATGATATGATGGCGGTCGTGGATCAGCTTGCGAATTGCTTTCGCCTGTTCGGGCATCATCGCCGCGTCCTTCGTGATGATTCGGATGGCCCCAACGTAGTCGACATTCATCACCCGCCGCATCGCCGTGGTGATCGGGATGATGATGCGGTTGTCGAACTCGTTGACGCCTCCCATCCCGGCGACACCACGGTGCTCGAGCACCCCCTTCACGGTCAGCCGCACCTTGTTGCAGTAAAGATCCTTGCCGAGCGGATCCTGGCCGTCGAACAGGTCGCGCTGGACGGCCGAGCCGACGACGCACACCCGGGCCATCGTGGCGACGTCGTCCGCCGTGATCCCTTCGCCTTCGACGGCCGGCCAGTTCCAGGCATCGTGCCACTCGGGCTCGACGCCCCAAACGACCGCGCGCGTCTGGTTGTTTTCGTGCTTCAGATCCATATCGAAACGCCACGCCTGGGGTGTGACAATCTCCACTCCTTTGATTTCACGGCGTATGGCTTCGGCGTCTTCGAGCGTGAGCGTGGTGACCGTCATATCCGGTGGCGGCATGTCCTTGCCGCCGCCCGCGATGAGCATCATTGCCCGCGGGCCGAAGTTCTGTACCCGCTTCATCACCTGCCGCTCGGTTCCTTTTCCAATGGCCATAATCGTCACCAATGCGGCCACGCCCACGATCGTGCCGGCCATCATGAAGAATGTGCGGAGCTTGTTGAGCCCGAGCGAGTGGAATCCTTCGCCCGCAATACGAAACGTTCTCATGCGACGGTCTCCTGCTGCTGGCTGTCGGCCTTCTCTTGTTCCGCGTCGCGAGGCTGCTGGATTCGGCGGTCCTCGGCGACCATGCCATCCTTGAGCACGATCACCCGGTCGGCATGCTCGGCCGTTTCCTCGGAGTGCGTGACCAACACGATCGTGCGTCCCTGGCGGTGCAGCCGCTTGAAAATCGCCAGCACTTCCAGGCCGCTGCGGCTGTCGAGATTCCCCGTCGGCTCGTCCGCCAAAATCATCTCCGGATCGGTCACCAGCGCCCGGGCGATGGCCACGCGCTGCTGCTGGCCGCCCGACAGCTCGCTGGGCTGGTAGGTCATGCGGTCTTCCAGGCCCACCGCCACCAGCGCCGCGTCGGCCCGCTCCTCGGCGTCTTCGGGATACTCGTTCGCGTAGATCAGCGGCAGCATCACGTTCCGAAGCGCCGTGGTTCGACCGAGCAGGTGGAACTGCTGGAAGACGAAGCCGATCTTCTCGTTCCGCAGGTGCGAGAGTTCTTCGTCGTCGAGACTCACCACGTCGACCCCGTCAAGACGATACTGCCCGCCCGTCGGCTTGTCGAGGCAGCCCAGCACGTTCATCAATGTCGACTTGCCGGTGCCGGACGAACCCATGATGGCCACGTATTCGCCTCGCTCGATGCGGAAACGAATCCCCTTGAGCACCGGCGTCGTCACGCTGCCGTTTCCGTAGGTCTTCTCGATGTTCTCCAACTCGATCATTGACTGCTCCTGGCGTTAAGGGGACAGGTCCATGTTTTCGGCCAACGTCTTTGAGCCGAAACGCATTGGCCGAAAAATGGACCAGTCCCCGACTTATTGCTCCTGATCTGACTGGGAGTTGCTGTGCGGCGGTTCGATGAGAATCGTTTCGCCTTCCTCGAGCCCGGCGACAACCTCAATCCACGGGCCGTCGCGCCAGCCGGGTTTGATTTCGCGAACTTTGGGCTGTCCGCCTTCGAGCACGTACACGATTGTCTTGCCTTGCTCGCGCTGGACGGCCTTGGAGGGTGCCGCCAGCACACCTTCACGCTGATCCAGAAAGATGGTCACGCTGGCGGTCATCTCGGGCCGCAGTCGCCCGTGGTAGGGCGTCCGGATATCGACCACCACGTCGTAGTTGACCACGTTGTCCTGGATGACCGCCTTCGGGTAGATGGCCGATACCGTACCCTCGAACTCCGCGGCTGGAAAGGCATCGACGCTAAAGACCGCCCGCTGGCCGACCTTCACCTTACCGATGTCGACTTCGTCCACGTAGGCATCGACCTGCAATCGCTCGAGATCGATAATGGTGACGAACGTCGGCGCCTGCATGCCGGCCGCCACGGTCTCCCCCTCCTCAGTAGAAACCGACGCGATCACGCCCTCGATCGGCGCGGTGATCGTGGCATAGGAGAGCTGCACCCTCGCGTTGTCCAAAGCCGCGCGGGCACGCTGGACCTCCGCCTGTGCCTGCCGCTGATCTTCCGAATAACGGCTTTCGGCCAATTCCAGGGCCTTGCGCGCCCCAGCGACCCGGCTGCCGGCGACGGCGTAGCGTTCCTCGGCCTGGTCGAGATCGTCGTCGCTGCTGACCTTCTGCTCGTAGAGCTGCCTGGTCCGTCCCACGACTTTCTCGGTGAGCGTGAGCGTCGCCTGGCTTTCCTCCAGGTCGAGGCGGGCCTTTTCAATCTCTTGAGGAAGCAACGACTCAACGGCCGAGAGTTTTGCCTCGGCAAGGGTTAGCTCAGCCTGTCGCTGGTCCACCATGGCTTCCAGATCGGCTTTCTCCAGCTCCGCCACCACTTGGCCTTTCGACACGGTGTCGCCGATGTTGGCCAGCAGACGTTCCACCTTCCCGGAGATCCGCGCACCGACGCGGACCTCGGCCCCGATCTGCGGCTGCACCGCTCCGGTGGCAAGGACCGACGAGGCGAAGTCGCGCCGTGCAACCGTATCCGTCGCGGGAGCCGCGTCGATGTCGGCTGCCGTTCCTAGCGGCCAAAACCACCATATCGTTGTGGCCGCCAAGGCGAGCCCGAGCACGACGAAGGCCGTTCGGCGCCGTTTTCTACTCTTACGTCGTGCCGCGGCCCGGGCGGACGAGGATGGTGAGGTGACCATGCCTTGCGTGCGCAATGCAGCGCTCCCATTGTTGTGGGCTGGATCGGCGGTCCGCTCCCGAAGGTGCGCTGCCTCAAGTGCCGTGCGGCCAGTGGGAGTTGTGCTCATCGTACGTCTTACTTGGTGAACGAGATTGACATAGGGAAGACTCGGTTTCCACAATTCACCGTGCCATCTCCAGACGCACTAGGATGCCGTCGGCGAGCCGGCCTGCGAAGGGCAAGGCGAACGATCCGCATCTTCCGTTCAGTCCTTTCTAATCCGCTTGCGATTCATCGGTTCTCGCGCTCGCTGCTGGAGTTGCGGACCATGTCGCGGAGCAGTCCCTGGCCTTTTCTCGCATCACACGTCTCCTTTCCACGGTAGCGGGCGACCGGATCAACTGCCGTTGCTGCGCCGGAGCACTCTTCCGATGCCGCCCTTCGCCCGGCCGGACATCGGCGGTTCCGCGCAGCCGGTGCAGTTGCGGAGCATCTCAAAGAGCCGTTGTTCTTGGCCGGTCGAAAGGATCTCCTTTTCGGCCAGGAGGTGGGCGACCACGAGCCCCTGCATTTTGCGCTTGGTTGCAAGAATTTCGCCCTGCCTGGCCCGGATCGCTTCCAGATCCGGCTCTTCGGCGGCCAACGCATCGATCACTTCCGATCTTGTCCGATCCACCTGATCACAGAGCTCGCCCACGGCTGCCTGAAACGCTTTCAGGCGAGGTTCGATCTCGCGCCACTGCTCCGAGCTCACGCCCAATTCGCGATGCAGCGGACACCAGATGCCCTGCGGGTTCTCCACTGGAACGGCGGGTTCAGCCGGCAGACGCGATGCGGCGGCATGGGTGATCCACATCGCCAGAAAGGCCACGTTCAGGGCGACCGAGGCAGCGATGAGATAGCGCCCGGTTTGTCTCCACATGACGCGCAGCTCCTTAACCCTCGCGGGACGAAGTCAGTTGCAGGTAGGTTTGGGCCAGCGTGTCGTCACCAGGGCCGGCGAGGAAACCGAGGCCGGAGCCGGCCAGCGGGTCTGTCTGGCTGATCTGGGTGGGAGATTCGGGCACCGGCTGCCAGGTCTCGTGTCCCAGGAACAAGCCGAGCAGCAATCCGGCAGCCAGAGCGGCAGCCGTTCCCAGGCCCGCCCGGACCTGCCGCCACACAGCTCGCTTGGACCGACCGAGGCCACCTCCGTCGGCGATGGGCTCCTGATTCCTTGTCCGCGCCAACACCCGGTCGGCAAAGCCCTCCGGCACAGGCGGCGGCACAACACTCCTCAACGCTGCCACAAGCCTTTGGATCCTTGCAAGCTGCTCCTGACACCCCCGACAGTCGCGCAAGTGGATCTCGAACGATTCCCGCTCCGCGGGCGAGAGCCCCTCGACGACATACCTATCCATCCATGCCTGTGCTCGTTCACAACGCATCGCGATGTACCTCCAAAAGAACAAACGCACGACGCGCGAAGAACCCCCTCGGAAAATTCTGATTTCTCAGAAATCCTCGCCCAGCCGTTTGGCCAAAGCGGCCCTCCCCCGCGCTAGAAGACGTTCCACCCCCTTGCGAGATACCCCTATGATATCGCCAATTTCGTCGTAGCTGAGGCTTTCGTAGTAGCGGAGGGTGACTGCTTCTCTCTGCTTCGCGGGCAACGATGCGAGAGCCTCTTGTACCGCGCGACGTTCTTCAAGGGCAGCCAGGGAACTCTCGGGGCCGGGAGCCTGGTTGGTCAGCGCGTCCGGATCCCAGTTCGTCGACGGTCCAGCCCCTCGACGGCGCCGGTCACGGCAGAGCCGAGCGATGATCCGGTACAGGTAGGTGCGAAAGGTGGCCGTAGGACGGTAACCCGCGGCAGCGCGAAGAATCCGCAGGAATGCCTCTTGGGCAATTTCTTCCGCATCGTGGGCATTACCAAGAAGGCGGAATGCGGCATTCCAAGCGGAGGTCTGGTGTCGGGTCACGAGCTCCTCGAAGGCGGCCAGGTCGCCCTGAGCTGCTTCCGACATGAGTTCCTCGTCGCTGCGCATTTTCGCCAGTCGCCCTGATCTCCTGCGGCCCGATTCGCATCATAGCCACAGCGCCCGCGCAGCGTAAGGCGTTTCTGGACGCGGTATCCGAAGACCTGGGCTATCGGCACAACCGGTATGAGTGGCTTAAGCGCAATCACGATTGGCGAACAGCGAAACCCGCCGGAGACCGGGGTGATCCGTCCTGGGGAACCGCCGTGGCACTCCGCCTAAACCGAAAACGTGGCACGTCCGATAAGATGTGATATCCAGCGGACTACTCTGGAGTGGAGGTGGACTTCCAAATGGATCGCCGTAGGGTGTTGGTCTGGGTCCTGCTGACTGCCCTTGCGGGGGTACAGCGTGCTTTACCTCAAGATACTCAGAACGAGGGCACGCGCGCGGCTGCATCTCGTCAGGAATCCTTACGCCAGCCGCCGCTGCTTTCGCCAGGCAAACTGCCCCTAGTGGTCGCGAAATTCGCTCCCGGGCCAACGGAGTCTCGTCCCGCGATTTCCGCCGACGAGCCGTCGCTGGCTCTGGCGGATCTGGAACGCCTTGCGCTACAGTTCAATCCCACGCTTGCCCAGGCGGCCATGGCCGTGAAGGCCGCTCAGGGCGACTATGTGCAAGCCGGACTGTATCCAAACCCTGTGGCGGCCTATGTCGGCGATGAAATCAATGGTGATGGATCTGCGGGGTTGCAGGGGGGCGGCTTCTCGCAGGAAATCGTCACCGCCGGTAAGCGGCGCCTGGGGCAGGCCGTAGCAAGTCGTGAAGTTCAACAATCGCGTTTCGGCTGGGAGACCCAACAGCAACGCGTGCTGAACGACGTGCGGGTGGGCTACTACGAGACCTTGATGGCACAGAAACTGGTCGAGGTCAACGAACAGCTCTTTGCGATCGAAAACCGGATTCTCGATTCCACGCGCCAACTCCGGGCCGCGGCCGAGGTGAGCGAAGTCGATGTCTTGCAGGCCAGCGTGGAAGTGGAACGGGCAGCGCTCAACCTGAGCCAGGCAAAAGATCTCCACCTGTCCGCTTGGCGTCGTCTGATGTCTGTCGTGGGACGCCCGGAAATGGAGTCGGCCCGCCTGGCCGGCGATGTCACCGACTCACTTCCGGTCATCACCTGGGACGATGCCCTGGCGCGGCTTCTGACCCACAGCCCCGAGCTCGCCCAGGCTTCTGCCGGGGTGGAACGGGCGCGATCCGACGTAGCGCTGCAATATGCGCAGCGAATTCCCAACGTGGAGGTGGCGACGACCGTAAAACGCGATACGGCCAGCGGCTTCACCGTGGTTGATCTGGGGGTCGCGGTCCCGCTTCCCGTCTTCGATCGCAACCAGGGGAACATTGTTCGTGCCTATGCCGCGCTTACCGCGGCGAAAAACGAGGTCAAGCGAGTCGAGCTCGACTTGTACTCCCGGTTGGCCGCCACGTTCCAGCAATACGTCAATGCTCGCCGGCGCGCGGAGACCTACGTCAATACGATCTTGCCCAACGCAAAGAAGTCGCTCGACCTGACGCAAATCGCATATCGCGAGGGAGAATTCGAGTATCTTACGCTCCTTACGACCCAACGAACCTACTACGATCTCAACCTCGAATACCTTGCCAGCCTGGAAGAGCTCTGGTCACGGAGCGTCGAACTTGAAGGAATGCTGCTTCGCGGAGGGCTCGAACCGCCGGGGAGTTAGCCCTCAGGTTGCTGCCCCGCGTCCATCGTGACGCCGGGGCTCTCGCGTCGGGAGATCATTTCGTAGAGCACCGGCAAGACGATCTGCTCAAAGAAGATCGCCACGAGGAATCCGCCGATATACACGAGGGCAAGCGGCCGGTGAATCTCCGACCCGGTGCTCTCCCCGAGCGCCAACGGCAGGACTCCCAGGATGAGGATCAACTCGGTCATCAGGATCGGCCGGAAGCGGCTTACCGAACCCTCGATCACTGCTTCGTGCACGCCTTTGCCGGCGGCCCGCAAGTCGTTGATTTTCCCCACCAGGACCACTCCGTTCTGAATGGCAATTCCGAACAGGGCGATGAATCCGATCAGAGAAGACACATTCAACGTCTGTTCGGTCACGTAGAGCGCCATCACACCTCCGGCGATGGTCATGGGAACGGTCACCAATTCCCGTAAAAACCCCGGAGAGCTTCGGAGAATCTTCGAAAGAATGCGCCAGAAGAGCCACCAGAGCAAGACTAATCGCGATGGGCGAAGAAACTGGGCTGATTAGGTGATCGAGACAGGCAAGATGGCGGCATGCCTGGAACTGTCCGCGTCGCGCCGCGAGGTCCGGTCAGAAGCAGAAAGCGCGTCGAAGGCAGAATGCCAGCCAGACGGAGATCTCCGATCAAACGGTCGGCAACATCCTCAACCAGCACGGCATCGAGCCCGTGAAAGGATCGCAAACTCCACAGCCGGGGCCGGAGCGTGAATAGTCAATACTATTCACAATTCAAGCTCCGGCCCCAAAGCTCCCACACGAGAGTCTTGCTCTCCTATTGCTGTCCGGCGGTCGGCTTCTTTTCCCTGAACATCATGCTGCGGATCTCGATGTCGCCTTCCGGGTCCGACAGTGCGATGACCTTGGCCAGGCGCCGTTCCGGCACCGGCCGGAAATGCTCGCCGAGATCGATAGTCGTCGACTGATACGCACCATGGGTGTCGGGCAACGACAGCCGCACCTTCCAGACGTCGTTGTGCTGCTCGTTGCCGACCAACGGCCGTTCCGTTTCCCCATTCTTGTCCTTCAATTCGAAGCAGACGTCGCACATCTCTGTCGTTCTCACGTCCACGGTCAGAAACCTGCAACGGTCGAGATTGATCGCCTTGGGCAAAAGACCCCAAACCCAACCGTGCGATCGATACAGAATCAGCGTCGCTCCCTGTTTGCACCGAATCCCACCGACCGACTCTACGGCAGGCGGGACGGCCGGAGAGTTGTGCAGGCGCGACTCCCGCCACGGAGGGCGCAACGCTCCGTGGGCGGCAAAAAAAGCCGTCTGCACATCTTGGCTTCCAATGCCGACGACGATCTTCAGCGTCTGCCGCAAATATGCCAACTTCCGCAAGTGTTGTCCAGCAGAAGGGAACGTAACGGCGCGCACGGGAATGGCGGTGGAACGCGATGCGTAGGCTGTTGGTGAGCGAAGGCCGGGAGGATTGGCAGGGCGGACGCGCTGGTGCGCAGTCGCATCGGATGTTGTAGCGGTCTCTTTGGACGCGATCGAAACAGACGCAGCTAGATTCGCAGGTCAGCAAAACTAGCTGCGTCCCTTCCGGCTCGATCTTGCCCTCGGCCAGGTACTGGGCAAACACCGCTTCCTGCCACGCCGCGAGTAGCCGCTCTTTATCCAATTCGGCCACTTCCAAAAACTCGCCCTCGCGCGTAAACGCCCCGCACGTGAGCGGACTCCGCGCGACGAGACGCTACTGCTGGGCGCCTACGACTGCCGGTACCACGTCCACCGCCTGATGCTCACGCCCGTTTCGGGCACCTGGAAACTGCTCGAACAGCCCTCGGTAGCCGGAGCGGAAGCACATCCGTGACTCCTGCGGTCGCCGTTGCCGCATCCGGGGAGATCGATTAGAATTGTCCATAGTGACAATGTCGACGGCATCGAGGAGATGGGATATACGACCCAACCGTGCGAAGAGAGGTTTCCATGAAGACGTACACCACAGCTACATTTGAAGGCGGACGGCTGAAACTTGACCAGCCGCTCGACCTGCCTGAACACAGTCGAGTAAGTGTGATTGTGGAAACGATCTCGGACTCCGCAGACTCTCGCCTTGCTGCCTGGGCGTCGCTCCGGCAGCGTGTCCGGCAGCGTCCTATCCACTCCGGCAGGCGGCATTTCACCCGGGACGAGCTTCATGAACGCCGTTGATACCAACGTGTTTGTGTATTTCTTCGACGACGATGAGCCGTCGAAGCAAACGAAAGCCACGGAACTGCTCGAAGGCCTCGTCCACTCGGCATCGCAGACGATCTTGCTTTGGCAGGTAGCAGGTGAAGTGTTGAGTTGCCTTCGCCGCTGGCAGTCGATGGGCAAGGTTTCCGGTGACGACGTGGCCGCAAACATCCGCGACGTCATGGCAATGTTTCCATTGTCCATTCCGACGGGCAATATCATTCCGCGAAGTCTGGACCTCACGTCGCGTTACAGCCTCTCACACTGGGACAGCATGCTTGTCGCCGCTTGCCTGGAAGCAGGTGTGGAGACGCTTTTCACAGAGGATATGGATGACGGCGCCGAGTACGACTCGGTGAAAATCGTCAATCCGTTTCGGTAATCACGGAAACGACCTGCTTGCCGCGGATGTAGTCCCGCACACAAGAAAAAGACATCACGGAATCTCGCGAATCCGGGTGTGTGACGGGAGGAAGACGTTGGGAAGACATTGGGTCAGACCGGGATTGGGGATTAGCATAAAGAAAGGCAAAACCTGCGAAGCCGCGTGGCAACCTGCTAATCCCTCATCCCGGCCTGACCGCAGCCCGATCCGGACATTCTGACGCTTCACACGGCGGCGAAGCATTGTGGCGTCAGCCAGACGACAATCAAGCGGCTGGTCGCTGCGAAGATCGTGCCCATGGCGCAGGTCGTGCCCTGGGCACCGTGGGAAATCCGTCGCTCAGATCTGGACAGCCAGCCGGTCCGCGAGATCGTCGAGCACCTTCGCAAGACCGGCAAGCTGGTGTTGCCTACGGGTGCATCTGAGATCCAGCCGACATTTTTTCGAGAGAATTCGCATGATTGACAAGGGAGGCATTATGAGCGAGGTTGTCAATGCAAGAGCTCGCCAAACGTCTGGATTGCCCCAATCATTCCCGGCACCACGTCGTCGCGACCGAGCAGCCGCTGGACTTCGGCCTTGATGCAGTTCCAGGCGCAAGCGGAGAGCTTACCCAGCAGCCCCCGGTCGAACCGCGCGTGCAGCCGCAGCCGTTTCGGGATGGTAAACACCACTTGCCGGTGCGCAACCGGAAAACAAACCTCCTCGGCTACATGGATCGCCGTCAATAGCGCTCGCTTCTGATGGCAGGATGGACACGTGCATCGCTGCTTACAGGAATACGCCACAAACATCTCGTGGCCGCAGTCCGGACATCGAACCCGCGCGAACCCCTCGTGCAGATCGCCGCACTTGAGAAAGGCCGTTACCGAATGCTCGACCACTGGTCGCCAGAACCCGTACTTCGCCTGGTAGCGGTCGTCGTAGACCTGCTGAAACGTGTCGAGAACGAAGTCAAGCTGTTTGCCCACGTCTTCGGCAAGGAACCGCAGCACGAAGTAGCCGTTCTCCTGCAGCAAGAGGTCTTTGCGGCGATCACGGCCGTATTTGGGGCCAGCGCGGTCAGGCTCTAAAACTTCAGTTTTCCGCATCGAAATTGAGTTTTTAGAGTCTGACCCTGCAGAAGACTCCAGGTCCCGCTCGGCAAGCGGGACCTACTGGTGGCAGTATTCATCAGGTGCCCGGGATTGCTCGAAAGAGGATCGTGTACATCACGTGCCAGCCGGAGCCGCCGCACAGCGCGTCGCCCTTGTCTGCCACGTCGACCGGCCCCATTTCGCCCGCACAATAACAGCCAAACAGCGGTACCTCCTTGCCGAGCGCCGCTTGCATCGCGGCCAGTTCGTCCTCGTACTTCTTGAGCTTGCTCCGCCTCCCTGCGCAGTTGAACGCGAGAACGCCGATCGGACGCCCGTCGGCCTTGGCCAGCGCTTCTTCAGCCCCTTGTTTGGCCGTGGCGATGACGGCGTCGTTCTCGTTCGCCTGGCGGCCGGAGAGGACGACGTGGAAGTCGCCCGCCAGAAGCAGGGCGACGGCACTGTCCGGCCGCGGCTTGCCGTTGAAGTACACAAACGTCTGGCCCGCGTTCTTGTTGGCACAGCCGCCGGTGATCGGAAACTGCTTGCCCAGGACCTGCTGGACCCCTTCGACAAGCGACTGGTTCTTCGGAGAGTGGGCGTCGGCGATAAGGATCACGAGACGGTCCTGCCCGGTGCGGTCCAGTTTCTCGGCGAGCTGTTTTCCGGCCTTGTGCAAGCGCTGTTGGATTTCGCCCTGGTGCTCGTCGTAGGTGAGCTTTGCCGTTCCCATGTCCGTTACCAATCCGGCGGAAACCGAAACGCCGTCGCCCCCGATCCCCAGCAGGCAGACGGAATCGTAGTCGGTGCAGCCCGACTGCGTAAACGACCCGTAGGTGGCGCCGCCCACGACAATCTCTTTCGGCAGCACCGAAGTGATTCCCGCCAGGAGCTTTTCCTTGTTCTCCCGGTCCTCGAAACACTCGGAGACGACAACCGCCTTCAGCGCCGTCCCGCCCATGGCCCGCTTGAGCGCCTCCGCGGCTGCCTTGCCGGCGACGACGGGGTTTTCATCCTCGTCTTCGATGTTGACGATCCGCAGCACGATGTCTCCATCGGGTTTTGCCGGTGCACTGGACCAGCGGTCGTTGGCTGCCGGCGCGCCGGTACTGGCCAACGCCAACGCGACGGTGATCGACATTCGAATTGCACAGCAGCGCATGTTGAGAGCTCCTTTGACCATTGTTAGTATTTGGAACTGCACATTCCCCATGGGATCTTGTTGTCCAACGGCGGGCGGTCGGACCACCGGGCGCCCGGCCAGCGGCTCCAGGCAAGCCGGTTTCGCTGACTCGGCCACAACCCGGCGGCTTCGCCCCAGTCGCGAATGCCGGTGCCGTCGGGATCATGGACTAAGAACGAAAGGCAGAACTCGCGGCCCTCCCCCGGACGGATATCGCGCATCAGCTTCCAGGGAAGAGAACATTCGTAATACGTGGTCGGCCCCACGCGCCGGACGGACAACTCGGCATCGGCGTACGCCAACGGCTCGAGGGGGCGGTCCGCTTGGGTCTCGGCACACTTCATTCCCGGCTGGGCCAACAGGTAGCAGCGGCCGGCTGCCGGCCCCGTCGGCACCAGGAGAAACTCATGGCGTGACGTTTCCTCCTGGGGTGCGGCGCCGGTGCGGGCATCCTGCGGAGAGATGGCCAGTTGGATCGCATCGAAATGGCCCCCCGCGGTCGACTTCGTGGCGGGGATGAGCCGGTCTTCCTCAACGGCCACGAGGATGGCGAACTGCTTCCGATTCCAATAGGTGCGGATCGTGGTGTTCTTGCCGCTGGTGGTCCACGAAACCGGAATCGCGTCGTTGAAGTCGCTGGGGTCACCGTCGATCTCGGGCTTGAAGTACGGAGCGCTGGCAGTGACGACGTTCTGTTTTCGCACGACGGTCGCGCCGCCTCCTGTGACCGAGACCGCCAGCGGATAGAGGTTTTCCTCAACCGCCGTGCCGCGCTGGACCATGAACGCCACCTTCGCCGTCTCGGCGGGAGCCAGCGAAACGGGCTGCTCCGCAGATTTCAGCATCCAGCCCGCTGGGACGTCCAGCCGGACGAGGCCCTGGTACGGCGAATCGGTCAGATTCTTCACGTGTACGACGGCCGAGGGCGTGTGCGCGGGCGTGACCAGCAGACTATCGATCCGCAGCGCAACCGGTTCGGCAGCCGGCCCCCGGGCAGCATTCCACCCCAGCGCGATGCCGACCCACAGCGGCAACCACCGCGCCCGACAGGCGGGATTCATTCCGAACAGAGCTTGTTTCCGCATCGCGATCTCCCGGGGCGTGAACGATTCCATTGGAGGCGCTTGGCGTATCCGGAGCAGAGTTCTATTGTGGCCCGGCGGCGCGCCCCGGTCAACGACGGATCACGCAGGTGGATTGGCCGGCCCTCCTTGAAACGCTTGTGGGAGTAGAAGGCATCAGCCACGCAAGGAGTTCACTCCGGTTCAGGTAGGCGGAGGCGCCGCTTGTCCCGTGGGGCAGTCTTGAAGCCGTTGCTGCTTCCGCTGCCTAGCCTGAATTGCAGTGTTACCGCCTTGGCCAGCCCCCTGACGATTCTGCATTCTCGTCTGATTTCCGGCACTAGCACCAAACGGTTTTTCCGGCTGTTGGCATTTACTTTCGGATGTCGCGAATGCCCGCGGCTTGTCCGCGGGATGGTTACGTTCTCTGCTACATACGCCACGATCGCCGCCATCCGCCTTGGTTTCGCCCGCGGCGGCTTTGCCGCCGCGGGCGAAACCAAGGGGTGGCACGCGGGGAGGTTCCTGTAGCGGCAAGCGTGAGCCTCCCGCGGACAAGCCGCGGGCATCCTCTGTAAAACCGTGCCGTGTCAAAACGGACACTTCCAGTCGAAATTACCGTTTGGCACCAGGCCCCGCTGCGCCCCCTTGCCCTGCCCCTGAACCATCTCGAAGCCGCTGTTGCTGCCGCAACCATTGTTGCTGCATCTTTTGCTGCTGCGAGGCGTTGTTCTGGTTGCCCAGAAGCGGTTGGCCTTGCGAACCGTACCGATAGCGATTCTGCATCTGCTGCTGATACATCCGCTGGTATGCCTGCTGCTGCATCCAGTCCCCGACCACCCCGTGAACGGTTACACCGCAAAGGTATGCTGACGCAATATGCGTACCGGAAATCACGACGCTTTTCGGCACCGCACTTGCATCTCGGCAGCACCTCGACGCAGCGTAGTGGGCGAATCAGTGCGGTTTGTCTGGTGCGAATGCCGCCGTTTCGGCCAAAGTCCAGGAGGTTCGGCACCTTCAGAAGGTGATGATCCGTGCAAAAGCTGCTCAGCGGGGCGCCGGCATGTGTGCAAAACTTTCACAGTTCTTCGAAAGGGTTCAGAGATGCGATTTCGGGCAAAGGGCTTCACTTCCCTCCTGTTGGCCTGCACGTTTCTGGTCGTCGCCGTATCGGGGGTGATCTTGTTTATGACTCCCAGAGGGCGGGTTGCCAACTGGACCGGTTGGACGTTGCTTGGGCTGGATAAGCATGAGTGGGCTGCACTTCACATCAATACCTGCCTTGTCTTTCTGGCTGTGGCCCTTGGACATCTGCTGCTGAACTGGCGGCTGTTTTGGAGCTACATCCGAAGCGGAACGAGTCGTGTCAATCTCAAGGCGGAGATGGTTGTCGCCGTTCTGGCCACGGCAGCCGTGGTTGCCGGGACCCTCTACGATCTGCCGCCATTTTCTTCCCTGGTTGCCCTGAACGGAGACATCAAGGACTACTGGGAGCGGGCGACAACGGAGGCACCGGCTCCGCACGCCGACGAGTTCACCTTGGAACGCCTCGCCGAAACCGTCGGGCTTTCTGCCGACGATCTGGTTTCTGCTCTTCATAAGGAGGGTTTTGCCGCTGCCAATCCGCAAGTAACGCTTGCTTCGTTGTCGGCTTCCAACGGGATCGTGCCAAGAGACGTTTATTCCGCAGTGGCGAAGCACTTCCCGGAGGCGGCGAAGAGCATTCCTACCCAAGGTGGACGGGGCATGGGAAGAGGTCGTGTTGCGGGAAGCGGCTGCTCCGGCGGCAAGTCGGAGTGCGAAAACGGCACCCTCTGCAAGCCGGAATGCGGCGACGGCGCAGTTTGCGAGTCGGCACGAACAGGCGAATCGGAACTCGGCCCGGAAAGAGGCTGGGGGCGTGGAATGGGTATGGGACGAGGCATGGGAATGGGATGCGGTCAAGGAATGGGAGATCGTTGCGAAGAAGGACAATCGTCTCAGGTAGCCCAACAAAGCAAGTGATGCTTCGCGCCGTCGTCGTGCGGCTGACGGGACTCATTTCTCGGGTTGGAGAAGTCGAGGATGGACCCAGACGGCGTAGTTCGAGGTGCTGTCACGTGAGGCTGCAGTGGTGACGAGCTGGATGCTCGATTGGCCTGCGAGAGACGCGGTGAGTTGCCGGGCCGGTTGATCCCCTCGCACCTGCACCGTGGCAAGAGCTTTGCCGTCGCTCCCCCGGATCTGGAAAACGACTTCGCCGGCCGCTCCGAGTTCGGCATGGAGGCCGGCCCAGACTTCGAAGCGGTCGTACACTCCGGGCGGCACAAGGTAGGTGAGGATCGCCGTGGTTCCCACCGCAATGGCCTCTTCGATCGGTCCGTCCCCAAAGCGACTGTCAGGAGCCTTGACTCGGATCGGAACGGGCGTCTTGCCCTCGCGCAGCGTAACGCTGCGCGTCGCATGGCCCCAGTACGGCTTGCTGAAGAAGGCGGACTGGGGCATCGCGAGGTTGGGCGCTTCCAGCGGAATTCGCGGGGACAGATCGACCTGCCGCAGGGCGGCGACGGCATCCTGATCGAACTGCTCGCTAGCCAGACTGAGGACCGTATGCACGGCATCGGCCACGACCGCGGCGTCGACCTGCCCGGCCTTCTGCTGGGCGGCAGCCGATGCGGCTTCGTCCGCGGCGTAAAGCGCTTGCATAATCGGGATCACCTGCGCCCGGGCGTGAATGGTCGAATGCTGGACTTCATGGAGAAGGAGGAAGGCCGCTTCATCGACGGATGTGCCCAGGAGTCTCGGCGGGTAGTCGCCGAGATTGACGGTGAATCGTCCGTTTTCCATCGGCCCGTGCATCGGGACAAAGCGGTACTCCTCGGTCGGAGGCAGGAAGTGTTTCATGAGCGTAAACATATTGTCACTCGGCACGGAGTGTGCGGGGCAGCCCCAGTCTTCCAAGGCGTGCACGAGGGTGCCGAGGTAGCGGGCTCCCTCATCGACGCGGCCGGCCTTGAACCGCTCGACGGCCTTGCCCATGAAGTAGCGGAGGATCTCGTAGGCGTCGGTAGGAGCCGGCGGAAGATGAAGCTCGACCAGGTAAACCTGATCGGGCTTGCTATCCATCATCGCGTACCTGGCGACCTCTTTGTCTGCAAACACCCGATCGGGAATGGCGCAGTGCTCTCGACCGAGCAAAGCGAATTCCTTGCCGAGCAGATCCTTTTCCCACGCCGGCAGCGCCGCCAGCGCCCCCTCGGTGATATAGCAGTGGCCGCCTCCCCAGGCGAGAGCGCTTCGGGCACGGACCAGCATCCCGCTCATCACAACAAACACGAGCAGAAAAGAACAGACTGGGCCTCGTGGGTTGATTCGGAAGGTCATCGTTCGCTGCTTTCATCGGGTGTCGGGGTGGCGCCGTCCAGCGGGACGAGGCGACTCGATGCCAGCATAAGCACGGGCTGCCGCCCGCGTCAAATATCTGCGGCCGCACCCCTCAATTCCGTCTTCTTTTGACATGCTGCGTTGGGCATTGCTACAATGGCGCGGTCGCGGATCACACGTTCGGTTCCTGATACTGTTTTCTCGCACCCCGCGGAGAGCGAACCATGCGAACCTGGTGGCTGACGTTGATCGCCGGACTTGCGTTGATGGCACAGCCTGCGGCGGCTGATCCGCCCCAGTGGCGCGCCGGCACGGCGCGCGTCGACATTACACCAAGCGGGCCGATCTGGATGGGCGGCTATGCCTCGCGAGACCATCCCTCGGAAGGCGTGCTGGAACCGATCTGGGCCAAAACGCTGGTGTTCGAAGACTGCAGCGGGGCCCGCGCGGCGATCGTCACGATGGATCTGATCGGCATCGACCGCCGGCTCAGCGAATCGGTCTGCCGACGAATCTTCCAGCAGACCGGCATACCGCGCGAATGGATCGTGCTCAACGCTTCCCACACACATAGCGGCCCGGTTGTGGCCGGGGTGACGCCGTTGGTCTACAATCTGACGGCGGAGCAGCAGTTGGCAGTCGACCGTTACACCGAAGCCCTCTCCGACAAGATCGTGCGGGCGGTAGACTCAGCGGTGAAGAACCTGCGGCCGGCCAAGCTGGCCTTCGGCGAGGGGAACGTCGGGTTCGGAGCCAACCGCCGCGCCCTGCGCATGAAGATCCCGCCCGACTCGCCCGATTCCCCGGTCGACCACGGCGTGCCGGTGCTGGTCGTCCGCGATGAAAAGGACGCGGTGCAGGCCGTGCTCTTCGGCTATGCCTGCCATAGCACGACCTTGGCCATCTATGAGATCAACGGCGATTATCCGGGATTTGCGCAGGCGGCCCTGGAGCGCGCGCATCCGGGGGCCACGGCCCTGTTCATGGCGGGTTGCGGAGCCGACGTCAATCCGAATCCGCGGAGCGAAGTGGCACTGGCCCGGCAGCACGGAGAGTCGTTGGCCGCGGCGGTTGAAGACGTTCTGGGCGGTTCGATGCGTCCGCTCGGCGGTCCGCTCTCCGCGGGCTTCGAGCGGATCGATCTGAAGCTGGTCGACGTTCCGACCAGAGAGCAGCTCGAACAACTCCTGCAAGACAAGAACCAATACCGGCAGCGCCTGGCGAGGTACCTCCTGGACGAATTGGACGCGGGCCGCACGCTGCCGACCTCTTATCCCTCCCCGGTGCAGGTCATCCGTTTTGGCCAGGACCTGGTTATGGCGGCGCTGGCCGGCGAGGTGTGCGTGGACTACGCGTTGCGGCTCCGCCGGGAATTCGCCGGCCGGCCGATCTGGATTGCCAGTTACTGCAACGAGGTTTTTGCTTACGTTCCGAGTGAACGCGTGTTGCAGGAGGGCGGCTACGAAGGGGGCGACGCGATGGTGTACTTCGGTCTGCACGGCCCCTTCCAGCCCGGGCTGGAGCAGCAGATTGTCAATGCGGTGAAAGGCTTGGCAGAAGGCGAGGAAACGCGCTAAGAACCTATCCCAAAACCTCGCGAGGAGAAGGGGACAGGCACATTTTGCTCCGAAGACTTCGCAAAATGAGCCAGTCCCCGGCGTTTTTGAACGCGGAGAACAGACGCCTTCGCGAGGTGCATGTCCCCGTTTTGTTACCCCATCGCTTTTTCACCACGGGCTACCGCGATACAGGAGACCTCGAAAATGAGACAGGAATCAGAACGCGGCTTGCAGCCATCCGGCGGAATGAGCCGCCGGGATCTGCTCAAGGCGGGCGGGACGGTCGCCGCCGCCTCCGCGCTGACCGCAGCGGCCGTTCCACGGGTCCATGCGGGCGAGGACAATACGATCCGCCTGGCGCTGATCGGCAGCGGCAACCGCGGGTCCGGCGCCGTGCGCAACGCCATGAACTCGTCCCACGGTCCGGTCAAGCTCTTTGCCATGGCCGACGTCTTCGAACGCCGCCTGGCCGCGTCGCACAAGAACCTCTCGGAAATGTTCGGCGATCGGATCGATGTCCCCAAGGACCGGCAGTTTATCGGATTCGATGCCTACAAGAAGGCGATCGATTGCCTCCGGCCGGGCGACGTCGCCATGCTGACCAACTTCGCCGCATTCCGCCCGCTGCAACTGGAGTACGCCGTGAAAAAGGGCGTCAACGTGTTCATGGAGAAGTCGTTTGCGCCCGACGTGCCGGGACTGCGGCGGCTGATCAAGGCGGGAGAGGAAGCCGAGAAGAAGAACCTCAAGATCGCCGCCGGCCTGCAGTGGCGGCATAGCGAGAACCGGCAGAAGCTGATCGAGCGGATCCGAGACGGAGTGTTGGGCGATATCCAACTCATCCGTGCTTACCGGGTCCATCCCGTCGGGATCCTGGGAAAGAGACCGCCGGAGGAAGACGAGTTGCTGTGGCAGATCCGCCATTTCGTTCATTTTCTCTGGGTCTCGGGCGGGTTGTTCGCCGAGATGAACATTCACCAGATCGACGAACTCTGCTGGATCAAGGACCAGTGGCCCGTCGCGGCGCACGGTGTCGGCGGACGAGCCGCCAACAGTCTGGACCATGGGCAAAACCTGGACAGCCTTTCGATCGAGTGGACGTTTCCCGATGGCACCAAGGCGATGGACGTCGTCCGCTGGCTCGGCGGGCATTGCCACCGGGAATTCGCGACCTATATCCACGGCACCCAATGCGCGGCGCAGTTCAACACCTACGGGCTGCGGAAGGGAGAAACGACGCGTCTGTACAAGGACCAGCGGATCGAGAAAGAGACGATGGTCTGGGAATCGCCTCCGGAGACGATCGATTCCTGGGACGCCGAGTGGAACGTGCTCTTGAGCAACATCCGCAACGACAAGCCGCAGAACGAGACGAAGCGAGCGGCCTACTCGAACGTGGCCGACCTGATGGGCCGGGCTGCCGTTCATTCCGGCAAGCTGATCACCTGGGACGAAGCCATGGCTTCCAACTTTCAATTCTGCCCGGACATCGATTCGCTCGACTACGACAGCGAGCCGCCGGTTCGGGCCGACGCGGAAGGACGGTATCCCGTGCCGGTGCCGGGCGTGTGGTCGGAGATCTAAACGAGTTTTCAACTCAGAACCGAGGCACCATGGGCACCACGTAACCGTTCACGGGGTGGTCGGGGACTGGTCCATTTTTCGGCCATTGCGCGCATTTTGGCGACAAAGACGTTGGCCGAAAACATGGACCTGTCCCCCTCTCCTCCGCCCCGTGAACGGTTACGGGCATCACTCGCTACCGGGTGGCAAAGCGACCAGCGATGGAAGGCGCGAGACGTCGCCGGTGAATTGCGTGTGTGGCCACCAAGTCTTCGATTTCTCAAATCCGAGGGTGTTCGGTGGCCACGCGCTTCTGGGTGGCAAGGCCGCCGAGTAGGCGGCGGCCGGTGGCGTTGCACCGCGGCTTGAGGGCTGGAAACCTCGAGGGAATTGCCCGCGGCGAGCGACCAGAGAGCCGGAAGGGGAAAGGCACATCTTGCCACCTCGAATGCTTTGCTATTCACCGACTGATCAAGCTGCGACGCCGAAGGAGCCTACCCGAAGGCAGATTGGCGGCAGGTTTGAAACGGGCGCGGTGACGTCATAAACCCGCTACGCTCCAGCCGTCCCGGTAGGTACGGCGGAGGTACTGCTCTGCCTCGGCCGCGTTGGTGACTTCCATGCGGGCGGCGTCCCAGGCGAGTTCCTTGCCCGCACACCGCAGGGCGACGGTGCCCAGCAGCACCGTCTCCGTCAGCGGGCCCGAGTAGTCGAACCCGGCGGCGGTGGTGGCGTTTCCCAGGCAGGCATCGATCCAATGGTGATAGTGGTCCCTGGGCGCCGGTTTGGGCGGCACGTAGCCCTGGAATCGGGCCTGCGGAAAGAGTTGCGGGCTGGCGATGTGCGGCACCAAAAGTGAACCGGCCTCGCCAATCAGCAGCGAGCCTTGAGCGGGATATTCCTGGCCGTCGAGGTGCGCACGCACCGCGTCGGGCGGATACTTGTCTCCGTCGGACCACGTGAACTCCAGCGTGCTGCCGGCGGTCAGTTCGTTGCCCTGGAAGACGTAATGAAGGATCTGCCAGGTCGGCCAGGTTTCAGCGCGTCGAGCGGGCGTCTCCCACCACGCCGGCTCCACTTCAGCCCGGATGGAAAGCGGTGCGGTGAGCTGGAGAGCTTGGAAGGGCGTGTCGACGATGTGGCAGCCCATATCGCCGAGCCAGCCGACGCCGAAATCCTGCCAGCCTCGCCACCACGTCGGATGGTACACGCCCGCCTTGTACGGACGCACGGGAGCCGTGCCGAGCCAACCGTCCCAGTCGAGCGTTGCCGGGACGGGGTCTTCGCCCGCGGGGCGCGGGCCGGTCGGGCGATACTTGCTCGTCGGCTTGTTCGACCAGGCATAGACGCGTTTCACCTTGCCGATGGCCCCGTCGCGGACGATCTGAACGGCCGCGCGGTATTCGAGCGATGCGTTTCCCTGAATGCCCATTTGGGTAGCCACTCGGGCCTTCGTGGCCTCTTCCCGAAGGTGGCGGGCCTCGTAGATGTCGTGCGTCAGCGGCTTCTGGACGAACACGTGCTTGCCGCGATGGATTGCCGACATGGCAATCGGCGCGTGCATGTGATCGGGCGTGGAAACGCTCACCGCGTCGATCTTGTCGGCTTCCTTGTCCAGCAGTTCCCGCCAGTCGTGGTAACAGCGGGCCTGGGGGAACTTCTGGGCAGGTTGACGCATGCGGGCGGCGTCGACGTCGCACAGCGCGGCGATCGTGACTTGCGGATGCGTCGAAAAGGCCATGATGTCCGACCATCCTTTTCCCCCGACGCCGATTGCCGCGAGTTGGAGCCTGCCGCTGGGTGCCTTGGCCGAGGCTCGACTGGCCCAACCAGCGGCGCAGCAACCCAGGGCCGCGCTCTGTTTCAGGAAATCCCGACGGTTGCTCGGATAGCTCATGGTATGCACCCTTTTGTTTTTGAGTTTCGTAGCGCGATCGCACCGAAGTTCCGCT
>JAXGMN010000032.1:0-157141 GCA_040768665.1 Thermoguttaceae bacterium
CGATCACTTCAACGTTCTCCAGATCGGCAAGGGGATGGCTTGGCCGAAGGCCTCTTCTCATCGTAGCCTGGGGTTCTGCCCTTGTCGTTGCGACAAGGGCAGAACCCCAGGGCTCAGGTTAATGGTCATCTGTTTGGCCAACGGCCATAGTCACCTTTCCAAATCGCAACAAATGGAGCCTGGCCCTCTTTCACCCATCCACTGCCGACGCCGTGGGCATGGTCTCAATGGCACCAGCGGGAACATCCTCGCCGGTTCGAATTGATTGTTCGGCTGCCGCGAGGTCGACGTCTCGGAGTCGGAAATTCGCGGTGCGGCTCCCCTGCAGTTCAAGAAACACTTTGGTCCCCGCAGGCGCTCGCATTTGCTCCATCGTCACGTCGCGGCTGTCGATGAACCTCAGGACGGGCGACCGAGCGGGCTTCACGTCCACCCGCGACAGTCGGATCCGCTCGACGTGCTCGCAGCGGACGCCGGTCTCGGCGGCAATGTTGACGTCCGCCAGCGAGATGTCTTCGATCGGGCAATTATCCAATCCGATCATCGCGATCCCAACCTTCGCCTTGTTGCACGTGATATTGCGAAAATGCATGTTGCGCAGTCGCGGGAGGGCTGCCCCGTCGGCATCCCGGACCTCACCCGGGTAGCGGAGAGTGAGCACGATGGCTTCGCTGCCGATCTCGTCCATCGTGATATCCTGAAAGTGGATGTTTTCGATGAAGCCGCCGCGGCCGGGCAGCGACTTGATGCGGATGCCGCGCTGCGTGCCGGCGAAGTGGCAGTCGTGGACGAAGACGTTGCGAACGCCGGCCGACATCTCGCTGCCGATCACCACGCCGCCGTGCCCGCGCTTCGTGCGGCAGCGGCGGATGAGCACGTTCTCCAGCGGCTTGCCGACCTCCCAGGCGTCCTCGTTGCGGCCCGCCTTGAGACAGATGCAGTCGTCGCCCGTGTCGAGAAAGCAGTCTTCGATGAGCACGTTGCGGCAGGAATCGGGATCGATGCCGTCGTTGTTCGGGCCCAACGTGGTCACGCTGACCTTCCGCACCGTCACATTCTCGCAGTAGACCGGGTGGATGTTCCACGAGGGGCCGTTGATCATCGTAAAACCTTCCAACAGCACGTTGCGGCAGTCGATCGGCTGAATGAACGGGGGCCGCACCCCATCAGCCTCGGTGCCGAAGACCCGCTCTTGGACCGGAATGCCGTTGGCGGGCGCATGGAAGAGGCGAGTCATCCCTGGCTGCCGCTTCTTCCAAGGCCACCAGGCCTGTCCCTGACCGTTGAGTGTCCCCCTGCCGGTAACCGCGATAGTCTCGCATTGGTGGGCATAGATCAGCGGCGAGTAGTTGTAGCATCGAACGCCGCCGCGCTGGATGTAGACTACGGGCAGGTAGTCGTCGAACCGTGGACTGAACCGCAATTCAGCTCCGTCCGCAAGGTGCAGATCGACGCGGCTCTTCAGGTGGATCGGGCCAGTAAGCCAGACGCCCGTGGGAACCAGCACGCGACCGCCTCCCGCCTCGGCGCAGGCGGCAATCGCCCGCCGGATGGCCAAAGTATTGCTCTCCTCGCCGCCGGGACGGGCCCCGAAATCGACGATCGAGAAGCTTCGGTCAGGAAAAGTTGGTGCTTCGAAGGCGGGCATCTCGAATGGCGGCGGAGTGTGTGCCAGGGCCTTGAGCACGGGTCGGCCAGCCATCGCTGCGGCCGCCACGGAAAGCCCTTGCCGAAGCATCGCTCGTCGCGTCCAGAGCGTCATAGGTTTCTCTCCTTCGCCGGAAGATCCAGCAACCCGGCTGCTTCTTAGCAGCCAGGCTGCTACTTTTCACCCACACGACGAATCGTCAAAACAAGTTGGCACCTGCGGATCACTCTCGTCCATGCCGGCGTCAGTCCTTCAGCTTGTGCAGAAATCGGAGACCGTCGATCCCGTCCGCCGCACCCGGCACTCGCTCGACCACGCGGCAAACCTGACCGGAACGAATCAGCGAGTGAAGCACATCGTAGACCGGGTCGTAGCAGACCTTGGGGGCCGGGCTGGATGAGAGCGGTTCCACGACTCTAAGCAAATCCCCTACGTGTAATGGCTTGCCCTTCGACAGGGCGCCGAGTATCGCCGCACGAGCTGCTCCGCGGTCCACGTCATCGACGATCGCCTTCGAAGCGGGACCCATCGGCGACACACTAAGCCTTCCCTTGGAGACGGTAAACGAGGAACTCGGCGGAATCCACGTCCACCAACGGACGCTATCCGGGAAACCTTCGGGCGAGCTGGCCACGTAGGCGCCGTCCTCATCCATGCCTGCGCAGGTCGGCATATTCCACCGGGCGCCATAGACCGCTTCTGGGTGATCTGGCGAAATGAACAGCCCCGTCACCTCGGAAGGCATCTCAATCATTGCCGTGGCAATTGCCTTCTCCGGATCGCCACATCGCCTCAAGGCGTCTTCCACCAGATGGGCCATGACGTCGCTGACGTGAACCGACCGGCCGTCTTCCAGCGTCGGATATTGTCCGATCGGGCGGGGGCTGACGGCGTGAAAGACATGTCCCTCGCGGGCGAGACGGTTGGGAATGTCCTTTCGACTGGGGTGGTCGATCCAGATGCCGGCACTTCCGTTGGCAACGTACGCCACCGATTCGAAGCAGGCGATAAACGGATGCGCCCACTCGGCGCCACCGCCCGACTTGGATCGCGAATGCGCCACGGCGACGCACCCCGGCAGCGCCTCCGCGTCCGTCTTCTTCCTCAGGTCGGCCATCACGCCCACAATCTTCCGCCAGTGCAGGCTGCCCGCCTCGACCGCGGCCACGCCCGCGTAGTATCCTCCCGCCAGCCCCTCTTGGCGCTGGATCATCTCGATAACCACAGGCGCGGCAAGACGCGAACCTGCATAGCCGGCAATCACACACATTCTGGCACCTCGTGTCACGTATTGGCAACGCGGAACTGCATATCCCAATATCCCGATCGCTCGGTTCTGGTTTCCCGCAAGGACAGCGAGCCAGAGCGCTCCTGCCTGCCCGGGCCCTCCCATATTAGCAAGCCGCCTCGCGACGTTCCAGGGTACCCAATCCGTCAACGTGACCAACGTGGTCGACGGCCGACCCGCCTTGGGCACGACGCCGCCGGAGGTCGCCCGACAGATCCACGGCCATGCCGACCGCGCGCTGGCGCTGCTCGCCTCCTTGTCCGCCGAGGGCCACAAGGAACTCCGCCTCACCCTGGGCTGATAAAAACGGGGACTGGCTCCGCAACATCTTGTGTGGTCGCTCTGGCTAAACCGCTATTAGTTGCGGTGCCTGTCCCCGTTTTTATCAAGTTTTTATCAGCCCAGCCTCACCCTGGGCGACATCCGGGCCATGGCCCTCTTGGGCAAGTACTATGCGCACAAGATCGACGGCGCCGCGCAACTGGCCCTTCACCGCGAGACGGGCGAGCCGCAACATCGCGCGGCGGCCGTCCGCGAGCTGGTCCGGGCCGCCGAGTATTGGCAGCTTTACACCACCACAGCCCTGCGGCAGTACAAAAACCCGCTTTGGACGAATCGCGTGGGCTATTGCGATTGGAACAAGCTGCGGGAAGAGGTCCTCAACGACATCGAGATCGCCCACGACTCTTCGGGACGAGACGACGCTCGGCGGCAAACCCCCGAGGGACCGCGTGCGGCTCTGAATGAGTAAATAGTGTGAATCAAGCCGGCTGGTACGGCGAATACGCGAACTGCGTCTGTTCGGCAGTCGGCTGACCGCTCAGCGAGAGGTAAACAACCGGTCCGAGAAGACTCAAGAACGGCCAATAGATGAGCAGTCCCAGGCCGCAGGGGATCACGGCGGCAATCGCCAGGCCCATAAGCACCAGGCCCAGCGCAAAGACGGTAAGCTTGTTTCCGGCGGTGAGCTGCCGGGATAGTTCCAGAGACTCGATCGCTCCCGCATTGCGATCGATGATCAGATACCAATAGGGAAAGAACATCAGTACGAAAATGATCCCGGGAACGATGAAAAGAACCAAACCCGCCAGCATTGCCAACAGGAAAAGAATCGAGGCCCCCAGTGCCCTGAGAAGGTAAGGGCCGCCCGCGAACAGTTCGCCGAGTTCCACCGGTTGGCCGCGCGATCCGGAGGAAGATCAGGGTCTGGCCGACGCTGATCCAGAACGAGAACACTTGCGCCGCCAACCATGCCAGGACCACCAGCCCCATTGCAACCGCCTCCTCATTGATCGCGGCGGCCAGAAGTGCAGCACCGTAGTTGAGAAGCTGCCCAACAACGAAATTGATCCCGGCCGCCAGAAAGAAGGCCCCCATGCTGATCCCGAGACGAGCCTTCAAGATCGCCCACGTGCGGCCAAGGACGTCGCCGAGGTCGATTCGCGTCGGAACGATGCCGCGCGCGGCCCCCTCGTATCCCGTTCGATCCGGCCCGGCAAACTCGACCGGTGAACGGTAAGGGTTCTGGTCATCTGCCGGGGCCTGAGGAGCGGCGCCGAAGGGGCTGGCCTGGCCGGCCGGCGAACCGCCGTAGGAAAGCGGCTCAGCCGCGGCAGGCGACGGAATGGCCGTCACTTCGCCGCATTCGGGGCACTTCGCCTGCTTGCCGGCAGTCTCGTCGGGAGTCCGCAGAAGCTTGCCACACCCGGCACATCGGAATTCGATCGGCATAGTACTCACCCCGTGTTTAGGACTGCTTACGGACGACGAGCCCCGGAAGAGAAACACAGCAACCGCCCGCGGGTAGGATAGCATCTCCGCGAGGGAACCACCATACCACCCCAATCATCTAGCCCTTTTTGGGACAACCTGCTACGCTTAGGCTCATGCTCACCCCGGCTGACATTCTCGGACCTGCGGGGCGGATTGCCGCCCGGATGAAGAACTACGAACACCGCTCGGAGCAGCTCCAGATGGCCGAGGCGGTGGCCGAGGCGATGGCTCGTGGCCACCACCTGATCGTGGAGGCCGGCACAGGCGTCGGCAAGAGTTTCTCCTACCTGGTGCCCGCGATCCTTGCCACGGCCGGCGAACGCCCGGAAGGGGCGCCCCGCCGCCGCGTCGTGATTTCCACGCATACCATCAGCCTTCAGGAGCAGCTCATCCACAAGGACATCCCGTTTCTCAACAGCGTCATGCCGCTGGAGTTCACGGCCGTGCTGGTCAAGGGACGGGCCAATTACCTGAGCCTGCGGCGGCTCCACAACGCGCTGCAACGGGCCGGCAGCATGTTCGCCCGTGAGGAGGAATTCGAGCAGCTCCGTCAGATTGACCACTGGTCGAAGGAGACCGCCGACGGCTCCCTATCCGACCTCGAGTACCGCCCGCTGGGCCAGGTCTGGGACGAGGTGGCCAGCGACAGCGGCAACTGCATGGGCAGGAAGTGCCCGACGTACAAGGACTGCTTCTACTACCGTGCCCGCCGCCGCGTGGCCAACGCCCAGATCCTGATCGTCAATCATGCTTTGTTTTTCAGCGATCTGGCCCTGCGTCGCGAAGGGGCCGCGATTCTGCCGAACTACGATGCGGTGGTGTTCGACGAGGCCCACACGGTCGAGGACGTCGCCGGCGACCATCTGGGCCTCGGGATCTCCAGCGGCCAGGTCGAGTACACGCTCAGCAAGCTCTACAACGACCGCACCAACCGCGGGCTGCTGGTCCACCACGGCATGGGCGAGGCCCAGCAGCAAGTGATGGAATGCCGGTATCGGGCCGAGGATTTCTTTGGCGAGGTCCACGACTGGCTCGCCTCGCACCGCCAGGGCAACGGCCGCGTCCAGGCGCCGGGGATCGTTCGCAACATGCTCTCCGAAGGTCTCAGAAAGCTCTCCGGCGCGGTCCGCTCAAGCGGGCAGAGGCTCAAAGCGGCGGAAGAGCGCCAGGACTTCTCCGCGGCCTCGAACCGGCTCAGCGCGTTGGCCGAAGGGGTGGAGGAGTGGTGCGAGCAGCGCCTCGAGGACTCGGTCTATTGGATCGAGGAAAGCTGGGGCCGGCGGCGACGCCGGACGACTCTTGCCGCATCTCCGATCAACGTCGGGCCGGTGCTCCGCGAAGCGCTTTTCGACGAGATCCCCACCGTGGTCATGACCAGCGCTACGCTGGCGACCGGCGGCGGTTCGTTCGATTTCTTCAAATCCCGTGTCGGGCTGACTCAGTGCCGGACACTCTGCCTGGGCAGCCCGTTCAACTACCGCGAGCAGGCCCAGCTCATTCTCCTGGACGGCATGCCCGATCCGGGCGAGAACGCCGGTCTGTACGAGCAGAAGTCGATCGAGATGGTCCGCCGCTATGTCGAGCGGACCGACGGGCGGGCCTTCGTGCTGTTCACCAGCTACGAAATGATGAAGCGTGTGGCTTCGGCACTGACCGGCTGGCTGACCGAGCAGGACCTGGCGCTCTACTGCCAGTCGGACGGATTGCCGCGGAGCCAGATGGTCGAGCGGTTCAAGGCCAACGGCCGATCGGTGCTTTTCGGGACCGACAGCTTCTGGCAGGGCGTCGACGTGCCGGGCGACGCGCTGCAGAACGTCATCATCACCCGTCTGCCCTTCAGTGTGCCGGATCGTCCATTGACCGAAGCCCGCATCGACGCCATCCGCGCCGCCGGCGGCAATCCCTTTCGCGACTACCAACTGCCCGGCGCCGTGATCAAGCTCAAGCAGGGCTTCGGCCGGCTGATCCGCTCGAAGCTTGACACGGGCATGGTCGTGATCCTCGACCCTCGCGTGCGAACGAAGCCCTACGGCAAGACGTTCTTGAGTTCGCTGCCCCAGTGCCGGGTGGTGGTGGAAAGGGCGTAGAGCCGGTGCAGCCACATCGGGGCGCGAAGTGGAGAAGCACCTGTTACCGCCGCTTTCGGCGCCCAACCGGTTTCCAGCGAGACGGCGCCAGCTTGCGTAAACCTTGCTGGGCTATTCGGGGCTTTCGACGGCGGCTAGAATAGATGCAGAGGAAGATGAATCAGTATCGGGGCTCGCACGCCTACAAAGGGAGTGAAGGATGGCGAAGAAGGACTTCATTTCGAGTGTACGGACGGCCGTAGGGTTTCTGGACCCCGAAGTCCAGACCGATCGTCAACACTTGGACTCTGAAGAGATCCGGCAGCAGATTCTGCAGGCGGACATATGGCTGACTCCGAAATCGGTCGAGGGGTTCGTACCACAGGACTTTGCGGAATTGCCAGAAGCACAGCGAAACGAACTAAGGGCGGAGGTCGACGCTTTTCGGAACATTGCCGAGCAGGTACCGCCCGGCGCTCCGGCACCAAAGGAACGCGCCGAGGCTGCCCTTCCTCATTTCCTAAGGATCATCTCTCTGGTTCGCGAAGCCATCTTGCCGCCATGGGTTGCCGACTTGGACGTGCTGCTGTGCCAAGTGGAGTCGTGGTGCGAGAAGGAAGCCTGGTCGCATAAGCGACAATCCAAAATCGTCAGGGAACGGTTGCTGGGCCCGTACGAGGTGCAGCAGCTTCGCTTCCACACGGGGCATGCCGGATTTATGCTCGACCCGGTAGCGAGGTTTGTGCCGGGTGGGCTGGGAATGGTCGATCTCCACATTCTCCCTACGCTTGATTCGGTCATGATCTTGAGAACAGAAGAAGATTGGGTGTTGCACGTCGAGCAAGCAGGCGATGTGCAAGTGCTACCGTGGGGGCGAGAGCAGTTCGGCATGGCCCTGAGTGAACTGGCGAAGTACCTATGAGAGAGCGAGATAAGCGCCAGGAGCGTATCCTAGCAGTCGAGCGCGAGTACAAGGCTGCCAAGAAGGCCATCGACTTGCTTGGTCGTGAGATGCAATCCAATCCGGCGTTGGGCAAGCCGGACGGTTGGGGAGCTCGGGACGCGAGGCAGGTTCAAGAGAATCTGGAACCAACCTTCATCATTCGGCTGTACGCTGAATTCGAGGCTGGCTTGCGGGAGGCATGGGAGCACTACTTCAAGAAAGACACGCATCCTCCCATGAAAGACTTGCTGTTAGCAGTTGCGACGAAGCGGTCTGCGACCGACTACCTGGACGATGCCCGAGCCGTTCAGGAGTATCGGAACAATCTTGTTCATGAGGGAGATTCCCGCAGGATGCGTCCGGTCTCTTTCGAAAAGGCTCGACGTTCCTTGGCAGTCTTTCTTGGTCGATTACCGCTCAACTGGAGACCATGATCTGCATGTCAGGAGGGAGGACTTTGTGAGTTTGTCAAAAGGAACATTCACCATGAAACACATCGCGATTCTTCTGCTGTTCGCCTGCCTTCCACTTTTCTTCGACCCTTCGAATCGCGGGTTCGCAGCCGAAGACGGTTGGCAGCCGCTCTTCAACGGCAAGGACTTCTCAGGCTGGCAAGTACCCCAAGAAGACAACGGCCATTGGAAAGTCGTCGACGGGGTGATCGACTACGACGCGATGTCGGAGGCGAAAGGCGACCGAAACCTCTGGACCGAGCGGGAATTCGGCGACTTCGTGCTGAAGCTCGACTGGCGGATCAAGCAGACCAAGGGACCCCAGTACCCAGCGCCGACGATCCTGCCCGACGGTTCCTACAAAACTGATGAAGACGGCCAACGAATCACCACACCGATCGACAACGCCGACTCCGGCATCTATCTCCGCGGCGAGTCCAAGGCACAGTTGAACATCTGGTGCTGGCCGGCTGGTTCGGGGGAAGTCTGGGGCTACCGCAACGATGTCAACATGCCGCCCGAGGTCAGGGCCGGGTGCGTCCCCAAGGTCCGCGCCGACAACCCGGTGGGCGAGTGGAACACCTTTGTGATCACCATGAAGGGCGACCGGCTCAACGTGGAGCTCAATGGCCAGACCGTGATCGACAACGTCCAGCTTCCGGGCATCCCCGAGAAGGGAAAGCTCGCGCTGCAGCATCACGGCGGCGTGAACAAGAAGACGGGCGAGTGGCTGCCGGCTTCCAGCCTCATGCAGTTTCGGAATATCTCCATCAAAGAGCTCCCAGGCGGCGGTGCGTCGGCGACCGAGCACCTGCCAAACTTCGTCATCGTCTACATCGACGACATGGGCTACGCCGATATCGGCCCGTTCGGAGCCAAAGGCTACGAAACGCCGCATCTCGACCGGTTGGCAAGCGAAGGCCGCAAGTTCACCGACTTCTACGTGACGCAGGCCGTTTGCTCCGCGTCGCGGGCCGGGCTGGTGACTGGCTGCTACAACGTTCGCGTCGGCATCCTCGGCGCGCTGTCGCATTCCGCCAACCACGGCCTGAACGCCGACGAGATGACGATCGCCGAGGTTGTCAAGCAGAAGGGATACGCCACGGCCTGCTACGGGAAATGGCACTTGGGCCACCATCCCAAGTTCCTGCCGACCAACCACGGGTTCGACGAGTATTTCGGACTGCCGTACTCGAACGATATGTGGCCCTATCACCCCACGGCCGGCGATCATTTCTGCGATCTGCCCTTGTTCGAAAACACCCGCGTCGTCGATTCGGAGGTCACCGGCGAGGACCAGGAAAACCTGACCACCTGGTATACCGAACATGCGGTGAACTTCATCGCCAAGAACAAAGACAAGCCGTTCCTGGTCTACCTGCCGCACAGCATGGTCCACGTGCCGCTCTACGTTTCGGACAAGTTCCGGGGCAAGTCGGAGCGGGGGCTGTTCGGCGACGTGGTGATGGAGGTCGACTGGTCCGTCGGTCAGATCCTGGCGGCGCTCGAGAAACACGGCCTCGATGAGAACACGATGGTGGTCTTCGCCACCGACAACGGGCCGTGGCTGAGCTACGGCGATCATGCCGGGTCGGCCGGGCCGCTGAGGGAAGGGAAAGGAACGATGTTCGACGGCGGCTGCCGGGTGCCGACCGTAATGCGGTGGCCCGGGAAGATTCCGCCGGGCACTGTCTGCAAAACGCCCGCGATGACGATCGATTTGCTCCCGACAATTGCCCATCTCGTCGGGGCAAAGTTGCCCAATCATAAGATCGACGGCAAGAATATCTGGCCTTTGATTGCCGGTGAACCGGGCGCCATCAGTCCGCAGGAGGCTTACTATTTCTACTACGGCAGCCAACTCCAGGCCGTACGAATGGGCCGGTGGAAGCTGCATTTCCCACACGGCTACCGGACGCTGAAAGGGCGGCCGGGCGGGACCGGCGGCACGCCGGTGCCTTACGAACAGGCCAAGATCGGGCTCGCGCTGTTCGACATGGAAAAGGATCCCGGCGAAACGACCGACGTCGCGGCGGAGCATCCGGACATCGTCGAAAAGATCAAGGCGTTGGCCGAGCGGATGCGAGCCGACCTGGGCGATGCCGGCCCGAAGCAAAAAGGCAGCGGAGCCCGGGAGCCCGGCCGAATCCAGGAGGGCGACCTTTGGTTCGACTGGAAGCCGGGGGTTCCGCTGAACATCGAGCCCGTGAAGAAGTGAGGCGGTTGGCGGACGTGGCGTACGTGGCGTACGGCGTTATCAACCCGGCTGCTTCCCAGCAGCCGGGCTGATTTTTGCGGCTACTGCGAGAACGAAAATGAAAGACTTTCACCCCGATATCAGCCCGGCTGCTCCGAAGCAGCCGGGCTGATGTTTGGCGCTACTGGGAGAACGAAGATGAACGACCTTCGTTGGACGCGGCGAGAAGTGCTGAAGGCGGCGGCCGTGGCGCCATGCATCCCGAGCACAATGGCGGCGTTTGCCGCCGACGTCCGAGATGAGACCGTCGCGGTTCCCGACTGGATCGCTCCGGGGAAACTTCGTTGGGTGTGGGCCCTCTGGGAACCGCTCGCCCTGTACACCCGCGGCGGCAGCGCGGCGGGCATTGGAAGCGGCATCGCGACCGGCCACTGGGTCCGCCGCTGGTACGAACGGATGCATAGCGACGAAATCCTCGACAAACTGGCCGACGCGGGCGTGAATCTCGTCACCACGCACTTCTACAAGGGCTTCGGGCTCAATGCCGAGGCCGAAGAGATTGCCCGGGCAAGTGATTTCACCCGTCGCGCCCACGCTCGCGGGATCCGTGTCTTGGGCTACCATCAGTTCAGCACGGTGATCTACGAGACGATGCTGGACGAGGTGCCCGCGTTGGAACAATGGATCCAACGAGGCCCCGACGGCAGGCTCCAGACCTACGGCAGCGCAACTTGGCGATGGAAGGCCTGTCCCAGCCACGATGACTTTATTGCCTATCTCAAGCGGGTTGTCGATCGCTGCCTGATCGACGCCGATATGGACGGGGTGGAGTACGACGGCACCAGTTACGACTGCCACTGCGAAGCCTGCCGGCAGCGGTTCCGCCGCTTCCTTGCCGAGCACCACCCGCAGCCGATCGAACGGTTCGGCATTCCCCACTTCCGCCACGTCCGCATTCCGCCCACGGCCAATGCCAAGGACCCGCTTTACCAGGAATGGATCCGCTTCCGCATGGACCTGATGGGGCAGCGGCTGCGGGAGCTTCGCGCTTACGTGCACCAGAAAAAACCGGGCGCCGCGCTGGTCACGTATGAAGATTGCCCCGCCCTGTGGCGCAAGGACCGCACGCGTCTCTTGCCCGATGCCGGCGATTACCTCGATCTGGCAATCGCCGAGAGCCACGATATGCCGCAGCTGCTCGATGGCGAACTGGTCACCAAGGTCCGCCACCTCAAGGAAGGACAGGCGATCGACTGCCTTGTTTTGTCGACGGATTGGCTCCGCACGCCGTCCGGCGGAATCACGCTGCCGGCAGACGTCAAACCGGTGGAACTGGATATGGCGGAATGCCTGGCCTGCGGTGGCCAGGTGCTGACGGCCACGTGGTCGCTCCGTTCGGGCGAGCGGCGCGACGGCTCGGCCTTCTTCGAACAGCCGGCTTTTCATGAGGCGCTGAAGCGCTACATGGGGTTCGCACGCGACCACGAGGACCTGTACGCCGGCTCCCAGCCGTGCGCCAACGTGTGGGTCTACCATTCGACTTGGTCGCTGGCGTTCGATCTGGCGGGGGCCTACAACAGCCTGCTCGGATTCGAGCAGGCCTTGCTGGGCCGGATCCCATACCGCGTGGCCAAGCAGACGCATCTCGCCGGGCTCGGTCCTCGCGACGTGCTCATCGTGGCCAACACCCGCTGCTTAAGCGCGGCGGAGTGCCACGCATTGCGCAGCGCCGTTGACCGCGGTTGCGGGATTCTCTTCAGCGGCGACGTGGCCGCGTGCGACGAGAACTTCCGCGAGTGGGAGAAGCCCGCGCTTACGGATCTGTATTCCAACCGCCGCGTCCACTTTTTCGCTTCCTGTCCGGGCAAGACCTCGCAGTCGCAGTACAGCGCCGGCCGATCGCTCCGCGCGGCGATGCCACCCAAGGCAGCGTTGATCCTGCGGACCGTGCGGGAGCTTGCCGCCGAAGGCCTGGCAGCAGAACTGGATGGCGGCGACGCGGAGCAGCCGCTCGCGTATGTCGATCTCTATCGCAAGCCGAGCGGCCTGGCCGCGCACGTCGTCTATTATGGCGACGGCGAGCCGCAGGGCCTCCGCTTGCGTATTGCGCCGTGGCTCGAGCCCGGTAAGGCCGTCTGCCACAGCCCCTACCTCAAGTCGCCCCTGCCGCTCGCCACGGCGGCCGACGGTTGGATCGCCCTGCCGGCTGCGATCCAGCGGTACGCGGCGGTCGAGTTCACCTGAGAAACGTCACGCACCGTCGCGGACCAGGACCCAGCAGCGGTGAATTCGCCGGTTGCGGAAGTCGGGCGGGACCGTCTGGCGGCTGATCTCGCGGATCGAGGCTCCCCGGATCTGGTCCTCCGCAAACTTGAAGCGGCGGAAATTCGTGGAGAAGAAAATCGTGCCGCCCGGCGCCGTCCACTCCATCAGCCGGTTGAGCATCTCCACGTGGTCGCGCTGCACGTCCCAGATGTCGTCCATCCGCTTGCTGTTGGAAAACGTCGGCGGGTCGACCACGATCAGGTCGAACGCCGCGGTCCGCGGTCGCCCCCGGAGCAGTTCCATGACGTCGCCGCGGAGGTACTGGTGGTCCAGTCCCGTGAAACCGTTCAACCGCATGTTCTCTCCGGCCCAGTCGAGATACGTGCTCGACAGGTCGATCGTGGTGGTCGAAGCCGCTCCGCCCGCGGCTGCGTAGACGGTGAACGATCCGGTGTATCCGAAGAGATTGAGGAACCGTTTCCCGGCCGCCATGTCGCGAACCATCGCGCGGGTGATGCGATGGTCGAGGAACAGCCCGGTGTCGACGTAGTCGGACAGATTGACCTGGAACTTCAGCCCGCCTTCGGACACGACGAACACGCGTCCGGCCTCGGCCACCCGCTCGTACTGCGACGTGCCTCGCTGACGCTGCCTCCGCTTGACGAAGATGTTCCCTCTCGCCACGTCCGTCACTTCGCCGGCGGTCCTGCCGATCAGGTCGAGCCAGTCGGCCTGCTCGGCCGGCGTGCGGTCGAACGGCCGGGCGAGATCGGCGATGTGCAGACAGTCTTCGTAACGGTCGACGATCACGGGGACTTCCGGCACGTCGCAGTCGTAGAGCCGGTAGCACGTGACCCCCTGCCGCGTCGGCCACCGTCGAAAGTGCCGTGCCCGATTGACCAGCCGTGCGCGGAAGATCTCCGCTTGCCGCCGGGCCTTCTCCGACAGCCCGCCAAACGCGGGACGGGCGGCGTCGCGCGGACGAGGCGAGACAACGGCCGCCGTGCTTGCGGAGTCGCTCACACTCGGCTCCGCCAGGCAGTCGTCGGAGGTCTCCGGGCGCTCCGCGTCGACCGCGTGCTCAGAAGACTGGTGCCTTTCGCCCCGCTCGCTCCGGGGCAGGTTCGGCTTCGGCCCGTAGAATTGGTAATACGTACACTGGATCCCGCCGTTGTAGAGCTTTCTCCGCCGGTCGGCCTCCTGGCCGACCAGTGTCTCGAAGTCGGGATACGACGTGAGAATGTAATGCGACCAGGTCGGCAAACGCCGGAGCACCAGCGGCATCGACCGGTAAAGAGCCGCGACCTCCCGGCCCATGCCGACCCGCTCGCCATAGGGCGGGTTGCAGATCACGCAGCCGTATTGCCGCTTGCTCGTCAGATCGGCGAACGGGCGAAGCTGAAAATGAATCTGATCGGCAACGCCCGCCTCCGCGGCATGATGCCGGGCCAGGTGGAGCGCGTCTTGATCGATATCCGTTCCGATAATCCGCTCCGGCAGATCCGGCAGGGCGAGGTCGTGGGCTTCCTCGCGAGCGGCAGCCCATGCCGCGGCCGGGATCCGGCTCCACGCCTCCGCGGCGAAAGTGCGGCTCAACCCGGGCGCCAGGTTGCGGCCGATCAGGGCCGCCTCGATCGGAATCGTGCCCGTGCCGCAAAACGGATCGATCAGGGGCCGGTCCGGCCGCCAGAAACTCAAGAGCACCATCGCCGCGGCGAGCGTCTCCTTCAAGGGCGCCTTGCCCACGAGCTTGCGGTAGCCTCGCTTGTGGAGCCCCGGCCCGGTGGTGTCGATCGTCAGCGTCGCCTGGTCCGACAGGAGGGCGACCTCGATCGAGTACTTGGGCCCCGTCTCCGCGAACCACTCGACGCCATAGACTGCCTTCAACTTCTCCACGATCGCCTTCTTGACGATCTTCTGACACGCCGGCACGCTCGAAAGCTGCGACTTGATCGACCGGCCCGTGACCGGGAAAGTCGCATCCCGGGGGATCCACTCTTCCCAGGGCAGGGCGTAGGTGCGGTCGAATAGCTCGCCGAAATCGTTTGCCGAAAACGTGCCCAGCCGCACCAACACCCGGTCCGCCGCCCGCAGCCAGAGATTGGCACGGGCCAGCGCCGTTTCGTCGCCATCAAACAGCAGCCGGCCCGGCTGGACCGTCGTCGATTCGTAGCCCAGCGCCCGCAGCTCGCGGCCGACGACCGCTTCCAGCCCAAACGTCGAGGTCGCAATCAGTTCCAGGTTTCCCATTTCGGTTATTGTACAAAATCGCCGAAACGGGGCTTGACGGCTTCCGTAAACTGTATTAAATTAATAATACAATCGTACAAAGCCTCCCCCTGTGGGACTCGCGGCATGCAACTTCGCATCTCGGACCAGGACGGTGTGCCGATCTACGTCCAGCTCCTCAACCAGATCAAGTACCTGGTTTCCTCGGGGCGGCTGGCGGCCGGCGAGCAGCTCCCGCCCGTGCGGAAGCTGGCCGAGGAGCTTTTGATCAATCCCAACACCGTCGCGCGGGCGTACCGCGAGCTGGAAGCCGAGGGCGTGGTGACCAGCCGCCGGGGGGCAGGCGTCTTTGTTTCCAACGGCGTGTCGCCGCTGGCCCGCCGCGAACAGAACCGCATTCTCAACGACCGGATCGACATGCTCCTGACCGAGGCCCGGCAGATGAACGTCGACGTGGAGACGCTCATCGCCCTGATCCGCCGGCGGAGCCAACGCATTGAGGAGCCGGAATCATGAGCGACGCGATTGCCACGCTATCCAACGTGACACGACGGTTCGCCAGCACGGTGGCCCTCGACCGGGTGACGGTGGCCGTCGCGCCGGGAACCGTCTTTGGGCTGGTCGGTGAGAACGGCGCCGGCAAGACGACGCTGATCCGTCACCTCTTGGGGCTGTATCGAGCCCAGGCCGGCAGCGTCCGCGTATTTGGACGGGATCCGGTCGCCGAGCCCGCGGCGGTGCTGGGGCGGATCGGCTACCTGTCCGAGGACCGCGATCTGCCGGAGTGGATGCGGCTCGACCAGTTGATCAGCTACACCCGAGCCTTTTATCCGCGATGGGACGACGGCTTCGCCCGCGAGCTGGTGGCCATGTTCGAGCTGAGCCCCCGGCAGAAGATCCGAACGCTCTCGCGAGGCCAGCGTGCCCGCGCCGCGCTGTTGGTCGCGCTGGCCCATCGGCCTGAGTTGCTGATCCTCGACGAACCGTCTTCGGGGCTGGATCCCTCGGCGCGGCGAGACATCCTGGCCGCGGTCGTGCGGACCGTGGCCGACGAGGGGCGAGCCGTCCTGTTTTCGTCGCACCTGCTCGACGAAGTGCAACGCGTGGCGGACCGCGTCGCGATGCTGCACCGCGGCCGGCTGCTGTTGGACGAGCGAACCGACGAACTCATGGTCCGGCATCGCCTGGTGACATTGCATTTCCCCTCGGCTCTGGCCGCACCGCCGCAGATCCCCGGCGGGCTCTGCTGGTGGGGCCGGGCGGCCGAGTGGACGTGCCTGTGCAACGGCGAACTGGACCGGTTGCGAGAAGCGGCTCGGGCGGCGGGGGCGGAAATTGTCGACGAACGGACGCCGTCGCTAGAGGAAATCTTTCTCGCCCACCGCAAAGGCGAAACGGAAAGGAGCGGGCAGCCATGCTGATGCGATCCCCCGGATATGCCTTGTCGTGGGAGTACTGGTGCCGCGGCGTCTTCTGGTTCGTGCCCGGCTGCGCAGCCCTGGTGGTGGGCCTCCTGTCCCCGGCCTACTACGTGCTTGGAGACGGCCCCGAGGTCCGAGCCTCGTTGAGCATTGCCTCATTCGCGGCCACGTGGTGGATCGCCATCGTTTTTGCCATGGCTTCGCGAAAGAGTCTGCGGCGTCTCTACGCCCTTCCCCTGAGCACGCAATCGCTGGTGAGCTGGCCTCTGGCAAACGGCATCCTGGCCGTGCTTGCCACTTACTACCTGACAGCCTTGAGCATCAACACGCTCTTCTACCCCGACTGGTCACTGATTGTGCCGGCGTGGTGGGCCGTGGCCATCTACGTCGCGTTTCAGACAACCGTGTGGTCGATCGAGCGCGGTCTTCTGGCGGTTCCCGTAGTCGCATTTGCCCTGTTGGTGCTTTACTCGAGTGGGCGAGGGTTTTTCGACGGATTGGTTGCGAGTGGCGGCGGCAGCCTCTCGCGGGCCTCGGCAGGGCTGGCAGTCGACCTGGGCGGGCCGTTCGTGGTTGCGGTCTGTTTCTATCTGGTCTCGCTCTATGCGGTCCGACGCGCCCGCCACGGTGAGGCATGGTCGATGGCCTGGCTCAGCCCGGATTGGTGGAAGCAGCGAAGAACCGAGTCGCCCGCACCCACGATTGCCAACGAAGGGCCTCTCGCCGTTCACCGATTCCGTTCACCGTACTCCGCGCAGCTCTGGATGGAGTGGCGGGCCAGGGGGCGCTACCTGCCTCTCGCGGTAGCCGCATTGCTTGGCTGCCTCTGGATCGGCTTTCGTTCCGACGCGCAAGGGCTGTCGGAGGCTTTCGGCGGCCTGACTTCGACGGCGCTGTTGTTCTCGCCGCTTGTCGGGCTGTTCCTGGGCCATCGCTCCGACCGGTTCGACATGAAGTCGTTCCTGGGCACCCGGCCGTTGCCGGATGGCGACATGGCAATGGCAGTGCTCGGCAACGCGGCAGTGGCGATCGGCGCCAGCGCACTGGTCTGGCTGGTCGGCGGACTCGGCATACTCGCCGCTTATCGCTACCCGGCGCCCATCCCCGACTGGCGCCTAATACCGACGCTCTTGCTTCTCGCCTGGACCTTCACGGGGCTCGGGGTGGCGGTAGGGCTTGCCCGGAGCCGGTTCGTCGCGACGGTCGGCGTCGGGGCCGGTGTCCTTCTGGTACTGTTCTTCTGCATCATGCACACCTCCCGCGGACACGACATTCGCGTGGCCCTGTTCGCCACCCTGGCCGCCTGCTCTTTTGTCGGCACGGCGCTAGCATTCATCGCGGCAATCCGCCGGCATATCCTTGGAACACGCACGTTGATCGGTTGCCTCGCGGGTTACATCATAGTCTCGGCTTGGTGCCTTTTCATATGGGGCTGGGGGGCACCGAAGATATCCTTAGGCCACGCGATCGTCTTCGGGTTCTGCACACTCCCCTTCGCACCCATCGCCGCGGCCCCGTTGGCTCTCTTCTGGAATCGGCACCGCTAAGCCGTCCTACGGTCAGAAGCAGCACACATTCCTTCGCACGATGCTATGCCGCGACTGTCACGTACACCGTCACCGCCAGCGCAATCACCATGACGACAATTCCTGCTCGTGCCGTCCAGACCATCACCCTGCCCGGCCGCAAGTTCGCCTCGGGGATCTCCCGCACAACGCAACGCAGGTTGAACGCATACAACAGCGGCGCGGCAGAGAGGCTCACCAGGGCAGCGCCGGTTACCAGGCGAACCGGATTGCCGACGACGAGCAGGATACTGCACGCAAGGCAGGACGAGGCCACCACGAAACCGACGTAAAGCCGTCGTCGCATCGGCCCGGCAAAGCGATCCGGGCGAAGCACGGCGCAGCACTCCGCGAACGACCGCGAGAAACCATCCACGACCGTGTAGGCCGTGGAAAACATCGCGAAAAACGCCGTCAGCATGAACACGTGGTAGATCCACCGGCCGAAGATCGCCGTATAGGCGGTCGACAGGGCCGCGGCAAACTGCACCCCTTGCAGTTCCGTGCCCAGCCCGGAAAGGTGGACCGCTCCCATGATCACGAACATCAGGCCGGTCGAGAGCGAGAGAAGATAGCCGGTCCGCATATCCCACAGTGCCGCACGGAGCCGTTGCCGGCGAACTGGTTCTTCCGGGCCGGCCTGTGGATCGGGCTGCCTCCCATCCGCGTGCATCTTCTCGAGGGTCCAGAACGAATGCCACACCGACACGTCGATTCCCGTCGGCATCCACCCGAGCATCGCAGCCACCAGGACGATCGACCCGGCCGGCAGGGATGGCATGACGAGCCCGCGCAGGGCCTCGGGACCCGGAACGATCGGAACGAAAACCAGGACCGTGGCGAGGGCGAGAACCGCCATCATCAGCTTGTTGAGGCTGTCGAGCCAGGAGAAGCCACCGGCCAGAAGCAGGCCCACGATGGCGATCGCCAGCAGGACCGAAAACTGTTCGGTGTTCAGCACCCCGGTCCATGTCCAAAGCACGCATCCGGCGACGCTCACAACCCCGGCGAGCACCCCGATGCCCTGTGCCAGGGTTCCCAGCAGAAACACCCACAGCGCCCACTGTTTCGGACCGGGAATCCGCGCGTATCCCTCGAGCAGATGTTCTCCCGTCGCGGCGGCATAGCGCGGCCCGAACTCAAACGCGGGGTATTTCAGTACGTGCGCCGCCACGACCAACCAGAGCAACTGGTAGCCGAACCGTGCCCCCGCCTGCGGGCTGAGCACCAGGTGCGAAGCACCCACACTGGCTGCAGCGAGCAGGATCCCCGGCCCAAGCGTATTCCATACCTTCTTGATCGTGTTCATACGCGCAAGAGTCTACCAGCCCTCGCCCACGGCGGCAACAAGCAGCGTCGGGAAGATGTTCGGCCACGGCTTCCGTCTGGTGCCAGCCGCGGCGGCGTATTAGAATCAACTGGCCGGCTGACGTTTTCCGTTCCGTCCGGGGCGGCGTCGTGTTTACGTTCCGTTGGGCGATCTTACCGGTAGGGTCGTGTTGCATGACAGCCAAAGTCCACATGGCGAGTTCAACGGTCCGCGCGATATTCTGGGGCATCGCGCTCGCGGCCTTGCAGGCGAACGGATCCGAAACCGACATTTCGGACATCGTCGAGAAGGTGCGGTCGCACGAGGTCAAGTACCGCAATATTGAATTCGTCATCAAGATGACGCTTACGAGCGATTTGGCCGTTACGAAACGGTCAGCGGCAGCGATCCAATCGAGTACGGGAAGAATACGGTATGTCTCTCAAGGCGACCTGTTCTACTTTCGCAGAGATGAAGAGGCTTTCGGCATTGACGGCCAAAGGGTGAACATGGATCTCCTGATGGCCTACGATGGGGTGGATACAAGGATCTTGGAACAGGGCTTGATCGGCAAGGTTTACGTGGGTCGCAAAGAACCCCGGACCTCGCCCCGGCCCCATACGATGGCTCTGCAAAACTGCCTGGTGACAAGCTCTCTTTCTGACTTTCTTGCCACGAAGGAATACTTCAAAGGCATTTCACACGCGCCGGCAATCATCGGAGAAGAATTGTATAACGGCCTGCACTGCCTCAAGATTCGTGATGAGTACGGCAGATCTCATCCGACATCCGTTCGGATCATGTGGCTTGCCATAGAGCGAAACTACATCCCGGTCCGGTGCGACAGTTACTTCCGCGCATGGAGTGAAACACTGCCCCACATGACGGCGCGTGTACCCGATTTGCGCGAGCTTGCGCCGGGAGTGTGGTTTCCATGGCGGATGGTCCACACACTCTATGCATCGGAAAAACTCCCGCAAGGGCAGGCTATACCGTACCAGACGATTGAACTCAAGGTTGAAGAAGCTGCACTTGAGCCACACCATGCTCTCGATTTCTTTCGAAATGTGTTGTTCTCCAGAGGAAGTCCACTCTACGAGATTCAAGACGGGCAAATAATGAGGAAGTACCAAGCTGACGGTTGTAGTTCCGCCTCCGCTGTCCGCTGAATCGCGGCATCCATGCGGCGAACGCCTTCCGTGTGGCGAACCGGGGCGGCGTGGTAGAATTGCCTTAAACGGCCGGTCCGATCACGCCGGCGGCGTCGGGCGGGCGTCTGGGTTGGCAGAACAGCTCCTGTTGACGTTTGAGGAATCTTGTGGAAGGCGGAAGTGGCGGTCCTATGCGATGCTCGCGTGCGGCACTTCTTCGGGCTGTGCTAATCGGATTCATCGGGCTGCATCTGGCAGGAACCGCCTTTTTTCGTTTCCGCCAGTTGCAGCCCGTCCACTTGGCGGACTATTTCATCCTTTTCGCTTTGACCAATTCGCAGGCTGCGCTGCTGGCTGTCTGGGCTGCGCTGGTACGCCGCCGCATGCTGATTGGAGGCACGTTGATCGTCTGCGGCAGCATTGGTTTGCGGTTGCTCGTAGCGGTCCCGACTGTCAGCGCGTGGTCGTGGGCTCAGGCTGAACTTATGGTGGTCAGACCCACTTTGGAACTGGGGGTATGCCTGGTCGTGTTCGCCGCGGTGTTGAGCCTGGTTCCGCTGCGGCGCAAGATGCTGCGGAAGGTTGACGCATCTCCGGAGAAAACCGCAAACACGAGGACGCAGTTCGCTGTGGCTGAACTGCTGATCCTGGCGGCTGTTGTCGCGGTGCTGTTACCGTTGGGGCGGATGACCATGTCGCCCCCGCTCGCCGACGTGAAGGTCTACATCAAGTGGCTTACCGGTGAGATTCTCCTTCCGGCGATGGTAGGCAGTTGGGTGGCGTTCTGGCCGAATGGCACATCGACACGCGTGTGCGGAGCAGTATTGTTTGGCTTCCCCGTTGGCGCGATCGGCTCGTGGCTTTCCTTCGGCGATCGCATCCTGCCTCTGCGCAGCACCACGGTGTACCACTTTCTTTCTGTTGTAGCGACGTGCGTGCTCATCACAGGATCTCTCTTGGTCGTGCAGGGCTGTGGCTACCGGCTAGTTCCTCGCGGTCCGGCGGACCTCGCCAAGTGACGGACGAAAAGGAAAGGGGGACGAGTCGGGATAAGGACCAAGGAGCAAGTGCCGTGCCGGATGGTGCCGTACACGAGAGGGGCACCCTGCTTCACCATGTACCCTCGCAGGTGTCTCAAAATAGCGCCCGCGCCGTGGAACAGGTGCGCCCTTTGGGAACCTAGCTACAGGCGTCCAAACGGGCGATCCGCAAATATGGGTTGTCTGGGGCGGCGGGAGGGACGTCAAATTGGGGAGCGAAATACCGGTACGTCGATCACCAGACGATTTGTCGCAGTGGGTACTAAATTTGCTCCCCGTCAGGCCGGCCCCATCCGGGCGGCCAGCGGGCCCTTTTCGTCGGTGAGGAATTCCCTGTCGCCGGCATCGCCAGCAAATGTTCGTCTCAGAAGTCGTATGTCCGAGGATACAGTAGAAGCACACCACGAACTCGTCCTGGGTGCCCGCTTTCGTTGCTGGCACGGTGGCTGTGAGGTCAACAAAAAAAAGGAGAATGTCATGAAGCGTCTCATGGTCGCATTGCTGTGCCTGGCGTTCCTGGTGTTCGCGGGCTCTGTCCCTGTGCTGGGGGGCGGGGACCAGAACCAGAATCAGAACGAGAACAGGGAACAAGGTGAAAAGGACAACCCCAACGATAACGGCGAGCGCAAGCGTGAGTGCAGCCGTCTCTGCATCGACTGCGGAGCTCCCATCGATCTCGACTGCCCCCTTTGCCCCGAGTGTGGTTCCCCTCAGCCAGATTAGGACCGGTCGCTCCAATCGAACGAGCTTCTACGCATTGTCGACCGATACGCAGTAAGGGTAGCTGGTTACAGGCCACAACCCACTCGATCCTAAGCGACGCGTAACCGTCCTGAAAACCATTACACGTCGTCCGCTCCGGCCCGCTGTACCGCGTGACGCATCCGACGCCATGCGACGGCGCAATAACTCCATCCCAGTTTTTTCACACGCTGGGAGCGTGGCTGCTCTATTGCGTACGGTCAGCGTTGTCCGATCGTAAGACGGAGTTCATTCCGTTCCTTTTCGAACGGATTAGAATCCGTCTTACGACAAAACCGGGCCGCGGGCGGCATAATTTCCTTCCCGCCCCGTGAACGGTTACCCAAGCGGTGCTCCTTCCGCCGGAAAACCTATTCGGCGATTACTTCAATACCGCAGACGACCGGTGGCTGCGACGAGAGCGGCTCGAACTCGAGCGTCAGCTTGTCCGATACCGGAACGCCCGAGAAACTCTTCCGGATCGAGCGAAGCGGCGCCTGTGCCTCCGCCACGACATCGAGTCGGTCGACGACGGCCCGGCCCTGAAGCAGCACGCGGAAGACTCGTTCCGCCGGCCGAACGGCTGTGTCGGGCTCAACAAAATGCAGGCGGACCGTGTAGGGGCGAGCTTGTTGCGGTTTTGCGTCCGGCGGGTTCTCGCCGTCACGGTCTTGATCACCGTTCTCTTTGTTCGAACCCAGTGTGAGGGTGACCTTTCGGGCGCCTTCCACGCCGGATGCGGCAATCCACGCCGGGCCGGCACCCGAAACGCGCGAGCTGTGCCGCCGAAACCAGCGAAGTTCCCCCTCGATTTCCACGGGAATATCCGGCGAAGTTCCGCCCACGCTCGGGTACTCGATCCACAGCGTTCCCTCCTCGGCGCGGCGGTCGCCCGCTGCACCGAAATTCAGACCGACGCGGCGGACCGCAGCGCCTTTGTCGAGCGTCAGCGTGCTATAGGTCCACATCTCCGCGTCAGGCATCGGCACCAGGGCCAGAGAGGTCTGGTTCTGATAGGCGCAGGTGCACGTGCGAGTGTATTCCGGTGCGCTAAGCACGCCGTCGGCGACAATAAGGTTGGAGGTACATCCCGATTTGAACCCGCCGAAGTTGCCCGTGCCGCTGTGCGTAGCCAGGTCGTAGAACCCGGCGGCTCCCGAGCGGAATGTCAGCAGGTGCTCGCTCGCCACGCACGTATTGCAGCCATAGGTGCGGAGGAAGTTCCAGGCGATCGGCTCGCCGGTGATCGGGTGCGGAATGGTGACCGGCTCGCCGTCGGACAGGCGAAAGGCGCCCTGGGAAGCCTTGTAGCTCGTAGCGTTTGTGATGATGACGTCGTTGTGGATCATGCAGGGGCCGGCGTAGGCCAGGTCCGGCTTGGTCCATAAGGGCGTTCCGTCGATGCCGCGGAACGTGGCCATTCCTTTTTTAGCCTCGTCGGGGCTGCGGTCGCTTGCCGCTGCCCCGGCCTCGAGAAGGATATCGTGCTGTTGCGAGTAGCCCAGCCAGGTGCCGGCGAGCGAGTCCTCGCGCTCCCAGAGAAGCTTTCCGGTGCTCGCCTCCAATGCAAGGAGCCGGGCGCGAGGCGGGTTCTCGCCGCGGCGGCGAATTTGGGTCTCCACACGACTGGGAAGGCTGTCGAGGCAGTAGATCCGCTGCTCGCCCGCCACGATGCCGTTGTGCAGGAAACTATGGACGGCATCCACCTTCCAGAGCACTTCGCCGGTATAACGGTCGAAGGCCAACAGGCCAAGGCTGCCATTATGGTCCGGCGACCAGGCTTCCCCTTTCTTGTTCTCCGGCGTGAACTGGTAGGCCAGACGCTGCGAATAGTCGCCAAACCCAGTCCCTGCCAAGAGCAGGTTTTCATAGACGCCGAGAAATCCCCACTCCGGCCGCTTTCCATCCTCCTCGGGTAATTCAAAGCTGCGGAGGGTCGTGCCGTCGGCCGGGTCCAGAAGCAGACACTGGCTGCCTGTAGCCAGGTATACCCCCTCGCGGCTGGCGACGTAGTTGGTTCCGCGGGCGTTGGCTCCGGGGAGGTGCAGTTGGTTGTAGGCCGTGCTCAACGGGGTGTCGGCGTAGGAATCATCATAGTAGATGTTGAAGGTTCCCAGGTCGTCGAACTGCCGCTTCCAAAGCACACGGCCGGTGTAAACATCGCGGGCACTGAGGCTGTTCAACCCCTGGATGAAGAGCCGCCCACCGACGACCTGCGGGCTGGGCCCGTGCCCGTGCCGCGGGAGGACGTCGAGATTCGAACTGCCGCCAAACCAGAGAAGGCCCAGCGGCAGCCGCACTCGCTGGTCGTCGGACTTGACCGTGTTGGCGATGTTGCCGTAGGCGTGCGTCCAGTCGGCGGACCCGGGAAGCGAGCCGTCGCGGGTGACGAGCAGCCCGCTATCGGAGCTTGCCACCTTCGCTTTCGGCAGGTTGGCCTGCCCGACCCATTCTCCCATTGTGGCCAGTCGGTCCTTGCTCGATGCGATCAGCAGGGTGCCGCCGTAGGGCCGCAGCGACTCGTAGAGCCTCTTGAGGACCCGATCCCGGTTTTCGGCCGGTAGTCTGCCGACGACGATCAGGTGAGCGAGGTACGGCGGCGATGGAAAAGCAGCCGGATCTCCGACACACGCGGCAACTCGGCGGCCGTAGAGCCCGGCGGCATCGAGCCGCCGCCGCAGCCGGTCGACGCGGCTGGCGTCCGGATCGACCACGATCACGTGCAGATCGGTGGCTGCCAAGCAGGCTTCCAGCAGGTCCACGTCCTCTGCGCCGAACCAAAGCGCATAACCCTCCCGGGCACCGGTCTGTTGGATGATTCGCTTTGCCCGGGTGGTAGCTTCCGGCTTGGGCTCGATCGGAGAGACCGCATCGGCCAACGTTTTCTCTTGGCCGCTCTCGGCGCCCCAGGCCAGGATCCCGCCTTCCTGCGTTACAGCAAACAGCATTCCATTGGCAGCCAGCAGTCGGGCTACGGAACCTTCTGCCGAAATCGTCCCGGCAACGCGGGCGGCGCTCTCCTCGCCGGGTAGATCGATGGTCACGATGCCATCCTTCCCGGCCGCATAGAGCCGGCTTCCCGCTTTGATCAGATCGCCGCTTCCATCGGCTTCGACCTGCCAAAGGAGCTTCTTGTCGGCATCGAAGGCTTGGACGACCGCCGGGGCAGGTTTCCCGTCGATCTCGCCGGGGGTGTTCGCCGCATAAGTGACTGCCTCGGCGAGCACCGGTTCGTTGATCTGCCACCGATCCTCCTTACCGTCGGCCAGGTTCAGGGCCATCGTCCCGCGGACTCGCGTGTGGACAAACATTCGCGATTCGTCGGCCGCGACAAAGGATCCGCCCTGACCTTTGCCGCCGAAATCGAAGTACTTCAACTCGCCGGTGGCACGGTCGAGCGCCGCCGGGAGCGAGCGTCCACCGGGCACCAGGAGCAGATCGGTGGTCGCGGCCAGTTGGCCCTGCGGGGCCACGCCGGCAAAGGCCGGTGCGCTGTGCGGCTGCTTGATGAAATCGGCGCCGGTGGCGTCGTTGACCCACTGGACCTTGCCGTCTTCGGCATCCAGGGCATAGATGAACGTTCCCATGAACGGCCAGATACTGGCGGCGAAGTAAACCGTACCGTCGCGCTGGACCGGCCCGCCGCGGGCCGGCCATGCCGAGATCAACCGGGCGTTGCCGATCACCTTCCGCACCGTGGGGGCTCCGTGAAACTTCCACCGAAGGCGGCCGTCGGAAGCACCGACACAGTAGAGATGCCCGTCGTCGCTGGTGAAATAGACCTTTTCGTCAAAGAAGACCGGTGAGAACCGCACCGGCCCGTCCGCGTAGAAGCACCACAGCTCTTCACCGGTGCGGATGTCGAGGGCCACAACTTTGTCTTTGTCGTTGAAGCCGACGAACATCTTCCCCGCGGCGACCACCGGCTCGAAGATCGAGTCGTAGGGCATCATGTCTTGGTTGAGCGGGTCGTCCCAGACGGGCACGCGGGGGCCATACTGCCGCGACCAGGCGGGGCAGAGTGACTCGGGCAGCGAATGGTCCGAGGCGGCGGTGTGTCCCGCGTCATGACGCCACATCGGCCAATCGCTGTCGTTGGCGGCGGCCGGGGTGGCCGTGGCAAAACAAAGGGCTACCAACAACGCAACGGTTATCTCTCTCGACACGGGGGCCTCCTGATGATAGTGGGTTGAATCAGCCCGTCTGATTAAGAGCCACGGGGTTTTCCTGATGATAGTGGGTCGGGAATCAGGGTCAGGAATCAGCCCGGTTGCCTGGGAGCAGCCGGGCTGATGCGTCGGGCGCTAGCGCCGGTATGGAAAATGGGGACCGCTGCCGGGGCGGCCGACGTCAGCACCGATTCCCATCGGTGCTATGGTTCATTATACGCGCGGATTTCAAACACTCGCGCCGAAGGGTCTCCGTTGGTACCTTCCACCGTGAGGCGCAGCTTGGATGCCTTGACCGGCTCGAAGCGGTGCACGCGGCGGCGCTGGAAATTCTCCTTTTCGCTGGCCACGGTGTTCCAGCCGCGGCCGTCGGTCCATGCGAGGGTGTAGTCGCTTACGGTTTGCGGCACAAAGGGCCGCGTGGGGTGGGCCACGTTCAGGTCGGTGTCGAACGTCAGGTAGACCGTATTGATCACGACCGGCTGGGGAAACTCGAGTTCGATCCACTGGGGCATTGGCTCGGCCGGATCGGAAGCCCAGAGGTTCGTTTCGCGGTCGACCATGCGGGCGACGCCGCCCGTCACGTTTTCCGGACGATAGTTCATCGGGTACTTCAGCGGCGGCTCTGTAACGAAGGCGTAGTACTGTCCGTCGACCACGGTCCACGGCCTCCCTTTGCCGCCGCCGTAGGCGCGGCACGCCTGGTACGGTCCCGAAGCCATCAGCCGCCAACTGACGCCGTTGGTCTTGGGCAGCCAGACCCAAACCATCGGCGACTCGATCGCGGCGTCGACGGGGAACTTGACGAACGTCTCACGGCCCGGCGGTACCGTCGCGGTGGCCGTGGCCAGCTCCTTGTCCGACGAGAATTCGCCCGCCTCGTCCGCGCCGCGAACGTGAAGTGTCAGTTCCACCGGCTCGGAGAGCTCGGAGCGGAGACGGAGTTGGATCGAGTCGAGCTTGCGGTTCTCCCCGCGCGGAAACATCACGGCACGCGGCATATTCAACGGATGCAAGTCGTCGAGGCCGACCTTGGAACGGTCGAAGACTTCGTACCGCGCGGTTGACGAGGCAGAGACCTTGGCCGTTCGGGCCAGGTCGCCGGGGTCGTGATTGGCGATGCCGGGGATGTACTGGTCGTGTTTGAGGAGCAACTGCTGAAGCTCGTCGATATGATTCTTACCCAGTTCGCGGGGCGAGACCCTTTTCTGCACGCACATCGCGGCGGCGGTTCCGGCGGCCTGCCCCAGCGTGGCCAGGGTGCCTTGCACGCGGACGGTGCCCAGCGCGATATGCGTTACGCTCACGTGGCGACCGGCGAAAAGCAGGTTGCCGACGTTGACCGAGTAGAGACACCGGAAGGGGATGCTGTAGATCGGGACGCGGGGGTTGCAGTCGAACGGCCCCTCCTTGCCGGAATAGATGCCCAACGGATGGTGTACGTCGAGTGGCCAACCGCCATGGGAAATGCGGTCGGGGAACATCACCGCCTGCTGAGCATCTTGCTGTTTGAGGATGTAGTCGCCCATCAGGCGGCGCGTCTCGCGTTTTGCGTCGCCGTAAGGAACCCAGACAAGGTCATAGTTCTTTGCCTGCTCCCGCTCGGACCAGTGGTTCTTGATGTAGTCCCAGTAACCGAAGGTGATGCGGATCAACTCGTCGCGGGCGTGCTCGGGGTCGGTCAGGTCGTTCACCGTGCCTTCATGCTCGAGCCACCACTCGCCGCCGGTGCACCGGCGGATGTTGCGGCCGAAGTTCTCCACCGGCAGCTTGGCGGCCCAGGACGGCGGCGTATAGTCGACCGGCTTGCCCATGTTCTCGGCGCGGAAGGCAAGGGCGAGATTGCCCATAAGGCAGCCGCTCATCGTGATCTGGTCCGATTGGCTCGGCGCAAGGTCTTCGCCAAACTCCTCGCTCGATTCGCGGCCGAAGCGGTACTTGGCCCCGGCGTAGTAGCCCACCCAGCCGTCGCCCGTGCCGTCGACGAATTGGTCCGCATGATAGACATAGCGCTGACCGGTCAGGGTATCGACGGCCTCCACAGCCGCGACGGTGTGGTCGTCGGCCATGCGGACGGTATCGACGTGGCGGTTGACGTAGACTCGGAGGTTCTCCTCGCTCTCGGCGAGCAGCCGGAACGGTTCGCTCATCTTGGGGAAATGGTAGCGTGTGCGGATCCGGCCCGCCTCTTCGATAATCCCACTTTCGCGGGCGTTGGAATGGGGGCTTCCGGCTCCGGAGATGCCGACGCCGAGTTCGACGCTGGCGCTGCCGCCGAGTACCGGCCGGTTCTGAATCAAGGCGGTTCGGGCGCCGATGCGGGCGGAGGCGATGGCTGCCGAGGAACCAGCGGCTCCGGCTCCGACGACGATCACCTCGAAGCGCCCCTCGTCGCGCGGCTCGAGGTCGATCCCCGTGAGTCGGCTTCGCTCGATGGTCACGGCGTCCGTGCCGTCGGGCGGGGTGTAATCGAGGTTCGAGGTGAGTATCAGCGCATCGCAGCGTGCGAAGTAGCCGGTCAGGTCGTGCAGCGAAAGTTCGACCGGGCCGGCGGGCAGTTCAAACTCGCCGGCGGGCTGCCACAGCCACTGGTCGTTCGCGGCCTTTCCAAAGACCTTCTCGGAGCGTTTGCCGCCGATGCTGACCTGGAACTGCCCGGGACTGTGCTCCGGATGCCAATCGCGGGCGCGGACCCAGAGCCGATAGGTTGCGGGCTTGGGGACTTTGACGGTCGTGGTGGCGTCGGCAACCGGGTTGCCGAACTCGGCCGCCAGCAGGTAGCCCGAGCCCATTTTGTGGACGAATTGCGTGTCGAGACGCCATCCGCCGTAGTTCGCAAAATCCTCGGCGTCGATCCACAGGAATCCGTCGGCGACCATGTTCACGTCGCGGGCCGGCTTGCGAAAGCCTTCCATCTCCGGCCCGAAAGGCCGCAGGCGCGAGGTGATCTCGTCTGCTCGGGCGCCGGAATGCACGGCACAAAGAATCGCAAGGGTGGCTCCGATTGCCAGTCGTAGTCTGATCATGATCTGCGGTCTCCCATTCATTTCGGGCAGCGTTTGTCCAGGACCGCTATTATACCGAACCTTGCGAACCGTCGCCAATAAGAAAGACGACGTAACAGACACGGCATGCGTGCCGTCCACCGCAGAGCGATTGCTCCCCTTGCGCCCTGGCGGGCCTCGTTGGGACGGCATGCAGCGATCGGGCAGCAACTCAGGCCACGGGTTACGCGATCAGCAGGTGAGCGCTTCCGTTTCTGATCGTAACTTTCATCACCCCCGGCTGCCGAGCAGCCGGGCTGACAGTGGGTAGATATGTCGTAGCCGGAGTACCTCGGCCAGCCGTCGGCCCAGCGGCCGTTTCGCGAGGTCTCCACCGAATTGCCGAGGGTCGAGCATCGCGCTTCGTCCAACGGCGGGCTCCGGAAGCTGACCATCACGTCGCCGACGTTTTCGGCCGTCAGCCCGCTGGCGGTGCCTCCGGGCCAAAGGGTGGGCTGATAAAAACGGGGACTGGCTCCGCAACATCTTGTGTGGTCGCTCTGGCTAAACCGCTATTAGTTGCGGTGCCTGTCCCCGTTTTTATCAAGTTTTTATCAGCCCAGCCAAAGGGTGCTCTCGGAGGTCATTGCCGTATTGCTCGTGACATCGGTAATATCGGCGAAACGGGTGGTCGAGTTGGCATAGAAAACTCCGTCGGTTTCCGACGTGAATCGGACCGTCCAAGGCGGCACACCGCTGCCCCAGCACGCCATGTAATCCGTCGGGCCGTAGCTCTCGTCGACCTTTCGCTCCGTGTCGCTGGGGCAGAGAAACAACGGAATGATGCCGGAAACCGGTTCCAGATTGTCCGGATGGACATCGTAGCCGGGCCCCGCCTGAGGACCGCTGTATGTGTACAGAGGCACATCGAGGTTCAAGCTCTGCTAGACGTTGAACTGCTCCATGTAGGGAGTGACCATCGTGTAACCGTTCACGGGGCGGCCGGGGACTGGTCCATTTTTCGGCCCGTTGACGCGGTTTCATGGTACAGACGATGCCCGAAAACATGGACCTGTCCCCCTCTCTTCCGCCCCGTGAACGGTTACGACCATCGCCAACGGCGACCAGCGATACAGGAAAACTCCGACGCTGGGAAACGTGTCGCACACCTTCTGCGGATCACCGGCCGGGAATTGCCGGTGGGCGTCGTGAAAATGGTGCATCGCCACGCCGATTTGCTTCAGCTTGTTCGTGCAACTCATCCGGCGGGAAGCCTCACGGGCAGCCTGAACGGCGGCGAGAAGCATCGCGATCAGGATGCCGATAATTGCGATTACGACCAGAAGCTCCACGAGAGTGAAACCCGTAGCGGCGTTACGATGCCCCATGAGCCTTCTCCTGAAGTAGGCCAGACGGCGGTATTACGAAATCAAAACGAGTGTTACCAGCAGCCACCGACTTGTCAACGGGCGAAAGCCCGTTTTACGGAAATCGAGCGGCGGGATCTCGTAACCCACTGCGCTGCAATTCGTTACGATGCTCGAACTGCAGCGCGTACGGACCGATTTCCGCCGGATTTGCAGAAGGCAGGGGCCCTCTTCGTGCAGCGCAGCGGCGCTGGTGCGCGTAATTGCCAATACGCGGACCAACTCTCCCTCGCGTCGAAAGAGTTGGAGCACGAACAGAACGGCTGAGCGTTCGGCGTGGTCAGGATCCCCGCGAACTCAGCATGGAGGTTTTTCCGGAAGGTAATTTTGCTGGCCGCGCCCGCTTGCGGGACGGACGCCGTCGAGCTAATCTCGCGTATTACGAATGCATGGCCAGTAACACCGCTGCCAGGCATCGTTCGAGATGTGACTACGTAGGACGGATTGGCAATCCGTCCTACCGAATGCCCGCCACCTATTCCTCGAACGATGCTTAGCTTGGCCACCGCGGGCAGTTGCTGGACTGCGGGAAGCAGATCCGCCCGCGTCATGTTCGTTCGTCCCAGGCAACCGAACCTCCGTTCCGAAAGTGGTCTTGTACCACAAAGTTGCGGCTGCCGTCGAGCCACTGGCGCTGCCAGAGTTCCAGAAACAGCAGCGACCAGAGCCGGTAGGCGTGGTCGAAACGGCCGGCGACGTGGTCGTCCAGGAGTCTTCGCACGGATTCCTCCCGGAAAAGGCCACGGGAGATTGTGCGGCTGTCGAGAAGGACCTCTCGCGCGAAGCCGGCAAGGGGTCCACGAAACCAATGATCCAGCGGCACTCCAAAACCCATTTTGCGCCGCTGCCGGACCTGCGTAAGCGTACAGCAGAACCATGTCCCTGCCGCGGCCGTGGAGCCGGGGCGATGCGGCCGGGCAGGCGACACGGGAAGTGCGTGCCTCGCTCAGCATCAGGCAGAGCGGGAGCCGTTGCGTCGGGCGGCACGGTGGGCCGAGCGCTCCCGCCGCTCCTCGACGCGATAGGTGCGGATCGCTTCCGGATGGGAAGCAGCCCAGTTCCACGGGAGCAACCGCTCGTAGTCGGTGCTGCCCGCCAGCAGTTGGTCCAGAACGTCTTTGACGTAGAGCCAGACGTCCAGGTCATTGCGCAGTGCACTGCTGGTTAGCGTCAGGAAGCCGGCGTTCCGTTCGCCGCCAACGACACTGCCGACAAAGAGCCAGTTCTTGCGGCCCAGCGCAACCTGCTTCATCAGTTGTTCGGTTTCATTGTTGTCCATCGGCAGCCGCGGGTCGTTCAAGTAACGTCGCAGCTCGACGACGTGATTGCGCACGTACTGCAAGGCCTTGGCGAAGTCGCTCTTCGCCAAGATCACGTTCGTCGTCCGCTCCTTCACTTCCTCCAGCCAGCTCTCGATCGTATCCCAGATCGCTTTCGCTTCGCTCTGGCGCAAGGCCAAGCGCTCCTCCAGCGACAATGCTTTGCCGCGGTCTTCAATGTCGTACAACTGCTGATACCAACGCAGCCACTGTTTCCGATCTTCGGGATAGGCCGTCGAGGACTCGAACTGTCGCCGCGCATGCGAATTGCACGCCGCGCGCTCAATGCGTCCTTGCGACGAGACGGCAATCGCCTCGAATCCATGCCAGCAGTCACCTAACAACTTCCCTTCGTAGTCGGCAAAGAACAGCTCCGGACCGTCCCGATGCCGGCTGACCGTGAAGTCGAACACGTTCAGCTTGATGTCCATTCCGCGGTAAGCCCACATCTTCCCGTTGATGCTGGGGGGGCGAAACGGGGGGGGCGAAACGGGGACAGGCGCGCTTATGACACTCCGAGGCACTTGAATGACCACGGAAGCTCGCCCGTCCCCCTTTCTTCTCTCCACAACTGATCATAGGCATAGACCGTCTCCGGTCCCGTGGCGGGCCCGCTCGCGCCGTGCTCGATCGTCTTCACTCGCCGATGCAGACCGTCGTACTCGTACGTGGTGACGTGCGAGAGCGGGTCGGTCTCCGTCAGAAGGTTTCCCACGGCATCGTACGCGTAGCGGTATACGGGGCTCGTCTGCCCGCCCGCGCCGTCCGGATCGGGAAGCGTCTCGCGGATCACCCGGTCTAAGCGGTCGTAGGCCCAACTCGTCGTCTGGTTCAGCGGATCGCGGACCGACTGCATCCGCCCGAGATTGTCGTACGTATAGACCGTCAGCGGTCCCGTGCCCGCTCCGCCCGCGCCGTGCCCGGTCACCGTCGTCAGCCGGTGCAAGTGGTCGTATTGGTACGTCGTCACGTGCGACAAAGGATCCGTCTGGGTCAACAGGTTTCCTGCGGCGTCGTAGCTGTAGCGGTAGACCGGGCTCGTCTGCGCACCCGCCCCGTCCGGGTCCGGCAGCGTCAGCGTCAGTAAGCGGCCCAGGTTGTCGTACCCATAGCCGGTCACCTGCGAGAGCGGATCGGTCTCCGAAACCAGTTGGTTGGCGTCATCATAGCCGTACTGGGTTACCGGCGACAGCAGGGCCCCCGCCCCGTCCGGGTCCGGCGCCGTCACCTTCGACAGCCGCCCCAGGCCGTCGTACTCGTACATCGTCAGGCATTGCAGATGGACGGTGGAGGACGTTGTCACCGTCTGGCTTTACAGGCCGGTGTCTTTGTAGCAGAAAACACGGCCCGGGTCGCCCCGGCCGAGCAATCACCCGAAACGCCCCGGCCCTCGAGTTCCCACTCGTCCGCAAGGATCTGGCACACCGACGCACTCCAGCACACCTATACTTCCTCTCCTTCCAAGGCAAGTTGGATCAACTTTTCCTGAGGGAGCTTCTCGTGAGGTTCGACTGGAATGGTGCCTTTCACAATACCCGGAATAGCACTGACAACGTCAGAGAGGTCGTACTCTATCGGGAATATACTAGGCACAGGTAATGCGAGAAACTGGGCCAACTGCTCAGGACCGCGCCGTGCGTAGTCGACATCGTGATACCTCGCCAAGTCAAACCACCTCGCGCCTTTTTCTAGCGACAACGTAAGAAAATGTTCCGTTGATTGCTTGTTATATAAGTCTATGTTCCCCAGAATTGCCCAGCACATGTCCCCGTTGTGAAGCACGACTCTTGTGCCCACAATGCGGTTCCTCAAGTCACGCACCGGAAGATGCTCGACTGGTTCAACATACACCGATTCGTCCTGCCCAGAAACGTATTCCCACACGGGAATCTCGGCCAGATCATCTGTCGTCAGGTCTGAAAGGTTCTTCATCTTGCGACCTATTATCGTGTCCTAGTTGCCTCGTCAACAACAGCCTCCCACAACTTCGTGCCGTGCTTGGCGTCAAAGGCCTTCGTGTAGTCCATAAACTTCTGGAAGTTCACCGCTTGCTCCCCAGGCGACAGTGAACGATAGTATTCTGTTGCACCGCCCCTAATTTGGCGAAAGACGGAAAGGGGACAGACGCATATACTGGGTAATCTAGAGCGACGTTTCGGCGTCATCTTGCGCAGTTCTCCCAATATATGCGACTGTCCCCCCGCTCTCCTTTCGCTCTCTCCGAATGCTCAATGGTCTCAGCGGAAGAGGAACTCAAGGCCATGCGCCGCCTCATCCGTACCGGCCGGCCACTAACGCACTGGATCGAGGCTCTGCCTCGACGCGGACCAGAAGAATCCTCCCCCTGTTCGGCTCGCCGAGGCAGGCAGAGCCTGGGAACCAGGAGCGTCTCCTGCCGCCGGATTGGCAAGCCAAGGTCATCCAGAAGCTCGATCCTCTCGGACCCGATTTCTCAACACCCGCCCTTTCCCCTCGACGCGAACCCGGATTCGATGCCGCACGCGCAAGTGCAGGATCCGCCGAGACTTGCGCCCGTCGCCGCCCGCCCCGGTGAATCTCAACACACCGCAAGCGTGTTGAGAAATGCCTCCTCCAAGCACCGCCCATCAACAAAGGAGAAAACCGTGCTGCAGCCAAAACAGACCCATGTCCGGCCCGACAGCCCCGAGAAGCCCACCACCCCGGCGCACCCCGCTGACCCGCCGCGCCAAGAACCATCCGCCGATCACCAGCTCACGGCGCCGACCGCCGCCGACCCCGGCGACGATGCTCCTTGCTGGCTGCCCTGGGGAGACGCCGCGCGGCGCTTATCCGAGCCGCTCCGGCGCGCCGTTCACCAGAGGATACTGCCGATGTGCAAAGCGCTTGTCGACGACGCCGCCGATGAGCTCGAGCGTTCCGCCGCCGCGATGCTCCTGTATCTCACCTGGCTGGAAATCCGCGGGTAGATCGACTTCACTCCATGCTCCATACTTTTTCAAGCGAGCGACTTTTTAGATACCCTGCTTTCGACCGGTGCGAACTTGCTCGCACGCCCTTGGACCCAACTCCAACCTGCTGCACTCCTTACAGCCGAGACCCTCGCCCAAGGCAAATCGCAGAAAACTCGACTTGGCTAAAAACTCCCCTCGCCGCATCCCGCTGCCGGGCCATTTCGTCCGCTTGGCTCACAAAACTCGCTTGACAGATGGCGCCGCATCGGCCAAATCACATTCGCATACTGAACGCATGCATCGTCAGCTCTTTGACAATTTACCATCACCGAAAGCTCCTGCCGGCCCCTCCCGGCAGGAGCCGCCCGCGCCCACGCGCCAGCGGCTTGTTGCTCGCGCCTCCACACTCCGTACTCCCTGCTCCAATCTCCAATCTCCAAGCACCAAGCACCAAGCTCCATGCAACACGCCCTCCAAAGGAGGTGCGAAATCCACATGCCTGTTGCCGTGCGCAACCTGCTTCCCACCAAGCGTTTCGGTTCAGACACGCGGCTAGGCAACACCAACGCGGTGCGTTGCGTAACGGCCCAGATTGCACGACGGATCCTTACCTCGCCGCAAGCCGATACAACAAGGTCATTGCACAAGTGGTGGCGGTCTCTACGCACGCTCGGCGTCGACGCGAACACCGATCTGGTCCGCCAATTGGAAGTGCGGTCCTTTCGGTGTGTGAGGTCAATTCTGCAAAGCGAGATTCTTCGTAGTGGAGTTGCCGTCGAGCCACTGACGCTGCCAAAGCTCCAGAAACAGCAGCGACCAGAGCCGGTAGGCGTGGTCGAAACGGCCGGCGACGTGGTCGTCCAGGAGCCTTCGCACGGCTTCCTCCCGGAAAAGGCCACGAGAGGTCGTGCGGCTGTCGAGAAGGACCTCCCGCGCGAAGCCCGCAAGGGGGCCACGAAACCAATGATCCAGCGGCACTCCAAAACCCATTTTGCGCCGCTGCCGGACCTGCCGCGGCAGCAGATCGGCGAAGGTCTCCATGAAGATCCGCTTGCCGCGGCCGTGCCGGAACTTGAGGTGAAGGGGCATCCTCGCGGCAAGTTCCACGACCCGATAGTCGAGCAGCGGCTGCCGGCATTCCAGCCCGTGCGCCATTGAGGCAATGTCGACCTTTGTCATCAGGTCGCAGGGAAGGTAGGTAACCAGGTCCGTGAGGCTGATCGAAGTGACGGGATCGCGGGCCGAGCTTCGCCGCTGTGCTTGCTGGAGAAAATGGAGGGGGTCGCTGTCCGGGAGCGAAAGCAGGAAGTCTTCCGTGTACAGGTCCGCGCGCCGAGCTTCGCCGAAAATGGAAACCCATTCCAGATAGCGGCGGACCCAGGGCATCGCCAGCGATTCAGTGAACCGCTTGAGGCGGCGGCGAATCGATTTCTGCCGGGGGCTGGCCGGGAGCCTCTGCCAATACCCGCCCGCGAGCAGGCGTTTTGCAGCAGACGGTAGTCGATCGAACCTGCTTGCCAGCCAAACCGCCCGATACCGCGGATACCCGGCGAAGAGCTCGTCGCCGCCGTCGCCGGTAAGGGCTACGGTCACGTGGCGCCGCGTCAACTCCGAGACGTACCAGGTCGGGATCGCCGAGCTGTCGGCAAAGGGCTCGTCGTAGTGCCAGACGAGCTTCGGCAGAACGTCCAGCGCGTCGGGCTCGACGCGAAACTCCTCGTGGATTGTGCCCAAATGCTCCGCGACCAGCCGCGCGTAATGGGTCTCATCGTACTCGGCGACGGGGAAGCCAATCGAAAAGGTTCGCACCGGTTCGCCGGAAAGCTTCTGCATCAGCCCGACGATAATGGTCGAGTCGACGCCGCCGGACAGAAAGGCCCCCAGCGGCACTTCGCTTTGAAGCCGCATTTCGACGGAAGACGTGAGCAGTTCGCGGAGCTCGCCCGCGTACTCCGCCACGGGGCGGCTCTCTTCGACGTTGAAATCCGGTTGCCAGTACGGCTGGACGGACAGCTCCCCGTCGCGATACACGGCGCGGTGGCCGGGCGGGACCTTGGCGATTCCTCGCAAAATGGTTCGCGGATAGGGGACGTACTGGTAGGTCAGGTACTCGTCGAGCGCCTGCGGATCCAGTTCGCGGGGCGCTGCCGGGATTTCAAGCAGGCTTTTCAATTCGCTGGCGAATGACAGGCGGCCCGGTTCCTGACGGTAAACCAGCGGCTTCTGGCCCAGCCGATCGCGGCCCAGGACGAGCTGCCGGCGGCCGGCGTCCCAGATGGCGATCGCAAACATCCCATTAAGATGAGCGAACACCTCGGGCCCCTCGTCTTCGTAGAGGTGGACGATAATCTCGGTGTCGCTCCGGGTGCGGAATCGATGGCCGGTTCCTTCGAGACGGCGGCGGAGATCGCGATAGTTGTAAATCTCCCCGTTGAAAACAACCCACACGGACCCGTCCTCGTTCGACATGGGCTGCTGCCCGCAGGCGACGTCGATAATGGAGAGACGCCGGAAGCTGAGTGCAACCCCCGGGACGGCGCCCTGGGCCTGTCGCAACTGGTGTTCGGACGTATAGATGCCATCGTCATCCGGTCCGCGGTGACGGAGGACGTCGACCATGCGGCGGAGCGTCGGGGCGTCGAGCGCCCGATCGGGTTCAGTCCAGATCGCGCCGGTTATTCCGCACACGGGGAAGTCCTTCCACGGCCAGGCCGCAGCTCACGCCAGCACCTCACGGTAGAGCTGGGCGTAATGATCGACCATACGGTTGACGCTGAACGCGTTGAGAATTCGCTCGCGACCGGCGCTACCAAGGCGCCGCGCCAGGGATTGGTCGTTCAGAAGAATGTTGGTCTGCCGCGCGATCGCCGCGCGGTCGCCCAGGGGAACCAGGTAGCCGGTGATTTCGTGGACGACCAGGTCCCGGGTGCCGGGAATATCGGTGGCGACGACCGGAATCCCGCAGGCCATCGCTTCCAGAATGGCGTTGGATTGTCCCTCATACTCGCTGGTGGACCAGAGGACGTCGAAGTGCGGCAGGAAGCGAGCCACGTCGTCGCGCTGGCCGAGAAAATGGACCCGGTCGCGGATTTCGACCTGGTCGCGGTATCGCAGGAGCCGATCGCGCTGCGGCCCGTCGCCGAAGATCAGCAAGTGGACGTCCTCGCGAATCACCTTCAGCAGATCTGCCGCCCAAATGGCATCCTTGACGCGCTTCTGTGCCCAAAGTCGGCCGATGAAGCCGACCAACCGTGCGTTGCGGGGGAGCCCCAATTCGTCGAGCACTTGCTCTCGCGTGGTGGTTGCCGGTCCGGGCGGATCGACCCCGTTGGGGATAACCACGAACTTGTCGCCCGGCAGCCCATGCTCGACGTAGAAATCGCGGACGCCGCTGCTGTTGGTGGCAATGCGGCTGGTCCGCCGAGCGAGATAGCGGTCGATGGCAAATTCGAGAGTGCCTTTCCACGGGTCGACGCACCGCTCGGCGGCGATCAGCCGCATGACGCCGCAGTCGAGACCGGCGGCGCGGCCGTAGGCATTGGCTGCGAAAAGCCACGTCTGGATCAGGTCGGGCCGCAACCGGCCGATATGCCGGCGGAGCCGGAGATACGCCTGCGGATCGGCTCGCCACCGCTTCCCGATGAGTGTGACCGGAATGCCGGCCTTTTCCAGGTCGGCTTCAAGCGGCCCGGTGCGCGTCAGCACACAGACGTGCACCTCGAACTCGTCGCGCGGCAACCCGGAGGCGAGAAGCGTCATCTGCTTTTCGGCGCCGCACCGGTCCAGGCTGGGGATGACTTGGAGGATCTTCTTCACGGCAATCTGTGGTCATGGGTGGAGTTGGCCGGAAGTGATGAGGGCTCCCGGGAGGCGACAATCTCCTCTAACAACTGTAAATGCGCATCGGCCATTCGTGCAAGGGAAAACTGCTCGACGGCCCGTCGCCGCGCCCGTTCGCCGAGCTTGCGGCTCAGCTTCGGGTTGGAAAGGACGCGGATGATGGCGTCGGCAAGGGCCGGGACGTCGCCCCGGGGCACGATCACGGCGTGCTCGCCGTCCGCAACGAACTGCCCGTGGTCGGCCAGATCGGTGGCTACGATCGGCAGGCCGGCGGCCATGGCCTCGAGCAGCGTCGAGCGGGCGCTGCCTTCGCGGGCTGGGATCACCAAGAGATCAGACGCCGTGAGGAACTCGTCGACCGTTTCAAATTGGCCGGCAAGGACGACCCGACCAGAGAGGCTTCGCGACTCGGTCCGTTCGGCCAAGGCGGCGCAGAAAGGCCCGGTGCCGACGAACCAGAGCTTCGCATTGGGCCAGCGACGGACAACCGTTTCCCAGGCCTCCAAGAGATCGCCGGCTCCCTGGACTTCGTCGAGCGGACCGGCGAAGAGGACGACGGGGGCGCTTTGAGGCGATCGCAGCGATGGATTTGCGACCGCCAGCGTTTCCCGAGCGGCTGCTTTGCGCTGATCGTCGCATCGGTGCGGGATGGGCACCCCGTCGGGCACGTAGTGGATTCGGTCTCGGGGATAACCAGCGGCGACGAGCTCGCGGCAAATGCCGGGTGTGCGCCCGATAAACAGGCGGGCCCGCATGCAGCCCTTCTTGATTCGTCGCCCGCAGGAGGCGTCAATCTGCCAGAGGGAGTCGCCCCGGCGGCCCGCGTCCTCCGCTCGAAGCACGACCGGCCGGCGGCGCCCCACGGCCCTCACGGCTGCGTAGGCCTCGTGTTTCAAACCGGAGACATAGACCACGTCGTACTCGTCCGAGCGGCGCCGGAGGTATTCGCCGAGCACCCGCATGAATCGCATGGTCGACCACCCGCCGCGAGGTGCACCAGGAAGGCGGACGACCGGGAAACCGCGATAGACGATCGTGGAAGGCCATCGCGGGTTCCATCCGGCCGTCAGGACGGTTATCCGGCAGTTGCGCGAAGCGAGCTCGGCCGCGAGGTTCGCCAGTGTGTTCTCGTTTTCACCGACCAGCGGCCAGAACCGTCGAGCAACCAAGACCAATCGGAGCGGCCTCACCGGCCCCTCTCCTGTTGGATCTCCTCGGGGTCGAGGGCCGCCACATGCGGGAGGTTCCGGTAGAGGTCGTTGTAGTCGAGGCCGTAACCGACGACGAAGACGTCGGGGATGTCGAAGCCCACATAGTCGGGCTGGCAGGGCACTTCGCACCGCCCTTGCTTCCGCAGCAACACGGCCGTGCGAATGCTGGCCGGTCCGAGTTCGTCCAACTGCGGGACCAATTCCCAGAGGGTGTGGCCGGTATCAAAAATATCGTCGACCAACAGCACGTCGCGGCCGTGAACGTCGGAGGAGAGAAGGTCGAGGTTGAGCACCAAGGGGCCGGGCCTGGTGCTGTCGCGGCGATAGCTCCTCGCCTGGACCAGTTCCACGCGAAGGGGCATCTCGAGCAGTCGGATCAGATCGGCCAGCAGCACGACGCTGCCGATCATCACACCCACGATCGTCAACGGACGGTCACGGTAATGCTCCATAATCTCGCCCGCCATCCGATGGATCCCCTGGCGGACCTGGTCCTCGGTGAGCAATATCTTCATGGGCGTTTTCCACCGTTACTGGCCGCGGTTCATCCTGGGAAGCTGGTTCAATTCCAGTGTTTTCGCACCGGCAGCGTCGACGCGTCTCGTGGAAGGATAGAAGAGGATCTTCTGCGCCGGGAACGAAGAGGTGGGGCCGCCCGGGACGGCCTGGTAGTACAACTGTGCGTCGGTCCAGCCGTCGCCCTCGAGGATCAACTGATCCTTGGCCTGGGCATAGGTCATACGGCTGGCCCGAGCGGTAAAGATGGCGCCTTTGACCACGGTGTTGCCCTCCGCATAGAGCTCGGTGGCGGGAGGACTATCGCCGGGCTGGGGCATCTGGACGACGGTCAGTTTATCGCACTCGAGCACCGCCGCGCGCGGTCCGAGTTCGTCGGGGTTATCGCCGCTGAGCGTTTCCTCCCAGGATCGCACCGGGCCGAACGTCGCTTGCACCTTCTGGTGGAATGTGGCCGAGCGTTGATGGACATTGCCCGTGATCTCTTTCTGGAAACGGACATGCAGATAATTCAACGGATCCTTCGCGGGATCCGGCTGGGCGCCTGCGTCGGACACGGCCGGCATCAAACCCGGCAGCAGGGGGCCGGAGCTGCGGCGGTGGCTTGTCAGCAAGCCCCACCCGCGGGCAGGCACACGGGCGGTCATCTCGCCGGAAATCAGGTGAATGGAGAGATCGGCGACCTCGATGTGATCGTGCGAGACGAGGCCGTACTGGTCGAACGTGCGGTTCTCCATGCTTATGTCGCCGCCGCAGATAATCTGCTCGACCTCCGGCGTCGGCTGCGTCCGCGGATCGGCAAAGCGAACGGCCCGCTTGAGGATGACGTCCAGCGTCTCGGTCTCGAGTTGCTGGGTGGCGGTCTTGGCAATCACGGCTCCCTCGAAATGGGCTTTCTTGCCGTCGAAGCTCATTCGCTGCTGCCACAGGACCGTGAGCGGACCGGCATTTTGAATCGGGCGGCCCTCCAGGTCGCGGTCCAGTGGAACGTCCGTCTGCCCGGGACCGTCGATCCAGAGGCGATTCGTGCCCCGATTGAGGTTGATATTCGATCCGGTCAGCGCCAGACCGCCGCCTTCGAAGTGTGCGGGACTACCGGTGACGGTAACCGCCGCGTGGGGTTGGGCTGCGTCGAGCAGATGGATCTGGTCGCCCGTGATGAGCACGGGCCGCTCTTCTGCATTTGCCGCAGGGGTTTGCACAAATCGGACGTTTCCGTCGACAATCAATTCGGAGAGTTGCGACTGGGGCCCTTGCTCGATTACTTTGGCCCGGAGCAGCTTGCCGACGATCTCGAAGTGGTTGTCCGGCGATTCACCGCCCGGCAGTCCGAACGGTTCGGCGGGACTGCTTGGAACGGGCAGATGGCCTGCCGGAGCCGCTGGCCCGGATCCTTCGGCTTCCATAGCCGGTCGCCATGCGTACTGTTGGGTGGCGGGAAAGCGGCGGGCCAATTCCATGGCCAGTCGGGCCCGCTCGATTTGCGACTCGACCTGTGCCATCAGTCCCGGCGGCTCGCCGCGCCCGGCAATGGCCGCCGGGTTCTGGGTGGGCTCCTCGAACCAGACCTCGAGCTGCTCCACGTCGCCGGAGAGCTGGGTGGAAGTCAACTGGACCTGTCCGCGGGCAAGCATTCGGTCGGGGCGGATGGCTGTTTTGCCGTCAGGCCCTGCGGGGATCTCCGAGAGCCAGAAATGGATTTCCGCTGCGTTCAGGTCCCCGATCCCGGCAAAGCCGAGATAAGCTCCGCCGGACAGTGAAATCACATGCTGACCTTCATCCGGCCGAAGGTGGAGTTGCTCGGTCCACCGCGCCGTGAGCTGTCGGCCCGAGCCGTCATCGGCATGTCCTCGGATCCAGCCCGGCCCCTTGGCGATAATCTGCCCGAGCCGGCCGCCCTCGCTCGGCTGGTACTGAACGTCGCGGGCATGGATTTCATTGGCCGCCTGCACGAGCAGGACTTCCTGGCTTCCTTCCAAGAGAATCCGACCGCTCCACGCGTCGTATTCCAGCCGCTCGCCGCGGGCCTGAAACTGCCGACTCGGCGCGCGGACCACCACGGGGTTGCCGGTGGCTTCGATTCGCCGCGGTTCGAGATCGAGCGTCGACGTCTCGGAGGTGCCGGGCGACGGCTCTTCCGACGGTCGTCCCAGCCCGTTGCGGCGGCGCGCGAAATAGATCGACAGCAACTCGCAGTTGATCTGGTCGCTCGGACCATCCGGGTGCATCTGCATCACGTCGACCTGGTCGTGGAACGTCGCCAGTCGCTCGACCGCGTCGAAACGGAACTTGCCGCGGCACTTCACCTCGACCGGAAGGGTTCCCGTAGCATCGTCGGGCATGGCCGCCACGGCTGGCCGCCGCCGCTCGGGGAACTCGAGGTGCAGAAGGTCGAGCCGGCGGATCTCCAGGGACTCGATACCGGTAATTCTCGGCCCGCGCTTGTGCGAGATCGGATCGTCGGAATCGTTCAACAAGTCGATCTGCAGATGCGACCCGCTGCCATGATTGGGCCCCCAACGGAACTGGATCGCCTCGTTGGTCCGGATTCGATCCTGCGAGACGGATACGTCGCGAGTGGTAATGTTGAGATCGTCGCCGGGGCCGGGCTCCCGGCCGTCGCTACGGATGGTGACCGGGCCGACCAGCCGGCCGGAGAGGAGCCGGCCGACTTTGCCCCGGCGGAGATCGAGATCCTCGTCAAACTCCAGGACCGCGCCCTCCGGAGCCTGGAGGACGACCGAGCGACGGATCCGCTCGGCGGGATCGGCGGCCGGTTCCGGAGGCGTATAGACCAGCGTGCAGCAGTCGAGCTCGACCCGACCGCTACCCAGGTTCGAGTAGTTGCGGAGCAATAGCTTGACCTGATCGCTTTCAAGAATCTTGGGGCTGTCCAGTTCCCAGTCGACGCCCGGACGAAAGAGCGGGCGCAGGGCTTCCAGCCGGTGATTGGCTTCCCGGATGGCTCCCTGCCGCTGCTGGTCGGTAAGCTGCTCCACGCGATTGGGCTCGGCCGACGGTTCGATCAGCGGGACCGCAATCAGGGCATAGGCCCAATAGGTCACCAGCATGATCGCCAAGCTGCCGCCGATGCGAAGGATGCGTGGTGCGGGCATAATCGACCGTCGATTCCTTGGAGGCGCGGATCGGTCGGATCGTCAGATCCGGTAAGTCTGAATCACATCGTCCCAGCGGCGCTGGGCGCGGAGAATCATTTCAATGACTTCGCGGACGGCGCCTCGCCCGCCCGGCGCAGTCGTGACATAGTGAGCCACCTCACGGAGCTCGAGACATGCATCCGCCACGGCCACTCCCAGGCCCACGGCACGCGCGACCGGCATATCGGGCAGGTCATCGCCGATAAAGCACGCCGCCTGTGGCGGGAGGTTCCGCTGTGCAAGGATTTCCCGTACTGAACTCAGCTTGTCTTCAACTCCCTGACGGACAATCTCGACCTGCAATTCACCGCCCCGCTGCTTGACGATCTGGGAACTCCGCGTGGTGATCACGCCGAAGCAATATCCGGCCTTTTGCCAAAGCTTGATCCCCAGTCCGTCGCGGATGTGGAACCGCTTGGTTTCGATCCCCTGATTGTCGAAGTCGAGATGGCCATCCGTCAGCACCCCGTCGACATCGGACAGGATCAGTTCGATCAACTGGCAACGCTCTTCCAAATTCATAGTCGGTCTTCCCGATGTTCTACGGTTGGGAATCGTCGTTTGGTTTGCAGACAACTCGGTAGGGTGGAGGATCCGGCCAGGCGGATTCTCGCGGCCAACCGTTACAAGTTTCCTCGTTTGCCTTGTCCGTTGGAAGCACCCCCACCAAATCGGTGATGTCGAGAAGGCCCACCGGTTTTCCATTGACGTCGACCACGGGGAGTTCGCTGATTTTCCGGCGGGCCATGAGGTTCACGGCTTCCGAGATCAGGGTGCCGAGGGGAATGACGACCGGGTCGCGGGTCATCAGATCGCGAATGGGGCCATCCAACTCGCAATCTCTGCGGTGTTCGAACAGCCGGGCGAGATCGCTGTCGGTGAAGATGCCGGAGAGCTTGTCGTCGCCATTGACGAGCATGATCGCGCCGCTACGGCGTCCGGGCATGCTCAGGCTGACAAAGACTTCACGGATCGTTTTCGACTCGCTGGCCACGCGACACTGCGTCAGGGGTCGCATCAGGTGCTCAACCCGGCTCAGTTTGCGGCCCAGGCTGCCGGCCGGGTGGAAACGGGCGAAATCCTCCGACGTGAAATTCCGCATGCGACTGACCACCAGGGCCAGGGCGTCGCCCATCGCCAACATGGCCGTGGTGCTCGTGCTCGGGGCCAGGCCGAGGGAACATGCCTCTTCAAGCTTCCCCAATTCCAGAACGACCGCCGCGGCACGGCCCAAGGTGCTCTCGGCAGAGCCGGTCAGGGCAACCACCGGAACTTGCAGGTCTGCGAGTGAGGGGAGAAGCCGGACCACTTCCTCCGTCTCGCCGCTCTGCGAAAGGATCAAGACAAGGTCGCTGGGATGCACGCGCCCCAGGTCTCCATGGACGGCCTCTGCGGGGTGCAACCAATGGCTCCGCGTACCCGTCGACGCCAAGGTTGCCACGATCTTCTGGCCGATGAGCCCTGCTTTGCCGATTCCAGTGACAATGATACTGCCCCGGCAGAGGTACACGAGGTCGGCCGCGCGGCAGAAGCGGGTGTCCAAGCAGCGGGCTAGTTCGGCAAGAGCCAGGCTTTCCCGTTGAAGAACATGCCTCGCAAAACGGATTTGCTCGAAAGGGCTGAGCTCGGTCGATCGGCGGACAGCGTCGGTGCTCATCGGCGTCTTCCTTGACGTGGACGATTGCGCAGGAGCGGGGAGGGTGATTGTAGCCGCGGCCGGAGGGAACGGCAATGTAGATCCGGTCAACGCTGGCATCTGACGGGAGCTGAGAGCCTGTCCCAAAACCGCACCAAGAGAAGCACCAGGAGAAGGGGACAGGCACATTCTTAGTCCGAAGACTCCGCAAAATGAGCCAGCCCCAAACGATTTTGGGATAGGCTCTAAAACGGGGGAAAGGGATTGCCGCACCGGTTGCTCTCCCCCTGCCGGTATCCTGGTAGCGGTTCCTGCAATACGCTAAAATCGCAGGATTACCAACCGCGGGCGCCAGCTTCCCTGTTGGCTGCGAAGGGGAATCGGCACCGTCGCTTTCAATCCCTCACTGCAGGGAATAAGGTGTTGCTGGTGACGGAGCCAGCCGCCATTCCCGCGTCTTTCCCTTTCACGGCCGCGGCCATGCGGACCGAAGGAGTCGAAGAGCGATGATCGTCACAACCAACGACCTTTTCCGCCACGCCTATGGAAAGTACGCCGTTGGGGCATACAACATCAACAACCTGGAGCAGACCGTCGGCTTGTTCCGTGGCAATTTGGGCAAGTCGAAGTCGAACGACGAGCCGGTCAACCCGGAACTGGCCGCGCCGTTCATCATCCAGATTTCCCGCGGCGCCCGCGGCTACACCGACAAGCGTTTTCTGGAAGCGATGATCCGAACCGCCGAGGAAGTCTTCCCGGAAGCCATTTTTGCGGTGCACCTCGACCATGGTACGGAAGAGACCTGCTACGACTCGATTGACAGCGGCTTCTACAGCTCGGTGATGATCGACGCTTCGCACTACGACCTCGAGAAGAACATCGAGATCACTCGCCGCGTGGTCGACCGGGCCCACGAAAAAGGGATTGTGGTCGAGGCCGAACTGGGGCAGTTGGGCGGCGTGGAAGAGGACATCGTCGGCAGCGTCTGCCTGACCGAACCCGACCAGGCGGCCGAGTTCATCGGGCGGAGCGGCTGCGACAGCCTGGCGGTAGCGATCGGCACCTCCCACGGCGCATACAAGTTCAGCGGCAAGCAGGGCCTTCGCATGGACCGTCTGGCAGAGATCCAGAACTCGGCCCCGGCCCATTTCCCGCTGGTCATGCACGGATCGAGCAGTGTGCCCAAGGAGTGGGTCGATCGGATCAACGCGGCCGGCGGCGCGATGAAAGGCTCTAGCGGGGTGCCCGAAGACCAGTACCTTCCCGCAGCCAAGTTGGGCGTGTGCAAAGTGAATATCGACACGGACGGCCGGCTGGTCTGGTGCGCTATCTATCGGGAGACGTTCCGCGACAAGCCGGATGACTTCGATCCCCGTACGCCGGGCAAAGCCTTCATGCCTGCCTATGCCGACTATATTGCTCATAAGAACCAGAAACTCGGCTCCGCTGGACAACTCGAGGCAGTCCGCCAATCGCTGGGCAAATAGGGAAGCGCTCGGGAAAGCTTGCCGTTTTCAGTCCCCTGGCTGTCGCGACCGCCAGGGGACTGTTGTTCCAGCAGCTCGGCGCGTCGGCCTTAGAGGCCCTAACAAAGTCCCTGCCGAGCGGGTGCCAGTGGCCCGGCTGCTACCATCAACTCCCATGCCCGAGGTACCGCGGCCCGATTGAGAACAGCCGGGCTGCTTACGAACCGCATTTTTGTTTGGGCCTCTTAGCCTGCCCCCCGGAAGCCTTGGTCCGGAGTGGGGGTTGCGGCCCACGTGAGCCGGTTTTGCAAGTCCATAGAGGGGCTAAGACCGCCTTGCGTGACGTCGAAAACTCACTCTAATCTTGATCTTACGGAGGGAATAACGCAGACTTGAAGCACGCTGGCTCGATTGCGAACCGTCCCCCAGAGCCGACGGCGCCTTTGCAGGAGAATTCAGGCATGACCAAGAAAGAGATCGTTCGCTCCATCTGCGAGGAGACTGGGCTCAACCAGTTGCAGGCCAAGGACATCGTGCAGAAGGTCTTTGACGCGATTCTCCGCACCTTGGTGGAGGAAGGCCGGGTGGAGCTTCGCAACTTCGGCGTCTTCGAGGTCAAGCGGCGAGGGGCCCGCAAGGCCCGGAACCCGAGGACGGGCGAGGAAGTCTTCGTACCGGAACGTTATGTCGTAACGTTTAAGCCGGGCCAGATCATGCAGCAGCGGGTCGAGGCCCTGGGCAACAGCGAGCACGGTCCGGTTGAGATCGAGCCCTCCGTGGCTACCGAGAGCACGGGCGGCGGCGACTGAGTGTGGATCGGCGAATCAAGAAAAGTAGCAGGCACGCTCCGTTGTGCCGTCCACTGCGGCGCGACAAACCCTAAGTGCCAGAGACCGGGGCAGTCTACCGGCAAACGACCTCGCAGCGGAAAACCTCGCCGATGCAACCATCTGCACCCTATCGTATCGTCGATTTCGACCAGGTCGCCGGGGTCGCCTGCCCATGCGGCACCGCCCACCGTGCCTTTGCCGACGCGCCCGACTTTCCCGCCACGGTTCACCGCACCGTGATTACCGGCGACGCGAAGCCTCACTATCACCGCACCCTGACTGAGACCTACTATGTCCTGCAATGCGACGACGGTGCTCGCATGCAGCTCGGTGATGAATACGTGCCCGTTCGTCCGGGCGTCTGTATCATGATTCCACCCGGCGTCGTGCACCGCGCGGTCGGGCGGATGATTGTCCTGATCTTTGTCCTGCCTAAGTTCGATCCCGCCGACGAGATCCTCGTCTAGCTCACCCCCGACCCGTCCAAGACCCATGCCATCCTACCGAACCTTCTCCGCCGGAAAAGGCTGTTTCCTTTGCCTGCTCGCTGTCGCGCTCACGACCCCTCCGCTGCTGGCGGCGAAGCCGGCCGGTACGGACCGACCACGGTCCGGTTGGCCGCAATGGGGAGGTTCGCCGCTGCGAAACAACGCCCCGGATGCGAGGAATCTGCCAGCCGAGTGGAGCGTTGGCGAGTTCGACTTTCGCACGGGAAAGTGGCTCGGCGGTGACGTGAAAAACGTTCGCTGGGTGGCTCGCCTGGGCAGCGAAAGCTACGGCAGTCCTGCCGTCGCCGGGGGAAAAGTCTTCTTCGCCACCAACAACGCAGGCTACCTGCCACAGTACCCGAAATCGACGGACCTGGGCTGCCTTGTCAGTTTTCGTCAGACCGATGGCGAGTTTCTCTGGCAGCACTCTGTCCCGAAACTCGACGATCGTGAAATCGACTGGCCCCAACAGGGCATCTGCTGCACACCTCTGGTCGAGGGCGACCGGCTGTGGTTGGTAACCAACCGCGGCGAGGTCGTCTGTCTGGACACCGAGGGGTTTCGTGACGGCGAAAACGACGGACCGCAGACGAATGAACCTTTAACAGAACACAACGGCTCGGACATCGTCTGGTCCTATAACATGATGGCCGAACTGGGCTCCATTCAGCACAACATGGCCAGTTGTTCGGTCACGTCTGCGAACGACCTGCTGCTCGTCCACACCTCCAACGGCGTCGACAGCTCGCACGAAAAGGTCCCCGCCCCGCAGGCCCCCAGTTTCATTGCTCTGGAAAAGCACAGCGGCCGACTGATCTGGGCTGACAACTCCCCGGGAGAAAACATCCTTCACGGCCAGTGGTCCTCGCCTGCGTATGCGGTCCTGGGGGGAGTTCCCCAGGCGATCTTTCCCGGCGGCGACGGCTGGCTCTACAGTTTCCTGACCCAACCCTCCGCCGACGGAAAGCCTGAACTTCTCTGGAAATTCGACTGCAACCCCAAGCAGTCCGTCTGGAGTAATGGCGGTGGAGGGGATCGCAACACGATTATCGCCACGCCGGTCATTCACAACGGCCGCGTCTACATTGCCACCGGCGAGGATCCCGAGGCCGGCGAAGGCCCCGGCATCTTGTGGTGCATCGATCCCAACCGCCGCGGCGATGTCAGCCCGGAACTCGTCGTCGACCGGGAAGGCAATCTCGTGCCGCCGCGGAGGATTCAGGCGGTCGACGAGACTGCGGGCGAAATCGTGCGGCCCAATCCCAACTCGGCCGCAATATGGAAATATACCGGACACGACGCGGACGGCGACGGCGAGCTCGCCTTTGAAGAAACCATGCATCGCACGCTCAGCATGGCCGCCATACGGGATGATCTTCTGGTCATCGGCGACTTCGCCGGGCTCGTCCATTGCCTCGACCTGAAGACAGGCCGGCCGCATTGGACCTACGATATGCTCGCCGCCTCCTGGGGCTCGCCGCTGCTGGCCGACGGCAAGATCTACCTCGGCAACGAAGACGGCGATATGGTCGTCTTTGAGCTGTCGCCCAAGCTCAATGTTCTGGCGAAAAACAACCTGGGCAACGCCATCTACGGCTCAGCGGTCGCAGTCGACCAGACCCTCTACGTTGCGACGCGAACGCATCTTTTCGCCATCGCCGAAGGTGCGGCTCCGAAGTCGCAGTGACGAAGAATGACCGACGAAGAATGACCAATGACCAAGCGCCAATGACCAAGAAAGAGCATGAGTAGCCCCGTTGCTTTGCCTTGGTCATTGGCGCTTGGCCATTGGTCATTTCCTATCTCGCCGTGATCGTTCCCTCCACGGGGCTCGACGCCGTCGCGTAGAGTTTCTTCGGTATCCGTCCGGACAGGTATGCCAGCCGGCCCGATTCGCAGGCCATCCGCATGGCCCGCGCCATGCGAATCGGGTCCCGGGCATGGGCGATGCCCGTGTTCAGCAGCACGCCGTCGACGCCCAGTTCCATGGCAATGGTCACGTCGCTGGCCGTGCCGACGCCCGCGTCGACGATCACCGGGTAATCGGGATCGCCGTCCTTAAGGTATTCCAGGCATATGCGGATGGCATTGGGATTGAGCACTCCCTGCCCGGAGCCAATCGGGCTGCCGGCCGGCATCACGCTGGCGGCTCCGGCCTCCTTCAGCCGCCGAGCCATTACCGGGTCGTCGCTGGTGTAGACCAGCACCTGGAATCCGTCGGCAACCAGTTTCTCCGTTGCTTCCAGCGTGGCAACCGGGTCCGGCAGCAGCGTTTTCTTATCGCCCAGCACTTCCAGCTTCACCCAGTCTGCGCCGGGATTTGCCATCTGCGTGAGAATCTCGCGGCCCAGACGCGCAACCCGAATGGCGTCCTCGGCCGAAAAGCATCCCGCCGTGTTGGGAAGAATGGTGTAGCGCGTCGTGTCGATGAAGTCCAGCAGGTTCTTGCCCTCGGAATCGATCAGCCGTTCTCGGCGCACGGCCACCGTGATGCATTCGGTGCCGGATACGTCCAGGGCCTCTTGCATCGCTTCATAGCTCGCGTACTTGCCGGTACCGACGATGAGCCGGCTTGAGAACCGATGCGTGCCGATCACCAGCGGCACTTCTGCGGCCACGGTTGCCATTCGATCAGCCTCCTCCTACAAGCGTAACGACTTCCACGCAATCGCCGGGCGAGAGCCGCTGCTCAGCGTGCCGCGGACGCGGAATCACCTCGCGGTTCAGTTCGACGGCCACGTACTTCCCCGTCAGGTTCAGCTCTGCCAAAAGCTCGGCGACCGTCGCCCCGTCGGCCACGACTCGGGGTTCTCCGTTGAGGATAATCTCCACGTCCGCTCTCTTCGCCATTTTCCGGTGGACTGCAAACCATGCATTTTAGATACGGCAGGACGAGCCGGTCAACCGGCCTTAGCCATATGCGCCAGCGTATCGTCCACCTCATGGGGATTGAGCATGCCGACCGTGATCGCGTCGACCAGGCCCTTGGAAAAGACATACTTGAGCGAGGCGTCTTTCTCCTCCGGCTTGACCAGCTTACCCGCCCCGAAGATCTTCATGCCGACCACCGCCTTGCCGGCCTTGCGTGCCGTCTTGAGCACGGCGGCAACCTCTTCGGCCGGCCCGTCGCAGGAGAATTCCTTTCCGCCGATGTGATTGATGCGGGCAAAGATCACGTCGACCCACGGATGTTCCGCGGCGACCTTCAGCGCGCCCAGGTCGTGGCACGAGACCCCAACCGCCCGGACCACTTTCTTGTCTTTCAACTCCGAAAGTTCGTCGCGGATCCGCTCGTACTCCGTTGCCCACTGGTCATTGGTCATACAATGGATCAGGCATACCTCGATTTGGTCGACGGCCAATTCCTTGCGGAAGCGGTCAATCTCCTCTTTAGCGCCGCCTGAGGGCGTGACCCAATTGGCCTTGCGGGGCCAAATCTTCGTCAGCAACGCGTACCTGTCGCGAGGAAGGCCCTTCATCACGTCCCTGACGAACGGATGCGAACCGTAAAGATCGGCCATGTCGATGAAGCGAATGCCCTGATCGAGACTGTGATGGAGCAGCCGATCAAAGGCCTCTTTTCCCTGGCGCGTATGGGCCGACGAATGATTGTAGCCGTTGTACCCTGTCCCTTGGGCCAGGCGAGTAACCTGGATGCCGGTTTTCCCCAAGGGAACGATATCGGTGCCCTTCAGCGCGCCGCTCGCGGCGGTTTCCGCTCCGCGTAGCAGTTGCGGGCCCGCGGCCAGCAGCCCCGCGCCAGCCACGGAGGTCTTCAGAAAATGGCGACGAGTCACGTGCGACATAACCATGCTCCTGGAAAAACGGCTGGTTTACGGGAGTCGGTTCGCACGCCCTTCTCGCGGGTGGCGTCGAACGGACGGCTCCGAGTTCGCGGCTTCTGGCCGACGAACCTCTATCATACCAGATTTATCCGCAACTCCACCCCGGTACGGTAACCGTTCACGGGCGGAGGAGAGGGGGACAGGTCCATGTTTTCGGCCAACGTCTTATCGCCAAAATGCACGCAATGGCCGAAAAATGGACCAGTCCCCGACCGCCCCGTGACGGCTGCCCGGTACGTTGGCGTCCTATCTCGCCTTCCTGCGGCGCCGTTTGCGAGGCTTTCCAGGACCACTCGTCTCCTGCGCACTGACCAAATCCAGCTTGGCCAATGCTTCTCGCTTGCCGATTCCTCGCAGGGCGACCAGCTTCGCCAACTGGGGCCCTTTGGGTCGATTCTTGCCATGTTCCCAATTGTAAATGGTCAAGCTAGACACCCCCACGAGTTTGGCGTAGTCGGCCGCGGAGAAACCGATCCGCTGTCGCTGCGCCCGAACCGAGCGGGGCGAAAACCGCACGTTTTCCGTGATTTCATCCGCATTCCCCACGGTTCCTACGCGTTTGCTCTCCTGTCTTGTTAGGAAGCCGACCGTCTTTTCAAGCTTTCGAACCTGCCTTTTTAGCCGGGCGATATCCCTTCGGTACTGGGCCACGGCCTGTTTGGTTGAGCCGGTTTCTGCTTTGATCTCTTTTTTGGCAACGCGTCGGATTTCGTCTTTCAACACGCTTTGGACATTTGCCATGGCCGTAGGAACTCCAGTTGGATGGCGTAAGGTGAATTGCCATATACTCCTGAATATACCTCCCGCTTTTTCGATATGCAAAGGATTGTTTGTACTGCTGAAAAAGGCACGGGCACCGCAACATCGTGTGCCTGCCGTCAAATCAATCTACGACCGGTTGCAGAGCCGGTCTTTTTCAGCGGTCTCCATTTGGCGCCTCGGAGACCTTGGCAAGCTACGGCTGGGAACGCTATGCTAAAAAGTTTACGGCCGTCCTACCGGTACGGCATACAATTGCTCAAGGGAATTCTTCGGTCCGTATGAAGTCCGTCTCCCGATTGGCTCACTTTAGACCCGATTGCTGCAATGTCTGAGAACACCCAATCCGAGTGCCCTGATTTCTCCAAAGGTGGCGGATTGCTCCCCGCCATCGCCCAGGACGTCGAAACCGGCGAGGTTCTGATGATGGCCTACATGAATCCGGAAAGTTATGCCGAGACGCTGTCCACCGCCCGGGCGGTCTACTACAGCCGCAGTCGCAATAAGCTGTGGCGCAAAGGTGAGGAGAGTGGCAACATCCAGAAGGTGCACGCCATCTTCATCGATTGCGATGCCGACACCATCCTCCTGAAGGTTGAGCAAGTCGGCGGCGCCGCCTGCCATGCGGGCTACAGAAGCTGCTTCTATCGCCAGGTCACGCCCGGCGGCCTCAAGACTGTCGGCCGGCGCATCTTCGATCCCGACCAGGTGTACGGCAAAAAATAATGGGGCTACGCTCTCGGTATTCGCCGCCCAAAACTGACAACTGACAACTGACAATTAAAAATGTCCAACATGCTGAAATTGGGAATCCCCGCCGGAAGCCTCCAGGAGGCCACGGGCGAGCTGTTTCGCCGCGCCGGCTATCGCATCACGTTCTCCTCCCGAAGCTACTACCCGTCGATCGATGACGATGAGATCGAGTGCCTCCTGATTCGAGCCCAGGAAATGGCCCGCTACGTCCAGGACGGCGTGCTCGACGCGGGTCTGACGGGCCACGACTGGGTCGTGGAAACCGGAGCCGACGTCCACGAGGTCGCGGAGTTGGTCTTTTCCAAAACGAGTCGCCGCCCGGTTCGCTGGGTGCTCTGCGTTCCGGAAGACTCGCCGGTTCGCGAGGTGAAAGATCTCGAGGGCAAGCGGATTGCGACCGAGGCCGTGGGGCTCACCACGCAGTTTCTCGAAAAGCACGGCGTCTCCGCCAAGGTCGAATTCAGTTGGGGCGCCACCGAAGTCAAGCCGCCCAAGCTGGTGGACGCCATCGTTGAGGTCACCGAAACCGGCAGCTCGCTGCGAGCCAACAATCTGCGGATCGTCGCCGAGGTCCTCACCAGCACGACCCGGTTCATCGCGAACCACGAGGCCCTTTTGGATCCTTGGAAGAAGCAGAAAATCAGCGACATCGCGCTGATGCTCAAGGGAGCCATGGCCGCCGAAGGCCGCGTCGGGCTGATGATGAACGTCCGCCGCGAGCAGCTCGATCGCGTGCTTGACATCCTCCCCGCGCTGCAGCGTCCGACGATCAGCGACCTGGCCGATAAGGACTGGGTCGACGTCAACACCGTCCTCGAAGAATCGGTCGTTCGCCATATCATCCCGCGGCTCAAGGCGGCCGGGGCTCGCGGAATCGTCGAATACCCGCTGACGAAGATCATCGATTAGCCCAGCCGGCGGGACGCCGTAGGCGGCAGGGTTTTCTCGCAGCACGCCCGGGGTGACCGTTCACGCCCACGGCCGGGAACTGGTCCATTTTTCGGCCGATTGACTGGTAATGGCTGACAACACGTTGTCCAAAAATATGGACCTGTCCCCCTCTGTTCCGTGGGCGTGAACGGTTACCGCCCGGGCACGCCGGAGGATGGCATCACCGCCACCGACCAGTTATGCTGGTACTTGCAATGAGCCGGCCCGGCCGCTCTCACTCGCCGGCCCGGCGCTGGATTCGCCGTTTTGCTCAACTCGTTCGACCCCTTTGTTGCCGGAGGATCTCCTATGTGTCGCACCGCGTTGCTATTGGCAGGCGTTCTTACCGCGGGCATGGCGTCGGCTGACCAGCCGTCGGACCTGCCGTTGTTATTCGAGGACAGTTTCGAAAACGGCGCCGACCGGTGGCAGCCCACGGACCCTGCCGCCTGGCGAGTCGTCGAGGCCGACGGGAACAAGGTTTACAACCAGTTCCAGCTCAGCAAGTACCAGCCCCCGCATCGCAGTCCGCACAATATCTCGCTCATCAAAGAGCTTCTGGTCGGCGATTTCATCCTCACCGCCAAGGTTAAGAGCACGAATCCTAAGGCCGGGGCACACCAGGATATGTGCATCTTTTTCCATTACCAGAATCCGGCCCACTTCTACTACGTGCACCTTGGAAAACGCCCCGACCCGCACTCCAGCCAGATCATGATCGTCGACGGCGCTGATCGCAAGATGATCACCAACCATGAGTCGCCCGGCATTCCCTGGGACGAGGCCTGGCACAACGTCAAGATCGTCCGCCGGGTCGGCGACGGCACGATCGAGATCTACTTCGACGACATGGACAAACCGAAGATGACCTCGGTCGACAAGACGTTCACCTGGGGCCAGGTCGGTCTTGGCTCCTTCGACGACCACGGCTTCTGGGACGATGTGCGAGTCTACGGTCGAAAGCTCGACAAAGCGCCCGCAGTGACAGGAGATTGAGACCATGGGGGCAGACGCCCGACTGAACGAAGTCCTTGGCCGGCTCAAGCTCGAGCTTCCTCCTCCGCCGGAACCCAAAGGGCTGTACAAACCGCTGGTGATTGTCGGCGAGTTGGCGTATACCTCCGGGCACCTGCCGGTTATTCCGCCCGCCGGCATCGTGATCGGCCGCGTCGGGCAGGACCTCGACGGGAAGGCCGGCCACGACGCGGCCGTTCGTGCCGGGCTGGCGATCCTGGCCACGATCCGCCACCAGCTTGGCACCCTCGACCGCGTTCGCCGCGTGGTGAAGGTTCTGGGTATGGTCAACTGCACGCCGGAGTTCGACCAGCAGCCGGCGGTCCTCAATGGCTGCAGCGAGCTTTTCGCCGACGTATTCGGTCCCGATGCCGGCGTGGGCGCCCGCAGTGCGGTCGGCGTCGCAGCTCTCCCCGCCGGGGTCCCCGTGGAGATCGAAGCCATCTTCGAAATCGAGTAGGTCCCGCTTGCCGAGCGGGACCTGGAAGTGTCGACCAATTTCGCAACGCCCGAGCCGGCCCAAATCACCCCTGACTCTACGCACAAAAGCACCCCCAATTGCCATGCAGATGTAGGTCCCGCTTGCCGAGCGGGACCTGGAAGTGTCGACCAATTCCCGCCCCTCCCATTTCCCCTCAACGACAAAGAACCATGCACCGACCGATCTTCCCCATCGCCTTACTCGCCCTGCTCTCTTTGGTTCCAAGCCCCCTCCGCGCGGCCCAGCGACCCAATGTCCTTTTCATCCTGACCGATGACCAGCGCTGGGACTGTGTCAGCCTCAACCCCAAGTCGACCATCCTCACGCCTGAGATCGACCGGCTCGGTCACGAAGGCGTCTATTTCCCCAACCACTTCTGCACGACTTCGCTCTGTTCGCCGAGCCGCGCGTCGATCTTATCCGGCCTCTATGCCCACGCCCACGGTGTCTCGGACAACTTCACCGAATACCCCGATGACATGCCTACCTGGCCTCGCGCACTGCAACAGGCCGGGTATGAGACGGCGTACATCGGCAAGTATCATATGGGCGAGGAGAACGACGACGTCCGCGGCGGATTCGACTACTTCGTCACCCACAAGGGCCAGGGCAAATACTTCGATACCGAGTTCCGCTTCAACGGCGGCGAGCGTCGCGTGGTGGAAGGCTACTACACCACCGCGGTCACCAACATGGCCCGGGACTGGCTCGGCAAGCGCAAAGGGGACAAGCCCTGGGCCTTGATCGTCGGCCACAAGGCGCCGCACAGCTTCTACTGCCCCGAACCCAAGTATGAGCACGCCTTCGACCACGTCAACATTCCCTATCCGGCCACGGCGTTTGAGATCGACGACAACGATTCGTGGTACGAGGATCGTCTCGACACCTGGCACGGCATCTACGGCCCCTTGTTCGACTACCGCAAGCAGTGGCCCGACCGTTCGCCCGAGGCCGTCAAGGATTTCGCTACCATGACCCGCGCCTACTGGGGCACAATCCTTTCGGTCGACGACAGCGTGGGACGGCTCTACCAGTTTCTCAACGACGTACGCCAGCTCGACAACACCCTGATCATCTTCACTTCCGACAATGGCCTGCTCAACGGCGAGCACGGCATGATCGACAAACGGACGGCCCACGAGCCGAGCATCCGGGTCCCGCTGGTCGTCCGGTATCCGGGGCTCACTCCGCCGCAGAAGCCGCGGGTTGTCTCCGCGATGACCTTGACGGTCGATTTCGCCCCGAGCATTCTCGACATCTGCGGGGCGCCGCCGATGAAGAATACCCACGGCCGATCCTGGAAGCGCCTGGCCATGGGCAAGCCCGATCCGCAGTGGCGGACCAGTTTTCTCTACCACTACAACTACGAGAAGCAGTTTCCGTACACGCCCAATGTCCGGGCGGTGCGAACCGACGACTGGAAATACGTCCGCTATCCTCATGGCGACGGCGGGCCCGACCGTCACAAAGCGGATCTGTTCCACCTCGCCACCGATCCCGACGAGGCAAAGAACCTGAACGACGACGCCCGCTATGCCGACAAGGTGGCCGAGCTCGATGCCGAGTTGGTCCGCCTGATCAAGGCCACCGGTGCGGTGCCGGACAAGATGCCGATCGACGAAGGCATCAAGAAAGAACTGCCCGACGCCAAGATCCGGTAGCCGGGAATTCTTGCCGGCCGATGGTGCCCTGAAGCGTTAGGCGAGCGGCAGATGATCCCGTCCCATCAGCCGGACTGATTCCGAGCAGCCGGGCTGATAAATAGGTAGGGGTTTATCTGCCGATCGTCTTATCTGGCGGAAGAGACGGGGACAGGTCCATGTTTTCGGCCAACGTCTTCGACGCCAGAACACCGGAATTGGCCGAAAAATGGACCAGTCCCCGGCCGCCCGTGAACGGTCACATGCCGGGCGAGAAAGGCTACTTTTCTTTCGGCGTTTCATCCGGTTTCCCGGAGTCGGCGGGCGGCGGAGCGGCGGAAGCCTCCTCGACTTTCTCTTTGGCAGTCGCCTGCTCTTTGGCCGCCGACTCAGGTTTTTCGGTCGAGGCCGGAGCAGCGCCTCTCGCGGTTTTCACCTCCTGGACAATCGCCGCGGGGTCGCTGGTCCCGGCAGGCGGGGACTTGCGGCCCTCGTAGCCTTTGCCGCAGCCGATCGCGCCGGCGAGCCCCACAATGCACAACCAAGTCAGCAGATGACGCATGGAAGTCTCCTTTGCACTCAATTCAGGTTGACCATACCGCCGTCGCGCGTGCCATTGAGAAACGCCCAAACCGGCCAATGGATCGTCTCCGACTGGAAGCGGACGGAGCCGTCGCCGAGGAGGACATTCAGGCCGCTCGGATGAAAACTGCTCGCCCCGGGCCATTCGGAGTTGGGGCCGTACATCGATTCGTAGACGGGCTGGAAGACCGAAGGGCCGTTGGACCGCGGGTCGAGGTTTGACCAGAAGCCGGGCCCGGTGGCGGTTCCGTCGGGCCGACTGTAGCGAACCCAGCCGTTGTAGGATTCGCAGCAAGTCCCCTGGAACCCGAGGGCGAGGAAGGCGGGCCGCACGACCGCCTCGCGGGTATCGAGGCGTGGAACGCCCGTGGCGCAGGTCCAGAGCGATTCCGTAAAACCGATCGCTCGCTGGAAGCCGGTGGAGTTGGTCTCCGCCACGAGGATCGTATTGGTGGTGCCGTCGTTGATTTCGCTGATCTTGGTGGTGCGTTCGTCGGAGAATACGCCGCTGAGCTCCTTGCCCAAGACTTCCGGGAAACGCTGGACGACGAGGTAGGTATTATCCCACGGTCCCGCCTGCGGCCACCACCAGTAGCCGTTGCTGGCGGAATAGTGCGTCAGTCCGAGCAGGAATTGCGGCGGCGCGCCGAGCTCGGCAACCATCTCGTTGCCGCTGCTCCAGCCCGCATCGGACGGGCATACGAACGTGGGGATCTGTTGCTGGGCGAAGACCATCGGCTCGTTGAAGTTGCCGTCGCCGTCCACATCGGCAAGGTCCCAGACCGGCAAGTCCGACCGCATCCGCTGGTAGACCGTCGACTGTTCGAGATACGGCAGGATCTTGGTGAGCCATGTGTGATGATAGGGACGTTGCGGATAGGGGGTTTGCGCGTTGCCCCAGAGCAAGGCCGGCGGGAAGCACTTGTGGGTGTCTTCGTAATTGAGCAGTGCCAGACCGATCTGCTTGAGGTTGTTGGAGCAGGCCGATCGGCGTGCTGCCTCCCGGGCCTGCTGGACTGCCGGCAGCAGCATGGTGACGAGAATGGCGATGATCGCCACGACCACGAGCAATTCCACGAGCGTAAACGCACGGCGACTACGAAATCTCATGATTCTCTCCCTCACAAAAGGACCTATCGGACAAATGCCGCTTCGATCGCCTCTGTTCAGCTCCGTCTCGGATTTTGACGCAGAACGGTCGCCGCTCTCAGTCAAGCGAGAAGCGGGGCGTCCCCACACCTATCCCGATCAGGGCCCAAGGCCCTGCGAAACTCTTGTCGGTCGAGAAATCGCATCGTCCCTGAAGATGTCTTCAGAAGACGCTGCACCGCGCATCCAAACTGGCCGGTTCACCTCCCGTCGTCAGTTACGGTTCTGATGGATTGTTGCCCCTGGAGACGCCGGCCACCGATCCGTCCATGCGATTCGTCTCCACTCGCCCCAATCAGACTCTCGGTTCCAGCGCTGCGATGGTAGCAAGAACGGGAGACGATTGCAAGCAACAGTAAGGGGAGAAAAGGAGCCTTATGCGCTGTTCGCAAGTCTTTGTGGGGCAAGAGCTGCGAATGACGCCGAAAAAGGGCTTACCCGCAAGACCTGCGTCTTTGCTCGCGTTTCGCTCGCCGCCGATCGATTTTTTTCGATTTTTAGACCACGCGGGGGCTTGTGCGGGGATCGGTTGCGGTGTAGAATGCTCGCATTCGATTGCAAGGAGGTCCGACGCATGTATATCGAGTTCCAGAAGCGGCTCTTTCCGTGGGAATCCCTGGAAGATCATCCAACGTTGAGGACCATCAAAGAGCTTCTGGAAGCGATTCCGGATGAACGGATTCTCGACCAGCTCCAGGACGCCCGAGGAAACGGACGAGACGATTACTCGATCCGCAGCCTCTGGGGAGTGGTGATTCTGACCTGTGCCTTGCGTCACCGGGACTTTGAGGCGTGCCTGGGGGAATTGCGGCGTAATCCTTCGCTGGCGAAGCTGATCGGCATCGAGTCAGCGGACCAGGTTCCTCAAAGCTGGAACGTCTCGCGGTTTCTGGAAGGATTGGGCCATCCGACGCATCTGGCTGCGATGCAAGCAGCCTTCAACGAGATGGTGCACCGGCTGGGCGAAACCGTCGCCGACTTTGGTCAACACACCGCGGGAGACGCCACAGCGCTGAACGCACGGCGACGTCGATGCGACGCCAAGGCGCAGAAGGAAGCGGATGCCAAAGCAAGGAGTCAAGCGAAGGAGGCTTCAAGCCAAGCTAAGGGTGAAAAGCAGCGCGGTGGAGAGGCCGCGGCCTCGGCGGTCCCGGGGACGGCCGAAGGGAAGGATTCGGCGGAGGCTTCCGATGCCTCGGAAAAGAAAACAAAAAAGATCGAGTACGATGCCAATGGGCTGCCTCAGCCCAGCGGCGGTCGCAAGGAATACGTAAACGATCAAGGCTGCGTGATACGCGTGGTCGAGTGGTTCGGATACAAGCTCCACCTGCTGGTGGACGTGAAGCATGAGGTCGTGCTGGCCTATAGGATTAGTTCGACAAAGGTTGGCGACAACGAAGCGTTGCCGGAGTTAGTCGATCAGGCAAAGGCGAATCTGCCACAGGGGCGGATCGAGACGTTGGCTTACGACAAGATGGCTGATGACAAGAAGGTCCATGAGAAGCTCGCGGCCTGCGGCATCAAGCCCTTGATCGAAGTTCGCGCCCTGTGGAAAGAAGAAAAGGAGCGATTGTTGCCGGGGCACGATGGCGGCACGAACATTGTCTACGATGAAGCGGGAACGCTCTATTGCTACGATCGGAGCAGCTCGCCGATGATCCGTCGCCGGATGGCGTACATTGGTCATGAGGCCTCGCGCAAGACGCTGAAGTACCGCTGCCCGGCGATGCACGAGGGATTCGAGTGCGCCATGTCGCCGATCTGCAACGCGAACAAGAAATACGGATTGACGATTCGCGTGAAGCAAGAGATTGATCTGCGTCGCTTTCCTCCGATCCCGCGTGCGACGAAACAGTTCGAGCGACTGTACAAAGGGCGCACGAGCGTCGAGCGCATCAACGCTCGGCTGAAGATTTTCTGGGGTGCCGACGACGGCAACGTGACGGGGCCGGCGCGCTTCCATGCGATGATCGGGGTGGTGATGCTTGTGCACGGAGCTTTCGCGACCGTGTTGGCCAGCCTGCCGCGTCGCGGCGGAACGCTGGGGAAAATGCGACTCAGCCCAATCGCCCAAGCGATCCGTGAGCGGATCGCTGCTTCGAAGTAGCCGCAGAGGTTTGCCAAAAAAGGAATATCGATCGATGTGGGGCGGCCGCTAGAGAAAGCCAAGCCCCAACGGGCCAACGCATGAAACACCGGACCAACTCGCACGCGCAGCGAGCCTGACGTGCATTTCCCGACGCGTGGCTCACCGAGCTGGCGACTGCCGGCCTTCTCCTGACCGGTCGACCGTACGCCGACCTTCCCGCAGGGCAAACATTACCCCGCCATCGCCCCCCCGGTCGCCGTGGCGGAAGCGTCTACATCGCATTCGGCTCGGAGAAAAGAGGTTCGGCGAGCTGGCTTGGCTCATGGGAAGGAGGTCTCGTCGGGCATACGGGGTTTACCGGATACGGCCATTGGAGGGGCCGGAATTTGTGAACAAGCGTGCATTTCCGGCGTAGGAAGGTGGAAGTTGCCCAAGCGTCCGCCACGATCGTGTGAGAGTTTGGCGGTTTTTCGGGTTCGCAGGCGCAAGTTATTCGGCTGCTGGAACTTGCGGAAAATGCTCACAAGAGGATGTCGGACAGAGCGCCGGAAACCTTCAAAGAATTTTTCGTGCCGTAAATGCTTGTGCCATTTCGGTTAACAGCCGGTCGGGCGCAGTTTGGTAAAGTTTGACGTTTGCCGCGCGGCATTTCATCCGCCAAACTACTGAGAGGTAGCTGCGTGCGGCAGTGCCGCCGCTCGCATGCGCAAGTGGTTGTTAGCACTGGTGAGAGGAAGTCAGCTTTTGCCGGCATACAGGCCGGCGGGGTGGAATTCACATGAGCGCGCGCTTTGGTTTTCTGAGTCTGTTGGCCGTAAGCCTGTTGGGAGCGGCGGCTTCGGCGACCGACTGCTGCCTGCCTGTCTGTCAGCCGTTCCAGACGTATCGGCTGGTCTATCAGACGGTTTACGAACAGCAGCAGGTCACTGCGTATCGGATCGAACACGAGACGATCTGCGAAGAGCAACAAGTGACGACGTACCGGCCCGTCTGGGAGACGGAAGTCCGAGAGCGGCGGTACCAGGTCGCCCGGCCGGTGACGGAGACGAGCGAGCGGGAAGAGCGCTACACCGTGCAGCGACCGGTCTGGGAAACCCAGGTCCGGGATTGCAGCTACGAGCGTGTTCGCTACGTGCAGGAGACGGCCGAGCGCGAGGAGCGTTATCACGTGCAGCGGCCCGTCTACGAGACGGAACAGCGCCAGGTGAGCCGCACCGTGCTGAGGCCGGTTACCCAGACCGTGTACCGCAACGAGTGCCAGACGGTCTGCGAACCGGTAACGACGATCCAGACGCAACTGGTGGACCAGGGGTGCTACGCGCAGCAGACGGTGCTGCGACCGGCGTTCACGCTATTCAAGCACCGGCTGGCCTGGCAACCGGGCCCGTGTGTGACCGATCCATGCACGGGTGCGACGGCATGCCAGCCCGGTGGCCTGGCGTGGGTGCCCAACCAGAGATATCGGTTGGAAGTGCAGCAAGTATGGCAGCCGAACGTGGTGGCCGTGCAGACGCCGCAGACGACGTACGTCTCCCGGGTCGTCAATCGGCAGGTGCCGGTTGAGGTGACTTCGTACCAGCAGGAGCAGGTTTGCGAAACGGTGCCGGTGCAGGTTTGCCGCATGGTTACGGAAGAGCACGTGCGGAAGATACCGTATACGGTGTGCCGCCCGGTCCGCGAGGTTGTTGAGCGGAAGGTGCCCGTGCAAGTGTGCCGCATGGTGACTGAGGAGCACGTTCGCAAGGTGCCGGTAACGACGTGCCGCATGGTGTACGAAGAGCAGGTCGAACAGATCCCGGTGAAAGTCTGCCGGATGGAAACGGTCCAGCAGACGGTGCGCGTGCCGCGCGTGGTTGAGAAACGCGTTCCGGTGACGTACTCCCGCTGCGTGCCGCGCGTGGTGTGCACGCGGGTGCCGATCGATCCATGCGGCGCGACGGTGGTTGCGCCGAGCATCGCATCCGAGTGCTGCACGCCGGCTCCGGTCACCACGATCGTGCCGCAGAGTTCGCCTGCGCCGGACAGCGGCTACGCTCGGGCACAGGCGGACGTGCAGCCGACGCCCGCTCAGCCGCGAGAGGAATCGGCGAATGGGGCGAATGTGCAGCCATCGCTTCCGCCGGAAGAGTCGCGGCCGAAGCCGGTGAATCCGGATCAGCCGGTGCCGCCAAGGCCGGGGGATGGCGGGCAGCCGAGCGGCGAGAGCCCCTTGTACCCGAGGCCAAGCACGGGCAATCCGCAGACCTGAAAGATACCAGTTCGACCGAACCAGCGCCCGGGGTGCAGGCCATTCGTGGCCTGCACCCCGATTTTTTTCACTTCGGCGTAGAACGGGAACGGCGTAAGAGGTACAACGATGGCGGAACAACCAACCGGTCTTTCTTTACGGGATGACCAGACGCTGGTAATCGACTGGAGCGACGGGCTGCGACGGGTCTACGACGTCCGCGAGTTGCGCGGGCACTGTCCCTGTGCCACGTGTAATACCGAACGGTCGCGCGCCGGGAGCGAAACCGCACCGCTCGGTCTTGGGCAAAAAATCACCGTCCAGGAGATGACGCCCGTGGGCAATTATGCGTACAACATCCATTTCAGCGACGGTCACACGACGGGGATCTATCCGTTGGATTTTCTTCGCAGCCTGGGAAAGGAAGAAACATGAACGGGCGGCAACGGATCGCGGCGGCCATGCGGCACGAACCGGTCGACCGTGTGCCGGTTATGTGCCAACTGGCGATCGGGCACTACCTGCTCAACACCGACGTTCGCCCGGTCGATCTGTGGTTTACCAGCGAGGGGTTCGCGCGGGCACTGTTGACTCTGGCGCGGCGTTATCGCTTCGATGGCATCCTCATCAACCTGCTCGGCACCGAGCCCGACTGGATGCGGCACGTCGAGGAAATTGAGACGGCCGAAGACGGCAGCCAGACCGTCTACTTCGGCAACGGAGATACGGCCCGATGCCCGGCCGACGACAACGTGCACCACTTTCCCGCGGGCGGGCGACGCAAACCAACTCTCGACGACGTGGACCCGGAGAAGGTCTACTACGATGATCCCCACGGCCTCGGCGGACTGAAGTACCCGTTTTACTTCGGACTGGACCCCTATGCGCCGGACAAGACCGACTACTGGCCCGACTACCTTTTCCGCATGATCGACCTGGTCCGCCGCGAGGCCGAAGACCTGTCGGTGCACGGAGAGATCTTCTCGCCGTGGACGCAGTTGCTGGAGCTGTTCGGGTATGAAAACGCGTTGATGTACCTGCTGGAGGCGCCGGACCAATGCCGGGCGATCCTGGCGGCGTACACGGAGGGTGCGACGGACCTGGGTGCGCGGCAGGCCCGCCGCGGAGTCGACGCCGTGTTGATCTCCTCGGCTTTCGCAGGCGGCGGATTCATCTCGCCGCGGCAATACGAGCAGTTTGTTTTGCCCTACGAGACAGAGGTCGTGCGGGCGATCAAGCGGGAAGGCGTGCCTGTCTATACGCATACTTGCGGCGAGATCGGCGACCGGCTGGAGTTGATGGCCGCCACGGGCATTGACGGAATCGATACGCTCGACCCGCCGCCGCTGGGGAGCGTCGATCTCGAGGACGCAAAACGGCGCGTCGGCGACCGACTTTTCTTCAAAGGCAATATCGACGCGGTGAATACGCTGCTCACCAAGCACCGGGAGGAGGTTCGGCAGGACGCGCTTTGGCGTTTGAAGGTCGGCAGCCCGCGAAGCGGCTACATTCTCTCAAGCGCCTGTTCGGTATCTCCCCGGGTCCCGCCGGAGAATCTGTCGGTTCTGGTCGAGGCGAGTGAGGCGTTCGGTGAGCCGCCGATGTGAATGCAAACCTGGTGGCCGGTTTGAGAGCGAGTTGCAGGTACGTTCGGACGTTTTCCGCCCCGAGGCCCATGCTGGGGCTCTGCGCGGCTGAATCGCAGTCAAAAGCCTCGACTCCACAGCACGCCTCGCCGTCCTCACGCAAATGCTGGGGCTCTGCGCGGCTGAAGCGCAGTCAAAAGGTGCTGAACTGCGGCAGTCGATTTGCCATTCCCGCGAAACGGGTTAGGCAAATAGCTGGCGGCAATTTTCTAGTCGATCCAGAAGGGGATTTGCTCCGCAATTTTTCCGGAGATTTGTGACATTGGGCCCAGATAGGTTTGGAAGGCTCCGACGGGTTCTGATGTTCGGGGGAGTCGTAATCTGCGGGAATTGCGGGGGGATTTGGGCGTTTTCTGAGGAGAAGATGCCCCGTTTTCTTTGAAAAAGGCTTGAAAGTGGCTTGACGTTGATCCCCCCGCATAGCAAAATTGGAACCGGCGGCAGGCCGTGGCGCTCCCAAGCTGATCTGGGGCAGTAGTGGGTGGGCAGTACGGCTTTGCCAGCCAGGTTTGCGCGTTAGGACCGCCGACTTGTCGGCTGGTACGATGCCGAACTCCCGCCGAAAGACCGTGGTACCCACCGAGACCGTCACCCCACAGCAACCACGTTTCTGCACCCGTCTTCGTTGCCAAAGGCGATTCGTGCAGGGTGGGACCAACCGAGGAAGAAACGATGAATCCACCTAAGACAATGTCGGTCGAAGAGCTGCAGGTGATCAGTCGGTTTGACAGTGTCCGCCGTCTCCTGCTGAGCCAGCAGTACGCTCACCATCTCGAGAAGCCGTTGGCTTACTGGGCTCTGCCAACCGACCGCCGACTGCCGTTGGCGCTTCTGGGGCGAACGCTGGGCGAGCTGTTGAACACTCCTTTTTCCGAGCTCGCAGCGACACCTGGAATTGGACAGAAGAAGATCCGGTCGTTTGTTACCCTGCTGTCTCGTGTGGCCAACACCGACCCCTCGGAACTGCCGATCGAGTTGAGTCCTTTGCCGGAGAACGGAAAGAAGATCTCGGAGGGACCGCTTGCGACCGGGTTCGATCCGGCGAGCGTATCCGAGGTGGTGTGGAGCCAATGGCGGGCCTGCGTGATCCGCCACGGGCTGGGCAAGGAGGTGCTCGGCCGTTTTGCCCCAAGCCTGCAGGGTCTGACGCGGGTGATCTGGAACACGCCTCTGGAAGCCTATACCGGTCTTTCCCTGGACGCGATTCGCGGGATGAAGACCCACGGGGAAAAACGCGTCCAGGCGATCCTGGAGGTGTTTTACAGCGTGTACACGATCGTATGCAACATGGGGCGGGTGGAACACCTCGTTACGCGAATCCTTCCGCGGAAGATCGACAAGGTGGACACGTGGACGGGCCGGATGTTGCAGGTGCCGGGCATCCCGAGCAGCCAGGACCTGTACGACAATTTCGTGGGGCCGCTGATCGAGCAGATTCAGACCGACGCGACGCATCAGGTCGCGACGCTGGCGGAAAACCGGTTGGGGATTCACGGCCCGATCACCAGCGTCCGGCAGGCGGCCCGCTCCATGGGGCTCACGCGGGCCCGGGTGTACCAGTTGCTCAACGAGATCAACGACATCATGAACGTTCGCTGGCCGATGGGCCGGCACCTGGTCTACGAGCTTCGCGACAAGTTCCAGATGGAGGCGTCGGGCGCGGCAACGCCGCCGGATCTGACCCAGTTCCTGGCTGCCGTCGAGCTGTTCTATCCCGGAAGCCGCCGGGGCGCTGCGGGGCCCCTGGAGTTCGTTCGCAACGCAACCGGGCAAGATGAGGGAAGCGAAGAAGACTGGCCTGAGGAAGCGGAGTCGGTGGCGAGCGCGTAGCTCGGAGCCTGTCCCAAAACCGTTGGGGACTGGCTCATTTTGCAGAGTCTTCGGAGCAAAATGTGCCTGTCCCCTTCTCCCCGGCGGTTTTGGGAGGCGCTCTCAGAGCGTCTCTCGCAGCCAGGCGATCAGGTCGACCACGTCCTGCGGAGTAACCTGCCGATCGAGATCTTCCGGCATCATGGAGATTGTGGATGCCTCCATTTCATCGATGTCCTTCCGCAGGATCGTTTGCTCGGCGCCCTCTTCCTTGCGGAGCGTGAGGCTTGTGGCGGTCTCCGCCGCGAGGACTCCGGTAAAGATGCGGCCGTCCTCGGTCACGACGGTGTAGTTCTGGTAGCCGGCCGTTAGCAGATTGCTCGGATCGAGAACGTCGGAAACGAGCATCTCGTCGGTCTTGCTCTTGATGACGGAGAGGTCCGGTCCGACGACGTAGCCCGTGTCGCCGACCTTGTGGCACTTGGCGCATTGCTCCTGGTACACGGTTTTGCCCCGCAGCGGATCGCGGGGAAGGCCGAGAGCTGCCTGGAAACGCGCGAGGATCTGTTGGCGATCTTGTCCCGCGCTGCCGGCGAAAAGCTTCTCCGCTCGGCGGCGGGTCTCGGGATCGGGATGTTCGAACAATTGGGTGCGACGGTTGGCGTCCAGGGCGGCAGGCTGGATCTGCCGGGCGTCGAGGGCGTCCAGCAGGCCGGGCAAACGATTGGTCCGACTGAAGACCGCCTCGATGACGGCCGCCTGGAGTTTCGGCGTGTAGACCGGCCATCCGGAGAGAAGACCCTTGCTCACGTCGGGATGGTCGCAGGATGCGACCGCAGAGACTGCCGCGAGTTGAAGATCGAGCGGTTGCCGCGGATCGAGAAGCTGCTCGGCCACGGGCGCAAGCTCTTCATACGGCGCGATCGCCAACAGCCGAACCGCCGCCTGGCGCTCGGCGGAGGGTCGAGAGTCGTCCAGCGCCGTGTCCTTGGCGGACGCAACGGCGGCCTTCATTTCGGGCGAGTCTTGGAGCTTGAGCAGGCCGGCCGCTTGGATCGCCAGGTGGCGAACCTTGTCCGAAGGATGAACGACCAATCGCCGCATCGCGGTTCGGCCGTTGGTCGACGCGAGCCCCGGCGTCTTGCTTCGCTCCAGACCTTCCACGAGACCTTCGAGGCAGAGCGTTTGGGCCCCGGCCGACTGCTCCTCCCCGAGCTCTGCGACGGTGGCCAACAGGGAAGCGAGCTCCCGTTGATCCTGGCGCGATGCGATGATGGCTCCCAGGGGGCGGAGGAGATGGTGCGACTCGCCGGCGTCTTTCCGGCTGAGAATTTCCGCCGTCAGTTCTCCGGCCGACTCGGCGACGGAACTGAGGATGGCCGCCTGCATCCACCGGTGGTCGCCGTCGGTGACGGCGAGCTGCGCGAGCGCTGCGGTGGAGCTTGGGTCGTGCCACTCTCCAAGCGTCAAGGCAAGCTGCAGGCGAACCCGAGGATGCCGGTCGGCGACCAGAGCGGGGACGTGCTCGGCCAGGTCATGACACGCATTGAGCCATGGCTCCGCCAGCGCCAGGGCGTGCATGCGGACGGCGAAATGCGGATCGCGAACCGCGCGGCTGAGGAGTTCGGGCGTCAGCGAGGAAAGGCCGTCCAGGGTGTAGAGCGCGTGGAGCCGCATCGGCGCCGTTGCGCCCTCGAGGGCCAGGGCTTCGAGTAGCGCTGCGACGGTCCGGTCCGCCTTTTCGACGAGCAGACGCTGGGCAGTCTGCCTGTGCCATGAGTTGCGGGAAGTCAGCTCGTCGACGAGTTGGGCACAGGTAAGCTTCGTCAGGTCGACGCGGGGGAGCTCCGCCCGATCGCCGTGGACCACTCGCCAGATTCGCCCTTTGTCGCTGCCCGCGATGATCGACTCGACGTAGAGCTGCTGGAGAAAACGAGGGATCGCGGAGTAGTCCTCGATAATGTCGCGGTACATATCCACGATGTACAGCGCGCCGTCGGGACCGACCGAGAGATTGACCGGGCGGAACCACTGTTCATCGGAGAGGAGGAACTCGGTCTGCTCGTCTCTGCGAGGCCGCCGAGCGCTGTAGCCCAGGCCGTCGGGCTCGAGCAGGCAGCGGTGCACAAGGTTCTGGGCATTGTCGACACTGAAATGATTGCCCTGGTACTGCGGAGGAAAGGCATCTGCGGTGTAGATTGCCGGGCCGCTTGCCGCCGTGAAGAAGCCGTTGGCGGTTGCCTCCGCGGCACCGTAGAATTTCACCCAGTCCGGATCCTTGCTCCGAGCCAGGCGCCACGGATCGGGTTGGCTGATCGGAAACACCTGCGCCGGGTGGCCGTACGTCGAGATGTTCACGACGGGGCCGGGGGCGGCGTAATGGGGATTGCGCGCGAGATAGCGGTGGGGCAGCGGGGCGACGTAAAGGGCGTGCTGCTGATTGGTGACAAGAAAGCGGTCGCCCCATTCGTTGAGCGCCTGGCCGAACCCGCTCGTGCTGCCGGAACAGGGCTCGATGCGCGTGCCGTCGGGCTTGAAGCGAAAGCAGACCGCGGGAATGCGGACGTCTGCCGGCAGGTGCGGTCCGCGGATCGTTCCGCCGCTCTGGATCGCCCCGACGGCGTAGATCCAGTTGTCGAGACCCCAGCGGGGATTGTTCACCCGCGACCACATGTCGTAGGTGCCGAAGCCGGAGAAGAGCGTTTCGCGGAAGTCGGCCGCTCCGTCGCCGTCGCGATCGGCCAGGTAGAGGATGTCGGGCGCGCAGAGGACGATGACGCCGTCGCGTGCCGGCACGACTCCGTAGGCCGGGGGCAAGCGGTCCGCCCAGACCGTGGCGCGGTCGACGCGGCCGTCGGCGTCGGTATCCTCGAGGAGCTTGACCGTTCCGTACTGGTCGTGCTCGGCCTGCTTGCGGGCCGCCTCGTTGGCGGGGATACGGCGGACCGCAGTGTCGAGTTGGCCGGTTTTGTTCAGTTCCAGAACGTCGAGATAACCTTCAAGGTTGTAGCCGTGAATCTCGCAGACGAAGATCCGGCCCTTCGCGTCAAATGCCATCGCCACGGGATCGGCGACGTGCGGCTCGGCGGCGACGAGTTCGACGTGAAAACCGTTTTCAACGCGAAAACGTCTCAGGCTCTCTTCGGGCGGCAGCGGTTTGGGAGCATCGTCGGCAAGGCGGACCTGGGCCACGGCACAGCGGATCATGAGGAGCCCCAACGCAATCCCGGCAAGCGCGCAGCGGCTGGTCATTTTCATAACGCCTGGTTCAGGTGGTGCTCGACCGTTTCCAGATCGCGGAGCACGCGCCGGCAACCGTTCTCCGCCTTCGCTCGTGCGATCGTTTCACGGAGCGCTTGGATTCGACGGTCGATCGCCGCGATGCCCTCGGGACCGGGCGCATCCTGCAGACGGAGAAGTTCGGTGCGGATCGCCAGGCAGTTTTCATCCAGCAGCGGGCGCAACTCCGCCGGCAGCGGTTCGTACCACTCGGCGAATTCCGGATCAGCGACGTACTGCGGAGTGCCGGCGTCGGAGATGCCGATCGCAGCAAGGTGCAGCGCCCCTTGGGCTCCTTTGGCAAGCTGCGGCGTTACCTGGATCGCTCGCAACGGCTGGGCCGAGCGGATCGGCAGTTCGAAGTCTTTCCAGTCGTAAGTTCCGGACGGAAGGTCCAACTGCCTGGATTCGTAGTGTGTGAAGCTCGGAGTAACCCGGGCGAGGCGGCAGACGATGCTTGCCGTTCCTTCCTGACCGGAGATATTCTCTCCCTTGGCTCGCACCCTAAGCTTCAGTTCCTTCGCCTCCGATTGAAAGAGCATCACCCACTGCGACGCGCTGACCGCACTGGCCTTGTCGCCCCGCAGGACGAGGTTCGTCTTGCCGCCGGATGAATCTCGCGAGACGGTGCCGGCCGCCGGCCGCCAGTGGACGGGCAGGGCCGGCCTGGCAACATCGAGCTGTCGCATCCGTATGCCGCGGTCGAGGACACCGAGGGCTTGAGCGATCCGCCACCGGGCGGCCGCCATCGGCCTGGTGATCTGCAGCACGCGTACGCCCCCGGCGGGCATCTCGAGTTCGGTTTGCAGCGTATCGCCGCTTTCCGCCGGGTGCACCGGCCGCTCCGCGACAACTTCGACGGCACGGACCGGACCACCCTTCAACTGCAATTGCTCTGGGTCGATTTCAACCGTTGTCTTGAGATCTTGCTTGTCCTCGTTGAGGAGCGATAGCCAGATGATTCCGTCGGTCGTCGGCCCGAACCGTTCGACAAATACCTTTGGCTGGGAAGTGCGCGCATAGGTAACCGGTTCCCAGCCCGCGGCGGCCAAAGCGGAACAGAGCGGCTGATACTTGCGGAACAAGGCCCGGTCGCGTTCGTAGTAGCGGGGGTGATCCCAGTAGCGGCCGCCCGGGCCGAGGCCACTGGGCATCCAGTCGAACAGCCCCGGCGGGATGCCGTAGGCCAGGCACTGCTCCATGTGGGTCTTGATTTCTTCGTGGCCGAGTTGTTGTTCGAAGTTGCCTTTCAGGAGCGTCAGGAACGGTTTGTGCCGCGTTATCGAGCGAATGTAGTTCAGCCGGTTCCGTGGGATGCGGACGCCGGTCTCGGCGCCCAGCACGTCGAGCCATGGCGCCACGTAGAAGCTGGCCCCCAGCGCACCGTTCATCATCGTGATCCGGCCCCGAGGCCGGAGCAGTTCGGCGGCGGCCCGGGCGAACTCGCACGACGAAAAGAAGTTGTTCAGCGCCGGCTTCCCGGCCACCGGATCCCAGAGGCACGGGAAGTCGGCCGTTGCGAAGTGGTCCGCGCGGTAGTTGACGCCCGCGGAGAGACCGTCGTAGTAGAATCCGTCGAGTTGTGCGTTTTGACTCTCGGCAATCCGGGTGATTGTTTCGAGGGCCTTGGTCAGGGTCCACTCGCCGTAGGGGAGATCGGGATCGAGATTGAACTGCGCGATGAGGTGGGCGTAGACTCTCCACGGGCGGACGTCGAGTTTGCCTTCGGCGTTGAAGAGTCCGACTTTCTGAAACAGCCCGTCGATTCCGGTCCGCTGCTTGAACGCTTTTTCCACCGCCGCGACCTGGACGTCGTGCGGCGGGAGGGGTCCTTTTCGGGATCGTGCTCGGGGAGGTTCGCGCCCATTCCGGCGTGCGTGAAATAGACGGTCGAGAGCACTCCCAGCTTGTCGTCGTAGGCGGGCTCGGGGGCTCCCTCCTGGATCCGGAAGCAGAACTCGTTGGCATTGTCGATTTCCGAGAGCCGGCTGAACGCCATCCACGGACCGGGATCCTTGACGCAGACTTCGAACAGGTCGGGGTAGAGTTCGTAATACCTGGCCAGCGCGCTGCGAAAACCCCACTGGGGGTCGCAGGTGTAGAGGTCGAAGGCGAATTCGGCCTCGTGGGCCATTCGGGCGTCGGGCGAGAGAGCGAAGTCGTAGACCACTTCCAGGCTGCGCCGGGAGGCATCGTAGGCCGTGCGGGCAAGACACGGCTTGTCGATGGGCAGCGCCAGGCAGAGCCCCACGGGGCCGGCAATCACGGTGCAGAAGTTGCGGTTGGAATAGCCCATCCGCAGATCGGCCTGATCTTTCCACTCGGGAAGATCGGCCCAGGCCCGGAGCGGCTCGATGAATTCGTAGCGCCGGCCCTCGGCGATTCGGTCTGCATCCTGAATGTCGCGGTACCACTGCCATCCGACGGCATCGATGGGCAGCGCGAACCGCAGCAGCATTCCTCGGGCCGGTCCGGGGTCGCCGACAATGCCACAGTTGAGATGCAGCGCGCCGCCTGCAGCGAGCGCAGACAGCACGACCGTCGCTCGCAGGGAGTTGAATCTCAGTTCAAGGCCATGCTGCAGGTCGCCGGCAGCTTCAGAAGGTTCGTGGAATTTGCCCAGGCTCACGTCGCAGAGTGTGAGGAGTGGACCGGGCGTGATTTTCAGCTTGGTGTCCGCGATGGAAATCCCCGTCACCCGGGCCTGCTCGCTTATGTCCAGGCGGAGATCGCCGGCGGTGAGTGTTTCCGAGTGGACTGCCGTGGAACAAAGCAGGGCCAACGCAAGAGAGACCGCACAGAGCGGCGCGAGGTGATTTCGATCGTCCATGAAGCATCCTCCCGGGTTAGGGTTGCTGTAACCATTCACGGGGCGGGCGGGGACTGGTCCATTTTTCGGCCAGTTGATGCTTTTTGGCGGCAAAGACGTTGCCCGAAAACATGGACCTGTCCCCCCTCTTTCCCGCCCCGTGAACGGTTACGGGTTGCTTAAACGCGATTCCAGCCGTGTTCCGAATCATTGGGGGCCGGCTCATTTTGCGAAGTCTTCGGAGCAGAATGAGCCTGTCCCCTTCTCCTGGCGCGGTCCGCGATCCGGCACGTCACGATTGGCGCCGGCCAAGTTCTTGCGGAGCCAGCCCCTTTTTCATCGCCCCGGGCCGCGGGAGGGCTGATAAAAACGGGGACTGGCTCCGCAACATCTTGTGTGGTCGCTCTGGCTAAACCGCTATTAGTTGCGGTGCCTGTCCCCGTTTTTATCAAGTTTTTATCAGCCCAGGCCGCGGGAGGGCCGGCTTCCGGCTTATCCCAATTGGTCTCGATTCTCGTGAATCTTGCGGATCGCGTTGGCGATGTCGTCCATGTCTTCCCGGCTTCCGAGCAAGACCCGCTGACTGAAGCAGATCGCTTCGTTGCAGAGGGCGTCGTTGTCGGGGCATTCGATCTGGGCGCGACAGCGATCGAGCTGTTCCTTCGAGTACATTCTCTGGAAACTGCGAGAACTGAGCGTATTCTCGATGAAGGGCGACTTGTTCAGGGGCCCGTAGCCCGTGGACGAGGGGATCCCTTCGGCCCGCAGCGCGGCGACGAACGCGCCGCGCGAGGCGCCGTTGAATTCCTCGGGGTTGTAACGGAGGGGATAGAGATGGTAGGCGGCCCGGGTGACACCGTCGTACAGTTTGTGCGGGAGAATGCCGGGGATCCCTTGCAGCTTGCTGGTCAGATAGGTGGCGTTGTTCCATCGCCGTTCGCTCTGCTCCTCGAGACGCTGCATCTGGGCCAGGAGGATCGCCGCCTGGAATTCCGCCATGCGGGCCTTGGACCCGAGATACGGTCCACCGCTGCCGAAGTTGTGGTAGGCGTAGGCGCGGTCCATCACGGCGTCGTCATCGCCCAGCACGGCGCCGCCCTCGCCGCAGGTAAGGTGTTTGGAGTTCTGGAAGCTGAAGCACCCCAGGTTGCCGAGCGTGCCGCATTTCTTGCCGTTGAACTCCGCCATCCAGGCCTGGCAGGCGTCTTCCACGACGAGCAGGTTGTGCTTCTTGGCGATCGCGCTGATCCGCCCCATGTCGGCCGGGAGCCCGTAGATGTGAACGGGCAGAATGGCCTTGGTGTTGGGCGTGATCTTCGCTTCCATCTTATCCGGGTTCACCAGGAACGTCTCGCGGTCGGTGTCGACCATGATCGGCAATGCGCCGGACAGCAAGATCACGCTGATCGAGGCGATAAAGGTGTACGGGCCGACGAGGACTTCGTCGCCCGCGCCGATGTCGAGTGCATTCAAAGCGGCGAGCAGGGCCGTCGTGCCGTGGGTGGTGGCCAGACAGCGTTTGGCGCCCAGCAGTTCGGCGTACTTCTTCTCGAACTCGGCCACGACCTTCGCGCGGGACCAGACGCCGCTTCTGAGCACCGAGACAACCAGTTGCTCGTCGCGGTCCTTGTCCCAAATGGGCCAGCCGGGAAATCCCTTGGAGCGTACGGGCGTGCCGCCCCGGATGGCGAGCTTCCGTGAGGCGGACTGGGCGGCGCGGGCGGGGGCCGCGTGGGCGGCGACCGTGGCCAGGGAGCCCAGAGAAGTTGCTGCTACGAATTGCCTTCGACTGAAGCGTGGTTCGTTCATGTTCGGGCCCTCTCTCACACGGTCGACCGGAAGTGTCGGGAACGCCCCTCGACGAGGGGAGACGTCGATCGATTCATAGTAGCGTAAGGCGACGCGGCCTTCAAGGAAGCTGTACTTCCCTCTCAAAATGGCGCTCGGGAGGACTGCGTGAGCGGCGGATGCCGGGCGCCGTGAAGCGGAAAATCTTGAGGTGGCCGCTTTGTGAACGCTGTCGATCCGGGGGGTGCCGCGTGCCGGGGGCCTTGTTGCCCTGTTTTCTCTGCTTGGGGTATAATCGGGGGTAGAGGCAAACGGGGGGGGCTTTCCAGAGGAGTTGCCGACATGAATCGAATTACCGTACATGAGCCGCTGAAGGGTGAACTCGATGGTATTGCCCAACCTGTTGAATTGATCGATGAAGCAGGTAAGCGACTGGGCCATTTTGTACCCGCAAGTACTACCGCACCCGGCGACAACTGACCTTACTCTGTGGAGGAGTTGGAGCAGATGCAGAGCGAACGAGGCGGCCGGCCTCTCAAGGAAATCTGGACATCCTTGGGTGCGAAATGAACTACACCGTGGTATGGAGACCTACGGCTGAACGGACGCTCGCAGAGATCTGGATCAACGCAGTCGATCGCCAAGCCGTCGCCGACGCCGCCGATTTGATCGATGCGATGCTTGGTTCGTCGCCGCACGACGTTGGCGAGTCGCGTGCTGGAAATACGCGAATTCTGACAGTCGTGCCCCTTTCGATCTACTACGACGCCCACGACGATGATCGCCTGGTTGCAGTCTGGGCGGTTTGGCATCTTCCAAGAACCTGAGCGGCAAACGAGCGACAAACGGGGTCAAGCGACAAACGAGCGACAAACGTGGTCAGAACTATTTACAATCGAAAACCGTTCTGACCCGAATGGCACTGTCGGGCCGAAAGCGTTGCGCCCGGCGGGATTTGCGTCGCCGCTGGCGACCGAATTCACGGGGGTAAATCTATGCGAGCGTTCCGCGCCGGGGTCACGAAGTTGCCGGGCCCGCATCGTCTGCCCCTGATGCGCAAGCAGCGCGCAGCGGTAGCGCCAGGCGGGCGTGGCCGCATGATGCGAAGCGAGGATGATTCAGCATTCCTTGGCGATTGTCTCCTTCATGCATGGAACGAACACCAAGCCGCCGGTCGGCATCAGGTGCTTGTGCCCAGCAGTTCCGCACGCGCTTCTTCGCGCGGCTTGGTGAGAAGCCTGTGCGGTTTGGGCCGGCGTTTCACGGCGCGAGGTTCCACGCGATCCGGCCGGTGCCCCACCTTCTGCTTCGATAGAAACTTCAGTTGTGCCAGCGCCAACTCGCGAAGTTTCTGCGGCGTGGCTACCGTGCCATGATCCCAAGCCGCCGCGATCGCCTGCAGCGCAGAGGCGAAACTCATCTGGCGTACCGTCCGCTCGTGAAGTACCGCGGCCTGCGCCATCGTTTTGCGGATCAGATTATACGCCAGCCAGTGCACCCAGATCTCCTTGAGCACCATCTCCGGAGTCTGGCAACGCAAGTCCTCCAAGTGCATCGTGCACTTGATGGCTCTCAGATCGAGCTCCACATGCCAACGCTGACGAAACAGCTTTGCCAACTCGACTTTTGCATAGCGTCGCTCGTCGCGCAGCGTCGTCACCACGATGACACGTTTCGGCCGAAATCCTGGAATCGTAATGCGCGTTGCCAGTTCGCGCACTTCCAACGTCTCGGGAATCTCCGCATAGGTTTGTTCATCCATCCAATCCGGACGTTCCGGCCGCTGCCAAGTGACCCGATGATCCTCCGGACCGAGTCTCTTGCCCTGCGTAAAATCCGTCACGCGCCGCTGATGCTGGCGGAAAACCACATCGACTCCCAGTGCCTGCAATAAGGCAATGAGAAAATAGGAACAGAAATAGGAGTCGGCCAACAGTACATCCCCAGAACGGAGTCGATCCAGAATGGATCGCAACAAGGCCGTCTCACCGGTCTCTTTGCCTTTGTGCGGTCCTGCCTCAAAACCACACAAAGCCCCCGTGGCTAACGATATCAAGACCACGATCCGTAACAAGGGAAACCCGAGGCCCGGTTTCTGCGAGGCCTGTTGCGGCCAGGCGGCTTGGTTGGCGTCCGTGTCCGGAGCCGAGAGCGTGCTCCCGTCGACGATCTTGACGTGGCGGCCGAACCAAAGCCAATCGGCCGGAACGCGCGCCTCCAGTTCGTCGGCCACCTGATACGTGAGGCGACGCAGCACCACCTCCGGCAGTTTCATGCGTGCGCGGCAGTAGTCGCCGGTGTCCGGCGACGGCGGCTTCCGCCCCAGGACGACGCACAGCACGATGACGCGTGCGACGGCCGCGGAGCAGGACCGCTGTGCTTTGGTATGCATGGCTTGCGAGAGCCAAGCCCACAGGGTGATCGGCGGCGTGTAGACATCGCCTTCTTCCTGTCCGAAGAGGGCGTTTTCCTCTTCGAAGGCGTTCTGGATCTGTTCTTCGCTGAGCACGTCGGCGAAAGGCAGGTCCTCGGCCTGGAGAAACGCGCCCTGGACCAGACGAAAGCTATGGCCAAGCTGGCGGCATGTCTGGTAAGACATAATAGGGCCCTCCTTGACCGTTTCCTCAAGGAACGGGTTGACCAAGGAGGGCCTCGCGGTGTTGCGCAAGATAGGTCAAGGAGGCACCTCGCGCCAACGCCGAAATCGCTCAGGACACGGCGTAGTTTCCAGAAAAAGCCGCCGGCCGTCCACGGAGAAGGATTGCGCGCAAGACCGCCGGAGGAGTTTTTTCGCTCTGCACGCCGCAAGTCACGCCGCCCGAAGGGCTTAGCTGCCGCTTTTCGACCCGACAGTGCCATTCGGTTCAGGGCCATCTATACTCCATTCCCACCGAGGGCTGAACGCTCCTCGCTACTGAGGCCATACAGCCGAAACACCGCGGAATTGCACGCCTCCGTGTCCAGCCGCTTTGCAGCCTCTGCCAATTCTGTGCGGAGCATCTCGGGCACATCGTTCCAATAGGGAATCCGAATGCGTCGCAGGTACTGCGCCTGAAAGCGGAAGAAGCCGCCGCGCATCTTCGTCGAGTACGTCGCGATAAACAGGCGCGCCACGGCCGACAGCAGGACCGCCTGCAAAGCCCGCAAATCCCAGGCTTCGGACGTAACATGGTAGAGGTTGTGGTGGGGGTAAAACTTCCCGCCCTCGAAGACGACATGCGCGTGCCCCTTGATGTCGGGAATCAACAGCTTCGGCCTGCCGGCAAGCGCCGGTGTAATGCGGTCAATGGTTCGATATCAATTCGACGGTGACTTCCGCGCGCAGTGGCGGCCTGCGATGGCCACCCGGCGCGACTCCAGATATTGACGCAGACGCGGATAATCCTGGAGCCGGACGAGCCGGCCGCTTTCCGAGAACGGATTGATGACCCCTTGTCCGTGCCACTTCACTTCACCGGACACGATGTCTTTCGTTGTCACCAGCGGTAGCTTTCGATCTGCTTCCACATCGAGCGTGTCGTAATTGCCGATGAATGCCTTGTCGGCACCCGTGGCAACGCCAATACCCACCTTGCAGCCGACCTCTTCCAGGGTTGGCAAATGCTGCTCGAGCCGGCGTATCAGCGCCATTTGCTCCGACGATTCGAGCAGCCAGGGATCGGAGCCGTTGGTCACTCCGGCCAACTGGCGAACCGGGCCGGCGTCCTTTGGCAAAGAAGACGCACGGAGCGCCTTGGCCAAAGCCGTCAGCGTCGGCCGGTCAATGGCAGGGCGATGGGCTATCCGAGTTGCACCGGGAGCTTGGCGGCTGATGATCGTGATGGCCGGATAAGCGATGACGTCGGAATGGAACGCCGGCGTATCGACCATGTCGACGTAGGCCTTCAGGTGAAACTGCTCGGCAACAAGTTTTCGCAGGGGCCGGCCGTAGCGATTTCTCATCCAGCGATCGGAGCAGATGAACCCCAAAGTGCCGCCTTTCGATAGTGCCAGTAGCGAGCGCTCGATAAAGGGAACGTACAGGTCCGCCCGGTCGTAGATCGTTTTGAATTCCTTGCGGTACGCCGCCAGCAACGGTGCGGGGATCAGCTCTTGCCGAACGTAAGGAGGGTTGCCGACCGCAAAACCGAAGGGTCCGTCCAGGGGAACCAGGAGGAAATCGCCCTGCACAAGCCACGCGTCCGCCAACGACGTGGCCGCGGGAACGTCGAATTCTTGCTTCCCAAGGAAGGCTACCAGAGCGGAATGGGTTGAGTGGAACGTCTCACGATGCAACTCCACGGCACGGACGGCGTTGATAAGGCCGCTCGGGGTTGCGTCGGCCCCTTTCCTCGCTCGCCACGCGCTGAGCAGCCTGCGCACGACAGGCAGCAGGAAATCGCCCGCACCGCAGGACGGCTCGAGAAGCCGCATCTCGTGCAGCGGTCGGTCCATCGTGTAGCCAGCCAAATCCAGGATGAACTCAACCACTTCGGAGCGCGTGAAGACTGCCCCCCGCGCCTCCATTCCACCGTTGGTGGCCAACTCCTCCAGCGCCGCATTCACCACGCGCGAATACTCGCCGGGGTGCGTGTCGGCAAAGTCGAAACTAAGCTGGTTTGTTGCCAAATTGCCATTGCCTCCAACACCGGTTGCTGGTAACCTTTTAGAGGCATTCCGTCCCCTTTACATGCAGAGTCTACGATGGGGACGAGAAGGGACGTCTGCTGGCTCCATTTTGCCAGATGGGATGTGCGCTCGCAATGGAAGTCGCAATTGCGTTTCCCGCCTGCTAACGCGAAGTTCCAATGGCGATCGCCAGATCCTCGGGCTCGATCTGCACCCACGCCACCCGGCAGCCAGCCCTATGCACACCGGCGATGGCCGAAGAGTCCGTTATCTCTCGCGCGGTGATCGGGGTCAGACCGGCCGTGGGCGTGAACGGTTACGCAGCCACTGAGCCTCATGCAGATTTGGAGAGGCCTGATGCAAACGTTACCCGCACAATTCTCTTTTCCGCCTCCGCCGGTGGAGCTTCTGCTTCTCCTCGTTGTCCTTTTCGTCATCTGGGTCGTCGTCCGCGTCATCAGTGACGCGAGAACGTGGTTCAAGGAGGAAATACTTGGTGAGTTTCGGGACCGCGTGAAGAAGTCTGGGAAGCCACGAGTAGAAAAGGTTCTGGTCTTCCTGATTGTCGTTCTCGCCACCTGGGCCGTCGTCGCTGTCATCAATTACGCGAGAACGAGGTTCTAATGTTGGCAGATATCGGGAGAAGGGGTGTGGACGCATCCCGAAACCGGCGGCCCGCTCTCGCGGGGTAATCTCACCGATGCCGGCCAACGTCACGAACGTGGATGGACTTCAGCAAAGGAGCCGAAGCATTCTCAGCCGGAAGTGGATCTAGACCAATCCGAGCCGGTATAATGGCGGCCGTGGACGTCTGGTTCGGGGGCCAGGGGTATGAGCGACGTCACGCGTATCCTGTCTGCTATCGAACAAGGCGACGGCGAGGCTGCCGAGCAGCTTCTGCCGCTGGTCTACGAAGAGCTGCGGAAGCTGGCGGCGCTGAAGATGGCGGACGAGAAGCCGGGCCATACGCTCCAGGCGACGGCCCTGGTCCACGAAGCTTACCTTCGCCTGGTGGACGTGGAAAAGCCGCAGCACTGGAGCAGCCGCGGACATTTCTTCGGTGCTGCGGCGGAAGCCATGCGGCGAATCCTTGTGGAAAACGTCCGCCGCAAAAGAACTTCCAAGCATGGCGGCGAGCACAGGCGTCAGGAGCTTGGCGACGTTGAAATCGCTTCGCCGGTCCGCCCGGAAAAACTGCTGGCTTTGGACGAGGCGCTGACCCGTCTGTCCGGCCAGGATCCCAAGGTCGCCGAACTGGTCAAGCTTCGCTATTTCGCCGGCCTGACGATCAAACAGGCGGCTGAGATTCTTGGCGTTTCTCCGCGAACGGCAGACCAATACTGGCTTTACGCCAAGGCCTGGCTCCGCGAGGAAATCGACGGCAATTAGCCCCTTGCAGAGGGGTTTACGGATATTCCGTGTTTTTCGCTGCGCAAGTCGAGGTGTTTTCTCGCACTGAACTGTGGAGGCCCAACTTGAGGCCGCTGCGGGAGTGGGTTTGCCATGAACGAACGCGACATCTTCATCGAAGCGTTGGCGATCGAAGACCCTCACGATCGACGGGCTTTCGTCCAAGGAGCCTGCGGAAGTGATACGGCCCTGCTTGCGCGCGTGGAGGCATTGCTCCGTGCGCACGAGAAAGGGAACAGTTTCCTGGAAAGCCCGCCGGTCGTCGCCGCCCCCACGATCGACCAACCGATCACCGAAGGCCCCGGTACGGTGATCGGCCCTTACAAACTGCAGCAGCAGATCGGCGAGGGGGGGATGGGCGTGGTGTATATGGCCGAGCAGACCGAGCCGGTTGAGCGGCGGGTTGCGCTGAAGATCATCAAGCCGGGCATGGACACCCGGCAGGTGATCGCTCGTTTCGAAACCGAAGAGCAAGCTCTGGCCCTGATGGACCACCCCAACATTGCCCGCGTGCTCGACGCGGGGACCACGGAGACGGGGCGGCCCTACTTTGTGATGGAGCTGGTCAAGGGCGTGCCCATCACCCAGTATTGCGACGAGCATCGGCTCACGCCTCGCCAACGCCTGGAGCTGTTCGTGCCGGTCTGCCATGCCGTTCAGCACGCTCACCAGAAGGGGATCATCCACCGCGATATCAAGCCGACCAATGTGCTGGTGGCCGAGTACGACGATCGGCCGGTGCCGAAGATCATCGACTTCGGCGTGGCCAAGGCGATCGAGCAGCGGCTCACGGAGCGGACGGTGTTCACTCAGCTTGGCCAGGTGGTGGGCACAATCGACTACATGAGCCCCGAGCAGGCCAAGCTGAACCAGTTGGACGTTGACACCCGCACCGACGTTTACTCGCTGGGCGTGCTCCTTTACGAGCTTCTCACCGGCGAAACTCCGTTCGACCGGCAGCGGCTCCATGCGGCGGCGTTCGACGAGCTGTTGAGGATTATTCGAGAGGAGGAACCGCCGAGGCCGAGCATGCGGCTGAGCAGCAGCCAATCGCTGGCATCGATCGCGGCTAACCGGCACACGGAGCCGAAAGCCCTGAGTACGCTGGTCCGGGGCGAACTCGACTGGATCGCGATGAAGGCGCTGGAGAAGGACCGCAGCCGCCGCTACGAGACGGCGAACGCGTTGGCGGCCGATATCGAGCACTATCTGGCCGATGAGCCGGTGGTGGCCTGCCCGCCTTCGGCCGGCTATCGGTTCCGCAAGTTTGTCCGGCGGAACAAAGGGCATTTGGCTGCGACGGCGATCATCGGAGTGATCCTGCTCGTGGGAAGTTTGGTGAGCACGTGGCAAGCCGTTCGGGCGACGCGAGCCTTCCGGTCGGAAATCGACGCCCGAAAGGAGTCAGAGGAGGCCGAAAGCTTGGCTCAAAAAAGGGCCGACGAAGCGGCGGCAGCCAGGACCGAAGCCGAACAGCAGAAGCGGATTGCCGAGAGAGAATCGCGATGGGCAAAGCGGCATGAGCAGGTGGCGATACAACAGCGCGATTTAGCCCTCCACAATCTCTACCTTGCGGATATGCAAGTGGCCCAGCAGTATTGGGAGGAAGGTCAGCTTAGCAGGGTGCATGAATTGCTCAACGCTCATGCACCGCGATCAGGGCAGCCTGATCTGCGGGGCTGGGAGTGGTACTATCTGCTTTCGTTGTGCCACCAGGATCTCTTCACCATTCGCGGGCAAACGGCTGATGTGTGCTCAGTCGCTTGGAGCCCCGATGGCAAGTGCGTGGCTTCCGGAGTCGGCGACGGAACCGTGAGGATTTGGGATCTGACCGTGGGTACCGAATTGGTGAGATTAAAGACTTGTGCCCATAAGGTATCCTCCCTGGCGTGGAGTCCGCAAGGGAAGCGATTAGCCGTGGCAACTGATGACGGAACCGTCAAGATCTGGGATAGAGCTGAGGGTCGAGAGCTACTGATACTAAGAGGGAGTCCCAGCGGAATGACATGTGTGGCCTGGAGTCCGGATGGCAGGCATCTGGCAACAGGAGACCGCGACCCGGCGGCGCGAATCTGGGACGCAGCCACGGGCGAGAAACTCGTAGAGATTAAGGGGTATCTTTTTGGGGTGATGGCTGTGGCGTGGAGTCCGGATGGCCGACGGTTAGCTTCGGCGAGCGTCGGTGGCACTGTCAGAATATCGGACGCCAAGCAAGGCAAAGAGCTGCTGAAACTCCAACTAGGCGAATTGATGACTTTCGCATGGAGTCCCGATGGCAACCGCCTGGCTTTCGGTAGTTTCTCCGGCGACGTCTTGTTATTCGACGCGTCCACTGGAGGTCACATCCGGTCCTTCTCGTGCAACAGTGCCGTGGATTCCGTCGCCTGGAGTCCTGATGGAAAATTCTTGGCCACAGCCACTAGAGGGCAGAGCATCAGAATCTGGGACTCGCGGACGGGCCGAGAGACGCGAATACTGAAAGGGCATACCGGCTGGGTCCGTGCCGTAGCGTGGAGCCCCGATGGCCGGCGTTTGCTCTCCGGGGCCAGTGATGGCACAGTCAAGATCTGGGATCCTCACAAGGAAGCGGGAAGCTTCACCGCGCGCCCCTCCCTGGGGACGGTCTGCTCCGTTTACTGGGGCAACTCCAGCGTGCATGACGACCGGATGGCCTGTGGTCAAACGGATGGAACCATCCAGATTTACAACGTCACGACCGGCGAGCAGGTTCTCCATCTGCCAGGGCATTCGCAGTGCGTATTTCAACTCGCGTGGAGCCCCGATGGGAGACATCTCGCATCGCGGAGCCTCGACCGCACAATCAAGGTCTGGGATATCGCCAACTCACGGGTGCTCTGCGAGTCCGGCTACTCGGCTCAGAAGACCACTTGTGCATGTGCGTGGAGCCCGGACAGCAAACGCTTGGCTTATAGTGGAGGCCTCGACACCGCGATTAAGATCCTGGATGTAACCCGAGGCGAGGTCACCCGGACCTTGCGAGGTCACACGCAGGAAATCCCCTCGATGGCATTCAGCCCCGATGGCAAGTGCTTAGCTTCCGGGTCTTGGAGCGGGGACGGCACCGTGAAGATCTGGGATCTGGACGCCGGTAAAGCACTGCGCACAGTGCAGCCGAGCAACGGGCAATGCAAGTGGATCAGCCACGTTGCGTGGAGTCCCGACGGACAGCGTGTGGCGGCGGGGGGCTGGGAACAACGGGTGACTGTCTGGGACATCTCCTCCGGCCGCGAACTCCTGTATTTCGAAGGGCATACGGGGTTCATTACGGGTGTCGCGTACAGTCCCGACGGTCGGCGGCTGGCCTCTACGGGCCAGGATCGGACACTCAAGATTTGGGACGCAATCACTGGGGAGGAGATTCTTGGCGTGTCAGGGTTCACCCAGTGGGTTGTGGAACTAGCGTGGAGCCCGGACGGCCGCCTACTGAGCGGAATTGCAGATCAAATACTGATGGTCTTTGATGCGTCCCCGGGTTATGAGTTCGCCGAGACCCCGGCATACCTGGAGGAACTCGGTAGCCTGCGCGATGTCGCCACTCTGGAAAGGACGGTTCAGCTCAAGGCATTGGCGATGAGCACCATCGGGACCGAGGCTGACAATCGGAAGGATCGCCCACGCGCGGCCGGTCCGCGCGACCAGTCGGTCGCCGAACAGCCGCAAGACTTGCAGCGGCAGCGGACCCTGGCGGGCAACCTGCACTCGACCGACGTGATCCAGACTTGGCGAAAGCAATACAACGAAGCAGAACGCTCTCTCGAGAGCGCTTTGGAACTCCGTGACGCCTTGCTGACGCAGCAGCCGGACAAGGCGGGAGCGGCGCTAGGTTTAGCGGAAGCGAGGTTTGCCCTCGGGCGGCTGTACTGGGACACGGGGCGAAGGCCCGACGCCCATCGGCTTTGGCAAGACGTCTTGCTTCAGATGCACAACGTTGCCGTGGAGAACGCGGAAGATCAGCCGCTGCAACAGCGGGTGGCCGCGTACGAGCGCGAGATCTGCCGGCGGTACGGCGAGCTGGGCCTCTGGGACTTGGCTGCCACGGTGGCCCAACACAACGCGGCGCTTAAGAGAGCAACGGACTACCCCGTCGATGCGGATTTGGCAATCTTTTTGGCGGGCAACGGAGAACAAGAGACGTGGCGTCAGTATTGTCAGTACGCTGTTGGATACCGGCGACGGCCATGCCCGCAGATTGTACGAACAACTTGCGTCTTCGACCCGCCCGCAATTGATGCTAAGGAGTCGCTCGCTCTGGCAAGGAAGTTTCTCGCGAGTGAGGATTTCATCAGGAATCTGGCTGACTACCCTGATAGGCGGTACCACACCGACTTATGCACGGCCCTTGCGCAGTGTCGAGCGTCGCGGTACGCCGACGCGCTGAAGACCATTGAAGCCCATCCGCTGAATCGCTCCTGGGAATCGATTTCCGGGCAGTCATCGAAACTGTCCGGTGGTTACATTTACGCGCTGGCTGCTCAAGGTGACGATCGCAAGGAGCTGGCTCTGGCCCAACTGGAGCGGGCCGAAGGGTTGTACCGCAGCACTTGCGGAGCCATGCTTGCCACGGATCGAATGGAGCTGCCTGCTCCCCTCGACGGGTGCCCTTGGGAACTTGCCCTCGCTCAAGTGCTACGACGGGAAGCCTGGCAGAAAGTCACGGGCCAGGCGCCCCCGGCTGACCGCTGGTGGAATCTCATCCAGGCGCGGGGCTATGCGCTCCTAGGTGAATCGGAGCGAGCCGAGAAGGAGCTTGCCACCGCCGTGGCCGGCGCTCCCCACGACCCGGAAATCGGAAAGGCGCGGACAAGGGTCTCGGAACAGTTGCGCCACTCTGCCCCTGCCGAGGCCGAGCGGAAGAAAGCCGCGGAACTCGGCCCCGGCAAGAAGACAGCATCCTCTGGCGCGCCCCCCCAAGGCCCTGCTGTGAACAGGGAAAACCAAGAGAAAGGCAAACCGTAGAAGTGTGCTTGACACGAAAGCGGCCGGGGAGGCCCAAGGCGCCAACCGAGACCCTCCCCGGCGTGAGCATCCCCCGCGCGGCTCGCTCCGCGCGCCGGGGGATGATGCGGAGAGGGAGCATTGAGTGTCTTACAGGACGCGGAATCGAGCCTTCTTCTCATCGAGGACAACAAATGAACCGGGCAATCGATGCGCGTGGCGCTCGAGCAGGCGACGCAACCGCGCCAGCTTCGCAGCGCTGTCTGCGGGGTTCATGCGCAGCAGAACGATACCGTAGGCAGGCAGTTTCAGCCGCACCACCAATTCGCCGAAGTCCTTGTCTTCAGTCAGGAGAATGCGCTGCTGGCCGGCCGCCATTTGCAGCACCGTGCCGTCATCCGCCCCGGGTGCGACTTCCTTCACGTACAGCACGTCATACCCGTCGCTGCGCAATCCGGCCACCAACAGAGCATCGCAGCATTCGTCGGCGGCGAGATTCACAGGACTTCACCCGAAGCGATCACAATCTCTTCGTTGGCCAGATGGTCCGCGGCAAAGGCCGCCGCCGCCCGAATGTCTTCCACCGTGAGTTGCGGGTGATGTGCCAGGATCTGCGCGTCCGTCATCCCTTCGGCCAGCTTACGGAGGATGAGTTCGACGGTGACGCGTGTCCCTTGGATGACCGGCTTGCCAAACATGATCTTGGGATCAACGGAAATGCGTTCATGCGTCATGGGACTCACCTCCAAACGGACGCGAAGACTTATTGTCCTGATTGTACGCCGCGCGAGGGCGCGGGAGAAGAGGAATCCTCGTGGGTGAGCCGGCAGGCGGCGGAAAAGGAGACGACTTGTCGTCGCAAGTCGCACGTTGAAACAAGCGGCCGGGGCGGCCCAAGGCGCCAAGTTGAGATCCTCCCCGGCGTGAGCATTCCCCCGGGCGGCTCGCTCCGCGCGCCCGGCGGGGGTGTCAGATTTCCAGTCTACCCGCGGAGCAACTTCGAGAGAAGGAGATGTGCGATGAATCCGATGAAGCGACTTGGGCTGGTGGCGCTGTTCGTGGTCCTGGGGACGCTCTTCGCCACCTCGCTGGCCGTTGCTCGCGACTATACGGTAGACCACGAACTCGTTCCGCCCGCTGTTGACCCTCCCGAGCCGAAAGCGTCCGGCAAATGGACCTTGACGTATTTTGGGGACATACAAATCAAGGCGAAAGGGGTGGACGTGAGCTGCAAAAAACTCACGCCTGGGGAGCAGTATTCTGTTGTGGTTTCTGTCTTCTGGAGCAACCACTGGGGAGAGTTCGGTTGGTATGAGAACCGCTATACCCTTACGGCTGACGCGAGGGGCAAGCTCGAAACTCACTTCCTCGTGTACTACCCGTGGGAAGGCGAGGCGTCCGTCGAGGACTTGTGGATCGAAAAACTGAACGAAAACGGCAGCGTCGTCGTGCTGGAGACGCAGCGTTGAGAGACGTGTAGGGACGTGGTTTGCACGCACGTCGAGTGTGAGGGAGGCATTCCAGAAGGACGCGGGTGGCTGCAAGCAGCCATCCTACAAGATTCGTACCGTTGACAAAGCGGCCGGGGAGGCCCAAGGCGCCAACCCAAATCCTCCCCGGCCTGGCATTCCCCCGGGCGGCTCGCTCTGCGCGCCCGGCGGGGGTGTCCAATTCTTAGTCTAGCCGCGGAGCAGCTCGGGGAAAAGGAGGTGATGCCCGGCAAGCGAGAATCGCAACGCGGGAAACACGGAACGGGCGGAGGCGATTATCGGCAACGTTCGAGATACAAACCCAACTGGGTAACACAAAGGAGAATTGCGATGAAACGCCACTTGTTCTCAGCCACCTTGGTCCTCGCGGCCATCGCCCTGCTTCTGAGCGCTGCTCCGGCCAATGCCGCCGAAGAGCGACCCTTCAAGGCGACCACGGAGGTGGTTCGTCAGAACTCCGAGACGATCGAGGGAACGGTCCACTTGGTCTATTCCGGGACGGTGATCGCGACGCACCTCGGGTGCGCCGAGGCTCTTGCCGTAGTGGACATCGATCTCGCGACAGGGATCGCCACGGGGGTAGTGACGCTTACCAAGAAGGACGTCGATTCGATCACCTTCGAGTTTGTCCAGGTTTTCGATCCGGCCCAAGGAGGCTATGTCGGCGAATTCCAGATTACCGGCGGCAGCGGGAAGTTTGAGGGCGCCAGTGGAAGCGGCACGCTCCTGAATATGCCCGGAGACGAGCCGGACACCAGGGTCGGCTCGTACGACGGAACGATCGTCTACTAATCTGTGCCGCAAGCAGGTCGCGTCCGCGAAGTCAGCGGCCCGGCGTGCAGCGAGCGCGCCGGGGCGTCACTGGGCGCAAGCGTGATTGCGTAAAAACGGCCGGGGAGGCCCAAGGCGCCAACCGAGACCCTCCCCGGCGTGGGCATTCCCCCGGGCGGCTCGCTCCGCTCGCCCGGCGGGGGTGTCCGATTTCCAGTTTGCCCGCGGAGCGACTCCAAGAGAAGGAGAAGTGCAATGCGTCCCTTGAAGCGAGTTGGACTGGCGGTGTTGCTGGCAGTCGGCGCGAGCCTCCTTGCGAGCACGCTGGCACGGGCGAAGAAGCCTGCGTCTGGAAGCGAGAGCTGGGGCCCCATCAATCTGTGGAATGTCGGCGATGAGCCCAAGGCTTCCGGACAGGCGACTCTGACGGACGTGGTTTATGTTGGCGGGTTTGAAACGTCGCTGGGGTGGGAGGATTGGTACACGGGCAGACTGAGCGTCCAGTGCAGCCACCTGACGCCCGGCGCAACATACCTGATTCGCGCGCACGATTGGAATTGGTTCCCCGGGTTTGACGAGTGGACCGTTACGGCCAGCGATTCCGGCGGAAAGGTACAGGTTCGTGAGGACGTAGAGTTTTCGATTGCACGCGTCTGGATCCAAGATGATCCGTGGAGTCCGGGGCACTGGTCTGAGTCCAAGTACCAGGTGCACGTGGTTCGTCTCGACCCGGACGGGTCTAGCACGACGGTGCTCCACGGGCTGTTGCCACCTTGACCTTCGCGGTGGTCGTCGCGGCTCTTAGGCGCCGTTCAAGAATAAGTTGTGCAACTTGGCGTGGAGCAGAATCCTCTCCTTACTCCCGAGTGTCGACCCGCGCGCCGGCTGGTCGGTGAATGTCCGCGGTTCGAGGGCGGAGAACGACGCGGGCAATTGGGGAGTCTGTCGCCGGATCCTGGCAACGATTACAATTGACAGCAGGCCCAACCCAGAAAAAAGGGCAACCGTTCATTGCGCGGAAGAGACGGGGACAGGTCCATGTTTTCGGCCAGCGTCCTCGACGTGAAAACACCCGAATTGGCCGAAGAATGGACCAGTCCCCGGCCGTGGGCGTGAACGGTTACGAAAAAAGGAGCACACCATGGTTCTGACGAAACCGATCGTGGCGACCATCCTTCTGTTAGGAACGACGTGCCTGGCGACCGCCGCCGAGCCTGCCTCCGCCGGTGGGGAAGCGGGATTCGTGTCGATGTTCAACGGCAAAGACCTCAGCGGCTGGGAGGGCGCGCCGGGCTGGTGGGAGGTTCGCGACGGGATCCTCCTGGCCGAGAGTACGCCGGAGAAGCCGTGCAAGAGGTCGCATTATCTCTACTGGACGGGCGGCAAGCCGGCCGACTTTGAGATGCGGTTCTCTTTCCGCCTCAGCGGCCAGGCGAATTCCGGCGTCCAGTTCCGCAGCGAGACCCGGCCGAACTGGGACACCTGGGGCTATCAGGCGGACCTCGATTCAGCCGGCGTCTACACCGGATGTCTTTATCAACATGTCCGCGGCCTGGTCGCCCAGCGCGGCCAGAAGGTGCGGATCGACACCAACGGCGAGAAGACCATCACCAGCTTCGGCGATCCGGCCGAACTGCTCAACGCCGTCGATCAAGCTGGATGGAACGAATACCGCGTTCTCGCCGAAGGACCCCGGATCGTCCTCTGGATCAACGGCGTGCTCATGTGCGAGGTCGAAGACCATGAACCGAAGTTTGCGCTGCCCAGCGGCATCATCGCGCTACAGATGCACCAGGGCCCGCCGATGAAAGCCGAGTTCAAGGATCTGCGGATACGAATTCGCGAGCGGCGATAAAGGATGCACTCCTGTCAAGGTCATTCGCAACCCATTAGGACCTTTACAGGGCTGGAAGGGCATGGTGAAACATGGATCATTCTCGAGCCGATATCAAGACGTCCGTCGCATTGCGAACCGTCGGGCGGTGGGAACCGACCGGCTGGCAAAGGTCTGCCGGCGGGTGTCTTGTACGAATGGTCGTCTTCGTCGGATTGCTGGCCGGTCTGCCGGCGCGGGCGGCCGAACCGTTGGAGGCGAAAAACGAAGTCGTGAAGTCGCAGAGCATGTTCTGCCACGCCGAAGTGGTCGAGCGGCTCAGAAACACGGTTGCTCGCGAGCCCTGGGCAGCAGTCGTCGTCAACGACGTGCGAGAGGCGGCGAAGCCCTGGGTCGCGATGTCGGAAGCGGATCTGTGGCGGTTGATGTTCGGGGCGACCATCTCCCGGTCCTGGATGGTGTGGTCCAATGGACACTGCCCCGCGTGCAAGAAGGCCGTGCCCATGTATAACTGGCAGATGGACGGCTTGGGGCGGCCGTGGAAGACCTGGTGTCCGCACTGCAACGAAGAATTCCCCAAGAACGATTTCGCCGCGTTTTACCGCTCCGGCCTGGACGAACGCGGTGTTTTCGATCCGTCGCGGGCGGATCGGTCGCTGCTGTTCCATGCCGAGCATCCCGACCCGGCCGACCCGCTGCACCGGTTCGGCGTCGACGACGGCGAGGGCTACGTGGAAGGGGATCATCGCTGGCGATTCATCGGCGCTTACTTGATCTAGAAGTACTACCCGCTCGTCGGCGATACCGGATGGTTCGCCGCCATGATCGACCGGTACCAAGGGGTCCGCTTTCCTGACCCCGGAGATCGACCCCACATCTTCCACGGCGACGGATATCTGAGACCGTCGATGTACACGTTCCTCTGGCATCTGTACCGCCTGACGGGAGACGTAGCCTTTGTGCAGACGCTCTACCAGGCCAATGGCGGTTCGACCGAAGACCTGCCCCGCGATCTGTTCGCCGACGATGCCCAAGGCGTTCGCCAGGAGGTCGCCCGAGTCGTTGCCGAGCACGGCGCGGAGTTGAAGCTGGATAGCGTCAACAAGCAGCAGTGGCATTTGGCGATTCTCCGCTCGGGCGCGGGCGAAAACGCCCGCGCGGTCTGGCTCAACTACCAGGCCGGCGGCGCGCACGGACATCATGACGGGATGAACCTGGGGCTCTTTGCCCACGGACTGGACCTGATACCGGAGCTCGGCTATCCCGCGGTCCAATACGGCGGATGGGGATCGCCGCGGGCGCGGTGGTACACGATGAGCGCTGCGCACAATACCGTGGTGGTCGACGGACAGAACCATGCGAATCAGGCCGGACGGACGACGCTCTGGGCCGAGGGCAGCCATTTTCGGGCCATCCGCGCTTCGGCCCCGGGCATGGTTCCTGCGGGTGCGGCCGGCCCAGACAAGCGGCAGTTCGAGCGGACCGTCGTCCAGATCGATATGGCCGGGCGGGCCGGTTTCTACGTGTTGGATATCTTCCGGGTAGCGGGTGGGCGGGACCATACCCAGTTTCTGCACAGTCATTTCGGCAGCGTAACGCCTGCCGGCCTGTCTCTGAAACCGGGCGACGACTACGGGCAAGATACCCAGATGCGACGGTTCCTTTGGGATGTCGATCCCCGGCCCGGCTGGCAGGTCGATTGGAAGGTGGAAGACCGCTATGGTCTGCTGCCGGCCGGGCAAGAGGTCCATTTGTGTTACACCGGGCTGACCTCCGCAGCGCAGGTTGCCATTGCCGAAGCGTGGATCTCCTACGGCGGCTACGGCGCCGATATGCGGCAGGAGGCCTGGATCCCGCGCCTTGTGGTACGGCGCGCAGCAGGTGAAGGACCGCTTGCCTCAACGTTTGTCGGCGTTATTGAAGCCTACGAAAACGAGAGCTTGATCCAAAGCATTCGCCGGCTTCCAGTGACAGCCACCGACGGCAGGCCCTATTCGGATAGCACGGTGGCCGTTGAAGTGACGCATGCCGACGGCACCCAGGATCTGCTGCTGGCCGCGGACGTCGAGAATCCACTGGGCAACGAGCCATCGGCGAGCAGCGATCATGTCCTGATCCAGAAAGAATGGGACGTCGCGCTTACCGGAGAACTCTGCCTGGTGCGGCGAACCGGTCAAGGCAGAGTCATCCAAGTCTGGGCCGCCAACACCAGAACGATTCGCGCCGGGAACCAGGACATCCAGAATGACTCTCCGGAACACCTGCTCCAGTGGGACGGGCCGTGACGGGTGTTGGGGCTCCAACATTCGCTCCGTCGGGCACGCCTCGTTGCGCAAGTCTTTCTTCTTCACTGTCGGTGGATCGATCGTTGTTCCCGTAAAAGAAAGGCATGGAATAGAAAGAAAGCGGTGACAAGTCCCGCGCACTCCAAAGTCTTCAGTTATCCAACTCGATCGTGATATCCCCCAGTTCAAGCTGTTCGCCCGGTGTGACGGTGAACTGTTTCAACACCACCGGTTTGCCCTTCTCAAACGTCGTGAGCCGATAGGTGGCCCCGGGAATCAGTGCCGGGAACGTGACTTTGCCCTGGCTGTCCGTCTCGAAGCCCTGCCGGTAGTTGGTGCGATCGATGTTGGAGACCAAGTCTTCGTCGGCCGATAACTCGCCGCGTTCGGCCGCAGCCCGGTCGTACCGATGGGCGCCGGGCGTGACGATCATGTGCAAGCCTGGCCAGAATTCCGGGTGTGGCTTTCCCCGGGGATCGACGAATCGCGCGGTGGCGGTCCCGCAGGGTTCGAGGACGACCGTCTGCTCGCCGCCGCCTGGCCGAATCACTATGGTTCGGCCGAGGCGTCGCTCGGCGTTCAGGAAGTAGACGGGGTACTCTTTTCCCTCTTCGAGGCCCGTCAGTTCGAAGCGGCCGCCAAGCGTCGGGAGTATCTGCCCTCGCCAATGGAGAGACAGAGGCGAGTAGGTCAGGCGCGAGACGACCAGCGCCTCGTCGAGCGGTTGTCCCTGCTGGTCGACGATCCGGCCACTGGCGGAGATGCCCGGCTGCAATCGGAGCGTTACGTCGATCGGCTCGGCACCTTTCTCGGGATCGATCTTTTCGACCGCGTGGACGTAGTTTCTCCAACCGCCGGGTTTGCCTGCGCGTAGCTGCCGGTCGCCGATTTCCTCAAGGACGTATCTTCCTCGCGGCCCATGGACGAGGAGGCGTCCCGGTCCGGGCAGAACGGCGATTTCGAACCGGCCCTGTTCGTCCGAGACCTCAATCGCTTGCCAACCGGTGAGGATGTCGTCCGCGTCGTGAGGGTTGTTGGTACTTTCGGGGACGTACTGGATCGAAGCGCCCGCAACCGGAGCATCCGCCCCCGCCTCGACCACCTTGCCGCGGACCAGAACACCGCGAGGCAATGCCAAATCGACCCGTTTGACGCGATCGCCCGTCTCCCACGGAATCGGTTTCGAGAGGGGAGTCGTCCGCACGAGGTAAGCGGTCGCATCGGGCGGATAGGCGGTCACACCAAAGCGAACGCCGGGGTTGGGGCTGATGCGGTATCGACCCTGCTCGTCCGCCTTTCCAGCCACGGAAACCATCGAGCCAACTTCCTCCTGGCTCGCCCAAATGGTCAGTCTCGCATGCGGCGCCGGTCGGCCGCTGTCTTCGTACGTGACCACACCCTCAAAGATTTGCGCCGGCGCAAGCGGAAGGACGGCTTCTTCACCCGGCGGCACGTTCTTGACCAGCGGGCGGTAGGTCCCGTCGTGCTTCCCACGCTGTTCCGACATGCCCATGTTCAGGGAGATTCCTTGCGGGGCAAAGCGATCGCTGCCGACGACGTGGAGATGTACGCCGTGGCCCGCGGGAATTCCGTTCAGGGTGAACCGTCCTTGCTTGTCCGTCGTGGCGCCTTGAAGCCATGCCGAAGGGATCTTCTCGAAGTCTTGATAGCCGACACCGTCGCTGCACGGTATGCCGTCGCTGGACTGCTTCATCACCGATCGCACGACGAGTTCTACGCCGGCGGCCGGTTGCCCTTCCCTATCGACGAGCCTACCGGTGATGGGCTGTTCCGGCGGCAGATCGAGCGGGGCCTCGGCGTTGGCTGCGTCGAGATTGAGCTGCTTCCAGGCGATCGCCGAGCCGACCTTCCTGGCGATCACGTGGGCATCGCGGTGCGTCTTCGAGCTGGCCCTCTGAATCGTCAGACGGTAATTGCCGCGATCGTCCGTCGTGGCTTCCGCCAGCACCTCGCCGCTCGGCGACAGATCGCCGCCGCGGCCCGGCCGGATTCGCATGGCGATCACGGCGACGTGGGCCGCCGCTGCAGGGCCCTTTCCGGCCAATGTAATCTGGCCGGTCACGATGGTCTGTTGTTGCCTTTGCACGGCGGGTGATTCCTTCTTGGCTTGTTTGGCTGCTCGAGCGAATTCCGCTTCGTCCGCCAATCGCACGTCGCCCAGGTCTTTCGATTCTCCGGTCGCGACTTGAATGATCACGTCGAGGGGACCTGTGGTCCTCGGTGTGCGTCGGCCGCCGGGGGTCATGCCGGTTCGATCGAAGGCCCGCAGCCGATACTCGACGCTGGGGGCCAGGCAGGTGATATGAAATCGTCCCCCTGCATCCGTCTCGTGCTCGCCGGCTGATGAATGCGCCGAGTTGCGGGGCAGAGGCGGCGAATGATAACTCGGGAGATGATCTGCCGGGCTGCGCATCACCGGATACCAGGGGACGAGTCCGCAGTTTGCCAGCGGAGCGCCGTCCCGATCGACGAGCCGCCCCCTTACGCTGCCCGCCGGCTGCAGTTTCACCACGAAGTCTTCGGGCGGCGTGCCCTTCAGGACGACGTGAGCGGCGAGATTCCGCTCGGCGTGGGCGAAATAGACGTGCCGCGGCGCGGCTGCGTCGTATCCGAGCAGTTCGAACCTATCGCCCGCCGAGGGGTCCCAAACGCCGAAACGTGCCAGCTTGCCGGAGTAATCGAAGCGCGTGACCGGCCGACCGCCGGGGTCGACGGCACGGCCGGTGACGGTGTTGCCGGCGTCGAGCTTCAAGTTCACTTGTACGCGCCGGGCGGCGGCCGCCGGGTCGATCTCGGCCACGAGGTGGTAGTTCTGCGGCATCAGGCTGGAGGGGGAGGTCTCAAACATCGGGGCGTCGACCTTCTCGCGGCTGCCATCGAGTTTCACGATTACGTCGGCGCGAGGGTAATTCTCGTGCTCGTCGGCCATGAACGTGATAAACCCGGGGCCCGGCAAAACCGGAATCCGGAAATGCCCCTGGTCGTCGCTGCGCAGGCGGTCGCGCTGGTCGACGTCCAGTGAGCGGGCGACCTTGTAGCCGGGATTCTCTTTCTTTACATAATAAGCAAGTCTGCCAGGTAGCCCCTTGCCGGTGCGAGCATCGGTGACGCGGCCCTCGACCCACACACCGCGGCGCAGCTCGAAGTCGATCTCCCGTGGGTCCTCCTCGACCGTCGTGGCGGCTTGTTTGCTCATCGAGAAATAGGCGGTGTCGTCCAAGGGCGCCATCGCTGCAATCCGGTTGTCGCTGCCGACGGGCATCCCCTCGAGCCGGTATCGCCCCTCTTCGTCGCTCACCGCGCGGACGAAGTCCTGGCCCCATCCGCTGATCGGTTCGCCATGCCGCGACTGGCTCTTCACCGTGACGCCCGCCAAAGGCTCCTTGGTCTCGGCATCGCGGACGACGCCGGTGATTGCGGTGGACGGCCCCGCCACGTAGGTCAGCTCAGCCGGATAGTAAACAAAGGACCCCAGCTCCGGTGAGCGGCGCTGATGCAAAAGCTCGATTATCTCTCCGGCTTCCGTGCGAGCGAAGATCTTGGCCGACTCGATTCGCGGGCCTTCCACGAGCAGTTCTGCGATCCGCCCGCGGCCCACGCCGTGCAGCGTAAAGCGGCCGTCGGCGTCGGTCACCGCCGGCTCGACGAGTGAGCGAACCTGCGGGCCGTTGATCGCCATGGGCGTCTTCATGCGGGCCGAGTAGTAGTCGGCCTTGGGCTCCTTCGCTGCCTCCCGCCAGGCGGTCAGGTCGTCGTCCGGCCCACTCGATACTTCCAGCAGCGTGAGCCTCGCCCCGGCCACCGGCTGGCCGTTGACATCGACGATGCGGCCACGGATCGGCTGATCGTCTTCGACCAGTCTGAGCGGTTCGCCGACGCCGCTGAGCATCTGCTTGAACGGCTCGCGGAACTCTGCCGGTGCTTCTTTCAGCCGCGCACGGGCCTCATCGAGCCACTTGCCGCTCGTTTCGTACTTGCCCGATGGAGCCCACGCAAAACCAAAGCCATCTTTCACCGCCACCAGCGAGGCATAGCCCAACTCGCGTGCCGTCGCTAGGACACCGAAGTCCTCCGAGCGCGCCCCGAACCGGAACGCTCCGGCGGCATCCGTCTTCGCAATCGATTTCCAGGTCGGGACGAGCAAGCCCGTCGGCTGCGGAACGTGGAACACGAGATACAGTTCGGCACCCTCGACCGGTCGGCCCGCCGGATCGACAACTTTGCCTTGGAACTCGTGGTCGCTGCCCTCGTCAACGGGGGCGTCTGGGGTGGCAGTCTCCTCACGCGTGGATCCGCGGCTGGTTGCGTCCGTTGGAGCCTCTTCGTCGGGACGCGGGCCGCTCGCGCCAGCGAAAGACTCCGTCTCCGCTTGCGTCGGCTGCGATCCCAGGCCCACGAGTCCCACCGCCGTTGTCCCGATCGCACCGCCGGCAAGCACCGCGGCCAGCAAGAGGCTCCCGACGCGCGTGGAGAGGGGGCGCGAGGTGTCCATGATGCGCGTCACCCGTCTGGTGAGCACCGATCGCAGCGAGACGACGCCGACTCCGGCCGAAGTGACCGGCACGCACGAGAGTTCGGCGATATCGACCAGGCGGTGCGCGTACTGCCGGCGGTCGCCGCCGTGCTTGATGACGTAGTCGTCGCAAACTTCCTCGGCCGCCCGTTCGATGCGGCGCGAGAGGCTCCACAACAGCGGCTGGAAGAAGAATACCGCGACGGCCGCCTGCCGGAGCAGGTTCCAATGGCAATCACGGCGTTTGAGATGGGCCAATTCGTGGACGAGCGCGTCGCGCACTGACAAACCTATCTCCCCGGCAGGCAGCAAGATGGCAGGCTTGCGGAGGCCGGCCAGGCAGGGACTCGGCAGGTACGGCGTGCGCAAGACTTCCGGAGCGGAAACGGCCAGCATCGACGCGACTTCATGACAATCGCGGACCACACCGGAATCGGCCGGCGCCGACCCGCGGCGGAGCTGAGCCAACCGCCGCCACGCTCGGGCCAGCCGCGCAGCCAGGAGAGCGGAGACGAGCAGCCAACTTGCCACGATGCCCAAAGCCGCCATTCCAACTCGGTAGGCCGTGAGCAAGGGCGTTTCCGCGACCGCCGTATCGAGATGCCGCTCGGCCGGTGACTCGGCAGCGACCGAAGGCGGTTCGGCTGATCCGAGGGTGTTCGTCGCAAGCGCCGCCGCTCCGGGGGCTTCGTGCAGCATGGTTGCCGCGCGGCGGTCCAAGGGAAACGGCTCGGCAAATTCCATCGGGGCGTTCGCCGGCTGGGCGTAACCTGAGAGTGCGACCGGGGCCTGGCTCTCGATGAGCATCGGCTCGACGGGTTGGTGTGTCCAATGGTCGGGCAACTCCACCGACCAGCCCGACATTCCCGCCGTCGAAAGGCCCCAAGTCGCGATCGGGCAAATCAGTACGGCAACCAACGTCGTGCGACAGACCGCCGACTCGAGCGCGGCGCCCCGCCGGCGCAGCAACCTTCCCGTTGTGAGCCCAGCCGCAATGAGCAGTGTCGATTGCAGCAGCCAGTTGACGGCAAATTCGATCGCGCCGGTGACAGCGCCGAGGAGTGTCGTTTGCGGGTCAAACCAGGCCATGGTGCCCCTCCTATTGCTTCTCGCGGCGGTCGATCAGTTTGCGAATCTCGTCAAGTTCCTTCCGTGAAACGTTTTCGTGCTTCAAGAGATGGGCCACGAGCATCCCGGCGCTGCCGCCAAAAACGCGCTCGATCAGGTCGCGAGTCGCATTCTGTCTGAACTTGTCTGCTTCCACGAGGGGGAAGAAGATGAAGGTCCGGCCCTCCACTTTGTGGGAAATGGAACCCTTCTCCTCCAGCCCCCGCAGCAACGTTTGCACGGTGCTGTGGGCGATCGGTTGGGTCGCGTTGATCGCGTCGGTGATCTCGCGGGCGGTCGCCCGCCGCTTGTCCCATAGCACCTGCATGATGAGAAGCTGGACTCGTCCGAGTTTCGTGGCCGTCATCGCAGAATCGCCTCCGGGGATGCCAGTTGTGAGTTTAGTATGGTAAATTTACCAAACTAGACGAAACGAGTCAACCCCTCCTGCCGGAGGGGGTGGCTGCCAGCAGATCTTGTCCTCGCCGAGCGGATGCGAAGGCGCGCCGAGCTGGTGGGCGGTCCGCCACCATCCTTCTGGCCGAGAGTACGCCGGAGAAGCTGTGCAAGTCGTCGCATTATCTCTACTGGACGGGTGGCAAGCCGGCCGATTTCGAGATGCGGTTTTCTTTCCGCCTCGGCAAAGTCCTGATCGGTTGGTAGCAATCGAATCTTCTCACGCTACCGCGTAATCCGGCCCAGGAACGTGCCGTGGTTGATCGCCGGGTCGTGGCGGCGGCCGTAGGCGTGTTCGAACTTGCCGTAAACGACCACCATGCCGTTGCCGTCGGACGTCATATCCGGGGAAGAGTTGTATTTCACGTCGTCGACCCAGTATGTGGTCGCGATCTGCCCGGCGCCGGGACCGATCCGTGTCAGGGCCAGGTCGTGGTACATGTAGCCGGACTCCGGATAGTGCGTGTTGCACTTGTACACGCAATAGAAGCTGTCGCCGAACTGGGCACCCTTGGCGTACCGCGATCGGCCCTTCTCGTAGATCGGCACGCTCGGCGAAAACGATTCGCCGTCGAAAAACGTGCCGTAGAGCGGTTCGTGATCCGCTTGCTTCTCCAGGGCGGCCAGGTCCGACCAGAGCAGAATCATCCGATCGCCAAAAACGTTCACGGAGGGGCCGTAAGGATAGACCGACGGGCAGCGGTCGAAAACCACTGTGCCGGTAAACCGACCGTCCTCGTAAGGCCGCAGCACGATCCGCGTCCTCCGGCGTTTCTCCTCGTTGAGCTTCACTTCCAGCCACATCATCCAGAGCTTGCCCTGGTAGACCGTCAGGCCGCCTTCCCAGGTGCCGCAGCCGGGCTGGATGGCTTCAATCGTGATCGGTTCGGAGAGCCGCCCCGTGGCGAAGTCGTACGTCAGCACGAGCTGGCGGGAATCCATGATCTCGTAGTTCGGATCGCCGGTCGCCTGCCGGTTCCACATCACCCAAAGCTTGTCCTGGAAAACGCACGTATCCGGGATCCCCTGGTACGAAGAGACTTCTTTCACGCGAGGCACGATCTCGTTGGTCCACTCGACGCCGAAGTCCGACTGGCGAAGCTTCGAGAGGTAGATCGCATAGCCGCGGGCTTCGACCAGGTAGAACGCATCCTTGTAGAACTCGATGCAGGGATAGGCCTGGCCGTCGGGAAAGGTCGGCACGTGCTCCGTCGGCCAGAGCTTCAGGCCCTGCCAAAGCTGCGGCTCGACGGCGGTCGTCGCGGCCCGGATCACCTGCGAGGTCACCGGTTCGCCCGCGGCCACCGGCTTGCCGTTCTCGTCGATTCTCTGCGGAGGCAACGCTCGCACACGGAACTGGTACGCGGTCTGCGGATCGAGTTGGATCACGTTGTGGAAATCCGACCAGACGTTGCGAATCGTGGTCCACTGCGCCTCTCGCTCCCGCCGGAAGTCGATCTCGTGGTGTTCCCATCCTGAATTCCATGCCAGGTAGACCGACGATGACGTGGGACGCGACGCCATAAAATCACGGATGGCCCCTTCCGACGCGGGCCGTCCGCCGTCGTCCGATGTGAGCGCCACGCAGTCCGTCCGCACCCGCATGCGGCCGTCGACGTAAGGCACCAGCAGTTGTGCGTACGCCGCACCGGCCGGTGCGCGGGCGGTGAGGCTCAGTTTCTTCCAACCCTCGGTCGGCTCGGTCTGGCTCGCCTGACGGATCGTGATCCGCTGTCTGTTGGCATCCAGGAAATCGAGATAGATGCAGATCCGTCCTCCCTCCGACAGTTCCACGTTCACCCAAGCACTCAGGGTGTATTGGCACTCGGGGACAATCGGCACAACCTGTTTCGCCGCCACGTGCACGATCCCCGTGAGCACGGGACGGTCGACCAGGACCGCGCGCGACCCATGCAGCGCGCCGCCCTCGACCAGCGACAGGTATCGCGGATTCGCATAGAAGTCCCAGTCGTCGGGAACGTCTTTGCGCTGTCGTCCCGCCTCGAAGGACGGGTTGGAGACCATGTTGCCGGGCAGCGAGATCGAGCCGGCTTCGAAGCGGTCTTCATCAGCAGAAACAGCGCCTGCCAAGGCGAGGCAGAAGACGGTTGCCAGTCGGAAAGAACAACGCATGGGGGAATCGATCGAAGTCATGGCAGTGGTCCTTATAGTGGTGGTCGATCAGCCGAGCGAAAAGGACTCTCCCGATCCGCTAGCACGAGCTTCACCCAGCTCCGTGGAATCCGGTATCCGGACTGCCAATGCAGTCAAGGCGTACTATGACTTCGTCGCCGCGCTGCTCCCTCCGTGTGACTTCATACTGGTATTTTGCCTCAAATTCCCCACGGTTCCCTTCCCGGTGGAAGCGCCAGCATCCGGTTCGCCTCGTCGTCGCCAAGGAATTGCTCCGCCTCCGGTTCCCACGTGAGCCTGCGGCCCAACTGCACGGCAATGTGTCCCAGATGGCAGAGCGAAGTGGTGCGGTGGCCGATCTCCGCATCGGCCAGCGTCGCCCCGCGGGTCTTGATCGCGTCCAAAAAGTCTCGCTTCTCGGGAATTTTGGGGATCTGAACTTCATTGGGCCCGATCGTCGAGTCGAGGATCGACTTGGGCTCGGCCTCGATCGGCGATCCGCTCGGCGAGCGGCCGAACCAGGCTTGCACCCAGCCCTCCGTCCCCTCGAACCGTACGTAGGGCGTCTCGGTTTTGTAGAACAGCTCCACGCCGTTAGCATAACGATAGCGGACCTCGAACTCCATGAGGACATTCCACATGCTGCCCGCGGGCGGATACACGCCCTTGCCTTCGACTTCCACGGGCCCGGTGCGGTCTGTGCCGTTTCCCCACTGGGCGATGTCGTTCAGGTGCGTCCCCCAGTTGCAGATCATGCCGTCGCAGTAATCGCGGATGTTCATCCAACCGGGGCGCTCGTAGCCTTGTCGCTGGTGTACCCGCTGCTCGGTATAGGGCCGCATCGGGGCCGGCCCGGTCCACAATTCGTAGTCGAGCTCCTCGGGCACCGGCATATCCACGTGCTCGGGCGAGGTGAAGACTCCTTTCGGCACCGCCGAGCGGATCGTGCGGAGCTGTCCGATTCGCCCGTTGCGGACCAACTCCACCGCGCGCTGGAACTGGGGCAGCGAGCGGAACTCGCTATCGGTGCGAAAGACGCGATTGTGCTGCCTGACCCGATCGGCCAGCAGCCGGCCCTCGGCGATGCTCCGCGTAAGCGGCTTCTCGCAGCAGACGTCCTTCCCGGCCTTGACCGCCGCCACCGACATCGGCACGTGCCACTGGTCGGGCGTGGAGATCATTACCGCGTCGACGTCGGGCCGGGCGAGCACTTCGCGGAAGTCGCGGTAGCGGCGGCAATTGGGGATCTTGCCGCAACGCCGCTTGTTGGGGCCGTAGAACGAGGCCACCCGCTCCTCGGTCACTTCGATCCGCCAGCGATCCACGTCGCACAGGGCGACCACCTCCGCGTCGGGAGCCGACATGAAAAACGGGAGGTTATAGGTAATCACTTGCCGGCCCACGCCGATCATGCCGATCGTGATCCGGTTGCTGGGGGCGACGGTCGCGTCCGCTCCAATCGCGGAGGCCGGAATGACCAAGGGGGCGGCAAAAGCACCGCCGACCATGGCAGTGGAGCGGGCCAAAAAACCACGACGCGACAGGGAGTTTCGCTTCATAACGTCACCTGTTCGGTGTTGAGAATTACTGCTGCTCGTAAAACCAATCGATCTTGATTCGGGCCACGTGGATGCCGTCGCGGGCGTGGTAACCGACCAGGGCCAACTCGTCGCCGACGAACTTCACGCAATGGTACCCGAAACAAGAATCGCCCATCGCGTGGTCATGGCAATTCTCCAGTTGAGTGCGGGGGCCCTGCATCCGGAGGCATTCTGCACGCCCCGTGACGCCCAAGTCAAGGACGCCGGCGTCTCTTGGACACCTGCCTGCACTTCTTCATCTGTGAGCCGGAATTTCGGCGCGGTTCAAACAGTGGCGCCTATCGTCTGCAGAAGTAGGTCCCGCTTGCCGAGCGGGACCTGGGACTGCACACCACCTCGGCACCCCCAATCGGCCCCGAACCACCCTAGACGCTCAACCTCAAAACGTGACCGTTCACGCGACGGAAGAGAGTTCAAGGTCCCGCTTGGCGAACGGGGCCTGCGGGGCAGTAGCCCACCCGGAAGTGCAGGCCTGCAAAGTGTTACCCGCATTGGAACCACGCCGGAAATTCTTACAAAACCAAGCCTGCTCCAACGTCCCTTGCCCGGTCGCGCTTCGCGACCGCCGGTCTGGCGCAAGTCACTCAGGCGTAAACAATTGCGCCGGAGGAGCTGTTGGAAATACAAGATCGCTCGCACCATGTGGCACGACAGTTGCGACGTGTCCTAGCGGCCCGCAACACCGGCCAACTTTTCCACCGAATACCAAGCAAGGGAGTGCTTATCATGACACGAATCGTTCCGATTCAATCGCGTCGTTTGGCCGCAGCCGCTTTTCTCGTCGCCGGTTCCGCGAGGAACCCTGCCGTTGACATCAATCCACAGCCGGAATCCGCATCGCGCTCGACGCCCGTGCAGGTGGCGGCCGTGGATATCACCCAGTCCTTCCGTCGCCATCCGGGCGTCATGCGAGGGCTGGACGAAATCAAGCACTGCCGGACGCTCCTGGCCGGCCGGATCGCCGCGGCGCGACGCGAGTTGTGCGAGGCCGAGAGACGTCTCGCCGCGTTGACCCCGGGATCCGAGGCCCATCGCCTCGTGGCGACGAGAATCGCTCGGCGCAAGAACCAGCTCCGCGAGAAAGCCGAGAGAGCCAAAGGCGAGCTCCGCCAGCAGGAAGCCCGAATCTACGACGCGACGTACGATGTCCTCGTCGCCATGATCGTCCAACATGCCCGATGCAAAAACGTGCCTCTCGCTGCCCTTCAAAACTGAAGAGCGTTTGTGGACGTGACTGAGCCCAGCTTGTGTTGAAGTTCCCGTTAACTCCAACCCTCAGCCCGGTTCATCTGCAAAGCCTCCTCCAGGGCGTCGCGAAGATTTTCCAGCAATTCCGCACGCGTGGCGCGACCGCCTCAGGCCGCGGCACGATTCCCGCAGGATACCTACCGAGAGCTAGTTGGAAGCCGTTGATCTCAATACCGCCCTCAAATCGTCTTCTGTTCCAATTTGCCCGTCCGGCCCGGCGGAAGAAACAGTGAATTGGTCCGCTTCGCGTGTGTAATTGAATTCGTTGCCCCAATCATCAGCTCGCGGTGTCGTATCATCATATTCAAGTATTTCTTCCATAGACTGCGGCAGTCGTCCGTGTTCCTTGCGGAACAGGAGCACGACGTACGATACTTGGATTACGCTTTGCGCTTGTTCCGGCACTTCATTTGTAGCAGGTGTTCGTTCGCAGCCCAGAAACAACGCTGACGATCCCAGAGTGACGAGCAGAAGGATCACTTTTTTTCTGTCGCGCCGAGTCATGTTGGATGCTGGGGTCCGATGGGTAGCTGTCGGATATCGTCACCGCTCAGCCGCTGGGGCCGCCTGCGTCGAACTCCCGGAAATCGACACATCGGCCCCGGCCGGCTGAAGCCGCTGTTGGTTCGGCTCGCCTTGCGACTGCGCCCGCAGCGCGCCGGTGGCCCTTTCAATCACCCTGGCCACGCGGTCGCGGTAGTCGCGCAAGCGTTTCGGGTCCGGTGACCACTTGTTGACGGCCGTGGCCAGATCGGCCGGGGGCGGCAGCAGGCGGCGGGCCTCGGCGAGGGTCGCGCTCGCGTCCGCCGTCTGTGCCGTCTCGAGGCGCGCGGTGAGGCGCTCGAGGGCGTGGAGATACTCGTAGTCTTCCAGGCCGTCGCGCAGGTTCTCCAGACGCAACGAAGGATACAGCTTGCCGTTTGCGCCGGGATAGACGAGGTTGCCCATCCCGTTTTTGTACTTGCGTTTGCCGGTGTGGGCGTGGTAGATGTGCGACTTCCAAGGCGCATGCGGCCAGCGGTCGCGGATGTCGAGGTTGGTCTGCCATTCGCGGTTGATGCACCAGTAGAGCATGCCCTCGACCCCGTGCAGGTAACTGAGGATGCCGAGCATGCGGCCGTCGAGTACGGGGTAGTCGAGGAAGAGGTTCGGGCAGGGATGCCTCGGCGCGTCGGCGGCATACCACCAGATGCGGTCTCCGCGTGCCCGCATGCGCTGGATGACCCGCAGTCGTTCGGGGTCCGCGAACTCGTGCAAGAGCGGCACCCAGACATTGAACAGCGGCCGCAGTTCCTCAATGGGAAACGAGGTCTGCATCAGCCCGAGTTTCGGCCAGGCCGCGCGGAGCGCCCGGGTGACCCGCTCGGCGTCGGGCAGGTGCTCCATATGCATCGACAACTCGTCGAAGCTGTAGAACGCCATGTACGGACCGAGTCCCAACTCGCGGATGCGCCGGAGCAGGGCGACGCGCTGGTCGACCTGTTCGCGGATCTCGTCGTCCGTGCCTGCCCGGATACGGCCGATGGTGAAGAAGGTGATCCGATCGCGGTACTTCTCAAGGGTCGCCAGGTCCGGAAACGGCGCGTCGGGGGCGTAGATGTTGCAGGGCGACAGGCGGTAGCGAAGCAGAAACTCGCAGATGGCCTCGCGCTGAGCCGGGCTGATGGTATCCAGTTCGTACCAGGCCCGGTAGTAGGTGTCGAAGAAGGCGAACGCGGTCCGCAGCGACGCTCGCCGCGGCAACTCGAAGTCGTAGACAGTCAGGGCGATCTCGACGGTCTCGGTGTGTCCCGCGCCGGAGAGGGTGAGCCGGCCGCGGTACAGGCCGGGCGGGGCGTTTCCGGTCTCGATGCGGCAGTAGGCCGCGCCGAAATCGCCCGGCGGTACCGTGGCCGGTTCGCCGTCCGGCAGGATCGCGTCGGGGATCGGCCCGACGAAGGCGACCGGGATATCGGGCTCCTCGGTGGTCACGCGCTGGAGGCGGCCGCACAGGAGCTGCTCGGCGGGAATGCGGTGGCGCCCGTTTGCGTGCACCAGGTCGGAGACGATTGCGGTTACCCTCGCTGCCTCTCCGTCGCGACGGCCCAGGAGAATCACCTGGAATCCTTCGAACTCGCCACGTGCCGCGGAGCAGACGGCGGTCCGCGTGAGGTCGCCCAGGTCGCGGAAGAAGTCCGGCGCGCCGTTGAGGCGTTCGCTGGCCGGCAGGACGGTGGCGGCGAAAGGTGCGTCCGGTCGGATCGCCCAGTCGCGGAACAGGGCGTCGTAGTCCTGCTCCAGAGCCTGCTGCGCCGCGGCGGCCCGGCGCTCACGCCGCTGCTGCCATTCTGCCTCGCGCCTCGCACAGTCTTCGCGGAGCGCCCGCCAGCGGGTCGCGTAATCGCCGTCGAGCATGCCGAGTTCGCGGCCTGCAAAGATCCGCAGCTCGTCGATCAATCCGCAAAAGGAATACGCGGTTCCGCTGCGATCCGCGCCGTCGCCGATCACGGCCGCGGCGTCGTTCACCAGCAACTCGCGCAGTCGCGTGCCGTCCTCCGATACGGAGATCGGGCAGGCCTCGCCGTTGACGAAGATCTCCGCCGTGCCTTCGCGGTAGGTGATGACCAGATGGTGCCAGCGCGCCGCTGCCAGGGCGGTCGGGGTCGAGAAGACGAGCCAGCGGCCTTCCGCATCCTTCGCTTTCAGCTCCGGCCGCCCGTCGCGAAGGTCGATCGTGTAGTTGATCAACTCGGGCGTCGCGGTGCGGTCGCCCTTCCAGAGGATCGTGCGGAAGCCGTCGATACGGTCCGGCTTGAGCACGACCTCGACGGTGAAGTGGTTGCGCAGCGACAGGTTCTCGTGGTGCGGGATGCGGATACGCCAGCGGCCCGCGTCGAAGCGGATGGCGTTGCCGAAGATGCCGGGCCGCACGAGATCCGTGGCCGGCTCTCCTTCGAGCGTGCCGTGGCAGTTCCCTGCCGCGTCGCGCAGCTCCTGGGGGGCGGTCAGGTCGCACGTCCAGTGCACGCGCGGTGCAGCGACGGGCAGCCGCGCTGCCGCGGGCACCGACACGAACAGCAGGGCCAGGCACGAAAGAGAAATCGGTCGGCAGCGGTTCATCTTTTTCCTTTCGATCGAGCCGGCGCGGGGCGCAACGGGCCATCAAGTTGGTCCGCCCAGGAAAGGGGACAGGCACCGTCGCCGCATCGCTTTCTTGTACGGAAAACCTGCATGGGCGACGGAGCCAGTCCCCTTTCCTGGGCTGCCGCGTTTACAGTTTGAGATATTATTCCTTTCATCGAGCCGGGGCGGGACGTGAGCGATTTCCGCGGTGTGGCTTTTTTAGAGTTCCTTCAATTCCGCCAGCATTTCCAGAAGGTTCTGCGTAAGCTTGACCGATGCGTCTTCTTCGAACCGCGACGTGCCGACCCACGTCTCGTAGCCGCCGAGCTGGTGCTGGTTCGGCGGCGGCAGGTACCCGTAGCCGCCGTTGGCCAGTTCGATGAGGAAGGTTCGGGCGAAAGGACTCTTCTGTTTGATTTCGAGGCCGATTTCGACCAGCACCTCGAACGGCATCGACACGATCGCCTGCTCTCCGATCCGGATTGCCTGCACGATGACGTCTTCGGTCCCGGGATTCTCGGAGCCGCCGTAGAAAACCGTGGCGTTGGCCACCGACGTCGAGCGTTGATGGATCGCCTCACGCTCCTTTCGCGGCAACTCGAGCAACTTCGTCGCCTTTTCCATTTCGGCCGGGGGCGGGACGCGATACTTGAGCGTGACCTCGCGCTGCCGCACCGCGACGATGGGGTTTTCGTCGTACGTTTCGATCTTCTTCACCGCCCGCCAGGCGGCATCGGCGGCCTTCGAGGCCACGATCCGCACCTGCTCGAACGGCGCTCGCGGCGGCCGCGTGCCGTCGAAGTCGATGTTGTTGATGTCGCCGGAGGCGCCGTTGGTCATCATCGCGACAAACTCGTGCGGCGGTTTCGAGCCGCCGACGCGGTAGGGCGCGATGCGGGCGAACTCGCCAAAATAATCCGCCGACGCCATGCCGACCTCCTTGCCGTTTTCCTCGACCACCTTGGGAATCCCGCCGACGTAATGCAGCGCGTAGTTGGCGATCAGGCCCAGCGGCCGGCCGCGGCGGGTGCGAACGGAGACGACGCAGATTTCCGGATCGGTCGGCCCGGCGGGCTTGAGCAGATGCTGCCGCGGCGGATTGGTCCGAACCTGGTCGAAATCGCCGAGCGGGTTCCGGTCCATCGTGCCCGGCTTCAAGTACCAGCGGCGGTTGAAGACTTCGCCGGGCTCTTCGTCCGAGGCGAATCCGACCTCGGCGGGCTGGAGGGACTCGATCGCCTTGGTGAGCGCTTCGATGAGCCCGTCGCGGCGTTTCTTTTCGTAGGCGATCCGGCCCGGCGAGGTGTCGCCGCCTTTCGGGGCGCTGTGCGTATGCGTGGCGGAGACGAGCATTTCCTCCGGTTTCCACCCGGTCTTTTCCGCGGCGGCCGCCTTGGCTTCATCCGTCATTTCCCGTCCGACACCGATGGCGTCCACCACCGCGATGACAGCCCGGCCCTGGCCATTCTCGAAGGCGACCGCGCGGACATGAAGCGGATCATGCACGTAGTTCGACGCTCCGCTGCGAAGCTGGATCGGAAAGACCTCGGGCGAAATATCGACGGCGGCGGTCCCGGCACGGAAGCCGGGCTGTTCGGCGCCCACGCGGACCGGAAGCGCCAGTGCGGTCGCGAGGTAGAGGAGGGCAATGCCGTGGGCAAGGACATTTCGTTGCATAAGATTCCTTCCGGTTCAAAGCGGTTGCCAAGGGTGATCGGCTCCGCGTTCAGGGCGCCGGCTGCGAACCCAAAACCGATGAGCGGGCAGGCGACTTTCATGTCCCGTAGAGTAACCTGGCTGCATCCCAAGAGCAAGCAGGCTTCATCGGCCGTGAAAGACGTTCACCACCACTGCCCCGGCGGCAGGATGCGATTGTTGGACCCCTCGTCAAAAACGGTCGTTGACACACACCGACCGCCGAGTAAATTGAGAGAAGTCCCGCCCGGAAGACAAACGTGTTCAATCTCCTCCCCACATCGAGACGCGGCACGGCCGGCAAGGCATACGATCCTTCTTCCGTTGGCGGTGGTCGTTTCACGACAACGGCGGCCCGCCGCTCGGATTCAGGAGAATGCTATGAACGATACCGCCTGGCACGAAGAAATCGGGCGCCGCGCCGCAACGTTGCAGATCGTCACAGGCGCTTTGTTGGTGGGAAGTCTCGGATTCCTCGGCGTCGCCGCGGTGCTTGTCCACCTGGAAATGGTCGAGCCCCAGCACGATCTGGCCGGCGTCATGAATCTCGTGCTCCTCGTCTTCCTGGCGGCCGAAATCGTAGCTCGGCTGGTCGTGCCGGGCATGATCGTCGCCCAGGCCCGCAGCAAAATCGCTGCCGGCACCTGGACTTTGCCCGAGGCGGGACGATCCACGGAAACGGCTTCCCTGATCGAGCGGACGGGCGATGCCGGGCGGCTGCTTGTCGTCTATCAAACCCGCACGATCGTCGCTGCCGCACTGCTCGAAGGAGTCGCGCTGTTTGCAATCATCGTCTACATGCTCACGCACTCGCTGGTGGGACTGGCCATTGCCATTCTCTTGATCCTGGGATTGGTGTTTCACATCCCAAGCCGTTCCGGGGTCGTCCACTGGGTTGAGAATCAACTGCAGCTCGTTGATCAGCAGCGCCAGAGACCTTAGGCGAGCGGCAGAAGAAGTCTTACCACGATCAGCCCGGCTGCTCGCACTTATACAGGCATTGCACCGCCACGGTCGGCCACGGAGTTGTCAGTGAGCCAGGAGCAGTCAACCGCCGGCGCGTGCGCATGGGCGACTGCTGCCGGGGGCGGGCCGGCAGGAGCTTTTGGCGATGGAGTCAATTGTCAAAGAGCTAACGATTCATGCGTTCAGTATACGAATGTAATGATGGCCGATGCGGCGCGATTGGTCAAGCGCGTTTTCTGTGCCGGGCGGCAGAAATCGGGAAAATGGCCCGGGAGAGGGGCGCGGCGATGGGAGTTTTTAGCCGTCTCGAGTTTTCTGGGATTTGACTTGGGCGAGAGGCTCGGCTGTAAAGAACGGACGAGTCTTGGTTTGGGTCGATGGGCGTGCGCGCAAATTCGCACCATCCGAAAGCTGGGTGTCTAAAAAGTCGAGAGTTGAGAGTTGAGAGCCAGAGAGGTTGGGAGCAGTTGCGTAGCGAGACGGTCATTTGCTTGCGATGCAGGTCGATTCCGAGATACAATATGGTCAATTCTCCTGGCAACGCCGCGTTGCTGGCGGCTTGGTCGGGCATCATCGAGTACTGCTCCGCCTTCTTGGTCGCCAGGTTGGCACCGATTAACCCACATGATTGGTAAGTTACCTTTCAGGTGACCTCTGAGTCTGAGTCAAGGGCGACGGTGCCGATTACCTAAGAAGACGAGAATCACACCCCCCGCCTTTTGTAGTAGTGAGCGTGGAAGGATTTGGGCGACCTTGTACGACCCCGTTCGCCAGAGATTGCCCTCCGTCGTCGGTGGCAATCGCTGTCTCCACCGAAACGGAACAAGGACTAATCTCACCAGGGTTTGCCCACGCTGGTCGATCTGCCGCCCGCAACAACCTAGGCGTCGGATGCGGCATGCCCGTCGAGCCAGGCGTGCAGGTCGTCGAGCGATTGGAACCGCAGCAGGGCTTTGGCCAGTTCCTCCAACGCTGGGGGGGACAATCCGTACACGCGATCCTCGTCATCTTGCGACAGCGTGCCACAAACCTCGGCCAATTGCGACAACACGAGGCTCGCTCTGCCGCGGGCTTCCCCGCGGGCTTCCGCAAACCGCTCCACAGACGTGATGTACGGCATCTTTCGTGCCTCCTCGAATTCAGCGATTTCTCGCGTCAGTCGTTTCTCCAGGTCCACCCGCAGGTGCATCATCCAGTCCAACAGCCCGAAGATGTCGCGGACCTGCTCTTCATTATAGCCTAAATCGTACAATCCGAGCACCAGCTTGCGCTTGGCCCGATACCGGCCTTCCGGGTCGCTCGCCGTGCGGAGCGCCTCGATCTGGGCGCGGGCCACCAAGACCGGCAGCGAGTGGTCGTCGCGCCAGTCCGTCTCCAAGCGGTCGATCAGCTTGCAGACCGGGAACTTCAGCCGGCTCTCGAACGGCCCGACCTGGAAGACGTCTTCATCCGGCGCCCAGCCGCGCCGCGAATCGGCCAGCACCACCAGCGTCAGCACGCGCCGCTGGCAGATCCAATAGATGCCCGCGTTGTACAACGAAATCCGGGAGGCAAACCCCGCCTCGTAAGCCGATTGGATTTCCAGATGCAGCAGAATCCACTGCTCCTGTCCGGTCACCAGCCGGACTTTGACCAACACATCCACCCGGCGGTTCCGCTTGCCGGATTGGCCGATCACCTGGCTGAGTTCCTTGTCGCACCACTGGGGTTCGCAGGTCCAATCGATGGCGGCGTCCACGAGGGGAAAGTACTTGGCGATGAATTGGCGCAGAAAGCGGCGCAGGGCCTCTTTCCAGGCGCCGTCGAAATCGTTGTCCTGATCCTGGTCGAGTGGAGTAACTTCGTCGGTCATGACTGTTTGTGATAAGCCGGCCCGCAGCATGTGTCAAGGCGAGATCAGATCGCACTAAACGGACGGAGACGGGACGGGGCCAGGACGGGGTCTGTTCGCCGTGTTTTCTCAACCCAAGAAGACCTCCGTCCCCGCGTCCCCTGTTCTCGCCCCAACGTCGCCCAAACGGGTCGCCCAAACGGGTCAGAACGGTTTCCGGTCGTAAATCGTTCTGACCCGTTTTAGGCCCCGGGTACCAGCTCGCGGGAAGATGGGAAACCCAGATAGCTGTCACGAGGGGTGGAACGTTCGTCGGCCAGGAAAACTAGCTCCGTCCCAGTTTCGACTGCTGAAGATCGTCAACCATGCCGAGGCGGAAAGGAAAGGTACGGCCAAAGAACAAGTCGCGTCCCCTGAATCGCGCTCGCTTTACAGGGTGGTATTTGGTGGACTAGGCTGGTGTGGTTTCCTTACATCCTTCTTCTCGCCGTTCGAGCTTCTGTGGCGAGGGGTCACGCTCGGCGGTAGTGTTATTCGATGGGCGGGTAGGCACCAGCGATCATCCACACCGTACGAGCCGACAAGTGGTAGGAATCGTTTAGCTCCAGCAAGGACACGGTTCCACGCCCGCACGCGGTGGAGCCTACAATCAGCAGGCCACGTTCCTCCCATAGAAAGTGGCCATTCCAATGATCGCGTCGAGGATGGAAGATGAGGACTTCGACTCCGGTCAGCGGATCTGTGACCTGCGTGGGATTCGAGCGCAACTTGTTGCAGCGATGGCAACTCAACCAGAGATTATCCCGCTCATCCGTCCCGCCCAACGATACAGGCTGAAGGTGCTCGATTTCCAGACGATAGGGCAACACTTGCTGTGGGCACCGGCAGTAGCCGCACTGGAAGCGTGCGTCTTTCGCAACAAGTTCGTAAAGCCAAGCCGGGATTCGATGAGCCACGAATCGGTGGACCTATTCCTTGTGGAGAGCTGAGTCGATCTGAGCAAGCAGGCTCAACGCTCGCCCCTTGGTAAGTGTCGCCGTGTCAAATTCTTCAGCAAGGGTGTCCAATTCGGAACGCTCTTCTTCGGTGAGTTGCCCTTCGCGATTGCGAACCAGGAGGATGCTCATTCGCTGCTGTTTGGCTTCCGGGATCGTCACTGCCGCCTGTTGACGGAGCGTTTCGAAGTCCTGGTCCACGATGGCCACCAGACACCGTCCCGAAGGCGGAGCATCCGCTGGAAGGACGATGATGCCATCTTTCGCGACCGTCTCAAATACGCTTGTCATGGGATACTCGCCACAAAGGAACTCTCGGACCGAGTGTACTGTGCCAGGTCCATCGCGTGTTCCGGCTGGCCGGGCAATTGGTTGCGAGAACCGCTACACGGTAGTGATTATACCACGGTCCGCTGAGAGTAGCCACTCCGAGCTTTGAGGGGGGGCAAGGGGTGAACGGGCAGATCGGATCAACAGCGCCACGCACGTGGTAGCGAAAACGTGACGGGCACGCCGGTGATTTGGCCCGCGGCAGACGAGACGCCTGGCGAGGCGATTTCCGAAGCAGTTTCTTCCGGCTTGCGCCATTGGTTGTGGTTCAAGAGGATTTTCTTTGGGTCGGAAGTGCCGGCCAGAGATTCTGCGGCAGCCATGTCACCAGCCAGTCGTGAAATCCGCAGACTTCGACGACCGCCATCTACTGCTCAACTCCAGCCCCGGCCTGGTGCAATTGTTCCCGAAACTTCTGGAGTTTGGGCCACCGGGTACTGACTTGGGGCCGAAGGATGACATCGACATCGGTGGTTGCGTAGCGAGACGGTCATTTGCTTGCGATGCAGGTCGATTCCGAGATACAACATGGTCAATTCTCCTGGCAATGCCGCGCCGATCGCGGCTTGGTGAAAACCTTGGGCGAGCGCCAGTGGCTCGGCCGTCGAATCCAGGAAAAGCCTGCCTTCTTGCCTCTTTCATAGAACCAGGCCGACGCGCGCTAGCTCTGCCGGGCAGCCCGGAAATACGGTAGAATCCTCGTCACGTAGGCGATTCGCAATGACCGACCCCACCGCAGCCGACCTGTTGGTTGCGAATCAGTGACTCCCGGGAGTTTTTCAACATGACAGGTGCTGCCCCAGACGGACAAGCAACGACCGCCGGCGATGAACGTATGCCAGACTTAGCTCGCGAAGAGCACGCGCTGGCTCAGAAGCTCGCGTACGAGAAGTCATTGGCGCGAGGTAACGGAAAAGAGCCACCCCCCTTCAATCCTGAGGCGAGCGTCGGCGATTTTTGGCAGGCGGCCGGAGAGGTGATTGCGCAACGAGGGACGCCTGCACGAATCCTGCCCGACGGAACGCACTTCTTCCCGATCGCGACCTTGCGGGGTGCCGATGGGAACCCGATTGCTGAAGCAACAGGAGAGGTGTACTGGTCCGCGAATGATGGTCTCGCATACAGGTTTGAGTTCCCGCATGCCTCGACGCCTGATGCGGCCCCCTCAACCTTTGGTATGGCACCTCGGCCACCGGACGGGTCGATTAATGAGGTGTCCAGTTCAGCGTCATGGTCCGGCGCCATTGCAGGAGGCGGGGAGTTTCTGCTCTATTCTGCCGCTGGAACTGTAACAACCCAACACACTCCGGTCGGGAGACAACACACATCACGTTCAACCTGCCGCGGGAAAGCCGCTCTTGGATCGATTACGTTGCCACTCGATCACCCACTGGCGTTTCATCACGACACCGCACATTTACGGCGAGAGTTTCTACCGTCATTCATGCTTCTCTCTTGGCCCGATCCGGAGGAGGTCACGTTCGCTGACGGGACGACATATCATCAACGGCTGCGGAATCGAATCATACTTCAGGAGCGTCCTCGACTGACGGTCTATTTGGGGTCGACTACACCTGGCACGGATAAGGGCGTTTGGCTAGTCGATGAAGCGCCATCGCCAGAATCTGAGAGAGTTGCGTCGAAAGGCGCCGAAGACGCAAGAGCCTTTCTGTCATTTTTGGTTGGCCGTAACTTGCCATTTTTCTGGCGGGACACGTTTACGGACTGCGCTGTGCGGCGTCTTTACGAAGGTGCATTGCGACCGCACGCCCCGATTTTGGGCAATGAGCAACCTCTGCCGCTTTATCATGTTCGCGAGGCTTTCCAAATCGGCGCACCAATTGGGTATGGCTTGCCGCGTTTGTTTGAACGTTTTCGCAAAGTGCGAAATGACTACAACTTGGACTTCGTGCTGAGTCCCATTTGGACTGCCTTAGATGGGTACGTAGACGACAAGCTGGCTGAAGCCTCCGTGACCCTGGAACGACTCTCCACTGCACATGCGGACTACCTGAAACACTCAGGTAGCGCGCCCGGGAAAGTCAAATTTCTCACCAAGAAACAGGGTGCTGCGCTTCGCGAAGCCTTGCAGGAAGCTGCTAGGCAAGTCGCAGCCGATGAGCATATTCCAGACGAGGTCCTCACGATTATCAACCGGAAGATCGGAAACATTCACCAACCTCCTAACGCAGACAAATTGGAGCGGATTTTCACCGATGTCGGCTTGACCTTGCGCGCCGACGAAGAAGGCGCAATTGCAGATCGAAACCGGACCTTGCATGGCCGGGCTACACTCGGTGACAGGGAAAACCTCCAGGCAATCACGGAGGAATTGCGGCGGTTTGATGTACTGCGGACACTCATTCACAAAGCGGTCCTTCGCTTGCTGGACTACAAGGGTCCGTATATGGACTATGGGGACCATTTGGATGGAAAGGCATACACAATTAGAGAGTTGACTCCGTTGCCCACGGAAGCCGCCGCCGGGTAGATTCTGCTGACCGTTGTCATAGTTTCCGGCCTCGTACCAAGTGCTTCACCCACGCAGTTTTCGCCAGTTATTGTTTTCAGTCCCGCAAAACTTCTTGTTATCGACCGCAGCATCGCCCGCATGCACCTCGACCACCGGCAGAAGCGGCGGATCACGCGAACGTCGCCCGTCGGGTTCTGCTCGGCCCAGTGCTACCTCATCACCCGGGATCTCTTCGAGGACCAACGGGCCTGGTTCCATCGGACCGACCACGAGCCCCGGAACTTCGACAAGTGGCTCTCCAGCCTCCTCGGCACCAAGGGCTTCGAGCTCCAGCTCCTCTACCCCTACGTCTGCCAGCACATCGGCGTCGTCTCCAAGGTGCGTCCCGACGCGACTTTCTACCGGGACGATCGAGCGGCAGGGCGAATTGGGGTTTGTGTTGCGGATTCATATTAGTGCGGCAGGAGCGTAAGCCTATCGCGTAAGCCTATCGGGTCAGGCCGGGATTAGGGATTAGCATGTAGAAAGAAAAGACGTACAGAGTCGGGTGGGAGCCCACTAATCCCTAATCCCGGTCTGACCTTGCGCTACGAAGTTTGGGAAAGGAGGACGATGAGCATGACGTAAATCTGAAACCTTTCGTTGGGACCATGCGGGTAACCAAGCCCGTCCGGTAAAGCTTGGCCAGCAGCCGGAAGCGAGTCTTGGGTGGTGACCGGGTAACCGGCACTGCTAGGCGTAGACAGCGAGTGCTGAAGCCGTGTGATTGAGCCTCGAAAGTGGGCAATGCGGGAGTCTTCGGTCTGGTCAGTCGCGAGGACAGCAGCGTCGTACCGTAGTGGCCTGGTGCGTCGCCTCCGCCGGGGTCGAAGAGCAGGGCAAAGGCACAATGGCGGTCCCCCAGGAACGTAGGAGATCCTGTCGTCTCCGCGCGAGAGAAACTCCCGGCAGGAGATACCGGGTCAACAACTCCGGGCCCGTCGCTTGGCATTCGGTGGCGACGGGAGAAACGAAACCAGCCGAGTGCTTCCGCGGTACCGTGCGTGCGAAGACATCGAAGCACGGCGGGATGGGCAACAGGAAGTCGCAAGCGCCCTGATAGTACCGACGAAGCTGGGGAATCCTTGCCCGGGAGACCCGGTGGAGGGAAGGGGGGCGTCAAGTCGTTTTTTTTACCGTTGGAGGGAAACATGACCGAGACATCGAACTCGGGTTCCGTGTTCACGAAACAACAGCGGATCGCGGAGTTGGCGAAACAGGCTCCGCAGATGGCGTTCACGTCGTTGAACCATTACCTCGATCTCTCGTGGCTGTACGAGGCCTACCGGCGTACGCGCCGCGACGGGGCTCCGGGCATCGACGGACAAACCGCGGTCGATTACGAGCGAGACTTGGAGCAGAATCTCCGGTCTCTGCTGGACCGCCAAGTCCGGGACGTATCGGGCGCCGCCGGTGCGACGGGTGCACATTCCGAAAGGAACGGGCTCAGAAACCCGCCCGATCGGAATTCCCACGTTTGAGGACAAGGTGCTTCAGCGTGCCGTGACGATGGTGTTGGAAGCGATCTACGAGCAAGACTTCTACGACTGCTCGTATGGCTTTCGGCCCAAGCGATCGGGCGCACCAGGCGTTGGAAAGCCTGTGGCAGCAGACGATGGAAAGCGGGGGAGGCTGGATCCTCGAGGTGGATATCCGAAAGTTTTTTGACACTTTGGATCGCGGCCATCTGCGTGCGTTTCTCCAACGCAGGGTACGCGACGGGGTGCTGTTGCGGTTGATTGGGAAATGGTTGAATGCTGGAGTGCTGGAAGAAGGGGTGTGGACGCATCCCGAAACCGGCAGCCCGCAAGGCGGGGTGATTTCACCGATGCTGGCCAACGTCTACTTGCACTATGTGCTGGACGAGTGGTTTGCTCAGGAAGTACAGCCTCGCCTGAAGGGCAAGGCGTTCTTGGTTCGCTTCGCCGACGACTTCGTCATGGATTCAGTCATGAGGAAGACGCACGGCGGGTGATGGCGGTGCTTGGCAAACGCTTTGGCAAGTATGGCCTCACGCTTCACCCAGACAAGACCCGGATGGTTCCGTTCCGTCGACCACCGTTGAGGAAGAAGCCTCGCGGAGGTCCCAACGGTGACCGGCCGGGCGTGTTCGACCTGTTGGGCTTCACCCATTTCTGGGCGCGGTCTCGACAGGGGAAGTGGGTGGTGCGCGCAAGACGTCATCCAGCCGCTTCACACGTGGATTACGGAAGATCTCCGAGTGGTGCCGGAAGAACCGGCACCGTCCTATCGCCGAGCAGTGCCAGAAACTGAGTCAGAAGCTACGCGGCCACTATGCGTATTACGGCATCACGGGAAACAGCCCTGCGCTGAACTCCTTCCGTGAGGCTGTGAAACACGCATGGGGCAAGTGGCTTCGGCGGCGGCGGCGGAAGAATCGTCCGCCTTGGAGCTGGTTTACCCGATTCTGGAGCGATACCGGCTTCCGCCTGCCAAGGCCATACACTCGGTTTGCCGTCAGCGATGCGCTATGACTTGAGGAACCGGATGCGGGAAATCTGCACGTCCGGATCTGTGGGAGCCCGGGTGAGCAATCACCCGGGGCGACCCGGCCCAGAGGTTGCACGACGCGACTTTCTACCGGGACGATCGAGCGGCAGGGCGAATTGGGGTTTGTGTTGCGGATTCATATTAGTGCGGCAGGAGCGTAAGCCTATCGCGTAAGCCTATCGGGTCAGGCCGGGATTAGGGATTAGCATGTAGAAAGAAAAGACGTACAGAGTCGGGTGGGAGCCCACTAATCCCTAATCCCGGCCTGACCCCAGAGGTTGCAGAGGTTGCGTGACCCCAGAGGTTGTGTGTATACCGACATGGGGCGGCCGGAGCTGGCGGAGGTCCAGTGGCGGCGGATCTTGGAGGAGTCGCCACGGCAACGGCAGGCGCGGCTGCAGCTCGTCGACTCGCTCATCCGCCAGTGCCGTTTCCTCACGGCGGCCGACGAGCTGGAGCGAGTCGATGATGCGGAGGCGGCGAGCTGCGAGGCGATGCTGCTGCGGGTGCAACTGGCGGAAGGTCAGCGGCGCCTCGCGGAAGCGGAGCAGTGGGCCCGCGCGGCCGTCCAGCGGTTTCCCGAGACGGCGGCGGCTTGGGAGGGGCTGGGACGGTTGTTGTTCGAGCATGGCGAGGCGGGCGAAGCGGCGGACGTGCTGGGGCAGGTGGTCGATCGCCAGCCGGGCAACGGGGCGGCGTGGCACAACCTGGGCATGGCGCAGTTGCGCGCCGGGCAGATCGACGCGGCGGTGGAGTCGCTCGAGCAGTCGCTGCGCGTGAGGCCGGACTCGGCGGCGACGCGGGAGCATTGGGAAGAGGCGGTCAAACGGTTGAAGGAGGAAGGAGTCGGCGACGATCGAGGTCCGGAACAGGAGGTAACCGAGATAACGGAGGAAGATCTCTCGGTTGCCTCCGTTCGCTCCTGTTCAAATTTCTTACATACGGGGGGCAACCTCTCATGATTAGCGGAGTTGGGGAGCCAAATCGGGTCAGAGCTTGAACAGTGAATAGAGATCGATTGAAGTCAGACCGTAGGTGCTGGTTCGGTTTGTAAGGCGTCGTAGTGATGAGTGCTATTCACTGCTCACGCTCTGACCCCAAGTCGACCTCCCCTCTGACCCCAAGTCGACCTCCCGCTCCAACACTGCTTGCGATTGTGGTAAGCCCTTCTCGTATCGAGAACCGATTCAATCGCAAGCAGTGGCACACAGACGCCTCATCCGTGTCAGTTGCAGGCGGAAACACGGCGAGCTAAAGGCATGCCTAGAACCGCAAGAGTCGCGCCGGGAGGGATGGGGTAAAATGCAGATTTTCGACCACGACGCGGACTACGCCGCCTTCGAACGCGTCATCGAGGAAACCCTGCGCGTCGCGCCCATGCGGATCTGCGCATTTTGCTGGTTAGCGAACCACTGGCACTTTGTTCTCTGGCCAGAACGCCCGCGGGGACTTGTCCGAGTTCGTCGGGCGAATGGCCAATATGCACACGCAGTGATGGCAACGCGCCAAGCAGAGAGTCGGCTATGGGCACTTGTATCAAAGCCGGCTCAAGTCCTTTCCGATCGAAACCAACGACCACTACTACACCGTGGTGCGGTACGTGGAGCGGCCAGGGGAGAAATCGCAGATTTGGTGGCCGCACCCTCTTCGACTGCCAGATCGGTCTGCCTACGCGCCGGCCGGCTCAAACACCGATTCGACCTGCTCGCCGGTATGCCGGGAGACGCTGTTGCGGCCGTCTTTTTTGGCGGCATACAGGGCCGCATCGGCCCGAGCCATCAAGGTTTCCGGTGTATCTCCGTCGAGAGCCTCGGCAACGCCGCCGCTGACGGTGACTTCCATCTCGCGTTCCACCTTGGTTCGCAGGCGTTCGGCGAAGATGCATGCCCCGTCGAGCCCGGTTTGGGGCATCACCACAACGAACTCCTCGCCGCCGTAGCGCGCGAGAACATCGGTCTCGCGGACCGATTCGTCGAGCAATCTGGCCAGCCGTTGCAGGATCTGGTCGCCCTGAAGATGCCCCTGCTCATCGTTCACCTGCTTGAAATGATCGATGTCGAAGATCGCCACGGAGAATTGGGTATCGTAGCGGTTCATCATGGCGAACTGGGAGGTTATGGCGTCGTCCAGGGCCCTCCGATTGCTGATGCCGGTCAGGGGATCGGTGTGGACCTCGGTGAACATCATCAGGTGGTTGGTTTGCTGGCGGATCTGATCGTAGGCCGTGGCAATCTGGGTGGCCAGTCGTAGCGTCGGGGTCAACATCTCCGAGGCTTCGCGGCAGAGTTCCCGCCAGGCGGCTTCCTGTTGCTGGTAACTCAACTGGCCGACCCGCTGCTTGAACCGGGCGAGGCTGGTGTGGTGCCGGGCCAGATTCCGGCGGACCATCCACGTGATCTTTTCCAATTCGCGTGCCACGGCCTTGGCGCGACGGAGCTCCCGACGAGAGCGAGCCGCCAGATCGTTTTCCGGGACCTGCTTGTGCCGCCCCAGCAAGTATCCCAACGTGGCAACGACGGCCAAGGCAACCGGTGCCGGTAACGATAGATTCCAGAGTTCCATAACACCCAATAGCTTTAGGTAAGAGGCAATTGGCGGTTGACTGCTGTGCTCAATACGAGGTCCGCGATCCGAAACCTCGCATCGCCACCAGGCCGACTAGCACCACAAGAGCCAGCGCGATAAGCCATTCCTGGGGTCCCATCCGGTCGACGTATCGCAGGACTTCTCGGATAGCGTGATTCAGGTAACTCATCCACCAACTCCTCGGTCCTTTAGCAACCTTTTGCCGTTTTTGCCACCAGTCGGATGTCTCTGCAACTCTAGTTCACAACTAGGCAACGTCCTCTTGCGAACCGGTGTTGCGAAGGTATAATTCAGCGCTTTAGGGACCAGGGGGCGTAGCTCAATTGGTTAGAGTACCGGACTGTCGATCCGGTGGTTGCGGGTTCGAGTCCCGTCGCCCTCGCTTGGGGAATCCGCCATAACTTCTTCTACGGTGAGAGGTTATGGCGGTTTTCTTTTTATCGCGTCTCCTCGGCGCTCGACGTGCGCGTTAAAATCCGGCAGTTCATACGAGCTCGTCGTGTCCGCCACAACGAATCCTAGGTCTTCCCGTGGATAACTATTTGGGCCCCCTCCTATTTATGGCCTTCGGCTTAGTTGTTCTCACCCTGGGCGGGGAATTACTCGTTCGGGGTGCGTCGGCTCTCGCGGCGATCGTTGGCGTGACACCCCTGGTGATCGGCCTGACGGTGGTCGCCTTCGGTACCAGCGCGCCCGAGTTGGCGGTAACAGCCAATGCCAGCCTGGCGGGGGAAACCGATTTGGCCATCGGTAACGTCGTGGGCAGCAGCATCTTCAATGTGCTCTGCATCCTCGGGCTCTCCGCATTGATCCAGCCCCTGTCGGTCGACTCGCAACTGGTGCGATTCGACGTGCCGCTGATGATTGCGGCGGCGCTGGCGCTGTTGGCATTGGGTTGGGACGGTTGCATCAGTCGGGTCGAGGGTGGCATTCTGTTCGGCGCTCTTCTCTGCTATCTCGGCTGGTCGGTGCGTCTGGGACGTCGCGAATCCGCGAAAGTGCGACAGGAACTGGAGCAGCACGCCGGCGAAACGCTCCCAAGAAGCCGGCCCAATCCTGTGGCGCAAATCCTCTTGGTGCTCGCCGGACTGGGGCTGTTGGCGCTGGGGTCGCATTGGCTGGTCCACGGTTCGGTGGCGTTGGCCACGATGCTCGGGATCAGCGAGCTGCTGATTGGGCTGACGATCCTGGCCGTCGGAACGTCGCTGCCGGAAGCGGCCGCCTCCGTCACGGCCGCCGTTCGGGGGCAGCGCGACATCGCGGTCGGCAACGTCGTGGGCAGCAACATCTTCAATGTCCTGGCGGTCTTGGGAATCTCGGCGCTCATTGCTCCTCAAGGGATAGCCGTCAGCGCGGCCGCGTTGCGCTTCGACATTCCCGTGATGATCGTTGTCTCGATGCTGTGCCTGCCGATCTTTTTCACGGGCAGCGTGATCGCCCGGTGGGAAGGAGCGCTGTTTTTCGGCTATTATCTTGCCTACACGGCTTATCTTATTCTCGTGGCGATGGAAAACAGCTACGCAAGGCCTTTCGGGAACTTCATCCTGGCAGTCGTCGTTCCGCTCACGCTGGCTATCGTCCTGATTGGTGTGGTGAAGACATTGCGTCGACGTGGAACGAAGGCGCCACGATCACCGTCTGCTGCTGAGGATACGCTTTGAACGAAGGACCCATGTGATGAAAGACAATCCTTTTGACCTTACCGGCCGCACAGCCCTGATCACCGGCGGAAGCAAAGGGATCGGCCGGGCCATTGCGTCGCTTTTCGCACGCGCCGGCGCGGACCTCTTCCTCTGTGCGCGTGGCGAGAAATCCTTGACGGAAACCGCGGAGGCGATCCGTACCGAGACGGGTGTCCGCGTCGAAGCAATCACCGCCGACATGGCCCGGCGCGAAGACCTCAGCCGCCTGGCGGACGAAGCGGTCCAACGGCTCGGAAAAGTCGACATCCTCGTGAACAACGCCGGCTGGAACATCCCGCAGGCGATCGACGAAATCCGCGATGAAGATTGGAACTATCTTGTCGAGCTCAACTTAAACAGCGTCATGGCGCTGACGCGCGCGGTCGTTCCCGGCATGAAGCAGCGGAGCTGGGGCCGCGTGATTCACATCTCGTCGATCATGGGGCTGGCCAGCACGCCCAAGCGCAACGGCTATTCGGCGACCAAAGCCGCGTTGATCGGTATGTGCCAGGCGAGTTCGCTCGACCTGGGGCCGTTCGGGATCACCGTGAACTGCATTGCTCCGGGGCCGGTCGCCACGGAAATGCCGATGTCGATCCTCAGCCGCCAACAGCAGGATGCCCTGGCCGCACGCACGGCAGTCGGTCGCTGGGGAACACCCGACGAAATCGCCGGCCCGGCCTTACTTCTTGCCAGCGAGGCCGGCCGGTTCATGACCGGGACCTGCCTGGTCGTCGACGGCGGCGTCATGGCGAGAGTCTTCTGATCGGAGCGTCCAAGTGCCGCTCGTCAAGCATGGAGCATAGTATGGACCGCCGTCAGTTCATCAAAACCGCGTCTTTATCGTCCGTCTTCGGAGCTGCGGCACCGGCTGTTGCCGGGTTGGTGAGCGAAGATGCGAACTCAACGCCCGACGCACCGGGCCTGCGCAAGCCGACGGTGGCTTACACAGCGGAGGAACACCGACGACGCCTCGAGAATATCGCGATCTGCGAGCGCGGCATCGACACCTGTCTGAAGAAGCATTTGATAACCAGCTACCTGCCGGGTCAGGCGTACTACAACCTGGGCGAATACCCGAGCCGCACGCCGTGGGAGCCCAGCGAGTATGACGATATGGAACTGGATCGGCTTCGCGACCACGGGATCGAATTGATCCAGGTGTGGCTCGACTGGTGCGACGAACTGCGCCTGTTCGGCGGCGACAAATTCAACGCGCCCAATCCGGAAACCTTTCGCCAGTTCGTGGCGAAGGTACATGCTCGCGGCATGAAAATCATCCCCTACACGTCCGCCGGTTACTTCGAGAGGCGGGATCCCGATTTCCGTGCCGAGTGGTCGCGGAGCGAAGCGCAGGACCTCCGGGAACTCTGCTGGGACTGGGCGCGATGCTCGTATGCCAGCCCCGGCTGGCGTGCTTACCTGCTTCCGAGGCTCGATCGCATGATGGACGAGTATGGTTTCGACGGCCTTTACAACGACATGGGCTATGGTGCGGGAGTCGCTGCCAACAAGCTCCCGCCGGCTCCCGACGAAGTACTCGCTTTCGAGGAGACCGAAGACGACGACGGCTATCTCACCGACATGCTCGGCCTGATCTACGACATGGTGAAACGCCGCGGAGGCATCGTCAAGTTGCATCGGGGCAGCACCCTGTGTCCCAAGACGGACTTGAAGGTTTACGACTACCTCTGGGTCGGCGAAGGCGGGCAAAACGGTGATCGGCTCCGCGAAGCGGTCAAGCCCCATCCTCCGTATGTGGTCCCTTGTCTCGACATGAGTCGGGCAAGCATCGAAGACGAGAATGAACTCTACCTGCACGCAATTCCCTATATGCAGTTCCCCTTCCTCTCGGCCGGCCGACCGTTCACGGGCGAGCGAGCCGCGATTGCCGGCGTCGGTTACACGCTCGACAGAAAGGACTTCTGGTCGCGGCATTACCTGGCGATCCGCGAGCACTACCTGGCCCATCCCGATGGACCGTACTCGTATTCCCAGTGGGACTCCGCGATCCCACGTCCCGAAGCACGACCGACGCATGAGCGTTGGCTGAAACGGTACCTGCCGATCGTCGAGGAGGGAACTTGGGCGTGGCTCGAACTTCGTAAGTCGAATCTCTTTGCCGCGCCCCTGCGCGACAACGTAGTGGGGTCGGCCTTTGCCAACCGCGAGTTGTATCTGGTCCTGGCAAACTACAACAATAGCCCGACGGAAGTGGTAACGAATGACTTCTATGTGCGGGCCGGGGAATCACCCGTACCGGGCAGAAAGACGTGGAAACTCCCCGGGCGATCACTTCATATCCTGCGTTACCAGCGGGTTTCGTGAAAGCACGTATTGAAGAACCTGCCAAATGGTGCGGCTCGTCGGCTGCTCCGGGGCTTGACACCGGCGGCAGACCCGGTATTATCGCTGGTTATCGATGATTATCGATAATCAGGAGCACGCGATTTGTCCGCCTTCTCCCTCAACTCGGAAACGACCGGAGCCAGTCTCGCCCGGCACCGTGTGCGCGATGCCGTGCAGCGGCTCATCCTCTCGGGCGAGTTTCAGCCCGGGCAGCGCCTCATACAGCAGGACTTGGCCCAGCGGTTCGGGGTAGCGCAAAGCGTTGTCCGGGAATCACTTCTGGAACTGCAGTTCTGCGGGCTGGTCGAGGCGGTGGACAATCTGGGGATGTTCGTCAGCGAACTGGATGCCCGCACGCTCTTGGCGGCTTACGAGATTCGCGAGATGTTCGAAGGGCTGGCGGCGCGGCTCTGCTGCCAGCGAGCGAGCCGGGCAGACCTTCGCGATCTGACTGAGCTTGCCCATCGCACATACGAGTTGGCCCGGCAGCAGAATCTCGAAGCGATGTCGGAGACCGACCGGCAATTCCATGCTCGCATGGTGCAGGCGGCTCAGAATCCGCTGCTTACGCGGTTGACCGAGGGCTACCGCGTGCTGGGCCTGTTTGTCCGGGCGAACCGGCCGCCGCGCCAGGTCCGCGACGATCACCTGGCGGTCGTCGCTGCCATCGAAGCCAATCAGCCGGAGAAGGCCGAACGTCTGGCTCGCCGGCATGTCGAGGACGCTCGAAAATCGATCGAGCAGCAGGTGGCCGAAGGCACGTTTGTTCCCCATCTGGTGGGTGCGTCGAAATCGTTGACCGCCGAGGCGGCAAAACCGAAAACCCGCACCCGCAAGGTCTCCAAAAAGGAAAAGGCACGATGAAACTGTTCCTCGATACGGCCGATATCGACCAGATCCGCGAAGCCGTGAGCTGGGGCATCGTCGACGGGGTTACCACCAACCCGACGCACGTCTCCAAGACCGGCCGCCCGGCACGCGAACTGTACGAAGAAATCTGTCGCACCGTCCCCGGTCCGGTCAGCCTGGAAACGCTGGCGCTGGACGCCGAAGGGATTATAACGGAAGCCCGGCAATTGGCCGCCATTGCCGACAACGTCGTGGTCAAGGTGCCGATCATGCGAGAGGGGCTCAAAGCGGTAAAGCGGCTGTCCGCGGAAGGGATCAAGACGAACGTTACCGTAACATTTTCGCCCCTGCAGGCCCTTCTCGCCGCGAAGTGCGGCGCGACGTACATCAGCCCGTTCGTCGGGCGGTTGGATGCCGTGGGCCACATCGGAATGGATCTGATCCGCCAGATCCGCACGATCTACGACAACTACGAATACGAAACCGAGATCCTCGTGGCCGCGATCCGTCACCCGGTGCATGTTCTCGAGTCGGCACTGGTCGGTGCGGACGTCGCCACGATGTTCTTCGACGTAATGAAGCAGCTTTTCGATCACCCGCTGACGGATCGCGGGATCGAGATGTTTCTGGAGGATTGGAAGAAGGTGCCGCAATAGCAAAGCACCAAGGACCAAGCACCAATGACCAACAAGAAGGCCAGGGTCAAACAAGCTCCCATTGGTCATTGAGGTTTGGTCATTGGTCATTCCGACGAGCGAGTAGGATCGACATGCAATCTATCGACACTCGTAGACTCTATCTCAATGGCCGCTGGGCGGATCCGGAGAACCCGATCGACGTGGTGAACCCGGCCAACGGCAAGGCGTTTGCACGCGTCGGAACCGTCCGGCGGGATCAGGTGCGTCAGGCCCTGGCCGACGCGGCGGATGCCTGGCCGGCCTGGCGAAGGCTGCCGGCGAAGCAGCGCGGGCAGTACCTCAGCAAAATCGCCGATTCGCTGGAGCGCCGTGGCGACGAGATCGCTCGGACGATCACGCTCGAAAACGGCAAGCCGCTCGCACAAAGCCGCGGCGAGGTGGCGATGTCGGTTGATCATCTCCGCTGGTTCGCTTCCGAGGGCGGCAGGGCCTACGGGCGGATCGTGCCCAACCAGGTTCCCGGGAAACGGCACATGGTCGTGCGGACGCCGGTCGGCGTCGTCGGAGCGATCGCCCCGTGGAATTTCCCGCTCGTGCTGGCGCTGCGAAAAGTCTCGCCCGCGATGGCTGCCGGGTGCCCCGTGATCCTCAAGCCGGCCAGCGCAACTCCGTTGAGTTCCGTGATCCTCGCCGAAGCCGTCGAGGAGGCCGACGTGCCCCCGGGCGTGTTTCAGCTCGTGTTGGGCAAATCGTCGGAGATCGCCGCCGAGTGGCTGGAAAACCCCATCTGCCGCAAGATTACGTTCACGGGGTCTACGGAAGTCGGTCGTCACCTCGTCGCCGGCGCAGCGGGGTCGCTGACAAAGCTTTCGCTGGAACTCGGCGGCCATGCGCCCGTCATTGTTTTCGACGATGCCGACTTCGACCGCGCGGTGGAAGGCGCCATCATCGCGAAGTTCCGAAACACGGGCCAGTCATGCATCGCGGCGAACCGTGTCTACGTGCAGGCCGGGATTTACGATCGGTTTGTCGAGGCGCTCGTCGAGCGGTCCAAGGCACTCAAGGTGGGCGATGGATTCGAGGACGGTGTGGAAATCGGGCCGCTGATCGACCAGCGGGCACTCGAGACGGCCCAGAAGCACGTCGAAGATGCCAGGTCGAGAGGGGCCTGCGTGCTCTGCGGCGGCCAACGGTGGAGCGGAAGCAGCGACGGGTACTTTTTCGAGCCGACCGTGCTGGCCGACGTTCCTTCGGACGTGCTCTGCATGAAGGAGGAGACCTTTGCCCCGGTTGTGCCGGTCTGCCGGTTCGAGACCGAGGAGGAGGCCGTCGCACAGGCGAATGCCACCGAGTACGGCCTGGCAGCGTATGCCTTTACCCGCGACTTGTCGCGATTGTGGCGGTTGGCCGAGAATCTCGAAGCAGGGACGATCGGCATCAACGATACGGTGCCTGCCACGAGCCAATGCCCGTTCGGCGGGCTGAAGCAGAGCGGCTGGGGCCGCGAGCTCGGCGTGGAAGGGATCGACGCGTATCTGGAGACGAAGCACATTTCGATCGGGGTGGAAGCGTAACGCGATTTCGCAGCCCGGCTGCTTCCGAGCAGCCGGGCTGCGGATAACAGGGAGTTTGCCATGCCAGCACTCTTGCCCGACTATCTCAGCGTTCCGCCGGAGCGCCTTGGAGAAGGTACGCCCGTGGAGGTGCGAATCCTCGGCGACATGGCCTCGATCGCGCAGGACATGGCCGAGACCATGCTCCACGTTTTCCGGGATGCGAAAGAGGAAGGCCGCGCGGCGACGCTCATCATCCCGGTGGGGCCGGTCGATCAGTTCCCGATCCTCGCCGAACGTATCAACGCCGAGCGTTTCGACTGCCGGGACGTGATGCTCATCAACATGGACGAGTACCTCACGCCCGATGATCGCTGGGTCGACATCGACCATCCGTTGAGCTTCCGCGGTTACATGAACCGCAAGTTCTACGACCTCATCGATCCCGACCTGGCGCCGCGGCCCGAGAACAGGGTGTTCCCTGCCCCGCAGACCCCGAAAGTAATCCAGCGGCTGATCGACGACCGCGGCGGCGTCGACGTCTGTTTCGGCGGGATCGGAATTAACGGCCACATGGCCTTCAACGAACCGCCGGAGCCGGGCGAGACGGTGTCAGCCGACGAGTTCGCGGCTCTGCCGAGCCGGGTGCTCAATCTGAGCCGCGAAACGAAGACCATCAATTCGGTGACGGTCGGCGGCGAGATGGCCGTGATTCCCGGCCGCGCGGTGACGGTCGGGATGAAGGAAATCCTCGCGTCGCGGAGGTGCCGGTTTTATTGCAACCGGCCGTGGCAGAGTTCCGTCGTCCGGCGGGTGCTGCACGGTCCGATTACGTCGGCGTGTCCGGCCTCACTTTTACGAAGACACCCGGATGCGTCGCTGACGATTGCCGACTACGTGGCAGCGCTGCCTGAAATTCGATTGCGGTGACGTGATGCGAATCGATTTTTCCGGAGAACGTGTTCTGGCGGTGGTCGCCCATCCGGACGACGCGGAGTACTTCTGCGCCGGCACGCTCGCTAGGGCCAAGGCCGACGGAGCGGCGATCGGCATCTGCGTGATGTGCCAGGGCGACAAGGGACAGCCTTCCGAGCCGATTCCTAACCTGGCCGAAATGCGGCGGCAGGAGATGGCCGGGGCGGCGGACGTCCTCGGAGCGGAGTTGCTGCGGGGCGAGTTTGGCGATGGCGAACTGCTCGACGTGCCCGAGCAGCGGCGGGTGCTCATCGAGCTCTATCGCCGTTTTCGCCCAACGCTGGTCCTGGCCCATGCGGCTGCCGACTACCATTCGGATCACCGCGCCGTAGCCGCTCTGGCGGAAGCAGCCTCGTGGTACTGTACCTCGAACGGCCACCACACCGACTCGCCGGTGATGCGGTCGCAGCCGGTGCTCTGGTGGATGGACACGATCAACATGTCCGGATTCGAGCCGAGCCTGTACATCGACGTGAGCGAGTATGTCGACGTGAAGGTTCGGATGCTCGAGTGCCATAAAAGCCAGCTTCAGCGCGGCGCGGACGGAGATTTTTCGCCGCTCGCCGACCAAATGCTCTGCCAGTGCCGTGCGCGGGGCGCGCAAGCGGGAGTCGCGGCGGCGGAGGCGTTTCGAGTACATTTGGCCTGGAAGCGGGTGCGGGCGTGGTGACTGGAGTACACGCGGTGACAGGATATCGGTGGGGCCCGAGTAGCCAGCGAACCTCGCGCTCCTGCCACACAAGGTGGCAGGGGGCGGAGGCTTGTGGGGGACTACGCGGCTAGCTGCTTTGCCTCGTTCACCCGCGGAACGAGCCCGCGGGGGTCATTGTGTAACGGATAGGAAGGCCACCGGCAGGCGAGCCCTGCCAGTGGCCCACGTGGACTGTCGTATGTCAAGAACGTTTTAGGAAAGAACCATGACCTTACGAGCTTTGATCATCAATCCCGGCGACAACGTCGCCAACCTTATCGGCCCGGGCACCCAAGGAGCCGACGTCGAGTGTACCGTCGAACGGCAGAAAGAAACCGAAGCGATCAGGCTGCTGAACGACATTCCCTCGAACCACAAGTTCGCCCGCGCCGACATCAAAGCCGGCGACCCGATCATGAAATACGGCCTGAGCATCGGCCGCGCGTCGAAGGACATCCGTCGCGGCGAGTATGTCCACGTCCACAACATCGAGTCCAACCGCGGCCGCGGCGACTTGCAGTCGAAGTAGGCTTCCAGGCACCAGCAATCAGGAATACAGGAGTACCTTTCGTGAGAGATCATTTCTACGGCTATCCCCGCCCCGACGGCCAGGTCGGAATTCGCAACCACGTGTTGATGCTCAGCGGCACACTCTATGCCAACCCGACCTGCGAGCGCGTCGCCCACATGGTTCAGAACACGATTCCGATCGTCCACCCGCTGGGCCGCTGCCAGATCGCCCCCGATCTTGCCCAGACGTTCCGCACGCTGGTCGGCCACGGCAACAACCCGAACGCCGGCGCGGTGATCGTCGTCGACCACTTCAAGGAACAGGGCTGCACGGCCGATGACATCGCCCACGACGTGGCCAAGTCGGGCAAGCCGGTGGAAGTCGTGAACATCCGCCGGGACGGCGGCGCGATCGAGGCCCTGGCAATCGCTACGCGGCTCGCCGTGGAAATGAACCGGAAGATCAACATGCAGCAGCGCGAGCGGACTCCGCTGAGTAAGCTGATCTACGGCTTCAACTGCGGTACCAGCGACGTGACCAGCGGGTTGGCCCACAACCGCTGCGTCGGCTGGGTCTGCGATCGCGTGATCGAAGCCGGCGGCCGGGCGCTGGGCGCCGAGGTAACCGAGATGATGGGCGGCGAGGAGTTGATCCGCGCCCGCGCGAAGAGTCCCGACGTGGCCGAGAAGCTCCTGGGAATGATCAAGCGGATGGAGACAAACATCCTGGCCTGCGGCGTCGATCTCCGCGGGAGCCAGCCGACGGGCGACAACATCGCCGGCGGGCTGTCGACGATCGAGGAAAAGTCGCTCGGCGCGATGCAGAAGTGGGGCACCAAGCCGATCGTCGGCGCGGTCGACTATGCCTACCCCATCGGCCAGGAGGCCGGGCTATGGCTGATGGACACTCCCGGCCACGGCGGCGAGAGCATCACGGGGATCGCCGCGGCCGGCTCGCAGGTCATGAGCTTCAGCACGGGCGGCGGCCATACGATCAACCATCCGCTGATGATCACGATGCGGTTGACCGGCAACCGCGAATCGTGGGAGCTGATGAAGGACACGATGGAGGTCGATGTTTCCGATATGTTCGAGGGGACATCCCTGGATGAAGCCGGCGAGCGGCTGCTGAACGAGGTGCTCGATCTCTGCGACGGGAAGATGTCGAAGGCCGAGGCGCTGAAGGAATTCAATGCCTTTGCGATCAACCGTTGCGGGCCAAGCGTGTAAAAAAGAGGAAGGCGGAAGGTAGGAGATTCTCACCATGCCGGCAGTGGGCGCGGCGCTTCCGACGTACTGCGAGCGACTCGCCGAAATGGCCGCGGCCGAGCAGGCCGACGGCTGGCTGGTTGCGTGCGAGGAGGCGGGGCGGTTTCTGGTGCCGTGCCGCGAACTGGTTACAGCACTCTGCGACCTCATGGGATCCTTGCCGCAAGGTCTTCTTGAAGTCTGTGCCGGCAATGGTGAGCTCGCCGACCAATTGGCGGCGGAGGGTTTCTCAGTAATCGCCACAGATTCCGCGCCGCCTGCAAATTCAGCCGTGGAGCGGATTGCCTCCGGTGGAGCCCTCCGCCGATACCGCCCGCAGATCGTGCTCGGCTCGTTCGTGCCGGTCGACGCGGGCGTGGATGAGGCGGTGCTGGCGTTTCCGTCGGTGAAGCATTACGTGGTGCTCGGGGCGAGGCTGGAGGGCACGTTCGGCTCTCGGGCCTTGTGGCGAACTCCCGGCTGGAAAACCGAGCGGCTGGAAAACGTCGCCCGCTGGATGCTGACCCGACACGACGTCTGGCTCGGGCTGCCGGAACAACCCTTGCTTCGGCACGGCGAAGCCTGGCTGCTGAGCCGCCAATGACAACCATGGAAACCCAATAACGACTATGGACCGCTACCGAATCGATGATGTGACCGCGATGGTCATCGACCTCGCAGCCGCCGCGGGTGTGCCGCGGGACGATGCGGCAATCCTGGCCGACGCCTTGGTCGATGCCGATGTTCACGGGGCGTCGACCCACGGCGTCTCAAGGCTGAACATCTATCTCCGCCGAATTCAGAAGGGACTGATCGACCCAACGGCCGAATTGCTCGTCGAGTCGCGGCGCCCGGCAGCGCTGGTGGTCGACGCCAACAACGGCCTTGGACAGGTCCAGGCGGTGAAAACACTCGAGCGGCTCATCCCGTTGGCCGGCCAGTACGGAATGGCCGTGGCGACGATCCGGCGTTCGCAACACTTCGGCACGCTTTCGTACTACTGCAATCGCGCGGCGAGAGAAAATATGGTGCTGATCGCGATGACGAATTGCGAACCGGCCATGTCGCCTGAGGGAGGCTGCGAGGCCTTCTTTGGCACGAACCCGATCGCCGCGTCGTTTCCCAGCGGCAAAGGCTTTCCGGTCAAGATCGACATGGCCACCTCGGTAGTCGCCCGCGGCAACATCATCGCGGCGAACAAGGCGGGCCGCGCGATCCCGGAAGGCTGGGCGCTGGATCCGGAGGGTCGGCCGACGACCGACGCGGCCGCAGCGCTCGCCGGCACCGTGTTGACAATGGCTGGACACAAGGGTTCTGCTTTGGCCATGATGGTGGAGCTGTTCTGCGGAGTGCTCTCCGGGGCGGCCGTCGGCAGCGAGGTCGGCTCGATGTACAAGCATATGGACCGCAGTCAGAATGTCGGACATTACTTCTGCCTCGTCGATATCGCCGCCTTCATGGATCCCGCGGAAATGCAGGCCCGCACCGATGCAATGATCGACCGCGTCAAGGGCTGTCGCCGGCGACCGGGTGTTGACGAAATCCTCGTACCCGGCGAGCCCGAGTATCGCAAAGCGCAGGATTACCGGGCGCACGGAGTGCCGGTTGACGAAAAGACCATGGAGGAGCTCGCGGCCCTTTGCCGGGAGTTTGGCGTGCCGATGGCGCTCAAGACCGCCGGCGGTTCCGGGAAGGAGACAACAACGTGAGCACCCCAATCGACGTGCTGGTCACGGAGAATATCGTCGGCGAGCCGATGGACGAGCTGCGTCGCCGGCTTGACGTGAGCTTCGAGCCGGATCTGTGGCAAAGGCGCGAGGCCCTCGCCGAAAAGATCGCGACGGCAAAGGCGCTCATTGTCCGCAACCAGACCCGCGTGACGGAGGACCTGATCGCTGCCGGCGACAAACTGCAAATCATCGCGCGTGCCGGGGCGGGCCTGGACAACATCGACGTCGAAGCGGCCACCCGTGCAGGCGTCGTCGTTGCCTCCACGCCGATCCAGAACGCCGTCTCGGTTGCCGAGTTGACGCTGGGACTGATGCTCTCGCTGGCGCGGCGGATCCCGGAAGCGGATCGGCACGTGAAAGGCGGCGGCTGGGCCCGCCAGAATTTCTACGGGGCCGAGCTGTTCGGCAAAACGCTGGGGGTCGTCGGGTTCGGGCGAATCGGATATCTGACGGCCATGCGGGCGAGGGCGTTCGGCATGGACGTGCTCGCCTACGACCCGTACGTCGACCCCGACTCGTTGCCGGTGATCGAGTCGCGCCCCCTATTGGTCGACTTGGACGAGTTGCTTTCAACTTCGGACTTCGTCACGTGCCATCTTCCCGGCGGGAAGCAGACGCAAGGGCTGCTCGGCTACGACCGATTCTGCCGCATGAAGCCGACCGCGTACTTCATCAACATCGCGCGGGGCGAAGTGGTCGACGAAGCGGGGCTGTTGCGAGCATTGGACGAGCGGCGGCTCGCCGGGGCGGGGCTCGATGTCCGCAGCACGGAACCGCCTGAGGCGGATGCTTTCTGTAGTCGTGATGACGTGGTTTTGCTGCCGCACATCGGCGCATTCACCCATGAAGCTCAGCACCGCGTCGTTGCCTCGGTCTGCCGCGACGTCGACGCGGTCCTCGGCGGCGGCCGGGCCGCAAACTACTGTAACTTTCCGACACCACGAAAACGGGCTGACGATTCCTGAACGACCTTGCACGAGTCCGGGAGGTAAGCGCGTCGTGTAATCGTGTGGCACTGCTTGGAGTTGAACGGGTTGTCCATCCATTGCCGGCTCACCACAACTCCAAGCAGTGGGCGCTCGAGGCAACGCAGCGGTTCTCACTGCTTGTGATGGTGGCTGATCCTGCCGAATGGAAGATCCGTCCAATCCCAAGCAGTGCCACACCGCAAACCGAACCTCCCGAAATCAGATATGGTCATCTGGAACAGAGGAGCTGCCGTCGGCCCAAACCGCGAAAGGGGAAACTGGCATGAGCACCGAGAACGATTCCCCGCGTTCCTGGCACCAGGGCCTGACGCGATACCATTGGCTGGTCCTTGTGATCGCCTGTCTCGGCTGGATCTTCGACGTTTTCGAGGGGCAGTTGTTCACTCTCTTCAAGACGCCCGCTATGGCGGAAGTGCTGGGGGTCAGCAGCACGGACCCGGCTGTCGATCGCTATTCGAATTACGCCTTTGCCTCTTTCCTCATCGGCGGGGCCGTGGGAGGACTCTTCTTCGGAATGCTGGCGGATCGGATCGGCCGCCGGAAGAGCATGGTCTGGAGCATCCTTACCTATTCCATCTTCACCGGACTCCACTACTTCGCGACCACGTGGTGGCACATCGCGGCGCTGCGGTTTTTCGTGGCCGTGGGCGTCGGCGGCGAATGGGCAATTGCCGCGGCCCTGGTGGCCGAGGTGTTTACTGGCAAGGCAAGGACCGCCGCCGGTGGCATTTTCCACGCCTCCAGTATTCTCGGCGTGATTCTGGCCACACTGCTCGGGATGACCGCGCTGGTCGACGTTGCTGCCGACAGACTCCCCATGGACGTCTCTCCCTGGCGCGTGGCGTTTCTTATCGGGGTCTTGCCGGCGATCCTGGTCGTCTGGATCCTCGTCAGTCTCAAGGAATCGGAGCGGTGGCAGGCGGCGCAGGCCCCCATTCCCGACGGTTCAACGCGTCGGCGCGGCCCGCTGACGGAACTGTTGACCGACGCCCGCTGGCGGAAGCGTGCGCTGATCGGCTTCGGATTGGCGGCCATCGGCCTGAGCACCTACTGGGGAATCATCGGTTGGGCGCCCGAGTTGGCCGGAATGGTCCTTGGCCCCGACGCCACCGACGCCGACCGCCGCGCCGCCGGAAGCACCGCCTACCTGATTATGAACATCGTCGGCGCGCTGGCGGGGCAACTGGCCTTTCCGCCGATCACCATGTGGATCGGCCGTCGCAAGGCATTTGCCCTGTACCACGTCGGCGCCCTGATCACGGTCCCCATCGCCTACCTCTTCGCCTCTTCCTTTTGGCAAGCCACCGCCTTGCTGACAATCATGGCGTTCTTCACCGCCGGGATGCACTCCGGCTACGCCATCTACTTCCCCGAGATGTTTCCCACGCGGTTGCGGGCCACCGGCGCGAGCTTCTGCTTCAATGTCGGCCGACTCGGATCAGCGGGGCTGCTGCTTATCCGCGGCGAGATGCGGGCATTCTTCGGCTTCCGCTGGGCGGTCGCTTCAATGGCCCTCTTGTTCATCGTCGGTCTGCTGCTGTTGTGGATTGCCCCGGAAACGAAAGATGAGGAGTTGCCCGAATGAGCGAGCTTCGTTTCGGCCTGATCGGATGCGGACTTTGGGGAGCCCACCACGCCAAGGCGATAAATGGCGCGGCCGGGGCCGTGCTGGCCGCCGTGGCCGACCGCTCGGAGGAGAACCGGGCAGCGGCGAAAGCCTCGCACCCTGCCGCCGACGTTTACGACGATTATCGACGGGTGATCGAGCGGGACGACATCGACGTGATCGACTGCGTCCTGCCCAGCCATCTCCACTACGAAGTCGGCAAGGCTGCCCTGGAGGCCGGCAAACACGTCTTCCTCGAGAAGCCGATGGCAATCTCCATCCAGCACTGCGACGAACTCGTCGCGCTGGCTGCAGAGCAGGGAAAAGTGCTCGCCGTCGATCATGAGCTGAGGCTCTCGATGCTCTGGGGAAAAGTCAAGCAGTTGATCGACGAAGGCGCGGTCGGCACTCCACAGTACGTGCTCCTGGAACTATCGCGATTCCCATACCGCTATGGTTCCGAGGGTTGGCGGTTTGATATCAACCGAGTGGGCAACTGGATTCTCGAGGAACCGATCCACTTCTTCGATCTCGCCCGCTGGTATCTCTCGGCACACGGGGAACCGGTCTCCGTCTACGCCCGCGCCAATTCGCGCCAGCCGGACCATCCGGAGCTGCAGGACAACTTTTCGGCCGTGGTCAATTTCCGCGGCGGCGCCTATGCCGTGGTGACACAGACCCTTGCCGCTTTCGAACATCATGCGACGTGTAAAGTCACCGGAACCTCGGGCGCCATCTGGGCCAACTGGAGCGCCCCCGATGCGCGCTCGCCGGTGCCGACGTTCGGGCTGCGATATCTCACCGGTGAGCAGCTTACCGAGGTTCCCTTTGGCGAGGTGACCGGCGAGGTTGTAGAACTGAACCAGCAGATCGCCGCCTTGGTCCGTGCTATCCAGCAAGGCACCGACCCGCCGGTGTCCGGCGCCGATGGGAGATGGTCGGTTGTGCTTTGCCTCTCGGCGCAGGAATCGGTGGATCGTGGGGCGATCGTGGAGATCCCGAGGTAAGCGAATCGCGCCGCTTCAATGGATCACCGCCTGCACGGCGTCCGCCGACACGTACCCGTCGGTGCCCTCGGTAGTGACCCGCACAACCACGTCGCTCCCGGCGTCGAGATCAAATTGCCCCAAGGGGCAGAACAACTCATCGATCGGTGGTTGCAGACGCTGGTTCATATGCAGCGTCTTCGTACCACCGGGCCATTCGATCGTCACCGGCACGTTGATCGCACGGTTGCCGAACGCGGAATACGCCAGACGCAGCTCGTATTTCCTGGCTTCAGGATCGTCAGCACAAAGCGGAGCGACTTCGTCCGGCGGCGTTCAAGTCGTGCGGATAACCGTCGCCGACGTACGGGTGGGTGTGTCCGAGTTGGCCCACGCCCTGTTCCGCCCCTGCCCGCGAGCTGTCGACGACGATGCCCGGCAGCTTGCGTAGATCGAGGTTCGTGACCCAGACCGCTGAGTCGTCCCACGGCAGGCCGATCGCCGTCGGGAAGATTCATGGCGTGGGCGTCGCCGCCGGGCGGTCTCGACAACCGCTTGCGGCTCGTCGTAGACCCGGATCTCGCAAATGCCCGGCTCTTCCTTACCTGCCTCGAGAAGAACCACGCGCAAGCGCAGTCGCCGCGCGCGATCCAATCCCAGCACGTGGCGGCGGCGATCTTCGAGACTTCGACCAGTCGCCCCACTGGTCGTCCCGGCGGGCTTCGACCGCAACCGCCGCGGCGATCGCTCATTCGTCGGAATGTGACGTGAACGACATTGAATTGCTGCATGCTGGCCATGCAAGCTCAACCCACCAGGTGAAGGCTTTCCGCCGATGCTTGCCGACCACGCGTTGGCGTTGCCGTCGGCCGGCGCGGGCGTAGCCGTTAATGACATTACGCCGACATCGCTTCGCCGCCGGGCAACGGCTCCCGCTCGACGCGAATACACGCGGAACGAGCCAGATCGCGGGGATCCCCGTTTGGCAGGGCGATACGTGCCCCGTCCTTCAGAAGCTGCTGCTGGAGCTCGCCAAGATGCTTCGTAGCAGACGCCCCGCGGCGAAACCTCGTGCCCGACGCACATCGCCGCAGTCGTGCCGGTCGCCTGCCCCATCACCGCGCGAGCATCACGCGCGGCACGACATGGCGACGTGGCTGGCAGAAATGTTGCGACCGGCCATGAGCAGGTTGTCGATGTTTTTCGAGTACAGCGATCGCAGGGGATGGAGTGCAGGACACCTTTGTAGTCGTGCTGGGCCGGCTCCCCTCGTGGAAGAAACCGCCGGGCCAGTGGTCGTCGACGCCCCAGCCGCCATAGGCCACGCGGTCGGGAAAACACCGTCTGGTCGGCGATGTCGTTCTGGTTGAGCACGTAGTCGCCGATCAGCCGGCATGTTCTCGCGCTTGCCCGCGATGTGCTCCACCCATGCCAGCCGGTGACATTCGGCTTTCTCGCCGAGCTGGTCGCAGGACTTCTTCACGCCGGTCCCACATGCCATAGACGAGCTCGAACAGTTCGTCGCGGATCTCCTCGGCATCGCGATAGGTGTCCTGCGTTCCGGGCCGAGCTCGATCTTCCACTGCCACTCGATATTGGCCGAGGTCTCGGGTGGCGGCCGGGTGGAAGCCGTCGCGCGGGAAACCGCATCGCCCAGGCCGGCGGCTCTGCGCGTTGCGGCGACTCTTCTGGCACCGAGGCGCACGGAGTTGAGTTGCCCATCGTCTTCTTGTCGCCGCTCTCCGGAGCCATCGACTGTTGTACATCGACCGCGGCTCGCGGCCGTGACGATACCCGGCTCCCGCGGCTACCCCGACGACGCCATCGCCCGTACAGTCCACGAACACCTTTCCACCGAACCGCATCCGCTGCGACCTGCTGGTGGTGTCGACCGCAAGCACCGAGGCGATCACGCCGGGCGACTTCATCTCGACGCCTGCTGCGTGCGTGTTCAGGCATAACCGCATTTCTGGCTCCGCCGTGACCATTCGCATGAGCCGGCCGGAGTAGAGTTTGGCTTCCTCGAGCGTCTGGACTCCCTTGCCGCGGAATTCTTCAACGATACCGCTTTCCTTGATCCAGCGGATCCTGCTCGCCGCGCGCCGACGCCGACCTACGGCACGAGACCTCGATGCTCGCGTTGCCGCCCAGGACCGGGCGGTTCTGGATCAACACGGTCTCGCCGCCCAGACGGGCCGCGCCGCAGCCACGCACCGCCGTGCCACCGCCGATCACGGCGACGTCGCACTCGCCCATGTCCTTGATCTGCCGGCTCACCGCGCCGTGCGCTCGCGGAGGGCGGCGATCGCCGCGTAATCCGGTAGGCGCTCAATCGAGATCGCCGGTGAGCACAATCACGTCGCAGCGTCCGTAGTAGCCGGTCAGATCGTGGAGCCGAACTTGAACCTGATCGCCCAACTCATGAACGCCTCCGTCCTCCCATTGCCATCCGACTTGCCGGACTGGCCGAAACGTACGCTCGACCGGATCGCCGTTGAGCAAAACCTGGAATCGGCCGGGACAGGCGTTCGAAACCCAGTCGCGAGTGTGAGCCCACAGCCGGTACTTGCTCCGGGCGACGTATGCTGGCCGTCGTCGTAGCGTCGTCGACAGGCATGCCCAGGCCGACGGCCAGCAGGTAGGGCGAGCCCATCTGTCGATGAATTGGCCATCGTCGTTCAGCCGCCGAGGTCAGTGAATCTGCTCGGTCTCAAGCCAGACGACACTCCAGGCGTCTGCCACCGAAGACGTGCAGGACAGCCACCGCCGCAATTACCTGAACTAGCCGGTTTCTCATTCTGATGCCTCCGTTAAGCCCGCCTGATCCGGAGTCTCCATGATAGCAGAAGCCCCCTCAGAGGGCGCAGCCCCTGCGTTTCACGGCACATGACAGGCAGGGCGGACCAGCTCTCCCGGTGTGCACTGCTGCAAGGCCCTAACAAAACGGGGACTGGCTCCGAGCCAATATTTGCAGAACACGGAGAATCGGCGTCTTCGCGAGGTGCCTGTCCCCGTTTTGTTAGGGCCTCTTGCGGCCGCGCCTCCCCCACTCGGTAGGGAACATCGCCCAGTGTCAAACTTTGTCGATTATTCCGCTGCGCCAGCTCCCGGAAGGGCAATTGCCTGAAAAGCTTACCCTCGGATTCCGCGCCTGATCCGTGAATTCGGCTGATCCGATAGAACCAGTAGCCTCGGCAAGACGCCGAACCGCTATGCCTGACCCACGCTGACCGGGCAACCGACCGGCCAGTCACCTTCTGCGGCGGTTTGGGCATGGTTCAAAAACGGAACTGGCTCCGCGCGATACTGCCCGTAATCCAGCAGAAAACGTCTCGCGGGGAGGTGCCTGTCCCGCGTTTTTGAGCCACGGTTTGTCCGCGCAGCACCATCGGTTCGGGACCTCGAAGACTAAGCGCGCCTTTCCCGTGCCGGATTTCGCGATGCGCAGTTTTGTCTTGATGATCCTTCACGCTGGTGATGACGCTGCCGCAGATCCGCACAGGTCGGGCCGTTCTGTTTCGAGCGGAATGTCATGGATACTCGTTGGGTGCCAATTCACAATGTCCACAGCTTGTGGACGCCCTGCAGACTATGAGGTAGATCGAAATCGGATTTACATCGAAGGATCGTACGCGTTTACCGACAGCGTGGAAGCGTTTGCACGCGTCGGTGGTTCCGATTTCGTGATCAACGGCTAACGAGACCATGATCCGGGCCTCGCCAGCGACGTGCACGACGACGGCTATCCGGTCTTCCTGTCCGAGGTCTTCGTGGCAAGGCCTGGCAATCTGGCAGATGGCGGAGCTTCGCTCGAGGTCGGTATTCCGGCTTCAAACAGACGATCCGCTGGGATTACGACGTCTACCAGGAACTGTTCTTCGACTCGACGACCGAGATCAGCGCCGGTTCGTCGCTCGGCTGCACTCGGCAGAAGCATTTTCTACGGCGGACCGCTGCTCCACTTCGCCTATACGCGCCGACGTCCGCACCCACGAATTCGGTCCCGACTGGAACATCGAAGACAGCATCGACGACCAGACGGTCTGGCAGACAAAGCGCCGGGGCGGTTTCTCGGCTGGCGCAGGGCCGGTGGAGAAATCGGCTGGCACGTGGCTTCTGCTTTCCGCTCATGAAGACCGTCATGTACTCGCGTCTCCTGCGTCTCTTCTCCGCCACCAGCCTACGCATATGTACCCAATTTAGCCATTACATCTGCCGGAGCCCTGGCAAATGACTCTTAGGTGTTAAGGAATATGCCCATGCGGTAGGTTCGATTTTTCATGGCTTTCTGTTGACAGGGCGGAGCTATTTGGCATAGATTGCATGGGCATACTTCTTGGATTTTCGGGGGCGGCCATGGCCAATCCCGCAGCGGGTTTGGTAAGTGCTGGCAGAATCGACAACGACAAACAAAGCGAGGACGACGCCGTTCGACCGGGGAGGAGGTCGGCGGAAATCGCTGGGCCGATTCGAACAACTTGAACTGCGAACGATGCTCTCCGGCGGCACGATCGAGTTGGGCCTGTCCGACAACGTGGCCCTGGACTGCCGCGCTGGACTGGAGCGATCAAAGATGGGGCGCCGCCGCCTGGTCGCTACGACTTCGGGTCGGCTGGATCCCCAGTGAATCCGGGTTCGAGGCCGCATCCACGGGCGCCATCTCGACGACGTGTCGATGGCAGCCGGCCGCAACGCTGGCAGCCGTCGACGCGCCACCATCAACCTGAATCGCGATTTCGTCTCCGTCTCTACCGCACAAGCCGGCCTTCAGCCGCACACTTCCCAACGGCACATACCAGGTGGAAGTCCATCTGGGCGATCCGTGGACCCGCACGACGAGATGAAGCCGTGGTTCGAGGGCGAGACCTCTTCGGCGCACCCTGATCGACACGGCAGCTGGTCAGGTCATTGTGAAAAGCTACACCGTCGCGGTCACGGATGGCCGACTGGATGTCCACTTCCAGGACATGGGCGCGACGCTCAACTTCGCGCTGGCGATCCGAGATGGCTGATCTGGGTATCGGCTCCGGCACGGGCTGGACAAGCGTTGGGCCGAGTATCTTCAACACCTTCCCTGCTCGACACCGGCCAACAGCGTGTTGGCGATGGCGTCCGCCGTTGGGGACATGGAACAGTCGACCCTCGGCTACGAAACGCAGGGCACCTTCCGAGGTAGGCGTGGCCGGCTACCACGACATGGACATCTCGGTCGACTACCGCTTCGACTTCGCCTACACCAGCGGAATCCGCCACACCCTCTTCGACACCCGCATCCAGTCCGACGCCAACAACGACTTCAGCATCTTCGGCCCCTGGGGCCTCGCCGGCATGCCGGCTACGGTTTACTGCGTGACCACGCTCGACATGACCGGCTGGTCCGGAAGTGCGAGGTTGCGTTGGAAGACATCTACATGAAGACCGACTTCAGCGAGGACATGGCGGAAGCGGACCTCAATTTTGAACAGCACCGCTACGCGCTAGCGGTCGACAACCGGCTTCCGCCTTCGACCCCATGGACTACATGGTGGACCCGTGAACGATGAACCGCCCGTCTGGGCCGACATTCCTTCCTCACCGCCATTCAGAACGGCGTCGGCCGCGAGGGCACTTTCTCGACACCGCCGCCCAGATCAGCGTGATCTCCGAGCAGTTAGCACTGCAGCTCGGGCTGGACAGCAACGGCAACGGCTTGCTCGATGAGGGCGACGACAACTACGCAACGACCGAGCTGTGCGCGGCTGGCGGAACTGTTCCTGCCCTGGTGTTCACGATTGACGAGGTGCACGCCTGTCAAGAAGGTCCTGCCAAATGGGGAACTGGGCGAAGAGGTCGAACTGGTTCACCCAACCTGCAGTGGCTCGTGCTGGACATCGAAACGGACGAAGCGACAACGCTCGACGGCGGCCTGGTTCAGACCTTTTAACCAGCGGCTGGTTTTATTCTTTCTATGGGCGAGGACGGCTATTTCAACCGCGTCCACTTCGATTTCCAGGACTGGGGCCTCTACAACGGCACGCCGGTCAGCGCCAGGACGGTCTACTTCGATCTCAATCCGCTCAAGGACCAGCCTTGTTGACCCCGGCCCCGGGGTACGAATTCGGCACTCGGCCGGATCGACCCAGGTGGCCGAGAAGGTGAGGATACGTATACGGGTGGTGCTGACCGGCGAACGACCGCCGACGTCACCGTGCAGCTCGCCAATACGGACGGGCAGGTCCGAGCGGAAACCGTGCCGACGGAGCAGCACGCCAGTGTTCACGCCGGCCAACTGGGACATGCGCAGACGGTTCTCGTTACCGGAGAAGACGATTCGCCAAGTGAGGGCCCCTCACACGGGGACGATCACCCATACGGTCACGAGCATGACCCAGCCTACGACGGTCTGGCTGTCCCCGACATGGAAGTCAGCATCGCCGACGATGACGTAAGCGTGGTTACGCCACGAGCGACCGGCGGGCAATAATGTCATTGAATCGATGAACGTCAGCGAGGGGCGTTGAAGAACGGTCACGTATTGGGTGAAGCTCAGCAGTCCACCCGCAGAGGACAGCGTGGTCATCATCGAAGATATTGCCGACAGAAGTCAGGTGCACATCTCCAATCCGGACAGTTGGGGCATTGACAACTGGTGGGTATTCCTTGCTGGCGAATGGACCACCCCCAGCCGGTGAAGTCACTGCTCAACGATCTTTGATGAGGGCCGCACCAGGTCCAGCTTGTCCACACCTTGATTGACGGGCTCACCACGGTTGGGCAAACAGTGCTGCCGGTCAACATCACCGACGACGACCTCGGCCACGTGACGATCACCGAGACGAAAACCAGAGCGACACTCGTCGTGGAAGGCGCGGATACCGACACGTACCAGATCGCCTTGATCTTGCGCCGGTCGGCGGCCCGGTCGAGATCACCGTCACCGCCGGTTCCCGTTAACTCGAGCTCAAAGCCGACGGCGGCACGACCTATGGTTCCTCGCTCGTTCTCTCCTTTACCGACCTGACTCCGACGGTCACCGTCCGTGCCTTTGACGACTCGCTGGAGGAAGGCCCCACACAGGCAGGATCACGCACGCGATCACGGGCACGGTCTTCGATGCCAGGTATCCGACGTCGCCGCTGATCCAGAGCGTCACAAGTGACGATTCTCGACAACGATGCGGCCGGCATCACCATTTCGGAGGATGCGGCGGGCGAGAACGTGGTCAATTCGATCGTTGCCGTCGAGGGCGCTGGACGTAAACTACTGGGTCGCCCTGAACAGCTGAAGCCGGAACCGATCCAGGTGGGACGGGGAGTTGCGGGAAGAGGTGACCGTTTACTTCGACAGCAAGGATCCGGACGTCACGATTGTTGACGCCGCGAATCCGACAACGCCTTTGTAACGTTCACGCAGAATTGAGCTCGCCCCAGGCAATCCGCGTCACCGCGATCGACGATGGCATCCCCGAAGGGAGCAGCCGGCCCAGATCACCGTGAGCATGTTCGAAGGCCGACCCGCAGTATCAGGGCAGCACCGTCTCGACGATGATTACCGCCGACCCGGTGGTGGCAAGGTAGGCCAGTGTTGTCGGCCGGTATGTTCTACAACAACTCGGCTTTCGACAACAACGATCCAGCGGCCAGTGCGGCGGACGACTACGCGATCGCTTTGGCCTGAGCGTGGAAGAGAGCGGCTCCCATACGGGCTCGGGCGACGCGACCGCTCTCAACGATGCCACAAAGTCCTGGACTACGGATGCTTGGGTGGGCTATTGGGTAGTCAATCTCACGGATGGGAGCCGAGGGAGGATTGCAGGGAATACGGCCGACACCATCACGGCCGTCCTCGGGGGCGGCGACGAGAATGACTGGGACGTGGGCGATGCATACAAAATCGTGCGAGCGAAGTCTCCGCTGGTGGCAGGGGAGGCGGCGACGTTTGACAACTATACGAGCTACAGCCTCGGAATCAACGGTGTGATGATCGATATCGCCGGCCTGCCGGCGAGGGGTATCGCTCACCACGGACGATTTTCGTTCCGCGTCGGCAACAGCGATACACCGGAGAGCTGGCAAACACTCGCCGAGGCGTCGATCGCGATGCCTGCCATCGCGCAACGCGAGATTTCCATGGACCAGCCCGGCGTGAGTCGTGTCAGCCTCGTCTGGCCGGACGCGCCATCCAGAAGCAATGGCTCCGGGGCAACGGTGCTGGCGACGCCGAATACCGGCCTGACAGCCGCTGACGACTTTTTCGGCACGCTACCGGCGAGACGGGCAATTCCACCGACGACGCGTTGGTCAATCTTTCCGACGTGATACTCACTCGCAACAACCAGACCGGCTTCAGCAAGCAGACATCACAAATCCGTACGATAATCGACCTGCGGGTGAATCTGAGTGATGTGATCCTCCTCGCGGAACAACCAGTCGGGATTCACTTCAAGCGCGACTGATCGATCTGACGGCCTACGCCTACAGTTGCTCGGGCGAGCACGGTGGACGTGGCCGTCGCCGAGTTGGCGGCCGATGATGTGAGCCCGACGGCGACGCAACGACGGACGGCCGTTGCTCGCCGATCTGGAGCTTTTCGCACCGCGCCGAATCATCGGGGTCGCCGGAAGGCAACAAAGAGCCAGCACCGCCGCGATCGATACACTCTTCGGGCAGAGGATGGCTCTTGGGCAAGAGGATCACGGCTTTGCAACAGCGCCGCTAACGCGCGAAAAGGCTGCGACTCGGGCTTGCCCAACGGAAGCCGCAATTGATCGCTCTGTTACCCGGCGGTCGTCGCTCCCACCGACACGAGGCCGGTACTGCAGCGCAGAGTTTTTGTCACGGTATCCGGATTGCACGGTACTTCTTATCGGAGACCGGGGTCGACACGCCCGGGGCTTGCGGAGATCAAACCCCAAACTGACGCCGTCGTGCTTCAAGAGAGCGGCAGACTGCAAGCGAAGCTTCGGATTGGCGGCACAATAAGCGGCGGGCGCTGTGTAGATCGATCAGCACTATTGCATCCAACCCTTAAGAGCTGCGGTGTAGGCTCCGTGGGCGATATCGGGTCGGTATTGATCCGCGAATTAGGCCCAGCGTGCCATGAGAACGACACCGACGCCCGTGGTTGCGAAGAACCTGCAACCTTCAGAGTTGGCTGAGCGGCTTAGAGCTCGCTACCGCGACCTTCTTCGCCAGAAGATAACCGCGCCGATCAAGGCCAACGCAGACACATGAATGAGACTGGCCGGCTCTGGAATGGCGTTGATGACGATCGTGCCATTCGTGACGACTGTCGCCATATCGGTGCCGTTGACATCTGTAAAATGCGTATTGAACTGGTTCTTGACACCTGAAAGGAGCAGTGGCATCTCAGTCCCGGCAAAAATGCCCGTGGTATCAAAAGTCACCGTAGCAATCAAGCCAGTGGCTGGAACTGTCTCAATTTCAAAAAACGTTACGCTCTTCTGAAAAAGCAACGGCTGGGATTCTTGAGTGTATTGGAATGGATCGTACGCTGGAACGTCAAAAATGCTGCCGTTAAGCAAATTGACACTGGTAATCGTCGGTCCGACGTCTGTACCGCCATTCGCAGCGCCTCCGTCGCCAACCTGAATGTCGAATTCAAGTCCCCCAACCTGCTCACCACCCGAAACAAAGAACTGCCACGACTGGTTCGGCATATTCTCCCAGAGCTCGACGGTGCCGACGTTGATCGTGGCGGCGTCGGCCGCGGCCGGGAAACATACCAGCAGGCCCACCGCCGCCATCGCCCGGAAAGTTCTCGTGATTCGTCGCATCGGAAACCATCTCCGTTTGCACACAGGGTAAGTCGGCGTCAGCGGACTCTACCGATCAGCCAGCGAGCGGTTCACTCGAACCTGCCTCTCGGCCGCCGCGTCGTTACGCGTTGCCCTAAATGCCGAGGCTACCGCAACGCCTTTACAATGCAGAATCGCACCGCCTGTGTCAAGCCCCTCGACAGCATTTTCAAGAAATCGAATGCCTATCCTAAAACGGTCGGAGAGACTGGCCCGTATTACGGAGTTTTCGAAGCACACACCTGCCCGTCCCCCTCGCCTCGCGAGGTTTCTGAGATGACTCTTAATGGGGGTTCCACAGCCCCGCGGCGAAGAGCCGGTCGACGGCCGACTGTTGCGCGAAATTCTCGGTCGGCTTCTTCTGCCGCTCGATTGGGTCGTACCACGTGGCCAGTTGCGCCTCGAGGTTCGTCTCCTCCGCCATCTCCTCAATCGCTCCATCCACCATGCTCGCCTGCGCGCCCGGGGGACTGTAGGCGGTCAGATCGATCAAAAGCAGCGGATTGAAACCCGACTGGTTGTTCCGCGTGAGAATCACATCCGAAAGGTTCACAAGCCGGTCGCGATTCACATCGTAGGCATTCGTGATCTCCGCGAAGCTGAACCCGGTCTGGTTGTTCCGAGTCAGGATCACGTCCGACAGGTTCACCAGCGCGTCGCTCGAAGAATTGCCCGTCTCGCCCACCGCATTGCCGAAGAAAAACTCGTCGGCAGCCGCCAGGCCCGTCTGCGGCGTAGCCAGCACCGTCACCTGCAGCCAACGCTTCACGATGGCATTGTCTGGCCAGGTCAGGGTGATGCGGCTCACACCCGGCTGGTCCGCCAGTTCGCGAGGTGCTGCGATCGTGGGTAGCGCGATCGACGCCTGGGCAAGCGTCTGCCACGACCCCGGAGTATTGCTGTTGCCCACGTGGAACGAGAAGTCCTCCGTGCCGAGCACTGCCCCGGCCGGCAGGCCGGCGATGTCGACCATGATCCCGTTGAGCCCAAGACTGTAATTCGAGTAATGGTCGAACGTGGCCTTCTCGCCTGCCACCAGGGGTGTCTTGCTGCGGACGATCTTGTATCCGTCGCCGCTGTCCCAGTCGTTCTCGGCGCCGCGGGCGAGCGTGGCGGTAATCGTGTCGGCCGTATTGGCGGTGATCCGTCCGTGGCTGCCATCCGTCGGATTGACGATCCAATAGCCGACCCAGGCATTCGTGCTCCACGACTTGGTCGCGTCGATAAGCTGCGACTGGTTATTGCTCCCCAGGTATGTGCCGCTATCTTCCGCGGCGACACGCAGCGCAATCGCGTCGTCGTCGCTCAAGCCGGCTGCGGGATCTTTGCCATCAAAGTACGAATTGTTGTAGAAGACATGGCGGCCAACGACCGTGGCGCCCGAGTCGGTGATGATCAGGCTTCCGTCGATTTCGTCGGCGGGATCGTTGGTGGGAAGCGGGTTCAGACTCAGCGCGGCGGTGGTGTTGTCAAACAGGCCGGTGGTGCCGCTGTTGTGGGAGAAGAGGAGGTTGATTGGAGAGGCGCCCGCCGGCGCGCCCGCGGCGATTGCGAAATGGATCGTCAACAGGTCGCCCAAGGTCCCTTGCGGGAAAAGCGTCGATCCGTTGATGGCATCGGCGGAGAAAATGATCCTGCCCGGCTCTTGCGGCCAGGCACTCAGCGTCAGATCGCTGCCGGTGAAGAGTGCCCCCAACGCGGAGGACTCGATCGCCAAGACGTTGGGATCGAATTCGATCAAGATATCAAAGCCGCTCACCGTGATGCCCAGCGGTTCGGTGACCTCGATTTTGACCGGGACGGAAATCGACTGGCCGGCGGCCCCGGACAGATCACGAGGAATGAAGACCTTGGGGTCGAGGCCGCTTTGCGGCGGAGGTGTGAGTCCGGAAGGAAGTGGCGGAATGTTGGGCACCGGAACCTGCCGATGATGGCGCGGCGGATGTTGGTCGTGTCGTTCGACTGGATGGCGCTTCCTCGAGGGTGATGTCGGCGATCAGGGTCGGATCGGCGAGACGGTAGGCCGAGAAGCCCGTGTTTACCTGGCCGATGATTCGGCGGGTCAGCGTTGCGTCAGGCGAGTTGTAACTGCCGCTGCCGCTGGTGTCGCCGAAGAAGGCCGCAACGTGGATGCCATCGTCGTCGATGGAAGGTACTTCGGGCAGACCGGAGGCGTTGCTGAATACGTGCAAATCGGCAATGTCCAGCGTGCTTCGCCGCGTAGGGGGCGGTGTCGGGAACGGTCGCCGCAAAGGAACTGAACAAGCTGGCCCGCGGTGGAGCCGGCCTTGTCGTGTCGACCGTAAGGATGGCGATGCCGGGCGATGGCAAGGACAATGCCGCCTCCGCGCTTCGCCGGCCGCCGCGGCAGGGTCGAGGACAAAGTCCGTAATCTCCAGCAGCAGGGATCGTAGTGCAATTGCATGTCGAGAGACGACAGCCCGAAACCGTCGCTGACCAGAAGAGGAATGCCGGCCGTTGGATTATCGGCCAGCAACTGGACGAGCTGGCCGTAGCCGCGAGCGAAGTTGGGTAGGCTGACCGTGACCGCGCCCGGACGGCGAAGCAACGACGAACTCGGCCACGTAGTCGCCGCCCGGGGCCCGTCGAGCTTCGCCATCGAGAAGGTTCCCGAAAACGTCCCGAAACGCAGTCGCGCGCTGGTGAGCGTGGCGGTATAGCTATCGGCGGGCAAAACGCCGGCGATCGCAATGAACGTTGCTTGCCGCCGGTCTGGCGACGACCAGCAGACCTGAAATGACGCCGGTACCGGCATCGACGAGGTCAGGTCGGCGGGGCCGAATATCCCCCTTGGTCATAAAGGTTCAAGAACGTCCATGTCGAGTGGGCCGTTGAACTGGACCATGAACCCGGTAGCGGTTGGCGTAGCGAATTTCCAGGAGCGTCGGCGGATAGTCGTCGTTGAGAATCGTACCGACGGCCTGCGAGTTCGCCAGGGGGTTGGCTGGCGGCGGAGAGGTTGCGAAGAAAGTTTCATCCGGTTCGATCAAAGTGTCGCCGAAGACGTTGACAGGAACGACGATCTCATGACGCCGGGGTCAAACACGGGCGGCAGCCCTTGGATGGGCATAGTCGGCGGCGTCGGCAGTGCCGTCAGCCCGTAGACCTCACCGACACAGGCACGTCGCAAGGGGCGGACAATCTGAGGGTGAATTGCAGGGGGGTGAAGCCGTCGTCGCCTTCGGCGTGCCACGTCGCCGATGCTGATTTCGGTATCGTCGTTGAGAATCCGGCCTTCGGCAGCGGCCTTGGCCGATGGTGCCGCCTCGGCGCACCAGATTGAGGAAGAAGCTTTCGCCGGGCTCGATGGCTTCGTCGCCGTAGACCAGAACCATGTCGTCTGCGGAAACTGCTCGCCGGGCTGGAAAACGACCGAGCCGAGGACGGGGAGGTAGTCGTCGCCGGCGACGGCCTTCCGTCGGCAGTTGCATAGTCGACCACCACGACGGCGGCGGCCGGTTCGGAGAGGGCAACGGTGAAGAAAGCCGTCGCCATACCGCTGCCGCTGTCGCCCTCGATCACGGCCGCCTCTTCGATCGAGACGACGGGGCCGCTGTCGTCGTCGAGGATTCTGCCTTCCCCGAGCCCGTCCAGGATCGTGGCTCCTTGGGCATCCCACAGGCGGACGTAGAACACCTCATCGGGCTCGTCGAACAGGTCTCCGGGGACCGCAATCGACAGGATCCGCGATTGCTCGCCAGGAGCGAAAGTGACCATCGTGCCCAGCGGGTAGAAATCGTCGCCGGAGCGGGCGGTGCCTTCCACGGTGCCGAGATTCACGGAGACCGGCTTGAGCGGCCGGGTCCGAGAGAGAGGATGAAGGCGAAGTAGGTCGTGGCTCCGTCGTTTCCCTCCAGGGCGAGCGACGTCGTTGATGGTGAGGCCGGGGAGGGTGTCGTCGTCGAGGATCGTGCCGGTGCCCTGGCCTTTGACGATGTTGGCGGCAGACGCCCAGGCGAACGTTGACGAAGAAGGTCTCGTCGGACTCGGCGTTTGCATCGCCGGGCAGGAACCGCGATCGTCTGGTGCTCGCCCGGATTAAACGTGATCTGGCCGCTGATCGGCTGGAAGTCTTCGATCGCTTTGCCGTGCCGTCGCCAGCGACATGAAGTTCACGGGCGTGACAGGGGCTCGGCTCGGAAGGCGACCGTGAACAAAACTGCCGGTGGCCAGCGCCCGTCGGCTCCTTCGAGTTGAACGACGTCGTCGATCGAAACGTCCAGGTCGCCGCCGTCGTCGTTAAGCATGGTGCCGACGCCCTCGCCGTCGGCGATGCGTGCCGCGTCGGCCTGCCAGAGTCGAACGGAGAAGGTCTCGTCCGGCTCCGCTCGTCGCCGTGGACCGTGACCGCGATTGTGCGGAACTGCTCGCCCGGATTGAAAATGAGATTAGCTCGATAGGTATTGGAAGTCTTCTTCGGCAGCGGCACTCCTTCCGACACCACGAATCGCACCTCGGTCGGCGCAGCGGCCGGACGCGAGAGGGAGACCGTGAAAACCATCGGCGTGGTTGCGCCCGGCAGGACTCAAGCTGCGTCACATCGTCGATCGACACGGTGGGTAGCGTGTCGTCGTCGAGGATCGTGCCGACGCCGCGACCACCGACGATGCGGGCCCCCGTGGCCTGTCGGAGATTGACGAAGAAGACCTCGTCGGCCTCGAGGGTATCGCCGAGGACCGGCACGGTGATGCTCGCGACTGTTCGCCAATATTGAAAGTCGGGATCCCGCCGAAGGGAGAGGAAGTCCTCATCGAGGCTTGCCGTGCCCTGAGCGGTGATGTACTCGACCTGAATTGGCCACGGCGGACTCGGTAGAGGTCACGGTGAAAACGAAGTACTGCGTGGCCCAGAGGAGTACTTCATATTGCGTGACGTCGTCGATCGAGACTTCCGCGGGGAACGGTGGGGTATCGTCTCGTCGAGGATCGTGCCGATGCCCTCGCCGTCGGCAATGCGGCAGCCGGCGGCCGCTGAGCTTGTGAAGCACTTCATCGGGCTCCGGCTGGTGGTCGCCCGGCACGAGGATGGAGATGGTCTTGAGCTGCTCGCCGACGGCGAAGGACACCTGGGAATAAACCGATTGGTAGTCCTGGTTTCGGACGGCAGTGCATCTGCTGCAGACGTAGGCCACGTCGTCGGCCAGCGAGCGGGTTCGGAAAGAGACGGTGAAGAAGTACTGTGTGGTTCGGAGAATCCTTCATATTGGGTCACGTCGTTGATCGAGACGGTGGGACCGGTGTCGTCGTCGAGGATCGTTGCCACCCCTTCGCCGTCTGCGACCAGGTAATCGCCGTAAAGAGAGTGCCTGGACTTGACCGAAAGGTCTCGTCGGCTTCGGCCACGGCATCGCCGTTGACCAGGATCGAAGTCGTCTTGTACTGTTCGCCGAGCGGGTACGCTCCGAGTAGAGCGGCTGGTAGTCGTCCGGACGGACTGCCGTGCCGTCGCTCGATACGGGCACCGTGATCGGCCAGCGAGGCTCGGAGAGGAGACGGTGAACACGAACGCACCCTGGTAGCCCGGCGGTCCTTCGTAGGCGGTGACATCGTCGATGGAGACCGACGGCGGGTGTCGTCGTCGAGGATCGTGCCGGTGCCGACACCGTCGGCGATCGTGTAGGCGCCGTAGTTCAAGAGCTTGACGGCAAAGCTTTCGCCGGCTTCGCGGTACTCGTCGCCGTTGACGGGGATGCTGATCGTCTTGTACTGCTCGCCCACGGCGAAGCTCAATTGCCCTTCCACAGGCTGGTAATCCTGCGTTCGGATCGCGGTGCCGTCGCTGCACACGAAGGGCACAACGATGGGCCAGCCAGCGGGTTCAGACAGGAGACGGTGAATACGAAGGGGCTCTGGTAGCCCGGCGGCCCTTCGTAGCCGGTGACGTCGTCGATGGAAACGGACAGGCCGCTATCGTCGCCGAGGATGGTTCCCTCGCCGCGGCCGCCGAGGATTCCTGCCGCCCTGAGGCCTGGGTGAGAACGACGTGAACGTCTGAAATGCGCCTTCGGGGAGAGCATCGGCGGTGACCGTGACGGTGATGGTTTTGAACGACTCGCCGGGGCGAAGATGAGTTGGCCCGATCGGTACGTATAGTCTGGTCTTGCCAGGACGTAGCGGTGCCGTCAGCGGTGCGGTAGTTGACGGTAACCGGCTCGTGGCGGGCTGCGAGAGGAAACGGTGAAGACAAGGGCATGCTGCCGGTGTAGCCCTCGGCAGGGGCCGCGTCGCCGATCGAAATATCAGGACCGGTATCGTCGTCGAAGATCGTGCCGATCGCCCTGACCCGGACGACCGTCGCGGCGAACGCTTCCGCCAGCCTGACACGAAAAGTCTCCGATGCTTCCAGCGGCGAGTCGCCATCGAATGCGAATCAGATGGTCTTGTGTTGCTCACCCGGCAGAAATTCCAACTGACCCGATGCGGCCTCGTAGTCTTCTCCGTCGTGAGCCGTTCCGTCGGACGTGGCGTAGCCGACAAGGATCGCTCCGATGGCCGGTTCGGAGAGCGACACGGTGAATTCCGCAAAGGCTGTTTCTCCGCTATCGCTTTCCAGGATCGCGACGTCGCCGACGGACACTTCCGGGCCGGCATCGACGATGATGCCGGCAGCCCTGCCGTTGAGGATCGTTGCACCTGTGGCCTGCAAGAGGTTGACGAAGAAGATCTCGTCGGGCTCGGTAAACGGGTCGTCCAACACCCGGATGGAGATCTCAGCCGACGTTTCGCCGGGCGCGAAGGAGAGAGTGTCGCTTGCAAAAGAGTAGTCGGGGCCGGCGAGGGCCGTTCCGTCGGCCGTGGAGTAGTCGACGAAGACGGTGGCGGGCGAAGGCTGGGAGAGGGTGACGGTGAACGTAAACCAGGCGTCTGCCCCTGCGCCCTCATAGGCTCGTACGCCGTCGATGGAAAGCGTGGGGCCGTCGTCGTCGAGGATCGTGACGGCGGCCCGGCCTCTGGCGATCGTAGCGCCCGTTGCTTCGAGGAGATCGACGTAAAAGACCTCGTCGGATTCGAGATCCGAGTCGGATTGGATCGAAAGGAACAACGGTTGGTACTGGCTCCCTGCAGGGAAGACCAGTTGGCTTGCGGCCGGCAGGTAGTCTTCGAGGAGCCTGGCGGTTCCATCGGCGGTCGCGAAAAAGACGACAACCTGTTCGGCGGCCGGCTCGGAGAGTGCGACCGTGAGCACCGCGGTAGCACCGCCGTTTCCCTCGACCACCACCGCGTCTTCGATTACGACCGTAGGCGGCGTATCGTCGTCGAGGATCGTTCCGATCCCGTAACCATCGGCGATGGTCACCCCGCCGGATGCGTAGTCAAGGTGGACGAAAAACGTCTCGTCGGGCTCGGGCTGTTCATCCCCCAAAACGTCGATGACAATCGTCTGGGACATGGAACCGGGAAGATTGGGGTCGAAGAGGACTTGCCCCCAGTTCTGACCATAGTCGTGGCCGGCTCGCGCCGTGCCATCGGCGGTGTGATAGTCCACCGTGATCGGTTCGCTGGGTGGGGCGGAGAGCGAGACCGTAAAGACAAAGGACGTGACGCCCTGGTCGCCTTCCCGAAGCGTGACATCATCAATCCAGACGAAGAGCGAAGAAGAATCGAGACTCTCTCTCTCCACTGCCGTGGCAGGGCCGATCCAGAAGACCGGCTGCGCGAGCGGCGCCGTGGGATCGGCATCGTCGTTCATGATCCGTCCGGTCCCGCGGCCGGTTTCGATGGTCGCTCTGTCGGCATGGACGAGGCACACATGGAAGAATCTCATCCGGCTCGGCGCAGTGTCGCTGGTAATGGCCACGAGCACGTTCTGGGAGCGGACGCCCGGCGGAAACACGACCGTTCCGGCGGCGGAGATTAGTCTTCAGCCGGCCTTCGCCGTTGCGTCGGCGGTGCGATAGTCGACGGTGACCGTTTGCGTGCTGGCTTCCGGACAGGATCACGGGAAAAGGAGAAAATGCCGGTCTCGAAACCGATGGCATTGCCGATCGACACGGTTGGCCCGGCATCGTCGTCGAGAATCGTGCCGACACCCAGCCCGTCGGAAATGGTTGCGCCCTCGACGTACCAGAGAAGGACGGAGAAGGTTTCGTCCGGTTCGACGAACGCGAATCGCCGAAGACCGAGATGTCGATGGCTTGGCTCGTTTCGCCGGGGAGAACGTCAATACGTCCATTCCTGCGGCGTAGTCCTGTCCGGCGCGCGCTCCGTCTGCGGTGCGGAAGTGGACAATGACGGTGTGTTCGGCCGGTTCCGAGAGCGTCACGAGGAACGAAAGCGCGCGGCACCGGAATCGCCTTCCAGGCCGTGGCGTTGTGGATGGAGACCGTGGGCATGGGCGGGGAGTCGTCGTCGAGGATCGTCCCCGTACGCGCGGTACGGCATGGTTGCCGCGTCGGCCTCGACGAGATCGACGTAGAAGAATTCATCCGCCTCGGGCCACGAATCGCCAAGGACTTCGATGGAACGACTCGGGACCGTTCGCCCGGTAAAAACGTCAATTGACTCTGCAGTCCTAGTGTAGTCCTCACCGTTGCGCCGTGCCGTCGCCGAGCATGAAGTTCACGGGCAATGACCAGGGGCTCGGCTCGGAGAGGGCGACCGTGAAGACAAAACTGCCGGTGGCGCCGTCGGCTCCTTCGAGTTGAACGACGTCGTCGATAGAAACGTCCAGGTCGCCGCCGTCGTCGTTAAGCATGGTGCCGACGCCCTCGCCGTCGGCGATGCGTGCCGCGTCGGCCTGCCAGAGTCGAACGGAGAAGGTCTCGTCCGGCTCGGGCAGATCGTCGCCGTGGACCGTGACCGCGATTGTGCGGAACTGCTCGCCCGGATTGAAAATGAGATAGCTCGATAGGTATTGGAAGTCTTCTTCGGCAGCGGCACTTCCTTCCGACACCACGAATCGCACCTCGGTCGGCGCAGCGGCCGGACGCGAGAGGGAGACCGTGAAAACCATCGGCGTGGTTGCGCCGGCGGGACCCTCAAGCTGCGTCACATCGTCGATCGACACGGTGGGTAGCGTGTCGTCGTCGAGGATCGTGCCGACGCCGCGGCTGCGCGTGATCGTGGCATACCTGCCGGAAGCCTGCGCCCAGCGGAGGTCGACAAAAAAGGTCTGGTCGGGTTCGGGAAGGGGGTCGCCCGAGATGGGGACGATGATCGTCTTGGACGTTTCGCCGGGGGAGAAGCCGAGATAGAGGTTCGTCTCGGACTCCGGGGTGCGATAGGCTACGGTCATGCTCTGCGGAGCCGGCTCGGAGAGTGTGACGGTAAAAGTGAATGGCGTCACGTAACCGTCCGGCCCTTCGGGCAGTGTGACGTCGTTGATCGAGACGCTGGGAAGCGTGTCGTCGTCAAGGATCGTGCCGATGCCGCGGCTGCGCGCGAGGGTGGCGTAGGGGCCGGATGAACCCCAGCGCGCCTGGGTCAGATCCACGAAAAAGGTCTCGTCCGGTTCGGCGAGGTCGTCCCCCGTGACGGGAACCTCGATGGTGCGCGAGATCTGGCCGGGGGAGAAATCCAGCATCAGGCTCGATTGTGCACCGGGGAGTCGGTACCACACGGTGAGACTTTCCGGTGCCGGTTCGGACAACGCGACGACGAATGGAAAGAGGGTCTGGTATCCGTCCGGGCCTTCCGGCAGGGCGACGTCGTTGATCGAGACGTCGGGCCGGGTGTCGTTGTCGAGAATCGTGCCTACGCCGCGGGATTTGACAATCTCGAGGACGGTGCCGGTCGAAGGCTCGACGGCGTACGTCACGTCGACAAAGAAAACTTCATCGGCTTCCGGCAGACTGTCGGAGAGTACGACCACGTCGAAGGCCGCCGCGCTATGCCCGGCGGTGATGTCGACGTAGCCGCTGGGAATCTCCTGATAGTCTTGCTCCCAAGCGGTGGCGGTTCCGTCGGCGGTGCGATAGTAGACGCGGATCGTCTGCGCGGCCGGTTGCGAGGACTCACGACGAACCGGAAGACGGCTTCGCCGGACTCTTCGGGCAGGGCAACATCGTGATGGAGACGGTGGGCAATGCGGCAACGGTGTCGTCGTCGAGGATCGGCCCGTGCCGCGACCCCGAGCGACGGTGGCGCCGTCGGCTCGCGTGAGATCGAGGTAGAACGACTCGTCCCCTTCGGCATAATCATCTCCGTTGACATTGACCGTGACGGTTCTGAACTGCTGCCCGGCGAGAAGGTGAGGGAAGTCGCCACCGGATTGTAATCGCCTTCAGCCACGGCTGAGCCGTCGGAAGTGCGGTAGTAGACAACCATATCGCCCGGGCTGGGTTCGAAAGGGCGATCGTGAAGCGATAAGGGGTGGTCACGCCGGAGGGGCCTTCCGGCCACGTGACATCATTGACGGAGACGATGGGAAGGGTGTCGTCGTCGAGGATCGTGCCGGCCGCGACCGTTGGCGATGGTTGCCCCATCTGCGAGCGTGAGGACGACGGAGAAAGTCTCATCGGCTTCGGGCAGTTCGTCGCCAAACACTGCGACGGAGATCGTCTTGAAGACTTCGTTGGGGGCGAAGGTCAGTTTGCCCGAGATTGCCGCATAGTCGCTGTCCACCTCGGCGGTCCCTTCGGCGGTCCGAAAGTAGACGTCGATCGGCTGTGGACTCGGGCCGGACAGGGTTACATTGAAGAGGAAATCGGACGTGCCTCCATCGCCCTCGGAGCGGCTGACGTCGCCGATGGACACCGTGGGAACGGTGTCGTCGTCGAGGATGGTTCCCTCACCGCGGCCCCGGCCGATGACAGCGCCCGCGGCTTGCCAGAGATTGACGAAGTAGATCTCGTCGTTCTCCGGCAGCGTATCGCCGTAGACCGTAATGGCCACCGTGCGAGAGATCTCGCCGGGCGCGAACGTGACCGAGCCACTCCGGTACTCGTAGTCGGACTGCCAGGTCGCCGCCGTGCCGTCTGTGGTGAGGTAGTAGGCAGTTACCGGCTGCGCGGAGGGCTCGGAGAGGCTGACGGTGAAGAGGAAGGATGCCGCGCCGTCGTTTCCTTCGTACCCGGCGACGTCGTTGATCGATACGGTAATCGAAGGGCCGGCGTCGTCGTCGACGATCGTTCCGACGCCCTCACCGCTCACGATGGTTCCGTAGTCTGTGGAGACCAGGCAGACATAAAACACCTCGTCGGTCTCGGCGACGGCATCATCGGCCAGGTCGACAGCAATGGTGGCGAACCGCTGGCCCGGATCGAAAGTGATCTGGCCGTTTCGCGCCGTGTAATCGGCGCCGGCAAGGGCAGTGCCGTCGGCAGTTCGGTACCCGACGGTGATCGGCCGGGCGGCGGGCTCGGAGAGGACAATGGTGAACGACATCTGGCCGGCGCTTTCGGCCGCCGTGAGGCTGTTGATGCCGATTTCCGGTCCGGTATCGTCGTCGAGGATGGTTCCGATTGCGTGGCCGTCGGCGATCGACGCTCCGGCGGCGTGCAGGAGGTTGACCGCCAAGAACTCGTCGGGCTCAGCAGTAGTATCGCCGAAGACGGGGATGGAAATGACGGCGACCTGTTGGCCGGGAGTGAAGATCACCTGCGACGAGACGGCCGCGAAGTCGGTGGGGGCGGTCGCCGTGCCGTCGGCGGTCGCGTAGTCGACGACGACCTGCTCGGCAGCGGGGCGCGAGAGCATGATGGTAAAAAGAAAATCGGTGACACCGCTGTCGCCTTCGGCTTGGGTCACGTCGC
>JAXGMN010000033.1:0-146796 GCA_040768665.1 Thermoguttaceae bacterium
CCCCGTGAACGGTTACAACCAAGGAGCCTCGGCGCCATGAAAAACCATCACTGCTATTTCGCCTTTCTGACGACGCTCGCTTTTCCGCTGCTCGCCGTTGCCATTGCATGTTCTACGGCAAGGAGCGAAGACCTTTCCCAAGAACTGACGAAGCTTCCCTACCGAATCGTATTCGAGAGCTATCAAGACCAGAACTGGGATCTGTTCATGGTCCGGGCCGACGGCTCCGAGCGGGTAAACCTCACACGCACACGCGACGCGAACGAACTCTACCCCCATGTCTCCCCAGACGGCACGAAGGTCTGCTTCGTGGTCGACGAGGGAGAGGGAGAAAACACAGTTCGCGGTGTCTGGTGCATGAACCTCGACGGCACGGACCGGCGTCTGGTGGCCCGCGACGGGCGAGATCCGTGTTGGACGGCCGATGGTCGCGGTATCGTCTACCTGAAGAGCGAGTTCGAGAGATTCACCGCCATGGACTTCGCCACCAAGGGAGTCGTCGTGCATGACCTGGCCACCGGCCGAGACCAATCCCATCCCAACGCGGATTTGCAGCACTTGTACTGCATCGGCGCCACGCCGGATGGGAAGTGGTACCTATCCACAGTTCACGCCGGCATGGACTTTGCCCATGGAATCCTGGCCATCCAGGCTCAAGGTTCCCAGGTGTTCAACTTAAAGATTCCCGGTTGTCGGTCGGACGTGAGCCCGGACGGAAAGCGGATCGCCTGGGCCTCGGGCGACTACTCGTTGGCGATCGGCGAACTCGATTTCTCCGGTCCGGAACCGCGAGTGGTCAACCCGCACGACATCCTTGTCAGCCCCAAGCCGATGAAGATCCAGCACATCGACTGGTCCCCCGACGGCCGATACGTGGCCTTTAGCCGCGGACCGTACAAGAAGGGACTCGGCTTGGCGCCGTCGCTCATTGGCATTCAGGCTCCGGGTTGGGACATCTGCGTGGGAGATCCGAGCACGACGAACCGCTGGGTGGCTATCACCACCGACGGCAAGAGCAATAAGGAGGCTGATTGGGTGCCCTTGCCCAAGACTCGCTAAAAGGAAGGAAGCCATGCTGAAGAACCTGTTTGGAGCGGCGGGGGCCTTGGCGATCGTCGGTTTGCTGGGGGCGTCTTGCCAGCGAACGCGGCCGGCGGTCGACAACGTCCCGCCGCCGAAGATCGTCAAGACCAAGGGCGGCGTGGAAATGGTCGAGGTGCCCGGCGGTGCGTTCGAGATGGGAAGCCGCTCGGGCCGACCGGACGAGGCACCCAAGCACCGGGTATCGATATCGCCGTTGCTGATGGACCGTTACGAGGTGACGCAGGCTGAATACGCACGGCTGGCGGTGGTCAATCCGTCGCATTACAAAGGTCCGACGCTGCCTGTGGAGCAGGCGAGTTGGGCCGACGCCGCCCGGTACTGCAACGCCCGGTCGCGCGAAGAGGGCCTGAATCCTTGTTACAACGAGGAGACGGCGGAGTGCAACGTCGCGGCCGACGGCTATCGCCTTCCTACGGAAGCGGAGTGGGAGTACGCCTGTCGTGCGGGGACGACGGGCGATTATCCGTTTGACGGCGAGGCGCAGCGTCTGGGCCAGCACGCCTGGTTTGCCGAGAATGCGGGCAAGAAGACGCACCCAGTGGGCCAGAAACGGCCCAATGCCTGGGGCCTGTACGACATGCTGGGCAACGTGGCCGAATGGTGCAACGACGTCTACGAAGCCGACTATTACCGGCAAAGTCCCGAGGAAGATCCTGTCGGGCCCGCCGATGGCGAACGCTACCTGCTCCGCGGCGGGGCTTGGAACTCAAGTGCCGACGCTTGCCGCTCGGCCTATCGCTTGGGCGAGAGCCCCGGATTTCAGGACGCTTGCTTCGCCCGCGACGCGATCGGATTCCGCTGCGTACGCCGCGTTCGCAGCGTCGAGCCAAACAGGGCCGTACCCGCACCGAAATAGCGGGCAAGTAAAAGCCTCGAACGCACAATCGACACCGCATTACCGGAAGGAAAACAAAATGTGCTGCGGAAGTACAGAAGACGCGCGAGATCACCTGCCGGGAACGGCCAGGCTCTCCAATCGCCGCCTGCGAACGACACCTCGGCCGAGTCGCCGTAGTATCGAAGGTTACAACTCGCGATGTTGTCTCGTCTTGACGGTCGGCCCGGTTCTTTGACCAAACGGCATCACTTGCAGTTCTCGGTGTCCCATTGTGTGGTGTAGGTCTTGATGAGGTCGACCAACGGCGCGGGATCCTCCAGTCCATGCGGGTGATGGCCGCAATCCGGCTTGTGGAAAACCGTGATCGAGCCGCCCAGTGCCTTGTACCGCTGTTCGAGAATCGCCGAGTTCGATTCGGGAGGAACCGATTGATCGGCATCGCCGATCACATGGATCAGCGGAATGCCGGCTTTGGCGAGGGGCCCCAGGCTGTCGATGGGATTCCCTTTGTAGGCCAAGGCTTCGGCCTCGGTCTTGAACCCGTAAAGTTCGAGCAGGTTCTTGACGCCATTTTCATCCCTCTTTCCCGCGGTCGTGCCGAGAGGCCAGCTCTTGAAATCACAGACCGGCGCATCACCGTAGATACACACCACGCGGTCGGGATGTGCCGCGGCGAAACGGTAGGCGTAAAGCCCGCCCCGGCTCACGCCGGTGAGCGTCCCCTTGGGATTCAGGCCCTTCGCGACGAAGTGCCTGTAGAACGCGTCCATGTGGGCCAAAGCGGGCGGGCCCCCCAGGGACATGGTGCCGACCTTCATGTGGATGTGGTAGAACCCCTCCGCCAGCAGCCGCTCCGTGCCGGTTCGCTCGGTAAACGCTTCCGGCCATTCCGTACACCACACCCAGTGATTTCCGGGACGCGGATGTTTGGGAACAGCCACCCAACACTCGCATCCGTCCACCTCGAAGTGATGACGCGTAAAGCCGTGCCAGACGTCGGTTTTCGCGGGTTGCCAGTCGATGGTCTTGTTGAAGGCGCGGTCGGTGAAGGCCAGGTAGCACTGCCAGTCGTACGTTGCGATCCCGTGTTCATACGGACGGCGGTGATAGCCGAGATGGGTACTCATCGCCGGTGACATCTCCTGCGGCCACTCGGTGGCGGGCAGGCCGGGGAGCCCCAGGAACTGCCACACCGGTTCGGCAGCCTTCATGCTGAGGAACTCGCCGTAGGGGTCGAACCACTTGCCGGGGAAACTGGAGACGTAGAGCTTGCGCGGGGCGCAGGCCGCCAGCAGCATGTGTTGGTCGAACGGCATCGCGGCCTCGTTGTCGCTGTACTGGCGAAAGTTGCCGCAAAACCAGTGCGGGAACATCTGGTTCTGCGTCGACACGTTTTCGCCGTAGTCACGCTTCGCCAACGGTACGCCACCTCCACCGGTCTGATTGGGAATGACCACGGCGAAACGTTCATCCTTCGCGCCGGCCAGCAGTGCCGCCTTGGCAAGACGCGAGCAGCCGATCACCGCAACCCGCTTGACGTCGATGGCCGGTTCTTTTTCCAGCATGTCCATACCACGCATCAGGCCCCAGGCCCAGGCAGCGATCGCCGTGGTATGGTTACCGGCGCCCGCAACCGTCGGCGCGAACAGCACATGCACGCCCTGGGTATACAGCTCGGCGTCGTCGGGCGCGATGTCCCCATAGCAGGCGGTGACCAGCGCGTAACCGCGGGTGACGAGGGTCTCGAACGGCCAGCTCTTGGGATTCAGCCCGCGGCTTTTTTCGGATGTGCGGTGGTTGGTGATGAAATGCTTGGGATTGTCGCGGAGCCAGCCTTCGCACACGAGGATCGCCGGGTCTGCGTCAAGCTCCTGGTTGCCATAGTAGTTGAGCCCAATGAACGCGGGGACGGGGCCAGGGCTGTTCTTGGGGATAAAGAAGATCCAATCGATCTTCGGACCGCTGTTGTCGTCGCGGAACCACATGCGGACCTGCTTGCGTGTGGCGCGGCCGCCGAGAATCTCGCTGCTTTCAAGCAACTCCAGGCGCATTTTGGCAGGGGGCGGGGGAATCAGGCCGTACATCTGGTCCTCGAAGAGGGCGAGGATTTCTGCTCGCCGATGCGGCCACTGATCGGGCGAAGTAAGTTTGGACCCACTGCGGAACGTGAGCGGGTCCGGCAGGGTGTAGGGGGCGACTTTCGCTTCGTCGTAGTTCGCAGGACGCGCGTGCGACGCGGGCGCAAGTCCGCCGAGTGTGACCAATAAGAACAAACCGACCGCCTTCGTACCTCGGGATGAAAACATGACTGTGACTAAGCCTCAATTCTGACGATGGAACATTGTTTGAGCCATTCTCCATACCTCAACTTCACTTCCGCTGCTTCTGCCGGAAGGCGATTGAAGTCTCCAGCCACACGCCGCAACTGCCGCCGCCGGCCTCGGGCGAGAGGATCAGTCGCCGTTACTTCTCCCATTCGAGCCTTCCGTCTCTCAATATGGCAGGCGCGGCAGACGCAGTCCAGCGCCCATTGTCCTTTTTGACATTTCGTGCAACCATCAGCCGGATTTCGCCATTCTTCCCCTTCGGCAGACCGAACGCGCCGACGGAGACATCGACCGCGTGATACGCGATGACGTTGAGCCGCGCGTCGCACTGATAGGTTCGGTCCTTGCCGTACGTTCCGAGCCAGAAGAATTCGTCAGCGAAAGTCATTGCTTGAATTCCGTAGATCGTTTTGCCGGGAATCTTGATCTTCTCGACGAGGACGAAGGTCGGCGTGAATTTGTGAATCCAGTTGAAATCCCGCTCGCTCTTCTTGTCTTTGCCCTCGCCCACATAGAAGAACCCGTTGGCAAAGGTGATTCCGTCGATTCCGCCGTTATGGAAATCCACGGGAAACTCCTTGACCGCAGCCAAATCTCTACAGTCGTAGACGTTGATGTACAATCCCCGTCTCTCCTTGGTTCTGTTTTCCGTCGCGACGTAGATCTTTCCCTCATGTACACAGCAGTCGCCGTGGTGCGGATCGACGGGCCTTTGCGCCACGACCCTGCCGACGTAGTCCGTCTTGATCAAGGTGGTGAACATCGACCAGTAAATGAACTCGCCGTCCGAATCGAATCCCTGCAAATGTCCGCTGGCCTCTCCCTGGCAGAGAATCGGATCCGCCGCGAAGGCAGCCGGACAAACGCCGAGGATCATCGCAGCGGCAACGAAAAGGCGACTCATGGTTGGTTCCTGGTAGCGACGTTTGCCCTCAGAATCGAGAGAAAGACTCCAAAGAACTTCAGTGAACGGGATCGAATGGGCATGACGGGGTTCTCAGGAGCAAAGGGCGGGATTAGAGGGAGGGCTGGATGTCAGATCTTACCATACTGTGCGGGAGAGGCAGCGGCAAGGTTTTGCGTGAGTAGCGCCAATGAATTGCGGCGGCCGTTGAATCGAGCACCGATTCCGACAGGTTGACAAGCCTCGGCCGCCAGGGCATGCTTTAGCGTGAGCCCTACGACCAGCTCGCCCCCTGGCCGGCGGCAGATGGAATCGTGGTCGCCTACGACGGTCTGCGGGTCGCCGGCCACCTCGGCACGGCCGACAACCGACACCTGCGCGCGATCCAAGGCGCGCAATTTTGAACCAGAGGAGAGCCTTGAATGAAGACGTCTTTGCTCCCTGCCGCGGCCCGAGGGGCGTGCGGCGTGCTGTTGGCCTGGCTTCTGGTCCCGGCCGTGTCGGGCGGGGCCGAATTGCAGGTCGGTGCGGCGTCGGTCGATATCACGCCCAACAAGGCGGTTGCCCTGTGGGGGCAATTCGGCATGCGGCTTTCGACCACGCCGGAAACGCCGCTGACGGCCAACGCGATCGCGCTGCGGTCGGGCGACGTTACGACCACCTTTGTCTCCTTGGACCTTCTGCAATTGCCGGAAGTGTTCGTCAAAGCGGTGAGAGATGCGGTGGTTAAGAAGGACGGCTCGATCAACGTCCAAAATGTCGTCTTGACCGCCACGCACACGCACACCGCCCCCGTCCTGCGACCGGGAACGCCGGGCATTCCGGCCAATGAGCAAACGATGACCGTCGAGGAGACGATCGCGTACCTGGCCGACAAGATCAGCGATGGGATTGTCGCCGCCTGGAAGGATCTTGCTCCGGGGAAGATGTCTTACGGGCTCGACCGGAACAGCATCGGCTTCAGCCGGCGCGCCGTTTACTCCAACGGCTCGGCGAAAATGTACGGAAACACGGACCAGCCGGACTTCGTCAATCTGGAGGGGATGGACGATGATGACGTCGGCTCCATCTTTTTCTACGATCGCCAGGATCGTTTGAAGGCGATCATCGTCAATGTGGCCTGCCCGTCCCAAGTCGTCGAATCGCGATCGGCCATCAATGCCGACTATTGGCTTCCGGTTCGCAACAACTTGAAGGCCCGCTACGGCGAGGCGATCGTGGTGCTGGGCTGGGGCTCGGCGGCGGGCGACATGTCGCCGCGTCCGCTGGTGCATAAGGCGGCCAACGCGCGCATGCGGGCCTTGCGCGGGATCGACGAACTGCAAGAGGTCGCCCGGCGCATCGATATTTCTGTCAGCCAGACGTTCGACGCCGTCCAGAAGGAGAAGTCGCCGGAGCCCGTCTTGAGACACGCGGCCGTGACGTTGCACTTGCCGCTGTCGAAGATCTCCGAGGCGCAGTACCGCGAAGCCCTAGCGGCGTACAAGAGCGTCGTGGAGCAGGTTGAAAAAGACCCGCAATGCGAGCCCCGCGTCGCCTTCATGGCCAGGGACTGGCACTTGGGAGTCGTCAAACGGTACGAGCAGTTGCAGAAGGATCCGGCCGCGACCTATCCGGTCGAGATTCACGTCGTGCGATTGGGTGATCTGGCCGTCTGTTCCAATCCTTTTGAGCTGTATTGCGAGTACGGCATTCGCATCAAGGCCCGGTCGCGAGCAACGCAGACGTTCATCGTCCAGATGTCCGGCTTCGGCAGCTATCTGCCGACCGAGCGCGCCCAGGCTGCCGGGCATTACTCGGCCATACCACAGAGCAACGTCATCGGCCCGGAAGGCGGGCAAATGCTGGTCGACAAGACGGTCGAAATCATCAATGAATTGTGGAAGTAGGCTAGGCACAAGGAGAGACTATTGATGACCAGCCCACTTGGTTTTCCGACCCGGCGTCTGCCGGTTCTACTGCTTCTGATTGCGGCGAATCTCTCTGCGGTGGCCGGCGATTGGCCGGCTTGGCGTTACGACGCCGGACGCACGGCGGCTTCCCGGCAGGAATTGCCCGCCAAACTCCGGCTCCTATGGACGCGCGAACTGCCCGCACCCCGGGCCGCTTTTCCCAATGACCTTCGCCTTCGCTTCGACGGCTGCTACGAACCCATTGTGACGGGAAAACATGTCGTGTTGCCGTCGATGGTGACCGACACCGTTACCTGCCTGGACAGCGAGACGGGCGATGCGCGCTGGACCTTCTTCGCCGATGCACCGGTCCGGTTTGCACCGGTGGCCTGGGAGGGGAGGCTCTATTTCGTCGCCGATGACGGCTGCCTGTACTGTCTCAGTACCGACGAGGGGCGATTGCTGTGGAAGTTCTGCGGGCTGGACGCCGATCGGAAACCTTACAAGTTGCTGGGAAACGAACGCCTGATTTCACGCTGGCCCGCGCGAGGCGGCCCGGTGCTGGCCGACGGGACCATCTACTTTGCCGCGGGGTTGTGGCCCAACGAAGGCGTCTTCGTGTACGCCGTCGACGCGGCCACGGGCCGCCAGGTCTGGGTCAACGACGAAGGCGGATTCGTCAAGAATGGACTGTTGGACCACGGCACGCGCCGCGACGGTGGGCTCTCTCCCCAGGGATACCTGGCGGTGCTGGGCACGAAACTGATCGTCCCCAGCGGCCGCGCGCTGCCGGCGTTTTTCGACCGGAAGTCCGGAAAAATGGACCCGTACACCACGGGCTGGGGCGGCCGCATCGCCCTGGCCAAGGGCTGCTGGTATGTGTGCGGCATCGGAAATTACCTGTTTCAAAGCGGAGATCTCTACGAGTTGAACTCGCCATCCCGCTCGACCCTCGCGTCCGGTTCGCCCGATCTGCAGGTAAGCCTCTCCGATTTCGCCGCCCACATGAACACCTCCCCCGAGACGGCCAGGCAATGGATCGAGCGCTTCGGCCTGGATGCGGGGGAACAAGCGGGCTCTCCTTTTGTTCGCGTTCGCGCGGGCGGCCCGGTGACGTATCTCTCCTGGTGGACATTCTCGAAGCCGGAATCCTTGCGGCCGGAAGAACGCCAGATCCTGGAAAGTCGCGTGCGCCTGCAGGTCGATCCGGCCAACGTGAAGGACTTGGGCACCTTTCGAGAACCGGTCTTGAGCCGGGAGGCGATCTACTATTCGGTGCCTGAAAACGAAATCGGGCGGCGGTTCAGGGGCGAAGATTTGCCTTTGACGAATTCCCCCAAATACCGCGAGATCGTGGCTTGCGACGCAGCGCGCCCTCTTACACCGAGCGCCACGTACCAAGGCGGCTGGGGCAGCCCCCATCGGCTCGTCCAGTGGCCCGCCGCGCGCTTTGAGCAGGCATGGACGTTGCCCTCCGACCTCAAAGTCCATATCAAGGCCGGATCGCGACTGTACGCGGGAGCGCGAGGCATCGTTGCCGCCGTGGACCTTCCCGCGGCCGGCGGCCAGCCGCGGATCGGCTGGCGCGCGAGTATTGCGGGAACGCCGGCGCGGATGCTGGCCGGCGACGGCAAACTGCTGGTGGTGACCGCGGAGGGAATGCTATGCTGTTTCGGTGAGGGCCCCGCTTCTTCCAGAAACCACCCCGCCGGACCGATCGACGCTGCTCCCTCGGCCGACACGTGGACCACGCGTGCCCGCGAGATTCTTGAACAGGCCGGAGTCCGCGAGGGCTACTGCCTGGCGTTGGGCCTTGGCAGCGGCCGGTTAGTGGAGGAATTGGCGCGCCAATCGGAGTTGCAGATCATTGCCGTCGATTCCGACGCCGCCCGCGTGGCAGCCTCGCGAAAACGGTTTCACGCGACCGGCCTGTACGGATCGCGGATCCATATCGTGCCGGGCGACTTGCGGACGCTCCGTCTGCCGCCCTTGATGGCGAGCCTCGTGGTCTCCGAAGACCTCGAAGGCAGCGGCTTCGACGGACAAGGGGCGATGGTCGAACGGCTGTTCGCCTCGTTGCGGCCGTATGGCGGGGCTGCTTGCCTGCCGGTCTCCGAACTTCAGCACACCGCGTTGGACCGAGTGATCCAATCCGCGAGAATCCCCGGAAGCAGGCTCGCGCGCAGCGCAAACCGGACGTGGCTTCTGCGCGAAGGGGCCTTGCCGGACGCCGCCGACTGGCAGCACGAGAGCGGCGATGCCGCTCACACCTTCGCCTCTCAGGACCGGGCCGCCAGGCCGCCGTTCGGCGTCTTGTGGTTCGGCGGTGAGATCGACCGCGTGCTGCCCCCTTTCAAAGGTCCCGTTCCTCGCATCGCCGCCGGCCGGATGTTCTTGCAGGCAGGCAACGAGTTGCACGCTGCCGACATCTACACCGGGCGACACTTATGGAGGCGGTCGCTCGGGCGGGCCGGGCAGTTCGTCGCCGCCGACCGCGAGCTTTATGCCATTTCCGACGGCGTCTGCCTTCGGCTCGATCCGGCCAAGGGCGAATTGCTGGGCACCATTGCCGTCCCCGCATCGCTGGACAAAATCCCTGGCGGCTGGGAGGAAATCCGCGTGGCGGGCGATGCCCTGCTCGGCATCGCCGGCAAGCATCTCATGTGCCTCGATCGCACGAGCGGGCAGTTGCGTTGGCGGTTCGACGCCGAGCGCGACGGCATCAGCTTCGCCCTTGGGAAGAACACCGTCTACTGCGTCGATTACTGGCTGCCGCGTCATCGCCGCAGGGGCGATGCCAAATCCGAGGAGAGCACGATCGTCGCGCTCGACGCCGGCGGCGGCAAAGTCGTCTGGCAGACGACGGCCGCAACTCCCGCCGTGACCGAGCCTCCGAAGCCGCCGGACTTGCCTTCGCTGGTGAGCCCGCAATTGGCGTGGTGCGAAGCGAGCGGCGTGCTGCTGTTTACTCGCAACGACAGCACGGCCGCGGCCTACCAGGGCGCCACGGGAAAGCGGCTGTGGGCCCAGGAGTTGTCGTGCAAGGATCCACCCAACGCGTACACCAGCGCGTCACCGCCGATCGTCTTGTCCGACTGCCTGGTTACGCACGCCGGCGAAGTGGTCGACCTGGTGACCGGCGAACGTCGCGCGCGAATGTGGAAAGGCATGAACAGCGAGCTGCGAGGCTGCGGACGCGCCTTGGGAAGCCCCTGCTTGATTACGGTGCGAGACGCTCATCTCTCGTGCTACGATCTGGCCGGCGGCGGGCACCTGTATTTCCGCGGAATTCGCAGCGGCTGCACCAATAATGTGATCCCGGCTGGCGGAATCCTCAGCGCGCCGCACGCCATGCGCCACTGCACGTGCAACTACGCCGTCGCCACATCGCTGGCCCTGGTGAACATGCCGGAGGCGAGCAACTGGAATACAGAAGGGCATCTGACCCACGTGCCAGGCACGACACAATCGTTGCCCGCGGATCGTGTCCGCGATTCTTTTTTAGCGGGTAGCCGTCAAAGGAGGCAGCCGTGGCAACCGTGAAGCGTCTTCCTCTCGCTGCTGTATTATCGCCGCTCGTGCTCGGGCTAGTTTTTGCGGGGAGTCTTCCCCTTGCGGCGGAGGTCGTCCGCGTGCAGGTCGATCGCCGCGAGCCCTTTGCGGCAGGGCACGCCTTCGAACGCAGCGGTCCCTACGAACGACTCAGCGGCCGCCTCTACCTGGAGGTCGATCCCGAGGCAACAGCCAATAAACGGATCGCCGACCTCAAGCTGGCCCCGCGGAACGAGCGCGGCCGGGTGGAGTTCTGGACCGACTTCGACCTGCTCATGCCGGCCGATCCCAAGCGGGGCAACGGCCGGCTGATCTTTGGCGTCAATAATCGCGGCAACAAGCTGCTGCTGGGAGCCTTCAACAATCGAGGTGGCAACGATCCCAAAACGCTTGCCGACGCCGGCAACGGCTTCCTCATGCGCCAGGGCTACGCCATCCTCTGGTGCGGCTGGAACGGCGACGTCCTCAGCGGCGGCAACCGCCTGGTCATGGGTCTGCCCGTCGCCAGGCAGAATGCCGATGAGACCGGTATTCCGGCGTCCGGCGCGATCACCGGCCGCATCTATGCCGAGATCATCGTGGACAACAAGACCTTCAGCCAGCCGTTTTATTGGGGCAACTCGAATGTCTATCCCAGCGTCGCGCTCGACAACGTCGGCGCCACGCTTACCGTGCGGCCCAGCCGCTCCCAACCGGCCAGCGAGATTGGCCGCGACCAGTGGGCCTTCGGCCGTTGGGAGAACAGCAAGCTTGTGCCCGATCCCACCCACCTGTATGTGAAAGACGGCTTCCGGCCCGGCTGGATTTACGAGTTGCTCTACACGGCGAAAGACCCGCGCGTGACGGGCCTGGGCTTCGCGGCGGTCCGCGACTGCGTGTCGTTCTTCCGCTACGCGGCCAAAGATGCCCAGGGCCAGGCGAACCCCCTGGCCGGCGCCCTCGAGCGGGCCTACGTCTTCGGGATCTCGCAGTCCGGGCGTTTCATCCACCACTTCATCTACGAGGGCTTCAACGGCGACGAGCAAGACCGCATTGTCTTCGACGGGGCTATGCCGCACGTCGGCGGGGGCGGCAAGGGAGCGTTCAACTTCCGCTTCGCCCAAACCACGCGATACGGTTCCCAACTCGAAGAGAATCTCTATCCGACCGACGTCTTTCCCTTTACGTCGGTGCCCCAGCGAGACCCCGTGACCGGCCAGGAAGGCGACATCCTCGCCGCCGCCCGTGCGCGAGGACCGCTGCCTAAGATCTTCTTCACGCAGACCTCCGCCGAATACTGGAGCCGGGCCGCGTCGCTGTTGCACACCGACGTGGAAGGGAAGCAGGATGCCGGCGTCGATGCGAATGTTCGCATCTACTTCATCTCCGGTGCCCAGCACGTCGTCTCCGGTTCGCCGGAGCGCGGGATGTACCGGTATCCTCGCAACATCCTCGACCACCGGCCCGCGCTGCGGGCCCTGCTGGTGGCGCTGGACCGCTGGGTGAGCGAGGCAGAAGAGCCGCCGCCCAGCGCGTATCCGAAAATCGCGGATGGAACTCTTGTTGATCTGGAGGCCTATCGCCAACAATTCCCGCGGATCCCGGGCGTGGAGCCGCCGCAGGGGATGTACCGGCCATTGCGGCTGGACCCCGGCCCGCGCTACTGGAGCGAGGGGATCGCCGACCACGTACCACCCAAGGTCGGCCCGCCTTATGTCACGCTCGTCCCGGCGGTCGACCAGGACGGCAACGCCTTGGCCGGGATCCGTCTGCCGGACATCGCGGTGCCGCTGGCCACGTATACCGGTTGGAATGTGCGGTCGGCGAAGTATGGCGCCGAGAGGATGCTCTCGCGGTACATCGGCGGTTATTTTCCGTTTCCCAAAACACCCGGAGATCGCCGGCAAGCGGACGATCCTCGCCGATCGGTGCTTGAGCGATACCCAACGCGGCAGGTTTACCTCGATGCGGTCAGCCAATCCGCCGAGTCGCTCCGCCGCCGGCGGCTGTTATTGGAGGAAGACGCGGCGGCCATCCGAGAAAAGGCGGCGCGAGCCGAGTTCTGGGAGAACGCCCCGTAACCGCTCCCGTCGCCATTCGGCCGTGCCGCGTCCGTGTGCCGTTGCTTGGGATGGAGTGACTATTTCCCCTTAATTCCCGCGCTCGGAGCCGAATACAATGCTCTCGGGCACGTCATTCTCGCGGCGCAAAGACCGCCTCGATCGCCGCGACGGTCTTATCCACCAGCACCTGCCCGCCCTCGGGGCCGACCCGGTTGCTCTGCACGATCGCGCTGTAGCTGCCGCCGCGCACCGCCCGCTCCGTCGGCAGATAGGTGCCGGCGCCGGCCAGTTGGACCACGAAGGTCTGCAACGCTTTGCTGCGGGCCTTCATCTGGATGCCGTAGTCGGTGAACAACTCGAACTGGTTTGTGCAGATCACCGCGTCGCCAATTCGCAGTACGTGCAGTTCCATCTCGTGTACCGGGTTGGGATCATCCTTCTGGGCCTCGAACCGCTCGACCGTGCGGCCGTGCCACCGCATGGCGGTGTGTGAGCGGTCAGCCGCCTTGGGATCCTTGGCGATGGCGTCGGCGGCACTCTGCTGGCCGGCCTTCGCTTCCTTGTATTCGGCCTCGGTCACCAAACGCATGGGAAGCCGGATGGTCTCGACGTGGTGGAGCAGCGGCACTTCGCTGTGGCGGTCGTCTTTCACCGCCTCGTAAGTGTCGGCGACCGCCTGCACGACGCGGCGGGCAAGCTCTGCCAAGGCGTCCAGTCCGCGGAGCTTGGCCATGCGGGCTTCGGCCGCTTTGCGGAACATGGGGCGCGGGGCCTGGTCGCCGGCGGCGCCGCACCAGCCCAAGATGCACAGATCCTGGCCATAACGCTCGCGGAGGGCCGTGTACACCGGATACCAATAGTCGGCATTGATCGTCGAGCGGCCTTCGACCACCTGCGACGGGCACGCTACGTTAATCGCGACGGCGACCAGCGAGCCCTCCGCATTCCAAAAGAACAAAGCTCCTTGACGTGAGATAGGGACTGCCTTCCATTTCCAACCCGGTGAACAACTCTGGCGGCTTCAGCAAGAAGGGATTCATTGCAGCTCCCCGAACATGTCCAACAGCGCGGCGGTGAGCTTGGTCGAGGCTTCGATTTCGACTCGGTTCGTGCCCAGCCAGGTCTCGTAGCCGCCAAGTTGGTGCTGCTCGGGCGTGGGCAGGTAGCCGTAGCAGCCGTTGGCCAGCTCGATCGTACACGTCGGCTTCAGCGGGCTTTTGGCCTTGATCTCCAACCCCGTCTCGGCGAAGGTCTCGAAGGGGCTGGCGGCGATGCCAAAATCGCCGATTCGCAGTGCCTGGACAATCACCCGGATTGTCGCCGGGGCCTCCTGCTGCCGCATGATTCGCTGGGCATACGTCCGCTCGTGTGGGAACTTGTCGGGCCGCTGCGGATCGGCCAGCATCTCTTGAGCATGCAGCAATTGCTCGGCGGTCGGCTTGCGTACAGCCAGTTCCAGCTCGCGCTGGACCATGCCCACCGGCACCCAGTCGTGATACTGGAGCTTCTGGCAGTGGGCGAACACGCCCTGGGCCACGTCGCTGGCCACGTGCCGCAGCCTCGCATACGGCGGAAGCGGTCCGGGCGGTTCGGTGTAGGTGTTGTCCACATCCCCGCTGGTGCCGTTGGAGAGGATGCCGACGAACGGCGGATCGAGCCGGTCGCCCCCCAGCAGTTGCTGGATGCGATCCGCGAACGCCCCGAAATAGTCGGCGGAGATGTCTTGCGAGGGGACTTCGCCCACGTAGTGCATCGAATAGTTGGCCAGCAGGGCGATCGGCCGGCCATCGGCCGCCTGGACCGAGAGAAACACAATCTGGGGATCGACCGGCCCGGCAGGCTTGACCAGTTCTGGCAGGACGGAGCAACCATGCACCTGATCCTGCCCGCCGAAGGGATTGGGCATTGACATGCCGGGCTTGGCGAAGCGGCGGCGGTTCGTCACCTGGCGGGGCTCGTCGGCCGCGCCCCAGCCGGCGCGCGCGGGTTCGAGGTTGTTGATCGCGCGCCGCACGCAGTCGGAAATCCGCCGCGCCACGAACTTCTGATAGTCGCTAAAATCCTTGTCCGGGGCCAGCATGTTGCGCCAATAGGAGCTGGTTGCCGAATGGGTGTGCGTGGCGGCCGTGAGAACGTGGTCCGCCGGCAGGCCCGTGTGCTCGCGGATCTGCCGCTTGGCCTCGTCGAAGACTTCGCGCGGGATGCCGAGGCTATCGACGATCACGATGGCGATCCGCACGGCGCCGTCGTCGAGCACCAGGCAGCGGGCGTGCAGTTCGTCGTGGACGTGTTTGGCCGGCGGCGTCTTCCAGTTGCCCACGATCGCCTCGCCCAGCCAAGGCGTGATGTTGCTGGTGGCCGCGCCGGCCCGCAGAACCTTCTTGCCCGCTTCTGCGGTGGCAATCGCCGCAGCCCCGCCATCCAGGAGCAGCGAGAGGACGAGCAAGGTCAGGACGGTTCGATTCAGACGCATCGCATTTCCTCCATCGTTGTCAGCATGCCAATACTTCTTGCCACTGCGCTTCCATTTCGGCACCGCGAGTCACACCGCGAACCCGAATTCCTTGGTCAGCAGTTCTCTGCCTTTTATATACGGTTGATACGGTTCACCCTTTTCCGAATGATGCCCGCAGCCTTCATCCCACACGGAGCCTTTGCAGGCACCCTTTGCCACCGTACCACAAACAAGATTCGAGTCGGGTATCTTTTCGAAGATTCTCTGGTACAACTCCCGGGCGTTCATGACGTCCCCATGAGCCATTCCCAGTTTCTGAAGTGTCCTGATGTCGATCAACTGGTTTGGCAACCCGTCATAGCCATTTACATGGACACACCCCTTGGCTTTGTTCATGCTGGGACAGGGAGCACACATCATCCAGTCCGCCCCGTCTGCCATTTCTATTTTGGCATCGCGGTTCTTCAGGATGAACTGAATCATCTCGGGGAGGTTATCGGTATCGTACGGTGGTCTCTCGCCGCTGCCATACTGACAGACAGCACACAAGAGCAGATGCGGCCGCATGGGTATAGCTTCAGCACGGCTCATCGCCTCAAGAGACTTGCGTTTCTCTTCCATTCTCTCTTCCCTGGTCCGGGGGACAATAAGAGCTTGGCTGGCTTTCGCCTTGGGCAAGTCGGCTTCGCTAAACTTGACCTGGCTGCCACAGCTCGGAACGGCATACTTGAGGCTGATTTCCCGTCCCTTCTCGTAGAAGCCCGCCCTGGACTTGGGACAACTCTTCCATGCATGGGAAGTCTCCTCCCCAAGATCGCAAATGCCGGATAAGCTCTCGATCCGGTCCCAGATGCGATGCAGGATGATCCGTGCCGTCAGCGTTGCTCCCGGATTCAGGTCAAGCCTCTGCAGGATTTCCAGGTCGAGTTTCCGGTTGAATCCCGGACCACCAGGCATGTCGTCCGCCGGTCCCGGATCCTGAAACGCGAAAATATCCCCGGCGTTACAGACGAGCGTGACCGGGATGTCCGGATTTTCCCGGACTGCCTTGATTCTATCATCCTCCTCGGCGGCTCCTCCTTCCCCAATGGAACAGATCGCACAAAGGAGTTGGTGGGGCCTAAGGGATACACCCCACCCGAGACCTTCGCCCTTGGCTACTTCACCCGTGTTCGCATTTGGCCCCGGTGATGCCGAACAAAGGCCTGTTGCCCCTAGCGTCCCGATGGTTCCGAGCGCCGCGCTGGATATAAACACCCGGCGACTCTGTGGTTCTCTGCTTTTCATTTCAATAACCTCTTTCCAGGGGCATTAATTCCACGGCCGCGGCTCCTCCGGGAGCATAACGTCGTGTACGGGGCATGCCAAGTATCTTGCCCAGAATCCCCAAGCGTGTCAATATATGCTCCTGACCCCTTTTTCCCTCTTGTCGCCCGTTCAAAGCGCTGCCGACCGGAGTATAATCGCAGCTATTGACGAGGCTCGGGTTTGTGCGGCGTTCGCACCTAGAACCGGAAGAGCCCGGAGGGCGCCAAGGTGGAATCGTCGCCGATCCTCGATAAGAGCCTATCCCAAAACCGCGTGGGGAGAGGGGGACAGGCACATTTTGCTGCGAAGACTCCGCAAAATGAGCCAGTCCCCGACGGTTTTGGGATAGGCTCTAAGTACAAGGATCCGCAGGCAAGCGGCCTGACGGCCGCCGTCAACGAGGGCGAAAACACCGCGAACTTCGACCTGAAATAGCGTCGCCGGGCGGTTTTCCGGCCGGAGAACTTTTACAGACCGTCTTCCACCCGCGGCTGCCTGCGGACCTGCGGATGGCCAGACGGTCGCCGCAGCAGGAGAAAGCCATGTTTCCTTCCCTATCGCGCCGCCGGTTTCTCCAGTCCGCCTCAAGCCTGGCGGCCGTCGGGCCGCTGGCCGCTTACTGGGCATCGGATAGGCCCGCGAGGGCTTGCTCGTTCCAAGCCAAGAACGACCGGCCGATTGTTGGAGTCGTCGGCCCCGGCGGCCGTGGGCTCGGCGTGGCCCGCGGCGCTTGCCGGTTCGGGGACGTGGCGGCCGTGTGCGATCCGGATCGGGTCCGCGCCGAGAAGGCCAAGGAGGTTTTGGGCGGCAAGGCGGCCGTGTTCCAGGACTATCGCAAGATGCTCGATGCCCACCCGGAAATCGATGTGATCATCAACGGCACCCCGGAGCACTGGCACACGCCGATCAACGTCGCCGCATGTCTGGCCGGCAAAGACCTGTACGCGGAGAAACCGCTGACGCTGACGATCGAAGAGGGCAAGCTCCTGCGGCGCGTGGTCGCCGAGACCGGCCGGATCGTCCAGGTCGGCACCCAGCACATGAGCGAGTCCTGGTTCCGCACCGCCTGCGAGTTGGTGCGGAACGGCCGGGTCGGCAAGCTGCGGCAGGTCGTCGTGCTGCTGCCTCTTTATCCCGCCAAGGGCGGCCCCTTTCCCGCCGCGCCCGTCCCGAACACGCTCGACTGGGACGTCTGGCAGGGGCCGGCCCCGCAGCGCGACTATTGCCCCCAGCGGCTCCATTTCAGTTGGCGCTTCTGGTCGGAATACGGCGGCGGAAAGGTCTGCGATTGGGGGCAGCACTACGTGGGCATCGCCCACTGGGGAATGGACATGGACGACTCCGGGCCGCTGGAGATCGAGGCCAAGGGCTACTTCCCGAACCATGGCAAAGCCGACTGTTACAACAACGCCGACCGTTTCGTTGCGCGGATGAAATATCCCGGCGACATCGAGATGTTGTACCTGGTGGGGCGCGACAAGAAGTACCTGAAGACCCTGACCGACGGCGACATGACGGCGGCGGAGGATGCCGAACTGTTTGCCGGCGTGCCTGACGCATGGAAGCAGGAGCAGAAGGACGGCATCATGTTCATCGGCGACAAGGGGCGCGTGTTTGTCAACTGCGGCGGGGTGTACGGCAAGCCCGTCGAGGAACTCGCCGCCAATCCGCTGCCGTCCGACGCGATCCGGCTCTATCGGAGCGATGATCACATCCAGAATTTCTTCGAGTGCGTCCAAAGCCGCGAGCAGCCGATCAGCACGGTTGGCCCGCAGCATCGCGTGATCACCGCGTGCCACCTGGCGAACGTGTCGTTGCATCTGGGGCGGAAGATCCACTGGGATCCGCAGAAGGAAGAGATTGTCGGCGACCCGGAAGCGGCGGAGTCGGCATACGTCCACCGCGAATCGCGCGAGCCTTACGCGATTCCCTCCTGAGCCTATCCCAAAACCGCCGGGGACTGGCTCACTTTACGGAGTCTTCGGGGCAAAATGTGCCTGTCCCCTTCTCCCTCACTAAGTAAAACGCGTCTCCGGCAAATCGACTCACGAGGTATGACCACTATTGATAGGAGCCCGATTCATGGTTTCGGCCGCGGAGAGATCTCGCAGACTCGGTTGGTGTTTCATCGCTCCTCTGGCGATTGTCGCCTGGTGCTTGACGGGGCCCGCGCGGGGCGCCGGCGAGGCGTCCGGGGCTGAAGGGCAAGCGGCGCTGCCCGCCGACGAATCGCGGCAAGGCTTCGTGCCCATTTTCGACGGCCGGACGCTCGACGGCTGGCAAGGCGCCGTCGACGGCTACGAGGCCCGCGACAGCGTGCTCGTCTGCAAGGAGACCTGCGGAGACCGCCTGTTTACGGCCAAGGAGTTCGGCGATTTCGTGTTCCGGTTCGAGTTCAAACTGGAGCCGGGCGGGAATAACGGCATCTCGGTTCGCGGCTACGAGAGCCAGATCCTGGATGACGACTCGCCAAGGTATCGGGGGCTTCAGCCGTACTCCTATCACGGGTCGATCATCCGGTGCCGGGTGGCCGCCAAGCGCGGACACCTGCGGCCCGCCGGCCAGTGGAACACCCAGGAAATCGAATGCCGTGGGAGCCGGTGGAAGATCACGCTCAACGGCGAGGTCATCGTCGATGTGGATCTCGCCACGGTTCCGGGCGACGAAGCTGCGACTTTGGCAAAGCGAGCCAAAGGGCCGCTCGGACTCCTCGGCCATCACAGCCGTGTCGAGTTTCGCAACCTGCGCGTCAAGCAACTGTGAGCCGCCGGCCTCAGGGCTGCGAAGTGCCGATCTTGCCGCACGGGGCGGGCGGGGACTGGTCCATTTTTCGGCCAGTTGATGTTTTTGGCGGCCAAGACGTTGCCCGAAAACATGGACCTGTCCCCCTCTTTTCCGCCCCCTGAACGGTTACAAGCCGGGCGATCCCTTGTGAGCGACGCGGCCGGCTTGCCGCACGGGGCTGGAATCCTGCTTGACACCGCTGTAGATTGAGAGCGTTGCCGGTGTCCAAATAGGAGTTTCGCTTCGCTTTTTTGGGAGACCTTATCGTGAAAAAGTATCTTCTTGGCATCGCTGCCTGCTTGATGAGCACCGGACTGCTGGCCGCGGACCCGCCCGCGCCTGTGTTTCGCGCCGGTGCGGCCACGAGCAACCTCACGCCGGCATTGGGTTCGGCGATCATCGGCGGGTTTCTGCCCTTTCCAGCCACGAACGTCCACGACGAGCTGCACGCGAGGTGCCTGGTGCTCGACGACGGAAAGACGAAGCTCGCTCTGGTGGTCGTCGACTTGCTAGGCTTCCATTACATCGTAAGCCACGAGGCTCGCAAGTTCATCGAGCAGGAGACCGGAATTCCACCGACGAATGTGTTGATCTCGGCTGTCCACACTCATTCGGCCGCCAGCGCGCTAGGCGAGAAGCACTTCGAATTCCCGCAGAAGGCCGACGAATACCAGGCCGACAAGTACCAGACCTTCGTCGCCCGCCGGATCGCCGACGGAGTCAAGTGCGCCGTGAACCGGCTGATCCAGGCGGCAGGGCCGCACGCCCGGTCAATCCCGGAGCACGTGTTCAACCGCCGCTGGTTCCTCAAGCCCGGCGGCCATGCCGCCCGGTCCCTTCGGCACCATCGACCAGGTGAAGATGAATCCAGCGGGCGGGCAGCCCGGACCTTGAAGCCGGCTGGGCCGACCGATCCGGTGGTGTCGATCCTCGCCGTCCGCGAGCCCGATGGCCGGCCGATCGCCGTGTATTCCTGCTATTCGCTGCACTACGTGGGCGGCGTGGGACAGGGCGACATTTCGGCCGACTACTACGGCATGTATTGCCGGCGCCTAGAGCGTCTGCTGCAGGGCGACCAGCAGGATCCGCCCATGGTGGCCATGATGGCCAACGGCACCAGCGGCGACGTGAACAACATCAATTTCCTCCAGCCCCGGCCGCCCAAGAAACCTTACGAGCAGATGCGGTTCGTGGCCGAGGATCTGGCCGCGAAGGTTCAGGCGGCCCTGGCCAACGTCAAGTACTCCGACCGGCTGACGCTAGCCGCGTGCTACCGCGAGCCGCGGATCGCCACGCGCCGGCCGAGCGCCGAGCAACTGGCGTGGGCCAAGGAAATGCTGGCCAAGCCGGGCAAGCCCGACATTCCCCGCGTTTACGCCCAGCGATTCGAGGACCTGGCCCGCGGTGCGGCCGAGGTCCCGACGCCGCTGCAAGTGCTGCGGATCGGAGAGGTGTGCATCGGCAGCTTGCCCAACGAGATCTTCTGCGAGATCGGCCTCGAGTTCCGTAAGCGTAGCCCGCTGCAGCCGGCCTTCCTGGTCTCCCTGGCCCACGGCTATTTCGACTACCTGCCGACGCCGAAGCAGCACGAGTTGGGCGGTTACGAGACCTGGTTGGCCACCAACCGCTTGGAGCCGAAGGCCTCGGAGAAGATGCTCGACGCCCTGCTGGAGATGGCGGCCGAGGTCCGCTCGACCGCTGCGGAATAGCCTCGCCGTAACCGTTCACGGGCGGCCGGGGACTGGTCCATTTTTCGGCTGATTGAGGTATTTTGGCACGAGAGACGTCATCCGAAAACATGGACCTGTCCCCCTCCTCTCCGCCCCGTGAACGGTTACCGCCCACCCCATAAACGCCATGCCTTGAACGACCGCAGACTTCAGGAGATTCTCGCCATGAGACTTTCGGTGCTCGCGCTGGTTGCCTGTTCCCTGATCGCTACGACGCTGTGCGCGGCCCCGCCGGCGTCCGGATTTCGGGCCGGCGCGGCCACCAGCGTGATTACGCCGCCGTTGGGGCGGCCGATCGTGGGCAATTTCATCGCCCCGCCGTCGACCAACGTAAACGATCAACTGCACGCACGGTGCCTCGTGCTCGACGATGGCAAGACAAAGCTCGCCCTGGTGGTCCTCGACTTGCTGGGCACCGAGGTGGGCATGTGCGCCGAGACACGCGGCCTGATCGAAAAGCAGGTCGGGATTCCGTCGAGCAACGTGCTGATCTCCGCCGTGCATACCCATTCTGCCAGCAGCACGGGCGGCAAGGCGCCCGCCCCCGCCGAGCCGGAGTACGAGAACTACCGCGCCTTTGTCGTGCAGCGGATCGTCGACGGCGTCCGCTGTGCTGTGAACCGGCTGCGTCCGGCCCAGTTGGCGTGCCTCACCGCGGAGGCGCCGGAGCACGTGTTCAATCGCCGCTGGTTTGTGAAGCCGGGCGGGGCGAGGCCCAACCCCTTTGGCGGCACCGACCAGGTACAGACCAACCCGCACGGCGGCAGCCCGGACCTCATCAAGCCTGCCGGGCCGACGGATCCGACGGTGACGATCCTGGCCCTGCGCGAGCCGGACGGGCGGCCGATCGCCGTCTACTCGACCTATTCGCTGCACTATGTGGGCGGCGTGCCCAAGGGGGACATTTCCGCCGACTACTACGGAGTGTACTGCGATCGGCTCGAACGGCTGCTCGGTGGCAACGAGCAGGATCCGCCGCTGGTAGTCCTGATGGCCAACGCATCCAGTGGCGACATCAACAATGTCAACTTCGTCCATCCGCGACCACGGAAAGAGCCCTACGAACAGATCCGCTTCGTCGCCCACGACCTGGCCGCCAAGGTGCAGGCGGCGCTGGCCAAGGCCGAGTATCAGGACCACGTGACCCTGGCGGCCCGCTTTCGGGAGCGAACCATTGCGCGTCCCATGCCGACGGCCGAACAAATCGCCTGGGCCAAGGAGCGGTTGACGAAGCCGGGGCCCCCGCCCGACCAGGTCGACCTGTCGTGGAGCTACGCGAGGCGGATCACCGACATGGCCGCGCGCGAGACGCAGGTTTCCGTGCCGCTGCAAGTGTTGCGGATCGGGCCGGCGTGTATTGGCACGATGCCGGGCGAGCCGTTCTGCGAGATCGGTCTGGAGTTTCGCCAGCGGGCTGCCATGCAGCCGGCTGTCCTGGTGGAATGGGCCCACGGCGGTTTTGGCTATATTCCGACTGCCAAACATTTTGAATGGGGCGGCTACGAGACGTGGCTCGGATCGTGCGCTTTCGAGCCGCACGGTTCCGAAAAGCTGCTTGATACGCTGATCGAAATGGTGGAGGAGATTCGCGACGCAATGAGGTGAAAAGAGGGCAATTCTTCACCTCCCCACATTGCATGTCCTTGCGATTCCCGTGCGGGTGTTCTGGTTCTATTCCGGTTACAACTCGTTTTCCGCGGGCACCACGAACGGCCTGCGGTAGTCGCGGGTGAGCAGCGTGTTAGCCGCCGGATTGCCGATGAAGTTCTCGCGGTCCGAGTCGATCTCGATACTCGGGCCGAGCGCCAGCGGGGTCTTTTCGAGGTCGATCTGGCGGTCGCGCAGGTATTGACAGATCTCTTCGAGCATTTCCATCGCGTAGGGGTGCGTCTTCCGGGCCTCGAGGGCTTCTTGGATTTCTTTGGGCGAAGCCGGCCGCCCCAAGCGGTGCGAGATGTTCGCCACGTGGATGAGAGAGGTTGAAACATGTCCTCCCTCGACCTCGGCGCTGAGTGCTTCGCGATTCCGCGTGCGGACAGCTTCGAGGAAACTGCCGAAGTGGTCGAGGGCGGGTCCGGAGAGCTTCAGCAGCTCATTGCCCTGGCGGTCGTACGCGGAGAGGCGGCCGAGCTCGCCGGCCAGATAGCCCTCGGTGCCGGCGATGTAGATCGAGCCGTGCTTGGGCCGGCGGCCCTTCAAGTTGCGGATCTCCTGGACCAGAGTGGCCGGGCCGAAGTCGTGGACCGCGAGCTGCACGTTGGGCGTTTCCGCGCAATCGTCCAGGCCGAGGCGCGCACCGAGGCACAGCACGCCCCTGCCGAGGCCCGCCAGACCGGTGATCAACCGCAGAGTGTCGACGTAATGCACGCTGTTGTTGGCCAACTCGCCTCCGCCCCAGTTCCAGAACCAATGCCAGTCGTAGTGAAACGACTTGCGGCGGACGGGGATTTCCATCGGCGCGGGCCCGGACCAGAGGTCGTAATCCACGGTCGGCGGCGGGGAATACTGCCCCGCCGGCCCGATCGAACCTCGCGTTCCGCTCACGCACGAGTATGCCAGCGTGACCCGACCGAGCTTCCCTTCGCGCACGTACCTGGCCGCTGCGCGGTGGACGCCGTTGGCGCGGTGCTGTGTGCCGGCTTGGCAGATCCGGTTGTACTTGCGGGCAGCCTGCACCATGCGGCGGCCCTCGCCGATGTTGTGGCTCACAGGCTTTTCGACGTACACATCCTTGCCCGCCTGCATGGCCCAGATCGCGGCCAGCGAGTGCCAGTGATTGGGCGTGCAGATCGTGACGACGTCGACCGACTTGTCGTCGAAGATCCGCCGCATGTCCTGGACGAACTTGGGCTTGTTCGGGATTTTCGCGGCGAGTTGCTCGCCGACCGTGGAGTCGGCATCGCAGATGTGGGTAATCGCGCAGTCGCGCCGACCGCCGAACACCTGGACGTGTTGGCCTCCGCGGATACGGGCCCCGATGATGGCCACGTTCAGCCGCTCGTTCGGACTCGCGCTCTGTTTCGTCGGTTCGGCAGCCGCCCACGCGGAACCGGGCGCGGCAGCGGCCAGAAGGGTCTCTTGGAGGAACAATCGGCGGCTGACGCGTGTCACGTGCTTTCTCCCTAAGAAATAGCCACCTGCTCGACCCGAACGGCCGTGCAGCAATTGCGGACCATTATGGCCCGAAGCGGCCTGGCGATGCAAGACCTGCGTGGGGCCGACGAACTGAATCAAGACAGGCAAAACAAGTTGTCATGGACGCCGGCGACAATTCCGACCCAAATCACACTCGGAACCAGTCCCCTTTTCAACTGCGTTTACAGTTTGAGACGTCTGTTAGATGTCGAGCTTCCAGGGAGCCCGGTACTCCTTGTGGACCAGGGCATTGGCCTGGGGATCGTCTTTGACCTCTTCTTTTTCGGCGTCCCAGTGGATCTTATGGCCGGACCGCCAAGAGATGTTCATGAGGTGGCCGGGAATGGTGGCGTAGTGGCCGACCTCGGCATCGGCCGCCGGCTTCTTGCGGCTGCGCAGGCATTCGAGGAAGGCCTGGGCGTGGGTGTCGCCTGTGCTGCGGAAGGACACGTCCTTTGACCTGTCGTTGATGGCCTTTTCGGAAGTGATGGTGTAACCGCCGCGGTCGAGAATCAGCGACGCCTTCGTGCCGAAGAAGCATTTTCCGTGGGAGCGGTGTTCGCGGCGGCAACCGCCGCGGAAGGTGTAGTGCATGAGGAAGCCCTGCTTGGCCACCGGGCCGGCCGGATACTCGACGATCGCATCGAGCGTGTCCGGATACTGCAGGTTGTTCTTGGGAAAGCACATCATGCCGCCCATGGCCACGACCGTTTTCGGCCGGTCTACGCCCATGGCCCAGTGGACGATGTCGTAATGATGAACGGCCCAATCGCACTGGAACGAGCCGGCGTAGTCGAAGAACCAGTAATCGTGCAGGAAGTAGTTGGGGTTATAGGGCTTTTTGGGTGCAGGGCCGAGCCAGAAGTCCCAGTCGAGGCCGGCGGGTGGATCGCAGTCGGGCGGGCAGCCCCACCCCGGATATTGGTTCTCGTAGTCCCAGACCTTGACTTCCGAAATCTCCCCCAAGCCGCCGGAGCGGATGATCTCGACCGCCTGCCGGTAGTGTTCCCAACTGTGCTGCTGCGTGCCGATCTGCACGATGCGTTGGTGCTTCTCGGCGGCCTGGACGATCGCGCGGCCTTCGCCAATCGAGTGGGCCAGCGGCTTTTCCACGTACACGTCTTTGCCGGCCTGGCAGGCGTGAACCGTGGGTAGGGCGTGCCAGTGCTTATTGGTGGCCACGATCACGGCCTGGATATCTTTGTGCTCCAGCAGCTTGCGGTAGTCATGGTAGGCATGGACCGTGTCGCCCCCGGCACGCTTGCGGGCGGTCACCAGGCGTGGCTCGTTGATGTCGGCAACGGCGACAATCCGCGTGCCCGGCTGTTCCAGAAAGCGAGACATCAAGTAAGTACCGCGACCGCCGCAGCCGATCAGGCCCAGGTTGATCGTGTCGTTGGGGCCGGGCTTGGCGCTCGCCTCGGCCGCATAGGCCCGGCCGCCGGCCCAAGCCGCCGCCGTGGCCGTGGCACCGAGAAAACCTCTTCGCGTAGTCTGGTTGCTCATGCGAGGAATCCTTTTCGATGGGTGAGAGAACGAAACTCCCGGAATGGCTGTCGATGGTGTTCTAAATTCCTGATGGAACGCGGGCGATCAACGGGAGCCCGGTTTCCCGAGGCAGAACGCAGCACATGGTTCCACAATCGTCAACGGAATCAACGAGATTCCGTTGGCACCGGGCCGTCCGCTACGATGAGTCTGAAGTGGCGACGCAGGAAAGTCAATCCTATCGGGCCGTGCATTCTGCTCATAAAGGGTGTGGCCGAACGGCTCACGCGACGGCGCGGCTGAGTGGGTGCTCTGGGTCCGGATGATGCATGTGCAAGGCGGAGATCAAAACGCTTCTGAGTGCGGATTATGGTAGCCATGACCCTGTCATTAGCTCGGCTGTAAGGGGGCAATCGTCCGTGAGCGGATCGCGATGGATAGACTGCGATGCTGGCCGGACATCGAGGAGAAGAGTGCAGAATGCCGTGACAGGCAGTGCGGGATAACGGCACGGCAAGCTCGCAAATCCTTGACGTCCCACGAATACGAGATTATCATCGCGCCGTGGTAAGATGGACGGCCAAACGACGCTGGATCGATTCCAGGCTCAGTGCAATGAAGGAATACCGGGGTGCAAGCATGAAACCATTCTTGATTTTCGCGGCCGTGGCTCCCTTGCTGGTCGCCGTGGAGGCTCTTGGATCCCAGGACCTGACGGTGGACGACACCTATCGTATTGTGATCGCCGAGGATCGGACGAAGGCCGAAGAGCACGCCGCCGCGCAACTGCAAGAGTACATGAAGAAGATCACGGGAAGAACTTTGAAAATCGTTCCCGAGGCGGATCAGAACGCCGAACCGGCGATCTATGTCGGCCAGACCAGGTTTGCCGCCGCTCACGGCATGAAAGATTATGGAAAAGAAGAGTACCACCTCAAAACCATTGGAAAAGACCTGGTCATCGCCGGCGGCCGGCCCCGTGGAGTCCTTTTCGGAACCTACGAATTCTTGGAGCGGTTCGCGGGTGTGCGCTACCTGAGCGTCAACTTCGAACGCGTCCCGGAGATGGCGGCCGTGCCGGTCGCGGGCGGAACCGACCTCCGGCACGCCCCGCCCTTCATCTACCGCGACATCTATCCCGGACACGCCGAGATCCCCGCCGACTACCGGCGGAAACTCCGACAAAACAGCGGCGGCAATTCGCCGCAGCACGGCTTCAACGAAAGCTGCGGCTCGCCGGGCGGGGTGCATACGTTGCACAAGTATTCCCACGATTTCCCGCGTGAGATCTCCTGGATGAACCGCAGCGGCAGCCGGCAGATCGTGAACTCGCCCCACTCCGGGTCGATTTGCTTCTCGCAACCGGAAGCACTGAAACGTATCGCCGAAAAGCTGAAGGGCCATGTGAAAAACGATCGCGCTCGTTGCGACCTTTCCGGGGCGCCGTACCCGCTGTTTTATGTCGTGGACATGAATGATTGCCACGTCGAGTGTTTTTGTCCGCAATGCCAGGCGTTCGTCCAAGAACACGACGTTTCCGGACTCGTCATCCACTTCATGAACAAACTCTGGGACGAGGTTCGCGAAGTATATCCCGACATTTACATCATGATGTTCGCCTACCAGGATTCCACCACCCCTCCGCGAAGCGGCCTCAAGCCGAAGGGAAACGTGATCGTTCGCCTCGCCTACATGGACCACGAGTTTACCGAATCCGGCAAAGTCAAACGGGATGTGATGTTCCCGCTCTCGCATCCGAACAACCACGCCTACGAGGAGGCGTTGGAGCAGTGGCACAATTGCTCGCGCCATCTTGCGATCTGGGACTACTGGAAGACGTACCGTTGCGGCTTCCAGACGCCGATCCACAACACTGCGGCGATCCCCGGCCTCGTGCGGAAATACCGGGATATCGGAGCCAAGCATGTGTTTGTCGAAATGGAGCTGGGAACGACCGTCCCTCTCACGCTTTTCGACCTGCGCTACTACCTGGGCGCTAAAATGATGAACGATCCCGACCTCGACGACGAGAAGCTGGTCGAAGAGTTCATGACGATGTTCTACGGCAAAGCCGCTGGGCCGATGAAGGAATTCAAAACCTATACGGAAAAACGCATGGCCGAAGCCGCCGGGCCGCTCACCTCGTTGCCGCCGGCAAAGCGCACCTTCATGGATGTCGAGTACTTCAAGACCCTCTACTCGCTCCTCGATCAGGCGGAACGCGCCGCGGCGGAAGATCGGCCCATCCTCGAAAATATCCGCCAGGAACGCCTCGTCGTTGACCACACCTACCTCTTGCTGTGGAACAGTCACGGCAATCCCCTCGGTCTCGATAAGACGGCTCTCCGCCAACGAATGACCGAAGACGCGGACATCTTCGGAAACAAGTACTTCCCGAATTCATGGAAGGACGCCCGGGGAGCTGCGCTCGAGTTCTTTTGCGATACGATGGAGTTTCCGGAAAAGAAGGGGGCCCACAAGGCAACACCGCTGGATGGCATCCGTTTCGACGGCAAGGACAAAATAGAGATCGGCGTCCAGGACCTCGACGGCGGCGCCCTGGTGACGGATCCCGACGCTTTCGGCGGCAAGGCGAAGGCTCGCGACAGCAACGGCAAAGACGACTACCATGCCCGGCCATTCACCTTCGGAATCTACGAATGGAAATTCAGGAAATTCATCGCCGACGCACGACTCGAGAAGTCGGACGTACCCCAAGATGAGAAATACCACTGGTACTATGCCGGCAGGACGCGGATTTATTCCGACAGGACCCGCCTTTGGACCCATTGGTCGTGGACGCTCAATTTCGGCCTGGAAAAGGCCTTCGAAGCGAAGAATTTCAAGCAGCTATTCGACGTATACGTCTCGGTGAAGCTTCAAGGGCCGTCGTATGTGGCTGGTTCACGAAATCCGGATGAAGTACGTGTCGACCGGCTGATATTGCTCAAGGTGGAAAAGGACGATCCGCCGCTGACCAAATGACGTTTTCGGAGGGTGCATTATGAACAACAGGAGCCAGGTAGAATCATGAGAAGTCTCAAAATCGCTTGCGCATGGGTAGGTCTTAGTCTGTTGGCGGCGGGCACATGGTTACCTGCCTTAAGCGCGGGTGCTGAAAACGAACCGAGTACGGGTCGCCTCAAACTCGGCTGGGCATCTGCCGATATAACGCCCGACAGGCCCGTCGTGATCACGGGTGGGTCGGCAGCAAGAGTCTCCCAGGGTGTCAAGGACCCTATCACGGCAACTGCCCTGGCCATGGAGTCAACCGGAAGCAACGGCACATCGGACATGGTCATCATGGTCTCATTGGATCTGGTGGGCATAACCGACATTCTCTATTCGCGGGTCCAAGATTTGGTTAGAAAGTCGACTCCCGAGGTCGACGCGGATAAGATCGTTCTCAACGCCACGCATACCCACACGGCTCCGGACCAGGGCACTGCACCGGACTTGGTAAAAATGCACTCGCAATTGGGGATCAATGTCCCGGTTGCCTGGGCGAAATGGGGTATCGACCTCGGCGTCATGTCGGCAGAAGAGTATGTCGATTTTGCTGCAGAGCGGATCGCGGACGCCATCAACCGGGCTTGGAAGGCGAGGAAACCAGGCGGGATCAGCTTCGGCCTGTCGTACGCCGTAACGGGACGAAATCGCCTTATCGCCTACTATAACGGCACATCGGAGATGTATGGCACCGCGAACACCTCCGATTTCAGTCATGTGGAAGGATACGAGGACCATTCACTTGGCTTGCTCTATACCTGGGATGGGAAAGGAAATCTCACGGGGGTAGTCATCAACCTTGCCATGCCATCTCAAGTCGCCTATGGAAGCCAGATTTCAGCCGATTTCTGGCATGCGACACGCAAAGAGCTTCGCAGGCGTTTGGGCGAGGAGGTTTTCATTTTGCCGCAGGTTTCTGCCGCCGGAGACCAGTCGCCTAAAGTCATGGTTGATGAACGCGCCGAAAAACGCATGGAAAAGCTCACCGGACGCACCCAGACGGAGCAAATCGGCATCCGGATTTCAGACGGGGTGACCTCCATACTCCCTTTCATGAAAGAGAACATCGACACGAGTCCGGTGCTCAAGCATCGCGTTGAACAGGTCGAACTCAACCGGAGAGTCATCACCGAGAAGGATCTGACGACGCGGCGCAGCACGTTTCATAACAAGAAAGCCGAATCGGTCCAGGAAACGTTCGATCGGTTGCTTGGTGAATACAAAAACATGTACAAGCAGTTCGAGGAGCACCCGGAACTCAAGAGCAAGCCGCACTGGTTTGTTTCGATAACCGGAACGCATTGGTTGCTGGCCAGGGCATGGCGCACATTAGAACGTTATGAACTACAGAAGACCGTGTCGACCCTTCCTGTTCGAGTCCATGTCATCCGGATTGGCGACGTGGCGATCGCCACCAATCCCTTCGAACTCTACCTGGATTATGGCATGCAGATCAAGGCGCGAAGCAAGGCGGTCCAGACGCTCGTCGTCGAGTTGGCCAGCCCCGGCGGCGGTGGCTACCTTCCCACGCAACGTTCGGTTGAGGGAGGGGCGTACGGCGCCATTCCACAAAGCACCCTGATAGGCCCCGAGGGCGGGCGAGTGCTGGTCAACCGAACCCTTGAACTGATCGAGTCCCTTTGGGATGAACGTAAGTAGACGCCGGCCGACGGCGGGCGACCCCTAACACAAGGAGACTTTCTATGAGTACCTCACGACGTCGTTTTCTTCGGAGTTCCGCTTTTGCCGCCGCAGCCGCTTCCGTCGCACCTCTGACGGCCGCGGACAAGCCCGCGACTCCCGCCCCGCCCGCGACACCCGCCCCGAGCGACGATCCCCGCATGCGGTACTACGACCAGTTTTACTTCAAAGAAAAACCGGTATTCCGCTTCGAGTATCCATTCGACGGCGGTGTGCTTCAGGAAGGAACCGGCTATCCGATTCTTGGCACGGAGACGGGAGCCGACGGAGTCAAACGGCTTCGAATTCACGTCGTCGTCCGGCCCGGTGACGTCGGGAATCTTCAGGTCTTCGATCCCGAAGGTGCGGTCATCCCGATGGAAAACATTTCCGGCGCGCTCATGGGCACGGCACTGCTGAAGGACCGTTTGTCCATTCTCAAAGCGCGTGGGAAAAAGAACGGCAAACCGGTCGAATTCACCTGTCGCGTTCTATGGGCGAAGAACGCTTACAAACGCTATCGTTGCTATATCGACGACCACAGCTTTTGCTTCCGAGATATTCTCCAAAAGCAGTCCAAGAGCATTTTCGACTGTTTCTATTTCGCGAAACTCCGCGAACTGCACAAACGCTATCAAACGAAGATCGTTTTGAACTGCTTCAACTCGACGCCGCAGCGCGACTTTACCCTTTCGATGTTTCCCGAAAAGTACAAGCCGGAATTCGAGGACAATGCCGATTGGCTCCGACTGGCTTTCCACTCGGAAAACGAATTCCCCGGCGAACCGTACCGCAACGCGACACCCGAAAAACTCGCAGCCGACTTCGATCTGACCGCGGCGCAACTCCAACGGATCGCGGGCAAAGCCTATACGGCGGGACTGCAAATCCACTTCGCCATGGTTCGCGCCGATTCCTATCAGGTCTTGGCCGATCGCGGGGTCAAGATGCTCCCGACCGGCGGAAGCAAGCATCCCGGAACGGGGGACAAATACTGCGATTTCATGCTCCCGAACCATATCACGGCCTACATTCGGGAACATCAGGGCTGGATGGACCCCGACTCGGGCATCATCTTTTACAACGGGGCCATGCCGACGACCGTTGAATGGCTTCCGACGACGCAGACCGAATGGCTCTATCGTCGTAAACTTGACAACCCGAAGCAGAACCTGCTGGTCAATATCGCGGGCCACGAACAGTACTGGTGGCCGTTCTATCGCAATCACAAGTCGGATATTTTCGAACGTTGGGATACCGCGTTGCGTCACGTGACGGAACACGGGTACAAACCGATCTGGATCGACGACGGATTCTTCGGCGGTTGCGATTGACGAGAAGAACCCTGAGTTCGTCATCGTGCAGTATGGAAAGACCGACGACGTATTCCATGCCCACGGCCCGTTCTCCAAAGAAGCCGCGGAAGCGTGCGCCGAGGCCGATGCATGGCTCAAAACATTGGTTCCTTGGCTGCGTGCCCGCGGTTATGCGATCATCATCATGGCGGACCACGGCCAGCATGAAGTCACGCGGAACAATGGGACGACGGCCGGCGCGCATGGGTCGGCAAGCGACCTCGACTGCCTGGTCCCCCTGGTCTGGCTGCCTGGCGTCGCCCCCGCCACGGAGCCATGCAACACGTCCAGTCTCCAATAGTATCTCGGTAAAGAACAGGCACATACCAATCGCGGATCGCAAGCGAGCAGCCCTCGCTTGCGATTCGGTTCCTGCTGAGCATTCTGCTTGCCGAGGAAATCAAGAAAGCAATGGAGGTACTCCATGGGAACCGTTCTTCGGATCTTCTCGGTGATCTGCGCCGTGCTTTACGGATCGGCGCCCGGTGTGTCCTCGCTGGGCGCGGAACGCCAGAACCTCGCGTTCGGCAAACCCTATACCCTGTCGCCGGAGCCAAACTACCACCTTGCAAGCAAAGATCCCGATCGCAAGCTCCTTACGGACGGCATCTACACCAAGGGATTCTTCTGGACCCAGCCGACCACCGTGGGATGGGAAGGCCGGTCGCTGATCGAAATCACGATCGACCTTGGCAGCGTTCGGCCGATCGCCGGGGCGTCGTTCAGTACCGCGGCCAGCCCGGGCAATGTCAATTGGCCGCGGGCGGTGCTGGTCTTTGTCAGCGACGACGGCAAGGACTTCCGGGTCGCCGGTGACCTGGTTATCGATTCGATCGAGTCCGGCATGCCGGCTCCCCAAGGCTACTCCACACACCGGTATGTCAGCTCGCGATGGCAAACCAAGGGGCGATTCGTGAAGCTTGCGGTCGACCAGGTGCTGGAGTATTGCTTTTGTGACGAGATCGAGGTCTATCGCGGAGAGGATCACCGGGTTCAAGAGAGCGGCGGGCCAATCGTCCCGGATTGGAAATCCTACGTCATCGAGCACCGCCTCGACGCCTGTGTTCGCAAACGGTTGCTGGCGGACTACACGGCGGTCGAAGCGATGGTGCAAGCGTCGGCCCTCTCCCAGGCGAAAAAACAGGCCGCTCAAGAGGAGTTCAAGACACTCTGGACCCAGATCCAGAACCTCCCCCGCGTGCCGGCCGAAGGCTTCCGCGCGATTTTGCCGCTGAACGACGTCGACCGGCGGATCTTTGCCTGGCGCGGAGCCGCGCTCGGAGCAAAGGGGTGGCCTGAACTGGTGCTGTGGAAAGGGAGCCGATGGGATCCGTTGGGACCGATGGATGCTCCGGATTCCATCCTTTCCTCTCCACCCAAACTGGAGATCCGGCTGATGCTGAACGAAACGCGCAGCGACGCTTTGAACCTGACCAACGCGTCGAACCGTCCGCTGCACGTTGCGGTGAACCTGGAGGGCCTGCCCGGCGGAAAAAATCCGGAGTTCGTTCGGGTACATCATGTGCCAATTGTCGACACCTACACGAACGAAGCCGTCGCCGATGCTCTGCCGCAGATTCCGGCCACGCCTTTGGGATACGTTTTGGACATCCCGGCCGGCATGAACGCGCAGCTCTGGCTCGCAGCCCGGCCGACCGCGATACCTCCCGGCCGTTATCAGGCGAAGCTGCAGTTGGCCGTGCAAGGCGGCGCCACGGTGAGTGTGCCGTTGGCGATCGAGGTCTTTGGGCTGCGATTTCCCGACCGACCGCGTCTGTCGCTCTCAGGGTGCGAATACAGCGATCGCGGGCTGGACGGTTCGGAGCCGGCGAACCTCCGCCCGCTCCTGGAGTTTCTCCAGGCTCGCCACGTCGACTCGCCCTGGGCCCACGAGGGTGTGCTGAGTTTTCCTGGAAGTGGCGACTTTGACGAGCAGGACCGGCTCACCAGGAAGCTCGATTTCAGCCGGCTCGATGGCTGGTTGTCGCGCTGGCCGGATGCAAGGCAGTATTTCCTCTATCCGGCGCGGACCCCCGGCTCCGGTTTTGCCGGGCAGCCGATGGGGAGCGAGCGCTTCGAGCGGCGCATCGCCGCTTGGGCGGAGGCATTCAGTGTGCACGTCCGCTCGCGAGGATTGAAAGCGAGCCAATTCTACCTGCTGGTTGTCGACGAGCCGACCGAGGCACTGCAATGCCAAACGATCGCGGCCTGGGCCAAAGCGATGCGACAAGTCGCCGAGCGGCCGCGGGTTTGGTTGACTTTTTATGCTGCTCCGACGGAACCGTTCTTCCAGCAGTTGTTTCCGCTGTGCGACATGCTCTGCCCCCACGTCCCCGGTTTGATCGGCTGGAATGAGGAGCAAAAAGCCAGCGCACTGGGATCGATCGGCCGCGACCGCACGCTCTGGCTCTACTCGGCAATCGGCCCATCTCGGACCCTGGATCCGTATTCCTATTACCGCCTCCTGCCTTGGCTCTGTTTCCGCTACGGCGCCGAGGGATGCCTGTTCTGGGCCTTTGGCGATGGCGGCCGCGGGCCGACGTCCTGGAACGACTATCTGACGCAGACGAAGCAGTACTGTCCTCAGTACCTCGAACCGGACCGCGTCACGGACTCGAAACAGATGCAGGCGATCATCGAAGGAATCCAGGATCACGAGTACCTTTGCATGCTGAGAGAGCGGGCATCCGCTTTGGAAAAGGCCGGCGACGCCGGAAAAGCCGCGGCGGCACGGCAGCAGATCGAGCGGGCCCTGGCCGAGGTGACATCGGGTCTCACTCTGCCGGGGCTGAAGTGGTCGTCTGCCAAGGACCGTTCCGTCGCGGAGCGAGTGCGGTTGGAGATCCTCGAGACACTGGGCGCGCTTGCCAGCCCATAATCGCGAATACCGGTTTGGTTCTTTAGCCTGCGGAAGGAATGTTCAACTTGACCAACGACATACCCAGACTCCGACCTGTGGCGGTTAGCCGTCGTGACCTTCTCCGATTCGCGGTAGCGGGCGCGACGGCCGCCGTGGCGACACCCCGGACCGTGTCGGCGGCCTCGGCCGCCGCGGTGAAGATCGAGGAGCCGTTTGACGGTGCAATCCTCCACCACCGGCACGGGAAGCTGTCCGCCGATGGTCTGAAGGTCACCGTATCCGGCACCGCGCCGGATTCCGAGATGGTGACGGTCAACGGCCAGCTCGCCCGCCGCGAGGGAGACAAATTCATCGGCGAAGTTGTCCTACGCCAGCAGGTAACCGAAATTGTCGCCGCCTTACGTGGCGATTCTCTCCGCGGTGAGGATCGCGTTCGGGTCGTGTGGGACCGGTATTCCCAGCCCCGGTATCACTTCGCGGTCGACGACAATATCTTCTTCCTTCGCGACATCGCCCGGCGGAAGTACACGTCGCTGTTCGACTGCTTCTACCTTAAGACGTTCCGCGATCTGCACCGGACGTATGGTACGCGGTTTTCCCTGAACGTCTACTACGCCGCGGACGACGGCTTCACCCTGGCGCAGTTTCCGGATCGCTACAAAAGCGAGTGGAAAGACAACGCCGACTGGATGAAGCTGGCGTTTCATGCGTATGCCGATGCCCCGGCAAGGCCCTATCAAGAGGCCCCGGCCGAGAAACTGATCGACGATTACGATCGGGTTGCCGAGCAGATTCATCGCTTCGCCGGCGCCGAGACCTTTGCACCGCCGACGAACCTGCATTGGTCCATGGCCACGCCCGAGGGCTTGAAGGCCCTGCGGCAGCGCGGCGTACGCGTGCTCAGCGGATATTTCGCCAAGATTCAGGGGCAGTGGGACATCAACTACAACTTCGACGCCCGGCGGTCGGAATACGTTTCCAAACACGACCTGTGGATGGACTTTCAGAGCGGTATCATCTTCATTCGCGACGCCATCGTGTGCAACTCCACTCCCGTCGATCAGGTCGCGCCGACGCTCGACCCGCTGGCCCGGGAGCCCGACCGGCGGGAGACCGTGAACCTGCTCACGCACGAACAGTACTTCTGGCCGTTCTACCGGGCCTACCTGCCCGACCATGCCCAGCGCTGCGAGGCGGCGATCCGCTGGGCCACCGACCACGGTTATAAGCCGGTCTTCTTCCACGAACGCTTTTTGGGTGGTCCGGAATAGTCGTTCGACTTTCGCGTCCCAACGCCAAGCCGCGCCCAGCGTCGGCCACGCATAAATTCACGCCCGCATTGGGGACAGGGTGTTCGCAGCCTCCCAAGTTCGATGTGGGCTGCCGCCTCCAGCGGCCATGAAAGAGACGCAGAAACTGCGAATACTGGACAATCGCGAAGGATATCGCCCCGCAGAAGCGAAGCGCCCTCGGTCACCTCGTACCAGTCGTGATTACTCATCGGTCTGCTCGAGGTTCAACGCGGCCCATTCGCTCTGAGACAGCCCTAGGCCTTGCGGCGCTGGTTCCACGCCGGCTAACCTGGCCCGCAACCGCACCGCGTTCTCCCCAAACCTTCAAGGTCCACAGCGCGACCCGTTCACAAAGCTCTTGCTGCAACAAGCATGAGGACGCCGACGTAAAATAAGATCCAGCCAACCGTCTGCAGCGGAAGACAGCGAGCAAGCGAGTAGAACTTCGTGCCGATCAATGCGGCGCACTCAACGACTAAACCGCCGAGCATTACAACCGTGCCAAACCAACCGAAAAACTCGCTTACCGCCATGACTACTCCCCTTCGGCATGATCCATGATGAAATCGCCGGTTATATAACCGTGCCGACCCGAGTGGGCTCTCACTGCCATGCCTGACCCGCCGAACGACCGCGATCAGCCGGCCGGGATATGCGGCGCGACCGACTTACTTTCTGGATCGATTTCGCCGCCGCATATCCCGGTCGGCTGCATCGCTTAGGCGTATCGGTATTCATGTCAGTGGCTCAACATGCCCACCTCTGCCGGCAAGAACGCAGACTGCTCGGCTGCGCGCGGATCAAAAGCTCGAAGATGCTCGACAAAATCCGCATGAGGAATCGTATGCACGACGAGTAACGCCTCAGCAAGTGCGGCAACGCTCGACGCGATGAAAGTCCGAGTCTGGAAACGATCCTCGTGGTCAAGCATCACAATCTCGCCGCCGTGGGCAGAATCCAAACACAACGGATTCCCGGCGCTGTCCGAGCCGAGAACGTAGAATGGAGCAAGACGCGGCAAATCAGAGGGGCGAAACTGGTGAGCACCGTAATACTGAACGAGTGGCAGCGGTCCTCGTGCGACGGCATCGAAAGTAAGGAACGGCGCACAACTCCCAGGCAGGCCAGCCTCGATTAAGAATCGCGCTGCATCGGGAGGGAATGAAGGAGTGTCCAGAATCGCAGACACGGCTTTGACGAGCCGCAGGTCGTCCGCTGCTCCCGGCACTCCCGCCGCTTCAGCTTTCGCTTGCGCCTCTTTCACCACAGCGTCCCATCTGGAAGTGAAATCGTTTGCAGTCATGACGGGTAGATACGCCGAACGACCGGGGTAACGCGGCGGCGACGGACACGCCCGCCATTGTCGAGGACGCGACCGCCGCTCGCGTTCACCCCTTGGTTCTACGGACCGAACACACGGCCCAGTACAGACAATATACTGCGCCCGAGATGATTCCGGCTATCCAGCCGATGAAGCAGATCCCGACGAACACATTCCAGTCCGGGTCTGCCCAGTCCTGCGAGGTGACGGCCACGCACCTGAAAACGGGTCAGAACGGAATGACACTGTCGAGCCGGAGAAAAAAGTGTCAGGAACCATTTGTGCGAAGCACCCGAAGGGCCGGTTTCCGGCAAATGGTTCCTGACACTTATTTCTCGATCAATCCTAAGCCGTTCGGGCGGCGTGACTTGCGGCGGGCAGAGCGAAAAAACTGCTCCGGCGGCGTTGCGCGCAGTTCCTCTCCGTGGACGGCCGGCGGCTTTTGATGTTAACTGCGCCGTGTCCTGAGCGATTTTGGCGTTCGCGCGAGGTCCCTCCTTGACCTATCTTGCGCAACACCGCGAGGCCCTCCTTGGTCGACCCGTTCCTCGAGGAAACGGTCAAGGCGCATAGAACGTGTGCACCTCGAAGTCCGCCTCTGTGAAGATGCCTTTCTACGTGAGGAATTCGGCGGCCAGAGCCTTGGCAAACGTGGTCAGGTCCGTCAAAACCGGCCCGTCGCGAGGCCGGCAGTCCAGCGCCACCACGCCAGGCACCGGGGTCACGAAATGGCCGTTCAACGTGTCACGAATGGATCCGATCAGCCCCTGCCGATTGCGGCCGAAGTTCCCCAGCACCTTCCAATCCAACTCCTCGAACGCCCGCAGCAAGACCGCTCGGTCCTCCTCGCTCAGACCGCTTCGGCTGGTCGACTCGCAGAACCGCCGGCACTCCTCGATCAGCCACCCCAGCAGTCCCGTGACTTGTATCGCCGGTCAGGCATTCGGCCACCTGCCAGGCGCCATCTCACTGCTTCTCAGAGCTGCTGTACGCGAGCTGAGCATCGTTCAAAGGTGAATCACGCCTCCGCGCTCCCTAAAGCCAAACTCATTTCGCCGGGCTTGCTCAAGACCAGACCCCAATATTTGCCCGGGAAAGATGACGTACCGGCTTTAGCCGGGCTGCTTGATCTTCTACAACTCGTCGTAGCGCATCTCGAAGAGCCGATCCATCTGCTTGACGTCGCCGGTCCTCACGCCCAATCCAAACCAGCGGGCACGTTGCTCGGCCGAACCGTGAGTGAAGGAGTCCGGGACGACGTGCCCTTGGGCCTGCCTCTGCAGACGATCATCCCCTACGGCACTGGCTGCGCGCAGAGCTTCCTCCAGGTCCCCCGCCTCCAGGATATCCTTGGTTCGCTGGGCGTGATGCGCCCAGACGCCGGCCAGAAAGTCGGCTTGCAGTTCGAGCCGCACGGAGAGTTGGTTCTCCTCGGTCTTGCTCACCCGGCCGCGCTGGGAATGAACCTTGTCGGTCATCCCGAGTTGATTCTGCACGTGGTGCCCGACCTCGTGGGCGAGCACGTAGGCAACGGCGAAATCCCCGGGAGCCTCAAAGCGAGTTTTCAGGTCATCGCAGAACGCCAGATCGATGTACACCCGCTCGTCCGCCGGACAATAAAACGGCCCGACGGCCGACTGGGCGAACCCGCAGGCCGATTCCACCGCCTCCGAATACAGGACGAGTTTCGGGTCGCGATAGGCCTGTCCCAACTCGCGTTGAAACAGATCTCGCCAAACGTCTTCCGTATCAGCCAGCACTACCGATACGAATCCCTTCAATTCCTCATCGGCGGGATTGACCGGGCGTGCGGCCCTGCCGCCTGGATCAGCAGGCCCCGGGGCCTGCTGAAGCACGGCGCCAGGGTCGCCGCCCAGAAACATGACCACCAAGGCGATCAGGATCACGCCTACCCCGCCTCCCGCCGCCATGCCGCGGACGGGGACCCCGCGGCGGTCCTCGACGTTTCCACTCTGCCTGCGACCTTGCCAGCGCATCGGTATGCCACTCCTGCTTCAGCCTTTTGACCCCAACGGATACCCGGCCAATACGCCGACCTCGCGGCCCCCTCCCCTGCCATGTGACAGTGTATACGCGAGGATCTTGCTGTCAATGGAGTAAGGACCGGCGAGGCAGAGGGGACATTCCACCGAGCGGCAGGCGTTTCCTCGGCAATTTCGGGCGAAAACCACGGTCGGAGCCAGTCCCCTTTTCAACTCCGTTTACCGTTTGAGGTTCTTAGCAATGCCCGTCCGCGCAGCGGAGGAGCATGACCCGGCTGTCGGCTACCGAGCAGCCTTGGCCCTTGGCGTGCACGATGAGCGGATTGATGTCCAACTCGGAAATCTCCGGATGGTTGTAGACCATCGCCGATAGCCGCAGCAGAGTGTCGACGATCGCGTCGATGTCGGAGGGCGCGTTGCCGCGGAATCCGTCGAGCACCTGGAACGAGCGGATCTGGCGCACCATCCGCTCGGCCGAGATCTGCCACATTGGAGCCAGGCGGAATGAGACGTCTTTGAGTACCTCCACCAGCGTGCCGCCGAGACCGAACATCATCAGCGGTCCGAACCGCGGATCGCGGCTCGCGCCCAGAATCACCTCGACGCCCTTGCCCGCCATCTGCTCGACGAGAATGCCGTCGATCTTCGCCTCCGGCGCCGCTTTGAGCACATTGCGGTGAATCTTGTTGTACGCCGCACGGGCTTCCTCCGCGCCGTGGATGTTCAGAAGCACGCCGCCCGCGTCGTATTTGTGTACCACGTCGGCCGACATGACCTTCATCACCACCGCGGCCTCGAACTCCTCGGCGACTTTGGCTGCTTCGTCCTCGCTGGTCACCACGGCGCTTTTTAACAGAGGCAGGCGGTAGCATTCCAACAACGGCCGCGCTTCGGCCTGGGTCAGGTATTTCTGCTCGTGGTCGTTGAGCGCTTCGGCCACGATCTGCCTCGCCCTGGCGAGGTCGACGTCCTTGAAATCCACGACTTCGCGGCGTGGGATTTCCTGCAGGCGAATCAACCGGTCGGCGGCCGCCAACGCGCGGACGCCGTCTTCCGGGAACGGATAGTTGGGCACTCCCGCCTTGCGAAGCACTGCGACCCCCGGCGCCACGTCTTTCGCACCCATAAACGAGCAGACCACCGGCTTGGTAATACCCTGGATTGCGTCGGGCACGACGGCGGCCGTCTCCTCGACGTCGGTCATCGACTGCGGCGTGAGGATGACGATCCCCATATCGACGTTGTCGTCTTCCAGGACCGTGCGAACCGCGGCTTTGTAGCGGTCGCTTCGGGCGTCTCCGATCACGTCGACCGGATTGCGGAGCGAGGCGGTCGCCGGCAGCGAGCCGCGGAGTATGGATTTGGTGGCGTCGGAAAGGTCGGCCAGCTTGAGCCCGTGGCGGATCGCGGCGTCGGTGGCCATGATCCCCGGCCCACCGGCATTGGTGATGATCGCCACCCGGCCGCCCCGCGGCAGCGGTTGCGTCGTGTAGAGGGCCGCGTAGTCGAAAAGTTCGGCGATCGTATCGACCCGTTGCACGCCGCTTTGGATCAACAGCGCGTCGTACACCGAGTCGCTGCCGGCCAGGGAGCCCGTGTGGCTGCTGACCGCCTTGGCGCCCTCGGGCGAGCGGCCCGACTTGAGACAGAGCATCGGCTTGCGGGTTTCCCAGAAGATCTTGCGGACCGTCTGGATGAACTGCCGGCCGCTGCTTACGTCCTCGAGATACATGGCGATCACCGACGTCTTGGGATCATCGGCCAGGTACTGAAGCAGATCGATCTCGTTCACGTCGGCCTTGTTGCCGAAGCTGATGAACTTGCTGAAGCCCATCTGACGCTCTTCGGCGTAGTCCAAGACCGACGTGCAAAGGGCGCCGCTCTGCGAGAGAAAGGCCAGATTCCCGGCCGACGGCATCTTCCGTCCGAAGGCCGCGTTCATGGTGACCTGCGGGTCGGTGTTGATGACGCCCAGGCAGTTCGGGCCGATCAGCGGCACGCCGGCCGCCTGAACCTTTTCCCGCAGCCGGTTCTCGAGCTCCACTCCCTCACCGCCGCATTCCTTGAATCCGGCCGAAATGACCACGAGCCCCTTCACCCCCTTCTCCACGGCCTGGTCGACCACGTCGAGCACGGTCTTGGCGGGCACAATGACGACGGCGAGATCGATCGGGCCGGGGACGTCGCAAAGCGCCGGGTAGGAATGCACGCCCATCACGTGCGAACTCTTAGGGTTGATCGGGTAAACCGATCCCTGGAATTCTGAAAACAAGAGGTTTCGGAAAATGTCGTTGCCGACCGTGCCGGGACGAGTCGACGCTCCGACGACGGCGACCGACTGCGGATAGAAAATATCGTCGAGCTTCGAGACGGAACCTTGCAGGGACATCAGGGCGACTCTCCTTCGCGCTATGCGGTGGGGGGAAACCTAGAAATATAGCCGCCCTGTGGCGGACATGAAGGGGGCGAACAATAAATCGCGGTTCGCGTGGCCCTGCCATCACCCCCGGTGGTGGCCAGGGTCCGGACTTCGCAGGCTTGGCACCCGCAGGTGGGTACCTCGGAAGCGTCGCGCCGCGGGCGCAACCTTTGACGGTAACCGTTCACGCCCACGGCCGGAGATTGGTCCATTTTTCGGCCAGTCCGAGCATTTTGGCGTCAAGGCGTAACCGTTCACGGGGGCGGTCGGGGACTGGTCCATTTTTCGGCTGTTCCCTGCATTTTGGCGACAAAGACGATGCCCGAAAACATGGACCTGTGCCCCTCTTCCGCCCCGTGAACGGTTACCTTTGACGAGATCGTGCGGAGCTCGCTTTTCAGAACATATGCCGCCGGATGTAACCGTTTTCCCGCCGCGGCATCCAACTGGTTAGTTGATAGTAACCGCGGCGGCAAGCAGCCGCATGCTACGACCAGTGGCAAAAAGGAGGGTTCTTTGGGTAGTAAGAAGATCTTGGTCGTCTTGGCCGGGGCATTGGCCGTGTCGAGTGTTGTGGCGGTCTGCCGGGCAACGCCCGAGTGTTTCCTGCGGCCGGTTTTGGATGATTTGCTTCCGACTGCCGACAACGCGGCAGCCACGGAGATCGTTACTCGTAAACATCGAGGAGAAAAAGATATGTCGATTGATCATGAGATCCAGAGCGGCGTGATCCACGCCGGCGACCCGACCTTCAAGCAGGAAGTGCTGCAATCGGACGTGCCGGTGCTCGTCGACTTCTATGCCGACTGGTGCGGCCCGTGCAGGGCTTTGGCCCCGGTTCTGGAGGAGTTCGCCCGGGAAAACCGCGGTGTGAAAATTGTCAAGGTGAACGTCGATGAGAGTCCGAGCCTGGCCATGCGATACGAGATCAATTCGATTCCCAGCCTGCTCGTGTTCGACAATGGCGAAGTGGTCGCCGAGCACGTCGGCATGGCGAACAAGGCCTATCTGAAGCAGTTGGTTGGCCGGTGAGACTGTTGCAGGAAGGTCCGCAGGCATGCTCCCGGTTGCCGAACGTCAAGGGAAGCTCGCCTGGTACCGTTCAAGGACTTGCGGGCTCGGTCGTTTCCTATCGGGAGATGGCCGAGCCCGCTCGGTTTTTATGGTGGTCAGAGTTCCTTGAGTGCCGCCACGACCGCCTCGTCGTGGCCGTCGACCGAGACGCTCTTCCAGACCCTGCGAACGACACCGTGTGCGTCGATCAGATAGGTCGAACGCTGGATGCCCATTGAGGTCTTGCCGAAGCGGGTCTTCTCGCGCCATGCGCCGTACTTTTCCGCCACCTTGTGCTCGGTGTCCGCCAGCAAAGGAAAATTCAACGAAAACTTGTCGCGGAATTTCTGGTGGCTGTTCACGTCGTCCGTGCTGACGCCCAGGACCTTCGCACCCAACTTGACCAGTTCGTCTTTGCGGTCGCGAAACGCACAAGCTTCCCGGGTGCAGCCCGGTGTGTCGTCGCGTGGGTAGAAGTAGAGCACCACGGGGCTTCCCTTGAGGTTGCTCAGCTTGACTTTGCTGCCGTCATCGGCAGGCAGGGTGAAGTCCGGGGCCGTTTTGCCCGGCTCGATCCAGTCGGCCATGGTTGCCTCCTTCGGATGTGGGGGGGTGATGTTGGTCGCATATTCTACGTGGTACGGCACCAGAGAAGTAGGTCCCGCTCGGCAAGCGGGACCTACTTGTGCCCCCACTCGACGTCCGGCGAAGGAGAATTACAATTGAGCGAGGCGGTCCAGATTACCCGTTTTACTCCATGTGAGGTGCTTGTGGCGAAAAGACCTGTCGGTCACGAGGCGACGGCAGCACAGACGTTGACCCCGGCTCTCGAGCGTGCCCTGGTGGCTGCCCGAACTGCCGAAGACAACCGCGGTCGCGACATCATGATCCTGGATCTCCGCGAACTCACCACGATGTTCGACTATTTCGTCATCGCCACCGGTACCAGCCGCCGGCAGCTCCACGCCATGAGCGAAGAAATCGATCACGCTCTGGAAGAGGGCATGGGCGATCGGCGGATGGGGATCGAAGGGTACGACGAGAGCCGCTGGATTCTGCTCGACTACGGCGACTTGATCATTCACCTCTTCGATGAGGAAACTCGCCGCTACTATGCGATCGAGGATCTCTGGGGCGGAGCGAAGCGGGTGCCCTACCCGTCGCAGTATCCCAAGGCCGGCCCGAGCCCCGACTCCGATCAACCCTCCGACGCGAAGGATTCGCCCGGCGAAGCATGAGCATCCTTATCGAGCTTGAGAACCGTTTCCGCCAGGCACTGGCCGGATTGACCGACGACCCACAGCCGTTTCTCGAAATGCTCCGGCGGAGCCAGGACGCGAAGTTCGGCGATTACCAGGCCAATTTTGCCATGCCGTTGGGCAAGAGCCTGGGTCGCCCGCCCCGCGAGGTCGCCGCCGAAGTGGTCCAACGGTTGGACGTAAGCGATTTCTGCGAGTCGCCCGAGGTTGCCGGGCCCGGCTTCATCAACCTGCGACTGCAGGACGAGTGGATCGGCGAGCGGCTGGGGGCTGCCGCGACGGATCCCCGGCTGGGAGTCGCTGAAGCCTCTGATCCGCGGACGTTCGTCATCGACTTTTCGGCGCCGAACGTGGCCAAGCCGATGCACGTCGGCCACATCCGCTCCACGGTGATCGGCGACAGCCTCTCGCGCACGCTCCGATTCCTCGGCCACCGCGTGATCACTGATAACCACATCGGCGACTGGGGCACCCAGTTCGGCATGATCATCTACGGTTACCGCCATTTCCTGGACCGGGAAGCGTATCGCGCCGGCCCCGTTCAGGAACTCGCCCGGCTGTATCGCCTCGTTCGTCAATTGATGGACTACCAGGATGCCAGGCAGCGGATCGCAACCGGCTCGTTGGAACGAGAAAAAGAGGCGGTTGCCGCGGAATTGAGCCTGGCGAAAGCATCGGCCGCGGAAAAAGGTGGAAAACCCGACAAGAAAGCCGCCAAAGAGGTCCGACGCCTCGAGAACAAGCTTGCGGAACTCGACGAGGAGTTTCGCAGCCTGAATGGCAAGATCGCTGCGACGGAAAGCGATCCGGAGCTCTCGCGGATCGCCGCCAATCCAGACCACGAGAACATCGATGAAAAGGTCCTGTCGGAAACCGCCCGGCTTCACGCCGGCGACGCAGAAAATCTGCGGCTCTGGCGGGAATTCCTGCCGCCCTGCCTCGAGGAGATCCAGCGCACGTACGAGCGACTGAACGTGTCGTTCGACCACGCGCTCGGCGAGAGTTTTTATCACGACCAACTCGGCCCCATCGTTGACGAACTGCTCGGGGGTAAAGTGGCTCGCGAGAGCGAAGGCGCGGTCTGCGTCTTCTTTCCGGATTACGACGTGCCGATGATCATCCGCAAGAAGGACGGTGCGTTTCTCTACGCCACGACCGATCTCGCGACGCTTCGCTATCGCATCCAGCGCTGGAATCCCGATGCGATCCTCTACGTGGTCGACTTCCGCCAGGCAATGCACTTCAGCCATCTGTTCGCCACCGCCCGCATGATGGGTTATCGCGACGTCGAACTGATGCACGTCAGTTTCGGCACCGTGCTCGGCGAGGACGGCCGGCCGTTCCGAACCCGCGCCGGCGACACGGTCGGACTGGAAAGCCTGCTCGACGAGGCCGTGCGGCGGGCCCACCAGGTCGTCAGCGCCAACGACGATGCCAAGCCCGGCGGAGCGGAGCTCTCGCCCGAGGATCGCCGGCGGATCGCCGAAACCGTCGGAATCGGGGCGCTGAAGTACGCCGATCTTTCCCAAAATCGCACGAGCGACTACGTGTTCAGCTACGACAAGATGCTGGCGATGAACGGCAACACGGGCACGTACATGCAGTATGCCTACGCGCGCGTCCGGAGCATCTTCGCCAAGGGAAATATCGATATCGATTCGCTCCGCCAGTCCGGCGCGGCGATCCGGCTGGACACTCCCGCCGAGCGAGCGCTCGGGGTTGAATTGCTCCGTTTCGGCGAGGCTGTCGAATCGGCGATCCGCGATTACCGGCCCAGCCAGTTGACCGGGTACCTGTATGACCTCGCGGGGCTGTACTCGACGTTCTACGAAACCAGCCCGGTCTTGAAGGCGCCAACCGAACACCTCCGCCAGAGCCGGCTCTTGCTCTGCGATTTGACGGCCCGGACGATCCGCCAGGGGCTGGAGCTCCTGGGCATCGACGTCGTCGAGAAGATGTAGCCTACCGTAGGGCGGACTGCCGTCCGCCCTGTCGATCGCGTCCGAGAAGATCGCCTCACCACTCGACCAGCACTTCCTCCAACGACCGCTTCGGCACGTGGTGCACGCTCTGCGAATCGCGCCAGTAGGGGCGTTTGTCCGGTTTCGTGTTGTCTTCCAGGACAACCGTCTCCCCGGGATAGCCCAAGGCCAACACGAGAATCACTTCCAAATGCTTGGGAAGCTCCATCGACTGCCGGAGTCCCTCCTGGTCGATGGAGCCCATTATGCAGCCGGCAATCCCTTTCTCCATCGCCGCCATCATCATGCTCTGAGCAACGATCCCTGCATCATGGCCGAATCGGGCGGCGAGCCCAATGTCGCCCAGCACCACGATATACCCCGCCGGACGCTCCCCCACGGCCGGCCCGGGCCAGTCCGGCAGAGCAGCAGCCCAGCGGAGGTAAGGGAAAACCTTTTCGTTCTTCTCAGGGCTGGCCGAGATCATGTACTTCAGCGGCTGGCGGTTGCCGGCCGAGGGGCACCATCTCGCAAGGTTCACAAGCTCTTTAAGCACCGACTCGTCCAGCGCGCGGGATTCGTCGAAACGGCGATAACTGCGCGTCTTAACCAGCAGCTCTTGGATGTTCATTCGCGTTGCTCCCTTTCATGCTGGGCAATTCTCGCTCCCGAGGCCGGCCGGGTCAAGCATGCAACTCCCTTTCCAACAAGCAGCACAGACGCTTGCCGGCCCACTCGCGTGCCATCTCGCGATCATCTCTGCCCGGCCGCCGCACCGGCGCGCGACGGTCGGACGCCGGCGACCGCGAAACGGGGCGCAGCCACCGTCATGTCCCGTGGCACGAGTCTCTCGACGGCCTCTTCGGCTTCTTTGAGGCGATCAAGACAGCGCTGATGGTCACCGATCGCCAAACAGCCGAGCAGCCGTCCCGCGGTCCAGGCGAAGATCCGCGGGGGCCAAAACATCCGGCACCCGTCGGCTGCCAAATAGAAGGCGTGGAGGGCCAAAGACCGGCCCCAACCGAAATGGGCCGCCCACCGCCAGAAGAACCGCTCGGCTTCCAGAGCTCGACGGAAAGCGCCTTCCCGCTCCGACGGCAGGCGAACCTGGCTGCTCGGCTCAAGGATCGTGCGGTAATTGGCGTGCTTCAAGCGGATCGCCAGGTCCAATGCCCCGTACCGGTCACTTACCTCGCCATCGAATCGTCCCACCGCAAGAATCGCCGATTTCCGATAAAATGCCGCTGCCGGGTGCGGGCCGAGGACCGATGCGCCGGAGCGAGCGATTCCCGGGACCGCCTTGCCGTGGTCGACGAGTTGCAGGTTTCCGCCGGCAAGGTAATCAACCCCGGCAGCCACCACTCGAGTCGGAACGTGTGCGTCGACCACCAGCGGAGCCACGCAGGCAACCGAAGGATTGTCGAAATGCCCGAGCGCACTGTCGGCCCAGCCTTCGGCAACTTCGGCTCCACTGAAGAGGACGTGAACCACCTCCCCCCTCGCGAGCGACAACCCGAAGTTCACACAACCGGTCAGCGCGACACGGTTCGGGGTCGGGACAAATTGCACCTCGTCGCCAAGGTCGTACGGATCCTCATAGTACCGGCCAAGGACAACGAGGATTTCGGTGTCGGCCGGACGGTTTTCGAGGACCGAGACGAGGGTGTTTTCCAGCAGCGTTGGGTTTCCCAAATAGGGAATTAGGATCGACAGCCGTGACACGTAAGTGATTTCCTCGCGGAGCGTCGATACCGGTTGCCTCTTGAAGAGGCGAACGAACAGGCCGTGAAAAATCCTGCCTGCCAGCAAGGCTCGAATCAAAACTCAAGTTGGAACGAACGCAGGCCTCTTTGCTCTGGTTTTCCCACGACCTTTCAACCGTGCCGAAAGTGGCGATTCTAACGAAGAATCATCTGGTACGACTTATGTCGGCCCTGATCACGAACAAAGTTTATCCCGATTAAATCATTAGACTTGGCAGACGAGTACACCATCCTATCTATCCTGCTTAAATTGTCAAGCCGGCGTCTCCGCCCAGACCTTGGCCAGGGAAACAATCCACTGCGCAGCACCGAGCATCTCTTCCAGGCATGCCCACTCCAACGGGGAGTGCGGTGTGTGTTCTCCAGTCGACAGATTGGGAGTAGGTAGCCCCTTCTCGGTGAGTCGAGAGCCGTCGGTTCCACCGCGGACAATCGTCCGCTCAGGGGTATGTCCCAAACGGCAAAGCGCCTGCTCGGCGTAAGCCACCGCTCGGGGTTCTTTGGCCAGCCCTTCCGCCATATTCCGGTACTGGCGGGCGATCGACACTTCGATTCTTGCCCCGGGAAACTCCGTTTCCGTGGCCGAAGCGGCCTGCCTGAGCAAGTCGGCCTGCCGATCCAACTCGGCGGTGTTGAAGTCACGAAGCAGCACCTGGATTTCGACCTCGGCCACACCGCCGTGAATCACGTAGGGATGGAGAAAGCCTTCCCGGCCTTCCGTGGTCTCCGGTGAGAGCCGGTCCCGCGGCAGACGGTCGAGGAAATCGGCCGCTGCCCGTACGGCGTTGACCATCCTTCCTCTGCCGATCGAGGGGTGAATATTCACTCCGCGGACGGCCACTACCGCCTTGTCGGCCGAAAACGTTTCCGCATCGACGGTTCCGAATCCCTGGCCGTCCAGCGTATAGCAGGCGTCGGCTCCGAGTTGCTCCGGTTCGAGGAAGTCAACGCCGCGGCCGATCTCTTCGTCGCACGTGAAGCACAGCCGAATCTCCCCATGCAGAATCTCGGGATGCTCGACGAGCCACTGGGCGGCTTCCATGATGGCGGCCACGCCGGCCTTGTCATCGGCGCCCAAAAGCGTCGTGCCATCGCTGGTGATGATCGTCCGTCCGATCAGGTCGTTCAACTCCGGATTTTCGCGGACGAGGATCACTCGCGCGGGATCGCCCTCTAGCGGAATGTCGCCGCCGAGGTATTCTTCAATCACCTGTGGCTTGACGCCGGCTCCAGGGGTCTCAGGCGAAGTGTCAAGATGGGCGCAAAAGGCGATGACAGGGACCTCGCGATCCACCGTTGCCGGAACCGTGGCAAGCACGATGCCGTGCTCGTTCTGCGTGGCATCGCCGATGCCCGCCTCCTGCAACTCGGCCACGAGCAAGCGCCCCAGTTCCCATTGCCCCTGGCAACTTGGGTAATCTTCCGTGCCTTCTCTGGCCGTCGTGTCGATCTGTACGTAGCGGAGAAACCGCTCAAGGAGGCGCTGTCGATGCATCGTCGAGTTCCGTCGCAAGTCGTCGCGTGGCTGATTGCCGCCGTGTTCCCTACTCGTAATCATTTCACATCCCGCTTGGTTTTGGTAGGCTTAGGGCCATGCTGCAGATTCTCCCTGCCGGTGACTACCGGAGCTTCCCAAATCCACGATCCCCTCCCGCTGCCATGTCCACCCCCAATATCCGCTACCTGGTCTTCGATATCGAGAGCGTCGCCGATCCGGAGTTGGTCGCGAGGGTCCGCTACCCCGCGGAGCCGATCGAACCGGCCGAAGCCGTGCGGCGATACCGGGCCGAGTTGATGGAAAAATTCGAGACCGATTTCATCCCGTACTCGTATCACATCCCGGTCTGCGTGGCGATCGCAAAGGTAACGGCCGACTTCCGTATCGCCGATCTCGTGCTTCTGGACGAACCGGAGTTCCGCCCGCACGTGATTACGGAGAACTTCTGGCGCGGATGGGAGGTCTATCGTCGCCCGACGCTGGTCAGTTTCAATGGGCGAGGTTTCGATCTGCCGCTGTTGGAACTGGCCGCTTTTCGTTACGGCCTGAGTGTCCCCGGATGGTTCAATATCGACGGCCGTTCGTACGATCAGCCGCGGAACCGATACAATCACCAGTTCCATCTGGATCTCTGCGAAATCCTGACCAACTGCGGTTCCACGCGTTTCCACGGCGGCTTGAACCTCGCGGCCAGCCTCCTCGGCAAGCCCGGCAAGATGGAAGTGAAGGGCCACATGGTCCAGGACATGTACGACGAAGGCCGCCTGGCGGAAATCAACGACTATTGCCGCTGCGACGTGCTCGACACCTACTTCGTCTTTCTGCGGACCCAGGTGCTCCTCGGGCGACTCCCGCTGGAGTCGGAACAAGAGGTCGTCGCCCAGGCCAAGCAGTGGATCGCCCAGCGCGCCGATCAGACCGCCGCCTACCGGCTCTATCTCGATCACTGGGGCGACTGGCCGAATCCGTGGGTCTGAGTGCAGGCCGGCCCCTTCGGGCCGATACCGATGCAGACTTGGAGCGGTCGCGCCGATTCTGCCGGTTGCGCGCTGATTTCCGTACATCCTTGACGGTTTTGGCTGGCCTGCGGGTCTTGCTCCTTATGTCCCCGGGGCAAACGGCAAGGCGCGACCGCAGCAGACTGGCCGCTGTCGCCCCCAACGGCCGATTTTCCGAGTAGGAAGGTGGAGAACACCGATCGCCGCCCGCGGACGAATCTCCTGAAAAAGGCTGCCCGTCTCCTTTTTCAGCAGGCTCGTACGGCCGCGCGGTAGATTCGTTCGGGCACGGATGCGCCCAGCAGACAACGCCGCCGGTCGGCAGCCGAGGGGCCAGGGGTATCTAGCGCCGATGCTCGAACAACGCGATCTCAGACTCGACCTGCTCGCCTTGGGGCTGCTGGCGCTGACTCTCTTTCTTGCCGCCAGCCTCCTCAGCTACGATCCGGCCGATCCCCCCAGCTCGATCGTCTACCCGGCCGCCGAGCACTCGATCAACGTCTGCGGACGCTCCGGCGCGTGGGTCAGTGCAATTCTGCTGGAAGGGTTCGGCATCGGCGCTTACTACCTGCTCATCTCCCTGGTGGTAATCGTTTCGCTGATGCTGGGCAGACACCCCATCACCGAGCCTTACCTGCGATTGACCGGGTGGCTTATGTCGCTGGCGGGCTTCTGCACGCTGGCCGCCATGGCCGTCCCGCAACTTTCTCCGGGACCGGTAATCGGTTCCGGCGGTTATCTCGGCGCTGCCGGCCGCGGGCTGCTCGAAATGAACTTCGCCACGGTAGGGGCTTACATCCTGATCATCAGTGTTGTCGTCGGCGGCCTGCTTCTTTGCACCGATTACTTCCTCATTCGGCTGATGGCGTGGATCGTGGGCGCTCCGACAAAAGCGGCCGGCCGCGGACTGATCCAGGTGGCGGCCGCCTACGCCGGCAATCTTGCCGCGAACCGCGAAAGAGACGGCAAATACGGCATCGACGGCGAAGAGGAGGAGGAAGAAGAGGAAGAATACGACGAAGAAGAAGAGGAAGACGACTCGGTGGCGATTCGCGCTCCGGGCCGCAAGGCAGAAGACGACGCCGCGACGAAGAAGCCCGACGAGTCGAAAGACAAGAGCGATTCCGAACCGCAGACTCCGGCGAAACCCGCAGAACCGCTGAGGATCCGGAAGCCGAAGAAGACAAAGCGAGAGGAGATGATCGAAGAGATCGAGGCAACTGCGAGCGGAAACGAGCCGGACGACTACGAACTGCCCGCGACCGATCTGCTTCGGGAGAGCGAACCGTTCCGCTTCGAGGAGCACGAGAAAGAGGTCCGCCGCCAGGCAAAGGTGCTGGAAAAGACATTTGCCGACTTCGGGTTCAGCATCCGCGTGGTGGAGATCCAGACCGGTCCGGTGATTGCGCAATTCGAGATCGAGCTGGAGGCGGGTCTGCGCTTGAGCAAGATCACCGGGCTGGCCGACGATCTGGCCATCGCGTTGCGCGTGCCCAGCGTGCGTATTGTCGCCCCGATCCCGGGCAAGAATACGGTCGGTATCGAGGTGCCCAACACCGAGCGCCAACTTGTCCGCCTCCGCGAAGTCATGGAGGAGGGCGGGCCCAAGGCACAATCGATGCGGATCCCCATCTTCCTCGGCAAAGACGTCTCCGGAAACTCCATGATCGTTGATCTGGCCAGCCTCCCTCACCTGCTCATCGCCGGCCGGACCGGCACCGGCAAGAGCGTCTGCCTGAACTCGATCATCGTCTCCATGCTGATGACCCGCCGTCCCGACGAGGTTCGCATGCTCATGATCGACCCCAAGATGGTCGAGCTGAGCCCTTATAAGCAGATCCCGCACCTCATGCATCCGGTCGTCACCGACATGCGCAAGGCCGAAGCGATCCTGGCCTGGGCCGTGGAGAAAATGGAGGAACGCTACCAGTTGCTGGCACGTGCGGGAGTGCGCCATTTGAGCGTCTATAACCAGCTCGGCGAAGAGGAGCTTCGCGACCGGATCCAGCCCGAGGACGATCACCAGTGGGCCGAGATTCCCAAACGCATGCCGTTCATCGTGATCGTGGCCGACGAAATGGCCGACCTCATGATGACCGCCGCCAAGGAGGTCGAGGGCCATATCATCCGCCTGGCACAAAAGAGCCGGGCGGTCGGCATCCATCTCGTGCTGGCCACGCAGAAACCGACGGTCGACGTAATTACCGGCCTGATTAAATCGAACCTGCCCGCGCGGATCTGTTTCGAAGTGGCCAGCCGAACCGACAGCCGCGTCGTGCTCGACGAGATGGGAGCCGACAAGCTCCTGGGCAACGGCGACATGCTTTTCCTCTGGCCGGGCACAAGCAACCTGATCCGCGGCCAGGGAACCTATCTGAGCGACGACGAGATCACCCGTGTCATCGGATCGATCGCCACCAGCGAGCCGCAGTTCGTCACAGAACTGGTGCAACTCAAGACGAGCGACGCCGTCGGCCAGTCCCCGCAACTCAACAGCAAAGACGAGTTGTACGAGGCGGCCGTCGACCTCGTCGTACGCGAGGGCCGCGGCAGCGTCTCGCTGCTGCAGCGCGGCCTGGGGATCGGTTACGGCCGGGCGGCGAGGCTCATCGATTACATGGCCGACGATGGCATCGTCGGCCCCTACAATGGATCCCAGGCCCGCGAAGTGACGATCAGCCTCGACGACTGGGATGCCATGCGCGGCGCTCCGGCCTCCCAGGCCGCCCCCCCGCCGCCTCCGGCCGCCTCGCCGAAACGTCCCAACAATCGGATCCGCCTGGAGCCGTCTTCAGGGCCGTCGGCACGAAACAGTCGCGGCCGAACCGCGGCGGTCCAGACCCTACCGGCTTCAACCGCGCCGAGAACCCGTCCAGTGGACGAGGACGAAGAACTCGACGAAGCCCCGTTCGACGATGAATACGACGAGCCGGAAGACGAAGAGGAGTACGACGAAGAAGAGGAAGGATTCGACGAAGACGATTCCGACGACTACCAGGCCGACGAGGAAGACGAAGAACACTGGTCGGAAACCGCCTAAGCCGAAGGCAAGTACGCCCCCCTTGCCGAGTTCGTCGTCCTACACATCTCCAGGACCCCCGTGGCCTCGTGCCACGGGTGAACGAGGTTAGGCAGCTAGCACTCGTCCTCCAACGCACCTCCGGCCCCCTGCCGCCTCGTGCGGCAGGGGCCAAAGGTTCGCCGGCTAGAACATGCACGACTTGTGTAGAACGACGATCTTGCCGAGCGGGACCTGGAACCGCCGACCACCTCAGCCACCCAACCCACCCCTGACCCTTGAAAAAAAATCACCCACCAGTTACTCCCGCTTGCCGAGCGGGACCTGGGCCCCGAAAGCCCACCCGGAGAGCCAACCTCACGTGGCGATCCGGCTCCGGTCTTGGCGGAACTCTTGCCGCAACACCCGGTTGTGCCCTGTTGCAGGCCGGGATACGCTGGCGTTATAATCGCATTTGAGCTATCGCCATCCGTCCGTCCGCACGGTCCGGCGTCATGGGAGACAAGTAAGGCCGATCCGCGAAAGCGTCATCGGCAGTTCGCCCGGGCGAAATCGCGCGAGGACGGCAACCGGGCGAGCTTGAAACGCCCAAGCGTCCCGGGGCTTCCCGGCAAGCCTTTACACCTACCTTAGTTTCGCTGTTTTGCCGCCCTCCACGGATGAGCGGCTTTGCCACGCCACCGAGCGGCCCAATCCGCTCGCGGTGTGAGTCCCGCCACGCCGTCTGCCCCTCGGAAGCATTGAGAAGTCGTTGACATCGCGGTTGATCCACTCGCACGCACTGAAAGGATAGAAACTATGTCGAAGACAACACGCCGTACCTTTCTCAAGACGGCCACGATTGCGGGCGCCGGGTACTTTGTCGCCGCCGGCAGCCAGAGGGCGCTGAGCCGCTCGGTGAACGAGAAGCCCAACGTCGCCTGCATCGGCGTCGGCGGCAAGGGTGGAAGCGATTCCAAGAACGCCGCCACGTTCGGCAACGTGATCGCCATCTGCGACGTCGACCGGGGCACCCTGGAAGGCAAAGGGAAGGCGGAAGGTTTCCAGAATGCCGAGAAGTTCACCGACTACCGCGAGTTGTTCGCCAAGCACGGCAAGAACATCCAGGTCGCGACGATCAGCACGCCGGACCACATGCACGCTCCGGCGACCCTCGAGGCCATGCGGCTGGGAATCAGTTGCTATACCCAGAAGCCGCTGACCCGGACAATCTACGAGGCCCGCCTGCTGGCCAAGGTCGCCGAGGAGACCGGCGTCTGCACCCAGATGGGCAACCAAGGCACGGCGCTGGATTCATCGCGCGAAGCGATCGCCCAGCTCAAGTCCGGCGTCCTCGGCCCGGTGAAGGAAGTCTACGTCTGGTCGAACCGGCCCGTCTGGGCCCAAGGCCCGGGGCGCCGCATGACCATGGAGAAATTCGCCGAACAGGCCAAGAAGGAAAACGCCGAACAGGCCGAACGGATCATCGAGGCGAAGAAGAAGGAAATCGAGCGGGCTTTGGAACGGCTCGATTGGAAGAACTGGCTGGGCGTCGCCCCCGAGCGCGAATACTGGCCGGGCCTCTACCACAGCTTCCAGTGGCGCGGCTGGTGGGATTTCGGCAGCGGCGCGCTGGGCGACATGGCCTGCCACCAGGTAACCGTCCCGTTCGCCGCCTGCGGGCTCCGCGACCCGAGGTCCGTGGTCGCCAAGACCACCGGCCACGACTACGACAGTTTCCCGGCCAGTTCGATCATCGAATTCGAGTTCCCCGAAACCTCCGAGCGCCCCGCCGTCAAGTTCTGGTGGTACGACCGCAAAGGCAATAAGCCGCCGCAAGAGGTCTTCAGCAAGTGGGGCATCGAGAACGTGTCCAGCAGCGGCGTTCTCATCATCGGCGAAAAGGGCGCCTTCTACAGCAGCGACGATTACTGCGGAAAGTACGAGCTCAAGGGCGTCGAGAAGGTCAGCGTCGATTTCGAGAAGGCCGTCGACAAGGGCAACAACGACCTGAACAACATGTATGAGTTGTTCAGGGCCTTGGACGCGAAAGACCCGAAGATCTGCGAGTCGAACTTCGTCGACCGCGCCGGCCCGCTCACCGAAACGATCCTCCTTGGCAACCTGGCCGTCCGGGCAGCCGCCAAGGGTGGCGAGAACGGCGAGATGGGCGACTGGGGCGAGAAGATCGAGTGGGACGCCAAGAATCTCAAGGTCACCAACCTCGATTCGCTCAAGACGCCGCGCGTGGCCGACCTGGTCAAGCCCAAGTATCCGGAAGGTTATCGGCTGGACTGACGTCCTGCTGCCGTCGACCGGTTCCCGCCGGTCCTGATCGATTCGGGGGGGGGGGCCGGGGGAAGGCGGGCCCCCCGCTGCCACTCGGGGAGAGCCAACCATCATGATCAACCATTCGCTACGGATGCGAGCTGCGCTCGCTGTACTGTGCGCCGGAGTGCTTTGCCTGACCGGCTGTCCCGCTTCAACGAGCGATCGGCCGGACGTCGTCCAGGACGCAGGTGCCGTCAGCGGCACGAGCGAAGTCAAGGACGGCAAGGCGGAGCCTGAAACCGTCAAGGCCGAAGCACCGGCTCGCCAGGCCACGGCCAAAGCGGACGACGTGGAAGCCGCCAAGAATCTGCTCGACGAACTGGGGACGAATGCCAGTTACACGCTTCTGCCCGGCAGCGTCATGACGGAAGTCGTCGTCCGCGACGGCTCGGTGCTGTCGGCGGAGAATATCGCGCTGTTCGGGAAGCTCACGGACTTGGAAACCCTTCAGATCTACAATTTCCGTGACTTGAACGACGACATGGTTTCGCAGCTTACCGGGCTTAAGACCCTGACGACTCTCGCGCTGACCAATTCGGTCATCGGCGACCCGGCGGTCGAGACGGCTGTCAAGTCGTTTCCGAACCTGACCGATCTCGATCTTTCGTCGAATACGAATATGACCAACGGCGTGCTGAAGGTCATCTGCGAACTCGATAAACTCGAGCGCTTGACGCTCGTCCAGAACCGTTTCAACGACCTGGGAACGAGCCATCTGGCGAAACTCAAGAGCCTCCGCGCCCTCGACCTCCGCGGCAACATGGAGGCCGGCGACATGACGATGGAGATCCTGGGCGGGCTGCCCGCCCTCACCGCCCTGAAGCACCGCGCCACCACCGTCACCGACTTCGGCATGGAGTACCTGGCCCAGAGCAAGACGCTCGATTCGCTGTTGATCCAGGACTTCGCCATCACCAGCCAGGCGGGGCAGTCCCTTGCCAATATCGAGAAACTGGCCCAACTCGAGATCTTCCGCTGCCAGGGTTTCGGTTCCGAAGGGGTCTTGGCCCTCAAAGGCAAGAACCTCAACCGCCTGATGCTCCGCGACCTGCCCATGATCGACGACCAGGCGATGGAAGTCCTCACCGAGCTGCCCGAACTGAAACGGCTCTACCTGCACGAGCTCGCGTCGATCAGCGACGACGGACTCAAGAATCTCGAATCCGTGAAGTCACTCGAAGTGCTCGACATCTGGGCCGTGCCCCAGATGGCCGACGCCACCGTCGACGTGATTGCCACGCTGCCGAACCTCAAGGAACTCTCGATCCGGTCGACCGGGGTTACCGATGCGGCGATCGAGAAACTCCTGGCGATGCCCAAGCTCGAATCGCTGACATTCAAGGAAAACGGCCTGGTGACCGCCGAGGGAATCAAGAGACTCTCCGGCAAAAAGTGGACCAGGCTCGACGTCGGTTCGGCCGACGTTAGCGAGTGAGGCATGTTGCAGCAGCCCGGCTGCTTCGAGCAGCCGGGCTGCTCCGTTTTCGCCCAACCTGCGTCTTCGGCTCGCCGCGGCCGCGATCCGGAGCCTCTCCTCGAACGCCGCGGCTCCGCTCTTGGTGCCTAAGACCGCGCCCCCTCTCGCGGGCAGTATTGTTTCCTCAATTCGTACCTGCTAGAATCAGTATTGGAGCGCCCTGCGCGTGCCGTTTCTGGCGGCCGTTGGGACAAGTGTGGCCTCTGGGGGTGCGACTGCCCATTGCGACTCGAAGAAGGGAGACTGCTGAAAAAGGGGACTGGCTCCGCGACCCGTCGTGGTCTGTAGCACTAGGAGATACAACGTGCCGCGGTGCCTGTCCCCTTTTTCAGCAGTCTCGGAAGCAACGGTTTCGCCGCAGAAAACCACGGCTTGAAGGGAGACAGATCCATGCGTGGCCATTCCCACAGGGGATTGCGAGAAAGCGGTTTCACGCTTGTGGAATTGCTGGTAGTGATCACCATCATAGGCATCCTGGTGTCCCTGTTGATGCCGGCAGTGCAGGCGGCCCGCGAGGCGGCCCGCAGAACCGATTGCGAGAACAATCTCAAACAGATCGGCCTGGCATTGCACCTCTACCACGACGTGACCCAGACGTTTCCGCCCGGTTGGATCCTTGCCAACAATACCGATACCAGCGGGGGTTCTTCCTGGGCCTGGGCTGTGTTTACCTTCCCCTTCATGGAACAGAAGGCACTTTATGACGCCTTGGGAGTCGCAACGCCCGGCGTTCTCGTGCCGCCCGCCGGCGATCCACGAGACGTACTGCGACCTTTGCTCGCGTGTCCGTCCGATCCCGGGCCCGAAAGGAACCGGTGGTTCGGAAACTACGCGAAGGCGAGCTATGTCGGGGTCAACGGCACCGGTTGGGACTCCGACGCCGACAATATTCTCGATAGCCGCGTAGTCGTTCCCGATCCTGCTCTCGGCCCGGTTTCCCTCGACCAAAGGACCAACGGCGTCTTTGGGGCGGAAACGGCGGTCGGGTTCAACGCCATCACCGATGGGACCAGCAATACGTTCGCGGTTGGTGAACGCGAGTCCCACAAAAACTTGGGAGCGATTTGGATTCGGGCGATCGGCCCCGGGACGCTCACCAATCCCGGCCCCAATCAAAACGTGGTGGGTGAGGCCGTATCGGGCGTCTGCAATCCATTCAAGCGTTTGAACCTGCCGAACCCGCAATACACGGACCCTGTGGCCGCAGAGGCTGCCGGCAACATCGATCCCGTGGGAAATTTCAGTAGCATGCATCCCGGCGGTGCCCAATTTCTCTTGTGCGACGGCTCCGTGCAGTTCATCCAGGAATCGATCGATCTGCTCACGTACCAGAACCTTGCAAATCGGCACGACGGCAAAGTGCTTGGGAAGTTCTGATGTCGATTGAGCTGTGTTGTCCCGACTGCGGACATGTGATTCTCGCCGAACCGCAGCGCGCGGGCCGGTCCGTGCTGTGCCCGGGCTGCCAGCGTCCACTCCGCGTACCGCAGCGGTCGGAACCCTCGCCCCGCGGAGCGCCAACCCAGACGCTCTGCCCTCGCTGCGGCGCCAAGATCCGCATCGCGGCCAGCCTGCTCGGGCGTCAGATCGCCTGCAATACCTGTCGCGCCCACCTGATGGTCTCGCTGACCGTCACGGAGGTCGCATCGACCGGACTTGTCGCGCCGGCAGCTTTTGCCGATGACGAACCGGCACTGGTGACGCCGGAGCAGGCCGCTCCGAAGGCCGGCACGGCCGCCGCAGAAAGCGCCAGAGCCAAACACAAAGCCGCGAAACCCGTGGCCGGTCAGGCGTCCGCCGCATCCACGGAAAGCCCCCACCAGCCTTTGGCCGACGAACCGGAGTTCACGGTAACGGCAGTCCTCGAAAGTGAAGACGCATCTCCGCCGGCCCGTCGAATTCCACCCTGGGCCGTGCCCGCGGCCATCACGGGTGCGCTCGCATGTATTGCCCTGGTCGTGTTTATCAATTCCGGCGATATCCTGGACAAAGGCCGCCGCCCGGTCGGCGGAGCCATTCTTGGGGCGGAACTCCAGCACGGAGAAATCACCTTCGAGCCGGTCGGCCCGCCCGATCGACCTACGGCAACCACGACATTCGGAAACGGACGCTATCAGTTCGACGGCAACAATGGACCGGCTGCCGGGCTGTATCGCGTTTCGGTGAAGTTCGCTTCTCAACCGCCGGGCTCTCCGGGAGTCTCCGTGCCGGCAGTCGTTCCGGAAGACAAGCCGTACGAACTCGATATCAACATTCAGTGACTCGGGCCGGGCGGGCTCCTCCTTCCGCGACCGGGAGCAAAATCCGTCCTGACATTCCCCTCTTGATCTCTTATCTTGAGATAGAAGACGGTCTGCGATTTGCTTGCTCTCCCGCTGAAAGGCCCGCGCCGGAGGAACCGAGCTTGTGCCTCAGCCAGTTCGAACTTCTGATCCTTCGCCCACTCCGCGAGTAGCCGGCGCGCGATCCGCGTACGGATGGGAATCATAACCAGTCCGAGAATCAACACCACCACGAACGCGATCACGAAGAAGTTTTCTGCCAGAGTCATCGCATTCCCTCGCTACAGACGCCGACCTCTAGCGCCGCCCGAACGACCAGGATCAGTTGCCGGGGACCGCGGTGACTGATGCCGAATTGTCAAATGACGTTGACCGCGGTCCCCGGTCAATTGCATCCGATGGCCCGGCGATCTCTCAGGAACTTTCGTTCAAGCCAAGCCATCTGCTGACTGCTTCCGTCACCAAAGGGAACTGGCCGGCGCTGAGTGTTCCCAGGGGCCGAATCAGCTTGACCATTGGAATCGTGACCAGATTCTGCGCGTCGAACACCCCCTCCTTGAGAAAATGGACCGGTACGGAAACCTCAAAGCGAGAGCCACGCGGATTCGTGGTATGTGCGACAACGGTGACTAACACCCGGTCGGTTTCTTCGTTGGGTGGAACGCTCAGCACCACGCAGGGGCGGATTTTGGCAACCATTCCCAAGTCGACAAGCCATACCTCCCCACGATTAACGTTCGCCATGCTCGCCCTCAGCGGCGTCCAGTTCCAAGAATAACTCTTCCGCGGCCATTACCAACGCCTCATCGGAGACTTCCGCTGAAGCCTCATCGAGAACGCGGCGAAGCACCGCTGCAGCAACTTCGCGGCGATCGTCAGGCGGCAAGGCGTCGAAGGCGCTCAGCAACTGGTTCGCAGGATCAGTCATGACACACCTCAAGGCACGAAACGAAAACGGCTCTGTGGCCAACTCTCTTCCTGATCTCATGGAGGAGTTTGTTGTCCCGCTTGCACTGCTATATTGTAGCCGGCATTGTGGGTGGTAGGCAAGCTATCCTCAATACAGCCGTACGTAAGCAAGCCCCACGCGAGCACCGCTCCAACCACAACAAACGATCCGCGCCCACGATAGGCTAGCGTCAGCCACGGAACGACCAGTGTCGGGAAAAGGGCGACCATGAAAAAAGCGAGCACAAGGGCGACTTGCCCGGCGGGCTCCCGCCAAGGAGAACCGACAGCAGCGGAAGGCGGCCCATGGCTGGTGAAGAACCTCGCGAGCCCAAGCAATCCGCCGCTCAGCCTTGTAGGAGTACACTCGCTCGACGTGGAGGTGGAACGGGGTCGGAACTCCGTGATCACCGAATGGACCACCGGGCGGGTGATACCAGCCGTAGCCGTAATGCGGCTCGACTATCAGCGTGCGACCGACGTACTCCTCGCAGGCCGGTTCAAAGGTTGATATGTTTTCCGTCACGCCTGCATCCTCTGTGGCCGAACGATCAAGGTCACCTGCCGGGGCCGCCGGTAAGACGTTGCACCTGGAAGACGCTAATCGCGGCCCCGGTCAGGTGCAGCGCCCGGTTCGGCGGCAACCGGCTCGACTTCAGAATACTGTTCGATCAGCGTCCTTGCCGCTGCCAGCGCCTCTTCATCCTCCAAGTCCCACACGCCGCCAGCATCCAATCGGCCTGCCGTCATCGCAAGGTTCGCCATGGTTTGGCCTAACCTCCATTCCGGACGAATTTGGCTAAGGTGCGAAAGAGCGTCGAGTAGCTCGATCCGAGTCTGTTCCGGTGATCTCATAGTCTGTCTCCTACCGTCGGCAACGCACCCACCGGCGAGGTCAATTCACCCGTAACCTCGACGGTAATCAGCGTGCCTGGCAAGTACTTGGCCACACGTGTTGCTCGAGTCACCCCGTCATAAATCACGAGTTTGCCGTCACGGCCCCTCTTGACGTCAAGTGGAGGCAATGTCAGCCCCGCCGTCCTCTGTAGCGACGATCTCGAACTGGATTTCCGACATCGACGCGGGCGTGATCGAGATGAGTTCTTCGACCAACGAATTGGTCAGTGCGTGGAGCTTCGACTCGACGTCGCCTGGGGTCATTGATGACAACCCTTCCGCGCCTCTTGCCGAACGACCAAGCTAAGCTGCCGCCGGCCCCGGGCTGGCTGGTAGGTCTCGAAACGGCGTGATGGGCCGGCCGTCAGCTTCAGCGTTTGGTTCGGCGGCTCTTGGTTCTGCCGGGACCTACCACCTGGCGGGGTCGCGGGGCCGGGGCACCGCGAAGCAATCCCTCCGTGCTCAGGTCTTCATCGATGTCCGGCCAATGGATGCCGTAGCCACCGCCGGCCACGCGCCAGTTCTTCCGCTGTGCCGCAGTCGCGTCGAACAAGCGAGGATACCAAGCCAGGGGGACCGTGATGGTCCGCCCGTCCCTCAAGGCAACGCTTAGCGTATCCTTAGTGGACTTCACATCGACAACACGCTCGTCAGCCCCCAGCGCCAAAATGCCCATCCCACGCCTCCAAGAACTCTGCTTGATGTTCGTTGATCAACCGTTGAATCCGCCGCAATTCGTGGGGCGCGAAACCCAAGTTTCGCGCAAGTCCGACCGGCTGCAGCCAGAACTTGGCCGACAAATCGTCGCTGTCGACATGGACATGGGGCGGCTCACTGGGTTCATGGCTGTAGAAGTAGAAGCGGTACGGGCCCCTTCGCAAGACTGTCGGCATGAATCATCCCTTTTCTCGGGTGACGGGCTTGTACGCCCAGAGCCCGTCAACCTTGGTCCGCTCGAAGGCCCGCGCCCAGTCGGATTCCCCGACGGTGATGCGTTGGCTGAACCATGATACCATATTGCTGGCCAGCCATTCAAGGGATTGCTTCTCCTTCTGTTGTTCGTGTGCCGCCTCGACCAGCTTGCAGCCTACGGCGTCTTCGAGCAGACGCGCGGCGATCTCCGGGGCAGTGATGAACCCTTGGTGCTCGCGATACGCCTGCTCGATGACACGAGCAATGATCGGGAACATGTCAGCGTGTTTCCAAGACGGTTCCATGGTTCCCTCACTCAAGCTGCCGAACGATAAGGATCAGTTGCCGGGGACCGCGACAACTGATCACACCTTGTCGAAAACCGTTGACCGCGGTCCCCGGTCAACTGCATTTGTTGGTTCGGCGATCATTCATCTGTCTCTCGCATCAGCGCGCGGAACCCCGCCTGAACGAAGTGCTGATCGAAAGTCAGTGCGTCCTGAATCTTAGCCTCCCGCATCGCGGCAAACGAAACACAGTCGATCAACCCCCATTCCTTATCCTGGTGCGCTTTGTACAAGGCGAAAGCTTTCTCGAACAACTCTGCACTCAGACGGACGACTTCCACGTCTTCAGACGAAAGGAAGCCCTCAATGATCTCCACCGCTTGCCGACGGTACTTCCGTGCCAGGGCGTTGCCGATTTCCAGAAGGACAGCATCGGTAGTGAGAAACGGCTGCCCGTCGTACGACACCGCCAGCTCTGCGGCTTGGTCATGGTACTGATCGCGATGGTTGACCAGCGCGACGACGAACAGGGTATCAATGAATGTCTTCTGAAACATTCTTTTCCCCACTCAGATAGAGGTCCAGATTGGTGGCCAAGTCCGACGGCGCTTCGATGCGGACATCCCGGAGTTTCGCCATGATACCAGGTCGCGCCGAGGCGGTTCTCGCCGCGGCGAAATCCCGGATGAGCCCATACAACTCGTCGAGGCGATCTTCGGGAATCTTGCCAATTTCGGATTCAATCAGTTCTCGTGTCGTCATCGCGTTAACTCCTGCCATTGACACCACCAAGAGTATTGTACACCCCCCGGCCTTGAGCCGCAACCACCGTCAACTGCGGAGGAGATGAGCCGCCCGCACGTTTGGCACCTTTGTCATCGCCACTGAGGAATCTGAACCAACGTGGCTGCCACGTCGTAGGGCAACTCGGTTGGGGTGAACGTTTCCTGATCGACGCGCCACCACGTCCGGTGAGGCGGTGTGGTCCTCGAATCCCAGACGACACACACGACCGTGCTGCCGTCAGTCCCGAGTTGTGGAGGGATAATCCATCCCTTCAGAATCTTCCTGTCGGGATGCTGCTCTGCGAACGCGCACCAGACCCTCTGAAGCAACGCCCGTTGCCGCCGCGTGGAGTCAAAGAACTGTTTGATGAGGCCAAGCATCTTTCGCCGAACGACCGCGATCAGTTGCCGGGGACCGCGGTGACTGATCGCACCATTCCGAAAATCATTGACCGCGGTCCCCGGTCAACTGCATCCAATAAGTTCGGCCCAGACGTTGCACCGTTCGCTACCAACCAAACGCCTCGCAGATAATACGCTCTGCCTCCACCGGGTCTTTCGTGCGGGCATCTTCGCTGATGGTCTTTCCAGGGCGCTTGACCTGGAACCTGTAGTGCATTTCAGGGAGTCCATCTCGAAGTGGCGTGTAGTCTTGCCAATCGACCCACACGGAAACACAGACTTTGGGCTTGGATGGGAACCGCCGCCGCATCTCGCGGCTGAGGCGGTTCCCCCACGTAGTCGGATCAGGATTTTGGGCACGCCACTCGTCCACGAACCTTTTCATCTCCCGATCGCGCACCGGATCGGGCGGCTCCGGTTCGTGCAACAGCAGCTCTTGGAGCATTATCTGGCCCCAAAGCTCATGTTCTGTGGCACTCGCCTGGAGGTGTGCAACCAGTTCCAGGAGCTTATTCCAACGAGCCGCTGCCAATGGCTCAGACGACCCCGCAAGACGTCCAAGCAGGACTTCGATCCCACACGGCTTGTGCTCGTCAAGATCGAACGTCGTGATTCGCATTGTCGCCAAGCGTTTCGTAAAGGGCCGAACGATAAAGGTAACCGGGCCGATGGCCCAAAGGAGTAAATAATGAAATCAGAAGTGAACGTGAACGAAGCAACGGACGTTGAATGGCCGGAAAGCGAATCGGCTCCGGTTCACCGCCTTGTTCGCCAGAATGAACTGCGGGCAATCGTGACGGTGCGAGAACGCCATGAAGAACAGATGTCTGGATGGCCGAGTGGTTTTTACGCAAAGCTCGGAGATCGGATGCTTGGGTCTGTTCGATTCGATGGACGGTACGAGGATGGCCGAAATTGGGTGTTGAATGAAAGTCATACGCCATCGCATTTGATGCCGAGATTTGAAACGAAAGAAAAGGCATCGCAGGCATTTTTTAGCAGATTTGGATTAGAGTGTCCGCCCTGTGGTCCTTTTGACGTGGGACAGGAAGCAGAGTAGAGCAGTGGCTTCATGTCGTTTTTCCATGATGAATTCGTTTCGCGCCTCGGGGTCCAGGTCTGGATGCAGTGTCGCAGCTTCGCGTTCCATGATTCTGCGAGCAACGTCTTCGTCCCACACGCATCCATGTTCGTCCCATGCAGCGAGCACGAAATCGTGGAATCGAATATCGTCGTCTGGTCCGCGGGTATCCCACGTAAATGGACTGCACCACGTTAGGAATGCGTCGAGCGTGGCTTGGTTCCACATGTTGGGCCTCGTTTTTTTGAGTGAGAGTCTATCTGGCGAACGCTTGCCTTCACCTGCCGGGCCGCCTGCAACGGCAGCGTGGCGCAAAACCAGAATGGCGGCCCGGTCAGGTGCAAGGCATTGTTCGGGCCTACGTCGGTGATGGGAAAGGCTTCCGCCCGGACGCCTTCGATTTCTTCAGGAGCTCTTGAAAACCTGGATTGTTCTCGATCAAGTCGTTGACGAGAGAATCCTCCTCGTCATCTGCATCCAGGGGCTGAATGGCGACGAGCCGATGATCTGGCAGTTCGACCACGATGGCCTGACCAGAATCAACGCACCTGCCCAGCACCGCTGGAGCATTACTCTGCAATTCACTCAGGGGAATCACCTCGATGCCCATGGAATTCCTCGCCGCCTACGATTAGTTTGTTGCCAATTTTCCGTCCGATGACCAGCAAGACCACTTCGCCGCAGTCCTCCTCCACATTATACAGGACCCGCAGATCACGGACACGCAGTTCGAACTCCGCCAGGGGGTTGGGACGAAGGCGCCGGATCGCTTTCGTCGGGATCGTTGGTCGATCCTGCAGGCGAGCCGCCACCGCAGCCTTGACAATGCGTTGCTCACGAACCGGGAGGGCTCGAAGTTGGGCGTCCGCCTCATTGGTGATTGTAATGCTGAAAGGCATCTCAAAACCGAATCAGCCAAGGGGATCGCTCACGGCAGGCTCCATTCCAATGTACCCGTGCGGGTTATTGGACGCAACTCCCTGCAAACGACAAAGGCCGAACCAGCGTCTGCTCCAAACTCAGCAGGGGCCGCCGCCATGCTGAGGCATGAACTACCCAAGAAACCGAAAGGGCGGCGGCTGTCTGCTGAAGCGCCTGGTTCGGCCTCACCGCCTACGGGGTTTAATCTCGGGCTCCAGCGATAGAGCCTGCGCCAACGCCTCATCCGGCGTCAACAAGGCGCCCGAGTCCTCGTCGAAAAAGACTCCATCTGCGAGTTGCGACAGTACCGAGCAGGCGACAAGCCCGCAGACCAATTCTCGCATGTCGCTGTGCGTGACGCAATTGATTACGTGTTCCCGCCCGTCCAGACCGTGCGGCGGGTCGCCGCCGAAGTTCTCCGCAAGCGGTCCGTAGAACCACTCGAAGCCGGACGGGTGACCCCGATGAGTAGCGGGCAGATAGCCGGTGTGGGCGCGAAGGTCGCCAACATCCTCCAGCACGATACCAACGTCCGCCCGATCCAGCGCCGCTTGCCACTGCGGGATCGTGGGCAGTTTTGGATCACGCACAAAGAAGAACGAGTCAACAGACATACGTGACCTCTCTCGCCGAACGACCAAGGTCACCGGGCGGGCGCAGGTGACGTTCCTTTTCAAAACCGGTTCGTTCGCCCGCTCCGGTGCACCGCCTTGTTCGTCGACGGCCTTTTTCCAAGCAATGTATTCTACGAGTAGTGTTCGTCGTCGTCACGTCGGGACGTCGAGGTCTTCTGTGCTTTTGCGATCCGATCTGCCCAGAAGGCGCCAGTGAACATGATTATGAATGGTGGGGCAAACACGACTGCATGATACGGTTCGAGTGGGGCGCGAAACGGATGCCCGAAAACATAGATGTCGAGAGCAAAGAGAAGGGCCATTGAGATGAGTGTGGCCGCCATGAACCAAAGTAAAATGACCGCACCGGGAGTGGATCGTATGGGTGTTACTCGCATGCCATCGCGTGGCGTTTGTAGACGAAGCATCAGCCAGATAGGAATGACCGCGAGTGGGGCGAGGGCGAAGTGAGGCTGACCAGTCTGCCAGACCCGCAAAACCCCAATCGCCGCGACCGCAAGAAACAGCGGCAACATGTACGCATCCCAACGGCGTCGAGTAAGTATCACTTTCGCGGGGTGCTGATTCACGTGTGACCTCGATGAGTCGACGAACTCTTTAATTAACCGACAAATCGAGCGGCGTTATCTGACAGGATCCTTGCAGGATAACGCGCCCGCGTCTGAATCGTATCCTAGCGGTTAACCCTTGCACTGTCAACTATTTGCGAAGCAGGTACTCCGTCGCCGCTCGCGAGATATCCGGCGCCCAGTAGGCAGGATAACGCGCAACGCCCTTTGCGCGTTATCGTGCGTCGGCCGGCTCGGCGCGATATCCGGCACGCCGTTGCAGGATAACGCGCGGCGGCCCTTCCCCGGGGGAAGAGCCGAACTGCAAGCGGATCAACGACTTAGGCGGTTATCGACATTTTTTCCACCGAATTAGCACGGCACGGGGCTGCAAGATAACGCGCAAGCCCCTCCGCCAGCATGGTTTGTGGCGAGTCGCCGGAATCTGCTGGTATAGTATACATGCAAGCATATGTACATACGTACATTTTTCGTGGTCGGGTTGCGTGATCGGCAATTCTCTCTCCGAAGGAAGCTGGCAATCATGGCAAGCGACGTTCACTCCTCGATTCCGCCGTCCGGCAAACCGAAACTGCTGGATCAACTGCGTCATGAAATCCGTGTCCGCCACATGCCGCTGAGCACGGAGCGGCTGTACGTCAATTGGATCCGGCGGTTTATCCTGTTCCATCCAATAATCAACAACACGCGGTCGTGGAACATGCCAAGACAGCCCTATCCAGTGTGGCTCCTTTCCACATCGCTCCCGTCTTTCCGTGCACGCGCAGCGAATAATGCAACGCCCCCCTTACGGCCGATCAGGAACTTGCGTCGACGGCTCCGGCCCCAAGCTACCCAGCCAATAGCACTTGCGGCTTGGCCCGTCGCCCGAAGTTTTGCAACACCGACGTGAGGCGTTGCAAAAATCGAGTCACGCCCACGAGATGAGCCGAACCGGCAGCGAGTCTTCCCGCGCACCACGGCCGCGCGGTCCGTCCGCGGTCACAATTCACCGACCGCCGCGATCAGAGCTTGCACGGACAGTACGAGGTAAATCACGGTTCCGGCCAAGATCACGATGTGCCACGCGACGCCGGGGCGGTATTCGCGTGGCAGTCGGGTGTCGAGCAGATACACCAGCATTACGGCCGATAACGAGAGAACCGGGGCTTCCAGAGTCGAAATCAGCACAATCAGCACCACCGGTCTTCCGGTGAAGAGCAGGGCGAAGATGATCAGCGACAGCAGCGCGACACCCACGCGGTACCATGCCTGATCGGACCAACGCCTGCACCGGGGCGAAAGGATGTAGACGGCTGTCCGCAGCCCTCGCGATTTGCCGTCGACCAGCCCCAGGATTGTGGAACAAAGTATCGCCAGCGCAGCGATCAGAAAGATGTACCGGGCCGCCGGACCGGCCGCCGCCGTCAACATCCGGGAAAGCAGGGCCGTGGTTTCTTCGCGCGCGGGCACCAAAGGACCGCCGTCCGGACCGGCCGTACCCAGGGTGATCGAACCGATCGCGAGGAAAGCCAGCGACACAAACAGCATCACCCCGTAGGACAGCCCGGCGTCGAGGTAGGCCACCGGGAGCCACTGGCAAAAGCGTTCCCGGTCCACCGAGGAGTCGGCAATCGCGGCAGGATCGCCGCGGGGAACTGCGTAGCCTTTCTCCAGGATCCAGAAGCTGTAGATCAGCGTCGACGTACCCCCGGCTGTCCAGCCCAACAGGCTGATCAGCGTCTGGCCTGACCCGGGCGGTATTCGGGGAATGCTCTCGTAGACCAGCCAACCCAGCCCGGGCCGCAACACGCAAAGGCTGTAGACGACGCCGCCGAGCAGCGTCAGTGCCAGAACAAGGGCAACCTTCTCCACCGGGCTGTAGCTTCCCTTGAGAAGCAAGACGAAAATCACGCCTACCACGACCGCGGCCCACTGGATCATCGACAGTCCGGGCCACAGTGCATACAGCGCCGATCCGCACGCCAGCGCAATCCCCGAGTAGCCAACGGCGCCTACCAGGAAAATAACAGCCATGAGCCACACGAACCAGTTCCGAGGCCCGGGCAAATGCGAGAATCCTTCGAAGATGTCTTCCCCGGTGGCAATCGTGTAGCGCGCAAGCCCCAAGGTGAGCGCCAACTTGTAAACGATCGAAACCACGATCACCCAGCCGACGGAAAGCCCGAACAGCGCGCCCGCCCGCGGTGTGAGAATCAACTCGCCCGACCCGATCGCCGCAGCGGCCAGCAGAATGCCGGGACCGATATGCTTCAGCCTGGCGCCGAAGGTCTGAGACCGTGGCGAGGTTTCGTTCATCACGTTTTCGCCGGAAGCGGGCTGACTGCCGCAACTTGAGACGGGCTCGGGAGTCATTTCGGCTTCTCGTTCTTCTCAAACCAACTCATCAGCAGCTTCTGACGGTCAGTAGGCTGCTCAGCCCGAGAACGGTCTTTCCTGTCAGGACCGTGTTCGACGCTCCAGCCATCCCATTCACGAAACGCATGGTAGGCCCAGTCCCAGTCGTTTTCTTCCATGATTTCGATCACATCACGAAGGTAGTTGCATGCGCTGGTGCCGGGCGCCCAGCGGATGGCGCTGAACTCTCCGATGTAAATGTGCACGCCGTAGTCGCGCTGGTAGTCGATCGCCGGCTTGAGAACCTTGCCCAGCGCGCCCTTGTCCCAATAGCGGCCGTCGATTTCGCCCGGGTAGCGGAGGCCGACCGGCGCATCGTAGACGCCCTGATGGGTGAATGGGTGGGGCTGGTACATGTGAACGCTGTACACGACGTCCTCCACCTCGATCGGTTCGAAGAACTCCAGCGATGCCGGACTGCCCCACGGCGCCGGCTCGATAATAATGGCATGGTCCGGATCGATGGCGCGAACCTCGTGGGCGGTCTTCGTGGCCAGTGCGTGCCAGTCCATCACCCCCTCGGCAACCATCCCCTCCACGGGCTCGTTGACCAGGTCGTAGCCCCAAATCTGCGTGTTGCCACGGTAATGCTTCGCGATTTTCCTCCAAACCTCGAGAAAGCAATCCTGGAATCGTGCCTCTTTGAAGAGGTTGCACTCCTTCGCCCGATTGCGTCCGCCGGGCGGTGTGTGCAGATCGACGAGCACCAAAATGCCCGCTTCCTTGCAGATCGGCAGCAACGAATCGAGCCGTTCGAGCTGCGAATCGATCCACTCGTTGTATGCCTCCAGGTTACCGTCATCGGCCGGTCCGTGGGGGAAGCCGCCCCAGATGAACTGCCAGCGGACGTGGTTCGCTTTCCACTCGCCGCCCAACACGCGAAGATCCTCGGCCCCTACGTGCGGCCCGATCATCGCACCGCGGAGCCGCGGCAGGTCGTGCCCCTTGTAGACTGGGCCCGCGGCAGCCGCGGAGCCGGCCGAGCGGCGCCGGCTCACCACGGTGATCTTCACGTCGTCGAACCAGACCCGCCCGGTGACCCTCTCCAGCCCCAGAATGAGCGTCGCTTCCGTCGCGTCCTGTGGCACGGTGGCGAGAAAACGAACCGGCTTCCAGTCGAATGTGCCGAATACGCTGTTCTGCTGTTGCCAGTTCTGCCCCCCGGGACTGACGGTGTGCAGCATGAGCTTAATTCCGTTCCACGGTTTCGGTGGCTCGGAGACGCGTTCAGCCCGAAGCATTCCCTCCACGCGAACACGAGTTCCTCGCAACGGATCCAATGGCAGCGGTAGCCGCGCGTTGCGATGGCCCGCCCCTTCCGAGGCCGGAATCTCGACCGAGAGCGCTTGGCCGGTTCCGAAGCCATCCGACAACTCCACGCCCTTTTCGCCAATCCCTCGCCAGCCGGTCATCGTGGCAGGAGTCTCGAAATCGGTTTGGAGAAAAATGTCGGCGCCAACGGTCGGCAGGACATACAGCACGACGATGAGACAGCTAGCGATCAGTCTGGCAACTCGGACCTGCATCAGCGAACCTCCCGTTCTTTCAGAACCGTATGCAGCAGTTCTCCGCGCTCGTCGCAAAAGTCGAACCTTGCCGTGGCCGTCTTGCCCGTAGCATCGGGTTCGATCACGACGTTCAAAAATCCGCCCGAAGGTTCTGGCGAAGTATACGGCTGCCCGATTTCCGCGTTCGGATCGGTGCCGCGCGGCGCTCCGGGGTTGACGCCCAGGCGCGAATTGGCGTCGACCAGCGCGCCGGTGGAAAATTCCTCAAAGCCCGTCGGGTGGATCGAGTGGTACTGCCAGTGCCGATCGCCGCACACCAAATAAAACCCCTTCTCGAGCATTCCGCTCTCCTTTGCCCACGCAAAAAAGCTGTCGCCCTCGTGGCGGAAGCCCTCGAGATTGCAGTGGTTATCGCGCTTGTACGCATCGTCCGGTCCGATCATCGGCGTCGGAGAAATGAGAATCTTGAAAACCGCGTCCGATTCGAGAAGCGTCTTCTGGAGCCACTCGCGCTGCTCCCGGCCCCAGATGGTCTTCTCGGGGCCGTCGGGTGAGCGGTTGGGGCTGCGATAGTCGCGGTTTTCGGGCAGCCAAATTTGCAGCAGCTTGCCCACCCGGTGCGTGCGATAGGTTACGGGGCCCGTTTCGGCAGGATCCGTGATCGGCACCTGCTCTGTGAACGTCCGCAACCCGAGTTCCACCGAAGGCGGCCTGTCGCCCGTGTTGTCACAATCGTTGTAGCGGTAATCGTGGTCGTCCTTCTCCCAATAAGTCGGCACCTGGGCGAAAAAATCGACGTACCTCGGCTGGACGAACTGCTCGTGCCACTTCTTTCGCATCGCGGCGACCGTCTGCGCAGCGGTCTTCGGCGGGGCGTCGTAGTAGACGTTGTCGCCGGTGCCGACGAAGAAATCAGGCTTCCGTTCGAGCATGCTGACCAGGGCCGGATAGCCCAAGTGCTTGTCCGGGCCCGCATAGGCGGGACGCTTGCCGACGCCGTGGTGAAAGTGGTGATAGTTCATCCCGGTCACCACCACGAAGCTGCACCGCGACACGTTGTCTGCCGCGGGGTGCGTGCGAAAACTGCGAGTGGGTCCGCAAGCGACATGCTCCCGGTCCGGGCCGAATTCCAGGCGGTAATAGTACTGAGTCGCGGGTTTCAGGTCCGTAACCTTGCTCTTCACGATGAAATCGGACTCCGGCTTCGCCTCAAGCCACGGGGTCCGCCGGGAATCCTGGAACTCGCGGTCATTGGCGATCTCGAAACGGGCGACGCCGTGGGCCCCGGGCACGTCTCCGCCCTCGTCGACCCGCTCGGCCGTCAATCGCGACTGGAGGATCGCGCTCGTCGGGGTGACCTCGCCGGCCATTTCGCCTTGCAGGTGCGCAGGGGATTCGGCCGGCAGTGCCGACGCCGACAGAAAGACGACGGCCGCTGCAATCGAACCTGATAATCTCATCCCAATTCTCCTTGACGAAAACTCCCCTGGTCCACCACGGCGCCCCCTCCTTCTTGACGCCCGCCCAAGAACCCAATACGCTCACATTAAAATGACCCCGTGGTTCAAAAGCAAGGACTGGCTCCGAGCCGAATCCCTGCCAGCGCAAACCAGGAGGACGTTGCAGCGAGGTGCCAGTCCCCGTTTTTGAACCGTCCTAAGCATCACGCGCCTACCGCCGTCAAAGCCATCCCTCCGAAGCCTGCCCCCGGCAGCACACCGAGAACCGGAGCTTCGCCATGAGTTTCTCCCGGGAACAAATCCCCAGTGACCCCGCTTTTCTCCACACTTTCGCCCTGATTCGCGTCTGGTGCCGAGACCGCCTCCGACTCGGCGCCTGCCTGCTCGCCTTCTTTGTAGCCGGTGCCGCACAGGCCAACGCGGACTCGGACGCAAACGCGGCATTGGACCGGGCCTTTCAAACATTGCCTACGCTCGAAATCGGACAGGACCTCAACCTTCTCGGCCCGATCGATCAGGCGGTCTCCCGGTCGCATGGCGACGAAACCCTTCGAGCAGACCTCGAGCGCCGGCTCGTCGCGATCCTCCAGGGCACCGCGACGGATCCGGCCAAAGACTATGCTTGCCGCCAATTAGCCCTGATCGGCTCCGATGCCTCGACTCCCGTGCTCGCCGGCCTGCTCGTCAACCCGCGCCTGGCCTCCATGGCTCGCTACGCCCTGGAGGGCATCGGCACTCCGGCGGCTGCCCGATCGCTTCGCGACATGCTCGCGAAGACCGAGGAAGGCCGGAAGATCGGCGTTGTGATCTCCCTGGGGAGACTTGGCGATGAAGAGGCCGCTGGGGCGATCGCGGCCCTGCTCGACCAGGAGAATGAGGAACTCCGGCGGGCTGCCCTCGTCGCCCTGGGCCGCATTGGAACCGCTCCGGCAGCCGAGGCCCTCGCGGCCTTTGCCGACAAGGCCCCGAAAGGACTGCTCGCCACGTTGATCGATGCACGGCTGGCCGCCTCCGAGTCGCTCTGCCGCCGAAAACAATACGACGCGGCTGCCGCCGTCTGCGAGTCGCTCCTCTCCGCCGACTCGGAGCGTGTCCGGGCTGCCGCCTTCCGCGGCCTGATCGGCGCAAAACCCTCTGAGTCGTTGGCCATGATCCGCGCCGGCCTGGCTGCCCAAGAGCCCTGGAAGCGGGCGGCGGCGGCCGATTGCGTCGCCTCGCTCGACGATCCGGAGCAAATCGCGGCCATCGCCTCGGCGATTCCGGAACTGCCCCCGGCGGGCAAGATCGGCGCACTAGTGAGTCTGCAAGGCCGTAGCCATCCGGAGGTCCGCAAGGCGGCCCTCGCATCGCTGGACCACTCCGACACCGCGGTTCGCACAGCCGCCCTGGCGGCCCTGGTTGCCGCGGCAACGCCGGACGACGTGCCAAGATTGGCGGATCTGGCTTCCAAGACGGAGGATCCGCAGATCCGTGAAGCTGCCTTCGACACGCTGCGGCTCATGCCCGCCAACGGAACCGCCTCGGCGATCATCGCTCTGATGAACCGGAGCGACAATCTCCAGCCGGTTCTGGTGCGATGCGCTTTTGCCAGGCGATCCCCCGAGTTTGTGCCCGCCTTTGTCAAGGCGGCCGAATCGCCGAACGAACAGGTGCGTCGCGAAGCCTTCCAGGCGCTCGAAATCATGGCAACCGGCCGCGAAGCGGAAGCACTGGTCCGGCTGTTGTGCAAGGCCTCGCCGGGCGAGGAGCGCGAAGCCGCCGGACGCGCCGTCTGGATGAGCTGCCAGCAGATCCCCGATCCGGCGCAGCGGGCCGCCCCCCTGCTCGCGGCGATGCAGGATGCCGATGCGGCAACCCGCTGTGCGTTGCTCCCCTCGCTCGCTCGCATCGGCGGCGAAAAATCGCTCGCCGCGGTCCATTCGGCCATGGAGAGCCCCGATCAGGCGGTTCGCGATGCGGGCTACCGGGCGCTGGCCAACTGGCCCGACGCCAAGGTGGCCGAGGAACTCATCGAACTGGCCAGAACCAGCGAGGTGGAGGCCTACCGCATCTGGGCGCTGAGAGCCTATGCCCGCGTGGCGGCGCTGCCCAGCGACCGCCCGCCGCAAAAAACCTTTGAAATGCTCGACGGCGCCGTGAAGCTGGCGTCGCGGCTTGAAGACAAGGAGCTGATCATCTCTCGCCTCGCTGCGGTCCGCGTGCCCGACGCGCTTGCAAAGCTCCTTTCCTTCGTCGACGATTCGCAGTTGCAGCGCGCGGCCGTTCCCGCGGTGTTCGAGCTGGCAAAAGGGCTCAGCCAGTCTCATCCCGAGCAAGCCCGTGCGGCCCTGGAGAAGATCACACCGCTGACGAACGACCCCGCCTTGCTGCAGCAGATCCCCAAAGTGCTCCGCGACATCGAATCCCGTAAACAGGGCCGGAAAGGATAGGAGGCAGTCATGACCAGACTACAACCACGCAAACTCCGCCTCACTCGTCGCGAGATGCTCAAGCGAACCGCCGTGGCGGCCGGCTCGGTTGCCACCCCGCTGGTGATTCGCCCGGCCGCGCTCGGCATGGACGGCGCCACGGCGCCGAGCGAGCGGATCACCGTCGGCTCGATCGGCGTCGGCATGATGGGCCGCGGACACTTTCGCATTTTCGCCGGGTATCCGGACGTGCAACTCCTGGCGCTCAGCGACGTCGATCCCTGGCGGAGAGACCATTCGACCCAAGTGCTCAAGGAGGTCTACGGGGCCGCGCAGCCGAGCCGCCCGTTTCAAGGCTTCAAGGCGTACAACGACTTTCGCGAGCTGTTGGACCGCGAAGACGTCGATGCCGTGATCGTCGCCACCGGCGAGCGATGGCACCCGGCCATCAGTGTGCGCGCGGCCCAGGCCGGCAAAGACATCTACTGCGAAAAGCCGATTTCCCTGACCATCCGCCAGGCCCGCACGATGGCCGACTCGGTGCGGCGCCACAACCGCGTCTTCCAAACCGGCCTGCAGCAACGCAACAGCGCCGAATACCTCAAAGCGTTCGAGATGGTCCACGCCGGGCGAATCGGCGAAGTGAAGCTGGCCTACGTATCGGCCAGCGGCGTGAGTCCGTATCTCAACCTGCCCGCCGAGCCGCTCCCCGAGGGGCTCGACTGGGACATGTGGCTCGGCCCTTGCCCCTGGCACCCCTACAACTACCGGTATCATCACACCGGCGCACCGAAGAACGTCGTCCCCTGGAGCTGCAACCGTGCGTTCGGTGCCGGAGGTTTCACCTCGGGACTGGTTCACAACCTCGATTCGGCCCACGCGGGGCTCCGAAAGGACGGCGACGGACCGGTCGAGATTACGCCGGCCGGCATCAAAGGTGAGCCTTCACTCACATTTACCTATGCCGACGGCACTCGCATCGTCTGTGCAACGCGGCTGGAAAAAGGCAAGCATTCCATCCCGGAAGGATGGAACGTCGACACACCGATTGTCAATTTCGGCGTCCTCTTTGTCGGCGACAAGGGGTGGATTCACGTCGAGCGCTTCGGACTGTTGAACTGCTACCCGGCGAACCTCCTGGACGTCGAGATCCCCAAAGTCCATTCCGTGGAGGCGAACCATCGCGACTGGCTCGACTGCATCCGCACCCGTCGTCGCCCACGTGCCGACGTTGAGATCGGTGCTTGTTCCACGATCCTTTCCCACCTCGGCTGCATCGCTCTGTGGACCGGCCGCGCCCTGAAATGGGATCCTGTCAAGGAGGAATTCCTGAACGACCGCGAGGCGAACTCCCTGCGAGCCCGCGCGAGCCGCGAACCATGGAGTGTGTGAAGTGCGTGCCGCTGCGGCAGTCACCCAGTGAACAACCTCACCGACACCACCAACCACAACACGTTCGACTTCCCGCTGACTTCGAACTGATGCAGTTGGGTCCGACCCGAACAGAAACTCGGCCGGATCAGGGGCCCACCTTCCGCTTGTCCTGCAGAAAACGGGCCTGCACTCGCCCATCCGGCACGTACAGGTCGTCCTTGTCGAGCCCATAGCGCTCGATCGCCTCAAAACATCTCGACATATCGATCTGCCGATCGTCGAAGTTGTTCGATCCGAAGGTGAACTTCGCGCCCATCTGCTTTGCCAGCCGGATGAACCGCTCATTCGGGAGCCCGCTACGGGCGTTGATCTCCAGGGCCACACGATTTTTCACGGCCGCCGCGATGATCCGCCGCATCCTTGCGCCGGTCCACAGTTCCTCGTACCGATCTTCCACCGCGGGCGGCAGATAGGTGGGATTGGCAAGGATGCTGATCGGCTCGCAGAGGACCCTCAGGTTGTGACGCATGTAGCGTTCCATCCACGCCTCGGGATCGTCGATCGTGTATCCGTCGGCGATCCAGAGCTTGACCGGCTCGCTGTCGTCGCGGGGCATCGGCATGATCATTGTGTCGGCCAGCACGTAATCCAGCCGCCCGAGCAGTTCCGGTGAGTGTTTGTCCATCCAGTCTCGATCATTGACCTGCAATCCTACGAACACCGGCCGCCCCGCGACGCTGTCGAGAAACTCCTTCAATTGCCGATCGGTCTCGATCGGCCACCCCTTGCCGACGTTTTTCAGTACGCCGATCCGGATGCCCATGGCGGCCTGGCGAGCGACGGCCTTGTCAACCGTCATACCGCCGCGGAGATGGACATGGTAGTCGATCACGGGGATGCCGGCCCGAGCGATCCGCTGCCTCAGAGAATGGTCAGGTCCATGCGATTCTTCGGAGCGGGCCGATGGAATCACCACTTTTCGCCCGCCGTCTTGGGCTTGCAGAACGCTCGGCAGCAGGGTCAGGCAGATCGGAAGTACGCGGAGCAAAATCATGGAAGGAATCCTCTACGCGGTGCCTTGTTTCGTGAAAGGTCCATTCTAAACCGGCCCGCCCTGGCGTTCACCCCCTGGCACCTGCCGAACTGTGTGTTGCGCGAGAGAGCAAAGGGATAGACATTCATCCTGCCCTACGGCCGACCGGCGAAAGCTGCGCAGCGATCGGCAGAATCCGCCAAAGGCCCCACGCGAGGCAGCGAGCCTGTGCCGGATGCCAAATTCGCAAAGCCGCGTCGCAAGTAATTGGTTGGCTAGGTCTTATGCACAGCCACGGCTGGTCTTCCGGGCGGCGCGGGTAATTGGTACGGCGATTGCTTTGAGACGCCCAACGAATTCGACCGACCCCAGCGGTCGTCGAGGCAGGGGGGCTGCCTCAAGATTTAAGAAGTTCATGCCCTACGGACTCTACCTCTCGGCCGAAGGAGCCCACGCCCAGTCCAAGCGTCTGGAAGTGATCGCCAACAACCTGGCCAACGTCGATACGGTCGGTTTCAAGCGAGAACTCGCCCTGTTCCAGGCCCGGTACGCAGAAGCCATCGAGGATGGATCCGCCTTGCCCGGGTCGGGATTGATCGACGATCTGGGCGGAGGAGTCATGGTTCAGCAAACCGCAACCGACTACTCGGCGGGCCCCCTCAAGCGGACGGCAGTGCCGACCGACATGGCGATCGATGGCGACGGCTTCTTCATGGTCCAGAAAGGCGAGGAGGTCTTTCTCACCCGCGCCGGCAACTTCCAGATTACCGCCGAGGGCCAGTTGGTCACACAGCAGGGCTACGCCGTGCTCAACGAGACCGGCGGCCCGATCACCATCGAAGCGGGCAACGGACCGTGGGAACTGACACCGTCGGGCATCATTCGGCAGCGGGGAGTGGCCCAGGCATTGGGCATCGCCAGGCCGGCGTCGCTCGGCGACCTGGCAAAAACGGGTGAAAACCTCTTTCGGCCACTGGCCGAAACCGAACTCGTTCCGGCCGAACAGCGACACGTTGTCAACGGATACCTGGAAGGTTCCGCCGTGCAGCCCACCACCGAACTGATGGAAATGATCGAGGCCTCGCGCGCGGTCGAGATCAACCTGAGCCTGATGCAGACCCAGGACCAGATGCTCTCCGGCCTTGTCAACCGGGTTTTGAGACCGTAAGAGCCGGAGGCAGGGATAGGAGAACAGCGGTGATCAATGGGGAATCAGGGACAAGGTAATCAACGAATAACGAAGGCCCAATGACGAATGCCCTCCGTCCGCCCCTTATCCCTCATCCCTCATCCCTTATCCCTTATCCTTCGACCAACTGACCACTGACCACTGACCACTCACAACCTCCATGAGCGTTCAAACCCTCTATACCGCGGCGACCGGGATGCGGTCGCTGGAAACGAAGCTCGACGTGATCGCCAACAATCTGGCGAACGTCGAGACCACGGCTTTCAAACGGGGCCGGGCGAACTTCGAAGACCTCTTCTATCGCCACGAGAAGATGCCCGGCGCCGAGGATTCCGCCGGACAGTATACGCCGACCGGAGTCTCTGTCGGCTTGGGCAGCCGCGTTTCGAGCGTGCAGACGGAGTTCCGGCAGGGATCGTTCCAGCAGACCGGTCGCGAACTGGACGTCGCCATCGAAGGCCCCGGGTTCTTCCAGGTGGTCGAGCCCGGCACCGGAGAGATCGTCTACACGCGAGCCGGCGACCTGTCGATCAATGCGAACGGCGAACTGGTGATGGGGTCAGCGAGCATCGGCCGGTTGCTGGAGCCGCCGATCATCATCCCGCAGGACGCCACCGCCATCTCGATCAGCCCCCAGGGGATCGTGTCGGTGCGGCAACCGAACTCGGCCCAGTTGGCGCAGGTCGGCGAGATCGAACTGGTGACGTTTCTCAATCCCGAAGGGCTTCTGAAGCTCGGAGAGAACCTCTACTCCGAAACCGACGCCTCCGGCGCCCCGACCCCCGGGACACCGGGCCAGGAAGGCGTCGGCGTGCTCCGCCAGACGATGCTCGAAGCTTCGAACGTGGAGCCCGTGAACGAACTGATCGATCTGATCACGACCCAGCGGGCGTTCGAGTTGAATTCACAGGCGATCCAGGCGGGCGATCAGATCATGCAGTTGATTGCGAACTTGAGGCGGATGTAACCATGCGACGAGGATCTCTGACACGTGGACAAGTCCGGTTCGCGGTTCTGGCGGTCTTGCTGGCCGCAGCGCCGGCGGTTGCCGCGGAAATCCAAATCCGAACGGAGTGTCGGCCGGGCGGCGGCGTGGTGACCCTGGGCGACTGTGCCGACATTCGCTCCACCAATCCTCAGGAAGCCACCGCCCTGGCGGAGCTGGAGTTGCTGCCCGCGCCGCCGGTCGGACAAACGCGACTGGTGCGAGCACGGGAAATCCAGGACATCATGCTTCTTCGCGGGATCCACCTCGCACAGTGCCGCTTCGGCGGTTCCAGCCAGCTCACGGTGTACGGGCCGGACGCGGATGCCGTGCCCGCGGCAATGGGACCTTTGGCTTCGACCGCGGTGAAACGCGTCGAACGGCAACTCCGCGAGGCCGTGCTGGCCTACCTGGGGCAGGTCGCCGGCGCGGACGAGGCGAGGCAGGTCGAGTTTTCGGTGGCCGACGAACTCGCTCGGCGGGTGCACGCGGCGGGCGGTGTGAGGGCGGTGCGCGGCGGGCAGCCACCCTGGTCGGGCACGCAATCACTCGAGGTCGTTCTCGATACCGGGCAGCAACCGGAGCGGTTCCGCATGGACGTCCACATCCAGATGACTCCGAAGATCGTCATTAGCACCCGCGCGATTCCTCGCGGTGCGGTCATCACATCGGCGGATGTCGTACTGGCTCGCCACGCCGCGGGTCGCCTTCCCGCGGACTGCTTCCTTGCGGTTGACCATGTGGTTGGGAGCGAGGCCGTCCAGACCATCGGCGAAGGAGCCGCCCTGGATTCGAAGATGGTTCGGACTCCGCTTCTCGTTCGCCGGGGCGACATCGTGACCGTCTATGCTCGCAACGGCGCGATTCGCGTACGTACGACTGCGCGGGCTCGTGATGACGGCAGCCGGAACGAACTCGTCGGTATAGAAACTTTGACGGACCGCCAGGTGTTCTTCGCAAAGGTCAGCGGAATCCGAGAACTGGAAATCGACACGCCGCGAGCCAACGCGGCGACCGCCGCCATGGCGGACAGGCGGTTCAGTGGCCGGGTGGTCGAGTGATCGTGCAATGAAATGATGGTGTAATGCCGTGGTGGAGTGGTGCAACATGAAGCGTGAAGTTTTGCCTGGCGTGATGGTGCTGATGCTGGTGGTCCTCACCGCCGGCCGGGCAAGCGGGCAGAGTTCGAGCCTCTTCGGGGCTCCCGAGCAGCGGCGGCCGCTGACGCTGCCGACCTACTCGTGGACGTACCAGCCGACCCCGGAACCGAAGGAGGTCAAACTCCACGATCTGATCACCGTGGTCGTCGACGAGAAGTCGCAAGTAATCAGTGAAGGCGAGGTGGATCGACGCAAGAAGGCCGACCTTTCCATGGTTCTCCAGGACTGGCTGCAACTCGATGGCCTGGACGTCAAGCCGGCACCCCAGTCCAACGGCGATCCGACCATCGGCGGCAAACTGGACAGCAAGTACCGCGCCGAATCGGAACTCGAGACCCGCGATGCCATGAAGTTTCGAATCGCGTCGGAGGTCGTCGATATTCGCCCCAACGGGACGCTCGTGATCGAGGGGCACCGCATGATCCGCAACAACGAGGAAGTATGGGAAATGTCGCTCAGCGGGATCGTGCGGCCGGAGGATGTCCTGCCGAACAACACCGTACTCAGCGAGAATGTCGCGGACATGCGGATCCACAAACGCGAGGCCGGCCATACTCGCGACGGCTACCGCCGCGGGTGGTTCCTCAAGTGGCTCGACACCTACCAGCCTTTCTGAGAAGCCTGGCGCATGGAGCGAGGAGCACGGAGGATAATGCACATGGAGCGGGGCGAGTGTCTGTTTCCGAGGGCGGCCGAGAGGATAGCGAGTCTCTTTCCCTGGAGAAGGGATTGCATGCATCGTCGTAAAGCATCAGCGAGTCGATTCCGCCTGCTGCTTTCGTCTCGAAAGCAAACCATTCGGGATGGAGCAGACTCCACTTGCTCCGGGTTCCAAGCTCTGTGCTCCTTGCTCCTTGCCTTCGGCCTCCTCGCGATGTCGGCAGAGGCTCGAACGACGCTTCAGAGCATCTGTCGAGTTAAGGGGCAGGAAGAGAACACGTTGCAGGGTCTGGGATTGGTCGTCGGCCTGAAGGGAACCGGCGATGGTGCCAACTTCCTGCCAACCATCCGCAGCCTGGCTACGGCCATGCAATTGATGGGTAGCCCGATCGGCCCCACGGGAGCCGCTGAACTCAAGGACGCCAAGAACGTGGCCCTGGTGATGGTCACGGCAACCGTGCCCGCGGCCGGCGCCCGGCAGGGAGACAAGATCGATTGCGTGGTCAGCTCGATGGGATCGGCGAAGAGCCTGGCGGGCGGACGGCTCTTCTTGTCGCCGCTGTTGGGGCCGGATCCGCAGAACCCCCGCGTCTACGCCCTGGCCCAAGGTCCGATTACGTTGGAGTCCCCCGACCTGCCGACAACCGGCCGTGTGCACGGCGGCTGCCGGCTCGAGGAGGATTTTTTCAACGTCTTCGTCCAAGAAAACAAGATAACCCTGGTCCTCGACGCAAACCGGGCCGGCTTCCAGGCCGCTCAGGAAGTGACGGAATTGATCAACAGCCAACTCAGCTTCCAAAGCAGCGGCATCCCGCTGGCCAAAGCCCTGAACCAGGTGTGCGTCGAGGTAGCCGTTCCGCCGCAGTACCTGGAAGATCCCGTACTGTTCGTCTCGCAAGTGCTCAGCCTGCCGTTGGCGGAGGTGCCGACGGGGGCCCGCGTGGTGATCCACGAGCGGACCGGCAGCATCGTGATCAGCGGCGACGTCGAGATCGGCCCGGTGGTCGTCACGCACAAGAACGTCGTCATCGAAACCGGCAACCCGGCCGCGCCGGGTCAGTTCGTGGCGGTCGACTCCAACGACCCGCAGAACGCAAAACTGAAATCGCTGATCGAGTCGCTGAATGCCGTACGGGTTCCAACCGCAGACGTAATCGACATCATCAAGGGGCTGGCCAGGAACGGAAAGCTGAATGCGGAATTGATCGTGGAATAATCCTCTTTCATTAGTCATTGGTCATTGGTTATTAGTCATTGGTCATTGCTCTTTTCCCGGAGAGACTCCGATGCGTGTTGGTGATGCGATTCGCGGGCCGATCGCGGAATACTCAGGCCCAAATTCGGCCAAGCCGCCGGAGGCGGAGGGGCGATATGACGAGCAGACGCGGGAGGCGTTTCAATCGTTTGCCGGCCAGACGCTGTTCGGACAAATGCTCAAAGCGATGCGGAAGACCGTAGGCGCCCCGGCCTACTTCCACGGTGGCCAGGCCGAGGAGATCTTTCGGGACCAACTGGACCAGGTTCTCGCCGAAAAACTGAGCGACGCTTCGTCGGAAAGATTCTCCGAACCGATGTACGAACTCTTCACACTCAGCCGACGCTGACGGCCGGACTGCCGGATACACAGTTCCTCACAATGAATGACGAATGACACAATGACCGATAGCCACTGGGATTCGGAACTGGCGGAATTTCTGAATGATCTGTCGGCCGTGCAGGACGCGACGTTGGAAATCCTCGCCGAGAAACGAAAGTGCATCGTGGACAAGAACATGGAAGGGCTCGCTGCCGTGGGGGATCGCGAGCGGCAAGTCATCGGGCAACTCGAACAGTGCCTCGAGCGGCGCGACGGGCTCCTCCGCCGTGCCGCGAAAGAAGGGTTCCCCTCCGATAGCATCCAGTCGCTCACCGAAGCGCTGCCGGGCCCTCAGCGGCGGGGCCTTCGAACTCTCGCTCGCCACTCCGCCAGCCGAGCTCGCCTTCTGCAGCACCAGAGCCTGACGAACTGGGTGCTCGTCCAGCGAACCTTGCTCCATTTAACGCAGATGATAGAGATTATCGCGACCGGCGGCCGAATGAAACCGACATATGGAAAGGACGACACCGTTCGATCCGGTGGGACACTCGTCGACCACGCGGTTTAGTGAACGATGGAAGTCTTGATAAACTGCGGGATTCGTCGCCATGTCGCTCTACAGTTCGATCCGGATGGCGGGCAATACTCTGCAGGCCGACAGCATTGCCCTGCAGGTGGTTGGGCAGAACATTGCCAATGCCAACACACCCGGCTATATACGCGAAGAGGTGCTCCTCTCGCCCGCCCCAACGCAGCGGCTAGGCGGATTGCTGCTGGGGATGGGCGTTCAAGTCCTTTCCGTCAACCAGAAAATCGACACCTTCCTCGAAGAGCGTCTCCGCAGCGCCGTGAGCGATCAGTTCTCCGCCGAAGCGCAGGAAGAGACCTACCTCCAGCTTGAAGGCATCATCGGCGAACTCAACGACACCGATCTGAGTACGGCGCTGAACCGGTTCTTTGGCAGCATCAACGAGGTTCTCAACCAGCCCGAGAGCGCGTCGGTGCGGAATTTGGCAATGCTCCAGGGAAAGACACTGACGGAGGATATCAAGCGGCTGGCGAACCGTGTCGGCGAGATGCGGTTCGATATCAACCAGCGCGTTACCAATATGGCGTCGGATGTCAACCGCCTTCTCGAAGAGATCCGGACGCTGAATATCCGGATCGCGGAAACCGAGGTGGGCGGTGCGACGGCCAGCGATGCCGTCGGCCTCCGCGACAAACGTCTGGAAGCCTTGGAAGATCTCGCGGAACTGGTCGACATCCGCGTGCAGGAGCAGGAAAGCGGAGCGGTCGTCGTGTACACCGGCGGCGACTGGCTGGTCTACGAAGGATCGGCAAGGCAGGTCGAGGTCGTGCTCGACAACGATCGCGGAATGTCGGCGTCCAGCATCCACATTGTCGACGTCGACTCGCCGCTGGAGGTCAGTGCCGGGCAGCTTCATGGCCTCACCACGGCGCGCGACGATGTCCTCGGCGGGTATCTCGACAAGCTGAACGATTTCGCGCGAACGCTCATCTTCGAGTTCAATCAGCTCTACTCGAAGGGCCAGGGACTGAACGGCTACCAGGAGGTAACCAGCGGGCTTCCGGTCGACGGCAACAAAGTGCCGCTCAACCGGCCGGAAGCCGGACTGCCCTTCACGCCGGTCAACGGCTCCTTTCAATTGATGGTTTACAACAAGAAGACCGGCATGGCCAAGACAGCCGACATCCTGGTCGACTTGAATGGCATCGGAGATGACATGTCGCTGGAGGGGTTGCGCGACGCCATCAACGCCGCTGGCGTCGGTGTCTCCGCCAGCGTCACTCCAACCGGGACCATTACCATCAAGAACGACGGCATCGACCAGGAGTTCGCCTTTGCCAACGACACCAGCGGGATCCTCGCCGCTTTGGGGATCAACACGTTCTTCACCGGGACCAGTGCAACAGATATCGGGGTTCACCGGGACGTACAAGAAGACCCCGCGAAGTTTGCCGCAAGTCTCGGAGGAATCGGGCATGATACCGATATTGCGATCGAGATGGCCGCGTTTCTCGATCGGCCCCTGAGTTCGCACAACGGAGAGACGCTCTCGATCGTCTACGACCGCATGATCGGCGAGACGACGCAGGGGTCGACCGTCGCCACCGCGACGGCCGAGGGTGCACGAGTCTTCCAGCAGACCCTTCGCGGCCAGAAGCTGGCCACGAGCGGCGTCAGTCTTGACGAGGAAGCGGTGAAAATGATCGCATACCAGCACTCGTTCCAGGCCTCCGCCCGGTACATCCAGACCCTCACGGATTTGTTGAACCTCCTGGTGAATCTCTAGGGGGGGCAGCAATGACGAATGACGAATGACCAACGATCAATGACCAATGACCAATGGCTGACCACTGACCACTGACCACTGACCACTGACCACTGACCACTGACAACGGACAACTGACCACTGACAACGGACAACTGACCACTGACAACTGACAACTGACAACTGACAACTGACAACTGACAACGGACAACTGACAACGGACAACTGACCACTGACAACGGACAACTGACAACTGACAACTGACAACTAGCGCGCCATGAGCATCATCGGCATCCCGACCACCCGCGTCAGCGATCTGTTCGTGCGCGATCGCATACTGCGGCAGGTGCAGTACGATCAGCGAGAGTTGTACCGCGCGCAAATGAAGCTGAGCACGGGCCACCGGTTTCAACTTCCGAGCGAAGCGCCGGTCGCCGCGATGCAGATCCTTAGTCTCCAGCGCCTCATCGAGCGGAAGGACCAGGTGAAGACGAACCTGGACACCAATCAGACGTTCCTCACCGCCACCGACGTCGCCATGTCGCGAATCTCATCGATCGTCGCCGAGGCCCGCGGGGTGGCGCTGGGCGTTCTCGGCACTACCGCTTCGGATACGCAGCGTCAGGCAGCGGTGCAGCAAATCCAGGAAGTCACCAAACAGGTGTTCGACGCCGGAAACCAGAAGTTCCGTGGACGCTACCTCTTCGCCGGCACCAGCACCATGGTCCGGCCGTTCCAATTTGCGGACGAAAACTACATCGAGTACGTAGGCAACGAACGGAGACTGTCCAGTTACGCCGACGTCGACTTGTTGTTCGACAGCAATCTGACCGGCAGCGAGGTGTTTGGCGCGGTCTCGGCGGAAGTCCGCGGCGCGGATCTCCATCCCGCCCTGAGCCGCAACACCCGGCTTGCCGACCTCCGCGGAGGCGAAGGGATCAGCGAGGGCACTCTGGAGATCTCCGGTGGAGGCGACCCGATCTTCGTCGAAATCGCCGGCCTGGAGACGATCGGCGACGTTGCCGCCAAGATCCGCACGGAGGGTGCGGAGCTTCCCGACGGCAAGTGGCTCACCGCGGACGTCACGCCCGAGGGCCTCGTCGTTGAGCTTCACGCACCCGATGGCGTCTCGCCAGGCCACCTCCTGATCCGCGAGGTCGGCGGCGGTGTTACGGCCTACGAACTGGGGATCCTTCGCAAGGAGGACGCCGGTCCCAAGGTGGAAGGCGATCCGCTTCGCCCGAAGCTACGCAACACGACAATGCTGCGAGATACCCTCGGCACGCGCGCCATGGCGTTCTTGCACATGGTCGGAACCGACAACGATCTGGTGATCGAGGCCGATCGCAACGGCTCGTCCATCAACGGAATGAACGTCAACGGCATCCAGGTCGAGATTGTCAACGACCCGGCCGTCTATGCCGGTCACGAAGTCGTCGAACTGAGCGGCGGCAAGCTCACGATTCGCATTGAAGAAGGAGCAACCAACGCCCAACACGTTATCGCCGCCTTCGAAAAATACTACGACGCGGAAACGATGCCTTTCCGCGCTACGCTCGACTCGGTCGAAGGCAAGGAAGGCCTGGGCGTAGTGGCCGCCACCGATCCGGCCGACCCGATCTTCACCGCGTGGGGCAGCGGAGAGAACCTCGACCAGCAACACGGCCTGATCATCAAGAACGGCCATCAGGACGTAACGGTTCCCTTGACAACCGCCCAGACCGTCGAGGATCTGCTCAACGCCGTCAACGGCAAACGTGCCGGGCTGATGGCGGAAATCAACGAAGCAGGCACCGGCATCAACATTCGGTCCCGATACAGCGGGGCCGACTTCTCCATCGGCGAAAACGGAGGACAGACGGCGAGCCAGTTGGGCCTGCGAACCTTCACGGCGGCCACGCGGCTGGAGGACCTGAATTTCGGCCGTGGCGTGGTCGACTACGAAGGCATCGGCACGAAAGCAACGGCGATCTTCGACCTGCCCGGCGAGCAGAACAACCTCATCTTTCGCGCCCGCACCAGCGGCGCCCAATGGAACAGCACGACGATACGCCTCGAAGAGGCTCCGCCAGGCGGCAGCCTGTCGATGACCTACAATCCCGATCCGATCCACCGCGAGATCGTCTTCCAGATCGAGCCGGACACGACCGCCAACGACGTCCTCGCGCTGTTTCGGAGCACCCCCGGCGCCCGTGACGACTTCGAGATCGAGCTGGATCCCCTTGACGGATTGCCGAATGCGGGAACCGGGATCGTCACGCCGGCCACGTCCGTCACGGCGGGTGGCGACTGCGAGAACTCCGACTTCTCGATCACCCGGCGCGATGGGGTTGTCCTCGAAATCAACGTGAACGGGGCGCAAACGATTCAGGACGTTCTGGACGCGATTAACGGCCACGCGGAGAATACGCCCGTTGACTCCTCCGATCCCAACAGCCCGCCGGCGCTGTGGGCTCAACTGGCTTCGCACGGCAACGGCATCGAACTGGTCGACAACAGCATCGGCGGCGGCACGCTCACGGTGCGGCGTGCCACACTGAGCACGGCCGCGATCGGACTGGGGCTCGTTCCCGAAGGAAGCGAGACCAACTCTCAGACGATTGCGGGGACGGCGGCGGCTTCGCCGCCGATTCTCCTTGCGCCCGGCGGCACGATGGTCGTCCAGGCCGACTATCCCGGCGCCTACGCCAATCAGGTCCGGGTCGTTTTCGAGGACGCCGGCCTGGATCCCCCAAGCTTCACATACACATCGGATCTAAGCGGCATCACGCTCACGTTTGCAATCCAGCCGGATACGGAAGCACACCAGCTTAGCACCCTCCTGGAAAACGATCCCGTGGCCGGCGCCCGCTACTCAATCCATATCGAGGGCAACGATGGGTCCGGCACGATCGCGGATACCACTACACAGGTGCTGACGGGCGGTACCGGGGAAACACTCTCCGGCTCCGACGTGAATCCCATGGAGACCGAGGGACTCTTCACCGCCTTGAGCCGCCTGCAGCAAGCCTTGGAGACCAACAACATCCAGGAGGCCACGCGCGCGATCGAGTTGCTCGACGAATCGGTTCTCAATCTGAACTTCTCGCGGGCGGAAGTGGGCGCCCGGCAGCAGGGGCTCGACATCCTCAAGAACCGCCTGGACGCCGAGGAGATCGATCTGAAGGAGGTGCTCTCGCTGAACTATGACATCGACATGGTCGAAGTCATCTCGGAGTTCACCGGCCGCCAGGCGGCCTTCGAAGCCGCCCTGCGAGCGACGGCCCAGATTTCGCAAATGACGTTGCTCAATTATCTGTGAGCGTAGTAGATGCTTCGGAATTCGTCTCCTATCCTGCTTTTCATCCTGCCCGTGCTCCTTTGCGTTTGCTCGACGGCCGGAGCGGATCGCCCCAATATCCTTCTCGTTCTCGTTGACGATCTGAAGCCCGTGCTGGGTTGCTATGGGGATCCGGTGGCGAAAACGCCGCACATCGATCAGCTCGCCGCCCGCGGGATGCGTTTCGACCTCGCCTACTGCAATCAGGCTGTCTGCGCGCCCTCACGGTTCACGCTCATGCTCGGTTCGCGGTCCACGTCAACCGGGCTGTACGGACTCGGCAGCCAACTGCGCCGGAAGCTGCCCGACGCCGTCACCCTGCCCCAGTTCTTCGCGCGGTACGGTTACCGCACGCAATCGCTCGGCAAAGTCTTTCATATCGGCCACGGCAACGAGGGCGACCCGCAGTCGTTCCTTGTTCCCCTGTTCCAAGACAAAGTCATCGAGTACCTGACCCCCGAGAGCACCGACGGAGGCCGGCTCACGCGCGAAGAGGCATTGTTCACAAATCAGCAACTCGGGGCGACCGGCTCGCTGCCGCGGGGCGCCGCATTCGAATCGCCGGCGGCGGACGATACCGACTATGCCGATGGCCGCGTGGCGGCCGAGACCATCCGCCGCCTCAAGGCCGCCAAGACCCGCCGCGAGAGGCAGGGCACTCCGTTCTTCATCGCCGTGGGGTTCGTGCGTCCGCATTTGCCTTTCTGCGTGCCGAAAAGGTACTGGGACCTCTATGATCCTGCCGAGCTCCCCATGCCGCAGTACGAAAAGGCTCCGGCGGGCTCGCCCCGCGTCGCCTACAAACGCGGCGGAGAGATCGCCGCTTACCAACCCGTCCCGGAGGATGCCGGCGCCAAGTATTCGGCCGAGCTCAAGCGCCGCCTGATCCACGGCTATTACGCGAGCACAAGCTTTGCCGACGCCCAGATCGGCAAGGTGGTCGCCGAACTCGACCGGCTCGGGCTCGCCGACGAGACCGTCGTCGTTCTTTGGGGCGACCACGGCTTTCACCTGGGCGACCTCGGCATCTGGACGAAGCACACCAATTACGAGCAGGCAAATCGAATTCCCTTGCTCATGGTGGTTCCCGGCATCGCCCGTCCCGGCAGTTCAACTCGGCAACTTGTCGAAAGCGTTGATATTTACCCGACCCTGGCTGAACTTGCCGGCCTGCCTGCCCCGCAAGGGCCGCAGTTTATGGACGGCGTGAGCCTTGTGCCTGTCCTCAAGGATCCGGCGGCGCGGGTCCGCGATCACGCATACCATGCTTTCCCGCGTGGCAGAGTCCTCGGGCGAGCGATTCGAACGGAGCGTTACCGGCTGGTCGAGTGGAAACGGCCGGCAGCGCCCGCCGATACCGGGGAGTTCGAGCTCTACGACTACCGGACGGATCCGCTGGAAACGACGAATCTCGCCCACGACCGCCCCGACGTCGTCGAGCAACTCCGCGCCATCCTCGCCCGCCATCCCCACCCGGTTCCCCTGGACTGAAATCGCCCCCGAAGGCAGACTTGGAGGCCCTAACAAAACGGGGACAGGCACCTCGCAAAAACGCCTATTCTCCGTGTTTTACGAGTGCTTGGCTCGGAGCCAGTCCCCGTTTTGCTAGGGCCTTTTGATTGCCAGATGCCTGTTCCCGGTTTGGTCGGGCCGCAGATTCCCTGGCGTCCGCTGAAAAAACCGTCGCGGCGAGGTGCCTGTGCCCGTTTCTGAACCGACGGCTCTTGCATCGAACTCCAGCGGCGGGAGAATGACGGGACGGTCATCCACGAACCAAAGGACCTGTTCCCATGCGCACCAATAACGTCAAGCAAAGACTCCGGGAAGGCAAACCCACGTTCGGCACGTGGCTTTCCCTCGGCGAAATCCAGACAACCCGCGTGCTCGCGAGAAGTGGCTTCGAATGGCTCACGCTCGACCTCGAGCACGCACCGGTCGACTGGTCCCAAGCGGCCATGATTTTCGCCTTGGTCGCCGACGCCGGCTGCGTTCCGCTGGTCCGCGTGCCGGTCGGCGACCTCTACTGCATCAAGCGCGTCCTTGACGCCGGCGCCTGGGGCATCGTCGTCCCCATGGTCGAAACGGTCGAGCAGGCCAAAACCGCGATCGCCGCGGCAAAATACCCGCCGCTGGGCTTCCGGAGCGTCGGCGGCGGGATGCACGTGCTCAATTTCGACACCTCGGCCGAGGAGTACTACGAGCGGGCGAACGACGAGATCCTCGTCGTTCTGCAGACCGAAAGCCCCCGAGGGATCGACAACGCCGAGGCCATCTACAGCCTCCCCGGCTGTGACGCCATCTTTGTCGGCCCGGCCGATCTCCGCCGCACCATGCGTACATCCGATGGACGCAAACCGACCGACGAAGAGCATGAGGCCATGATCCAGCGCGTCATCCAAATCGGCAAGAAAACCCGTACCCCCACCGGCATTCACGCGATGGATCCGCAGTCCGCCCTCCACCGCGCCGCCCAAGGCATGCAATTCATCGCCGTCGGCAGCGACCTCCGGATGATGAACCTCAAGGCCCAAGAGTTCGCCCGCGCCCTCTGGCCGCAGCAGGAGAAAAAGGACATTGCCAGGTACTGAGGGCAATGGAATGTTGGAGGATTGGAGCTTCTTTTCCGCACGTTGCGTTCGCATTTTCTCCGAGTTTCGTCAGGGTCGCAAGCCAGGCATCATAGCCGGCGGCCGGGACTCCCAAGAGATGAGGAGATTGCGATGGAGGGGTGAAAGCTGGGACGCCGACGTGGTCGCGTGTCCCGCGAGATCTTCGAGGACATGACCCACCGCATTGCTGACCAAAACCGACGCCTCTTTTTTGGTGGGATGCCGCGTGTTCTAGCGGAGGGTGATCTCATCGACGAACATCCATGCCGGCCGCCCTCGTGCGGGATGCCAGGGAGGGATCGTGCCCAACGTGATGGCGCGCAGCTTCACGAAGCGGGCCGTCGCGTCCTTCACCTCGGCCGCGAGCACTTTGACGATTGGTCCCTTCTGTTCGACCGGCACGTTGTGTTCACACGCCGCCACGCTGCGGAACTGCTTCCCATCGTCGGAGACCGACACCTCGAGGCGGCGCGGCAGGAAAACGCCGATTGGCACCGACTGGAAGAAGTTTCCCGCGACCGCACGGATCGGCGTCGGCCGGCCCAGGTCGATGGTCGCCTCCAGGTCGATTCCCCGAAAGCCCATCCACGCGCCGGCTCTCGTTTCCTGCTCGTCGTGCATCACGCCGTCGACCAACGAAGCTGGTCCGCCGCCGGGATAACGCGCGTCCGCACCGGCGGCCAGAACAGTCGGTTTTCCGATCGCCAGATGCGGTACCCGCTCCCGCATCGCAGCTTCGGCGATGGCCACCGCTTCATCGATCTGCATCCGCTTCCGATACTCCTCGAAATGGGCGGCGATTTTGCTTTTGGCGGTCAGTTCCCAGAGTGTCGTCTTCCGCTCCCCCAACGCAAGCCCTGCCAGGATGTACGACTGGGCCCAGCCGGTCTCGGTGCACCAGGCGCCCCAACCAGCATCGCCGTTGACTGCCCAATAGTCCCAGCGGCCGAAATCAAAAGCGCGAAACCATGTGCCATCGAACTCCGGGTGCGTCTGCGAACGAACCTGGATGCGGACGAGGAATTCGGCCGCCTTGTCGGCCACTCGCGCCAGCTTTTCATCGCCGGTGGCGCCGGCTGCCTCCCGAAGTCCGAACAACACGTTGGGCATCACGTAGAGCATGTCGGCCACCGGGTCTTCATTGTCCTGGACAAGCGCCATCTCCCGGCTGCCGTATTCTTCGTTCGATTTAAGCCCCACGGCGATTTGCTCCTGGATCGCGCCGCAGGCATCTTGGTGGGCCAGCAAGTCGTCGGTAATCCGCTTCAGCCACGCGCGGTGCTCCGGTGTATCGTCCACCCGGATCAGCCAGGCCAGGGCCAACAGCAGCCGTGCCCGCTCCATTTGGAGTTGCTTATTCGAAAGGAGCCAGCCCTCCGGATAGAGCTGCATCGTCAGGCGGAGGGCTGTTTCTGTGCGTTCCAATAGCGGAGAGTATTTCGTCTTGTCGTAGAGCCACAGGTAGCACGATGCGATCCAAGCCATGTGTTGCGGCCGGGCGTAGATGTAGTGGCGGCCGGAGAAGTGCCGCCACCCTTTTTCCACCAATGCCTTCTCGTTGTTAATGCAGCAGAACCCTTCCGGACTGGTAATGCGGAAATGGCCGAGGATGCACCGCAGCACAGCCTCGTCCCAGCGATCGGTGTCGAGCAGTGCTGCCACGCCGAGGGTTGCCACCAGTGCCTTGGCGTTGTCATTGGAGTAATACGCGCCGTGGCCCACCTCGTACGTGCACCACCAGGCCAACAAGCCGTAGAGCGCGCTTTGGGGATCATTGCGAGGGCCCTGTTGAAGCGGCGAGTTGAAGTAAACGAAATCACTCAAGTTCGACGCGATCCGGCGATAATGGGCATCCCCGGTCCTCGCGGCCTCAAAGGCCAGCGGCAAGGCGGACTCGGCATTGCAGTCGGCTCGCAGAAGCCATCGTGTGGGTTGCGTGCCGTCGACGAGGATCGTCGACGTATGGCCTTCGAGGATTCCCAGCCGGCCGTCGCCGATGGGGCGATCGCAGCCCGGCCGCGCGCCGTAGTCTCCATCGTCGCCCTCCTTCCACACGGCATCCTTCCATAACTCGTGGACCAGCATCCGAGACTGCTCGTACCACGCAGTCCCCCGGCGAGTCGCCTCGCGCTGGGCGCCGACCGGCAGCGGCTCGTTGCGACCCAGCGTTGGACGCACCGTTGGCGTCCAGCGCAGGGCCACCGGCGGATCATCCGGCCGAATCCAGCCAAAAACCATCCTCCAGATCGTCGGCCAGGCGTCGGTCGGGCCATAGCGAGCCGTGACGAATTGGCTCAGTTTGGTCGTCGCCACGAGAATCCCGCCACTGGGATGCTCGAACAGCACCGGCCATGTTTCTTCGGGAAGGCCGAACGGCGCCACGTCGAAACCAGCCACCCGCGCCAGCACCAAGTGTGGCTTCGCGCCTGCCGTCGGAAGAAATCGGCAGCCGTGAATCGCCAGGATCCGCATCTTGGGGAGTTCCAACCCGAATGCCTCGGATGCGACCACTGCCCGTTCCCAGCGAGTCTCCCGAGGCTTCTTGAACTCGACCTCCGGCACGAAGGAAGGATATTCGACATACAATCGTAGGCTTTTTTCGCGTGCCTCGTCGAAGACGGTCTGGGCAATCGGCGTGGTCGAGTCGGGATAGCGATCTCCTAAAATCAGCACACCCGTGCGCGCCGCCGCCGATGTGACCGCCTCGATGGGCTCGGCATATCGCGTGCAAGCGATGCCGCTGGAAGTTGCCACTTGATAGAGATCGTTGTCCTCGGCGCAAACGAAGGCCAGCTTCGCGCCAGGCTGCCCCGCTATCAGTGCGCTGCCCCAAGCGATCGCCCCGACAGCGGCCGCAAAAAGCGGAACAGAAGGCCATCCCCCTTGGGCACGATTCCTGGTCCGCGCGCCGCAGCTTGCTGTAGTGGTCATCTGTGTTCTCCCTCTTCTCTGGTTCGCAATGCGCCGACTGCTCGGGTGTTTCTGCCCATGGCGACGATTGAGAGTCTACAGCCACCGGCCTAGATGGCATCTGGTGTGAAGATGCGCCGAGAGCCGCGACAATGGCCCAAATTCTGCCGCCACTTCCACCTCAATCACGCGCACGCCACTCTGCTTGTACCGGAATGGCGTGGCGCCACCAGCACCACTTTCCCGAGATTCTCCCGGCGCTCGAGGATCGCATGGGCCTCTTCGGCTTGCGTCATCGGCAGCACCCTGTAAATGACCGGCTTGATGGCACCGGAAGAGAACGACGGCCAGAGAGTCCTCTCAAGACCGGCAAGGATCTCGGCCTTCATCTCGGGCGAACGGCTTCGCAGCGTGCTGCCGATGAGCTTGATGCCCCGCCTGAAAAACGTGTTCATATTGATTTCGGTCATCGCTCCGCCCAGCGTCGCGATAACGATCCATCGCCCCCCGACTGCCATCTTCTCAATGCACCGCCCGAGTCCGGTACCGCTGATACAATCCAGGGCAATATCAACCGGGTGTCCATCCATGGCTGCGCCGAGGTCGTCGACCGTCCGGTTGACGACGACATCTCCAGGCCCATCCACTCCGGCCAGCCCGGCGGCGGCGGATAGTCGCCCGCGCGTTGCAGCAGGTCCGCACGGTTCACCGCCGCTGCGTGGACGTCGATGAGAAGCTCACCGGACTTCGGAACCGGATCGGGCACTTCGGTCCAAACGAGCGATCGTTCTTCATCTACCAGGATTGCGTGCACGCTTGACTCCGTCAGGTCAGCGGGTATCCTCAGGCCCCTAAATCAGGTTTCATACTCCTCCGTGGAATGATTGCGGGAGTGGCTTGGCGTTCCAGCCACCAATCGCGGCTTCCACCGGGCCAGCCCGGCGGCGGCCTATCCCATGAATTGTGAAACCTGATTTGGCAGGCATGTCCATGGTGTGCTCCCGGGAAGGCACAATTTCTCTTGCTACACCCGCTCGGGCACTGCAAAGGGGCCGCGGTAAGGCCGGCTGAGCAACTCGTTCGCATCCGGGGCTCCAACGAACTTCTCGGCCTCGGCGTCGAACGATAGTGTGCGCCCAAAACGATAGGTAGAGTTGTCCAACTCCAGCCGGCCGGTGTCGGCGAGGTGGCGTTTCATGTCCTCGAACGATTCGCGAAACGTCCGGTCGCCGTCCAGTGCCGTTGCGAGCCCGTCGAAGGGTATGTCTTCGCCAAGGCGGTAGGAGATGTTGCCCAAGTGGGTCAGCAGCACGGACCGATGCCCTTCGAGGACTTCGGCATGAAGGTCTTCCCGTTTCCGGCTGCGGACGCAATCGATGAAGTTCTGCATATGGCGTGGCCCCTGCTCGGGAGCGCCGGGAGGCGGAAAATTCTCGATCGGCACGCCCTCACTCTTGTTTTTGGCAAAGAACTTGCCGTCCCGGACCGCGCCTTCATCGGTGTAAAACTCGTTGGTGATCTTCCATTGATCGCTGCCGATCAGGCCGCGAATCTCCAGCATTAGCTTGACCTCGCCGAAATCGATCATAGTCAACTGGGTGTTGGGAGTCTGCCCCTGGTCCTGGTAGCCGAAACGACCGCCGAGGCTGACGACGCTCTTCGGGACCGCGCCGTCGGACATGGCCCAGCGGCAGACGTCCAACTGGTGCGACCCCATGTTCCCGATCTCGCCGTCGCCGAAGTCCCATCGCCAGTGCCAGTTGTAATGCACGAGATTCGTGCGGAACGGCTGCACCGGCGCCGGCCCAAGCCAGAGATCGAAGTCCAATTCGGAGGGCGGTTCTTGGGGGTCCTTGATGCCGATGCTGTCCCTGGTCCGGCTGGCATAACCGTAGGAGACGAGCAGCTTGCCGTACTTTCCGTTGCGAACGTCGTTGACCAACTGGATCCATTGCGGATCGGAGCGGCGCTGGGTGCCGTTCTGGACGATGCGGTCGTACTTTCTCGCCGCCTCGATGAGCCTGCGGCCTTCAAGGATGTTGTGGCTGCAGGGCTTCTCGACATACACGTCTTTGCCCGCCTGGCAGGCCCAAATGGCCATCAGCGCATGCCAATGGTTGGGAGTGACGATGGAAATGGCGTCGAGATTTCCGTCGTCCAGGGCCCGACGAACGTCCTGGACGCAGGTGGGCGTGTAGCCCGCCCACTTCTTCACGAGGTTGCTTCGGGATTCGAACAGACGGCTGTCGGGATCGACGAGGTAGGCGATCTCGACGTCCTTCATCCGGCCGAATCCCGTCAGGTGGGTTTGTCCTCGCCCGTTGATTCCTGCCACGGCGATCCGGACACGGTCGTTGGCGCCCAGCACGCGGCCGGAGGCTTTCGTGCCGGAGAGGACGAACGTGCCAAGTGCACTTCCGGCGACGGTGCGCTTCAGGAATTCGCGACGATGATGCGGAAACATCCGTGGCCTCCTTGGGAGTCATGACGATTGATACGGACACGGAATGCCGTTCGTGGTTGAGTGGCGAGTATTCGAACGCTCCTAAGAAAGCCGAACAGAAGGTTTGAACAGGAGCGAACAGAGGCAACAGAGAGATCTTCCTCCGTTATCTCCGTTACCTCCTGTTCAGGACTTCTGTTTTTTCGCGAAGTTTTATTACGGCCTCTAAACCACTTCCTCAACCACCCACGGCTTGCGATACTCTCGCTTGAACAGGCCCATGGCCTCGGGCGAGTCGAGGATCTGCTCGGTTTTCTGGTCGATTTGCAGCTTCCGGCCGCCGAGCCGGGAACTGATGTTGGCGTAGTGGACCAGGAGCATGCTGCGGTGACCTTCTTCGACGTCGGCGTTGGGTCGCTTGCGACTTTTCACCGCGTCGACGAAGTTCGCCTTGTGATCCGGGTCGGGAAAGCGACCGTACATCTGGTCCTTGACCACCGGCTGCCGGTTCTTCGGCCGGACGTAGACTTGCCAACCGCCGCCCATCCGCCCCATGAACATCACCCCCAATTCCCCGTAAAGCTCAATCCGCGTGGCGTTCTGCGGCCAGTGGGGGAAGATGTCGCCGTTGCGAAGCTCGGGGTCGTTTCTGAGCATGTAGGGCGTAAAGAGCGTCTGCTCGTAGGTCATCACCATGTCGGCGAAGTCGAAGGTGGCCAGTTGCGTGTCGGGCGTTTCGGCATCTCCCCGCGGGTCGAAGCGCCGGCCCGTGCAATAGACGCCGCTCGGATAATCGACGCCGCAGAGCCAGCGGGCCAGATCCAACTGATGGATTCCCTGATAGGCCATGTTACCGCCGCCAAAGTCCCAAAGCTGCCGCCACTGGATATGGATCGCCTTGTTGTACTTGCGCGCCGGGGCCGGACCGTTCCACATCTCCCAGTCCAGCGTCGCGGGCGGGTCCGAGTCGGGCCCCCACTGAAAATCGGGCACATGGCACTGCTCGAACACGCGGCACAGATGGACCTTGCCCAGCTTGCCCTCTTCAAGGTAGCGTTTGGCGGCGAAGTTGTAGGGGGCGCTGCGGTTCTGGGTGCCAATCTGGACGATACGGTCGTACTTTCGAGCGGCGTTGACGGCCTGGCGGCCTTCCCAGGGATTATGGCTCTGCGGCTTCTCGCAGTAGACGTCCTTGCCGGCACGGCAACAGAGAATGGTCGCCAGAGCGTGCCAATGCGGCGGGGTGGCGATCACCGCGGCGTCGACCGACGCGTCTTCGAGCATTTCGCGGAAATCCTGCACACACTTGGGACGCTTGCCTCCTTGACGCGAGGCGTACTCTTTCGCTCGCGGCTCGTGCAACCGGCTGTCCACGTCGCAAACATAGCCGATCTCGCAATCGCCGCGATCCAGAAACCCCATAGCCAGCGAGTGCCCCCGCCCTCCTCCGACGCCAATCATTGCCAGCACGAGCCGATCGTTGGCCGGAGTTGCCCGGACCGATCCTGGATTGGCCAAAATGGTGACGGCGCCGGCCAATCCGAGCGTCGCCTTTCGAGAGTCGTCGAGGAATCGACGTCGGTTGATTTCGGACATAGCAGCAGATCCTCCGATGGAAGCCGGTATCTTCGATGGTAGCCGTACAAGCCGGCGACACACTGGCCATCGTTCCGGATGGCCAAACGTGATCGTAGCACACCCGCGCGGCGTTTCGCCAGCCTGACTGCCGTCCGGCAAAAGGCCGGACTCGATGGTTGACCTTGCCGTTAGTTCGGCCGCCGAAGGTGATCTTGCTTTTCTGTGCTCCCGAAGCCTTCAGCCACGCGGTTGCGCTGAGGATAAAGGCCAGAACAACCTGCCAGTTCGCCCGCAAACACCCATTCCCGGTTTTGTCGCGCGTATAGCCCAAGAAACGCGTAAGCCCCTGGTTTCCCAGGGGCTTACGGTCGAGTTTTTCAATGCGGAGGGCAAGGGATTCGAACCCTCAACCGGTTGCCCGGCACCTGATTTCGAGTCAGGCTGCTAACCATTCGCGTACCCTCCGGCCGGACATTACAAATCCTTTCTCCTCATAAACTTCCGTCAATCGGCGAAGTAGGCTGGAATTGTCGGTTTTGGCTACTGACGCCCGTTTTGACGACCGGCCAAGCGTCAAACGGTTTTCCAACCTTCTTTTTCCGCAGGAGGGGACTCGCAATTTCCACTAGTGATTTTACCAAGAATTCACCGCCTGCAAAGCCCGCTAAGCCCTACGATGGGCTCCCACTGTATGCCCATGCCTCGGGCCGCTGTACAACGAAGATCCGGGGAAAAAACGCACTTCTTCAAACATAGCCAAGCCCACACGATGCTTTACGCCTCTCCCCGGCAGAAGCGGGGGATTTGAAGGCGGGAAGAAAGCCGCAGACCGAGGAGGGCGTCGGTGACGCCCTCCAATTGGGCCGGGCCACTGCCACCAAGGGTATTTCGATCGAATGCCGCGGTTCGGAGACGCCTTCGAGGCACCTTACCAGCCCGCTTTGGACCGTGAGCGCGAGGAAAATCGCACTATTGTGTATCTGAAGCCATACGGGGCTTCCACACCTTCCACACGTTGCCTACGAGTTCCGGGCCGGGTTTGAGCGTCGGTTTTCCCGGCGTCCACCCCGACGGCGTCGCTTCCGTCCCGTTGCTCTCGCGCACCCGCTGAAAGGCCTGGATCTGCCGCAGGGTTTCGTCGATATGCCTGCCAACCGGGGGCGTGACGACTTCGTACGCTTGAATCACACCGTCGGGATCGATAAGGAATCTGCCGCGCGTTTCAACCCCCGCGTCTTCATCATACACCCCGTAGACAGTGCCGACCTTTCCCCCCGCATCGGAAAGCATCGGGAAGGGTACGCCGCCGTCGACCATCTTGGATAACTCGCTATCGTTCCACATTTTGTGCACGAATACGCTGTCCACACTCAAGGAGAGGACCTCCGCGCCGAGCTTCTGAAACTCGGAATACCTATCGGCGACCGCCGATACTTCGGTCCCTCACACGAACGTGAAGTCGCCCGGATAGAAACATAGAACGACCCACTTCTGCAAGTAATCCGACAACTTGACACTGGTGAATTCCCCTTTCAAGTAGGCAGGGGCAACAAAATCAGGAGCCTTTTTTCCTACCTGGATCATTCTGCGTCCTTCCTTTGCGGGTAAAGGCGTTTCTTGCTTCTGCATTTCACCGGCTTCCCCGACAGGTCCCCCCGTCGGTCGAGCACAACCCACTGCGGGCTTGTCAGCCATAACGAACTCCTTTCTTCAATGCCGTGAAAGAATGGCGAAGTGATAGAAAATCGGACCTCCCACCCGCGCCGATTTTGAGGTGGGGCAATTGGGACGTCAAGGAGATGTCGGAACGGGGAGGCGGTCATGCAGGAGGCAATGGGATCACATCTTGATGCGCTTGACTTGCCCCTGACGGCGTCCTAAAACGAGAAGCACACTGCAGAACCAGGGGACTCCACCAACGTGCCCTGCTGCCGCAAACCCGCCGAAACCCGGGCAACTGCCGCGACGGCGAGCGTGGCCACGCGTCGGTGTAAAGCCTGCCCGTCGCCCCCCAATCTCGTTGGAGACCCGTGCGTCTGCAAAAAGAACGAGGTTGACCGTGGTGAGCCACGAAGCGATGACCTCCGAAGGCATCTATCCGGAACCGCCCGCGGCGCTGACGAGGCCGGGGATCGTTCCTCGCCTTGCGCTGCTTGGACCGGGGGTGATCATCGCCTCGGTGACGATCGGCAGCGGCGAGTTGGTGTGGGCCTCGCGAAGCGGGGCGATCTTCGGCTACACCATGCTTTGGTGCTTCCTGTACGCCGGTGTGTTCAAGGCGATCCAGGTCTATACCGCTGCGCGGCATATCACGCTCACCGGCGAGCATCCGATCGTCGGCTGGCGGTCGCTGCCCGGGCCGCCGCTGTGGTTCCCTCTGCTGGTGGCCCTGCCGGCGGTGATGCTGATGCCGATCGCATTCTCCGGCATCTCGGAGATGCTGGGCGGGTATGTGCATCGATTCGCAGGGATTGAGGCGACTGCCATCGACGTCGGCCCCTGGGAGCATCTCGAGTTCTGGATCAACGTCTGGACGACCGCCGTCCTCAGCGTCTGCCTCGGCTTGGCACTATTGTCCAGCTACGCGTTGCTGGAAAGGATCTCGGCGGTGGTGCTGGGGCTCGTGGTCGCCTGTATCGCCGGGGCCGTATTCGTGCTCGGACCGGATCTGACCGAGCTATGCGCCGGGCTCTTGATTCCTCGGACCGCGGATTTGCCGGACATCGCATTCCGGCCCGAGTATGCCGCGGAGTTCGCAGGCAGGAGTCCCTGGCTGGAGGTCTCTCTCTACCTGAGCGCCGTCGGCGGCGGCGCGTATGACTACATCGGATACGTCGGCATGGTGCGGAGCAAGGGTTGGGGGCTGGCCGGACGGCGGGACCTCAGCCGCGAGCAGCTCGAATCGGCCGTTGCCGGCGACAGCCCCGAAGCGAGAATGACGATCCTTCAGGCGAGGCAATGGGCCCGCGCACCGTTGATCGACACCTGCGTTTCCTTCTTCTTCGTCGTGCTGGTCACGCTTTTGTTCGGCATTCTGGGCGCGCTGGTGCTCCATCGCGAGGGGGTGATTCCGGCCAACAACGACCTGTTGAACCAGCAGGAGCGTTTTCTCACGATCCTGCACCCCGAGCTCGATTGGCTGTACCGCGCCGCGGTGCTGCTGGCCCTGGTCGGGACGCTCTACGGCGCATTCGAGGTCTACCGGCACACATTCGTGGAGAGCTTCGGCGCGATTGCGCCCCGCTGGCTCACGCCTCGAAGTATTCCTTATCTTCGCGGCGGCACTGTGGCATACTGTTTCCTGGGCGGGCTGGCGATGGTCTGGCTGCCGGTCGGAGTTGCCGGTACGATCGTCGAGCGGATGACGTTTGGCACGATAATCAGCGGAGCGGCCACCTGCGGACTCTGGTGCTTTGCCATGCTCTGGCTCGACCGGGTGCGCCTGCCGGTGCCGCTTAGGATGAGCCGCCTGCTGTGGTGCCTGACGCTGGTTGCCGGCATCGGGATGACAGCGTTGGGCATTCAATCCACAATCGCCTACTTCAAATAACATTGAAACCCATGAAGATCAACGGCTACACTCTCCATCGCGTACACCTGAAACTTCCTCGGCCGATCGGGGATTCGCAGGTCCGCTTCGTCGACCACTGGATCACCGTCCTGGAGCTGGCAACCGACGACGGGCTGACAGGTGTTGGGTTTGAACTTCAACAGGGCAAGCCCACCCCGGCCCTGGCACAACTTCAAGCCCAGTTCGAGTACAACGTATGGCCCTCGCTCAAAGGCGCGAGCCCCTTCGGCGAAGCGTTGCGGATTGGCCGTCCGCGTGGCGGCAACGTGGGGGCGGCAACGCTGCCGTTGGGCGTCGAGACGGCGTTGTGGGACCTCGCGGGCAAGGCGGCCGGCCTGCCGCTCTACCGGCTCTTCGGCGGAACCGATCCGCGCGTTCCTGCTTACGGCAGCACCCTCGACTATCACCTGGGCGACGACGAGTTCCGCACGCGGCTCGGGGAGTTCCAGGCGATGGGCTTCCGCGCCGTCAAGATCAAGGTCGGCCATCCGGACATTCGCTGGGACCTCAAGCGGCTGGCAATCGTCCTTGAGATGTTCGGTCCCGACGTCGAACTGATGGTCGACGCCAACGAGGCCTGGTCGCCGAAGGAAGCCCTCGTTCGGGCACACCGCTATCGCGAGGAGGGCTTCGATCTGTACTGGATCGAAGACCCGATCAGCCGGGACGATTACCAGGGCTACGCGAGGCTTGCCGGACTTCCCTTCACGCGAATCAACACGGGCGAATACCTCGGCTTCTCCGGAAAACGCCGCCTGCTGGAAAGCGGCGGCGTGGACGTGCTGAACATCCACGGTCAGATCGGCGTGTCGCGCGCGGCGGCCCAACTGGCCGGCGACTTCGGCGTCCCGGTGGCGATGGGAAATACGCTGCTGGAAATCGGCGTCCACCTGGCGGCAAGCTTGCCGGAGTGTCTCTCAATGGAGTACTCTGACCTGATGTGGAACTGCCTGGCGAAAGAGCCGGTGCGATTCGAAGGCGGCTACGCCTTCGCCCCCGATCGCCCCGGGCACGGCATTGATCTCGACGCCGAGGCGCTTGGCAGGTACTCGGAACTGGGGTAGCGGCACACTACTTTTTATACTCGATGAGGGTGCTATGAAGCGAGTTGTCGCGGCGGCCGTATTGGGCTTCTTGATCGCCACGGCGCTGACGGCCGACGCCCGGAAGTGGACTTCGGACGACGGTCGGTTCACGACCGAAGCCAGGCTCCTGGGCTATGCCGACGGGCTGGTGAAGCTCGAGAAGGATTCGGGCGAGACGATTACACTGCCCATCGAGCGGCTCAGCAAAGCGGATCGCCGCTACGTGGTGTTGGTGTCGCGGTCGCGACAACGGATCGCGGCGAAGGCGGAGACGGCCAGCGACGTCAGTTTCACGATGCACGTTCAAGCCTTTCTTGGCAACTACTGCATGAAGTGCCACAACCCGGAGGAGCCCAAGGGCGGCTACGACGTGACGAGCTACGCCGCTTTGAGGCAGACCGGGCAGAAAGGCCCGTTGGTCGTTCCTGGCAAGCCGGCCGAGAGTCGGCTGATCCTGGCGCTTGGGGGCGACGAAGAGGGCGAGGACAAGAAAGGCAAGTACGAGGGCGAGATCATGCCGCCTGCCGGATCGCCGCAACCGACCGAGGAAGAGATCGCGAAGCTTGCGGCGTGGATCGCGGCCGGCGCCAAGGACGACAGCCTTGGGCCGACAAAGCAGCGCGCACGGATGATGCAGCCTCGTCAATGAAGCGATGACTCGTGGTCTGCGACACGTCGCGAAGCCGACTACATCGTTCCGCGGCCGGCTTGCAGCAGTCTCAGCGGCTCGGTGCGACCGATCGTGATGGCCGGCCAGACGGCCGCGAAAGGAGCTTCGGCAGGAAGCATGCCGGAAGCACTCCGACAATGCAGTGCGCCTTCCAGAGATTGTTGGGACTTCGGGGGCGAAGTCGGCGAGTGTGGGAGGCCGAAGGGGGGCAGGAATGTTTTTCCGCCCTCGGCCACCAAGCCACGACGGGTGGTGCCGACCGGCGCCCGAGGCCGACGGCGGAACAAGACTCCCGACCCCGGGCTTGCCAGGAAATCTTGCCGCACACTCTGCTTTCGCGGGTGTTCGGCTCATCCGTTGCAAGCGTATAATAGACCGAGTTGCCCCGGACGGACCGCGCGGCACTCTTTCTTTTCCGTCCTTAAGCAGGTTCAGCAATTTCGCAGATTCAGGGAGGACTTTGCAGGTCTTATTTCAAAGAATGAAAGTCTTCGTACGCTGCGCGCTGATTCTCGTTGGCACCCTGTCGCTGGCTCTGGGAGTGTTGGGCATCGTCCTGCCGCTTGTTCCCACGACTCCCCTGTTCCTCTTGGCCGCCGCCTGTTACATCCGCAGTTCGGAAAGGCTGTACCGTTGGCTTTTGTCGAGCCCGTGGCTGGGCCCCTTTATCCGCGACTATCGAGAAGGGCTGGGCATTCCGCCAAGGGTCAAGGCAACCGTCCTGATCGTTCTGTGGATGACCGTCACCGGGTCGGCGTTGCTGCTGATCACGGTGAACTGGGTGAGGGTACTGCTTTTTCTTGTCGCCGCGGCAGTGAGCTGTTATCTCCTGTCGATTAAGTCCCCGGACGGCAAGGAGTCATGCGAATGCGGACGTGCTGCTCAGCGATGAGCCCGGACCGAGCAACTCGTCTCGAGGCAGGAAACCAAGAGACGCCCTTTGCTCCTCAGCGAGACCTGCGGCACCCTCTGCCGGCCCAACCAGGGCAACTCAGTCTGTAGAGCGGCCGTGGCGAAGGCGACAATGAGATTCGAGGCCATGGTCTGGAGATCGCCGGCGGCCAGTCCCATCAAGGCGGGTCCCAGCGGAATCAATGTTCCCATCCGGCCGAGCATGGGGCCGAGGGGGACCAGGTTGCGGAGCGATTCGAGCCGGCCGTCCCAGGCCAGCTCCGCCTCGTGGACCAGTCGTTCCACCCGCAGCAGGTCTCCGCCCGCTTGCTGCACTCGGCCGAGGGTTTCCGTCAAAATCGAGCCGGCGACGGGCAGGGGTGGCGGCGAGGCGATCTCGTCCATCGCCGTCGAAAAACCCTCCAACGCCGCGGCGATCCGCGCCCGCCGGGCGAACTCCCGTAGAAACTGCCCCACCGAGAACAGCGCCCGGAAGAGGCACCAGAGCAACAGCAGCATCGTCGGGATCAGCAGGGCGGTCGAGATCAGGTGGAAGATATGATGCTGATCTGCGGCATGGTTGTGCGGCGGCCATCGCGGCAGGCTGGTGCCAGCCGGCCGCTTAAGTGTGGAGCACAACGATGGCATCGGCCTGCTTGATCCGCGGGATCACGGCCTCCCAGACGCGGAACAAGTGTCGCGAGCCGTCCGAGTCGAGATAAGAGACGGATAGATCCTGGACCACTGCATCGACCCGTCGGCGGTCCGGCGGCTCGCCCGTTGCTCGCCGCATTGCATTCGCGCGCACAACAGCGCGCCGGGGAGGCACTAAAGCGAACTCCGACCTTGCTGCAAGAGATCCAGCGGATGCGTGCGCCCGACCCGCAGGGCCGGTCCGATGGCCGCCAGCGCCGCGAATACGAGCACGACCATCAGGCCGACCGAAAGCGCGGTCATGGGAATCACCAGAACCGGCTGCAGACCGCCGAAAAAGCTCATGTACCGCGACAACCCCGTGCCGCACCAGCCGGCCATGATCCCAAACCCGAGGCTCAGGGCGCAGGCGACGACTCCCACCAGGAGACCCTCTGCGACCACGAGGCGGACGAGCGTCCCTCGCGTGAAGCCTAAGGCCCGCAGCACGCCCATCTCCCATTGGCGAGCGCGGACGGAACTGACGATCACCGTCAACACGCCGAGGCAGCCGATCGCCACGGCCACCAGCGGCAGAATGCTCACCGCCCAGAGCCAGCGGGCCGCGTTGGCGCGGATGGTTCGTCGCACGTCGTCGGCGGAGACCGCCTGGATGTAGACGGCGGGACGGCCGTGGCCCGATTGCACGTCTGGACTGCCCGGCCGCGAAGCTCCGGCGGCACTTTTCGGTTTTCCGTTGAGGACATCTTCCCCCAGGAAGCTCGCATAGTATTCACGAATCGCGTCCGCCACCTCGGCCTCGCGAGTGGCAGGGGTCGCGTACCGCAACCAGACGTGCTTTGCCTTGAAGAGATCGAAATCGCCACACACCGTTTGATCGTTTGCGATGACCAGCGCGGCTGCCCGGTGCGTGCGGACACGTAGTCCGCCCACCTTGGTCAACCAATGCCAGCCCTGGAAATCCGCCGAGGCGGCGATCGTGTAGACTGCCGGCTTCCCAGGATTCTCCGGGGGCACGAGCTCGAATCGATCGCCAAGCTCAAGCCCGGTTTCTTGCAGGAAGTGCTCGGGAACGATGCAGCCGCGGCCGTCCCGCATCGATTTCAGGGCGCTGTCGCGCGTGCCCCGGATGTATGTGAGATCCAAGAGCGGCCGCTCTCCCCCAACCGCTTTGACCGAGTCGATGCCGATCATCACCACGTTGTCCTGCCGCGTCACAGTGGCCCGCTCGGCGCTGCCGGTAAGGTCTTCGCGAAGCCGCGGTTGCTCCACAACGATCGCCGCACATCGCTGGGCATCGACGGCGGGCAGGCGAGCGACCTCGCCAGCCGCCTCTTCGGTAAGCCCGTACGGCTCGAAGTTGACGAGCATATCGGGAGCCCACCTGCCGGGGACGAACGTCTCCAGCAACGTGTAGCCCCACACCTGGATGCTGATATACAGTGTCAGCCCGACGCCGAGCGCGATCGCCGACGCGACCGTCCGGCCCATATGGCACGAAAGCTGTTGGGCGAGGAGCTTGGGGCTCAAGCCGATCGCCCGCGCAAGTAAAGGACCGGCAAACCGGTCTACCAGCCGCACGATGCCGGGGGCAAGCAACAAGAAGCCGACAGCCAGGGCGAAGATGCCGTAAGCCAGATGGCTCTTCGCTTCCTGCGTCGATGCCGGCGGCAGCACGAAGGTGAGGACGGGCGCCACGCTGATCAACCCTAGACCGACCAGCACGGCAAGCCAGTTATGACGGGTGTTGCTCTGCGCGCTCGTCTGCGGCGGCACCATGGCGTCGAGCGGTCGCACACGGGTCGCGCGCCAGGCCGGAATGATTGCCGCCAGAATCGCCGCCCCCAACGACGCAATCGCCGCCAGGGCCATCCCCAGACCGCCAATGTGCGCGCCGTGCCGCAATACCGGTGAAGACAGGGACCCCGATAGCGACAGCAGGGCCTGCCCCGCGATCAGGCCACCCGCGAAGCCGATCGCCGCGATGATGAAGCTCTCGACGAAGATAATGCGGGCCACCTCAGCTTTCGTCAGTGCGACCGCCCGCAGCATGGCAAACTGCCGCGTACGTTCCAAAACACCCATGTTGAGCGTGTTGAAGATGACCAGGAACGCCAGCAGCATGGCCATGAGCGTGGCCGCGTACGACTGCAGCCTGACGTTCTCGGCGGCCGCCGCTTCATCAAGCTGCTCCTCGAGGTCGTGATCCTCCTGGAACTGGGCGGGTTCGTCGATCGCGCTCAGCGTTGGCCCCCAGGCATAGCGGAAGGCATGAACGTCGACACCTTTCAAGCAAAGTCCCACAAAAGTCACCACGGGATCGCGCTTCAGAATCGTGGCGGCCGCGTCCATGCGGACGTAGATCCCCGCAATCCCCGGGCTGGGCAGGGCCATGCTCGCCGACGACCGGCCGGTGATGGGAACCGGCGGATTGTCGACGATCCCGACCACGCGGAGTTGCTGCGTTGCGTCGTCCCGCCCGACGGTCAACGAGTCGTTGACGCCGACGCCGAAGCGGTCGGCAATCTCGCCGCTCACGGCCGCGTCGAGCATACCGGCCGCGCTGTTCTCACCGCCATCATCTCCCGCTTGATCTGCAATCCAACGGCCGCGGACCAGATCGAACGGCGGCGCCGGCGCATCGGTGCCCAACATGAGACACTCATTGACTCCTTCGCCCGGCTGCGAACCGGACCCTGGCGGCGGAGCCTGAAGCTTCACGGCCCGTGACTGGATGACGACCCGCTCGGCCCACATCGGTTCCGCGGCGGCCACGTGGGGTTCGGCGCGGAGGGCCTCCACCACCTCGGGCGGAACCTGCCGGTCCCATTTCCGGCTAATCGGATCCACCGACAGCGTATAGCGGCCCAGTGCGCGTTGGGCAAAAACGTCGTAGGATCGCAACAGCGCCTCGTACCCGCTCACCATCCACAACACCAGGCACGTGGCGGCCACGGAGGCGAAGACGGTCAGAAACAGCCGGACGGGATGTTGTCGCAGAAAACCCAACGCCAGTTTCAGCACGGTCTTCATGAGGCTTCTCCCCCGCTGCCGCCCGCTCTCCGGAGGGCTTCCTGGTACGCGTTGGCCAGCCCTTGGGCGTCGGAAAACCCGGCGGTTTCGAAACCATCCACGATCACGCCATCCTTGAGGATCCGGACCCGGTCGGCTACCAGGGCGACCGTGGGCTCGTGCGTGACGATCACGATGGTCCGCCCTTGCTCGTCACAGAGAGACCGCAACAACGAACAAATCTCCGCCCCGGCCACCGAATCGAGGTTCCCGGTAGGCTCGTCGACCAGCAAGATCGCCGGGTCGGTGACCAGGGCGCGGGCAATGGCCACCCGCTGCTGTTCACCACCGGACAAGGCGTCCGGCTTGTGCGTTCGACGATCGGAAAGGCCGAGACGATCGAGCAGTGCGGCGGCCTTCTCGCCGCCGCGCCGATGATCCATGACGGGCAGGAGAACATTGTCTTCAGCGGTCAACAACGGCAACAGATTGTAGGCTTGAAACACCAGGCCGATCCGCTCACGCCGGAATCGGGTGAGCTGTCTGTCGCTGAGGGTCGACAGATCCCGGCCGTCGACCTGGATGCAGCCTGCGTCGATGTCGGTCAGCCCGGCCATCGCGTGCAGCAGGGTGCTCTTGCCAGATCCCGACGCGCCCATGATGGCAACGAATTCCCCGCGCTGAACGGTCAACGAGACGTTGCTCAGCGCCTCAATCACCCGGCTGCCTTGTCGAAATCGCTTGGTAACTCGCTCGACAAGCAGGGGCGGCGTTGTACTACCAAGCACAACCGTGCCCTCGCTCCCCTCCCCCCTTTCGCCCGTCGTGTCTATCGGAATACCTTGTCTCATCTTTCCCCTTCCAGGATTGATTAATCGAATCTCGTGGCAGTGATCCCGGCGTGGTCCCTCCTCACACAAGGAGTCATCCTCCCGGCAATTGTCTCGTCCGTGCCACGGCCTTGCCGTCCGTGCGATCTTCAATCTGGCCCGTGCAGCACGGATCGCAAAGCCGGAGCGCGGGTAGATCGGCTAGATCACGGAGCATTTCGCGTACCAGTCTCGATTTCGCGGGAAAGCCGTAAACGCATGTTCGATAAGCACACTCACAGCAAGTCGGTGTGTCGATTCTTTCGACACGGCTGTCGATCGAATCGACATGCATACGGCATCCGGAGGTGGGATCGCGGATCCGAGCAAGGTTCACACAAAGGAACGATTCGAGAGGAGAACAGGTCCGTACCATGGCCGATGTCGATGTCCTTTGCTCGCGGAAATGCCTGCTGTTCTCGGTGTTTGGCGAGGCCCCAGGTGGACGGAATGTCTCTTCGCGACTGCATCGCTGCAAAGCGCGATCCACCTCTGCTGCAAACAGAGATAGCGTCAACGGCACGCGAATTGCCATGAGGTAGTGTCTTTGGCAAGTGAGACACCGTCCGAGACGGATCAAAGAGCCGCCGTCCCACCCAATCGCTATCACGGTAGGAACCGACTTCGACGAGGGAAACGCGGGACTGCATCGCCATTTGCCCTGCGGGAGGAGGGAAATCATGCCCACGCCACGGCGCTCAGCGTTCACCCTGGTCGAGCTTCTGGTGGTGATCGCCATCATCGGGATCCTGATTGCCTTGTTGTTGCCGGCCGTTCAGGCCGCCCGCGAGGCGGCCCGACGAATGAGCTGTGCCAACAATCTGAAGCAGATCGGCGTGGCGCTTCATAACTACATGAACACGTTTAACATGCTGCCCAACTCGGGATTTGGAGGGCAGGATTTTTCGCCGCTGGCGAAGCTCTTGCCGTACTGCGAGCAGGCGAATCTTCAGGATTTGATCGACTTCCGTCTCAATCTGGGCGCTCCCTACGACCCCCCGCCCGATGCGCTGCTTCCGGCCTTGGGGAAGCCGTTGGACTTATTCTTGTGCCCCAGCGACGGCGAAAGTCCGGTCCATGATTTGACATTCGGAGCGACCGTCGTTCCCGTGGCGGGAAGCAACTACGCGATGAATCACGGCAGCGGCACGGGCGACAGTTTCATCTTCCATCCGGGCTTCGGCGCGGCCGACGGCCTCTGCTGGACCGGGGCGACCGTGCGGGTCGCCGACATTTGCGACGGCACGACCAACACGCTCGCGTTCACGGAATCGCTGCGGGGACCATGCACGTCGCCGCCGTTGACGCCCACGCCCGATATCCAGGTTTATCGTGCCAATATGGGCTCGGGGGCGGCTTGCAACGCGGCGGCGGCCGACCTGGTAGAGGCCGGCGGGCTCGCCGCGATCAGCGTCAGCAGTTGGGACGGCGGTCGGCTCTCGTACTGGCTTCGCGGCATGCCTCCGTCGGGCCCGCTGTTGAACGGACGTTTCCCGCCCAACGCCAAAGTCCCCGATCTGGTCGGGCAGTCGAATAGAATAACGGGACCGAGGAGCCGCCATCCCGGGGGCGTCAACGCCGGGCTCTGCGACGGCAGCGTGCGTTTCATCAGCGAGACGGTCGATCGGACCACTTGGTATGCCCTCTGGACGCGAGCCGGCGGCGAGGTTATTGGCCAGTATTGAGAAAGAGACTTCCACAACATGAATGCATCCAGTAATGCAGCACCACCGCTGTGCGTTGAAAACCTGACGAAGCGATTTCGTCAGGGAAACTCGACCATCGAAGCCTTGAAGGACGTTACCCTGACCATCCGACGCGGCGAGTTCGTGGCCGTCATGGGCGCCAGCGGGTCGGGAAAGAGCACACTGCTGCACGTGATGGCCGGTTTGATGCCTCCCACGTCGGGCAGCGTCCACGTCGGCGGCGAAAACATCGCTGAGATGAGCGACTCGCGCAAGACGAAATTCCGCCGCAAGAACATCGGCGTGATCTTCCAGCAGTTCAACCTCATCCCCACGCTGACGGCGGAAGAGAACATTCTCCTGCCGGCTCAACTGGAACGGGGAACGCGGGTGTCGGATTCGCAGCTCGACGAGCTGCTCGATCTGTTGGAAATCAAGGAGCGGCGCACGCATCGCCCCGACGCCCTGAGCGGCGGCGAGCAGCAGCGCGTCGCGATCGGCCGGGCGCTGCTGGTGGGTCCGGCGATCATCCTGGCGGATGAACCGACGGGGAATCTCGATTCGACGAACAGCACGACGATCTGCACCTTGCTGCGAAGGCTCTGCACGGAGCAGAAGCGCACCCTGGTCGTCGTGACGCACGACAAGGAAGTGGCGGACTACGGCGATCGGACGGTTCACCTCAGGGACGGGCGGACGGAGTGATAGGCGTGAGGCGGGAGTCCATCCTTCCCTCCTTGAGCCTCTTTCCGCCCTGACGGCTCCACGGGCTTGGAAGCCCGGCCCGCCTATCCCTCCCTTGAGCCCACCGACCCGTTCTTCCCAACCCCAAGCAACCGCGAACCACAAACATGCTCCTTATCAAACTGATTTTTCGCGAAGCCTGGTATCATCGGTCGCGGCTCGCGCTTGCCGTGATCGCGACGGCGGCGATGTCCGCGATGCTCGTCTGGCTCATTGGCAGCATCGGACTGGTCGTGCTCGAATTCGAGAACGAGGGCGAGAAGTTTCTCGGCCACTATCACGTGACGATGATTCCGCAGCGAGGCGACGAACTTACGGCGGGAGCGGCGCCCGCCATACGCCGGATGACGCCGCCCGCGCCGCTGCTGGTCGAGCCGAAGGTGCTGGACGCTCTGAGGAGCGATGATCTGGTCATGCAAGTCTCGCCCGCGCGGCAAATTCGCGGGATGTTCGGGAAATACACGATGGCGAAATATACCGACGCCCAGAGCGTTCTCCGGCGTCAGCGCGCCGGCCACGGAACGCCGATGGGGAGTCCGACCATCGTGGGGATCGACGCCGAGCAGTCCCCGTTCGAACTGGAAGAAGGCGATTGGTTCGACGCCCATAGCGAAGAGATGCAGGGAGTGATGGGGACGGCGGCCGCCGGGAGCCTGGGCATTTGGGACCAGGAGGAAGACCCCATCCGGGCGGGCGACTATGTCGCCGTGCGACTCAACGAGGCCGAATACAAGATCAAGATCGTCGGGCTGGTCGATCAGAAGGCCGGCGGCGGTTTCGGCTTCGGCGGCATCACGCCGGCCGTCAGTGCAGTCTATGTTTCCATGGCGACCGCCGAGAAGATCGAGCCAATGGGCGAAGCGGACAAGGGCAAGCCGCAATACCTATACGTCCGCCTGCGGGACGGGGCGAACGTCGCGCAGTTCAAGAAGTCGTGGTCCGAGCACCTGGCGTCGGAAGGGATCCAGATAAAATTCGTGGATGCCGGCGACATTCAGGATTCTCTAAACAACCGGCCCGGTCCGCGCGGCGGCGGACTGATGGGCAGCGCGTCGTCCATCAGCGCGATCATCCTTTTCACGACGCTCATTTCGACGCTGATCGTCTTCACCGCGCTGAGTATGGGCGTGGGCGAACGCAGTCGCGTCTTCGCCATGATGCGGACCGTGGGGATGGAGCGGCGGCATATCGTCGCGCTCATCCTCGGCGAAAGCATGATCCTCTGCGTGCTCGGCTGGATCGTCGGGATGACGGCCGGCTGGATCGTGCTCCAGGCGACCGTCTGGTTGCAGCCCGACGTGTTCGGCACGGGCAAGACGGCGTCGCTCGATGCTTCGTCGATCATCACCTCGGGCGCGGCGGCGTGTCTGGGAGCGATGCTCGCGGCGATTATCCCGGCGTGGCGCGGGGCGAAAGTAAGTCCACTCGAAGGCATGAACCGCGGATACATCTGCAACGTCGAGAAGCGGTGGTTCTACGCCGCCGGGATCGTCGGCGCCGCGATGCTTATCGTCAATCCGATCGTCATCTATTACGGCGTCAGCGCGGAGACCTCCATGCTGCGGCTGGCGCTGTATACCTACCTCGGACTGCCGACGCAAATTCTGGGGCTGGTGCTGCTGATGCCGGCGGTGGTGCTCTTCGTCGAGCGTTTCCTTTCGGCGCCGATCGCGAAGCTGCTGTTGATCGAGAAGAACCTGCTCAAGAACCAGCTCAGCGCGAACCTCTGGCGGACGCTCGGAACGGCCGTCGCGCTGACGATCGGGCTGGGCGTGTACAGCTTCCTCGAAATCTCGGGATATTCCATGCTCGTTCCATTCACGCACAGCGAGCGGCTGCCCAACACGCTCGTGGCATGCCTGCCGAAAGGTCTGCCGCCCGATCGGATCGACACGGTCCGAAATCTCGACGGCGTCGATCGAGACAAGTTCCTGCCGATCGCGCTGGAACAGCCCTTGTTTTCGGCGCAGCAGGCGAAGCGGTTCGAGGAGTTCGGCATGTCCTCCATGCAGGCCACGGCGGGCGTGGTCGTTTTCGGTCTGGATGCCGGCAAGGCGTTCGAGCCGAGGAATCTCGGCACCGACGCGAGAAATCGTACGCGTCTGGTCGATGTCGACCTGGTCGAAGGCACGTGGGACGACGCCCTTGCAAAACTCAAAAGCGGGAGACGCTATTGCATCATTCCCGATTCGTTCGCCTTCCGCGCACGGCTGCACGTCGGCGACAAGCTCGAACTGATGAAACCGGAGCCCGGCGGACGCGGGATGCGCGGAGCGGGCGGCGGAATGCGGGGACAACGCCCCGGCGCACCGGGGGAAGGTCTGGCGGCGGACGACGCGAAGCCGATCCAGTACGAGGTCTGCGGCGTCGCCAGCATCCCGGGCTGGCTCTGGATGGCAAAGCTCAGCGGCGTCCGGAAGTACGGATACCGTTCGGGCGCGCTGATGTTCGCTCCCTACACGACCGTCCAGGACGATTTCAAACTCAACGACGCCGCCTATTTCTGGTTCGACCGAACCTTGCACGCCAGCGGCGCACCGACGGTTTCCGACGCGGACCTGGAGCGGTCGCTCCAGAAACTGTTGGACGAGCAATCGCACCTGGACGACGGCGCCGGCGCGATTTCCCGTCCGATGGTGAAGGTGAGTTCGCACGAATACCTCAACGACCGCGTAGGAAGCCGAGGGGACAGCGTGATTCAGGCGGCGGCAAAGCTGCCGCTCATCCTGCTGATGATTTCGTCGCTCGGCATGATGGGGACGGTCGCCGCCTCGATTCGGACGCGGCGGTTCGAGCTTGGCGTGCTGCGATGCCTGGGAATGACCCGGTTCGGCCTGGTGCGGCTGATCCTGGCCGAAGCGCTACTGATCGCGATGTCGGCGGCGATCATCAGCATCGGCTTCGGGATTCTCGGTGCGTGGTGCTTCGTCGGTCTGATGCGCTACGTTTCGTTCTTCGGCGGCTTCCTTTCGCCGCTGACGATTCCGTGGTATTACCTGTCGCTCGGTTTCGCCGCGACGCTCCTCTTGTGCGGTCTGGCGGCGGTGATCCCGGCAATAATGGCGGGCTGCAAACAACCGGCCGATTTGGTCAAATCGACCTAGAAAACTTTGGTGACCCTCTCGATTTGGAGAATCCGATGCACTCACGCAGGATCTTGTTGGCTCTGTCGCTTGTGGCCGTGGTTTCCGTACTATCCGTCGGTGTCTCCGCGGCCCGGTGCAGTTCCGCCGGGAGGTCGTTTAGGGCGGTCTCTCAGGACCAGCCGGAATATGATATTGTTACTCAATATCAATTAGAGAAGAGTTTATCCCATTCAGTTCCGCTTGCCAAGCATCCACGAACTGCGGCCCTTTCTCCGTGATCAACGACCCGAACAACATGCCTCCGCCTACCGCCGATCTCCTCACCGTCTGCCCGGAGTACCAGGCGGGCGGAAGTTGCCGGGTGTTTCGCAGCGCGCATACGCAGTGGGTCGAAATGTCGTGCCACCACAACGGCTTTTCGACCGCCTGGCCGCCGAACAAAGTCACTCCCGGCGGCCCCGGTCTCAGCGAGCCAGACGTTGAAATCATCAGCCGCCGCGAGCGGTTGGGCGGTCCAATCTTTGCCGCAATCACCTCGCGAAGCTACCATCCCGGTGGAGTCCAGTCGCTCCTGGGCGACGGGTCGGTGCGGTTCATCTCGCAGTCGATCGACGGGCTCGTCTGGCGGACGTTGGGGACGGTCTCCGGCGGCGAAGTCATTCCGGGCGGCGTGCTGTAGGACTGCGATGCGGCACGTAGCGGTGCCGAAGGAAGTCGCCGACGTAGATCAAGTACTCAAACGACAGCGAGTCCTGCTTGACCTGCTCCAGAATGGTCGACAAGGTCCCCTGGATTACCTCTTCCTTGTCCACATAGCCGGCGTGCTTCACGACCGCAATCGGAGTTTCTGGCGGATAGTTGACTAGAAGCTTGGCGATGAAGTCTCCGAACTCGGCACGCATCGTGAACAGCACCATCGTGCTGCGATGGACGGAGAGCTTGTCGATCGTGTCGGTCTTGCCCGGCCAGTCGGTCGAGGACAAAATCACGGCCTTGGTGCGGTCGGCGGTTGTGACGCATCGCTTGAGCGCCGCGTTTCCCGCATTGAAACTGCTTACACCGGGAACGACCACCGGGTTGAGATCCTCGAATTCCTCGAGGCACCACGCCCAGGGACCGTAGATCAGCGGATCGCCGTTGTCGAGGATGGCGACCGTCTTACGTTCGGCTATGGCCTTGCGGACCTTGGCGATGAATTCCTTGCGTTTCCCGTCGAGTTGCTCCGCCTCCTGCCGTTCGTCGCCCTTCAACGAGGCCGGATCCTGGCCGTAATAGGGAAAGAGCCGCCAGAATCCTCCAACGATTTCCTTGCCGGCGAGATAGTCGGCGAACTTCTCCCGAATGGCGTTGGAACAGAAGACGAGATCGGCTTTCTTCATCACCTCGATTGCCCTGAGCGTTGCCAGATCGGCGTCGCCGGGGCCGACGCCCACCAGGTATACCTGCGTCGAAGGCTTCTCTGCGCCGACGGCGGCCAACGGCACGTGCGGTGCGGCGAGGGCGAGAAGGGCAGCAGTCAGGAAAAGTCTGCAGACGGAGTTGCGTTTCATTGTCGTTCCTTTTCCAAGAGGTCGGCATCGCCGAAGAACGAAGGGGCGGCATTCGGTAGGACGGATTGCCAATCCGCCCCACGGCAAAAAGTGCCAGTTATTTCTCGAACGATGCTAAGGCAGTTCGACATCTTTTTCTACCGCTAGAAGCTCGATCTAGCGTCCCCTATAACCCCCAGCCAATCGGCGCCTGCTCGTCATACCCCAGCATCGCGCTCTTCCGCTTGCAGTACGCCAGAAGCCCTTCCATCCCGAGTTCCACGCCGGTGCCGCTCATCTTGTGCGGCGGAACGGGAATCTGCGGATAGCCGCTGAGCATCGTGTTGACCCAGACGATGCCGGTGTCCAGGGCGCGGACCATTCGCAGGGCCCGCTGCCCGTCGCGGGTCCAGACGCTGCCCGACAGGCCATACCTTACCGCGTTCGCGATCCGGACGGCGTCCGACTCCTCCTTGAACGAGACGACGCTGAGGACCGGACCAAAAATCTCCTCGTCGTGGACCTTCATTCCCGGGCGGACGCTCGCAAGGATCGTCGGCTGGATCCAGAAGCCTCCGGCAAGCGGGCCGGCAAGTTCAAGCCTACCACCGCCGCAAACCACCTCGCATCCCTCGCCCGGCGCGGCGTTCAGGTAGCCGAGCGCAATCTCATACTGACTCTTCGTGATCATCGGGCCGACGAGCGTCCGCTCGTCGCCGGGGTCTCCGACGGAGAGCTTTTCGGCCTTCGCCTTCAGCAGCGCGAGAAACTCATCGCGGATCGACTGCTGGACGAGCAGTCGCGAGCAAGATACGCAGAGCTGGCCGCAGTTGACGAAACCGCTGACCAGAGCCGCGTTGGCGGCGCGGTCCAGATCGGCATCTTCGAAAACGACGATCGCGTTCTTGCCGCCGCACTCCAGGTTGACCATCTTCATCCGATCGGCGGCGAGTTTCTGGATATGCTGCCCGACCGCCGTCGAACCGGTAAAGGAGATCTTGCGAACGGCCGGGTGGGCGACCAGGGCATTGCCGGCCTTCGAGCCGGAGCCGAGCACGACGTTGACGATGCCCTTGGGCGCCCCTGCTTCGACGGCGAGCCGGGCGAAGGCAACCGTACTCAGCGGCGTTTCAATCGACGGCTTGAGCACGATCGCGTTGCCGGCCGCCAGTGCCGGCGGCACTTTCAGCGCCGCGTTCACCAGCGGATAGTTCCAAGGCAGGATGCCGGCAATGACACCATACGGCTCGTACATCGTCAGGGCAAAATGGCCGCCCTCGGTGGTCTTCACGGCGCCCTCGATCTTGTCGGCGGCGCCTGCATAGAAGCGAATGATCGCCGCCGTGAGCGGAATCTCCCCGCCGCGAAGCTGCCCGATCGGCTTGCCCACGTCCTGGAGCTCCAGTTGGACAAGCTCCTCGGCCCTCTCTTCGACGAGGTCGGCGAGCCTGAGCAGGATTTGCCCCCGGTCGGCCGGTGTGAGCGACTTCCATGGGTTGGACTCGAACGCACGGGCGCTGGACTGCACGATCCGATCGACGCACGCATCATCGCAGCAAGACTGTTTGGCGATGACCTGGCCGGTCGCCGGATTCAGGACGTCGCACGTACCGCCCCCGCCGTCGTGGAGTTCTTCGCCGTCAAGAAAAGGGCCGATGTTGATCATGCATGGTCTCCTATGTTCGATGACAAACCTTGCCGTATTCTACCAAGATTCATCCTGGATGGGCACCGCGCACTCGTCGAACGCGTTTTCCTGGCCTGCGGCCTGCGGCGGTCTGCCCAGGGCATCCGGACGCAGCAGCAGGGCAACGGAGCCGGGTTCGTCGAAGCCGGAGAACCGGTTGCCCGTGATCCGGAGCCGGCCGCAGATCTCCGCGGCGGCCTTTACGCCCTCTGTCGCGCCGCGCGCGAGAATATTGTCGGCGAACACGGCCGTCGGGCCGCCGAACACGTCGAAGCTGACAAGCTGGGCGCAATCGCTGATCACGTTATCGTGGATGCTCCAGTTGAACCCCTGCGGGGCCTCGAGCGCGAACACCGCCCCCTTCTTCAGTTCGGCGTCCTCGCTCAGCCGGAACACGCCTTCGTCCGCGTCGAAGGCCTCTACCTTCGGACCGAAAGTGTAGCCCGAATCGCCGCCGGAGGCCCAAGCGATCCGGCAGCCGCGGTAGCCGTGGGTGCGCCGGCGAGGCCAGGGCAGCCCGCCGCTCGACCTGAACGTCCGCGAGTCGATCACTACGTCGACCCGTCCCTCGGTCTTCATAGCCAGCAGGCCGACTGCACAGCCGCGAATGAGATTGTCGTGCACGACGAGGTTGCGTGCCGGTTCGGCGAGCACGATGCCGTGGACTTTCGGATCGACGTCGCCGCGGACGTAGATCTGGTTGTCGCTGACCGTCGCGTCGTCGGCCGACACGCGGATGCCGAAGCGGCCGGCGGACTCGTCGCGGACGCACGTCAGGTCGATCGCGTTGCCGGTGATGATCGTGTTGCCGGCCGGCAGGTTCCGGTAATCGCCGAACCCGGTGGCCTCGATCGCGGACGTGTTGAAATTGACGAAGATATTATTGCTGATGATCACGGGCGTGGAGCCGCCGGAGGAACGAATCGCGCAGCCGCCGTAGGCCATCTGCTGCTCGAACGTGTTGTGGGCCACGATGTGCTGCCCGGAGGGGAGGATATCGAACGCGGCGTCGCGCGAGCGGATATTGCCCATGGCCACGGTGCCGGCGTTGCGGAAGTAGTTGCCGACGATCTTGACGAATCGCGAGGCTCCCTCCCAACTACACCCACCGACGTCCTGAACGCGGCAGTTGAGAACGGCCGTATTCTCGGCGAAGTCGTTGTTGTTGAAAGCGTTTCGGGCACAGTCGGCGACCGTGCAATTCCGGTAGACGATCGACTTGGTATAGCGCGACGGTTCTTCGTTTCCCTTGCGACTGCTGCTGCTGGAATAAAAGCATTCGGCCGACATGCCGGTGGCGTGGCAGTTTTCCACCAAGACCCGCTCGGGGCTTTGAATGCCGACAGCGTTGCAGTGCTTGACGTAAAAGCCCCACATATGCGGGTAGCCGCTGGTCCGCATATGACCCATCTGGCAGCGTTCGGCGAAGCCGCTGAAGCCGCGGAACCGCAGGTTGCGCAGCGTGACCGAGGTTCCGCCGACGACCGAGAGGCACGCGCCCTGCCCGTTGCCAATATCGAGCACGGTCCGCTCTTCGTTCTCGCCTTCCACCGTGATGCCATCGGCGCCGTTGAGCTTCAGCCCGCTGGTCAGCCGGTAGCAGCCGGCCGGAATGAAGACGTTGCGGCACTCGCCCACCGCACGGTCGAAGGCACGCTGCAAGGGGCCGCTGTCGGTGTGTTGCACCACGCACCCGGTAGCCTCAAGCGGCATGGGGTCGGCGAGAGTTACCCTGTTGCCCTCGATCGCGGTGATCGTATTCACAAACTGGTCACGGGCGCTGAACGAGACCACGGCCGGTTTCGTCCAGAACTCGGCGTTCGGGAATTTCACCTGCACTCCGCCGCTCAAGTCCTGCCAGTCGCCGGTAATCTGGACCGGCTGCTTCCAGTTCAGGCCCAGATCGTCGCTCCAGCGGAAGGTCGGCGGGTCGGTGCCGGCGAAGTCTAGGACGTAGGCCGTCCACGGCCCAAGACTCCCGTCGCACCCGCGAGCCTCAACCTGCTGGTTGAACTCGGTTGCACCCTCACCGGGGCTTCTTCCCCAGACGCGGCCGTCGGCAATGTGGGGATTGCACTTGGAAATCGCCACCTGGTGACCCACATCGAAATCGCCGGGATGCTCGACGACAATCACTTTGGAACCGGCGGTCGTGTCGGCCACCGTTTCGAACTCCGACCCACTGGCGCCGAAGTCGCGGACATTCACCGGCACCGCCGACCGCTGAAAGCCGGCGATTCGCACGTCGTCGAGGTCCGCCTCGCCTCCCTCGGGAATTGCCAAAGCGAGCGTCACGCGGGAAATATTGCGCGGCACCATGTAGATGCCCGTGAGCGTACTCCATGGCCCGTCACGGACTGGCGTTGCCGCGGCCGCAGCGAATGCACGGTCCGCCTTGAGACTGCCTGCGTCGTCGTATTCATAGGCTTTCCACTCGACCGGCCCCCCCCGGTAGCGGACGGAGATCTCGTACCCCAGTCCGCGCCGCAGTCCAGGACACGGCTGAGCCAAGTGGGCGGCGCGGTTCGGTCCGGCGGCGACGCGCAAAAACCGCTGCCCATCCGCCGCGCCGTTGCCGACCACCTGCAACTCGCCGGGGTAGGCGGTGGACAGCGTCCATTGGGCTGGGACCAGCAGATCGGCGGACAGGGCCCACTGGCCTAGTGCGCTCGCCTTGGGTGGAGCCTTCAGGTTGGTCGCTTCTTCAAAACTGGGATTTCCCAGCAATGCGGTATCCGCCGCGGCGGGCGAGGCGACGATGCACGCTGCACAAAACCAGGCGAAACGGATTGGCGGGACGTGTTTGAGCGCGACGGTTGAGACGTTCAGTCGGGGAGCATTCATGATCAGGTCTTTCCTGTCGCGAGAAATCTGCATTCTGCGACCCTTCTGTTCTGGGGCAGTATCCGTCTGCTCGGCTATTCTGGCCACCGAAGAGTGCGGAACGCAAGGGGATGGAACCGCGATTTGCCGCACACATTAAAGCCCCTTCCCGCGCCCTGGCCGGATTTCTCGCTCGGGACGAGTTGACCGAGAGTTGCTTTGCGGGTAGTTCAGCCGCATAATTCCTGTTGGAGACAATGCGGGGCACTGTCCCGTCGAAGTTGACCGTGAGGTACGATTTTCCGAGAGGAACAGAACTGATGTTTACACCCGAGGAAATTGACGAGCGTCTCCACCAGCGTCCGTTTGCACCGTTTCGCATTGTGACCAGCGCGGGTCAGACGTTCGATGTCTTCCATCCCGACCTGGTTTTGATCGGCCGGCGCTCGCTGATTGTCGGCACTGCCAGTTCCGAGAACCCGCGGCACTATGAGTTGACCACACGCGTTGCCATGATGCACGTTACGGCCCTGGAGGATCTTCCCGCGCCTGCACCTTCGCCGGGGAACGGCTCCTGAGGACAGCCATGAGCATCGAGACACTACGAGAGCTGATTGACGACGGCGCGCAACTCTATTCAATGAGTGTCGGGCAATATCATCAGTTGATCGCCAACGGTGGATTGCCCGAAGGTGAGCCGTATGAGTTGCTTCAAGGGCACCTGGTTCGCAAGAGCCGCGGCGCAACGGGAGAAGACCCTGTGACGGTTGGACATGAGCATGCGGCGGTCGTACGACGACTCGCGAAACTTGGCGCTCAGCTTCAGTCCCCGGGCTGCTTCTTGCAGACGCAGCAGCCCATCACGTTGCCGCCTTTTAATGAACCCGAACCCGATGGTGCAATGATCAACGGCAGCGAGGAGGATTACGACCAGCGGCACCCTACGGCTGACGATGTCTTGTGCGTGATCGAGGTTGCCGATGCTTCATTGCACCGCGACCGGACCATCAAGCAGCAGATCTACGCTGACAGCGGACTGCCCCAATACATCATCTTGAACGTGCCAGAGCGCTGCGCCGAGGTGTATACACAACCTTTGGCCGGAAAAGGACGCTACGGGAATCTGGTCACGCTTTCGTCGGACCGGGAGTTGATCCTGCCCGCGGCCGGCCGGGGGCAACTGCACGTGCCGGTTGAGGGTCTGCTGCCCGAGAAATCCGGATAATCTCGGCACGTGAAGACTTGGAGCCGCGCCCCGCCTTCCCTCGCGGTTCCCCGTGTGTTAGAACGGATTATCAACTCCTGCCGCGATGTCGTCCAAACACTCCCCGCAAGAATCGAGCGCTTCGATGTCCGCACAGACTCTCCCTCTCCGATTGGCTGCCTGCAGTGTTTCCGCATTTCTGTCGCTCATCTTTTCGGCCTGGTGCGTCTGCAATGCTGCGGCCCGAGACGCGGCATCCGCCTCGGCGCCGAATCGTGCCGAACAACTCACGCTCTATGTTTCGACCGCGGGCAACGATTCGTGGTCCGGGCTGCTTGCCGACCCCAACGCCGAGGCGACGGACGGCCCGCTGGCCACGGTCCAAAAGGCCCGCGACAAGCTTCGTGAAACCAAAGCGACGGGCGGCTTGACCCGGCCGGCGAGCGTCGTGCTGCGGGGCGGCGTTTATCCACAGACTGAACCGATTGTTTTCACGGCCGCCGACTCGGGGACCAAAGCGTGCCCGATCACCTACCAGGCCTATCCCGGTGAGGAGCCGGTCATCAGTGGCGGCCGCGTCATCCGCGGCTGGGAGCCGGACGACAGCGCACAGAGCCGGACCCGGTGCGGCGGGAAACTGTGGCGGGCCGCCGTCCCGGCGGCTAAGACCGGCGGAAAGTGGGGATTCAACCAGCTCTTTGTCGACGGCGGGCGCCGTGTGCGGGCACGCGTTCCCAACAAGGGCTCGTTCCTGCGGACCGACGGCCCCGTGTCCAAGGACAATCCGCGTGCGTTCTATTTCCACGAAGGCGACGTGAAGGAGTGGAACAACTTGCGCGAAGTGATCTTCGTCGTCTACCACTCCTGGGAGACGTCGATCCATCACGTCCGCTCCGTGGACACCGAGGCCGGCGTGGTCGAACTGCATGAGCCGGCGCCCTGGGGCATGGGCAGATGGGAGCGGCAGCAGCGCTACTACGTCGAGAACGTCTTCGAGGAGCTGGACGAGCCCGGCGAATGGTACCTGGATCGAGCCACGGGCACCCTCTACTACTATCCGTTGCCGGGCGAGACGATGGCGGATGTCGAGGTCATTGCCCCGTCGGTCACGTCCACGTTGGTCAGCTTCCTGGGCGATTCAGCGAAAGACGAAGCCGTCGAGCACCTGCACTTTCGCGGCATTTCGCTGTTGCACACCAACGCCAACCTGACGCGGGTGCGAAATCCTGGGCAGGGCGAGATCTACCAACCGGGGCTGATCCAGGCCGCTGGCTTCCGCGGCGCGAGTTTCGAGGACTGCACGATCGCCCATACCGGGGCTCACGCAATCTGGCTCGCCGCCGGCTGCGAAGACGTGCAGGTCCGGCGCTGCCACCTCCACGATCTCGGCGGCGGCGGAGTTTACATCGGCGGCGGCTGGGGACTGCACGAGGCCGCGCCAACGCAGCGCATTGTCGTGGACAACAACTTCATCCACGACGGCTCGCATCTCTTCCACGGCGCGCACGGCGTCTGGATCGGCAGGAGCTCGTACAACACGGTAACCCACAACGAGATCTCCAACTTCGACTATTCGGGCATTTCCTGCGGCTGGTCGTGGGGCTTCCAGCCAAGTTCGGCCAACCACAACATCCTCGACTACAACCACATCCACCACCTCGGCAACGGCGACGGGCTCAGTGATATGGGAGGCATCTACACGTTGGGCATCTCGCCCGGCACGACCGAGCGTTACAACCATATTCACCACGTCTACAATTACGCTCCCGTTTCGCACGGCTCGGGAGTGTATCCGGACGAAGGCAGCTCGGAGATCCTGATCGAGAACAACGTCGTGTACCGGGTCCGGACATGCCCGCTCTTCCAGCACTATGGCAAGGACAACATCGTCCGAAACAATATCTTCGCACTGGGAGGAAAGGGCCAGCTCCAGCGATGCCGCGAGGACAAGCCCTGCCATTACGTTGCGGAAGGCAACATCGTCTTCGGCGATATTCCGCAGATGCTCGGCGGGGTGTGGAAAAGCGGCGACTGGAAGCTGGGCAAGAATGTCTACTTCAGCACGGCCGGCCCGCCCGAGTTCGCCGGCATGGATTTCCAGACCTGGCAGACAAAAGGCAACGACGTCGGCTCGATCGTTGCCGATCCCCGGTTTGTCGATGTGGCAGGCGACGATTTCCGGCTCAAGCCGGACTCGCCCGCGTTGAAGCTCGGTTTCCAGCCCATCGATCTCAGCAAGACCGGTCTGTATGGCGACAAGGCTTGGGTGGACTTGCCGAAGCGGTACAAGAACCGGCCGCTCAACGAGGTTCCCGCGCCGGTCGAACCGCCGTTTGTCGTCATCTTCAACTTCGAGGCCGACGAGTCGGGCGAGGAACCCCTTGACCTCAGGGTCATCAAAGGCGGCGATCAGGCCACGTTGGCCGTTTCAAAAGACACGGCCGCCGGCGGGAGTCAGAGCCTGAAGTTCGTCGACGCTCCGGGTCTGCAATACGGGTTTGCGCCGCACCTCTACTGCAATCCCTCCTATGCGACAGGCAAAGTCCAACTCTCCTGGGACATGCTCAACAGCAAAGATGCGCCCGCCAGTTTTTATCTCGAGGTGCGGCAGTGGGGCGACAGCCCGTACCTGGTCGGCCCCACGGTCTCGGTGGCGCCCGATGGCCGAGTGACTGCCGGAAAGCAGGAAGTGGGCATGATTCCGTTGGGCCAATGGGTTCACGTCGACATTGCCATCGAGTTGGGCGAGGGCAAGCCCAAGACCTACCGGTTCGCACTCAGCGTTCCCGATCGCGAACCGATCGTCGCCGAGATCCCCTATGGCAGCGAGGCATTCGAGAAGATTACCTGGTTCGGCATCTCCAGCACCAGAGAAGCGGCAAGCGTCTTCTATATCGACAACCTGAAGCTCGGCACCGCCGAACAGCTCGCCGCCCCGCCACGGCCAAGACGCAAGGTTGCGCCCGCCAGAACGGGGCCGCGCAAACCGGCCAACGACCAGCAGCTCATGGGCTACTGGAAATTCGACGAAGCCGACGGTTACGTGGCCGAGGATAGCTCCGGCTACAAGAACGACGGCGACATCTGGGCCGCGCGTGCCACGGGCAAGTTCGGCAACGCCCTGTTCTGCGACACGACCGCCAGTCATACCATCGTTCGCGACGATCCGACGCTCCGGTTTGGCACGTCCGGCTTCTCGATCGAGCTTTGGATCTGCCCAACCATGCTTGCGATCGACTCCAAGGACGCCCGGCGCCGCTTCATGAGCAAGGACAACTACCCGAACACCTGGTGGAATTTGAACCTCACCACCGAGGGAAAGCCCTTCCTGGAGATGGTCGACGCGAACAATGCCGGCTGTGCCAACCGTCCGAGCGGCACGATCCCGGAGAATGCCTGGACCCATTTGGTGGTCGTGGTCGATCGGGCCAACGCCAAGACCCGGTATTATTTCAACGGTAAGCTCGACAGCGCCCAGGACATCCCGCCCGCCTTCCGCGGCCCGCTCGACTCAGAAGGCGGCGACCTCTCGCTCGGCTCCTCCTGGCAGCCGTTCGTCGGCCTGTTGGACGAGGTGAAGATTTACAAGCGGGTATTGACCGAAAACGAAATCCAAGCCGGCTACGAGAAAGAGAAAGCCAACCGCAGCAGCTCGGCGTACCATCTCGTCGAGTAAGGCCCCCGCCTTTTCCGTCACACGCGCCGCGAGTCTTGATTCGCCGCTTTCTTGTGATAGACTGGCGCTCGTCGTCCGAGACCAAATTCGCTGTCGTTGGAGCGACGTGAGAAGGATGGTTTGCGCCTTGATCGGCTCGGTTCCGGGCCGACCGGAAGCGATCCCTTGCCGCTCGCAAAAACGCCACAGCGATGCCTTTCGCTCAAAGGAGCTCCACCCGTGGCACTTACCCGCAGAGAATTCGTCAAGCGTTCCGCCGCCGCGACCACGCTCGCCTTCCCGATGGTTGCTTCGTCGCGAGTCCTGGGGGCCAACGAGCAGATCCTGGCCGCCGTGATTGGCCTGGGAGGGCGCGGCCTCGGAGCGCATGTACCCGGCCTGCAAGGGCAATCGGGTGTGACCGTCGCCGCACTGTCCGACCCCGACTCGTCGCGATTGCAGGCCGCGGCCAAGGCCGTCGAAACCCGCTCTGGCCACAAGGCCGACACCTACCAGGATATGCGCAAACTGCTCGATCGCAAGGATATCGACGTGATTGGCAACGCCACGCAGAACTACTGGCACGGAGTGAGCACCATTTGGGCCTGCCAGGCCGGCAAGCACGTCTACGTCGAAAAGCCGCTGTCGCATTATATCTGGGAAGGCCGCCAAATGGTCCATGCCGCACGCAAATACGATCGTATCGTCCAGTGCGGCACCCAGCATCGCTCCGAGGCCAAGTTTCCGGCGGCCATCCAGTGGATCCGCGAGGGCCACCTGGGCAAGATCACGTCGATTACGGCTTTTGCGAACAAGGGGCGCAACTCCTGCGGCAAACGCGACACCCCGTTGGAAATCCCCGACTCGGTCGACTACGACCTCTGGTGCGGCCCAGCCCGCAAGGAGCCCATCTATCGCGACCGGCTCCAGTACGACTGCAGCTTTTTGTGGAATACCGGCGATGGGGAGTCGTGCAACCAGGGCGTCCACGAGATCGACGTCGCCCGGTGGTGCCTGGGCGAGGAGTTGCTGCCACGGCGGGTGATGTCAATCGGCGGCCGGTTCTTGTTCGATGATGCCTGCGATGTGCCCAACACACAGATCATCTACTATGACTTCCCCACGGCCCCGATTCTGTACGAGGTGCACAACCTCCGCAAAGCCAAGGGCTCCACCGAGATGTCCGACTTCCGCGGGGAACGAGTCGGCGTGATCGTCGACTGCGAGGGCGGCAGCGTAAGCCTCTATCGTGGCATCGCGTGGGACGGCGACGGCAAGGAAGTGAAGCGATTCTCCGGCGGCGGCGATCATTTTGCCAACTTCATTGAAGCCGTACGCAAGGGCGACCGCTCGGCGCTGAACGCGGAGGTCGAGGTGGGCCACCGCTCCACGGCCGTCTGCCACGCAGGCAATATCTCCTACCGCGTGGGCGAAGTCGCCCCGGTGGAAGAGCAGCGAGCGGCGGTCCAGGACATCCCGCTGCTCAACGAGATGTACGACCGCTATCTCGACCACCTGGCGGCCAACGAGATCGACCTCAACACGTCGATCCTCGGGCCGTGGCTTGAAGTCGACCGCGATAACGAGTGTTTCCAAGGCCACCAGAAAGCCGACGAGATCGCCCGCGGCTGGTATCGCGAGCCGTATACGGTTCCCGATCTGTCGGCGTGAACGGCGCCTGCAGAGGGCGTTCAAAACGGCCGGCAATGTCCGGTGTCGGTCGGCCGATTGCAGCTCGACAAACAAGGAGAACAGCGCGATGTGGACGGGAACGCGCCGCGACTTGCTGCGTATCGGAGCGGCCGCAGCGGCAGGGGCAAGATTTGGCACCCTCGGCAGCCATGCTCGACAGCCGAAACCGGATCGTACCGACTCGTCTGATGGCGTCGAGGTACTCAACCCGCAGGACCGAGTGCCGCTGTCGTTCTTCATCGACGACTCCACTTGACTGCGCAACGCGGGGAGTCTGGTCGTTTTCTTTAATCATTACCGGGGGAGCGCCACCATCACGGTGAAGTGATGGTGCGCCCGAATGGTTCAGGCACTGTGCTTCCGCGCGATGAGCGCGCGGACTTCCGGCACTAGCACCAAACGGTTTTTCCGGCTGTTGGCATTTACTTTCGGATGTCGCGAATGCCCGCGGCTTGTCCGCGGGATGGTTACGTTCTCTGCTACATACGCCACGATCGCCGCTATCCGCCTTGGTTTCGCCCGCGGCGGCAAAGCCGCCGCGGGCGAAACCAAGGCGTGGCACACGGGGAGGTTCCTGTAGCGGCAAGCGTGAGCCTCCCGCGGACAAGCCGCGGGCATCCTCTGTGAAACCGTGCCGTGTCAAAACGGACACTTCCAGTCGAAATTACCGTTCGGCACCAGTTCGGTTGGCACGGCCAAAGCCCCTTGCACTCGGCCGCCCGCGCGATCACATTAGAACATTAGAGTTGTGTTTGAACCCAACGGCCCCGGCAAAGAGAAAAGGGCGACAAAATGACAAGGATCCTGTCTCTCATGCTGGTTATGTCGGCATCCGCGGCCATCGCCGGAGAAAGGCCGAACATCCTGTTCCTTGCCTCCGACGACATGCGCCCGCAACTTGGCTGCTACGGCGACCCATTGGTACACTCGCCCAACCTGGACCGTCTGGCGGCCAGCGGGATGGTCTTCCAACGCGCATATTGCCAGCAAGCGCTCTGTTCGCCCTCGCGGATCTCGCTCCTGAGCGGGCGGCGCCCCCGGACGACGCGGGTCTATTCCATCGGCCCGACCCTGCGAAGCACGCTACCCGACGTCGTGACCCTGCCGCAGCATTTCAAGAACAACGGATGGTTCACCCGCAGCCTCGGCAAGATCTACCACGTCGGCATCGATGATCCGGCCTCCTGGAGCATGAAGTCGTGGGTCTCGCGGGCGCCTCGCTACGGGGAAGTGGGACAGGCCCGAGTGAAAGCCGCAGTCGAAAGGTTGCGAGCCGCCGGCATGGAAGACCCTGATCGAGGTCCGAACAAACCCTTTTATGCCGGTCCCGCTTTCGAATCACCCGACTGCGACGATGACGCCTTGACCGACGGCGACACCGCTCGCGAGGCCGTCGTCGCAATGCGCGAGCTGGCGAAAAAACCGGAGCCCTTCTTTCTGGCCGTGGGTTTTGTCAACCCGCACGTGCCGTGGGTGGCGCCGAAGAAGTACTTCGATCTCTACGACCTGGCGGAAATTCGGATTCCGGAGAACCGGTTTCCCCCGCGCGATGCTCCTGCCTTTGCCGCGAAGTCGGGCGACGATTTCTACTGGTACGGCAACGTACCCAAGGACCGGGTGATCGGCGACGAATTCGGCCGCCGCTGCCTGCAGGGCTATCTGGCCGCCATCAGCTATGTCGACGCGTGCGTGGGACGCGTGCTGGACGAGTTGGACCGGCTTGGCCTGCGCGACAAGACGATCGTCGTCTTCTGGGGCGACCACGGCTACTACATGGGCGAGCACAACTGGTGGGGCGGCAAACACAACAACTACGAGGGCGCGACCCGCGCGCCGCTGATCGTGTCGGCGCCCGGAATGAAGGCTGCGGGCCGGAAGACCGATGCACTCGTCGAGTTTGTCGACATCTACCCGTCGCTGGCCGAACTGTGCGGCCTGCCGCCGACACCCGGCCTGGAAGGCAAGAGTTTCGCCCCGCTGTTGGACAACCCGGAACTGCGGTGGGATAAGGTCGCCTTCAGTGAATACCCCAAGGGCGGCAATCAGGGGACGGCGATGCGCACCGACCGCTACCGCTACGTCGAGTGGCGCAACAAGGCGGGCAACTTGGTCGCCCGCGAACTCTACGACCACCAGACCGATCCGCAGGAGAACGAAAACGTTGCGGCGGATCCCGCCAATGCCCCTGTGATCGAGCAACTCGGTGAGCAGCTTCGTGCGGCCTTTTCCAGGCGAGGGACGCCGGGATCGTGAACGTCCAGCCCTCATGGAGGCTCTAACCCGGACTATTCACGTCCCCATATCAACCCGAAGCGCAAGCGAGGGCCGTCCCAAACGCGACACTTAGACTTAGGCCCTCATTAGAATTCCCCCACCACCTCGCCTCCGTTGCGAGTGATCAGCCATCGGAACAGGTCGACTTCGATCGTTTCGCTGACAAACCGCGAGCTGCCGTCGCCCAGTGTGAAATGGCATCCGCCGTCGTGCAGGCTGGAGAACTGGAAGTTTCGTTCGACACTGCCGGAGCAGTTCGTCTCGGGCGGATTCATGCCGGGCCGGGCACAGCTATTGGTGGCTTTCCACCATCGCAGCACTGCACGCGCAAATCCCTGACCGGTGCCGGCTCCGCCGCCGCCACCACCCCCACCTCCGCCACCGCCGCTGGAGATCGCTCCCCGCGCCCATCCGCCGATCTCGAAAGCGATCTCACCGATGGCAAGCGTGTTGGAGGTGCCGTCGGTGACGTCGCGGAACCGGGTGGCGGACATGGGAAACAGAAGGCCGTCGTCCATCCCCGGTTCCGTTCCGCTACTCGCCGCATAGTGGCTCGGAGCATACTGGTTGCTGACGATCTTGTCGTCCTGGCTTGGGCAAAGGTAGACCGCAACGGGTTGGATCACAGCCGCCGCGTTGTTGGCATGGTCGAAGCGAACGTTGTAGTCGTACTGGAGATTGAGATTGCCCTGCTCGATGAACGGCAGGATCATCGCCTGCCAGGTGTGCAGCTTCTGATTTCCGGCAGTGCCGCTTCCCAGAACCCCGGGCGGAAACTTGCCGTGCGAAAGCTGGTAGTTGTGCAGAGCAAGACCGATCTGGCGCATGTTGTTCTTGCATTGGGCCTTGCGGGCCGCCTCGCGAGCCGCCTGGACCGCCGGCAGAAGCAGCGCCACGAGGATGCCGATAATGGCAATCACGACGAGCAGTTCGACGAGCGTAAACCCTGTGCGGTTCGAAGAGTCGAATTCCCGGTTGCTCATGGGAGTCTCAATGCCTTGTAAGTCGAAAGGTGCGTCTGATCCATTGTTTCCACAAAGAGGACATCCCGTCCCTCGCGCCGATTCGGCCGCAGGTGTTTTCCGACGTCGACCCGGCCGCTGACTACCGGTTCGCCGCTGGCATAGTCCTCTACGACGAGGCCCCTCTGCACGAGAACGTCAATCGCTTGAATTCCGCTCAAATCGTCGGGCCACTGGGCGATCTGAACGATGCGGCCGTCGTTTCCCGTGGCGGCAAGGCCCACGGCGGCCAAAGCCCCGATCTCGCCGTCGCGCGTACCGCCGAGCCCTTCGAGGAAAATCCCATGCCGCCGGGCGATCGCTTCCGCCTCCGAGCGTTCGACCAGTTCAGACTTGCAGCGAAGGCCGAACTCCGAGACGGCCGGGGGCACGGTGGACGCGATGCACAAGCCGGGATCGCTCCCTACGATGAAGTCCGACAGCATCAGGGCCCGGCACTTCTCGGCCAGCTCACAGATCGTTGCCGAACCGACCGCTTCCAGCAGAATCGAGGCCGACCCGTTCTTCGTCGTGCACGGGACTCGCGGATCTTCCAAAAGCTGGTGACGAACGATCCGACGGCAGCGGAACTCCGCCGCAAGCGCAGCGACCATTGCGCGGGCGAGCTGATTCGTCCCTCGCGAACCTGCCACGTCGGTGTCATCGATTCCGACGTAGATCACCGCGAATTCCCCTGGCCGGCACCTCGCGGCCGCGACGCCTGGAACCAGATCAATCCGCTGACCAGTCCGGCCACAAGCCCGCACATGACGTAGCTGAAACTCGCCTGGAGCAACCAGCCCGACAGCGGCCGGGCGCCAAGATGTTCCAATCCGAGCATCTTCGCTCCGCCGCGGATGACGAAGGCCACCAGGTTGGCGGACAGAGCGGCGGCGGCGAACCCGGTATAAAGGCGCCAGCCACCGCTGGCGCGCCGAAGGGCAAGGTCGAGAAACGGGCCCGTCAGCGTAAGGCTCGTCAGCGCCCCAAAACTGAATCCACCCCCGGGAGCGGCGGCGGTAAGCACCAGCCCGGTTGCCAAGGCCGAGCCGCCCATGACCGTGCCGGCGCCTCGCCGCGGCACTGCGGCCAGGCCAAGGGCCATGGGGAAGATGGCCCGAAGAATGGCATGCCCCGGAATCCGCAGCCCGAAGTCCATGTACACCGACGCGAAAGCTGCCGCCGTCCCACACCCGACCAAAAAGAGGATTTCCAGGGTTCGAGTCTGCTCCATCGGCGACGTAAACGCCCGCAGTCGCGAACCGCTCGCAAGTCCGTCGTGCAACGCCAAGGCAGAAAGACGCATTTCGGCAGGCCTCCTGTGGTGGGACAACAGAGCGGAAACCGGACCAAATAGCACCGGCGTGCCATTAGACCGCCATTGTGATCTCCGGGGCGAGATCCTGCAAGGGGCTGACGACCGGCGGAGCACTCCACCGGGTGGTCGGCGACTGATCCATATTTCGGCCTTTAGATGGATAAACATCCATCGGCTGTGCCCCTGTGCTGCCCGGGAATCACACAGACATCTAGCTCTCCTGATCTTGCCAAGCGGGATGGACCAATTCGGACTCTTGGCGGAACGCCGCTGCCCATGTGTAGTATCCAGCACGCTTCAGGCTGTCGCGAAATTCAGCTTCTTGTCGAATCAGGTGTGCGACAACATCCTCGGCCTTCATTTTCACCGCTTCGCGTCCATGTTCGCACAGCCGGCGCAGGGCCTTCCGGTGATGCGCCAACATGGCTGCCGCGTCGTCACAATGGAGGTACATATGCCCGATCACATTTGCGACGATCTGGTTGCGGTAACCTGCGACATCGGTCACAGAAACGAGTCGTTCACCGCTGGTGAATTCCGTGCGCACGACAAACATGCACCGATTCGGAAAGAAACGAGCGTGTTCGATCTGCGACACACTAACGACGGAGAAGTAGCCGGTTTGATCGGGAAGCAGAAAAAGTCGCTGCCGGCTGGTGATATCGAAATTCGGTTCGAGGCGCACGTCGGCCACGTACGTGCAGCCAAGGTCTTCCAGGTCCCGGCTGTGCTTCCGCAGCGCCACGTCCGACAAAGCCTCAGAGGTGTTCGGATCAGCAGGAACGTAGTTCACGGTTACGTCGGCCAAACGTTGCATCTGCCTCCTCATGCCTCGGTACATGCGTCCAACCATTGCCACACGGCTTCCAAGCACGAAAAGGAAACAGAGGCTGAACAACACCGCGAATGAAACCCCGAGAAACGCCGCGCCCCGGAAAGGCGGGTAGAATGCGCAGGCAACGGACAACAGGATCAGTAGAATGAAAAAGACGACCCGTTGCAGAAAGGCCGGCAAGCGGTTCTCACCAGGCGCCGGCACGATCCACCAGACGACGCGACTGAGCCATTCAGCATTCGAGGGAATGAAGTACTTCGCGACGCGCGCCGGCACGCTTCCACTGCAACAAAATTCGTCGAACGCCGTCAATAGTTCAATTTCGCTGGGCCAGGGCACCATCTGGTACATTGTATCGTACTGCGGTTCCGCGGCATCGCACCAGAGAGCCTTGACAAGAAAGGAGTCACCCTCGCATATCCCGCAAAAGTCAAAGCTGGCCCCTCCCAGGAGCTCTCCGGATGTCCCTTTTCTCCTCGCCAGTGATAGCCGAAACAGACATGGCAAACCGTCCGTCAGTCCGCGGCCAAGAACGCCCGGCAATCGATCGATCGAAAAGGGTTCGCTTGCCTCGCGCCATTCCGTGGATAAGACGAGAGTGTCCGGGGCGGGCGAAGAGAGATTGCACCCACGCCAACCGGCCTCGGCTTGGCGAATCGCTATTTGCTTCCCGATCGCAGTTGAATCTTGGGTCGGCAATTGCCAGACGCGTATCTCCACGCGGTAACCGCCGTTGTCCTCTCGAGCCGTTCCGGCGAGCGGGCCGTTGGCCTCGGGCCGACTGACCTACCGCACGGTCGGAGCGATAGATTTCTCAACGGGCACCGGCAGCAGAACGTAGCTCGGACGGTTCGCGTCCATGAACACGGTGTTGGTCGCGACGAGGCTGTCGGAGTATTCCGGTTCCTCCGGGAAAGACTCAACGCGGAGTCGCTCGGCCAAGAGCGATTGCGTCAGGGCGTGGGTGCCGTAAGGCTCGCCCGTGTTGGGATTGATGTCCCACCGGTCGAAGTTGCTGCTGGAAACGGCAACCCGCAGACGGTGCCCCGGCGCCAATACGATGGCGATGTCGCCCAGGTCGATGTCGAGCTCCACCACCTTTCCGGGCTCCAGCATTTCCTCTTCCCCCCAGCCGTTGCGATAGCGTGCCTTCACGATGCCGTCGAGAAAGACCATCGAGCGGCCGTCCGGATAGACGTCGGTGAGCTTGACCGTGAAATCCGTGTCTTTGCGGTCGGACGACGCCCATAGTTTCGCCTGGACCTGGCCGACGATTTCCAGAGGCTCTGCAAGCGGGGGCGTGGTGAAGACCAGGACGTCCGCGCGCGACTCGACCTCTCTCTGATCGTACGGGCCGTTGACGGGCAACCGGGCATGAAAACGGCCGACGGTCGGCACTGGGTCCTTGGGATCGTACTCATACCGAAGAGAGTCGTCTTCGACCGTGGGCGTTTCGGTGCTGAGCGTGTGGTCGGAGTGGACGTAGTGACGCGTGGGCTCCGATTTCGGCGGGAATGTGTCGGCCTCGACCCACCGGTTGCCCGGCGCGCCGGGATCGTCGACGTCGCCCATCAGGTAATATTTCACGGCCGGGCGGTCCATCACACCGGTCGGCTTGCCCTTCAACCAGTGGTCGAACCACGGCAGCCAGACTTCCTTTTCCCAGTCGAGCCTCGCATTGCCCGGGTAGGCCAGCCCGCCGGGAAGCTCGAGCGGCTGGCCCAGGTTCTCTTCCTGGATCACGCCGTGGCCCCAGGGGCCGATCACGAGCTTCTGCGTGCCGCGGGCCTCCGGCCCGCCCTGCTGCTCGAGGGCCTGGAACATCTCGATCGCGCCTTCCTTGAAGAAATCGTACCAGCCGGCGCTATGGATCATGGGGACGTTGAACTGGTCGATCTTCGACTCACCCTGCCTGCGAATTCGGGTGTTCAGCAGCACATCGGTCTTCGAGCTGAAAGTCCCGCGAAGAATCGTCTCCCAATCGGCCTTGCGGAACTTCGGCGGGTAGAGGGCGTCGGTGTAGTAGTTGCCCGGCGCTTGCGCGGGAATGGCGCAGGCCAGGTGGGGAGGCTGCGTGACGGCGGCCTCGTACTGCGCGGCGCCGAGATGGGAATAGCCCATCATGCCGACCTTGCCGTTGCACCACGGCTGCTGGGCCAGCCACTCGATCGTGTCGTAGCCGTCGTACTGCCCCGGGCCTCGCCGCTGGCCGGTTGCCGACGCGTAGAACCCCCGCATGTCCTGAACGACGAAGGCGTATCCGTTGGCGAGAAGACATTCTCTCCAACGTACGGGGCCTCGCTGCTCTCCATCCTTGTTGTAGGGAGTTCGGACCAGCACGACCGGGATGCCGCCTTGCTCTTCGGCGCGTGCGGCGGGCACGGGCAGATAGAGATCGGTTGCCAGGCGGGCGCCGTCGCGCATCTCGATCATCACGGTCTGTTTCGAAGCCTCGTCGTTCGGCTCAGCGGAATCAACCGGCTGCTGGGTGCGGCCGTTGCGCAGCCGCTGGATGAGTTCCGCGATCAATTCCGTGTTGCCGCCATAGATTTTCGCCGCGTCGACCAGGTCCTCGACCGACATCAGGTACGAGGCCAACCGCTCGGCCGTAAAAACCTCTCTGCGCTCGGGAGTCTTCTGCAAAGGGATGATCTGCACAAACACCTGGATGTCGGGATTGCCTTGCCGCAAGAGCCCGACGATCCGCTTGACTCCCTCGCGGTAGTGTTCGTCGGAGGTGGGCTTTTGGGTTTCGAGATCGAACTGGAGCCTCTGGGTCTGGATCATCCAGATGTCGCAGTGTTTGGCCATCTCGGGATACAGGTGCTCGCGCTTGGCCATTTCGATCAGTCCGGGGCCCATGACCAACGGGGCTCCGTAGTCTTTGACCAACTCGCGGGCCTCTTTGACGCTGGCGAGATAGTCGTCGAGCTCTTCGCGAGGCGTACACTGCCTGGCTCCGGGCGGGCGGGGCTCCGGGTTGTAGGCGATGTAGACCCGCTCGGGCTCGATGTTCGCTTCCTGAAGCATCTTGACCGCTCGGGCCACGCCCTCCAGGTTTTCGGAGATACACATCGCCCTGGCCGGCGGTTTCAGCTTTGGGATGTAGCGGAGCTTTTCCGGCCCCAGCATCATCTCCAAGAAGTCATTCTCGCGGGAGAGCAGCGGGATCAGCTCTTCGGTTCCCTTGCCGATCAGGAATCCCACACCCAAGCGGCTATCCTCTACGCCCGCCCGCGGCAGGCTGGCGGGAGCCGTTGCGGGCAGATTCTCTTCGGTACCTCGCTGCGGGCGGCGGGGTTCTTTCAGCTCCTGGCGCAGGGGTTCGGGAACTCGGGTCTGCGATCGGGGACGATCGCTGCGAGGCTGTGCGGGCGGTCCTGGACGCTCCAGCTCGAAGGGCTCGCCCATGATCTGCTTCAGTTTGCCTTTCTGCTCCGGCGTGAGCAGCGCGGTTGCCTTCTGGAGAGCCTCCTCGGCCAGTTGCTCCATTTCGTCGCGACGCTCGGCCATCTTCCGACCACGCTCTTCCGGATTCAAGCCGCGAAGCTCTTGGAACAGCGCGTTGCGCTTCGTGTTTAACTCGCTTGCCAAATCGCCCAACTCCTGCCGCTGTTCTTCCGTGAGCCGGAGGGCTTCGGCCACCGTGGGCTGTAAGAAAACCGTCGGCCCGGAGAACTTCGCCTGCTGCTGAAGCTCGATCTCGTTCAGACGCCGGAGTTGATCGGGCTCGAGAACGCCAGCTACCTGCTTTTCGATGCCTTTCGCTCGCTGGATCGCCTGTTCGCGAGATCTTTCCATCCGGTCGCGATCGGCTCCCGGCGCCTCCGGGGCCTGATCGCGAAACTGCTGCGAAGAATTCTCCGCAATCTTTCTGAATTGCTCCCGTTGCTCCTCCGTCAGTTCCAATTCCTTGTGGAGGGACTCCGCATTTAAGAGCCAGATCAAACCGCTTCCGAATCCTGCCGGACCGGCAGCGACTCTGCCCGTCCCCGCATCGCGAGCCTCGCCAGCTCTGCCGGGGCCGGGTCGGCCGAAACCGCGACCGTCAGTGGCGCCGCGGCCCTGACCCGGCAAGGGCGTTCGCAGCTCTTCGCGCGTAAGCTTTCCGTCACCGTTCCGGTCGAGTCGCTTCAGCGCCGCCGCGGCGCCCGCAATCTCCTCGGCCGAGAGCTCGCCATCGCCGTCGGTATCGAACAGCGCCATCAGCATTGCCGGTGCGCCCGCCGATGGTTGGCCTGCTCGATCTGCCCCGAAGACATCCGGACGCCGGGCAGCCGGGCCGCTGCCCTCACGAGCAGGTCTGTCTGGCGGCTGGGCCGCGGTGATCCCGCTGCAGAGAAACAGGAGGACAAAGCTAGTCAGCATACCGGCTGGGGGAGTCATAGGCTTTCTCCTGATGCGAAAGACGGTTGTGGTGAGACGGGGGGTGGCCAAGTCATGAGCCCGCTACAAAGGCATTCTTCCACCAAGTCTCATTCGTGCGACCATCCATCTGGTTCTTATGCGCAAAACGGGACATACTTTCTACAGGGGCCGTGTGGCTTTTCTCATTTTGTGCGAGCGACGGTTTTGATGGAATCGGCGGCAGACGAGAGCCAAGGGTGGGGCGACCGCCTGAAAGGCGGAGACCGCCAGGCGCTGGCACGCCTGTTTACCCGCGACAGGGAGCGGCTGCGCCGGGTGGTCCAGTTCCGGCTCGATCCACGGCTTCTCGGCCGATTGGACGCCGACGACGTTCTGCAAGAGGCCTACCTTTCCGCCGCCCGGCAGGCGAACCATGCCCGTGGCAATTCGTCCACCTCGCTCTTCCTGTGGCTGCGGCTGGTTACGCTTCGGACGCTGGCCGACCTCGAGCGGCGGCAGCTTGCCCAGAAGCGCAGCGTCCGGCGGGAGATCTCGCTCGACGATTGCCCATCCCCGCAGACCTCGGCTGCCTCCATGGCCGCTCAGCTCTCCGGGGATTTTACTTCGCCCAGCCAGGCTGCCGTTCGGGCGGAAGCCGCCGAGCAACTGGAGTTGGCCCTGGAACAAATGGACGCGATCGATCGCGAAATCCTCGCCTTGCGGCACTTCGAAGAGCTGACGAACAGCGAGGTCGCCGAAGTGTTGGGCATCCAGCAGAAGGCCGCCAGCATCCGCTACGTGCGCGCGATCAAGCGGCTGAGGGCTGTTCTGTCGCAACTGCCCGGCTTTGCGGACGAGGAACCGATCGACGGGTGAACCGGAACTGAGGAGTCTGCCATGATCGATGCCCAAGCGGAACGCGACCCCGTCGAGGCCCTGGCGGAGGAGTTTATCGAGAGCCTGCGGCGAGGGGAGCACCCGTCGGTCGAAGATTACGCGTCGAGACACCCGGACCTGGCTGCCGAAATCCGTGAAGTTCTGCCCACCGTGGCGAGGATGGAGCGATTCAAGCTGCACAAAGCGGCCACCGCCGCTGCGGGCCTTCCGGGCAACGAACCGGAGCGGCTGGGCGACTTCCGGATGCTGCGGGAAATCGGCCGAGGCGGGATGGGGATTGTGTACGAGGCGGAGCAGGAGTCGCTCGGGCGCCGCGTGGCCGTCAAGGTCCTGCCCCCGGCCTTGCCCGCGGGGTCGCCGCGCCGGGAGCGGTTCCGGCGAGAGGCGGAGACCGCCGCCAGGCTGCACCACTCCAACATCGTCCCGGTACTCGGCGTGGGCGAAGAGAACGGCTATCACTACATCGTAATGCAGTTGATCCAGGGTGTCGCCCTCGACGACTGCCTTGCTCAACTCCGACGATTGCAGATGCCCTTCCAGCCGGCAGACCCCAGCCACCAGGAGGAAGGCGACGGGACGGGCACTCCTGCCGCCGGAAAAGCGACGGCCGCCACCTGGACGGCCCCCATCGCGACGAATCCTCTTGTCGAAGCGCCGCCGCGCGAGTTGCCCCTTGCCGGGTTCGCCGCGGACTCGGGCCGTTTTGGGCCGGCATACTGGCGGAGCGTTGCACAAATCGGTCTCCAGGTGGCCCAGGCACTCCACTACGCACACCGCCGCGGCATACTTCACCGCGATATCAAGCCCGCCAACCTGATCCTTGACGCCGACGGCGTGGTGTGGGTGACCGACTTCGGCCTGGCCAAGGCGATCGAAGAGGAAGCGGTGACGCGTACCGGGGACGTTTTCGGAACGATCCGCTACATGGCGCCCGAACGGCTACATGGGCTCGCCGACGGCAGAAGCGATCTCTACAGCCTGGGACTGACGCTCTATGAGCTGATTGCCCTGCGGCCGGCCTTCGGGCAGTCGGATCCGGGCGTTCTGATTCGAACGATCGCCGAAGAGGGGCTGCCCCGGCTGCGGGAGACTCGTCCGGCGGTTCCCCGGGACCTGGAAACGATCGTGCTCAAGGCCACCGCTCGCGACTCTTCCCATCGCTATCCGTCGGCCGAAGCGATGGCCGAGGATCTGCGAGCTTTTTTGGAAGACCGGCCGATTCGCGCCCGCCGCGCCTCCGCTTGGGAGCACGGCTGGCGCTGGTGCCGCCGCAACCGGGCCGTGGCAAGCCTGATTGCCGCGGCGGCGGTGCTGGCGATGCTGGTGCTCGTCGTGGCAAGTGTAGGTTACGTGCAGACGAAAGCAGCGAATCTCCGCACTCAAGAGGCACTGGCCGGGGAGTATCGCCAGCGGCAGAGGGCCGAAGCCACGTCGGAAGTGGCGATGGACACCCTGGACCGGATTTTCGACGACTTCGCGCCTCGGCGAATGGCCGAATTCATGACGATCCCCGTGGACGACGATGCCATTGCGGAAATCCGGGTGCCCGTGCAGCCGGTCCTTTCCAGGGAGGCGGCCGCGCTGTTGGAGCACATGCTTGCCTCGTACGACCGCCTGGCCCAACAAAGCGGCGACAGCGTCGCGCTACGGACGAAGGCGGCCGACGCGAGCCGGCGGGTCGCGGAGATCCACGCTCGTCTCGGCCACTTCGAGGCGGCCCAGCGGGCCTACCTTCGTGCGATCGACGGCTACCGGGAACTTGAAGCGCGCTGGCCCGCGGAGTCGCTTGTGGGCACACGGATCGCGAAGATCGAGAACGAACTGGGCAACCTTCGGCTGGCCGGCGGGGCGCTGGAGGAGGCGCGGAGCTGGCACCAGAAAGCACTGGCGGAGCTGCGCAGGCTGCCGCCGGCAACGGCCGCCGCGCCGGGAGCCCGCTATGAGGAGGCGCGGACCTGGTATTTGCTCGGTCGTGCCGCCCCGCCCGAGGCGCTCACCGGCCTGCAGCCGCCGGGGCCGGCACCACTCCGTCCCGGATTCAATCCACCTCGCCCGAAAGATTCATCAACGGGGGAAACGGGGCCGCTTATTGAGCTCTACCGCGAATCGGCAGAAAACTTGCAGCGAGCGATCGAGATCCTGACAGAGCTGGTGGACCACTATCCGGCAGTTCCCGATTACCGGCACCTTCTGGCATGCTGTTATCGCGACTTGCCGGCGGCCGGGAATTCGAAAGCCGCGACATCGGCGCCCATCGAGTTGGCCGCCGAGATCCTGCAAGAGCTGGTCGTGGAGTTCCCCGAAGTACCGGACTACCGGCATGACCTGGCCAAGACCTATGCCCAGATCGACTTCCGAGCCCCTTTGCTTCGAGCCGGTCACTTCCATACGGCGCGCGAGAGACTGCAGGAGGCGGCGCGGATCGCGGAAGCGTTGATCGCCGAGCACCCCAACGTTCCCGACTATGAGGCATTTCTGGTCCGCGCCAGTTTTCTCCTGGGCCACGTGCAACGCTACGGCTCGCAGCCGGAGGCCGCCGAGACCAGCCTCCGCAAAGCCCTGGCGATCCAGTCCTCCCTATCGAATCGGTTCCCTGAAGCGCTTGCATACAGGTTGTGGACGGCCATCCTTTACGACTCGCTGGCACGCATGCTGAGCGATGCCGACCAGTTGGACGAGGCACTCTCGTTGGCACAGCAGTCGGTGGCCACACTCGAGCACGTGCGGCAGGCCGCGCCGGAGGCGTCTTACGTCGAGGGTCTGTTGGCCCGAAGCTATATGGGACTGGCCGGCGTTCATCGGCGCCGCGGAGAGAGGGACAAGGCCGCCGAAGCAGCGCGCCGGTCGCTGCGGTACGACGATATGATCCGATCGTCTGCCACTACGAGCTGATTTGGCAACTGTTCGCGGCGTGGAAGAGAGCGGGACAGGTCCATGGTTTCGGCCAATGTCTTTGACGCCAAAATACTCGAATTGGCCGAAAAATGGACCAGTCCCCGGCCGCCCCGTGAACGGTTACGGCGCGACGTGTGGTTAACGACCACCTTGCCAAGCGGGACTTGAAATCCGATCCCCGGACCGGGAAAGAAGCCTCGCGGAGCTACCAACGCCCCTCGACGCCGACGTTCAGTCCGTGGGCCCAGAAGTTGGTCTCGCGAAACGCGAACTCGGGACGCAGAGGCCCCTCTAGCGGTTCGATCGGCGGCGCCAACTGATCGGGATTCAAGTCAAGGTCGATCTGATCGCCGGCTCGCACCACCGGGCTGAAGTAGATGAGCGTGTAGCCGGCGGTCAGGTACCATTGGGAAAAGACCTGGTATCGAAGCGTGAGGCCCAGTTCCGGAATGAGTGCGAAGCGATCGCGGCTGTAACGGCCTATGTTTGACGTCTGCGTGAGAAGTCCGCCCTCGTACTCTTCGGCGGGGAAACCTTCTTCCGTAACCGTCGTGCTCCCGCTAATCGCAACCACCTCGTGGACATTGCCGATCGCCGTCTTGAACAAGACCTCCAACGACCAACGTTGCCAGCCCGCGTGCCAGACCATGCCGAGATCGGCCCCGTGGAACTCGTTGCGGGTGCTGAAATGGTCGTTGATATCAAAAGTAACGGGGGGAACTTGCGGATCGATCGAGACAAGATGTTCGGAGATTCCCAGCCGGTCGCTCAGTTCCATGAAACGATAGCCCGCCAGCAGGTCGACCCGCGAGAACGAAGCGGCTGGATTCGCCCACAAGCTGTCGTAGGCCAAATTCACGCGGGCTGCGATGCCGGCGGACTGCAGGCGCGTGCTGCTCGTGACGGAAACGGTTCCGCTAAGCACATCAGGATAGGAGACGAGTTGCGAGTCTTCTCGCGCGGGCGGGTCCGGATCGAGCGTAAACGGATCGCGCGGATTGACGTTGAAGAACGGGCGGGCGAGGATCGGTGCGCCTTCGGCATCGGACGATGCCGAGAACTCATCGGTCTCTTCGCCGAGCCAGAAGTAGTCTCCCTGCAATCCGATCCGGTTGTTCGCGTCGAACCAACCTCCGGCTCGAATACGGAAACCGCTTCGCGGATCGGTGAGGACATCCTGGAGACCATACAAGATCTGCGTGGCGTCTTCGCCAAGCACACCCGCGTCTTCGCGCGGAGTTCCCGGCGGGCTGGTGGTAACCAGCGGCGGAATCTGCATGCCATCGGTCCACCAAAGCAGGTATTCCGGGTTCACCCAGAAACACCCCGGCGGCTCGCAACGTTTCACCGGCATCGGGGCGTAGGGGCCGAACGTCACCGCCGGCGACTCATAGGGATCCACAACATACTCCGGGAGTTGGGCGGTCCGCAGCGGCTCTTTCTGCTTTTCCTCGTGGGCGACTTGCCGTACTCCGCCGGATTGCTCGCCCCCGGACGGGACGACCTGTTCCACCCAGATCCTCGGTTCGTGGTCGCGACTCCATACCGAAACGCGGCCCGAGACAGTCACCTTCTGTCCGACGTATCGGTCGATATCCACCGCCGCGCGAGGAATCAGGTGCGCAAACACGGTTCCGTCGTCGTTCAGCAAGGAATAGCGGCCTTCATGGTAGGTCAGCTTGCCGATCGCCACGTCGTCGCCTCCCTGCGGAGCCGCGCCGCCCGCGTGGACCACCTGAGCGGTCGCCAAGGGCGCCGGAGCGACGAGCAGGCATCCGACCGTCAACAGCAGAGCCGTTCGAATCCGATCGTGCATGGGAGGGTTTCCTACTGATAAGAACTGAAAATGCGGCAGTTCGGAAAAACTGCGGAGCGATCTTCGGACGAGTGCTCACCGAGAAAAGGTTGCGACGCGGACCTACTGCCTCTACTCGAACTGGGGGCGGGTTTGTAGCAAATCCTGGCCCGTCGAGTCAAGGCCGATGAATTGGATATGGGCGGCGGAAGAGAAACCACGAAACACACGAATGACACGAAAAAATGGCAAACCGGGAGATCTTGGAAGGGAGCCTCAATCGTGACCTTGCCAATGGATCGCAGTAGCCGAAGTCGTGAGACTTCGGGGCGAAGCGAGGAAGAACGAAGTCTCACGACTTCGGCTACTGCCCCAGCAGTGACAGCAATCGGCAATCTTACGATCGAGGCCTCGAAGGGGCTGGCTCCACGGCCACGCCGTTGCAGATCGTCGCAGCCCGACTCCCCTGACGATCAACGACTCCTCTGAATCGGTCGACTATTCCCCTCTTTTTCGTGTGCTTCGTGTGTTTCGTGGTTAAGTAGCCTGGCGGGGGCCGTCGGCCGCGCGTCTGCCTACCGTAACCGTTCGCGCCCACGGACGGGGACTGGTCCATTTTTCGGCCAATTCCAGTACTTTGGCGTCAAAGACGTTGGCCGAAAACATGGACCTGTCCCCCTCTCTTCCGCCCCGTGAACGGTTACCTGCCTACCTGCTCAGATAAGCCATGAGCCTGGCGGGAGCGAATGCATCCATCTCGTCGTCGTCCTCCAAAGGATCGTCTTCCGACAGCTCATGGATGGCCAGATCGACGAGGTTCGGCCGGAGCCTTGGCGACACGACTCTTTCCTGAGTGGTCGTTGAGGTTGTTGCAGACGCGATCAGAAGTTCCAGGCCGATCCCCCGCGGCAACTCGCTTTCGGGCGACGCGGACTGGGGCTGCAACGGCGGGGTTTCCGTATTCGCCGGGTCCTCTCCGGTGCCGGAACTTGCTGCGTCCGGCGGAACCTCAGCGCTGTTGCCGTCCGCTGGGTCCTCGCTTTCCGTGACGGGCCCTGTTTCGTTGGGGGGGGCGTCGCTGTCCGCGGGATCCGGTGTCACCGGTTCCGCGGGAACAGTCGGGGCGGCTGGGACTGCAGCGTCCGTGGAGTTTTCCGGGGTGTTGATGTCCGTCTCGGGCGAACCGTTTGACGGTTCGGTGGTCTGCGAAGTGACGGCAGTCCCACGCCTTGTGACTCGAATCACTACCGGCTGTGTGGCCGGTTGAGGCGTATTCTCCGTAACCAATGGCGGGGGGCTGGGCGGTGGGGTCGCCGGAGTTTCGGCGTCGGAAGGAGTTGGGTCGGAAGTATCCTGCTGTTCGTCGCCCGTGGCAGGCTGCTCGTCCTCACTCTGGGGATTAGGAGTCGGGCCGTTGGGCGGCAGTTCGGTGGTATCCGCCGCATCCTGAGGATTGCCGGGCACTTGAGGGTCGTCAGGTTCGGTGTCGTTGACCTCCACCTCTGTGGCCGGTTGCGTGCCGCTGGCCAATTGATCCGCGAGCGAGGGACCGGTGCGGGTTTGCTGCAGCTCGGCGGACTCGGTTTGCGTTGCGGGAGCCGGCTCATTCCCGGAGCCGCCATCGCCGCCCGAAGCCAGGAGCCGTCGCCGCGTCACGCGGATCAATAGCAATCCGGACTCGGAATACGTGCGTTCCGACTGCGAATCGTTGTCCGTCTGCGGCGTCGCCGCGCTCGTCCCCTCGCGCGATCCCGACGGATCGGCGGCCGGCGTCGTATCACCGCTATCAGCGTCGGGAGTAGCCGGGGCCGTGTCGCCGGTGGCGTCGTCATTCTGATCCGGCTCTATGGCCGGGTCGCTTGAGTCATCCGCGTCAGTTGTCGGAAGAATCTCTGACGGCGTTTCGGGCGCCGTCGCATCGGAAACCGATGGCGTGTCGCCTCCCGTGAACTCCACGTCGAGCCGATAGGCTCCCATGCCGAATTCGTCGTCCGTTGCCCCGTCGGCGACGAGGGTGTAGGTCTGGCCCGGTATCACGGGAATTCGACGGCAGCCACGGTGCCGTACTGCCCGTGGCCGTGGCGACGAGGTTTTGGAACTGGTCGTAAACGGCGATTTTCGGGGCCAGCAGGCTCAGTTCCCGGGCGTCGACGCGGACAGTTAACGTTTTGGTTCCGGCGGGAATCGTGGTGCGGTAGTAGTCGATGTCGGCGTGAGACGTGAGGTCGGCGGAGTAGATAGCGCCGTCTGGATTAGCCGGTTCCAAACGCGTGGCCGTCGAAACACTGTCGTTGACCGCTGCCGCGTCAAAGGCATCGGGCTGGCGGGCACCGTGCCGCCTGGATGCCCGCAATGTCGTCGGCTCCCACTCCGCCTGGAAGCGAGCGAGGACACATAACCATGGTCGAGCCATTAACGTCGGTATGTCCCAACCCCAATGCGTGACCGGATTCATGCACAAGGGTTGTAAAGACGTGGAGACCGTCGATGGTGAAAGTTATGTTTGCATTGAGTGTGATATCGCCGCCGGAGAAGAAAGGTGAAGCGATAGGCGGCGAAGGCCAAACCATCGCTGCCTGCTATCGACGCCAGTCGGATGTCTCCTTGACTCCGTTCCATTTACCGTCATCCCGCGATTCGTGGAAGTTTAAATTCGAGTGCTTTGCCCATGTCTGTAGGGCTCGGGCAAACTCCCGTTGCCACACATCTCGCGGTGCGATGGCATCGATCTCGGCAAATAGCACACTGCTACCTCCAAGCCAAGCTGTGCCGTCGGGAGCGAAACTGAAAGAGAGATTGGTCTCTGGCCAGGGAATTGCACCGAGATTGTAGAGCAGCATCCGGTCTTCGAGCGATTCGATGCGAAGAGCACGTCCGGCTAGGCGTCCAGAGGCATTGGCTTCTCCTCTGCCGCGGAGGCGATTTTTTGAAAGCATCCTTGCTTCCTGGAATATAATGAACCGCATAACATCGGGATATCTTCCGTGATAACCCCGCGTGACACAAACGAATTCAAGTACTTGCTGAATAGAGACTTACGTGACACAACAGCAGTGTCTAGCCGAACTGGCCGCGAAGCATAGCAGCGTAAGGTTTTGGCGTCTAGGCCAGACGCTTTGCATCACGGTGAATATGGACTTGTCGGGCAACTCTTGATGGTGCGATCTTTTGGAGCGGCGCGAATCCAGCCGCTGAAGGGCCAGCCCGCGGTGCGGGAATGGAAGAGGGGCCTGCCGAATGGTCCTTATCACGCCTTTAGTGCCTCTTGTTCCTTCTTGCGGCAACCTCTTGCCACTAAAGATGGGCGCGAAGCGGCGCAGAAGGCGCAAGAAACGATGGAGTGAAACTCATGTCGGCGGACGCCATCGCTCACTGGCTTCCGTCAAGGTCAACCAAGCGGCCTGCAAAGAGTTGATCGACGACCGCCGGATCAAGCTGGCTTCCCGCGGAAAACAGATCACCTCCGTTCAGGCCCCTGGCGGCCAAATCGGCGCTGGCAACACCCTGCTGTCCAGCCTGATTACTCCGCGGTCGCCTAGTGGCTGAAATCACCAGCGCGTTGTCGCTCCCGGCTGCAGGAAAAAGAGGCTCCAATGGTGCCATGCCGGAACCGGCTGTGGGCTTCGCGAACGTTTTTACTGCATCATTGGTGATCGTTGCCGACAATGGGAACATGGCAAGGGCCGCGTCTGCCGGTGTGTTGAGAAATCCATCCGACTGAGCTACGATCGTGTACGCAGTGTCTGAAGCAAAAGCAGAACCATTCGTAGCCGTGCCTTGGGGCACGCCAGAGTCTGCAGCCGATGAGGCCAAGAACTGACGCTTGGAAATGCTTTGGCGGTTGCCGAAATCGTAGTTTAGTAGCTGAACCGGCCCAGGAATCGTTACCACATAGCCATATGCACCCAGTGTCGGATCGACGTTGTTCACGCGATGGTTCTCACCGCTCGGCTCAGTCTGTTGCCAACCTGCCCTTAGCTCTTCCAGTATGATGTAGACGCCCGGCTCGGAAAGTTCCACTTCGTATTTCCCGTTGGAAAAAACGGGGACAATTCCGACTCTGGTATCACTGTCGTCAAGCAGCCCATTGTTATTGTTGTCTTTATACACATGAATTGTCCACGGAGACAGACCAGGTTCATTCAGGGCTTTGCTACCGTCTCCGTCTATGTCGTTGTATACAACGCCGAAGACTTGAGTGATGGAGGAAACAAACTGGTTTCCAAAATCCCGGTCCGTCAAATGCACGCCACCAATGACTTCTTCCGCGTAGCCACCCTGGCCCAACGTGGGATCAATTATGTTCACAACCTTTGCAGGCGCCGTCTGCACCATGAAGTTGCCGGGCGGATCTGGCAATACCTCTACCAGAATGTAATGACCCTCAGGGAGGTTCAGCACATAGGTGCCCTCCTCGCCCGTCACTGCTATCTGCCAGTCCTCGAGAGCCTCAGGAGGGACATTTTCACTTTCGTCGAGTTCTCCGTCCTCATCGCGGTCGATATAGGCTCGTATCTCCCAGCCGGGAAGCGGGCGCTCGTCATCTTCGGTTCCCAGTACGTTGTCCGCACCATCTGGATCTCGGATGCCGTCGATGCCCGCGTCGCCAGGGGGATCGACATCACGGAACTTGATACCCGACACGGTACTCAACAGCATGTTTCCGAAGTTCGGTGACTCCGCCACCCCAAAATACGCCACCTCGCGCGGATTCAACGTGGGATCGACGTTCACAATATGCTGAAACTGCAAAGCCTCCCCAGGGTAGCTCTGCTTCCAGCCGTGCGGCAACTCTTCCCGCACGATATAGCGGCCGGGATCCAGGTCCACAAACCCGTACGCCCCGTCGTTCGCTCCGTCATAGGCGGTAACCGTCTGGTCCACCAACTCGTCATCGTCGGCGACCCCATCGGCATCGTCGTCGCGGTACAGATAGATCGTCCAGCCGTTCAGCCCCATCTCACCTGCATCCCAGACGGCATCGTGATCCTGGTCGTGCCACTTGTACCCGGAGATGTCCGGCTGGAAGTTGCCGAAGTTCGGCGGCTGGGCCACGCCGAATTGGCCCGCCACGCGTACGCCCGCGGCAGCATCGACCGTCACTTGGTGCTCGAACTCC
>JAXGMN010000034.1:0-144526 GCA_040768665.1 Thermoguttaceae bacterium
CCGGTTTCGGTCAAGATGCGAACGCAGTCGTCAGAGGACGACGACTGGATGCCGGACAGCGTTTGCTGAAAACCCTTCACCAGCGGGAGTATCGGCAAGTTATGGGCTTCGGCCAGCGCCTTCAGTGGCAGGAGCTTCTCCATCTCATCGGCTGCCAGCTTTTTGAACGCTGTAGCGATGGCCCCCTCCTCGACATCGACCTCTTCGCCGGTCAACTCTTCCAACTGCTGCACCGCCTGGGTGAGCTTTTTCAGGCCAAGGGTCTGCCGAGGCGAGAACAATGATCCCCGAAAGGCTGGGGTGTTCGCAAAAATCTTGCGGCAGAGCGGGTCTTGGTAGTTGTGGTAGCGGGTTCCCTGGTGGGTGGCTTCGATGCTCCCGGCACGGAACAACGTCGCCATGATAAGGCGGAGTATGTCGAGTTCCCAACCATAGGGCGTGCCGCCAAACCGATGCTCCAGGGCCTTGCCTGTGCGAGTCTCCTTGTTTCCGTACTCCTGTTCGCTGGCGAGGTAGTCGTAGACTTCCTTGCAGATTTCGGCGTTCGGGTTCGGCACGAACTTCGGGCCTTCTTTGATGACCAGCCCTAGCCCCTTGTCGCCCGCATAGAAAACCTCCGGGAGCGCCTTGAGATCGACCGTCTTGAGCAGCAGTTCGGGATGCCCTTTGTCGATTGCGCGAGCGCCCATCTCCAGCTTCGGGTACAGGTCGGGAACGACTTTGCCCAACAGCTTCTTGACGATCTCGCCCAGGCCCTTGCCCAGGTCGGAGCCATCCCACGACATGCCCCTGAACAGGGACGTACCCTTTTCCAGGGCATCGACCATCTTGTCCCGAAGCCGGTTCTGGTAGCCCAAGACGGCGTTCTTCTCGTCCTGGAGGCAGGTGGCCTCGTCGGGGGCGATCTTGTTTGCGGCGCGCAACTGGTCGTACTTCTCGACCATCTTGCGGGAGGCGTGCAACTGGGCCACCAACTCGTCAATCTCGGGATTCAGGCCGTACACCCAGTAGACATCGTTCTCATGGGCATTCTGACGGCTTTCGTCCCGAACCCCGGCGATCTTCTTCGGAAGCTCGTCGTTGTCGTCGGCAATCGACACCCTGATCGGCAGGTCGCCTTCATCGCCCAAGGCCGTGCCATCGACGGTCAAGCCGATTCGGAACGTGCGGCAGTCCTTGTAGCGGTAGGTGCGCAACGAGGCTTCCCCAAAGATGTCTCGTAGCGAGGCACGGGTGATCTCGTTGCATTCCCGTGGTTTCGGCTCCAGGTAGCCGCTTCGCTCGATCTCCCAGTTCTTCTCCTGGGCCGTTTGCAGCTTCCAGCCTTCCTCGGTGTTGCGGATGAACTGGGCGTCCTTGAGCCGCTTCACCGCCGCTTCGACCTGGGCGAGCGGTTCGGGTTTACCGACCTCGTCAACCAGAAAGGCGGCAATGTTCTTCTCCGTGCGAGGCAAATCCCGGATGAACTCCAACAGGCAAATCACCTTGGCCACACGCAGCGACCAGCCGCAGTCATCAGAGTTGCTCTTGAAGCGTTCTCCGATCTCGTGGATGTCGGTACGTTTTTCGTTCGACAGGTTGCCCTCGACCAACTCGAACACCTTGTCCAGGGTGACGAGGGTCTTGATCGGTTTCTTGGCCAGTGCCGTGCGGTCGGACACCAGCATCTCGTAGGCTTGTTTGATGATCGTGCGGTTGCTGCCGCCGTAGTGGCGAGGCGCTCCCGGCTGGAGCCGGATTCCCGACATGATCCCAATGCACAGATCGATGTAGTGCGGTGGATAGGGATAGAAGAGGACGAAATCCTCTTCGGTGATCTCCGTTCTCCGGGTGGTTCGCTCCAACCGCAGAGCCACGTTCAACGAGGCGGGGTTTTCGTTGAACAGCCTTTTGAGTTCGGCCACGGCTTCTGGCTTCTTCGCAAGCACACGCTTGGTGGCGACCTCCCGGATGTCGGAAGGAGCCAGATCGACACGCCAGCGGAAGCGATCCTGGAGCTTGGCCAGTTCGACTCGGCGGGAGTCGATGGCGGCGACCACCTCGTCGAGCTTCTCCTGCGAGGTAACGATGATCCAGCAGGGGGCCGGGATCTTGCGGGCTTTGCAGAGGCTCTTGCCGACCTTGCCGAACTCCTCGACCGTGGCCCGGAGATCTTCGATCTTGTCGCCGCTACGGGCGACGTGCTGCCCCACTTCGTCGATGATGAAGACAATCGCCTTGCCGGGCCGACGACGGCCCATAAGCTCGAACGTCCGCTCGACGACCTTCTTGACCGTGATGACGTTTTCACGGGCCTTTTGGGTGTGCGCCCAGGAGTCCGGCGTGGTGAACGTCTCGGAATCGATCTCGTGGAGGACACGGCTGGCACGGGAAACCTTCTGCGCCCCCTTCCGCACCTTCTTCCAGCCTTCGGGGTAAAGGTCGTTGCATTTTGCGACGAAGGCATCGAGTTTGCCTTCGGCCTCTAGCTCGATCTCCAGTTCGGCGATGTCGAAGTCTTCGGCGTAACCCAGTTCCCGCAGCAGCACGGTGTAGATCAATTCGGCGATCCGCTCCGTCACCTTGCGGGTGTCCCGTTCCTTGGCGACCTCGAACAGCACGACCTCCATCGGGACGCGAGTGGTGATCGAATCCAGTAGATTGGAGACCCGTTCGTCGTCGATCTGCTGCTTGAACAGCGTGGCGTAGCTCTGACCGAGAACCTTTCGGTCTTGCAGCGCATAGCCCAGGTTTTTGACCAACGAGCTTTTGCCCGAGCCAAAGAAGCCCGAGGTCCAGATGCCAACGCTGTCGTGCGGGTCTGCGACCGCTTCGGCAATTGCCCCGAGAAGCTGGGCGTACTGGTCCCGGATGCTTTCCGTGGCGATGTATTCGGTGATCTCCGAGTGGAGGTCTTCATCGCCCGCCTGATCGACCTGGATGACCTCGACAATCTTGCGACTGAGATCCCGTGACAGCAGCTCGCCAATCGTTTTCATTGGTACCTTCCTCAGCCGTAGATCTTCACTCGGTAGTTGCCCAGTGCTTCCCGATCCTTGAGGTCCATGAAACGCAGTCCGGTCGTTCCCTCGATGGAACCCGGATAGAACATGATGGTCGTCACACGGGTCTTGCCCTGAATTTGGTCGAGCAGCTTCGACATGTGGTAAAGGCCCGGAGCCATTGCCGCCACACGGGTCAGCATGGCGACCGCCTTCTCCGGATTGAGCGCGGAGAGCCGCTCGATCACCAGCTCGGCCAACGGACGCCAATCACGATCCGACAGGTACGTTGTGACCTGCTCTTGGGCAGCGAGATATCCCCGCTGCCGCTCCAGTTCGACGACTGCCGCCAGCCCCTCGCTTTCCTCGATGGACTTCCACAACAACTCGGACATGGGAATGATGTGGACCTGTTTTCCTGCTTCCTCCAGCCGCGTCGCCAGGAGACGGACCTCACGACGAAGCTGCCACTCCTCGTCCTGGTTGTAGCGAAGTATGGCGAACGGCAGGTCGTGGTAGACGCTAATCCGCTGCGGCACCGCCTTCAGGTCGTTTTCGAGGAGTTCAATGCGTTCTTTCAGCGAGGACATTCGCATACTCCTCTAGGGTCTGGGCCGGGAAGGTCAAGCGGGTCACCGTACCCGCCGCATGGTACTCCAGCAGGCCCTTCTGATGAGCCTCGAAGAGGAACCGCTCGACGCCCTCATGCGGCAGGAAGAAGAGCTTCCAGTCGGGCAGGTCGAGCAGCTTGGCTCCCGATGGCTGGTGTTGCTTCAGGTAGTACGTGATGTAGGCGAACGACTCCGTGGGCAGGTAGGCAGGGGCGATCTGCTTGTTGACCGCACCCTGCAAGACGCCGAAGTCCCGCAGCGCCGAGAGGAGTCCCTGTGCGACCCGCCGAGTCGTCGGTTCGGACCACTGGCTGGTCGTCCTCCCCGCCGCCACCCACTTCGACAACTCATGCTGAAGATCGACGGCATCCACGTCAGTGATGCCTTGCCCCTTGCGGGGCAGCAGAATATCCGTCACGGCGTCGTAGAGCAGGGGGTCGGCTTTGGCGGCGTGGAAATAAAGGATGCGATCCAGCGAGGCGGTGGGGAACCGTTTCTGTACGAGGACCACAAGGGCCTTCGTGACCTCCTCCTCTTTGAGATACCGCTGTCGGAAGATCTTCAGGATATCTTCGACCCTGGAGCGGGAAGCCTTGCCGAAGACGTTCTCCTCCCGGAACCGGCGCAGGTTGTCCCGCACCGGTTGGGACGAATCCCACTGGGAGAGGAGGGTTCTGGTGTCGCTGAGAAGTGCGCCCGCCTTGATGATTTTGGTGGTGTAGCGTTCGGAGCGGGCGGCTAGGCCGTCTGTCCCTCTGCCGCTCGCTTTCCGTCTCTTGACCATCGTCACTCCACCACCGTTTCGCACCATAGCTCTAGATCCCTGCCTCATTCCAGCCGCATTCATGCAGGCAACTCGTGAGTTTACCGCCACTACAGGGAGTATGCAAGCTCCCCCTCAATCCTAAGTATTCCTGAGGCGGCAGGTTGTGCGTTCGGCGCAAACCTAACCGGTATCGCAGATTACCGCTGCGCACCTCCTGCAAAACAGAACACACACTCTGGCAAGCAGTCCTCCTCCGTGGTCTCTGCTCACTCCTGTTCCAATCCCCTCCCCGTAGTTCCTGCCGCCCATATTCCTGCCCTCCCCCAGCACCTCGGCACCAGCGTGCTTACATTCGTCCCTCCCCATATTCTTTTCCCCCCATCTTCTTTTCGCCACAAGCTTGGCCCGGCCTTCGGCTGCAACCAAACGAGAATTGGCCATTCGAGGAAGGCGGAGCGGAGAAAAGAAGATGGTGGAAAAGAATATGAGGAGGTTGTCCCAGGCTGTGCCACTTCCAACGCAATGCTGCGGCGCAGTAACTCCTCAAACTGTAAACGCCACCACCGACCCCGCGTCGGTGGGGCGATGTTTGGCAACTACAAACGGCGATCCTGTAGGCCGTTTTGTGATTTCGTTCCGCCGCTCGGCCTGTAGGGCCGAGCGGCGGGCGAAATCACAAAACGAGGGTTCTTGGCGTTTGTAGTTGCCAAACATCGCCCCACCGGGATAAACCACGGTGGTGGCGTTTACAGTTTGAGTAACTCCAATCCCCGCCTCCACTTACCGCTGGTGTTTCAAGAAAGTGCTTGACCTAGCGCGCCGCATCGACCACAATGACGCAGGTCAATGGACATGCGAACACATGCCCCCACGGACCGGCAGCAGCCGACTTTACGGCTTGCCGCTCCGGAGCTCTTTGACAACGTGGTTCTGAGTGCCTATCCCAAAACCGTCGGGGACTGGCTCATTTTGCGGAGTCTTCGGAGCAAAATGTGCCTGTCCCCCTCTCCTCGTGCAAGTGCACCTCCGTGGTGAACAGCAGTCCCCTCCTGCCCCGAGCGTCCATGGTCTGCCGGCACTGCCGGCGACCTTTCCACCCAGAAGCGCGTGGTGCCCAAGGTGCCTCCGTTCTGAGAAATCGCCAACTTGGGCACCACACTCGCCGCCCCCTCATCCCTCAACCCTCATCCCTCGTCCGTCCCCCCTGCAGACTCCGGGTGGTCCGGGGCAGGGACTTTTGGAAAATCGGGGTTCTTGTCCGCCAAATTCGCCCTGGATAAATGGGAGCTGCTGTTGCGGACGCTGGCCAACGATGTGTAGGAGGTGAGTTGAGGGTTGAGAGTCGAGGGCCAGACAACAGGGCCGGTGTGTATGGCCGTTGGCCAAAGCAACTCGTTGGTGCCTTGGTTCCCTGGGGTTCCTCATCGGGTGAGGAACCCCAGGCTACGGTGGCGATGGCCTTTGGCCAAGACAGGCGGGCTTAAGCTTGGCCCGGCCTTCGGCCGCAACCAAACGAGAATTGGCGATTCGAGGAAGGTGGAGGGGAGAAAAGAAGATGGTGGAAAAGAATATTCCATGCGGTTGTTCAATCGGCAGGTTCCAGCAAGCGGCGAATCTCGCGGGGCAGCACGCGCCACGTGGCGTGATACGTCTCTTCCAGCGGCACGTTGACGCCCTGGTCGTCACAGAGGAACAGGGGCATCTCGGGCAGCGGATCGCCCACCGCAATCGGCTCCACGTACGCGGTCAAAACCGGCGAAACCTGATAGGCGACCAAGGTGAGACGCTTGTCCGCCGGCAACTCGAACGGTTCGTCGGAATAGACGGCCGAGATGACCTGGTGAATGCCGCCCACATCGTGAGCGCCGGGCGGGAACGGATCGATGATCAGCAAGTTCACCTGTTGGTCGAGTAGATCGACGCACTTGTCGACGAACGTCCGTAGCGAGTGCTGCCGGTCCTTGTTTCCGGGCGACACCACTTCCACGACCGCCACAACTCTTCCCAATTCGTGCCGCACGACCACGCGGGGGGCGAGAATTGGGGTCAGGCCGTCAGCAGTCAATAGGCTTGTGTTGAACGACGGCATCGGGTGGAATCAAAGGGGGCATCCTGACGCGACCTCGTTTCTCTTTCCCAGCCGGCTGCGATCCGTGTGGCCCCTGCTTGGAGTGTCTCCGCAGCGATTGCTTCTCAGAACTGTGAAGTGTTCTCGAACAGGAGGCAACGGAGGAAACCGAGTCGAGATTCGTCATTCTCCGTCCCGGAAACGCCGCAGTATAACCTCGACATCTCTCGCGGCGTGAACAACCTGCACGACTCGTATACCGGACCGGATCGGTTGGTAGAGAATAAGGTAGCTGCTAGAGACGAACGTGCGAACACCAGGCGCGATGTCATTGCGAGCTTCGCCCATGAGAGGATTCTGGGCCAACGCCGCGAACGTGCCCAGGAATGTCTCGCGCAGCCTGCCCGCCGCGCCGGGATTTCGCTCCGCGATGTGCTGATAGATTTCACGAAGGTCCTTACGCGCTGCACGTGCGACAACGAAGCGGCTCATCCAAATCGCCTTCTTGCGGCAATTTCTGCATTGACTTCCGCCTCGATTTCATCAAAGAACTCGCCCAGCGCCTCCTCGCCCTCCAACTCGATCCCCTCGCCGCGCTCGAGGCTGTCGATACGCGCTTCGACGTCCCTTTTCCATTGGAGACGCCGCTGCTGGCTCGCTCGCAAAACCCGCAGGGCATCCAGAATGACCTCGTCTTCGCTCTGGTAGCGTCCCGAAGCGAGTTCTTCCTGGATGAGACTCTGGATTTCCGAGGAGAATGCATGGGACATGGAAAAACTCCTTCAAGTCTCTCTATCCTACCATTGATTCCTGCCGAATACAACGCCGTCAACACTTGGGGGTCTCGTGGTCTTGGGGCTCGGGCCCTTTCCCCCACCGCGGAGGATGAATTCCGTTTTCGATCTCAAGAACCATCTTCTTTTCCCTCATCTTCTTTTCTATCCTCCCAACCCCTTCGGTAACCGTTCACGCGGCGGCCGGGGACTGGTCCATTTTTCGGCCAATTCGGGTGTTTTGGCATCAAAGACGTTGGCCGAAAACATGGACCTGTCCCCCTCTCTTCCGCCCCGTCAACGGTTACCCGCTTCGTTTGCCGGGACTCACGGCAGAGGTGGGCAGGTCAAAACACGCGGTCTCCTGGCAGCGTGGTGTCTTCTCGTTCTGGTCCGCAACGGCAGCGGAGGAGAATGCCTTGGGAGCCAAGCTATCCATGAGGTCTTCTCTGCGCTCGAGCGCTTCTCTGCGTTGTCCCCTCTGTATTGAGAAGTTCAATGGGCAACGCAGAGAAACAAAGGACTACGAATATTCCATGCGGTTGTTCAATCGGCAGGTTCCAGCAAGCGGCGAATCTCGCGGGGCAGCACGCGCCAGGTGGCGTGATACGTCTCTTCCAGCGGCACGTTGACGCCCTGGTCGTCACAGAGGAACAGGGGCATCTCGGGCAGCGGATCGCCCACCGCAATCGGCTCCACGTACGCGGTCAACAGCGGCGAAACCTGATAGGCGACCAAGGTGAGACGTTTGTCCGCCGGCAACTCGAACGGTTCGTCGGAATAGACGGCCGAGATGACCTGGTGAATGCCGCCCACATCGTGAGCGCCGGGCGGGAACGGATCGATGATCAGCAAGTTCACCTGTTGGTCGAGTAGATCGACGCACTTGTCGACGAACGTCCGTAGCGAGTGCTGCCGGTCCTTGTTTCCGGGCGACACCACTTCCACGACCGCCACAACTCTTCCCAATTCGTGCCGCACGACCACGCGGTGCGTCTTCCGAGCGTAACGTTGCGTTTCGGGCGGATACTGCACGACGAACCGCGTTTGCGAGCGGACGGGCACCGTCGTTACCCCTCCCTCGCCGCCCCGGCATGGCGTCGCGGCGGCGAACGTCTCGAGTGCCACGACATCGGTCTCCGGCTGTCCGATGATCTGCTCGGCCATCGCGAAATAACCCGCAGGCAGCAAACCGGCGTTGAGCCGGTCCATGATCGCCGCGATCCAGCGAAAATGGAAGTTGTGATAAATCCCGGACTTTACGCGTGCCCAATCGTGCATCGGCATGGTCCGTTTCCCGTTCTTCGCGTGTGATGGTGCGGCGCCGCTGGGGACGATTTCGCCAACTCCCAACAGCCTGCATTGTACGCCAAGATGCCGCGTTGCAGAACCCATGCCGATCGGGGGCCGGCACAGCCGGGGGCCGTTCGCACCTGCACAACGTCGAGGGAGGAAAGGAGCGGTTTCCCCGGACGTCGCTGGCTGAGTGGCACGGCTTGCGTCACGCTTCCGCTGTTTCACGTCCGCCATTGGCTCGAGCAACACGACGTGGATCTGCCGCAGGGCCGGTGTGTATGGCCGTTGGCCAAAGCAACCTCGTTGGTGCCTTGGTTCCCTGGGGTTCCTCACCCGATGAGGAACCCCGGGCTACGGTGGCGATGGCCGTTGGCCAAGACAGGCAAGCTTAAGCTTGGCCCGGCCTTCGGCCGCAAGCAAACGAGAATTGGCGATTTCCAGGAAGGCGGAGCGGAGAAAAGAAGATGGTGGAAAAGAATATGAGGAGGATGAATTCCGTTTTCGATTTCGAGAACCACCCTCTCTTCTATCCTGTTGATTGTCTTCGGCCCGGTAGGTATAGTAATCACCGCTGGAGAACTCAGACAACTGCCCCCCAGTAGCAGGTGCCGCCAATGATATACCGGCGTGAACTCGTGGCCTTGGAGAATGCACAGCCCCCGTTCTATGTCGGAATCGACCTTGGGGGCACCACGGTGAAAATGGGGCTGGTCGACGATCACGGTCAGACGATCGCCTGGGACTCGATCGATACCGAGGTCCACGATGGGCCGGAAGAGGCGTCGCGGCGGATGGGCGAGGCGGTTCTCCGCCTGATACGCTCCGCGGGAGCCGAGCCCTCGGCAATCGCCAGGGTCGGCCTCGGCTCGCCCGGCACGCTCGACATTCCGGCCGGCATCATGATCAATCCGATGAATTTTCCGGGTTGGGGAGGATTCCCGATCCGTGATCGGGTCGGCGAGCACTGCGGGCTTCCGGTGGCGTTTGTCAACGACGCCTCCGCGGCCGCGTACGGCGAGTTTTGGGTCGGCTCCGGCCGGGATTTCCAGAGCATGATTCTTCTCACCTTGGGCACCGGGGTGGGCTGCGGCATCATCATCGGCAACTTGATCATCGAGGGCGAGCACGGCTTCGGCACCGAGTGCGGCCACATTGTGATCGACTACGAAGACGACGCCCGCATGTGCCCCTGCGGCCAGACCGGGCACCTGGAGGCCTACGCCAGCGCCAACGCGGTCATCAAACGGGCCCAGGAGGCTCTCGACTCCGGGCGGCCCAGCTCTCTCGCCGGGCGATTGGCCGATGGCGCGGTCCTGTCGCCGTTGTTGGTGGCCGAGGAGGCCGAGACGGGCGACGAACTGGCCGAACAGATCGTGATGGATACCGCCTGTTATCTCGGTATCGGCATCGTAACGCTTGTGCACACGATCGATCCCAGCGGAGTGCTGCTGGGCGGGGCGATGACGTTTGGAGTGCGAGAGTCGGCTTTGGGGCGAAGATTTCTGCGGCGCGTGCAGCAGGAGTTCCGCCGTCGAACCTTCCCGGTGCTCGCGGAAAAAACGAAGATCGACTTCGCGACGCTCGGCGGCGACGCCGGCTACCTGGGCGCGGCCGGCATCGCGCGGCTCGAGCACGAAAAGGCGCTCTGCCCGAACACCGGTCGGCAACTCACGCGTGATCGGGAAACGCTGGTGTAAGGCGAGTCGGCGCGAGGAATTCCACGTGACGGCTTACGCCGCGCGAACGCCTCCGGTGAACCCAACCGGGGCCCGGCTCATCCGCCGGGCTAGCCCCGCTCGCCGGCGGGCACCTCGCCGGTCGGCCGTTCCTCGGAATCGAGAGGAACGTAGGCGGGCGGACCGATAAGCTCCTCGATCTGCCGCTCGTTCAATTCTTCCTCGTCTTCCAAGGCCCTTGCGAGAGCATCCAGCTTATCGCGGTGCTCCTGCAAGAGATCCAGCGCCCGGTCGGCCGCGGAGCGGAGAATCCTGGCCACCTCTTCATCGATCAACTGCGCCATATGATCGCTGAATTCCCTCGGTTCGGACATTTCCCGACCCAGAAAGGGATGCTCCTCGGCGATCCGGAAGGCCATGGGCCCCACTCGTTCGCTCATGCCCCAATGGGCGACCATGCGGCGAGCCAACTGGGTCGCCTTCTTCAGATCGTCCTCGGCCCCGGCGGTGAATTCATCAAACACCAGCTTCTCCGCCGATCGGCCGCCCAAGAGGAACGACAGCCGGGTGTGAAGTTCGCTCTCGCTGATATTCACGCGATCCTCTTCCGGAAACAACTGCGTCGCTCCCAGCGAGCGGCCGCGGGGAATGATCGAGACCTTGTGAAGCCGTTCGCCGGCCGCAACCAGCCAGACCAGCAGCGCGTGGCCGGCCTCGTGATACGCCGTCATCGTCTTCTCGCGCCCGCGAAGGATCTCTTCGCGCTTGGCGCCCATCAGGACCTTGTCGCGAGCGTAGTCGAAATCGGTCATTTCAACGCGGTCTTTCCCTGCGCGCGTCGCCCAGAGCGCTGCCTCGTTCACAACGTTGCGGATGTCGGCTCCGGTCAGTCCCACGGTGCTTGCGGCCAGCGAGCCGAGATCGACATCGTCCGCCAAGGGGACATTCCGAGTATGGACCTTGAAGATCGCCACCCGGCCCTTGAAGCTTGGCCGGTCCACGGTGATATGGCGGTCGAACCGGCCGGGCCGCAGCAGTGCGGGGTCGAGCACGTCGGGCCGGTTTGTGGCCGCCACCACGATGACCGATTCGTTGGGCGAGAAGCCGTCCATCTCGCTTAAGATCTGGTTCAGGGTCTGCTCGCGTTCATCATGTCCGCCGCCCAGGCCCGCGCCCCGGTGCCGTCCGACCGCGTCGATCTCGTCGATGAAGAGAATTGAAGGCGAGTTCTCTTTGGCCGTCGCAAACATGTCACGAACGCGGCTGGCGCCGACGCCGACGAACATCTGGATGAACTCGGAGCCGCTGATCGAGAAAAACGGAACTCCGGCTTCTCCGGCCACGGCACGTGCCAAGAGGGTCTTGCCCGTGCCCGGAGGCCCGTTGAGCAGGACGCCCTTGGGGATCCGGCCTCCCAGGCGCTGAAATTTCTCCGGGCTCTTGAGAAACTCGACGATCTCCTCCAGCTCGTGTTTGACGCCTTCCAGACCGGCCACGTCATCGAACGTTATTGGCTTGTCGCCGGATTGGTATCGCTTGGCAGGGCTCTTGCTGAACCCGCCGAGAATGCCCCCGCCGAGTTGGTCCCGCGTTCGCCGAAAGATCAGCCAGAATCCGCCGAGCAGGAGGATCGGCACCAGCAAATAGACCAGCAACAGCAGGCCGGTGTTGTCGGAAGGCTCTTCCGCCGAATAGTCCGCACCGAGCGCCTGCCACAGCTTCTCATCAAATTGCGGGTCGTCCTTGACATAGGGAGGGACCACCGTGACGAATTCCTTGGGGAGCTTCGCCTCTTCACCCTTCGCCCCTTTCTCCGCTTTGGGATCCAGGGGCGGCTCCTTGAACTCGCCGATGATCCTGGAGCCTTTCACTTCAGCCCTGGCGATGTTGTCCTTCTGCAGCTCCCGGCGGAACAAGCCATAGGGCACTTCGTATTGCGCAGCAGCATTGCCCCGGAGCAGAAAGAAGCCCGTAAGCAAAACCAGTACGAGCAGCAACCAAAGCGTCGGAGTATTGGTTCGCTGTCGCGGCGGAGGCGTTTTTGGCGGGGTTCCCCCTCCCTCGGGTCGGTCTGACATCGATGTCCTCTCCAATCAAGCTCAACCGATCAGCAATGCTTGCCTTCCCACTCACAATTATTGTACACAACCATTTAACCGTTCACAGGGCGGAAGAGAGGGTGTAGGGCCCCTAAGTTCCCTATCACGCCGAACGGGATTCACGCGGGCTGTTGAGGAATAGGAGAACCTCTTCCCGGCGAGTGCCCGGCGGCAGACGCCCGAGCAGGATGTCCGGATCCGCGACGCGTGTCCCCGCAACAGCCGACTCCAGCTCGCGCACCAGGTCTGCCGAGAGACACCACTCTAGTTCGACTCGGCGGCCCTCCCTCGCGGCGCAAATGGCATGGTCCAGGATTTCCTCGGCGCTCAGGCCCCGGATCGCGGCGCATTCCGCCACCGAGAACCCCTTGTTCAGCAGCCGCCAAGTCCAATAATGGGTGGGTTGCCGGTCGATTTCCGGAAACTGTCCAGCCGCGGCAGGACCGCCGGACAGTTCCGCAAATGGGGGAACTTCGTCCGGATCGTCCCCACTTTCCTCGCAGGGCATCCCAGCGCCGACCGTATCGCTCGACTCTCCACTGCCCGTGCGAAGCAAATCCAGCAGTGCATCGCCATAGCGGTCCACCTTCGCCTGCCCGATTCCCTTGACGGCCAATAGGGCCGCGGGCGACTCGGGCCGGCAACGCGCGAGCTGTTGCATCGTCGCATTGGAAAGAACCATGTACTGGGCAACGCCTTCTTCGACCGCTCGCTCCTTTCGCCATCGCCTCAGCGCGGCCAGGATCTCCGGGTCGGGTGACGCCGTTTTCGCGGGCTCGGTCGGCTCGCTCGCGGAGCCGCGATGCTGCTGATCCGACGTGGCATCGCGGCGAAGCTTGGCGAGCAGCTCCGGCGGAATCGGCAGGGTCTGCTCCGGGGGCGTCTTTGCCTTCATCACGCCCACGCCCGCTTCCGTCAACTGCACAACGGGACGGCGCGGCTCCAGGTCGATCTGCTCGGCCAGTCCGGCGGCAATGAGAATATCGATCAGCGTGACGACGTCCTGCTGGACGAGGTGGCCGAGCAGTCCGAATGTGCTCAGCTTGTTCAGCCCGAGTTTCACCAGTTTCGCACTGCCGGATCCGCACAGCATCAACGCGATGAGGTTCTTGCCGCAGCGGAAACGCGCCTGCGTCCTGGCGATACCGCTGAGCACCATCCGGATCGCCTCAACCACGGCGTCGTCGACCGTGATCGGCCTGGCCGACCCGGTCTCTGAAGCACTCAAGCGACGGCAGTTGTCACAGTGGTCGCAGGGGCGCCCGGTTTCATCGCCGAAGTATCGCAGGATTTCCTGCTGCCGGCAGGTCCCGCCCAGCGCGAATCGCACCACCCGATTCAGCTTCTCGTACTCGGCCGTTTTCAGTCGCTCCATCGCTTCAAAATCGATGGAGAGCGTCTGGAATGCCTGGTCGCGGCGGAGCATGCGTATGGCCCGCCCGCGGAACGGCGGGACGTAGGTAAAAACGTCGAGTTGGTTCAGTTCGCGAAGCGCGGTGGTAACCGTGTTCTGGTCCTGTTCGGCGGCAGCGACCAGGTCCCGCGGACGGAAGTAGACCATTTCATTGCGCCGGGCGCCGACAAGTTGCTCGACCGCGCGAAGCACGCGGCGCCGCACCTTGGCCTGCTTGGGCAGCATGTCCACCAGCGTCGGCAAATCACTGTCCAGCCGGACGGCGGCCCTGTTTTCCGATGCGATGAGCCGCTCCAGCACCCCGGCCGTCTCGAGAATCTGCTCGCACGTACCGACCCCCTCGGCGCCGATCGGCAGACCAAGCCGCTCCTTGATTTCCTGTTGGGTCAATTCGATGGGGTCCGCGTCGATGGACCGCAGTAGCTCGTAGACCTCGGCCACGATCTCGCGGGAAGGATAAGCGCTTTCGATGAAGAATTCCTGGATGTATCGATCCGAGCCGTTGTAGAGAAGCACGCATCGCGACGGCTTGCCGTCGCGTCCGGCGCGGCCCGCCTCCTGGTAATAGCTCTCCAGTGTGCCGGGCATATTGTAATGAATGACGAACCGCACGTCGGGCTTGTCGATCCCCATGCCGAAAGCGTTCGTGGCCACCACGATCTCGGCGGCACCATGCATGAAGGCTTCCTGGGCGGCGTGACGCTGATCGGGCGACAGCCCGGCGTGGTAGGCAACGGTCGGCCGTTTCAAGTCGGCGGCGATCTGTCCGGCAATCTCTTCGGTCTTCTTGCGAGTCGACGTGTAAACGATCCCCGAACCTCGAATCCGGCGCAGCAGCCGCGTCAGTGTCTCCACGCGCTGGCGCTCCGTCCGGGTCGCCTGGACCTCGTAGAAAAGATTCGGCCGGGCAAATCCGGAGATGAATGTCCGAGGCTCCCGGAGAGCCAATTGCTCGACGATATCGCGACGGACCGCGTCGGTCGCCGTCGCTGTCAGCGCGATGGTCGTCGGATTGCCGAGCATGCGGCGGAACAGTCCCAGTCGGGCGTAGTCCGGGCGGAAGTCGTGCCCCCACTGGCTTATGCAGTGGGCCTCGTCCACGGCCAACAGTTCCAACTTGACGGAGCGCGCGGCTTCCAGGAACCGGCTGCTACGAAATCGCTCCGGCACCACGTAGAGCAGCTTGTAGTCGCCGGCCGCCATGCGGTCGAGCCGGCCGTACTGCTCGGCCAGCGGAAGCGTGCTGTTGATATAGCTGACCGCTACCCCACGAGCCATGAGTTGATCGACCTGGTCCTTCATCAGGGCGATCAGCGGCGAGACCACCAGCGTGAGGCCGTCGAACACCAGCGCCGGCAACTGATAGCAGAGGCTCTTGCCGCCGCCGGTCGGCATGACGCACAGGCAGTCCTGCTGGTCCAGGACCGTCTGGATGACCTCCCTCTGCCCGGGTCGGAACGTTTGCAGCCCGAAACGTGCCAGGTACGGCTTGAGATCGTCCGAGGTGGCAACGCGAGGCATAACAGAACCCGGCAATGGCGGAGGGCTGATGGTGGGGGTAATGAAAAGGGGACTGGGTCGGGACTGGGTTCGGAAGACCTTAGTTTCTTCCGTCCCATTCACCAACGATTGCTTGCGGTGTTTTTCCCCTTTTTTCATCAGACCAGGCTGATGGACCGGTGCGATCCGCACCCCGGCAATATACCCCATGTTTGGCGTAGCTCCAAGGGCCACGGCGTGCGGCAAGATCTGCCGCACAAGCCCCCTCCCCAACGGTGGCGATTGCGAATACACTTAAGAATTGTCCGCACCGTCCAAGGGTAACTGCTGAACAAGGGGACTGGCTCTCCGACCGCTGGCGGCCTGACCTCACGACAGTCATAAGATGTTGCGTTGCCCGCCCCCTTTGTCAGCAGGCTCCAAGGGAGTTGCGGCTTTCCGACAATCGAGGGTTTTTTTTGAGGCGGTTCTCTGCAAATGGATTTTCGCGTCGATCTGGATGTTTTTCGCGGACCGCTGGATTTGCTTCTGTACCTCGTTCGCAAGCATGAGGTGGAGATCGTCGACATCCCGATCTCTCTGATCACCGACCAATATCTCGAATACCTGGCGGTGCTCGAACAGTTGGACGTCGACGCTGTGGGCGATTTCCTGGCCATGGCGAGCACGCTGATCGAGATCAAGTCGCAGCAGGTGCTTCCCCGGGCCGACGAGGTTGAGGACGCGATCGAGGACCCCCGCGAAGAACTGGTGCGGCGTCTGCTCGAGTACAAGGCCTATCGTGACGCAGCCAGTGTACTCGAGGAAAAGAGCCGAGAGTGGCAGCAACGGTATCCACGTATCGGCAACGATCTGCCGCCCCGGCAGCGCGACCTGGCGGAGGAGCCGATTCGGGAAGTGGAACTTTGGGATCTCGTAAGCGCTTTCGGACGGATCATTCGCGAGTCGCAGGCGTCTCAGCCGTCGAACATCGTCTATGACGACACCCCGATCCACGTTTACATGTCGCGGATCGTCGAGCGACTCGACGAGCGCGGGCAAGTTGCCTTCAGTGAGTTGTTCACGCTCGGGATGCACAAGTCGTCGATGGTGGGTATCTTTCTCTCCGTGCTCGAACTGGTGCGGCACTGCCATGTGCAGGTGGAACAGAACCAGTTGTTCGGCGAGATCTGGCTCCTGCCGCGCCACGACAAGGCCGGCCCCCTGGACCTCGCCGATGTCGACAATTACGATCACCCGCGCGGTTCGGAACCGCCGATCGGCTCCGAGCCTCAGGGCGAGGAGCACCGGTAGGCAAGTGTTCCCGCAAGTTGCTTGTTCCCAATCATCATAGGTCGCAACGGAACCAATCCCGCTTGATTCCCGCTCAGACGGAGCCGACTTTGTCAATCGAAATTCTCACGGACCAACCTGTCCGCACGCTTGCCTACAAAGACCTCACGATCGAGGGCTTCTCTCGCGCGGCCGTGCAGACGTATTGGCGCATTCCCGAATTCAAACTCGGGTTCGACCTGGGGGCGCAACCCTGGTCCTTTATGGGCACTCCGAACTGGTTCGTCTCGCACGCTCACATCGACCACCTGGCGGCCCTGCCTGCGTACGTCGCGCGGCGGCGGATGATGAAGATGGAGCCGCCGACCATCTATCTGCCGGAATATGCCGTCGAACCGATGCAGAAGATCCTGCGCCAGGTAAGCCGCCTGGATCGGGGTCGCCTGCCCTGCACGCTGGTAGGCGTCGAACCCGGCGGCGAGATCGAACTCTCGCGCGAACTGGTCGTCACCGTATCGGCTACCCGCCATACTGTGCCGTCGCTGGGATACGTCGTCTGGGAGCGGCGGCGAAAGCTCAAGCCGGAATACTTCGACCTGCCGGGCGAGAAGATCCGCGACTTGCGACTCGCCGGGGTGGAGATCGCCAGGGAAGTTCGCGTTCCGCGACTTGCCTACTTGGGCGACAGCTCGCCCGAGGGTCTCGACGAGTGCCCGGCGATGTACGAAGCGGAAGTGGTGATCCTGGAGATGACGTTTGTCTCACCCAGCCATCGCAAGGACAAGATCCACAAGTTCGGCCACATGCATCTCGACGACCTTCTCGAGCGGCGAGACCGCTTCAAGAACGAACTGATCATTGCCTCCCATTTCAGCACACGCTACCATGACCGCCAGATCCGCCGTCATGTCGAGAAAGCCCTGCCCGACATGCTCGGCGGCCGACTGCACCTTTGGCTGTAAACCTCCGCAGAATCGACTTGACGTGCCGTTGAAACTGCTCGCCGACTTCAGACGATCCGGGATTTTGCTCTGTGCAATCCTCGTGGCGATCGCGGCGCTCGTGTTGCTTGCGCGGAGCTTGCCCCATCGCAGTCCTCCCCCTCAAGCGGCGTCCGCTGGAACCTGCCGACGCATCGTGTCCATGTCGCCGAGCGTTACCGAGACGCTTTTTGCGCTCGGCCTCGGCGATCGCGTCGTCGGCGTGACCCGCTACTGCAACTATCCGCCGCAGACCGGGCGCCTGCCGCGAATCGGCGGGTGGCTCGACCCAAGCTTCGAGGCGATTGTTGCGCTGCGGCCGGACCTGGTCATAACGCGCGAGGGGAACGATCAGGCGACCGCGACGCTGCGGCAACTCGATATCAACACGCTCGTCGTCCACCACGATCACCTGGAAGGAGTTCTGAATTCGTTTGCGACAATCGGGTGTACCTGCGGGGTGGAAGGCGAAGCCAAGTGGCTTTCCACGCGGATTCGGAACACGATGGACGAGATCCGCCGGCAGACTGCGAACCTGCCGCAGCCCCGCGTGTTGTTCGTTGCCGAACGTACGCTCGACAGCGGCGGCATCCAGGATGTCTACGCGGCAGGTTCCGACGGATTCATCAGCCGCGTGATCGAGCTGGCCGGCGGGAGAAACGTCTGTGCGGAAACCGCAGGAGGCTTCCCCGTCCTTTCGGTCGAGGGAATCCTGAAGTTGAATCCCGAAGTCATCGTCGACCTGGTGCCGAACCTGCCCGAGCAGTCGCGAAGCAGGGAGTCGCTCCTCGGCGATTGGCAGCAACTCTCCGAAGTGGAAGCGGTCCGTCGTGGTCGCGTCCACGTGCTCGACGAAGACTACGCCTTCATCCCCGGTCCGCGCTTCATCTTGCTTGCCGAGAGACTTGCCCGGCTTTTTCATCCCGAACAGCAATGGTCGCAGCCATGAGTGAGACCGCTGAAAAAGGGGACTGGCTCTGCAACCCTTGGTGGCGTGACTTGACGATAGGCGCGAGAGGTTGCGGTGCCTGTCCCCTTTTTCAGCACCCAGAAGTCTCTGAGTGAGGGAGCCGGAGTGGAAGCTGCAATCGAAGTCCGCAACTTCTCTTTCCGGCTGGCAACGAAGGAGATCCTCCGCGACGTATCGCTCACGGTACGCCGGGGAGAGTATTTCTCGATCATCGGGCCGAATGGGGCCGGCAAAACCACGCTGCTGAAGTGCATCGACCGGATTCTCGACGGCGGCAGCGGCGAAATTCGTATCTTCGGCCGACCGCTGGGTTCCTATCGCCAGAAAGAGCTCGCCCGGAGAATCAGCTACGTGCCCCAGGCCGATGCCCGGATGTTCCCGTTCACGGTCGAGCAGTTCGTGCTGATGGGCCGCTATCCGTACCTGAGCCCGTTTTCATCGGCCGGACGCGAGGACCGGCAGGCAGTACGGGAAGCGCTGGAGATAACCGCGACCGCGGAATTCGCCGATCGCATGCTTGGTACACTCAGCGGTGGCGAGCGACAAAAGGTCTATATCGCCGCGGCACTGGCTCAGGGGGCCGAGGTGTTGCTCCTGGACGAGCCCACCACTTTTCTCGACTATCGCCACCAGATTGAGATCCGGGACGTGCTGGCACGAGCGAACCGGCGCTCGGGTGTCACCGTAATCGCCGTCACGCACGACGTGAACCGGGCAGCACTCGACAGCGACCGAGTCATGGCCCTGCGCGAGGGCGCCGTCGCCTTCTGCGGCCCGCCGGGCGAGGTCATGAATCGGGGCGTTCTTGAGCGGATCTACGGCGTTCCGCTGCTCCTCGTGCCGCATCCCCACGCCCGGTTGCCCGTCATTGTCCCTGCTCTGCCGGAAACTGAGCCATGAGGCGGACCTTGGTGCTCTTGCTGCTCCTCGCGCTGGCAATGGTGGTGCTGGCTGCCGCGCCCTTCATCGGTATGCAGGAGATTCCCGTGCGGGCGCTTTGGCAGCCGATCGACGCCATGTCCGCGCGGATCCTGTGGCAGATTCGACTGCCTCGCGTGGCAATGGCGTTTCTGGCCGGGAGCGGTCTGGCCGTAAGTGGAATGGCATTTCAGGCGATGTTTCGCAATCCGCTGGCCACGCCGTTCACACTCGGCGTGGCCAGCGGGGCGTCGCTGGGGGCATCCGCTTACATCCATCTGGGGCTGAGCTTCTCGCTTCTGGGCATCGCGGGGAGTTCGTGGTGCGCCTTTGCGGGCGCGTGGACTGCGATCTTGCTTGTCTATGGGCTGACGCACGCACGGCAGGGCTTTTCCACGGCGACCATGCTTCTGGCGGGCGTCGCCGTAAGCTTTTTCTTTTCCAGCCTGATTCTCTTTCTGCAGTACCTGAGCGACTTCACTCGCACATACCGGATGCTCCGGTGGGTGATGGGCGGGCTGGACAACGTGGTCGGCTCGGACGAGGTGCTCGGCGCTCTGCCCGTACTGGCGGCCGGGGCGGCGGCAATCCTCTACCTCACCCACGAGTTGAATTTGATCACCACGGGCGACGAACTGGCCATTGCCCGCGGAGTTGACTTGCGTCGCACGCGGCTCGTCGTATTCTTCACGGCAAGCTCGATGGTCGGCGCGGTGGTGGCCGTCTGTGGGCCGATCGGCTTCGTGGGACTGATGGCTCCGCATATATGCCGGCTGTTGGTCGGCTCCGACCACCGGTACCTGACCCCTGCGACGCTCCTGTTCGGCGGCGGATTTCTCGTTGTCTGCGATACCGTGGCACGGACGGCACTGGCGCCGACGGAACTCCCCGTCGGCATCATCACCGCGCTAGTTGGCGGGCCGTTTTTCCTTTGGCTGTTGCTCAGCCGCGGCGAGGAATTGGGCTAGTGCTCCAGCAATCAATACAAAAGTGGCCTTGCTTCGGATCGCGCAAAAACGAATGATGTTCCGCTGAAAAATTCGTAACCGTTCGCGCCCACGGAAGAGAGGGACAGGTCCATGTTTTCGGCCAACGCCATCGACGCCAAAACACCCGAATTGGCCGAAAAATGGACCTGTCCCCGGCCGTGGGCGTGAACGGTTACAAGAATTCAACCGCGGTGCGGGAAGTTGTGGATGGGAACTGATTGGAAGGTAATCGCACTCGTGACAGCGGTGATCGCTGCCGTGGCAGCGCTGCTTGTGCCGCTGCCCCTGTCGCTTCGGGCCTTGGGCCCGACAGCCGCGTTCAACGCCGGCCATTTTGTCCTCTTCGCCGGCATCCTGGCCCTGTCCTGGTGGGTGCTGGGACGCAGCACTTTAGCGGCATTTCTTTTCACTACCGCGTTGAACGGTTTCAGCGAGATGGGACAGACACTCTCCCAGTCGCGGTCTGCGAACCTGCCCGACTTCTTTCGAGGCCTGCTGGGCACGCTTGCAGCGGTTGCCGTTCTCTGGGCGTGGCGGGCGCCGCGAGACCGGATGCGGATGCTCGGATGCGCCGTGCTTGCCCTTGGTTTCAGCACGTGGCCTGCGGCGGAAGTGATGCCCCACCTCATCCACGCCTGCCGGAGATTCCTGGAAAATTTCTGATCCTCCATCACTTTGCGAGACGATGGTCGTCCGAACCGGTCCATTCCGCCTGTTAGGGATCTAACGTCCGCCCGTCATGCGGGGCAGCCGCGTCCAGGGTATCGTCAACCGTCGTGATCTGTTGGGGCATCTTGCCCCGATCCGTCCGCAGGCAGTCGCCCCGGCGACCTGATGCCCTGGCAAATACTCTTGTGTGAAATTAGAATACTTGGAATAGGTGGCGGGAGGACTGTAACCGCCCTGATAAGGTGACCGGAGCTTCCCCACAAATTCAGGGGAGAATCTCCGAAGGTCTGTCGTGGCAAGGAGCCTCCGTGGCTAAAGAATTGGTCGGCAAAGCGGGCCAAACCGAAGTCGAGCTCAAAGATCCCGGGCTGGCGGCCTTTCTGGCTTGGCTTATCCCAGGGCTGGGGCACCTGTACCAGGGGCGAACCGCCAAGGCCATCCTCTATTTCGTCAGCGTCATGGGGATTTTCGCCTACGGCGTGTACCTCGGAGGCAGCAGCGAGTTGGGATGGGGCCGGGTGGTCTATGCTTCCTGGCGGCCCGGGGATCGACGTCTACCGTACTTGTGCCAATTGGGCGCCGGCCTGCCGGCTCTACCCGCGCTGGTTCAGGCCAATCGAGTTCGGCACGGCAAAGAGCCGCTTCTGGGCGGATTCATGGCGCCTCCGGCGCTCGGGGGCCATTTCGACCAGTTCGGTGAACCAAGACGGGAGGGCCAACCAACGGTTCACGAACTTCACAAGAGACTGCACCGCTTCTTTGAGTTGGGAACCGTGTACACGATGGTCGCCGGCTTGCTCAACATCCTGGCCATCTACGATGCTTGGGGCGGTCCCGTGGGTACCGAAGAGGACGAAGACGAGGGTGACACGGACGCAAAATCCCCCGACACGGCCAGCCCGTAATCTTGCACAGCGTCGTTGCAGCCCCGGAGCGAATAACACTGATGGACATTCCGATGCTAGCCGTCCTCGGAGCCGAGGACTTCTGGTTTGCCGTTCCGCTCATTCTCTCGGTGAGCCTGGTCTATGCGGCCACCCGCCACGAACCGATGCGTGAGGTCCTTTCGCACGCGTTTCGGATCGGCGTGTGGATCGTCGGCTTCATGGCGGCGGTGTTCGTGGTGCTTCAGGTGATCGCGTGGCTGGTTTAGCGGCCGGCGGCCGGGGGCGTGCCGAGGGAGATCTGTTGGTGTCGAGCGGGACCAACGTGCGGTAGTCGGTAAGGTTGGAGTTCCTTGAGGGGTCCAGTCGACGGGCCGCAACACCTTGTTCACCGGCAGAACGAACCCGCGGGGGTCCCTGGATGTGTGCAGCGGCGGGCTTGACAAGCGGGACGTAGCCGGGGCGTCTTCCCTCTGAAATGTTCTGGATTTGAGGGAATCGACATGAGAATCGTGGTCTTGGGAGCGGGAACGGTCGGAACATCGATCGCCGAACTGCTCTGCCAGCATCGCCATAGCGTCGTTGTCATCGACCATGATCCGGCGGTGGTGCGGCGGGTGAACGATGAATTGGACGTTCGGGCCCTGACCGGCGAGGCTGCGCAATCGAGCGTGCTGTTCCAGGCGGGCGTGATGGGAGCGGACCTTTGCCTGGCGGTGACCAACGGCGACGAGGTCAACATGATTGCCTCCAGCATGGCGAAAGGAATGGGTTGCCGCCGCGGCGTGGCGCGTGTGTATGCCCCCGTGTTTCGCGACCTGAGCACGTTCGATTACCAGCGCCATTTCCACATCGATCGGCTGCTCAGCCTCGAGCACCTTTCCGCCATGGAGTTGGCCCGCGGCATTCGCCATCCGGGACTGGTGGCCGTCGAAAACTTCGCTCGCGGCGAACTGGAGATGCAGGAGATTGCCGTGGCGGAGAAGGCATCCGCAGTCGGGGTTCCTCTGAAGGAACTCAAGCTTCCCAAAGGGGTTCGGATCGGGTCGATTTCGCGCGGCGGCCGGATCTGGATCGCAGGGGCGTCGGACCAGGTCATGCTCGGCGACCGGATCACGCTCATCGGCAGTCACGAGGAGATCGACGACGTCAAGGATCTTTTCGAAATCGAACCGGCACGAAAACGGGGCGTCGTCATTGCCGGCGGCGGCGAAACCGGCTACCACCTGGCCAGGGTTCTGGAAGGCCGGCGGTTCGGCGTTGTGCTGATCGAGTCGGATGCAGATCGCTGCGACTTCCTCGCCTCGCATCTGAAGCATACTACGGTGGTCCACAACGACATCCAGCGGCGCGCATCGCTCGAAGAAGAGCGTGTGGGCAGCGCCGACGTCTTCGTTGCGTGTACGGGCAACGACGAGAACAACATCATGGCCGGCGTCGAGGCCCGCGAGTTGGGCGCGAAGGCGGTTATCGCGGTGGTGAGTCGGCCTGACTACGCCAATGTCGTTGGTAAATTGGGGATCGACCACACGGTGAGTCCTCGCGAGGTCGTGTCCAAGCAGGTGCTGGGGTTTCTGAACACCGGCCCCGTGATTACGCGAATGCCGCTGGCTTCGGGCGCGGGGATCGATATTCTTGAAATCGAGGTGCTTCCCGGCGTCGCGGCCACGGAACACGTGCTGGCCAATGTCAGTTTGCCTTCGCAGTGCCTGATTGCGGCGGTGATACGCGAGAATTATGTCCAGGTGCCCGGGGCCGACGACCGACTTGCTCCGGGCGATACCGTTGTGGCCATGGTCCAGGAAGAGGTTGTGGAGAATACGCTCAAGTTTTTCAGTCGCGGCAGGACATAGCCCCCGGCCGCGCCCCGTCGCCCATCCGCAGCCCGGGAAATCGGGGCAGGCACCGTCGCCGCAGGCTCAAATCTCGCGGAAATCCTGCCTGTGCGATGGAGCCAAACCCTCGGTTTCCCGGGCTGCCGCACCCACAATTCGAGTTCCGATGAACACGTCGCTCGTCGCCCGAATGCTCAGCCTCGTGGCAATGCTGATCGGCGGATCGATGGCCTTCAGCCTGCCGTGGGGCCTTCCGATCCTCGGTGGTCGGTGGGAACACGAACAGCGAGGAATTCTGGCGCTATTGGGTTCGATCGTTCTCTGCTTTGCAGCGGGAATTGGCCTCCGCTACCTCGGCCGAAACGGCCGCGGCCCCCTGTTTCGTCGCGAAGCGATGGCAGTGGTGGGCCTGAGTTGGGTCCTTGCAACCGTGCTGGGGGCGCTGCCTTACGAGTTGGCGGCGACCCAGCGGGCGCCGGGGATCCGAATGCACTTTGTCGACGCGATGTTTGAATCGCAGTCGGGCTTCAGTACCACGGGCGCGACGGTGCTGACCGACCTTGAGGATCCGGTCCTCGTTCCGCGCTGCATTCTCTTCTGGCGATCGAGCACGCACTTTCTCGGCGGCCTGGGGATTATCGTGCTGTTTGTCGCGATCCTGGGGCAAGGCTCTGCCGGCAAGGCGATGATGCGGGCGGAGATGCCCGGGCCCAGCCACTCGTCGCCCCAGGCGCGCATGCAGCATACGGCATGGGTGCTGTTTGTCATCTACGCAGGCTTGAATCTCTTGCTGACGGTCATCCTGGTGTTCGAGGGGCTCTCGCCATTCGATGCCCTCTGCCACGCATTCGGCACGATGGCAACTGGAGGATTCAGCACCTACAACGCCAGCGTCGCTCATTTCGCCACCGTTCCCGGGCTGAATGGGCCGTTGATCGAGATGACGATTGCCGGGTTCATGTTTCTCGCCGGCACCAACTTCATGTTGCTGTACGCGCTGACTCGCCGGGAGGTGCGGCGCGCTTTCGCGGACGTGGAGTGGCGGACCTATGTCGGCGTCCTCGGCATCGCGACCGCCGTGGTGGTGGTCGCGGGGCTGTGCCACAACGACTTCCGCCCGTCGGCCACCGGAAAGCAGTCCATCGAATCGACCGAGGAACAGATCGAGCGTGTCGGCGGCAAACCGGCGGAACAGCCCGCCTCTGCAGCGGCCCAAGCGCGATCCGCCGCGCCGGATGGTTCGGAAGAAACGTCCGTCGCCCGGGCAACGCGCTACGCGCTGTTTCAGGTTGTCTCGATCATGACCACCACCGGCTTCTGCACGGCGGATTTCGACCGGTGGAACAGCTTCGCCCGGGGGCTGCTGCTGGTCCTGATGTTTATCGGGGGCTGCGCGGGAAGCACGGGCGGCGGCCTGAAGGTCGTCCGCCATATCCTCTTTTTCAAGACGCTCCGTCTCGAGATCGAGAAGGCCTACCACCCGAGCGTCGTGCGCCCGCTCCGGCTGCAAGGCGAGCCGGTCGAAAACCAGCAGCTCCGTATGAACGTGCCGGTCTATTTCGGACTGGTCTTGGCGATCTTCACCCTCAGTTGGCTGTTCATCGTCGGCGTCGAGCCGGAAAGCACCTGGACGGATTACGGTCACGAGATCGAGCACAAGTTGATCGATGCCGCCAGCGCGGTGGCCGCCACGTTGAACAATATCGGTCCGGGCCTGGGCGTGATCGGGGCAACCAAGAACTACGCGAACTTCAGCGCCGCCTCGAAGCTCCTCTTCATCTGGCTGATGATGCTCGGCCGACTTGAGCTGTACGTCATCCTGGTTCTGTTTTCGGCCGCGTTCTGGCGGCGGTACTGAAATCATCAGTAGAGGCAGTCGCGAGCCGCATCGGCAAATAGCTCAAGCTTCTCCGGCGGCGTCTCGAAAAAGTGGTCGCTCAAGGAACAGATATATCCGCCGCGGGCACCGACCGTTTCGAAGAGCTTCTGCACGGTGCGGCGAATCAAATCGCCGCTTCCGTCGGTCACCACGTTGAACTGGTCCACGCCGCCGATCATCGCCACTTGTCCGTCGAACTTGGCGGCAAGTTCCCATGGCTCCTGGTTGCCGCCGACGCTCGGTGGGGCAAGCGTCTCCGAGACGGCGCATCCATTGGCTACGATCGACTCCTCGATGCCGCGCGTGCCACCGCAGGTATGGTAAGTGATCAGGAACCCGAGATCATGGAGGGCTTCGTGGAGCTTGCGGTCGTAGGGCAGGCAGAATTCGGCGTGGAGCTTGGGCGAGACGACCGTCGACGAGGCCGCTCCGCCGCCTGTTTCTACGAGATCGAATTTCGCTCCCTTCATCGACTCGACAAAGCGCAACTTCTTCTCGAGCAGAATGGCGAGGAATCGGTGTACCCAATCGGGTTCGTCGATGCACTTGAGGATCAACTGGTTCACGTCCATCAGGCAGCAGGCGTGTTGCCAGCAGCCCGCCTGGTCGCCCCAGACGAAGCCCCGCAAAATGCCCCGGTCGCCGATCCGGTCGTAAAGCTCGGCAATCGGGCGGAGATCCAAAGGCGGCACCGGCATGTATCTGCCGATCCACTCGATGTCTTCGTTTCGCTTCACCAGGTACTCCGTGATCCAGGTCGTCATGCGGTTTCCCGCCGTCTTGTAGGTCAGTTCGCCGGCGGGCGTGCGAATCGTGTGATGGACGATGCGGTTGTCCGGATCGTTGCTGACGATACGAGCTTCGTCGATCCAATCCGCCGTGGAAAACCTGGCGAAATCGGCATCGACGAGCCAGAATTGTCCCATCGATTCGAAGTACTGGATCTGGGCGTCCATGCCGAACCGTTCGAATGCTTCCAGCGGGGTGATCCCGCCCAGGAAGCGGTCCAGGTGGTATTGCTGCCATTGGTGTACCGACACCGGCAGGCGGTCCGGTATCTCGCGGTGAAGTGCGGCAAGCATTCGATCTCTGCTGGTCATCGCCACGGCAGGTCTCCTGTCTTCTTCGAGAATCGTCCCGGTACTCGGTTGCGCCAAATACCTCGGTCTGCCCGATTCGCAGGCTCGGACCGGCCTGATGAAAAAGGAAACAGGCACCACAAGTCATTGTGGGTAACGGGAACCTGAAATCGAAGGTTCTGCGGAGCCACCACTCTTTTTCATCACCCGCAGGCGCGGACCGCCCGCACTGAGTATGGCGGAGGGCGGAATGCCTGTAAAGTGGCGGCCCTTGACGACTGTCGGTGTTCGAAATACGTTCAGAGAGGAAAACGGATCCGGCCCGTCGGCCGGCGCGACTCGCCGGATCGCGGCCGCTGCTTCAAGACACCACGGAGGCCCATCATGAACCCACGCCTGAACTACCTGTTCTCACGCCGCAGTGTTCGCGTCTATCAGCCGAAGGAAGTGCCGGATGATCTGGTGCACGATCTTTTGGAGGCGGCGATGGCCGCGCCGTCTGCGGCTGCCAAGGACCCGTGGGAGTTTGTTGTCGTCCGCAACCGGGATTTGCTGGCCGGGATCGCCGGCGGCCTGCCGAATGGAAGGATGTTGGCCGATGCAGCAGTCGGCGTGGTCGTTTGCGGCGATCTGCGCCGCGCGCACGATCGGCAGTTGTCGTATCTCCTGCAGGACTGCGGTGCGGCGATCGAAAACCTCTTGCTGGCTGCCGCCAGCACGGGCCTCGGTGCGTGCTGGCTCGGCGTTCACCCGCGGGAAGACCGCATGCAACACATCCGGTCGCTCCTGAACGTACCGGAGGAGGTTGTGCCGGTATCGGTGATTGCGGTTGGCTGGCCGGCGGAATCGCACGAGCCCCGAACCCGCTACCGGAGCGACGCGGTCCACCGGGAAACCTGGTAGAGCCGCGGCGCGCCGGCGGCAAGAATGAAACAGGGTCTAGCGACGACCGCCTGCCACCGGCTGCTTTTTCTGTTGCTTGAGTTCCTGATAACGGGCCCGGTCACGTTGGCACTCCTCCGCCTGGCCGAGAAGCTTGAACGTCTCGTAGCGATTCCGGTAAGCTTCGACGTACTGCGGATCCAGACGAATCGCTTCCGAAAAATCAGCGATCGCCTTTTCCAGATCGTTCATCTTCCGACGGGCATAGCCACGGTTGTTGTATGCGCGGGCATAAGCGGCATCGATGCGAATGGCGTGGGTAAGATCGGCAACGGCCGCCTCGAAATCGCCACGGGCGATCTGAACCGAACCGCGGTTGCAATACGCCGTTGCATAATTGGTATCGAGCCGGATCGCCTCGTCGAAGAGTTCGACGGCCCTGTCGAGATTCCCCTTCACCCACTGCACCGTTCCGCGCCTGCAAGTGTCGATCGCCTCTTGCATGGCAACCCCCTGCTGGAGAAGACCGGCCTGAGATGGGAAGAGTTTCGCGTGCGATGCCGGTCTGCTTCATCATGACGTCTCGCTGCGTGGGGTACAATCCGTGCGGTCCCAAGTGTGCGGCAGGTTTTCCTGCGTTCGAGCCGACTGCAACCAGCCGGGGTCGGTTCGCCTTAGAGCCTATCCCAGAACCGTGCGAAGAGAGGGGGACAGGCACATTTTGCTCCGAAGACTCCGCAAAATGAGCCAGTCCCCGACGGTTTTGGGATATGCTCCTATTCCCTGACCCGTCTTTCTGGTGGAACGGATCGCCAATGCAATACCTATACACCAAATTGAGGTATCGATGGCACCCGGCCCTGCGAAATCCGCACGTCCTGCACAAGCCGTTTGATTTCCGGGACTAGAAAATTCTGCGTAGACGGATACGTTGGACGTATCCCTTAATCCTTTCGCTTCTTGCGTCGACATACTATATTGACCCGTTTCTCGGCTCGCCGTCCGCGCATCCCTGGCTAACAGCCGAATTCAATCTCCCCGGCAGGAGTATACTGTGAGTATTCTGAACCTCGACAAGATCTTTGACCCGCACCGCGTTGCCGTCATAGGGGCCAGCGATACGCCGACCAGCGTCGGCTACACGGTACTTCGAAACCTGATCGGTTCCGGATTCCGCGGAGTTGTTTATCCAGTAAATCCCAAGCGGGAGTCGGTCCAAGGAATTCAGGCGTATAAAGACGTTTTCAGCCTGCCCCACGCGCCCGACCTGGCAGTGATATGCACACCGGCCATTAGCGTGCCAGCCCTGGTGCGATCGCTCGGAGAGGTCGGCACGCGCGGCATCGTCATTATTTCTGCCGGGTTTCGCGAGATCGGTGAAGAAGGCCGAAAGCTCGAGCAGCAGGTCATCGAGGAACAGAGGAAATTCGACGACATGCGTATCCTCGGGCCGAACTGCCTGGGCATCATCGTGCCGGGCATTTCGCTCAACGCAAGCTTTGCCGCCGCCACGCCGAAGAAGGGACATATCGGCTTCATCTCCCAGTCCGGGGCGCTGTGCACCTCGGTGCTCGATTGGGCAATCGACGAGGGGATCGGGTTCTCCTACTTCGTCTCGGTGGGCAACATGCTCGACGTGAGCATGGGCGATCTGATCGACTATTTCGGATCGGCCACCGAGACCCAGTCGATCATCCTCTACATCGAGTCGATCAACGAGGCACGCGAATTCATGTCGGCCGCCCGCGCCTTCGCAAGAACCAAGCCGATCGTGGCCTACAAGGCGGGTCGTTTTGCCGAGTCGGCCCAGGCTGCCGCCTCCCATACGGGCGCGATGGCCGGGGTCGACGCCGTGTACGAAGCCGCTTTCCAGAGGGCGGGTATCGAACGGATCTTCCAGATCGAAGACATGTTCGATTGCGCCGAACTGCTCGCCCGTCAGCAGCCTCCCAAGGGCGATCGGCTGGCCATTCTCACCAATGCCGGCGGCCCCGGCGTCATGACGACCGACGCCCTGATCGCGCGGGATGGCAAACTCGCGGCTCTCTCGGAGGAAACGATTCAGAAACTCAACGAGCATTTGCCGCCGTTCTGGTCCCATAACAATCCGGTCGACGTGCTCGGTGATGCTCCGCCGGAACGCTATTCAAAGGCATTGGAAGTCGTGCTTGAGGATCCCGGCGTCGACGCGGTGCTGGTCATTCTCACGCCGCAGGCAATGACCGATCCGACCGGCACCGCCGCGGCCGTCGGCCAGGTCGCCGCCGGAGGCCACAAGCCCGTCTTGGGTGCATGGATGGGCGGCAGTTCGGTCGACGAAGGGCTCCAGTTGCTCAACAAGGCTGGAATACCCAGCTACACGAAGCCGGAGCAGGCGGTGCGTGCTTTCATGCACCTGGTCTCCTACGCGCGCAACCTCCAGATCCTTCATGAGACGCCTCGCGACATCCCCATGTCCTTCAGCCTCGACCGGAAGCGGCTCAAGGGCGTCTTCGACACCATCCTGACGGAAGGCAGCGACATTCTCTCGGAAAACGTCTCAAAAGCCTTCCTGGAGGCCTACGAGATCCCGGTGACCAAGCCGCATCTGGCGCGCACGGCCGAGGAAGCCGTCGAAGTCGCCGAACGGCTCTGTTTCCCGTCGTCATGAAGATTCACTCGCCGCAAATCACGCATAAGACCGACGTCGGCGGCGTGGTCCTCAACCTCGGCAGCGCCGACGCCGTCCGCCAGGCCTTCAACAGGATGATGAAGACGGCCGGTGAAAAACGACCCGATGCGACGATCGTCGGCGTCACCGTGCAGAAGATGGTGACCTACCCCAACGGCTTCGAACTGATCATCGGCACCAAACGCGACCCGGTTTTCGGCTCCGTCATCATGGTCGGCATGGGCGGCATCGCGGCGGAAGTCTTCCGCGACCGCGCGCTGGCCCTGCCCCCGTTGACCGAAGCGCTCGCCCGTCGCATGCTCGAGTCGCTCAAGTCGTGGCCGCTCTTGCAGGGCTATCGCGGGCGGCCGGGCGTGAACATCGACCGGCTGATCGAGATTCTCATGCGGTTTTCCTACCTCGTGGCCGACTATCCCGAGATCAAGGAGCTGGACGTCAATCCGCTCCTGGTCACCCCGGAGGACGTGGTTGCATTGGATGCTCGCGTGATCGTCGACCGCGAGCTCGTCGTGCACACCGTCCGTCCGTACGCTCACCTCGCCATCCGCCCCTATCCGGAGGAATTCGTCACCGAGCGCCGGCTCAAGGATGGCACGGCAGTGGTGCTGCGGCCCATCAAGCCGGAAGACGAGCCGATGTGGCACGAACTGCTGGCCGGCTGTTCGACCCAGTCGCTCTGGTTCCGGTTCAGCTATCTCTTCAAGCAGACCACGCACGAGATGGCTTCTCGCTACTGCTTCATCGATTACGACCGGGAGATCGGCATCGTCGCCGAGGTTGAGGAGGAGGGAGAGCGCAAGCTGATCGGCGTCGGCCGGCTGGTTGCCGACATGAACCACGACGCCGCCGAGTATGCCGTGATCGTCGTCGACCGCTGGCACGGCCACGGTCTTGGCGGCCTGCTCACCGACTACAGCCTCGAAGTGGCAAAGCGATGGGGCGTGCAGCGAGTCGTCGCGGAGACCTCGAAGGAGAACGCGCGTATGCTCGCCACTTTCCGCAACCGCGGCTTCGTGCTCAACGAGGAGCAGGAAGAAGACGTCGTCCTGGTCAAAAAGGACTTTGTCGACGGTCAGGCCTGATTGCCGAGGCCCCTAGTGCGTCGTCCAGACTAAATTTTCGGTCGGGCACGCGATTTCGTGCGGACAATGATCAATCGCCTAGCAAGGCGCGACCCGAACTTTTAGCGTGGACAAGGCACTAGCCAGCCCAGGTGCGTGTTGGTCAATGCCGGGTACGCCTTACGACTTCTTGGAAGTCTTGGCAAAAGCCGGGCTGATCAACTGCTCGACCTTCTTGCTGCCACACTTAGGGCACTTGATTGTCTTGTGCCGGTCGTGTTCTGCAAATGTCTGCTGCCGTGTGAACGTCTCACCACATTGTCGGCATTCGAATTCGTAGGTCGGCATCGTGGTCCTCCACCAAATAGGGTTGCGACCGGATCGATTCACTGCCTCAGGCTATTCTAGCCGTTGCCGCCTGGTCTGTCCACGAAGCAGTCGGCGCGTAGCGCGTGCGGCTGACTCTTGGCGGAGCCGGCGAAAGCACGGTGGAATGGGTAGCCGAACTCTTGACAGTTCGTGTCTCTAGCGACTCACTCCGAAATCCCGCAAGTTCGGCTACACCCGCCAATGGAAAGTTGACGGGATACCGGCCTACCGGAGCTTCCGGTCTAATTCCTCCAGCGTGAATCGGACACTCACGATGTAGGGCATTTCGCCTTCGGTCCAGTGTCCGTAGGTCGTGGTGACCAACGTTCCGTCGGGGAGCAGCTCGACACCGGGATAGGCGCAGTCGGCGCCTTTGGTATTGTCCATGATGCGGACCCGGTACTGGCCTTCCTTGCCTTGGACAATGTCCTGGTAGGTGCCGACCCAGCCGACCCAGTCGCCCTTCGTGGGGCTCACGTGGGTCGTGTCGCGGAAAGTGATGAACAGCCGGCCGTCCGGGGCGTATCTTGCCGCATGCCGGTCACCCGTCAGGGCGGCGGGCAGCTCGCGAGGTTCGGTGAAACTCAGACCCTCATCGTCGCTGAAGAGGACGAAGGAATTGTGTTTTCGCGAATTCTCCCGCAACAGCACGGCGATCTGCTTGCCGTCCGGTGACCGCAACACGCCCGGCTCGCACAGGCTCGCTTCCGGCAACATGGCGATCGGTACGGGCACGCTCCAAGTGAGGCCGCCGTCCCTGGACAGCGTGGTGTAGACCCAGAACCGCCATGGCTTAGCCGCCGGAGAGGCGTGATCGCCGTGCAGGCTCTTGATGAAGTAGCGAGACGAATCGCCTCCGCGGATGAATCGCCCGTCGTCATGGAAGAAGGCCAGATAGTGGCCGGGACCGGTCTTCAGATCGATTACGGTGGCCATGGTGACCACGCCGCCAAAGTCACCGATGGGCTTGAGTTCACTCCAGGTCGCCCCGTCGTCTTCCGTGACGGCCATGCGGATCGGGTACAAGCCGCTAAACATGATGATTCGTTTCTTTCCGGCCGGGTCGACGACGCGGTGCAGCGTGGGCACTTCCAGCGAGGTGGTCCAGTTTGCCGGCGTCGGCAGCCGGTCTGACCAGGTCAGGCCGCCGTCGGTGCTGCGCTTGTACACGATGGCCCCTCGACCATGGCCCTTGGGATAGACGATCAACATCGTTCGACCGTCTTCCAGCAGAACCGTCGTGGGATGGCCGAGATACTGACCGGGTTCCCGGTCGACGATCACCTGGCGATGTTTCTCTCCGCTGATATCCACGATGGGGATCGTGTAGCCGGGCTCCATTTTTGACTTGATGGTCTTCGGCGGTGCGGGCGTTGTGCCCTTTTCTGGGGACGCCGCCTCGCTCGCCGGGCAAACAGTAACGGCGAGGAAAAGACACGCCGGCGCGATGGAGAGAAGGCTATGCGTTTTCATGGTCAGGCTCCGTTCTGGTTGGTTTGCGCGCGTAACCGTTCACGCCCGCGGCTGGAGACCGGTCCATTTTTCGGCCAATTCGAGTGTTGTGGCGCCAAAGACGTCGGCCGAAAACATGAACATGTCCCGCTCTCTTCCGCCCCATGAACGGTTACATTCCGCACGGATGGTCAGCGATCACGCCCCATGATAACCTTCCGCATCCACAGTGGAAAGAAACGCCGGGGGATCGTTCGGCAATGGACCTTCGCAGATTCTTGACACGCCAGCGCAGGCAAGTTAGGGATAGGGACATGGCCCCGGCCTGAAAAGCGGCAAACGGCCGCAGCCCGGCCGCCGTGGTCGTCCAGGCGCAGCGGCGAGCCATGGCGGTGGTTTCTATGCCGGCAACCGTCCCTCAAACCAAAGGCATCTCATCATGGCGCAAGAACGACATTTCAACCGTCGCGGCTTTCTGGGCATCACTGCGGCTACGGCAGGCGGACTCTGGGTATCGGCCAGCTATCCCCGTCGAGCCCAAGCAATGACGAGCCAATCCGATTTCCCCTCCACGGACCACTTTTGGTACCGCCTCCAGCCCGCGGGACCCTACATCGACTCGCAACGCGATCACAAGGCGTTCGGTTTCGCGGACGGAGCCGTTTTCCTCTCGGAGGACAACGGCCGCACCTGGCCGCACCGGCTCGCTTTTCCGGAAGCCGACCACATCACGTTCAGCCGCATCTTGAAAAATGGAAACATTGTGTTCGCGACTCGCGAGCGGCTTTTTCTCAGCACCGACAATTTGAAGAGTTGCCATTCCGTCACCGTGAAAGGCACGGACGGCGCCGACTACGTCCCACACAAGCCGCAGGACCCGGAACAACCCGGCTGGTATTTCCATCCGCTCTCGGGCGTCAATTCCTGGGAAGTCAGCGGCCGTGAGATGCTCGTGTGGGGCAATTACTGCAACGTCCTCGGGGGCGCGTCGCCGGTGAACATCTACTACTCGACCGACGGCGGGCAGACGGTCAAGATTGCGTATGCCTTCGGCCAGAATCCCCACTACCGCGACAACGGACGCCCGGGTGGAGGCCCGACGGGCACCCTGCTCGGCGATCCGGACAACCCGGTGATTTGCCGCCACATCCACTGCGTGATGTACAACCCCGCGGAAAACGCGTTCTATGCGTGCACGGGCGATCGCGATCAGCCGGAAGGACGCGAGTGCCATTGGCTGAGAGGAACCTACGACGCGAACACCGACAAGTGGAACTGGAAGATCGTCGCCTCGGGGCCTTCGAACTCGCGGTACAAGTCGGGCGGGATCAATTTCGCCGATGGCAAGCTCTACTGGGTTGCCGACGCAAATGGCCCCACGCCGCACGACCGGGGAATCTTTCGGTGCGACCCCGCCGACCTGGCGAACCCCGAAGCCCATACGCTCTTGTTCAACCCGGAATACGAATCGGCCAACATGATCATCCAGGACGGCGTGATCCTGGCATCGCATTACGCGACGGCATCGCCGTACTCCACGGGATACATCGTATCGCCGGATATGGGCAAGACCTGGGCCCAGTACGACCTCGACGGATTCGGGAAGCGATCCCCCGTGCGGTTTCATGAGAAGAACAGTGAGGGCTGGTTCCGCGTCGACTTGCGATCGGGATGGATCGGACGCGCGGAGGTGATGTTCATCAAGCCGAAGAAATAGTCATTCCAGGCGGTCTTAGCGGCCCCGCTATAGCAACGCGGAATGCCGCGGCATCGTGCTGAAAAAGGGACATTCACCGCAAGCGACCCTGGGTGAATGGGACCGAAGGTGAAGGTCTTGCGGAGCCAGTCCCTTTTTCATCAGACCAGTCGCCGTCATTGAACCGCGCCGAACTTGCCATTGACACGGCTCCCCCTCGGCGATAAAAGTCGACCCAGATTGCCTGTCCCCACATCCTCATGCGTCGATTGCGAGGAAATGGATGTCCTTCACGAGAAAAAGGGTTCGAGAAACGGTCGTTGGCGTGCTGGAGGCGATGAACGCGAGCGCTCCCGAGGGTGAGCAGTTGCCGATCGGCGAGACGGGAAATCTGGACGGTCTCGATTCGCTCGGTCTGGTCGAACTGGTATTTCGCCTTCAGAATGCGGTGGTCGACGAATACGGCGTGGCTGTCGCCGTGGCGGGGGAGCAGGTGCTCAATGCAGGGCAGTCGCAATCCCCTTTTCGCTCTGTGGAGAGGATCGTCGAGCATCTCGTCCGTTTGCTGGACAATGAGCTGCGCGCTGCCGAGGTCCGTTCATGACCGTTTGCATCCGCGACATCGCCTACGCCTTGCCGGAACAGGCGGTGACCAACGAGCAACTGCTGGAGGAGAACCCCGGCTGGGACATGCGGCGGATCGAGGCACGGGCGGGCGTCCGGCGCCGTTACATTGCCGCTGCCGATCAGACGGCCGTCGACCTGGCGACCGAGGCCTGCCGCAGTCTGTTCGCGGCAAACCCCGATTTGCCTGAGAAGCTCGATGCGATCCTTTTCTGCACCGAGACGGCAGATCACATTCTTCCGCCGAATTCGTGCATCCTCCACGGGCGCCTTGGCCTGCCAGAGCGGGTCTTCGCAATGGACATCGATCTCGGCTGCTCGGGCTACCCTTACAGTCTGGCGGTGGCGCGGGGGTTAATCCACACCAACATGGCCGCCAACGTGCTGGTGGTCAATGCCGATACCTATTCCAAGTTCATCCCCAAGCACGACCAGTCGACCCGCGTACTCTTCGGCGACGGAGCGGCAGCCTCCTGGATCAGCGCGTGCGAGCCCGGCGAGGGGATTCTCGACATCGCCTGCGGGACGGCCGGCGAGCACCATCAGAAGTTCATCATTCCGGCGGGCGGCTGCCGCTTGCCTCGCCCGCTTTCGAGCGGGTCCAGCGCGGAGTCGCCGGGAAATGGCAAGCCGATGGATGTCATCCATATGGACGGCATCGGAATCCTCAGTTTCGTCAGTTCCAAAATACCGCCGCATATCCGTTTACTGCTTGAGCGAAACCAACTCTCCACGTCCGACGTCGATCTCTATATCTTTCACCAGGCAAGCCGCGCCGCGCTGGACAGCCTGACGCAACTGCTTCGGATTCGACAGGAGCAGGTATTCGGCAACCTGGCGGAGGTGGGCAACACGGTGTCGGCGTCGGTGCCGATCGCATTGAAGGACGCCTGGAAGGCCGGCCGCCTCGCCGGTGGCCAGACGGTTGTTCTCTGCGGATTCGGCCTCGGCCTCTCCTGGGCTTCCGCCCTGTTGCGCTGGCCGACAAAGTAGGGCGTTCCCCTTGCGGAGCGATCAAGGTGATCGCAGCAGCCGGCCTCGTCGATTCAAAACGCCCGAAACTTCCCCAGCGATTCCAGCACTGCATCCACTTCGCCGGCCATGCGGATCGCCCGCGCCCGAACCACCGCACCGGGCAGTTGGCTACCCAACAACTTTGCCGAGGCGATGGACAGCAAGCGGCGCCGCGCATCGAGCGACGCCAATGCCTTGCGCGCGACCGGATCGGTGAGCACCGCGGGATCCGTCGCCCGAAACAACCCGTCCCCCAGCCTGCCGATGCGGTACGTCCCCTCGGCGGTTTCCAGAGAAAACTCCGAAAACCCGTAGACGTGGTGGACCCGGTCGGCCTGGCCGACGCCGTGGGCATACCAGGTGGCCTCCGGCCGCGGCTGATCGGCGGTCGGGACATCCAGCCAACAGAACTCATCCACTTCCCGGAAGCCCAGCGCGCGATGCCCGCGGCGGACGGAGGGATTGTCGTCGAACACATCGAGGGTGGCGCGGTTCTGCCCCGCGTTGCGAGCGTGCACAACGGCGTGATAGAGGAGCGTTGTGCCGACGCCGGGACCGCGCGACGGGGCGTTGACGTACGTATGGTTCAGGAACAAGCTCTTCGCGTCGCGGCGGATCTCGGCAAATCCCTGAACTGAGCCGTCGCCATCGACCAGGACATACCAAAGGCTGCCCCCGTGGTCCTGATGCTCGATCAGGTCGCGGATGTAGGTCGCGATGCCGCTTGCGCCGTAGATCGTGTATCCGAGCCGATCCCGCGCGAAATTGGCCTGAAGGATCGCGACGATCCTATCGGCCTCGGAGCTAGACGCGAGTCGTACTTGCACGGCCGAGAAACTCCGACTGGTCCATTCGCTCTTCGTCGAGATCCTTGCCACCGGTGCTCCGCGGATCGACGACGACCCCGCGGCGGGTGAACACGGCGATCGCAGTAAGCCAAAGGATCCGCATGTCCAGCAGCAGCGACCAGTTCTCGACATACCAGGCGTCGAGCTCGAGCCGTTCTTGCCACCCGAGCAGGTTGCGGCCATGAACCTGCGCCCAACCGGTAATTCCCGGCGGGACCGTGAATCGCAGCGACTCGCGGTCGGTGTAGTACGGAAGATACCGCATCAAGAGCGGGCGAGGTCCGACGAGCGACATGTCGCCCCGGAAGACGTTCCACAGTTGCGGTAGCTCATCCAGGCTCGTCTTTCTCAGGATCTTGCCGAGCCATGTCAGCCGCTCCGCATCGGGCAGAGGGTTTCCGTGCTCGTCGCACGCGTCCGTCATTGTCCGGAACTTGTAGACCGTCATCGGACGACGGTGTCTGCCGGGACGAATTTGCCGAAAGACCATCGGCTTGCCCATGGTCATGCGGATCAAGGCAGCGACCGGCAGTATGATCGGTGCCAGTCCGAGCAGCAGTCCACCTGCTACGAGGATATCGAACAGTCGCTTGAGAATGATTGCGGCCACTTTCGAGTCTGTCTTGGATCGGGTGCTTGGGTCTTGAATCCGCCGTCGACTATGCCGCCCGGCGCAACCCTGCCGGATGTTCGCCTACGGCTTCACGGAGGACTTTCTTGAGAGCCGTACAAGTGTCGAGCAGATCCTGCTCTGCGAGCGTGGGATGAACGAGAAGCATCAAGCTGGTTTCGCCCAGTCGCCGGGCGTTGGGAAGGCGCTTGAACGGACGGAGCGAGCCTCCGTCAAACGACTTTTCCAGGTAGATCTCGGGGCACGCGCCGCTACCGCAGGGGATGCCCTCCGCGGTCAGCGCGGCCAGTATTCGGTCGCGCGACCAGCCCGGACGAAGCCGCTCGGGCTCGATGAAGGCGTAGTATTTATAGTAGCTATGTTCCACGTGGTCCGGAGGCAGTGCCAGGCGGAGTCCGGCCACGCCCCGGAGTTGCCGGGTCAGCAGGGCGGCGTTTCTTCGGCGAAGCCGGAGCCACTCCGGCAGTCGGCGAAGGGCGAGCCGCCCGATCGCCGCCTGCATTTCGGTCATTCGCCAGTTTGTCCCGAAGGAACCGTGCATCCAATGGAATGTCCCTGGCGGACTACGCCGCTGCGTGGCCGGATAGCATTTTCCATGTTCCTTGTAGCTCCACGCCCGCTGCCAAATATCGGCGTCGTTCGTGGTAAGCATTCCACCCTCGCCGCCGGTAGTGATGATCTTGTCCTGGCAGAACGAGAAAGCAGCCGCATGGCCAAAGGACCCGACCGGGCGTCCTTGGTAGGTCGCTCCATGCGCCTGGGCACAGTCTTCGATAACCCACAGGCCCCGCTGTCGCGCCAAGGCCATGATCGGCTCCATCTCGCAGGGCCAGCCTGCCAGATGCACGGCAATGAGAGCTTTCGTCTGCGGGGTCAGGGCTGCGCGGAGGGTTGCGGGGGTGACGTTCTGGCTCTTGGGATCGACGTCGGCGAAAACGGGTGAGGCCCCGCGGCTGATGCAGCAAGTGGCCGATGCGATGAAGCTGCGGCAAGTCACGACCACGTCATCGCCGGGCCCGATACCCAATGCGTGAAGCGCCAGTTCCAGGGCGACCGTCCCATTGGCGACGGCCACGGCGCCCGTGCATCCGGCCGCCGTGGCAAACTCGTGCTCGAACTGGCGGCACTCGTTGCCCGTCCAATAGTTCACCTTCCCGCAGCGCAACACATCGGCGACGGCAGCGATCTGCTCTTCGTCGAACACCGGCCACGGGGGCATTGGCTCGGTGCGCAGCGGGCGACCGCCCAGCAGCGCGAGTTGGTCGTCCGAGGGTCGATTGGCATTCATTTTCGCATCCTTTCCGGGGAGCCGGTCGCCATGGTGGTCTCGTGTCGCCTACTACTCTCCGATTTGCTCTCTACGCCGCGCGGCGAACCGGCGACTGCCGATAGGCAGGAAAGAACAGGCTCCTGTACGGTTCGTATCCCTGTTCCCGCAGCCACTGCGCCCGTCGCGACTGAAGCTCCTCGTAGGCATCGGCATTGAGCACCAGTTTCGTCGTTGCAAAGGGCAAGGTCGTCTTGGAGAATCCTGCCTTGAAATCGAACAGCGAATCGCGCCGTGCGCCGAGGCCGCCGCCCAGGTGCAGCCACGAGAACCCGCTGCGTGCTCCCCAGAGTCGAATCTCGTCGAGGACCACCTTGATCCCTCCCCGCACGCGGCTGAATTCCGGCGCGGTTCCGCTCAGGTGGTACTGGATGGTATCGCCGCACAGCAGGAACATGGCCCCGGCGATCGTCTGGTTGCGGGTCCGAGAGAACAAAAGCTTCACGCGGCCGGGCAAACGCTCGACGAGCCCGGTGAAGTAATCGCTCCCGAAATAGTAGTAATCGTCCGCCTCCAATCCGTCCATGGTCTGCGTGTAGATTCGCCGAAATGCGTCGAGACCCTCCGGTGACGAATCCTCTTGCACGACCATGCCGCTGCCGCGGGCGCGGCGGATGTCATGCCGATGATCGCGGCGGATGTTCGCCCACTGCGTTTCCTCGGACTGCCGGAGGTCGACGGCGACAGTCGGACCACTCACCGGGGCTTCCGCAAGCGGCGCCAGCAGCCAGGCTGTGTCGATGAGCGGGTTGTGCCGAATGAAGGTTGCAACGATCCCCAGCGAGTCGAGCATTGGGGCCAACGCGTCCTGAAAGGCAAGACGAAACTGCTCCGCCCCGGCATCCGCCTGTTCGATCGTGGACACCACCCCCGGATAGCCGTAGACCGAGGTCGCATCCCGTAGCGTCGACTTTTCAAGGCCCTCGACGTCCGCGACCGGTCGAACGAGGATCGGCAGGGCCGCGCAATGCGCTGCGTCCTGGAAAAACAGAAGGTACGGCTCTCCTTCACCTCGCTGTTTGGCCAGTGCGTGGTAGCCCGCGAGATGGTAGCTGTCGAAACGGCCACAGCGAGCCAGGGCTTCGTCCCACGCGTCGGGTCGGTCGATTCCGATCAAGCAACTTTGTGACATGGCCGGGTCCTTCTTCCTTGGGAGCGCTCACGCCGCCATCCGTCGAATCGGTACGCCCGCAGCATCGAGCAGGACCGCTTCCAGCTTTGCAGCAAGTTTGTCGCGGTCGAACCGGGCTTCGGCGGTGCGAGCGGCCGCTGCACGCGCGGCGTTGCACCACGAGCGGTCGCCGAGGGCGGCAAGAAGTTGTGAGGCTGAGCTTGCCAGATCGTGAGGGTCGAGGACCAAGCCGCACCCGGTGTCCTCGATCAATTCGGCAAGCCAACCTCTGTGGTTGATCGCGATCGGTCTGCCGGCCGCCAGAGCATCGAAGAGCTTGTTGGCCGAATTCGACCCCATTTGCTCAATGTCGAGAAACAGGCTTGTGGCGAGATCGGCCGCAGACAGCACTGCCGGCATGTCGGCCTTGGGCATCATCGGCAGCATGAAAAAATTCTTGCCGAGAACCCCAAGGCTCTGTGCCGCCTTACGGACGTTTTCCTCTTCGTGCCCGCCGCCGACCACCAGAAACCGCACGTCCGTGTTCCTCTGCCAGACGACCGCAGCCAGTCGGGCCAGGTAATCGACGCCGTTGAGAAAGTTCAGCGTTCCCCCATAGACCACAAGCGGCCGATGCTGGAGCCAGTCGTAGCGCCGCCGGAAAGCATGGCCGACTTCCGCTCCGACGCGGAACATTTGCAAATCGCAACTGTTCGGGATGACCGTCACGCGGTCGGCGGGGTAACCGGCGGCGACCACACCCGCTTTCATTCCGGGCGACAAGGCCACGACGTGGGCGGCATTCTCGTAGGCGAACCGCTCGAGGCGTCGTGCCGCAGCGATCACCGGCCGGCTTCTTATCGCTCCCACGGCAATAGGCATCTCGGGCCAGAGGTCGCGGACTTCGAACACCATGGGAACCGATTGCCTCCGTGCCGCCCAGACTCCCGGCAAGGCAACGGTCAGGGGAGTGCTGCTGGCGAAAACCACGTCCGCGGGAAGAGCGGCCGCTCTCTTGGCCGCGCGCCAGGCGAATTGGAAAAAGGCCCCGAGCCTCTGCCGGTAACTCATGTGGTTCGAGTAGGGCGTAGCGCACCAATGGACGTGGATTCCCGCCTCGTCGGTTTCGCGCCAGCCGCCGCCTCGGGCCTGGCGGTCGGAGGTGATGAGATGGACCTCGTGGCCGGACGCTACCAGGCGTCGGCCCATTTCGTAGGACCGCGTCCCTCCCGCCATCGCCGGAGTCGCAAAGTACTGATGCAGATAGACGATTCGCACGCGGGACTCCTTCCTTGTCGACCCGTGGCCGCCCCGCAGCGGTGGTGATGGAAAAAGGGAACTGGCTCCGCAAGACCTTGTGTGTCTTCGTTTCCAATCACCCACGATCCCTGGCGGTGCCCGTCCGCTTTTTCATCACGCCACCCCGCAACCGTGGCAAAATGCCGCGAGAGTTTGCCAGGAAGAAGGCGGGGTGTCAAGGTCAGCGACTGTCTCCCGACCAGCGAGGGGATTGCCCGGGAGCCGGGGCTCCGAGATCGATCGCCTGCCGCAACCTGTGTACGTGATGTGGACAACATGCGGGGAAACTGGCATATTGGTCCCGAAAGTACGCGATCTTTCGAGCCTGTCCTGAAACGCGGACCTGCTCCGAGCCAATTGCCCCGCTATGGGAATCGCCTGCCGGGCACCTATCCCCATTTCGGGACAGCCTCCTGGCAGGATATCCATAAAGGAATGGATTGACTGTTTAGTTCCTTGTGCCTATAATCCATGGCAGAGGATTCCCTCCGGACTTGCATGAAACGCAACGTGCACGACACAGGCAAACCTAGGAGAGGTCGAAATGGACGAAATCGAAGTGGCTGTGACCATCATCGCCAACGGGGACAAGATCCTCCTGGTCTGGAATGGCAATTGGGGGGCATTCACTCTGCCGATGACCAAGCTCCACCGGAGAATGCTCGGAATGGTCGACAACGTTCTCCGCGTCGAGCGGTGGTCCGACGCAGCGATGCGGAACGTGGGCGAGTGCCTTGCCCAGACGATGGCCGATGAGCCCAAGTTGCTGCTGGACGTTGGCGAGTTGCTGCAAAGCGACCGCACCGGCAGCGTGAACCACTATCACTTCCAGGTGTATCTGGTCCACGTAGAAAGCGAGCGGATTGCCCCGTGCCTAACAGCCGAGTGGCTCACCGTCGACGAGATCCGCGACGCGAGTCGCCGCCCGATCTCTCCTACCGCCCGCGAGTTGACGAAGTTGCTTGACGGAGAGGCGATCACGCGCGGGCTGCCGTTTCCGCCGCCGGCGACGGTTGCACCGCGGCGACAATCCCGGGCGGCGGTGGCGATCACCAGCCGGGAGGAGCGAGGAAGGAAGTTGTGGCTCGTCCAGTGGAACGAGCATTGGGGACGGTATTACCTGGTGGGCGGGCATCGTGAGGACCAGGAAGCCGGAACCGAATGCCTTGCGCGGGAATTGCGAGAGGAGCTCGACGTCGGTCCGACGGATTATCAGGCTGAGCCGATCGGCGCCGATCCGCTGAAGTATACGGACTGGTCGGTGAGTGCCTGGCAGGACAGCGACTATGCCGTCTGGCCGTTCCGCGTCAGGTTTTTGGCCGACACGACCGTGGCAAGAATCAGCAAGCAGCCGGGCAATCGGTGGGTCAGCGCAGAAGAGATCGATAGCGAACGATCGAAAGACGGCAGACCCATCAGCCCGACGACGCGAAAGACTCTGCAAAGGGTAGGAGAAATCTGAGGCTGCTCACAGTTGGCTCCGCGTTGTACCGAGGGAGAGTTGAAAGGTGGCACGAGTTTTATGATCAACGAGGCAAACCGTGGCATCCTGGAAGAGATAAACCAGGCTGGAAGCTGGTTCCACGCACGGAAGGTTCGCCCGGTCTGGGCCATGCGCGCCCAGAGCGACCGGACGATCGAGACGTTGGAGGGAGTCGCGCAGGTTTGCCGCGGCGATTATCTGTGCCGCGGCGAACACGGCGAACTCTGGCCACAGTCGGCCCAGCGCTTGGAGGCCAAGTACACGGCCACGGACGAGTTCGACCGCGAGGGATGGCGAAAATACCTGCCCAATCCCGACGCGGAGGGCGTGATGGCGGCGCAGGTCGATCAGCCGTTCACGGTTCAGGCCGCCTGGGGCAGATTGTCCGGGAAGGCCGGCGACTATCTCGTGAAGAACGCCGCGGACCGTGACACGCCCTATCCGGAAGATGTGTGGATCGTCGACCAAACGCTATTCCAAGCCACCTACAAGAAGACTCGCTGCGACTCTTAGAGCCTATCCCAAAACCACGCGAGGAGAAGGGGACAGGCACATTTTGCTCCGAAGACTCCGCAAAATGAGCCAGTCCCCGGCGGTTTTGGGATAGGCTCTCAAAACCGCGACGGTGACACGCTTTGCTGAAGCGCCTCGAATTCGTCAAGGAGTGCTTCCTGTCCCGACTTGATCTTCGTTCTTGCTGTTGAAAGATCAAAAAACTCCGCTCGGTCGATCTCAGGAAACTCCACTTGCCTGCCGGACCGAGGCGGCCATTCCATTGTGAAAGTATTGGAGGTGATGACGACCGGATCACAATCTCCCTCGAACGCCCACGCGTGAACGATCTTACCGCCCTTCTGCTTGATCGGCTTAAGCGGGATAAACGGTCCTTTGGGCTTTACGCCCGTCTCCTCTTCGAATTCCCGCAGGGCCGTTAGAAAGAGGTCTTCGTCAACATCCGGTTCGCCTTTCGGGATCGACCACGCCCCTTCGTCCTTCTTTCGGAAGAACGGACCGCCGGGATGAGCCAAGAGAACTTGGATGACTCCATCCTTGATCCGATACATGAGCAAACCGGCACTGATCCGAGGCATGGCAGGCTTTCTTCCGCCCCGTGCTGACGACCAATTCGGCATGGACGCAGCTCTATTCTACGAGAATGGCGATGCAGTGACTAGAGTGGCGAGCGTCGACCGAGGTCTGAGGCACTCATGATCGCATGAATATGAGGATCTCCTTCCTCCAGCCGCAGATCCTCCGGCCATTCGAGTTCGATTCCCTCGGCCGTCAGACGCTTCTGAAACTCCTCCAGGCGTCGGCCGTTGTGCAGCACGCCCCGCGGCGCCGTGTTTCGCGCCAGGCAAAAGCAGGCCAGCGACCCTGCTGCCTCGCCGATGTTCCATTCCACGGGATGGACGCGATAGCATCCATTGGTGATGTGCGTCACGCCGAGGTTCTTGCACGCGGGAAGCAGGTTCTCCAGCCGGACGGGCACCAGCGAACCCAGCGGGATTTGAAACGGCAACGACGCCACGTCCAGGTAGTTGTCACCGCCCGTGGTCGGGTGCAGATCGATCCGGTACGACCCGACCCCGACCGAATCGCGGAACCGCTCCGCGCGGTTCTCACCCGGTCGCAGCGCCGCGGAAACGTGCCGCTCGGTCACCGTAAACTCTGCCCGGATTCGTCGCGACTCCCGGACGTACGGCGACTTGGCCAGCCCGTCCGGCGAACCGGTAACGTCTCCCCGCATCCGCAAGCCCGGGAAACCTTGGCCGCCGCCGGGACGCGGCGCCTCGGTCTGCAGCCAGTACAAGAACGACAGGCTCAGTTGCTTCGCGCCGGCGAGGTGTCGCGCGTTTTCCTCCTCCGACTCGCTCAGGACGCTGCCCGGAAGATAATCGATCATCGGCCAGTTGATCGTACAGATGTCGCTGGCGAAGGCTCCGGGTTCGAACAGATCGCGCGCCAGGATCCGGCGATAGGACCAGAGCCCGGAAAAGGCCCGCGGCAACTCGCGATGCGGGTCGAAATGGTATCGGATCGTCTCCATCGTCCGCGGGTTGGGGACGTTCCAGCTTAATAGTTTCCCCGGCCACGGCGGGCGCAGCGCCGGGACGTAATCCCGCCAGAACGCGTACTGCGCCGGACGTGCAATCGTGAAATCCCGGCCCTCGATATGATCGATGGCAAAACAGACCGACATCGCCTGGACGTTCCGCGGATCGGGTTCGGCCGGCGCGCTCGGCTCGCCGGTCTCGGTATGCGATTCGGTGCCCGTGACGAACTCCGCCCCTGCCAACGGCAGCAGTGCGCCGGTCTCGGTGGCGTCGAGAATATAACGGGCCTCGAGGGTTCTTTCTCCCGATTCCCGCAAATCCCGCACGGTGACCGCCGAGATCCGGTCGCCGTCCGTCTCAACCGCCACGGGCCGGTGCTCTCGCAGGATGCTCACCGCGCCGCTTTCGACGTAGGGGGCAAGCATCGAATCCAAAACCGCCAACGCCGCACGCGGCTCATGGCACAAGGGCGAGACCCAACCGCCGCCCGGGTTCAGCAACGGATCCACACGGCCGGCCGGGATCAACGGATAGTGATCGCGGTAGTGCCGGCGCACGCCTTCACGGAAACGCCGGTAACTCGCCGTGCACCCAAAACGCTCAATCCACCCGTGTTCGTCGGGCGGGACCGCCTGAGCGGTGAGCTGCCCGCCAATCCAGTCCGTCTCCTCCGTGAGCACGGCCCGGTAACCCGCCCGGCCGACTGCCAGCGCCGCCGCGCACCCGCCAACCCCGCCGCCCACGATGAGCACATCGGTTTCCATGCGATTTCCAACCCACGTTGTAAGAGGTCCTAGGAAAACGGGGATAGGCACCTCGCAAAGATGCCCGTTCTCCGTGCTTGTGCGTAATTGCCTCGGAGCCAGTGCCCGTTTTGCTAGGGCCTCTAAGCCGATTTCCCCTGCCACTCGACCGCCCGGCCATGGCGAACCGGCGCCAATTGGCGGCCTCCCTTGACAGCGATATAATGGCGATATATCATCGCTATGTCAATTGGATTTCCCAGATCGCTTGCCTAGACTGGCATTCCATGACCCTCAAACAGCGGGCCTACGAACACATCCGCAGCCGTCTGCTGAGCGGCCAATTGAGCCCCGGCAGTCAGTTGCGGAACCGCGCCCTGGCCGAAGAGATCGGCGTCAGCCAAATACCGGTCCGTGAGGCCATCAGCCAGTTGGTGAGCGAGGGCCTGGCCGAGTTTCGTCCTCGCCTGGGCGCCTTCGTCGTGGAGCTTCGAACCAGGGACCTGGAAGAGCTCTATGATCTGCGCGAAGCCCTCGAATGCCACGCGGTGGCCAAAGCAGTGGAACGACGTTCCGACGAGTCCCTTGAGGACCTCGAACGCCACACGGAACTGCTCCAGCGAATCGTGGATGAGGTCGACCGGGCCGCCAAGACGGCGTGGACCGTCGAGCAGATCGATGCCTGGATGATGGCCGAAGCCGGATTCCACCTGGCGCTGCTGCGTACCGCGGGCAACCGCCGCGCGATGAAGACAGTCAGCGATCTGCGGATCATGACGCAGATTTTCGGACGGCGCTGGCGGCATCCCTCTCTCGACGAGCTACGGACCGTCTGCAGAGAACACAAGATGCTGGTCGACGCGATTCGACGGTCGGATGCAGCCGCCGCTTGCGAACTCATGCGGAAACACCTCCGCCGCGGCTGCCGCATTTCCGTGGAGCAACTGGATCGCGCGATGATGGACGAGGCCGCGTCCCAGGCCGCCGATTCGGCTCTGCTGCGCAAGAAAATCCAGGATATGGAGGAGAGATCGCGGTAGGTCCCGCTTGCCGGAGACCGCTGAAAAAGGGGACAGGCACCGCAACATCTTGTGCCTATTATCAAGTCAATCTACCACCGGTTGCAGAGCCAGTCCCCTTTTTCAGCAGTCTCTGCCGAGCGGGACCTGGAACGTCGGGTATGGCTGGCATGGCAAAATCCCGCTCGGCAAGCGGGACGTACTAAGGAGAGACACCGAATGTTCGCAACCATCAAGACCACCACCTGCCTCGTCGCATGCTCCGTGCTTCTCGGATGGGCTGCCGCGGCGGAGCCCGTTTGTATCGGGACCGAGTCCAAAATCCTGGTCGACGACGAGTTGATCGCCAGTCGATCGGGCGTAGTCCGGCGCACTCACCCATGCCGGAAGTTCGACGAGCCGATCCTCTTGCCGGAAACGCCTTGGGAACTGGCAGCACAATCCTCCGAAGGCAAAGACATCGACCAGCGATTGTACCTCTACGGCACTGTCCTGCGAGACGCGGCCACGGGCGATCTTCGGATGTGGTACAACCGCCTGGCATACGTCCTCTACGCCACCAGCAAGGACGGCATCCATTGGCAGCGGCCCGATCTCGGCCTCCACGCCTTTCAGGGTTCCATGCACAACAACATCCTCAACGTCTTCATGCACAGCCCCAGCATCGTCCGCGACGAAAAGGCCGCCAACCCCGCCGAGCGCTACCGGATGCTGGGATCGAAGAAAGGCTACTCCACCGCCCATTCGCCTGACGGGCTTCGCTGGACGATGTATCCCAATAATCCGGTGATCCCGGGCGGCGATACCTGTACGCTCGCGCAGGATCCCAAGACCGGCGAGTTTCTCGCGTTCCATAAGCGTACACACCAACACCGCGGGCATGGCCGGCGCCTCGTCTATCTCGCCACAAGCCGCGACATGCAGCACTGGTCGGAGCCTGAACTCGTCATGGCTCCCGACGAAATCGACGACGCCCGGACGCAATCCGAGGGAGGTCTCTGGTCGCAGTTCTACAACATGTCGGCTTTTCCCTACGGCGGGCAGTGGCTGGGGCTCGCGACTCATTTCCGCTATACCGGCCGCCCGGCGAAGATGCAGGGGCCGTCCCAGAGTGCGGACGACGGTCCCATCGACGTCCAGCTTGTCCATAGCCGGGACGGCCGCGTCTGGCATCGCTGCGACGACCGCTCGCCGGTAATCCCCAACGGGCCGCACGCCTACGACGCCGGCTGCATCCTGGGCGTCGCCAACGGGCCGGTCGTTGTCGACGGCGAACTGTGGATCTACTACACGGCGATCACCACGCCCCACGGCGGAGCGCTTCCTGAAAAGAAGATTTCCATTGCCGCCGGGCGCTGGCGAATCGACGGCTTCGTATCGCTCGACGCGGGAAGCGAGGGCGGCACCGTCGAGACGGTGCCCTTCGATTCAACCGGTAGTACGCTCTCGATCAACGCCGAGGCCGCGCGGGGCGGGGTCCGCGTGGAAGTGCTCGATGTTGAAGGCCGTACGTTGCCCGGATACTCGTCCGAGGAATGCGCCGAACTCCACGGCGACGAGGTCTGCCAAATCGTCCGCTGGACCAACCGCGACGCCCTGCCGCACGACCGGCCAATCCGGCTCCGCTTCCATCTTCGCGACGCAAGCCTGTATTCATTCCAGGTAAGGTAAGGTAGCCCTTCTTGGGCGGCGGATCGGAGTTCTTTGCCTATGCTCGCGCAAAGCCGCAAAGTCGCAAAACCAGTGCCGACGAGGGCCTCGTTTCCTATTGGTTCCCCCGCCTTTGTTTGCGTCTTGGCGACTTTGCGTGAGGCCCTCCCGGTTGCACCGCGTGTCAAACGGCGGTCGTCGCCTTTCCGGCCGGTGTTCCCCTTGCACTTCTCCGCGAGTCAAGCCTTGCTCTCGGTCTGCATCGCGTTGTCCCTCGGCGCATCAGGCCGGGCCGAGCCGATCGCTGCCGCCGCTCCTCGATGGTTCCACTGGCAACGCCTTGCCTCGTTGCCCGATTCCCTGCCCGGTCGCGGAACCATCCTGGCGTCCACGGCCGGCTCGATTCTCGTCGCAGGCGGCGCCCATTCACCCGACTTCCCGGCGTCCAAACCGACATCCTTCAGCGACGCGATTCTTCTGCTCACCCCCGGCGGTTCTCCTTCCAACCGATGGCGTGCGATCGGCCGTCTGCCCGAGCCGCTCGCATCGGCCGCCGTCGTACCGTTGGACGGCGGCGCTCTGGTTCTTGGCGGAGACACGCCGAACGGCCCCACCGACCACGTTTTCGCGATCCGCTGGACCAGCAGCGGGCAAGACGTCGCGTTCGACGCCTCCTTTCCGCCGCTTCCTGCCGCCCGTTCCCATGCGTCCGCCGCAAGGATCGGCGATCGCGTTTATCTCGCCGGCGGCCGCTCCGCCAATGGCGACCTCAGGGACTTCTGGGGCATGGAATTGTCCCCGAAAACGGGCGCCCGCGCCTGGCGACCGCTTCCGCCTTGGCCCGGCGAGAGCCGCTCCGACGCATCGCTCGTCGCGCAGAGCAATGGCGACCACTTCTGCCTCTACCTGCTCGGAGGCCGTAGCGGAACTCGCTCTCTGTCGGATGCCTATTGCTTCGATCCCAAGCAGGGCGGCTGGTCCACGGCGGCCTCGATGCCTTGGCCGCTCGGCCGACCTGCCGCGGCGGCAATCGGCCAGTCTCACGTTGTTGCCTTCGGCTCGGACCCGTTGGCGTATCACACGATCACCGACACGTGGAGCGCTGCCGCACATCCCCCCGTTTCCGCAGCCATCGCCACAGCGCCGTGGCCGCAAGGCCAACTGGTCCTCGCGTCCGACGCTTCCGGTGCCGCGGCGGAAATCTACTCGGCCGTTTTGCGGCCTCCCCGCCGCCATCTCAAGGGCCTGGACTTCGCGGCCATGGCAGCCTATTTGTTGCTTCTCGCCGCCATCGGCCTCTACTTCGCACGGCGTGAGAAATCGACCGAACAGTTCTTTCTCGGCGGCCGGAGCATCCCGTGGTGGGCAGCCGGCCTCAGCCTCTTGGCCACACAGGTCAGCTCCATCGGCTTCATGGCCGTGCCCGCAAAAAGCTTCGCCACCGACTGGGCCTATTTCGCCGGCGTGGCGACGTGGTTCCTCGTGGTGCCGATCGTCACGGCCGTCTACATCCCGCTCTTCCGCCGACTCGAGGTCACCAGCGCCTATGAATATCTCGAGGCCCGGTTCAATCTCCCGGTGCGATGGTTCGGCTCGGCCGCGTACAGTGCCCTGCAACTGGGGCGGATGGCCGTGGTCCTCTATCTCCCGGCACTCGCCCTTTCCGCAGTCACGGGGTTGGACTCCCGCATCAGCATCCTCACAATGGGCGCGCTGTGCACACTCTACACCGCCGCCGGCGGCCTGGAAGCGGTTGTCTGGACGGACGTCCTGCAGGCGGTGATCCTCGTGGGCGGTGCCTTGCTCTGCGTAGTCTTCGTGATTCTGGGCATCGAGGGCGGCGCTTCTCGCTTCTACGAAATCGCCCTGGCCGACGGCAAGTTCGAGTTGGGACGGTTCGACGGCGGGCTGACCACGGCTGCGATCTGGGTGGTGTTGGTCGGCAACTTCTTCCAGCGGCTGGCCGGGCTTACTTCGGATCAGGCTGTGGTGCAGCGCTACCTCTCGACTGCCGACAAACGGCAGTCCATCCGTGCGCTTTGGACAGACGTGGCCGCATCCATCCCCTGGGCCATCATCGTTTTCTCGCTCGGGACTGCTTTGTACGTCTATTACAAGCTGCACCCGGAACGTTTGAGTCCCGCGGTCGACGTTGACGGCGTCGTTCCGCTCTTCGTAGCCCAGCAGTTGCCCGCCGGCGTGTCGGGCGTGATCATTGCCGCGATCTTCGCAGCCGCGATGAGCAGCCTCGACAGTTCCATCCACAGCACGGCAACGGTGTGGGTGACCGATTTTTACGCGCGCCTCGCGCCGCACTCTTCCGACACGGTACGGCTTCGCTTGGCACGATGCCTGACGCTTGCCCTGGGCGTATTCGCCACGATCGCCGCCCTGATGCTGGCCGCGGCCGACGTTCGCTCGCTCTGGGACCTGTTTCAAAGCATTGTCGGACTGTTCGCCGGCGGCCTGGCCGGGCTGTTCATCCTGGGGCTGTTCACTCGCCGGACGAACGGCCCCGGCGCCCTGGTCGGTGTCGCCGCAAGCGCGATGGTGCTCTATGCCGCGCAGCCACGCGTCCATTTCTTCCTTTACCCCGCCGTCGGTCTCTTGGGATGCGTCGCGGCCGGATATGTTGCCGGCTTCATCCTTCCTGGCATTCCCAAGACGCGCGGCCTGACCGTCTTTGACGTCGAACCAACCAGGCAAGGTCAATGATGCCCAATTCAGATCCCGATCCCGGTCCGGCAGCGCCTCGAATACTCGGCACGACGTCCCGGGCACAATTGTTCGGCGCCATCGGCACCCCGTTGGATGAGCACGAGAACCTGCACGTCGAGGCCCTCGCGCAACATCTCGACGAGCAGTGGCGTCATGGCGTCGCGGGAGTCCTGATCGCAGGAACGATGGGGTGCCTGCCTCTGCTGCGAGAGCACACCTATGCCGACCTCGTTCGGCAAAGCATTCCGCGGTGTACCGGCCGTGGGGAAACCTTTGTCGGAGTGGGCGACACGAGCTTCGCCCGCACGCTCGATCGGATCCAGTTGCTCAACGATTTCCGCGTCGACGGCGTCGTCGTGATCACCCCCTATTTCCTCCCGTTCAGCCAGGAAGAGCTGATCGACTATTTCCGCCAACTGGCCGACCGTTCGAAAAATCCGCTCTACCTGTACGACATCCCCGCCCGAGCGCGGGTCAAGCTCGAGCTTCCTACCGTCCTCGCCCTGGCGAAGCATCCCAACATCCGCGGCATCAAGTGCTCCGCAGATCCCGATTGGGCGCGGGAGCTTATCGGCGAAGTAAAGGGTGGGTTCCGCGTAATCGTCGCCGCCATCGATCAACTGCACGTCCTTCTCCGCGAAGGAATCCCGGAGCACCTCGACGGACTGTTCGCCTTGATGCCGCACTGGGCCGGCCAGACGATGTCTGCCGCGGACAGCGGCGATTGGGCCGGCGTCGAGCGCTATGCCGCGAGGTTCCGCCACCTGCTCGCCACGGTGCGGAGCATGGGTTCGTTCTCGGCCTACACGGCGCTGGCGCGAATGCGGGGAATACCGGGCAACTTCGCTCCCGCCCCCTTGCGTCAACTCCGCGAGGACGAGATCGCGATGCTGCGCGACGATCCGTGCCTTCAAAACTCCGCCGCAACGTGAAGGGCCGCCTGCATCGCGCCTTCAGCAATCCTCTGCGGAATGCCGACGAGTCCGCCGACGGCAGCAGATTAAGTCACGCACTCTCCGCCCGCATCTCCTTGAGCCTTGCCGCCAGCACCTTTCCGTCAACCTCGGACGGCTCGGTGCCCTGCTGCACCGCCATCGCCGCCGCCAGCCCCGCCGCCTCGCCCGTGCGGACGACATTCCCGGTAAGCCGGTAGCTTCCTAGCGCGTAGCAGTCGCCGGAAATGCAGCGTCCCGCCATCAAGAGGTTGTTCACGTCGGCGGCTACCAGACAGCGATACGGAATCTCGTAGGGCCGTACGCGGAACTTGGGTCCGGCGGGCAGACCTTCCGGCGGGTCTTCGTACGGATTGTCGACCGGATGAATGTTCGACCCCGAGCGGATCTCCGTGATCCCGTCGTCAAAGCGGGCTCCCCGGCCCAGGTCTTCCCAGGTCAGATAGTATCGGCCTCGAATCCGCCGCGTTTCCCGCACCCCGATCGCCGGACCCGTTCCGATCAGAAAAGCGTCTTTCCAGTCGTCGCCGCCGTGCTGCTTGAAGATCTCCACGCACTTGCGAATCTCTTCCCGGCCCGCGATCTCGGCCCGCGAGAGGTCGCGGGGATCGGTTCCGTCCACGCAGTAGAATTGCGTTGCCATCAGTTGGAAGACGCCGGGCTGACCGGGCTGGGGGAAGAGCGTGATCGGTGGGTAGCTGGGCCGCCAGCCGCCCTTTGCCAGGATCTCCAGAAGCGGTCCGCCCTTGGCCGGCTGGCCGCGGTAGCCGCCGATCGTACCGAAAAGGGTAACCGGCTGGGTCTTGCCGTCGAACGCGCGGCCCATCTCGTACGCGCAGCCCGCCGCCGCTGCCACGTCTCCGTCGCCCGTCGCGTCGATTACCACGGCCGCTTCGATGAATTCCAGCCCGGCCTTGCTCGCGGTGAAAACGCCCCGAAGCCGCTCGCCGTCCTTTGAAACGGCCACGGCCCGCGTGTGAAACTGGGTAGTCACCCCCGCCTCGGCCATCATCTCATCCAACAGCGACTTCATGTCTTCGATGATGTAGATGTTGCGTCCGAAAACCTGGTGGACTGGCAATCGCCGATGAATCTCCTCATTCAGACCGCGATGTCCTCGGCCTTCGATCAAGTGGGAAACGCCGACTGCCGTCCAGACGCCTCCCAGAAATGGCAGGTTCTCCACCAGAAGCGTCTTGGCGCCGGCACGCGCGGCGTACAATGCCGCCGCACAACCGGCCGGCCCGCCTCCGCACACAAGCACGTCCACTTTGCCGACGATCGGAGCCTCGCAATGGAGCGTCTCGGCCGCCGCATTTCTCCTGGTCTCGGCGAAACCGGACGCAGCTCCGATTCCGGCCGCGGCGACCGTCATGAATCCCCGCCTGGTCAGGCCGTCTCGCCGGCCGCGATCGTGCTGGTTGGTCTTACGCATCGTTCGTGCACTTTCGTTCGAGCTCAATCAGACAGCCCTAGCGAGGGGCGTCCTGACGCCGTTCGGACCCCGGCTGGATCGGTAGATTTTTTGGTCCGTGCGTCGTACCCGGGAGATAAAGGCGACCGTTTTTTCAAGATTGTACGTTGGATCATTACCGCGACGTTCAGTTTATCGCCCGCTATCGAGCACGGCAAACCACCCGCGACATCATCTCCTGCGGCGATTGAGGTCCACAAGGACAAAGGACCTGGGCTGCTTGGGTTACGACACGTCGTCGAGGGAGCGATCGCCGATCCGGCAGGATTCGGCGAGGTCTCTTTGGCCGAACGGAAATTGGCCTTATTCTCGCCAGCCATTCACGGTAAGATGTCGGCCGCGCTACTGGCACTGTGCCATAACGACCTCGTCTCCGCAACGGCAGGTCCCTTCGCTGTCCTCTTCGACCGTGGGAGATTTCAGGCGATGAGAGCAATCGGTTGGGCGGCTATTGCCCTCGCCACTGCGGGGGTCTGTATGCCTCGATACGTCTTTGCCAACGAGATCAGCCAGTTGCCATTGGTTGCCGACGTCCGGCTCGCCGAAGGGGGTGTTCTCCTCGGGCAGGTCGTGGGCACTTCCGGCATCCCAGCCATTGGTACGCCCGTCTCACTCCGCGCCGGCCAGCAGGAAATCGGCCTGGCGACGACGGACGTCAACGGATATTTCGCGTTCAGCGGCGTGCGCGGCGGGGTTTATCAACTCGTGACAAACGACGGGCATGGCACGCTCCGAGCCTGGGCGCCGGGAACCGCCCCGCCCACTGCCGAACACGGGGCTTTGCTCGTCGCCGGGGAGGATACAATTCGCAGCCAGTGGAAGTGTTGTCTTGTAAACCCCTGGTTCCTTGCCGGTGTGGCGGCCGCGGCAATTGCAATCCCCGTTGCGATTCACAACCGCGACAAGGACGGCGGTGGAACCCCCGTAACTCCTTCACAGTAGTCTCCGGAGGCGAGTTGTGCCCGCAACAGTCGAACGCCGCTCAACTTTGCTCGCGCTTGCGTATGGTCTGACGCTCTCGGCGATCTCCGCATTCGGCGCGCCGCCGGATCCCCGAGCATCCGGCCCAGAGCCGAGCTCCCCATCAAGCCAAATCGTCGCCGACGTTCAATTGGGCGAAGGCGGCGTGCTCCGGGGCATCCTCGTCGACACCGAGGGAATGCCCGTGTCAAACGCCCGAGTTACGATTCCCCTGCCGGAGCAGGATCCGTTCGAGACGGTATCCGACACAGCCGGCCGCTTCAGTATAGGGAAACTCCGCGGCGGAACCTACCAATTAGCCGTCGGCCACGACATCGCTTTCGTGCGTGCCTGGGCACCCGACACCGCTCCCCCGGGTTCGCAGCCGATGGCCTTGATCGTCGTAGGCAACCAGGTCGTTCGCGGCCAGTTTTTGCACGTGCACCTGGGCCGCCGGCTGGTCACCGGAGCTGTCATCGCCGGAGCGGTCGCCGCTCCGATCATCTACGAGGAGAACCGCAAGAGCGCTCCTCTGCAGTAAGAGCCTGCCCCAAAACCTGCCGAGAAGGGGAACAGGCACATTTTGCTCCGAAGACTCCGCAAAATGAGCCAGTCCCCGGCGGTTTTGGGATAGGCTCCTAGTGTTCCAGCGGACGAAGCCAGATATTTCGGAAGCGCACCGGATTGCTGTGCGAGGCAAGCACCAGTGGGCCCCGCTCCTTGCCGACCTTATAGGCCGGTAGTCGGACGTGGAGGGTTTCTCCGTAGATCTCCTGGTTGTGGTGCACCAGGATGCCGTTGTGGAAGACTGTCATCCGGGCGGGGCGGACGACCTTCTCTCCGTCGAAGCGGGGCGCGAAGAAAACGATGTCGAACGATTGCCACTTCCCGGGCGCGCGGCAGGCATTCACGGCAGGCGGAGTCTGGCCGTAGATCGAAGCCGCCTGTCCGTCCGGATAGATCTTGGTGTTATACGAGTCGAAAATCTGCACCTCGAACTCGCCCATCAAGACGACGCCGTTGTTGCCGCGGTCCATTTCGCGGCCCACCGGCGGGTCGGGCGTTTGCCACTCGACGTGCAGTTGACAACTACCGAACTCCTGCTTGCTCACCAGCGGAGGCCCAATGGCCAAGGCTACGCCGTTCTCTACTTTCCACTCGGAATCGTGCCATTGCGAGAGATCGATCCCGTCGAACAGCACCACCGCGTCGGAAGGGGCCGGGCCGGCCTGTTCGCAACTGCCGGGACAGCCCGGATCGATCTTCTTGGGAGCCGGCCGGTCGGGATCGTGAACGTGCCATTCCGACCAGGGCTGGATCGGCGTTTCCTTGTAGCCGAAAACGCCTGAGCCGTCTTTGGCGTAATGAAGTTTGTACTTCTGCGCGGCTGCGGACAATGTGAAGCCAACGCCGATAGCAAAGATGGTCAGCAGTGGAACCGCCGAGCGAATCGACATAGAAGTGTCTCCTGGGTGCTTGCCTCTGACGGCATCCTAACCGAGGTGTCCTCGCCGAGCAACCAATTTTAGCCGGTCGCGCAAAGGTCCGGCGCCGGAGTTGCTTTGTCCTCGAGCATTTGATCCAGAGCTGCCAGGGCAACGTCCCATCGGGGCCGGGTCTCGACGTAGGACTCCCACCAGGCGGACAAGATGGCCGGCAGTGCAAGCGCTTTGTTTCCGGCCGGTAGCCAAGAGTTGACCGCGCAGACGAGAACATCGTGCTCATAATGAACCAGTCCGACCTCCCCCGTGGCGGAGAGCACCGCAGGAATCATTGCCGCGGCGGCGATTACCGCATGCCGGTCGGGATGGATACCTTCACTGAATACCGGCAGGTCGATGTTCAACTGCGACACCAGCCACGCCAGGCGAAGCACCTCCGGCAGCGAGTCCGATCCTGCTTCGGCGACTGCTTCGAGCCGCACGCTGTTGTATGGCAAGTGTGCCACGCCCGCGCCACCCAGGGCAGGATACAGGAGGTCGACCATCGCTGACGACACGATCAATCGTTCGTCGGTGAGCTGCCCCAGGAAATGGAGCAGGTTCGTGCCATGGATCTCCCATTGCCCGCGGAGGTCTTCGGACCGGGCGCCGACGTCTTCGAGAAGTCCCGGCAACTCTCGTTGGACACTCATTTCAAGATCCGCCACACAGCCGGCAAGCGCCGAGAGTGTCCCCGCGGCGCAGAGGCGATTGCCGCCCATCTTGCGAACGGTTGTCTCGACCAATCGTCGATTGTTCTCAATCTCTCCGGCCAAGGGGACAATATGCCGCCAGAACGGTCTTTCCCGAAACCCGGCAGCGAGGAGCTCGCGCCGCAGCCGGGCGGCCGGTTCGGAAACCGCGGCTGCAAGGCCCGGAGCCAGCCGGGCGTCTGCCCGACAATAAGCCTCCGCAACGTGAAGGGAGGTCGCTGACAGAGTTACTCGCCATGAAAGATCGATCGCCATCGGAAGGTCCTCCAGGGCAACTCTAGCTTTTGTCGCGCTGATCTGCCCGGGAGGGGGTTAGTGCCCATCCGAGAATAAGTCCGAGATTTCTTCGTAGAGCGGAATTTAGTCGGCTGGGGGCGGAATGAATTCCGCCCTACGGCCGTGTTTGCGGGCGATTTCCTGAAACGTGTATGGCCTCGCAGCATTCTAAGATTAATTAATTTTAAGAAGGTCTTGAAATTAGCACCGCTTATGTTAATATGATTGAGCAGGTTCATGCGGGACACCCTGCGCCGCTGGCATCGGGAAGGTTGCGTTGTCTCCACGACTCCTTATCTGTGGTGGGGACCAAGTTGGCCGACATCGCCGCCACCTTTGTCAGCCGATCGCGGGCGGCGGAAGCTTTTTCGACACACCGGCCCACTGCGAGTCATGGCACACACACCTCACGCACATGGACTTTACGACCCCCGTTGGGAGCACGACGCCTGTGGAATTGGCGCGGTCGTGAATATCTCCGGGCGTCGCGAGCATGCGATCGTCGAGCACGGCCGACAAGTTCTGCTCAATCTCCAGCACCGCGGTGCCGCGGGTGCGGACGAGTCGACCGGCGACGGCGCCGGTATGCTCCTGCAGGTGCCCCACGAGTTCTTCGTGGAAGAGGCTGCTCGCGAAGGCATTCGCTTGCCGGAACCGAGAAAGTACGGCGTCGCAATGGTCTTTCTGCCGCACAATGCCGAGTTGCGGCGGCAATGTGAAGACGTTCTGGTCGGTTCTGCACAAGAGGAGGGGCTGAAGCCGCTTGGATGGCGCGACGTACCGAGCGACAACAGCACGCTCGGCGATATCGCCCGCGAGTCGGAGCCGTTGATCCGGCAGTTGTTCCTCGGCGGCGAGGGGCGGGAAGACCTCGATTTGGAACGTCGCTTGTTCGTGGCGCGCAAACGGGCGGAGCGAAAGGTCTACAAGCTCTATGGCAGCCGGGCTGGGGATTTCTACATTCCCTCGATGTCGTGCCGGACGATCGTCTACAAGGGGATGTTTTTGGCCCCTCAGTTGTTCGACTACTATCCGGACCTGGCAGATCCGCGGGTGATCACTTCGCTGGCGATCGTCCACCAGCGCTACAGCACCAACACGTTTCCGAGCTGGAAGCTGGCTCAACCGTTTCGAATGATCGCTCACAACGGCGAGATCAATACCTTGCGAGGCAACACCAATCGCTTGCAGGGTTACGAGAAGGTGATGTCGTGTCCGCCGCTCACCGACGACATGACCGAACTGTCTCCGATTCTCGATCCGGGGGGGAGCGATTCGGCCTCGTTCGATAACCTGATGGAGCTGTTGGTCCAGGGAGGGCGATCCGCTCCTCACAGCATGATGATGATGATTCCCGAGGCGTTCGGGCCGCGATATCACATCAGCACCGACAAGCGAGCGTTCTACGAATACCACGCAGCGATCCTGGAACCCTGGGACGGGCCGGCGGCGGTGGTGTTCACTGATGGGCGCCTGGTCGGCGGCACGCTGGATCGCAATGGACTTCGCCCCTGCCGCTACGTGGTGACGGCCGACGGGCTGGTGGTTTTGGCCAGCGAGGTCGGCGTCATCGAGTTTCCCGCGGAGAAGATCCGACAGAAAGGGCGGCTTCAGCCGGGGCGCATGTTCCTGGTGGACACGGTGGAAGGCCGTATCGTCGTCGACAATGAGATCAAAGGGAAAATCGCCCGCCAGAAGCCCTACCGCCGGTGGCTGGACGAGAACCGGATCGAGCTGCGCGGGCTGTTTCAGCCTTCGCGCCCGGTCGAGCCCGATCCGGAGACGCTGGCGCGGCGGCTACGGGCTTTCGGCTACACGCGCGAAGAACTGCAGATGATTCTCGCGCCCATGGCGTCGACGGCGCAGGAACCGGTCGGGTCGATGGGCACCGACACGCCGCTGGCGATCCTGTCTTCGAAGCCCAAGCTCCTTTTCCAGTATTTCAAGCAGTTGTTTGCCCAGGTGACCAACCCGCCGATCGATCCGCTCCGCGAGGGTTTGGTGATGTCGTTGATGACCTTTACGGGCAAGCAGCGGAACCTGATGGAGGAGACCCCGGACCATTGCCGCCAACTCAAGCTGCCGCACCCGATCCTGACCAACGACGACGTGGAGCGGGTCCGCACGGTGAAGCACAAGGACTTCAAGGTGGCCACGTTGCCGATGCTGTTCGATGCGACGGCGCCGAACCCGGGCAAGGCGATCCAGGGGGCGCTGGACGATCTGATCGACGCGGCGGCGCGTGCCGTCGTGGAGGACGACGTGTCGCTGCTGATTATCAGCGATCGCGACGTTTCGCCGACCAAGGCTCCGATTCCCTGTCTGCTTGCCACGGCTGCCTTGCACCACGGGCTGCTGGAGCGGCGGATTCGCAGCGAAACGGGAATCGCGGTGGAAAGCGGTGAGCCTCGCGAGGTAATGCATTTCTGCATGCTATGCGGCTACGGGGCCAAGGCCATCAACCCCTACATGGCGTTCGAGGCGATCCACAAGCTGCACCGCGAGGGGGACTTCGGCGACGTCGAGTTGGACCAGCTTTTCGATCAGTACATTACGGCGATCAAGAAGGGCATTCTCAAGACGATGTCGAAGATGGGCATCTCGACCCTGAGGAGCTATCACTCCGCACAGCAATTCGAGGCGGTGGGGCTCGATCACGAGGTGGTGGAGAAGTTTTTCACGGGCACGGCCTCGAAGATCGAGGGGGCCGACCTGGATACGATTGCACGCGAGGCCCTTGCGCGGCACAAGAGCGCATTCCAGCCGTCGGAGCCAGGCTCGCTGGAGCTCGAGTTCGGCGGCGAGTACCACTACCGCATGGACGGCGAGAACCATCTTTGGAACCCGACCACGATCAGCCGGTTGCAGCACGCGGTGATCAACGACGACCTTGCGGCCTACGCCGAATACGCTCGGGCGGTAAACGACCAGAGCCGCGAGTTGTGCACGCTTCGCGGGCTGTTCGAGTTCGTGGCCGGCGAGGCGGTTCCCATCGACGAGGTCGAACCGGCCTCGGAAATCGTCAAGCGGTTCTACACCGGGGCGATGTCGCACGGGTCGATCAGCAAGGAGGCGCACGAGACGCTGGCGATCGCCATGAACCGCTTGGGCGGGATGGCCAACACGGGCGAGGGCGGCGAGGATCCGGCCCGCTACATTCCCCTGCCCAACGGCGACTCGGCGAACTGCGGAGTCAAGCAGGTGGCCAGTGCACGGTTCGGGGTGACGATCGAGTATCTGTCCAACGCCCGGATACTGCAGATCAAGATGGCGCAGGGCGCGAAGCCGGGCGAAGGCGGCCAGTTGCCGGGAAACAAGGTAACCGAAGAGATCGCCCGTTTGCGGCATTCGACCCCGGGAGTCTCGCTGATCTCGCCGCCGCCGCACCACGACATCTACTCGATCGAAGATCTGGCGCAGTTGATCTACGATTTGAAGTGCGCGAATCCCGAGGCGATGGTTTCGGTGAAGCTCGTTTCCGAGGTGGGCGTCGGCACGGTTGCGGCAGGCGTGGCGAAGGGAAACGCCGACGAGGTGCTGATCAGCGGCCACGACGGAGGGACGGGGGCGAGCCCGCTGTCGTCGATCAAGTATGCCGGGGCTCCCTGGGAAATCGGCCTGGCGGAGACCCAGCAAACGCTGGTGATCAACGGGCTCCGCGACCGCATCCTGGTGCAAACCGACGGCCAGATGAAGACCGGCCGCGACGTGGTCATCGGCGCCCTGTTGGGTGCGGAACGGTTCGGCTTCGGCACATCGGCCCTCGTGACGCTGGGGTGCATCTTGATGCGGAAATGCCACCTGGGGACCTGCCCCGTGGGCATCGCGACGCAGAAAGAAGAGCTCCGCAAACGGTTCCACGGCAAGGCCGAGTACGTCGTGCGGTTTCTGACGTTCATCGCGGAAGATATCCGGCGGATCATGGCCCAGTTGGGTTTTCGCACGTTCGACGAGATGGTCGGGCGAGTGGATCGGCTGTCGGCGCGCAAGGCAGTGGAGCATTGGAAGGCCAAGGGGTTGGACTTCTCGCGAATTTTCACTCCCCCGAAGCCTCGCAACGGCTGCTCGCTGCGGCGAACCCGTCCGCAGCCCGATATGCACAAGGACCACCTGGACTGGGAGATTCTCAAGCGGATCGGCGACTGTATCGAGACGCTGGAGCCGACCCGGCTGGAGATGCCGATCCGCAACACGCACCGGGCGGTCGGCACGATCCTGAGCAATCGCATCTGCCGGCGGCGAGGAGCGAAAGGACTGCCGGACGGGACGCTGGAGATCACGCTTCGAGGCGCGGCGGGACAAAGCTTCGGTGCGTTTACCGGCCCCGGCGTTACGCTGCGGCTGATCGGCGAGGCGAACGATTATCTGGGCAAGGGGTTGTCCGGCGGCAGGATCGTGGTTCAGACCCCGCCCGGCTCTCCGTTTGATCCGATGGACAACGTCATCGCCGGCAACACGCTCCTTTACGGCGCGACCGGCGGCGAGGTTTTCATCAACGGCCTGGTTGGCGAGCGGTTCGCCGTTCGCAACAGCGGCGTCGTCGCCGTGGTGGAGGGCGTCGGAGACCATGGCTGCGAATACATGACCGGCGGCACGGTGGTCGTGCTGGGGCGTACCGGGCGGAACTTCGCCGCCGGCATGAGCGGCGGCATCGCTTACGTACTCGACGAGCACCAACTCTTCGATACCCTGGCGAACCTCGACATGGTCGAGCTCGAGTCGATCTGGCAAAAGGAGGATTCGGAGATTCTGCACGATCTGATTCGCCGGCACTACCGGTGGACCCGAAGCCAGCAGGCCGCGAGGATTCTCGACAATTGGCAGGAGGCTGCCGGGAAATTCGTCAAGGTGATCCCGCTCGACTACCGGGAGGCACTCGAGCGGTTGCGAGAACAAGAAGCGGTCCGTGGTGAACAGACGCCGCTGACCGAGGAGGTGTTCCATGGCTAGTCCGACCGGATTTCTCGAGTTTCCCCGCGTCGAAATCGGTCACCGGAGCGTCCGGGACCGGATCAAGGACTGGTACGAAATCGACCGTCCCCTGGTGGAGAAAACGCTCAACGAGCAGGCCGCGCGGTGCATGGACTGCGGGATACCGTTTTGCCACGGGGCGGGCTGTCCCGTGAAGAACCGGATTCCCGAGTTCAACGACCTTGTCTACCGGGGCCGCTGGCGCGAAGCCGCGGAGAACCTCCATTCGACGAACAACTTTCCCGAGGTGACGGGGCGGGTCTGCCCGGCCCCGTGCGAATCGGCGTGCACGCTGGCGATCAACGATGACCCGGTCAACATCAAGCACATCGAGTTCCAGATCGCGGAGCGGGCGTTCAAAGAGGGTTGGATCAAACCGGTCCGGCCGGCGCGGCGAACCGGCAAGCGAGTGGCGGTCGTCGGCTCCGGTCCCGCCGGACTGGCTGCCGCACAGCAGCTTACGCGGTCCGGCCACGAGGTTGTTGTTTTCGAGAAGGACGACCGCATGGGCGGCCTGCTCCGCTACGGGATCCCCGACTTCAAAATGCAGAAGCAGATTCTCGACCGCCGCCTGGAACAGATGGTGGCCGAAGGAACGAAGTTCGAGCCGGGCGTGAGCGTCGGCACCGACGTCTCCGGCCGCTATCTTCGCAAGATCTTCGACGGGGTTTGCCTGGCGATGGGCGCGGGCGAGCCGCGGCCGATCGATGTGCCGGGAGCGGATCTGAAGGGTGTGCACTATGCGATGGAGTTCCTCCCGCAGCAGAACCGCCGCGTGGCCGGCGATTCGATCGCTTCACTCGGCCACCGCGAGATCCTGGCGACCGACAAGCACGTGGTGGTGATCGGCGGCGGCGATACGGGGAGCGACTGCGTGGGCACCTCGATCCGCCAAGGGGCCCGGTCGGTCACGCAACTGGAGATCCTCCCCAAGCCGCCGGAAGGGAAGAACCCCCAGACGCCGTGGCCGATGTGGCCGGTGATCATGCGGACGTCGAGTTCCCATGAGGAGGGCTGTCAGCGCCGCTGGAGCGTGCTTTCGAAGGCCCTGTCCGGCTGCGACGGCTGGGTGACGGAGCTTCATGGGTGCGAGGTCGATTGGACCCGCGGCAAGAATGGCTGGCAGATGGCCGAGCGACCCGGCAGCGACTTCACACTCAAGGCCGACCTCGTCTTGCTGGCGATGGGATTCCTCCATGTGGTTCACAAAGGACTCGTTGAGCAGTTGGGGCTACAGACCAGCACACGCGGCAACGTAACGGTCCGCGACTGGATGACCACGCAAGAGGGCATCTTCGCCGCGGGCGACACGGTCCGGGGCGCTTCGCTGGTCGTTCATGCCATCAACGAAGGCCGCCTGGCCGCACGGGCAATCGATCAGTGGCTGAAGACCGGGGCGAGCGCCCGCGAGTAGCGTCACTTGAGGACCGACAGAGAGGGCATCGACGGCTTCTGGCGATGTTTGCTCACAAGGTTCTTCACCAGGTTCAGGCAGATGCCTTCCAGGTGAGAGCGCGACGCTTCGTCGTCGAAGCTTTCGCCGACTTTGCCGAGGTCGCCCAGGATACGCATGGATACATTGAGCGGCACTTCGCCAAGGAAGGGGACGTCGAGCTCGGCCGCCTTTTGCTTCGCACCACCGGAACCGAAGATGTCGTGCCGGGCGTTGCACTGGGAGCAGATGAAGTGGCTCATGTTCTCGATCATGCCAAGCACCTCGATATTGACCTTGCGGAACATGGCAATCGCCTTGATGGCGTCCAACAAGGCGATGTCCTGCGGCGTGCACACGACAACCGCTCCGGTGAGCGGAAGAAGCTGGGAAAGGGTCAGTGCGATATCCCCGGTGCCCGGCGGCATGTCAATGATCAAATAGTCGAGGTTTCCCCAGTCGGTATCGCGTAGAAACTGGGTGATCGCGCCGTGGAGCATCGGGCCCCGCCAGACGACCGCTTCACCCGGCGGAATCAAGAACCCCATCGACATGACCGTCAGGCCGTCGACGATGACAGGTTGGATTCGGTTCTGATTGACCGTCGGTCGCTGCTCGGCGCCGATGAGGTGCGGGATGCTGGGGCCGTAGACGTCTGCATCCATCAGGCCGACTTTGGAGCCGGCGCGCTTCAGACCGTACGCGAGAATCGAAGCGATCGTGCTCTTACCGACCCCTCCCTTGCCCGAGCCAATGGCAATCACCGCCTTGGCCGCGAGCCCGATCTCGCCGATTTTCTCCGCAGGGCGGTCATGGACTTCTACGTTCACCACGACGTCGCGGATCTGAGGCAGCCTGGATCGGAGGTGACCGGCCAATTCGACCTTGGTCTGTTCCCAGAGGGGAGCCGAGTAGGTGGTCAGACCGAGCGTAACGGTCGCTTTGCCGTCGTCGAGCTGAAGACCATGGAGCTGGCCCAGCCTGACGATGCTGCGACCGGTCTCCGGGTCGTGGAAATCTTCGAGGGCTTTCTGGACGGACTGCCGGTTCAAGGCTTCCTCGGCCATGTCTTCTCCCATCTGCTGCGAAATTCGACACGCGTGCCCAGGCGTTGGGACGCATGAGGTCGGAGCCTTACAAGTGGCTCAAACCGATCAGTATATATCCTATTCAACTCCCCTATCAGGCCCACCCTCCGAGCAGCGTGGCAAGGTTTTCGGGTACGGCAATCCTGCAGTATTATTCGCGTCCAAGTGCCAGAAGTGTCGGGAAGGGAGCGTCGTTTGTTAGAGGCGGGTGGCGGAGTCGTTTACGGCCAGCCGCCCGTTGATGCGTTTTCTGTGCGAAGCGCTCAACGTGCCGTTTTGACGTGCCAGGTGGCCACTCCTGGCTGTACGCCCTCCAGGAGCCACCGTCTGGAGAAGAGCGTGCACGATGGAGAGGGTCCCGTCGGGCTCGACGCCTCGTGCTGCCCCCCCGAAAGCCAGGCTTCGGTGGAAGAAAGGCGGGAAAGTCGTGACCCGCCCCACGCACCGACGCCGGATCTCTTCGAGAGCGCATTCGAACCCAGCGTAGCGCTTTTTCGCCAGTCGTGGCTGGGAAGCAACGCCGCGGCCGCACCTTGTCCGTGCGGCACGCGCTAGCCGTCGAACTTGCCAGGCTTCAGATACGGCTTGAGCGACTCGAAACGCCATTCGATTTCGGCAATCTCCTCTTCCGAGAGCGCCAGGTCCCGAACGATCGGCTTGGCGGGAGTGCTGCCCCCGGGGCCATATTCCCGTGAGACCATTGTGCGGAACACGCCTCGCATCTTCAATACATAGAGACTGTACCCCCGCAAGTTGCCCGGGTGGGTGTGGTGCAGGTTGAACATCAAGATCAGCCTGCTGTACATATCCTTGAGCGTCGCGGGATCGGAGCCGCTTTTCATCAGTTCCCAGATCTTTGCGAGGAGGTCGGCGTAGGCGATTCGTTCGGTGACGAGCCCTTCGGTGCCGAGCCGCGATTCGTAGAGCCATCCGAATGCACCCCGAGCGCTGAAGACACTACGGATCGACGGCGAGGCGAGCAGCGTGCGAATGCGAGGGATGACAGGACTCGATTCTTCTTTGACGTAGCCGAAGTTCGGAAACTCCTCGGCCAGTTCGATCAGTAGCTCGGTCGAGGGGCTGGCGCCTCCGTGGCGAGCGGTTGTCTGGATCATAACGGGTTGCTCGGTGATCACCGAGGCGAGGGCTCGCCAGTATTGGCGCAAGTCATCTTGCGTCTTGCCGGTGTCGGGCGGTCGGGAGATGATCGCCGTTGGGGCCAGCTTCTTGGCATGTTTGGCATAGACGAGCATGTCGTCGGTATCTTTGCCCTGCACACCCAGACACAACGCCGTCGTGCGCAGTTGCCGGGCCGTTTTGGCCAGCACCTCCATCCCTTTGAGCTTTTCTTCGGTGGTCAGCAAGTCGACGCTGTCGTTCGACTGCGGCCAGATCATTCCAGGGCTTTCACACCAATCGGCAAACCGTGCCTCTCGGGCAAGTACCTCGAAGTCCACTTCACCGGAGGTGGTAAAGGGGGTCGAGAGGATCGGAAACGGCCCGCGGAACCGCGGCGCGTCGGGGCATCTCAGCTTGACGGGGACTTGTACGGCGGTTGTCTTGGGAGTTGCCGCACCGCTTGGGGTCTGTCGTAGCGCTGCGGCGGCGACGCCCGACGCGCCGAGCACCGCGGTCTTCAACATGCGCCGTCTGGTGATCCCTTTGTCTTGATTCATGGGTGTCTGTCCTTTCTTTGGTCAGTCGTTCAAGGTGGATAGTCTGGCGTCGCGCGCCTCGACGGCGACGGATGGGGCGGACGGTGTCTGCGTGGTTGATTTCGGGGCGGGTGTTGTTTACCTCTTGATAGTCGCCGCGTAGGCATTCCAGATCTCCTTGGCGAAGTCGGCGCTGTCGGTGCCTTGCCCCCAAAGGAAGACACGCCGCTCGGTTGGCCCGGGACAACCGAGGCCCATTTGTCCGCGGTGCGTGCCACTGTCCCAATAGGTGAATCCTGCGGCAGGCGTAAGTGCGAAGCAGGCGCTTCGATAGTTGGGCCCGAAGGCGGCGAACCACTGCGGCTGGCCCGCAAAGCCAAAGTCCTCATTATCGCCTTCACCATCCATGATAGCCTGCCCACCGCTTCCTTTCACGGCGACTCCATCCACGGCGTACATGGTGCGCGTCAGGAGTGACCGGTGCGGCTCGCAGGCAGAGACCACCTCGAACCGATCAGCGTAGAAGAGGAAACGGCGAGTGAGTTTGTATCCTCCTTGGAGTGTTTTCGCCATGCGGAACACTGCCCGCACAGGGCCGATCGCCTCCAAAGCAAAGTCGGTGAGCTCGCCGGGTTCGGAAGACCAGCCCGTTTCCTGCGAAGACTCGATGATGGAAGACACGACCGTCAGTTCGTTGCCGTCGGGCTGATGAACGGCAATGTCGGTGAGCGTCCCCTGGTGCAACGTGAGGGAGTATGTGCCGAAGACCAATCGAGAGCCGTCCTCGGGCACGGTGAACTGGGAGGCGGGCGGATAGACGCCGCCCTCTTTTCCCTTCGGAACTGCCAGCAACTCGGCCTGCGTGTTCCCGGCCGGCACCCCGGCAGGAAGGACAAACACCAAGGTGCCCTGCGTGCCTTTGTCGCTCTCGAACTGCGCGGGGGTGGAAACGCCTCCGGCGAACAGGATGCGGAGGTTGGCCGGATCGGCGTCGGCGGGGAGTTGGTACGCCATCTCGATGGCTACGCCCTCGGCATTGCCGCCGGGCACGGGGAAAGCAAGCTCCTGTCGGATGGGAAACGCCGAAGCAACGGTGGGGATGTAGAAAGGCACTGCCTTCTGAGCGGGCCCCGTCTGAGTCAGTTCGCTGCCAAGAATGGAGGCCACCATCCGCCGCCGGCCATCGGCCCGCTCGCCGGGCAGAGCGGTGTGGAAAGCCAGTTCGTCGCCTGCGTCGAGACGCTCAATGTGCTTCTCCAGGAGCAGCGGACCGCTCGCGCCATCAAGCTGGATCCTGAGGACGGCCTCTTGTGCCGTTGCCAATCCAAGGTTTTTCACCTTCCCGTCGACCCGAACCGCGGCCGGAAGAGCCCTGTCACCAGCACCCGGTTTCCGGTCGATGTTCACGTTGAGATCGCTCACGACCAGGTCCGGCACATCGGCCGCATCGCCGATGAGAAGGGCGTAGCGTGCGTTCCGGTCACCGGCTTTGAGCGACAAATTGCCGTCGCGGACGACCGCTCCCCGGCATTGGACTTTGCCTTGGTCGTCGAGTACGAGTAGAGCGGCAGGTTTCCTCCGCCAATCGGGGCTGTAGTCGGCGAGATCCATGGCGAGCGTTGAATCCCTGCCAAGGGAAATTCTCGCACCGGTTTCGTCGCGCTGCAAAGCGACCTTGCCGGAGGCGACGAGGCCCTGCTCCCGGATCGTGCCGGCCGGCTTCTGCACAAGCAGGAATTGCTCGGTACGGATGTAGACATCCCGCTCGCCGTTGGCGCCGCCCGTTCGGAGACGCCACTGTTCGGCTCGCGGGCCTTTTACGTAGAAATCATTCGTGCCGAGGGAGAACTCGCGTCCGCCCGTGGTGAGCTTGTACGTGGAATCGCCGAAGTTGACCGTGCAAACCGTGCCATCGGCGAACGTGCTGCGCTGTACCTTCCGGTCGGGCGTGAGGAACTCGTGAGACAGCATCTCCTGATCGGCGATCACCTCGTGCAGCTTGCAGGTCTGCTGGTAGATCTCGATCATCAACTGCCGCTCTTCGGGTTCGCTCCAGCGCAGACCATGCCCGTTCACCCACATCATTGGAGGCGTTCCGTAGAGCACGTTCATGGCGGTCTTGCGGTCGGTGATTTCGGGCGCGAACCGGTGCAGATAATCGTTGGTGGCCCCCCAGTACCAGTAGTCCACCACGCAATCGTGGAAGACCAGTTCGAACATCGGCAGGCGATAGGCCGGGTCGATCCCGTATTTCAGGTACCGCTCGTCGATCTCGTCGCGGCTCTGGACATCGCGAAGGTAGCCGGCAGGCCAACTGTAGCAAGCGCCGCCCATCATGCCCTCGTGGTAGTCCAAGAAGCGGACGTCGTAGTACTTGCCGTGTTCGCCGCCGGCCACCAGGCCGAGTTCGTTTCCCACGTAGGCGCAGAGGGCTTCGCGATTGGCCTGGTCCTGCTTGCGGTCGCACGGATGCAGCGGGGAGTAGCACTCCTTGAGACTCGTGGCAGTGGTTACGTCGAGGAAACGCGTGTTGTAGGGATACGTCGCCAATACCTTGGGAATGACGATCCGGGCGCAATTCGTCATGACGCCCGTGCACTGTTTCATGTAGGTGTGGATGGGATTCATATCCTTGTCCCGGGTCACCCACGCCGTCATGAATTCGCCGTCGGCATTGACTACGGCGTGGGTCTTCACCGGCGCCTTGGCTCGGTCGATACTCTCGGAGTCGTTGATGTCCTCGTAGTTGTCGTACTCGCCCACCAGCCAACCCTGCGCAACGACCTCGGCCATGCTTTGGGGATCCTCGCGACCGTTCAGCAGGCCGTGCGTCATCCCTGCCGCTTTCGCCTCGAGCGCAAAAGCCGGGCTGCCGCCCCACCAATTGACCGCCCCGAAGAGTTTCCGCACCTCCGGCTTCTTTTTGGCCTTCTCGGTGAACGTGCGAACCAGGCCTTGCTCCTGTGCCATGTCGCGATAGATCTTGCAGGCCGTCAGGTGTCCGCCTTTGGCGAAGAAGCTCAGCCGCCCCTTGCGTGCACGGGCCCAGACGCCCTTGGCCGGATGCCAGCGGAACCCGGGAAAGCCAAGATTGTCCGAATCCTCGCTCCGGGTCTGCATTTGCATGCTCCCGTCCCAGGGAGTCAGCAACGTGGTCGACAGTCCCTTCTGCCCGTCGGTCACCAGCAGGAACGGCAGATCGCCGCCCGCCATGCAGAACTGCTTGCTACGACAAAACGGATCGCCCACCGGGAGGTAGCGCCCGTTGGTGTAGTCCGCCACGGCCACGAAGTAGGTTTCGGGATCTTGCGGGTACAGCGCGAAGGGGTAATTGAAAGGCTTGATCGGTGTCTCCGGGCCGGATTGGCACTGGAGCGTGACATCGATTGCGGCCTTTGCGTTCACCAGTTCCAAGGTCACTTGCAGAGGGACTTCCGCGATCTGTTCCTGCTGGAGAAGGTACTTGTACGTCAGGCTGTTCGGCCTGGCGCCCGGTTTCATCTCCGAGACACGGCGGCCCGCGGCTCTGGCGCTTCGATCATTCTCGACGGACCGAGGCGGAGCCTTGCCTTCCTCGTCGTTCAGGACGGCTACGGAGAAAGTCATCGGAGCCGAATGAACCCAGGAGCGTGGAGAGTAACTTTGGCGATCTCGCTTCACGGGTGCGCCGGGTTGAGGATCGGCATCGTTCAGCCCCAGAGCGAAGCTGAACCGGATCCCCGCTTGGGCATCCTTCAAAACCGGAAAATGGTCCAGCGGCAGGGCCGCCTCCAACTCGTACCCGGGCAGGTGATCCGTCTCGATCCCTCGCACGGCGACCTTGCCTCCCGCGAACACCTCGCCACGGGAATTCACCGTGACTTCCTTGCCGGTCGGTGCGAGATGCAGCCCCACTTGCACAGAATCGACCCAGAACTCGACCGAATCGGACTCCCACCACTGCTGGGCGGCGTTGCCTGCGAACGCCACGTTGTCGTCGCGTATGCGGACATAAAGGTAGAGCATCTCGTCGTCCCACATGACCTTAGCCCCGCCCGAGCAGTTGGCCTCGCCGTTCTCGCCCATCCAGGGAAGCCAGACGTAATCAGTGTGGGGTATTTGGGCCCACTCGTTGGGATCACTGTCGACGACGATCGGCTTCGGAGCACGCCAGACGCGCACGTCGTCCTTGTTGGACGCATGGTTGGAGGGATCCTCCTGTCGCCACAGCGAGCCCGAGGCCTTGTCCAGGACGGTCAGGTGGGCGTTGCCGGCCTGGACCGTGACCTTCAGTTGGGTGTCTTCAAGGATCCATGCTTCGCCTTCCAGGCGGACATCCGCACGAGCCCAAGGGGCAGCGGCCAGCAGGAGGAAGAATGATAAGAGGGTTTTCACTGCAATCCCAAGCAGGGACACGCAGGCTCGATCGCGTCGCATGGCTAATGTCCTTCGCGGAGGGTGTTCTTTCTCGCCGAGCGTGCCGGGGCTCAGCTCAGTGGTAAGTCTAGCTTGAACACACAGTCAGATTCAACGATCATGATCAATGCTGCTTTTCCGGAAATCCATTTGAAATGGACCTGGGATTGTTGGCGTGTCAAGTCACCAGGAACACGATCGGATGCTCATGATGAGAGCCACAACACCGTTTTGTATCGCTGTATCGGTCCTTCTCTGCGCAGTCTCTCTCACACTGCTGGGAGACGAGCCTGAGAAGCGGAAGTCATCGGAGGCCAACGCGGCGATCAGGATCATACCGCAAGGCTTCGACTCCCTGGCCGTGGCAGCCGCGCTGCGACAGGCTTCGCCGGGAGATACGGTTCAACTGGTTGCGGGGACTTACGAGCTGGATGAGCCGATCCGGCCCAAGTCCAATATCCGGCTGATTGGCGCGGGTCAAGAGAATACCACGCTCGTGTACCGAGGCACCAAGCCGTCGGTGCTGGTAAGCCTGACGGACTGCGAAGATGTGGAACTGGCCCACATGACACTCGACGGCCAAAGCAGTCCCTTGCTCACCCAGGGAATCAGTGGCGTCAAGTCCCGGCGGCTCTGGCTTCACCACCTCACGATCCGCGATCTGGCCGACGTCAAGACCTGGGGGCCGCATGCGATCCTCTTCTCCGGCCATAATCCTTCGATGGAGCGGGGAGTCACAGACAGCCGCATTACCGACTGTCGAATCGAGAACATCGGCGTGGGGGCCAAGTACGGCGGCGGCATCCGCCTAGCCTGGGGCTGCGTGCGGAATCAGGTCCTCCGCAACTCGATCCACTGGACCGGCCGGGGCGGGATCTTTGGCGACCATTCGGCTGAACTGGTGATCCGCCACAATCGGGTGCACGGTTCCGGCGGCGAGGGACTGGGCATTGAAATCTGGGGCGGCTGCCCGCGATCGCTGATCGAAGACAACGTGGTGGACCACTGGATCAGTGTTGACCGGGGCGATCAGTCGGCCGTGCGGCGGAACGTGATCGGTACGGACGACGGGACGCTCAAGGGATACGGCATCGAAATCATCGCTCGCGATGTGGTGGTGACCGACAACATTGTGAACCGCGGCGCGCGCATTGGGCTCTCTGTCTCCAACACTCCGGTCAAGAACAATGTCTTCTGGGGCTACAACACGGTACGCGACTGCGTTCAATGGGGTGCGCAGCTTCAGGGCGAGAGCGGCGGAATCGCCCGGCATTACTTCTACCGCTCGACATTCGAGAAAACCGTTCGCGGCGACTCGCGGGCCCGGTATCCAAAGGACAGTGGCCACGGGCTCCGCACCAACGGCAACTGCTGCGACCTGGTGCTTGAAGACTGCACGTTCAGCGAGAACGGCGGGTACGGGGTGCAACTTGGCGGCCAAGACGTGGACCGCCTGAGTTTTCTTCACTCGGCAATCACCGCCAACGGGCTCGCCGCGGTGACCCGGCCGTCCCAGTACACAGCATTGGAGTTTCAGAACTGCGAAGTCGAGGGAAACGGCAGCGATCCGTTGCCCGATGCCAAGTCGTTTCGGGCAGCGGCTCCCACGGCGGCGTTTCGCTTTCCACGAGCGATCTTCGCAGGGGAAGCGGCTTCGTTTCGGTGCGACTCCCGATGCACCACGGGCGAGATCGTCGAGCGGCTCTGGGACTTCGGCGACGGCATCCCGGAGGTGGAACCTGTTCCGACGCATACGTTCGAGCAGTCCGGCAAGTACCGAGTGACCCTCATCGTTTGGGACGGTACTGGGCGCGGCGGCCGGGCAGAGCGAACGATTGAGGTGCTTCCAAGGGTTGATAAGCAATGAGAGTGGCTTGGCTTGACATTCTCCGCTGACCCACTATTGCGAGTATTTGACCCACCTTCCGGCCCCTTTTTCTCGCGACCGGGCGTCCGCTACGGCGGATTCGGGGAAGCGATGCCCGAGGGTGCCTTATAGCGTCCACACCACCCCTGGTTCAAGGAACAGGAGCCGAGCAGAGACCTGCTTCACAGGCAGCCCAAAAGACTTCACCACGGCCTTCCGGTACGCTTCCAACTGAGGGCGATAGTGTTCGGCTCGCGACTGCAACTGCTGCGAATCGCCGGACACCTGATCCGTCTTGAAGTCCACGATGTCGACGCCAACAGGCCGTTCACCGTCGTAGAGAACCACCAGCCGATCGATCTGTCCGGAGACGATTGCATCGGCGTCACGGACCGCAAACGACCATTCGCGGTGAACCTCCCACCGAGGCTCCGTAACGCGTCTGTCGGCATGAACAGCACACGGAGCGGAAGCAGACGGCGGTTTGGCATATGTGCCTCGACTGAGAATCGCCTTGACCTGCGGCTCACCGAGCATCGCTCGGAACTGCCGGATCGACTCTCGCGGGTCGTCTCCGCCCGGAGCAATGTCCCTTGCTGCAGATCGCAGTCGATCATCGCCCGGCACCCCCTCCTCAAGCCACTCAATTAGTTCCAACCACCTGTGGATGAGCGTGCCGCGCGCGGTTGATTTCTCGGTGTCTAACCGAAGCTGGTTGGCGAGCATAACGCGGGGACCGCCTTCCAATTGGGAGGGGCTGATGGATTCCATCCCGCGTGCGTGTCGACCCGTGGGGCCGGCAAGTCTCACCTCCAAGAGTTCCGGCGTGCTGGAAGCGGATGGTTTCGCCGACGATTTGACGGATACCTTGTACCACTTCGGATCGCCGTACTCGTAGAGGACCGTCTCGGGCTCCGCTCGCCTGGCGTCGCTGAGAGCCGCTCGCAGCAGACCAGCCGCCGTGCCGGGCAGGTTTTTCTCGTTCTCCTTGGAGGGAGCGATAATCATGTGCAAGGCATGGATGGCGCGGGTCAGTGCCACGTAGAGCACACAGAGCGACTCTTCAACCACTTGCCGCTGGTAGGCATCGAAACACGCCCGGACACTCGCCGGCAGGACCACACGCTGCCTTTCCGAGACGTAGCGACACACGTGGGTGGCATCGGCCGTGGGGCTCGGTCTTCCGACGACAAGCTCTACAGACTGGCCGCGGAGCGAGTAGTCCAGCTCCGGAAGAACGACGATGTCGAACTGCAAGCCTTTTGCCTGGTGGAACGTCATCACGCGTACAGCCGCCGTCGCGGGAGACTCCACCCGCTTTTCTTCCACGAAGCTGACGAAATCGTCGACTCGGGCCGTGGTTTCTGCGTCGTACGCGTGAGCCAGCTCGACCAGTTGCACGAGCCGCCCCAGGTCGCGGCGATCGCAACTGGAAGCCAGCCCCTTGGCCCACTGGTTGATGGTCTGCCCGTAGCCGTCGCTGGCCAGTTGCCGCCGGATCTGAAGCGAGACACGGGCCGCCAGATGATCGTCTGCGTGGTCCTTCAGGCCGAGGGCTCCGGCAAGCGGCGAGGTGGCCAGGTGAAAGCGGGCAGTCGTATCTCCGGGGTGGTCGGCCAGCGTGAGAATCGCAAGGACCAGTTGAACCGCAGGCGAATCGGCTAGCGGGTTGCCGCCCTCCTCGCTCGCCTCGACGCCCGCCTGGCGCAAGGCATAGATCATCCTCGCCACGGCCTCGTTCTTTCGGACGAGAACGCCGATGCTGTAGCCGGGCATCTCGTTGTGCAGTTTGGCGATCTCTTCGGCAGCGAAGCACTGGGTCACGACCGCCGCCTTTTCGCCTTCGCCCGCGGCGGGCGCCGCCAGCAGGCGGCAATAACCGGCCATCTGCGTGTGGACCGTCGTATGCGTGGCAAATCGAGCCGCCCAACGTCGCGACGCTTCCTCATGTTTGGCCAAAGCGGAATTGCCGGCGAGATTCTCAAAGACCCGGTTGACCGTTGCAATGACCGCCGGCGAGGAACGGTAGCTTTCGTTGAGCGGCCGGAGGTCCAGGCCGGAGAATTCTTCCTCCAACGTGTCGAAAATCTCTGCCACACCTCCGCGCCAGCCGTAGATCGCCTGCTTCACGTCGCCAACGCAGAAGAATGAGGACGGATGATCGGCCTCAAAGATCCGGCGAGCGAACGTCCGCAGCACTCGCCATTGCCCCGGATTGGTGTCCTGAAATTCGTCCAGCAGCAGGTGGTGGATCTTTCCGTCCAGCCGGTACTCGACTTCGTCCAGCCGCCGGCCCAAGTCGGCGCCGCCAAGCATCTGGGTGACGTCGGTGAACCGCATGGCGTGTTGCCGGAGCTTGAGCTTCCGATACGCGGCGTCGAAACGCTCGAGAAGCCGGTACGTCGCCTCGGTCTGGTTGATGATCTGATCCAGCAGGTACGCACAGGCATGCTCGACCAGTGGCTCGTAGGCATCCATCAGTGCCGCTTCGATCGGCTTTCTGTAATAGAGGTCCTCACCGGCAGCAACCTTGGCGGCGATGCCGTGGGTAAGGAACAGCCCCCAGTCGCCGCAACGGGCGCTTTCCAGGTCCCCGTCTCGAGCCTTTGAGAATCGTTTATCGGCCGGCAGAGGAGCCTCGGCCAGGGCTTCCAGCGCAGCTTGAAGCTGAGGGTCGGCAAGTTGGCGACGACGCTGGATCGCGCTCCACGCTTTCGGCGGCGCGTCGAGATAGATGTCGTAGAGTCCTTTGACGAGTTGGGCCAGTTGATCGCTGATCTCACGCGAGGCTTCGCCCTTGGTCAGCAGGTTCATCAGCCGCACGACGTCCGAGGTCGATTCCTCCTGTAGGACCTGGCGGATCGCTTCGGCCTGCAGCCGCGAGTCTACGATCTCGTCAACGATTTCCCAAACGGGAGACTGGCCGAGCTCGAGGCTGAAGCCTCGGGCGATCTGGATAAAGAAGCTATCGAGTGTGCCGGCCCGTAGCCGGTGCAGATTGCGGAGCAGCTCGCACAGCAATTCGAGGCACCGATTCTGGTCGAGGGATCCACAGCCAAGGTAGCCCGCCAGTTCGGCGGCTTTCTGCGGCTCCAACGCGGCTTCGGCCAGTCGCGACAGCACACGGTCGACGATCTCACCGGCTCCTTTGCGGGTAAACGTCGTGGCCAGGACGGTGTCGATCGGCACTCCGTCGGCAATGAGGCCCAGGAACCGATTGCTCAACTGGAAGGTCTTGCCCGTGCCCGCCGAGGCCCGAATCAGACAGTTCGAAAAAGTCGCATCTGAAGCTTTCATGACGGGTCCCCTCCTTCCTCCTCCTCCTCCTCCGCCAGGGCGACCGTGACCAGCCGGTCGTCTTGGCAGATCCCGGCAAACTCCTCGAACCCACGTGGCGGCGGCGACGCGGGCGGCCAGAACTTCTCCGACCAGACGCCTCGGATGACCTCACGCGCAATCTCGTCGGCCTCGGCCAGTTCGTCCTCGGTCCATTCTGCCAGCAAGGGCCCGACCCGCGTGGTGTCTTTTGGCAAGGCGATGTAACCGAGCTGCAGTGGCCCCTCCATTCCCATCCCAGCCGCCAGGTGGCGGTAGAGAGGCAACTGAAGATCGACCCACTGGCCCTTCGCGCGGTGTGTCTTGTCGGGAGGATCGGGACTGTTGGAGGACTTGTAGTCGAAAATCACCCTCGCGCCGGTGTCTTCGTTCACGTCGATCCGATCGATCCGCCCGCGGAGAGCCAGCCTCTGGCCTTCGACCAGGATCGCGGCGTTTTCCGGCTCCGGCTGCCATTCGACGCACTTGATCCGCCACCCCTGGCCGGCCCACTCGGCCTGCCACCGGGCAAACGCCGCCAGCCTTCTGCGGAGCTGCTCGGCCTGGATTTGAATCACCGGCAGAGGGGCCTTGCCGTAGAACTGACGGATTAGCGTGTCGAGCGAATCGCTAAGAAGCTCGCCGATCGCTTCGGGATCGGTGGACGTTGCCAGCGGGCTCTCGCCGAAAGTCCTGAGCACCTCATGAAGGAGCGTGCCAAATGCCAGAGCGTCCAGCTCCTTGGCTGCGTCGGAGACGCACTTCAGATCCAGGCAGTGACGGAGATAGAAACGATAGGGACATGCCAGATAATCCCGGAACTGCGTTACTCGCATCGACGCGATTCGCTGCTCGAGCGGCCGCGGACGGGGGACCTTCAACTTGGACTTCTCGGCCGGCACGGGGGCACCGGGCAGAATCACCGCCGCGCTTGAGGTCGCCTCGCTGGAAAAGAGCCGTTTCGCCCGACGTGCTGCCGTGGGTGGATCGGTGGCGAACATCAGACGGCTGGGCAGCAGCGGATCGCCCTCGAGTGTGCGACGGCCGGCGATGACCGTGAGCCTCTCCCGCGAGGCACACAGCACGGCGAGCGCGTACACGTCACGAGCGTACCGGCGGGCGTTATCCTCGATGTCCAGTTGGCGCCGCAACTGGTTGGGCAAGAACAGGTCTCCGTTGAGCGACGAAGGCACCGTTCCCTCGTTCAGGCTGGTGACGACGAGCACGGGGGCATCGTCCAGCGGCAATTCCAGCCATCCCAGCAGTTCGATCGCCTCCGGTGCCGGCAGCGGCGGAATCGGTTCTCCTGCCAATTGATCGAGAACCAATTGCACCGCCTCGGTCGCCGTGATCGTCGGCACCAGTTGCGCAGGAATGCCGTGATTCGAGCAAACGACGTTGTGGATCTGCCGACATGCCAGGAGGACCGATCGGTCGCCCGGAAGCCGCGGGTCGAGCGCGGTCTGTCCGAACACGCGCACCAGCAGATCGAGCATCGGCTGGCACCACTGATCCAGTGGCCGCTTGGGACCAAGCAGGTCTCCCATCAAGTGACGAACGGCGCCGCAAAGAGCCCGCAGTTGCTCGCAGCGATCGTTGTCGCCGAGCCATTCGTCCTCGCCGAGATTTCCCGGGAGATGCTCGCAGTAGTAGTTGTCCAACAGCGTGGGCCAGTTGTCGTCGAGACCCCGGGAAGTCAGCCAATCGGTCACGGCTGGGTGCCGCACCAGGGAGGCCAGGGCGACGAACCGCTGTCCGTCGAGGTATTCGGCAACGGCCGAGAGGAGCCGGTACGGTGGTGACTGCGAGGTGGGCCTGCCGGGACCGTATCGTGCGGGAATACCGCACTCCGTCAACTGATGCTCGATATGGGGCACCAACCGTTCGTCGGGCACGCCGACGGTGATTTGCCCCGCTTCGTAGCGTCCCTCGAGCTTCGCCAGGGCGCGGACGACGGCCATGGCCTGGGCCGCCGGGTCGCCGACGACCACGATCTGCTCGTCACGAAGCGGAATCTCGGATTCCTGCCAGGCGTCCGCATTCAGGCAGCCGTAGGCATCGAAGCGGTCCGCGAGTTCCTCGGGGGCGAACACCAACGCCGTAACCATTGGGGCGACCTGATCGAGCATCAGCTTCTGCACGCGATTCAGATCTGCGGCGCCAATGAGTAGGATCTCGGTGTCGGTCTGACACTCGCGTTTTTCGATCGCCACCAGCCGGGCAGTCTGCAGGTCCCAGAGATCCAGGCTGTCGAGCAGCCGAAGATACTTCTCCTGCACTTCCGCAAGGGTTTGCCACCGGGCCGCCTCGCAAAACCCCTGCAATTGTTGTCCCTGCGTCGCCACCTGCGCGAATGTGAGATTCTCCGCTGCCAGTTCCATATGGAGTCGCGCCATCACGGCGCCCAGTCCGAGCCAGCCCGCCAAGTCCTCCTCAGCAGGGACCGCCGGCAACACCGGATCGAGTTTCTTCGCTCCGGTGTGCCTCAGCACACGTGCCCAGGCCAACTGCTGGACGAGGCTGTCGGCAAAGGGACGCTTGGCCACGTAGAGCTGCTCCGGCAGCTTTCCGACGGTGACGATCTTGGGCGGCCGCAGGACCAGTTCCTTCTGTTCCGCCTGGTCGATGAGCAACTCAAGTAGCCGCCGCCCGGCCCGGCCACCGGGCACCGCGAGAACGGTCCTGCCAAAATCCAACTGCTCTGACGTGCGGAATCGGCCAACCAAGTAGTCGACCGCGCTTCGAAGCGGGAGGCGGGACCAATCGAGGAACACACGGTTCAGCGGCATAACTGTCTCCATAGCAGCGCCTTAGAGCCTATCCCAAAACCTCGGAAGAAGAAGGGGACAGGCACATTTTGCTCCGAAGACTCCGCAAAATGAGCCAGTCCCCGACGGTTTTGGGATAGGCTCTTAGACGAGTTTCCCGCGGAGCAGGCAAGCTAGGCAATCTGCGGTTTATCCACCCGTCGTAAGGGGCGTGGCGGAAAGTCAGCAGCGGCCAGCCTAACCTGTTGCGGGAGCACGTGTAAAGAGCTGGGCTCGAAGTGCCATCTTTTTTTGACACCAATATTCACCCTACCAATGGTCACGATCCCCGGCCCTGCAAGACCGCATGGAAACCACGCTCGACCCGGGCCCGATCGTCGGTGTGAACGCGCTCGACCCACCAAGTGGCAATTTGAGAATGCTCAACGATCTCTGACCAACCGACAACAATCGCCCCCGCCGCGTTTCCCGTGTGCGAATCGCGCGAATTATCGCACGCCCTCATCACATCAGTCGTCGCCTTGGTTGCCGCTCTGTAAGAGGCCCGCGTCAGTAGCGACTGTTTGTGAGAGCCGATATCGGCCTGTTACAATCTTAACATCGCGACCGATACGATCAGGGCAGCGTGATGTATCAAGGTGACACGGCAGAGTGCGGCAACTCCAAGTCGAAGCCAGGGAGACAACGGCAGTGGCAACGAAATTCAGAACAGTATGGTTGTTGGCATGGCTGTGCATCGGCACACTGGGCGCGTTTGGCCAATTCGACGCCGGGACACTGGCTTCGCTCTCGGCCGAAGCGGAGGCGAAATCACCCGAGGTCGTCCTGATTCTGGTCGACGGGCGCGAGAACGAGATGTTTACCCGGAAAGTCACCTACGAGCCGGGAATGGACATCTACGACATCCACCTGGCACACCTCTCCGGCAAGTATTTCCTCTGGCAGGTGAACTTCGGTGACAGTCCGATGATCGAGGACGCTATCTTCACCCTCTGCCTCGATACCGATCGCAGTGACGACACCGGCGTCAAGACCGAGGAAGCATCCTCGCCCCGGCGCGGCACCGATCTGGAGGTTACTGTCAAGCAGGGCAATGCGATCGCCCGAAACTGGAATGCCGACGGCACCGAAGGCGGTTCGCAGGAGATTCCCTGGTTCAAGAAGGAGAGCTCACTCTGTTTCGTGACCTGGTTGCCGGTCGAGCCGGTGAAGGGCACGGTATCGTTCGCCATGGCCGCCGAATGCCACTCGCCGACCACGTCCGAGAAGCCCGTCCCCGCGATGAAGGATACGACCCGCAAGGCGGTGATCCACCGATTCCGGCTCAACCCGCCGGACGACCCGCGTCTTGACCTGGACGATGACGGAGACGGTCTCAGCAATCGCGTCGAGCGAGACTTCTCAACCGATCCGAAGACTGCCGACGTCCTCATTCCGGTCATCGCGGACCGTCTTCTTCCGGAGAAGCGCCGGGGGGAGGCGTCTTATGTGGCGGGTATGGACATCCTGGAGGTGGCGGCCTGCCATGTCGCCGAAGACCGTTACCTGTTTCGGGCAACCTTCGCCGGCCCACCGCCGCTGGACGCGATGACAGGCATCATCTACCTCGATGTGGACGACGACCGGAAGACGGGGCGGCAGATGGGCGAGACGAGCAGCATCACGGGCTGCGATGTCATGCTGGGCTTTTCGGCCGAAAAAGCCTCGCTTGGCCTGCACGGCGTGCAGGCCGACGCCTGCGGAGACGGCAAGCTGCGCTTTGCCGCCAGTGGCAATCAACTCTATTTCTGCGCCGACTTGCCCATCAAGACCACTCCGGCAGGAGCGGAGTTTGGTGTCTCCATGCTGACGCATACCGCGGGCACCCCCAAGCCTCCGATGAGCGACAGCACTCAGCGTGTGGAGGTCAGGGGCTTTGCCTTGAAGACAGGAACCAAGATCGCGCGGTCGACCGGCTGGCAAGCCGTCGGCGGAACCAGCCGCGCGTACGGCCTGGATGTCATCCGGCCCCGGTTGTGGGCCCCGGCGACGGTCGCCATCGAGTACGACAAGCTCGAGCTGAGCGGGTTCGACATCGACTACTACACGACCCTCGAATACGGCCACATCAAGCCCTTGCGTCCGGAGGCGACGGCGGCATGCCCTGCCCCTAAAGGAAGATTCCATGCCGGCTTCATGATCTTCGACCGCCGCGACTATGGAGCGAAGGTCGGGATCCGCATCGATGGCGTGGAGAAAGGGTCGGCGGCCATCAACGCCGCCAACAACAACTATTGGCTCTACTGGCTGGATGAGGCCGTTGATTTCCAAGGCGGGGAACTGGTCGAACTGGTCGCCCTGGCCGGGACTGCGCCGCTGCCAATCAACTACCTGCTGTTCATGGCCGACCCTCCGCGGCCGAAAGAGCAGTCCTCGACGGTCGACAGCCTGGCCTTCCGCGTGAGCCCGGACGAGTCGGGAGATGTGCGTCTGTCCTGGATCAGCGAAAACCCGGTGCCCACGCGGCTGGAGTACGGGGTCGGCGAGTTTTCTCGGGCCTACGAGTCTCCCGGCTTGACGCTGCTGCACCGAGCCTTGCTACAGGGCCTCGACAAGGACAAGCAATACCAGGCACGAGCCGTTGGCCGGGACTTGCAGGGCAAGCCGGTCTATAGCCAGACCATCCGCTTTGCACCGGTGCGTCCCCCGATTCCGCCGAGCGGCGCCGAGACCGGTCGGATCCCGCTGGTGCTCAGCAACCCGCATCCGACCCCGGCCAAGCGGTGGCTGGTGCGCAGCGGTGTGCCGTTCCCGCAAGGGGGCTTGGGCTCGGCGCGGAATGTCCAGCTTCTGGCCAACGGTGAGCCGGTGCGGGCGACGATCCGCGAAACCGCCTGGTGGCCCGACTACAGCGTCAAGTGGGTGATGGTGACGTTCGTGGCGGATTGTCCGGCCCAGGCCAAAGTCCACTATGAACTCCAGTACGGGGCCAAGGTGCAAGCACCGGCGCAGGAAGAGCAGGCCCTGGCGCGGCCGGACGGCGGCGGCGGTGTGGCCATCGACACCGGCGCGGCGAGCTTTCGGATTTCGCCGCAGGGCGAACTGCTGCTGGCCGACGGCAAGCCGGTCCGCACCCATGCCCGACCCTGTGAGGGCAAGGCCGTGGCGACCGGTGCGACGCCCGCGGCAGTCACGGTCTGCGACAACGGCCCGGACTACGCGCAGGTCAAGAGCGTGGTCGAGTTCGCGGGGGCAGATGGGTCGCCGGCGTTCTCCATCACGGCACGCTACGAGTTCTGGTCCGGCTCCCCATTGGTGAAGCTGTCGCACAGCTTCCTCGTGCAGGGGAAAGCGGCGCAGAGCAACTTCGAGGAGATCTACCTCGACATTCCGCTCGCCGGCCAGGCATGGCAGGCGGAGCTCAACGACGGCAAGAGCGTCGAGTTGAAGTCGGACGACAACCTCTACCAGCGCGAGTTCAAACACTATGTGCTCAACGGCGGGGAACCGGTGGACGGACGCTTCAGCGGCCAGTTCCGCAGCGGCACGCAACTGATCGTCCTGCGACAGTTCTGGGAACTCTATCCCAAGGGGTTCCGGGTCGGCGCCGACGGCGTCAAGCTCGACCTCTGCCCGGAGTTCGCGGCGGGCTACTACGACAGCTTCCCCTTCGACGTCAACAGCACCAAGTACTATTTCTATCTGCGCGACGGGCACTACACGTTCCGGCGCGGTCTGCGCAAGACGCACGAGCTGCTGCTGGGAACGGTCGCCGACGCAGCAGCAGCCCGGGCGGCCGCCAACGCTTTCCAGAGGCCGCTGCTGGCAACGGCGCCGCCAGACTGGTACTGCAACTCCGGCGCGTTTTACTGCGTGGCGCCTCGCAATGAGGCGATGTTCGCCAGCTATGAAAGCAATGTCGACCGAAATGTGGCGGCCTACCGCCCAAACCGCGAGAAACGGGGCGACTATGGGATGCTGAACTTCGGCGACTGGTTCGGCGAGCGGGGCGTCCATTGGGGAAACGGCGAGTATGACAACGCAGCCGCCTTTCTCCTGGAATACATCCGCTCCGGCAACGAGGAGGCCTACCATCTGGCCGCCGAGGCGGAGAAACACAACCGTGATGTCGATATCGAGAACTGGGTTCCGGGCAACGGGCCCGTGGGCAAGGTCTATATCCACCAGGTCGGCCACCATGGCGGCTATTACCCCACGTCTCCCAAAGGCGCGGATGCGTGGAACAGCGGCGGCGGCAGCGCCACGCACTCGTGGAGCGAAGGGCATTTGTGGTATTACTTCCTCTCCGGCGAGGAAGACGCTCGCATCGCGGGTCTGGGCACGACGGACTACCACATCGCGACCGGCCATGCCAACTATTACCACCTGGCCGGCGAGCTCCGCAATCCGGCCTGGCGCATGATCATGGACGCGGCCGCCTATTCGGCCACTTACGATCCCGCCTATCTCAATGCGGCGAAACTCATTATGCGCACGGTGTATACCTACCAGGACAAGATTCCTCGCCCTATGCCGGACTATCAAGTCGAGCCGGGGCGCACGCAGCAGGTCGGCGGCTGGAGCCGCATGCTGGTGCCGGGGCATTGCCATTGCGAGCCCAGGCACCGAGGCAACGCCAATTTCATGGTCGCGCTGCTCTTATCGGGCATCAAGTACTACCACGAAATGACCGGCGAACCGGAGGCGAAGGAGGCCTTGATCGCGGGCGCGTACTACCTCCTGGACGAGTGTTACTCGGAAGACCATGCGGGCTTCCGCTATACTTCCTGCCCGAAAATGAAGTACAGCAGGGGCACGATTCCCTACATGGTCGAGGGTATCGCACGTGCCTATCTGTGGACGGGCGACAAGCGCTTCGCGCATCCGCTGACCGTGGCATTGCCCCTCGGCCAGCGCGGCTCGGATTATGGCAGCGGCTCCTATTACCGCGGCGGTCCGCGGGTGCTGGCCGACATGCAGGCTCTGGGCTTGCCCTGGGGTACGGACTCACCGAAGGTCGATCCACCCGAGCGCCACCCGACGACTTCACCGTGAATCTCGATGTGCCGTAGCCTCCTTCCCCAGAGCCCTGCCATGCGTAGAACGATTCGCGCCGTCTTCCTGATCATCTGCTGCCTTGTCCGGCTGCCGCTCGCCGTACAGGCTTCGCCCCTGGAGCCGTTCCAACCGGATGAGCACACCCTTCTCCTGTATCACTTCGACGAGGGCCAAGGCTCCGTGGCCAAGGACGCCAGCCCTCATGGCTGCGACGGCGAGGTCCGCGGCGCCCGCTGGGAGACCGGCAAGTTCGACGGGGCGCTGGCGTTCGACGGACGGGACGACTGCGTGTTTCGTGAGGTAACCGAGTCGATCGAAAACGTGAAGGCGATCACGGTCGAGTGCTGGTTCAAACAGGAGAACCCCGAGGGGCGGCAGTTCCTCGTAGGCAAAGACGTAACGTTCCACTTCGATCTCACCGGCGGCAGCGGCACTTCGATCTCGCTGTACAACAAGGGCGGAGCCGTCGAGAACGCCGACGGTCTGCGGCACCAGCATCTGGGGACCGCGATCGGGCCGGTCCGCTTCGGACGCTGGCACCACCTGGCCGTCACCTACGACGGTCGGCAATCGAGCTTTTTCCTCGATGGCGTGCTGAAAGGCCGCGTGGCAATGGCCAAGGATTTCCTGCTGGGTACGCGGTCGCGCGGCCTCTGGGTTGGCTGCTACGTCGGTACGGACTTCTGGTACAGCGGCAAACTCGACGAGGTGCGGGTCTCCGACTGCGTTCGCTACGACCCCGAAGGAAAGCTGCCGGTAGGCGGCCGAGCATTCGGCATGCCGCCCAAAAAAGTCATCCCGAAAGCCGTGCGGACGCCCAAACGCACGGGGGCTGCCAGACTCCAGCTCGTCTTCCAGAAATCGTTCGGCGGCAATGCGGCCGGCTGGGTGTCTCTGAAGCCGCCGGGTCGGCGGGCGGTGATCGTCGGCAACTTCCAATTGAACGATCTGGCCGAAGGGGCCGAGCAGTCCATCGAAGTGGACGTCTCCGACGAATGGGTCGGTGATGGCACCTACCTCGTCGGCCTGGAAAACACCGGCGGCGGCTACTACCGCGTGATCCGCGCTTCGCTCATCGCCGGCGAACAGCCGCCGGCCACCTGGACCGGTGCGGCCGCCTCCCGGCGCACCTTCCAGCCGCCGGTGCTCGTGCCGCTGCGCGTCGGAAAACCGGTGCAGAAGCCGGTAACTCCCTCGCGGATCCTCCTGCTTCCCGAGGCGATCGATCGGCTGTCGGGCGAGCTGGAGATCGATCGCGACGACGCCAGCGAACCGGTCGCCTTGTTCGGCGAAGGGTTGGCCGAGTTCTGGCTGGACGCACCGCAGGAACAGGCGTACCGCGTTTACCTGCGCTACGCCGCTCCGGGCCGGCAGCCGTGCGACATCGTCGTCGACGGCGCGGACTTGAACGACTACAACATGTGCGCCCTGAACCGCACCGACAGTTCCATGCTTCGCGACGCGTTCTGGGAATACCAGGGCACGACAACCCTGGGGCCGGGCCCCAACTGGATCCGGATCCAGGATGTACTGCCGGCGATCGTTGGCCTGCGGCTGGAGCCGGTTTCCGCGTCGCCGCCGGTCGCGGTTCCCTGGTCGCGATACGCCGTGCCCGACGGTGAATTCCTCCGCCGGGCCGGGACCTGGCAAACCGAGACGCTTTTTGGGCAGCCTGAAGGCGCATCGGTCACGCTCGACAATGCCCAGGATCCGCCGACGTTGCGTCTGGCCGCCCAGTTTGCCAATACCAACCCGGAGGAGCTTCATGGCGGCGACGCGGTCCGGCTTGTGCATCGCGGTCAGTGGGATCTGGAGCCATTCGGACGGCTGCGGTTCCGCTTCGAAGGGCAAGGCTCAGACCACGTGGTGGCCCTTTGGGCGGTCGACATCAAGGGGATCGAAGTGCTCCTTTGGCGAGCACGAGACAAGAAGGCCGGCGCCGAGGAAGTCGCCGTACCGATTTCCTTCGAGGGCAACAACGTCTTCGATCCGGGCCACGTAGTAGCTCTCTGCCTGGAGTTGGACGAGGGGAACGTCAAGGTGGACCAGGTCAACCGGTTCACCGGCACGATCGTCGGCCCGGTCTTTGACCGCCGCGACGTGATCGTCCCGCCGGAGGGATACGTTGAAAAAGCGGCCGAGGCCCGTCAGGCGATGGCTGACGTGCTCGCACAGATCCGCGAGAAGGCCGAACCGCTGCGGGCCGTGGGTTTCCGGCCCTGGACCCAGCCCGTCGTGCCCGAGGAGCATCCGCTGTTTGCCGAAACCGAGCCAAAGCCGATCACGCGCAGGACGTTGGGCGACGTGCTGCATACAACCGGCGCGCGAAGCATCGAGGAGCGGACGCTCGACCAGTTCCATAAGCACTACGACTTCGGCGACGTCTGCTGGCCGCACATCGGCATCTGCCCTCAGCGGCAATCCTTCAAGACGGACGAAGCCTATCAGGCCGCGCTCGGACAGTTCGAGAAACGGCTGGAGGCCGTGCGCGCCCGGGGCCTGTACCTGTTCGACATCTGGGGCTACGTGCCGTTCGACGCGCGCTACCCTCATACGATCGCACCGGAGCACCACGAGATCCTGCTGCGCGTCTTCGGCGACCGGTTCCTGGGCTACGACAACGGCGAGCAGGATGGCCGCTACATCGGCAGCTATGCGAGCCGCGGCGCGGCGACCAGCCGCAAGGAAGGCTGGGATGATTTCGTCAAGTGGGACGAACACGTCTGCGGCGACAGCATGAATTACATGAACGCCACCGGCTCGCTGAACTTCTCGCACTACTACGGCGAGCGCAACGCTCGCCTTCTGGGCCTGGAAACGGCTCAGGGACTGCCCAGCGACACGCTCCTGTTCGCCTTCCTCCGTGGAGCGGGGAAGCAGTACGGACGGCTCATCTACCAGGCCTCGTCCATCTGGAACCGTTTCGGGTACAACATGTACCACGACCGCAAGACGACAGGCAGCGGCGGCAATGCCGGCTACGGCTTCGGGCCCAACAAGGGTTGCTCGCGGAGCCTTCACAAGCGGCTCTTCTTCTGTGGTTATCTTGACGGGCACAGCATCTTCGGCACGGAGACCTCCCAGTTCACGGCCGACGAGGTGGCCGAGGGTGTGCCCGAGTTGAGCCCCCTGGGCCGCCAGCACTTGGAGCTTTACGAGTGGGCCTGCAAGCATCCCGAGCGCGGCGTGTTGGCGACGCCCGTTGCCTTGATGCTCGATTTCTACAACGGTTGGAACATGCCCCGGCATCTGTACCGCGGCGACCGCTACAAGATCTGGGGGAAGTTTCCCTACGACAAGGGCGACTACCTGATCGACAACGTCTTTCGGATGATCTGGCCGGGCTACGAGGACGCCAGCTACCTGCGCAACGAGCGCGGCTTTATCACGCCCACGCCGTTCGGGGATCAGTTCGACGTGATCACCAACCGCTGCCCTGCGGAGGTCCTAAAGCAATATTCGGCCGTGATGTTGCTGGGCGACGTCGAGATAACGCCCGAGGTTGCCCAGCGGCTTTCCGATTACGTCCAGGCTGGCGGCGACCTGGTGACGGACGCCCGCCATGCCCGGGCATTCCCGCCCGAGCTTACCGGAGTTCAATTGGGTCCTCAGGCGAAGGGCTGCCTGTCCCACGTGCTTTCCCGCGGAGAGACGTTCCAGGAGCAGCCGTACGGCTACACGGTAGTGTCCCCGGCCGGGGCCCAGATGCTGGCAATCAACGAGCAGGGGCATCCGCTGGTCACCGTCCACACGGCCGGTCAGGGGCGGGTGATCGTCGGTGCGGCCGACTACTGGATGACGGACAGCCTGAGATACGAGGTCCCCGAAATCGTCAACATGGAGCCGCCCTACCAACTTCTTCGCGGTGTGCGGTCTGTGCTGGCCGGCTACTTCGACTCGTTCAACCCGGTCGAAATCGATCCGGCTGGCCTGAACGTCCACACGTGCTGCTACGACGGCGACCCGAAACGCCTTTTGGTGGGTCTGATCAACAACGACCTCTTCGCCGGCTGGCGTGGGACCCTTCGCGCACGACTCGGCGAGGTGGCTTCGGCGAAGGAGCTTTGGCGGAATAGGCGGCTCGAGGTCGGCGATCGGATCGCGTTGGAGATCCCCGCCGGGGACGTGGCGATTCTGGAAATCCGCATGAAGTGACGGCTCTTCCAGTGCAACTGGCCGCAGGGAACCGGTACTCCCTGCGCAGGGCATGCTTGCCCTGGCACGGGGTTTGCGCAGAAAGCGACAGACGGGAAAACGGCACTACTTGCTCGGTTCTGCCGAGGGTTGCATCTCGGTAACGCTCCAACTCGCCCGTGTCTCCTGGATGACCGGCCACGCAAGCTCCGGATAGAACTGGTGCCCGCCCTCGGCTGCCCATGGACGACCGTGAAACCGAACAAGAGCGGCATTGGCTTCCGCCTATCGGTTTACAGGCAGTGAAGATCTTGCCAAGCGGTACGCGGAGTACGAGCCTCGACACACTGTGGAGAGCTTGTCAGCCTGAACGATTGGAAAACGAAGAAAGCTCAACCGAACGCTCAGTCCGGTTGAGCTTCAAACGACAGGCTCGTTTACCCCGCCACCACCACGCTCATGTGGATTGGTGCCTCCTGCAACGTCAGGGCCGAGGCGTGGATCTCTTCGCCCTGCTGTGCCCGGTATTCGTCGCCTTCGCCGACTGGGTCAGCCTTCTCCCAGGAAAATCCGTCAGCCGCCCGAAGTAGTCGCTCCACCTCGGCGGATTCACACTGGACTTCCTGGGATTCCAACTCGAGAGCATCAAGGATGTAGCCCGACATGAGCCGTTCCCAGACCTTCTGGCATGTGGCTGGCTTGTCGAAAAGATCGACGGCGACGACTTTCTTGCCAATCGCCACGGCAATGCCGTTTGCCCCTTCCACGTACTTCAGCTTCTCGCGGAATTCGCTCAAACGGTCCTCGTAGGCCGCGAAAGTGTCCGACATGGCACTGCTGTCCGATGAAGCACCCAGAGCCCGTTGCTGCCGTCGGACCTCCTCCCAGACTTTCCCTTGGTCCGAACTGTGACCACGACTCGCCTTCAGAGATCGAGCCACGGACGACTTCAGGAAATACCGCAGCTTGGACGACGAGTGGCTTCCGCTGGAACCGAAATGCCGAGATCGATACCCCCAGCGGCCCTGCTCCACGCAACTGACGGGGATCTTGGCCTTGCTCTTGGCGGCGACAAGCACCGAGGTGTTCAAGACGCGGTTCTGCTTCGCCCCGACCAATTCTTCGCCTTCGAGGAACAGCACCCGAACGTCGCCCTTGTTCTCGACCAACAGATCGGGAACGGAGCCGGATTCGGAGACCTCGGTGACGGTGACGCCGCCGGAGCCAATGCCTTCGTCGGACAACAGGTACTCCACAGGAGACACTGATCCGTCGAACAACGGAAACACGGAGAGGGCCTGGTAGCGAACGGGATCGCCGACACGGACGTGGGGGAAGCTGACCGACATGGTTTGGTCTCCTTCGAAGAGAGCGGCTGGTCCACAAGTAGTAGACGCCGTTGGATTGTAACAGGTTCAGAGACAAGTCGGCATGGGACACCAGAACAGGGCAGGTGACTTGCTCAGGCTTCGTAGGTCGCCTGTCTTGAGATGCAAGATCGGTTTCCTGTTTCCACAACGCGACTCTGCATGAACCTCTGCGATTCACTTGGTGTCCCTTGTTCCATGGAAACCGGTATTCTGAAAACCAAATTCACGCGGATCGGAGCCCGCCTGAAGATGATGGATCGCCCGGCCCGTCGTTTTCGCACGAATGGCACCTTCTCGCTGGACGTGCGAACGGATCGGCAAGGAGAGTTCTTTGAGATCGTCCCCCAGGGCGATGCTGCCGTCGAGATCGAGGTCTTGGACGTTCAGCCTGCTGACCGCCACCTTCTATTGCTGGCCCGCGAAGGCAACGACAAGAGCAAGTTTCTCTGTGGCCATGACGAACGACACTGGTTCGTGGCTGGAATTCCCGAGGCCGCCCCGGTGGGCACCGTTCGACAGGCGAAGGAGGCTCTAAAACCTGCCGAAGTCCAGTCGCCACAAGCTCGGAAGCGGCTCGGAGGCAAGGCTCGTAGTCGCCGCAAGAATGCCGCTTACATCCGCCAAGGGGAGTGGTTCTTTCTGCCCGTCCCGGACATGGTTGTGCCCGAGGAACTGGTGCCACTGAGAACCAGGCCCGAGCCATGCGGAACGTGGCGTTTCTGGACTGAGAACCATTTCCCGAAGCCAGGATCACGTCGTCCAGTGCGTAGGTTCGGTCCCGTGACGCTAGCCACTTGCCTGCGAAGTTGGTACGCTGAAAATCGGCTTCGGCCAGTGCATTTCGGGACAAGGTGGGACGGTGCAGAACAGGGTTACTTCACGGTAAATTCGACGGTCGTGGGTTCGAGTCCCACCTGCAAACGCAGTAGCTCAGGGGTAGAGCATCGAAAGAATCCCTGCTCGACGATTTCTCCCATCTTGCCTCGTCTTAGGGCAGAAGGAAACCGCCATGTCGAAGTTCGGTATGAAGAAGGGCACGGTTCACGATCGGGCCGACGCAGAGCAGGTCGCCCACAAGCACGTGCCAGGACGGGCTTACGAGATCGGTAATCCGGTCACGAAACTGATCCACACCATCGGGGGCGGGTTCTTCAATGAACCGAAATACTATGACAGCAACCGGTCCATGTCTGCGTTCTACCTCGAACTGCTGACCACTGGTCGGATTTCGTCGAAGATCGTCGATGAGACGGGCCTTACCGAGCAGGCCCGTGAGGTTCTTGAGACGGCAACCGCAGTAGCAAACGGCGAAACGCCGGAAGACCTGCTTGTGGTCGCTGCTTGGGCACGGGATACGGAGAACGGCCTAAAACTGCGGAGCACGCCTCAGATCATGCTCGCTTTGGCTGCTGCACACCCAAAGACCAAGCCTTTTGTCCCCAAGTACACCACGGCAATCCTTAAACGTGCCGACGAGATCCGTCAGGTGTTCGGGGCATTCCGCGATCTGTTCATGGCTACCCCGGAAGGCAAAAAGATTGCGGGGGCTGGCCATAAGGTACGTGCTCACCATGGTTCGCTTCCGCACTCGCTTCGCAAAGCACTGGCTCATGCCCTGGCCATCCAGAGCGAGTACGCGTTGCTCAAGTACAACGGAAAGGATCGGCCGACATTTGCCGATGTCCTGATGATGGTTAGCGGCTCTAAGGAGATCGGGGAATACTTGGAGAAAGTCACTGGCGAGACGCGACCGAACTGGCCCGTCAGCAAAGCTATGTTCGAGTACCTCGTGAACGGAAAGTACATTGACGACCTTCCACCGATCCTGGATGCCCGCAAGCGGTTCTTCGACGCGACGAGTGCCGCCGAGGTGACGCACGCCCTGGTCAAGGAGGCCGGGCTGACGTGGGAAAACGTCGTCTCCCATCTGGGCAGTTCCAAGGAAGTCTGGGAACTCTGCATTCCGATCATGGGAGAGATGGCGATCACCCGCAACCTGCGGAATTTGGAGGAGGCGGGAATCTCCGAATCTGCATGGGACCAGGTTTATCAGCGGATGCTGGCGGTGGAGGACACAGTTCAGTTGCCGTTTCGATTCTTTTCTGCGGAAAGGGAGGTCTCCTCCACGGCAGCAAAGAGCTTGCTGGGACGTTTGCTGGATCGTGCCGTAGAAAAGGTTGCGGACCTTCCCGGTGTGACCATGGTGCTCTCGGACAACAGCGGAAGTGCCGTGGGTTGCTCGATCAGCGGCAAGTCGAAGTTGCGAGTCTCCGACTGTGGCAACATGCTGGAAGCAATACTTGCCAAACGGCTGGGACGGCGGGCGATCATCGGCGTGTTCGGGGACAGCATGATCTGGATTCCGTTCTCCCGGGCGGATAGCTGTCTTGCCATCAAGAACCAGATTGACGCCATTGCTCAAAGGGAAGAACGGAGCGAGAACGGGGCGATGGCCATCCCGCAGTTCAAGAAAGGTGCCGGTGTTGGCGGTGCGACGGAAACCGGCTTGTGGTTCGCCCTCGACGACCTGACGAAGCGGAAGGTCCACGTTGATCGCATGATCTTCCTCTCCGACCTGTGCTGCTACACCCAGGGCGATGACGGTACGGCCCAGAACTGCGGCGTGAACTTGGAGGAATACTTCGGCAAGAAGGCCACGATGCAGTCGATGGTGGATCGTTACCGACAGGCGGTGAACAACGACTGCTTCGTCTACTCGGTCAGTCTGAGTGGTTACGGGCAGAGTCAACTACGGCCGAACGACGACAGAACCCATCTGCTGTCTGGCTGGTCGGAGAAGCTGCTCGACATGATCCGTGACATTGAAGCGGGAAAGAGCGACGAGACGGACCAGAAAACCGAGATTCCTGCCATTGAAGTCCTGCGAGCCAGATACAAGCGTGCCTGATCGAAGACAGACTGGCTGGACGCCGGGTCTAACCAGGTGTATACTGATTTCTGCCGGGATGGTGCAGGTTTGGGTTACTTCACTCACCAATGAAAGCCCCCAAGCCGACTATTTCTCCCGGCTTTCTTTTTGCCATTGTCGGTTGTCGAGAAGTCCACGCTCTGGCTGCGAAACCATCACGCCCAGGACTCGCTGAAAGCGGGCGGGCTTGCGTGGCATCAACCGTTCAGTTCGCAGAGGTGTCCACGGCTGTGCCGCATTACGAGAGCCACGACCCGATGCTCCCCCAAAAGCGGCGAGCTTCACAAGCCGGAGCAGGCGGTTCTCTTTCCAACGGGAATCGGTGACACCAGCTATTTGAATCTTGTTGCTGCCAAGCAGGAGCAACTGGCGACAATTCAAGAGAAGGGTTGGCAGCCCGATTTGTTGGACGCTTACTTCATCCTCAAGTACCGGGCGGAAGATGAGGTTCTGCTCGCATGGCCTATGGATAATGAAGCCAAGAAGAAGGCCGTTGAAACTGGAAAGATTAAGGGGGCACCGAAGAAGTTCAATGGCGGGAAGGTCATGAAGTTTACCGACACGACGCAGAACCTCGCCCAGTTTGTGGCGGCTGCGACGGACGAACTGTTCGCCAAAGAACCACTTCGGTTCGAGCGGGTGCGGTGAAAACGACAGAAAGCGAGGTTCTTCCTCGTAGCGGAAACGCCAAGTTGGCTGGCTTTGACAGAGTTCCGAATTGATCGGTTGCGACGATCAGGTGAACAACCAGCTTGGCAACTAACGATTCATGTGTGGTCTCCTTTGACAGGGGTTCTGGAACTGTTCTGGCGGTATTATTGGCAAGACAGCATGAGCGACTGTTCCATGCTTTGCGTTTCTTCGCCATCGCTTGGCTCTTTGATGCTCTTCTTGCGTTCGGATGTCACTTCTGACTTCTCGTCAGAACGTCAATCGGGATGGGTACTTCTCGACTTGCAGCGGTTTCCTGCCTCAACTCCCCCTTTACCTGGCTGACACCAACGGACCGATCCTTTTGGTGCCCACCGCCAATTCGTCGATCCACAATTTCTGGGCTTGCGGCAGAAGTCCAGGCCCGATGGGAGAAGGGAGAGAAACCAGTATTCGGTACACTCCCGCCGTGGCAAACGTGTTGGAGGGCGGCTAGACTAACGAAAGGCAACCAGTTGAGGAAAAGCCATGCTCAAGACAGCGTTCTGTGCGGTGATCTTCGGAGCGGTTCTATTTCGCCAGCCCGCCACGGGATTGGCCGTCCCGCCCACCAACAAACGGTATGAAGCCACATGGGAAGCGCTCGATACCCGATCCAATCCCGGTTGGTTCGAAGATGACAAGATCGGCATCTTCATCCATTGGAGCGTCTTCTCGGTGCCAGCCATCGCCTGGGTCTACCCGGACAAGCCCTACGGCTTTGGCGGTCACTCGTGCTGGTACGGCATGTACATCGACCGGCTCCGCCCGCTATCCCCTCCCGAGCAAGCCAAGCTTGAAACATTCCACCGCAAGACCTACGGCGATGTCCCGTTCAAAGTCCTGGCTCCGCTGTTCAAGGCGGAGGCATTTAATCCGCAACAATGGGCGGAACTCTTCAAGCGATCCGGGGCACGCTACGCTTTCCTTACCTCGAATTTCCACGACGGCTACTGTCTCTGGCCGAGCCCTTCCAGCCCCGGTTGGAACAGCATGGACGTGGGACCAAGGCGTGACCTGCTTGGGGATTTCTCCAAAGCGATGCGGGAAGTAGGGCTGCGAGCGGGGTTCTACTACTCACTTGGCGAGTTCAATCACCCGCTCTATATCAAGGCGAAGCAGAACGGTAATCTGAAGCCTTTCGTTCGGGAGCACATGCAGCCGCAGTTGCGTGAGGCGGTCAAGCGGTACAGCCCGTCCCTTATCTACTTCGACGGCGAGTGGGAGTTTCCGCTGGATAACTTCGAGATGCAGGACTTCCTGGCGTGGCTCTACAATGAATCCCCATGCAAGGATGATGTGGTAGTGAACGACCGCTTCGGCAAAGGCTCTCGGGGCAAACATGGCGGCGTCTACTGTTCCGAGGCTGGTGTTCGAGAAAGCGGCACCGATCACAAGTGGTGCGAGGACAGACCGATCAGTCGGGGCAACTGGTCCTACAACCGGCTGGAGCGGCTGGAGGACTACCTGAGCGAACGTGACCTGATTCACCTGCTCGTGGAGACGGTGGCACAGGGCGGCAACCTGCACGTGGACATCTCGCCGTGTGCGGACGGAACGATTCCGATGCTCCAGCAGGAACGGCTGATACAGATGGGCGACTGGCTCAAGGTGAACGGGGAGGCGATTTATGGCACGAGGCCGTGGATCGTAGCTTCCGAAGGGCCGATGGTGGAGTCGGTGAATCCTCGTCTGGACAAGAACTGGAAATGGACCGAGACGAAGGAGCGGCCGATGGTCCACTACACCGGCAAGGAAGATGCGGTCTACGCCATTTGCTTGGCGTGGCCGGGCAGAACGTTGAAGTTGGAACGCCCGATCACGACCCCGCAGACCCAAGTCCAAATGCTGGGGTTTGCCCAACCGATGAATTGGAGGCCCGCCGAGAAGGGCCTGATCATCGACGTGCCTGAGATGTCCGTCAGCGAGATCCCGTGCCAGAATGCTTGGGTGTTCAAATTGACCGGACTGAAGTCATGGTGAGACGCACGTTCGTTGTTATGACATGCCCGCTGCTCAGTCGGTCGTGGCGTCTTCCTGATTCAGACGAGGCCCCTCTCCGCACCGTGCGGAGAGGGGCAAAGACGCTAGCCGGTCACCTCGGTCACGATAACGTGGACTCTCTCGTCCATCTCGTTACCTCCAACAGAGTTGGGTGCAGTGTATGAGCTTTCTCCGAACCGCTGATGGCCTTAGAGACAGCGATCCCCCTCGTATCGGCGGCGGATTTGGGCGACGCTTTCTTCCAGTTGAATGACGGGCGGCGCAGCTTCCTCTGTCCAATGAGACAGGATCACTCGCCCTGCCCAAGGGCCTGCTGGACCTCCTCGGTGCCACTTACCACCCGCTCCATATCCTTGCATAGTCCGACGATGGTCTCCCAGTCACAGGAGATGATGTCCTGGGAATGGGCCAGGTTGTTCCGCAGGCTTTCCAGCATCTTGATCGCATCTTCCGCTTGTCGTCGTGACTGCATTCTGGTCATGCGTCGGATGTCTGCATTGCGCGCAATGATCTGGCCCTTGTCCGAAATCTGCAAGCAGTCGATCAGTGCGAGGCTCTGATTCCTTCGTCGGCGTTCCTCCAGGAGGGCCTCAGCCTTCTGGAGTCGGCCCTCCGAAAGATACTGTTTCCAACTCTCGTCCGGGCACTTGAACTCAATCACCCGAGTCGCCCGCATTTCCATGAGGGTGATCATTCCAAACACCCACATACGAACCGGAGGCTTTTGCAGGTCGCTCATGGTGACGATGCCGCCCACTGCCCCCAAGACTCTGACAAATAGCCTGGGCGTGTTCACGAGCCCCAGAACCACATCGGTCAACGAAGCGGTCTCGAAGATGGTTTGTGTCGGCTCGATGGCTCGCTTCTTCTCACCGCAGGTTGCACCAGAAAGGTCTTCTCGCTTGATGTAGCCAACGACAACACCTTGCTTGCGGATGCCGACGACATCGAAAGCCTGTTCTTCCATCACCTCCATGACCTCGGAGGTCGCTGTGCAGGTGTCGAAGGAAATCAGGGGTTCAGCGATATCTCGGGCGAGAAACCCCTCACTGAACACCCGCCGCAGGCTTTCAGAAGTCGAAGCATTCCAGTTCATAGCAATTGCTCACTTGACACCCAAGCTACCTACCACTTCACTCTGCCACGACCTTGATCCAAGCGACCTCCAGCTTGAATGGCACGACTCCGTTTCATCGTTCGAGAAATCGCTCTCACGTTGGACTCCTCATGCGAGCGGCTTGTCAGGCTTCACTTCCAAGCCCCAATGCCTCCTCCATCGCCTCAAGTCCGAGCCGTTCGATCATCCGGCCCATCCTTTCCTTTGGCTTGGCGTTGGCCCGGTAATAGGCGAGGATCTTGTCCACGATTGCCAAAGCAGTCTCGGTATCGATCCGCTGGGCGAGGATGTCGCCGATGCGAGGAGTGGTGCCGCCATTTCCGCCGACGTAAACCCGCCAACCCTTTGGAGTGCCGACCAGTCCGATGTCCTTGAAGCTGGTCTCGCCGCACTGGTTCGGACAACCGCTGACGCCGATCTTCATCTTGCCCGGCAGTTCCATGCCGTGGTACTTTTCATCGAATATCATGCCGACACCAAGGCTATCCATCTGGCCTCGCTTGCAATAGGTCGTACCGGGACAAGCTTTGACACTGCGGACACAGATCCCAACGACGTTGCCTGGCGACATTCCCAGATCCGCCCAGATCCGATCCACATCGGCTTCCTGAACGCCCAAGAGTGCGATTCGGGCGGCACTGGTGATCTTCACCATCGGCACACGGTACTTGTCTGCGACAACACGGCACGCCTGAAGCGCCAAGCAACTCCGTGGCCGATACGGAAAAAAACTCCCGACAACCTTGGCCTCCACCGGCAACAGACTTTCATTCTGCCGGAACGCACTCCCTCCGTCAATTGGTAACCGTTCACGGGGTGGTCGGGGACTGGTCCATTTTTCGGCCATTGCGCGCATTTTGGCGACAAAGACGTTGGCCGAAAACATGGACCTGTCCCCCTCTCCTCCGCCCCGTGAACGGTTACCGTCAATTGTGACAGGTAAGTGCCCATGTGCTAAACTGCAGTCGAAAAGGGCAACGACGTCAGGAGGCAGCGGGGAACAGCCATCCGTAGCGCAACGCTCTCCTTTCGCAAGGCTTTCAGCACTCCGCTGACGTTCGTGGACGGCGGCGTAGAGCAGATGGTGGTGCCGGGCGCACAGTGGATCGTGTCCTATCGTCCGGCTACCGGCGAGGAGCTTTGGCGAGTGGATACGGGGGGAACGTTTTCCAATACCTCCCGCCCGGTGTACGCGCGCGGCGTGGTCTATGTTTGCACGGCTCACGGCGGCGCCCGGATGCTCGCGATCCGCGCGGGCGGCAAAGGCGATGTCACCGACACGCACGTCGCCTGGCAACTGCAGCAAGGCACACCGCTGCGCTCTTCGCCGCTGGTGGTCGGGGAGCGACTCTACATGGTGTCCGACCGGGGAGTCGCCAGTTGTGTCGACGCAGCCACGGGTGAAGTGAAATGGAGCGAACGTCTCGGAGGCGCCTATTCCGCGTCGCCCACGTACGCGAAAGGTCGGATCTACTTCTTCAGCGAGAACGGAGTTGCCACGGTGATCCGCCCTGGCGATCGGTTCGAGCCGCTCTCTAAAAACCGTCTCGACGGTCGTATCATGGCATCGCCGGCATTCGTCGAGGGTGCCATTCTCGTCCGCACCGACAGGCATCTTTATCGGCTTCACCGCGTCGCAAGAAGATGACGCCGGTGTCCTCGGTCACGCAAAAATCGTGCTCTCGCGGAAGAGGCCGCCAATTCCGTTCGTTGCTCCGATCCCCAGGGCTTCTCCCTGGGCTGTCGAGTTGAGCCCCCGTTGGGGCGACGAGCTGATCTTGCGAAGCGAGTCCCCTTTTTCATCGCCCCCTCCTTCCTGCCCTCGGGAACGCTCCCATACGGCCCCCTTTTCCATCGTGAATCGGTCTGTTAGTTTGCCTAATACTTGCATCCACGAAATCCGTTGACAGCTTAAGAGGAGTCACCCCGATGGATTACCCGGCGTTTGTCGAAGACCAGATCGCCCAGCTTCGCAAGACGATCGGTGACGGCTTGGCCATCAATGCCCTCAGCGGGGGGGTCGACAGCTCCGTCGTCACCGTCCTGGGCCACCGGGCAATCGGCGACCGGCTCAAGACGGTCTTCATCGACAGCGCGCTGATGCGCGAAGGCGAACCGCAGAGGGTGGTGCAGACTTTCGCCGACATGGGCATCCCGGTCGACCTCGTCGACGCCCGCGCCCAGTTCCTCGGCGCCTTGGCCGGCTTGACCGATCCGGAAGCGAAACGCCAGGCGATCACCGACACGTTTTACCAGGGGGTCTTCGGCGACCTGGTCCGCAAGACGGGCGCCCGCTTCCTGCTTCACGGCACCATCCTGACCGATATCGAAGAGACCGTGGCCGGCATCAAGCGGCAGCACAATATCCTCAGCCAGCTTGGAATCGACCCCGAGAAGGAGTATGGCTACCAGGTCCTCGAGCCCCTGGCGACGCTTCGCAAGGACGGCGTCCGCGAGGTGGCCAAGGTGCTCGGAATGCCGGAGAGCATCTATGCGAGAATCCCCTTCCCCGGCCCGGCGCTGGCCGCGCGGATCGTCGGCGAGGTGACCGAGGAGCGGCTGGCGACCGTTCGCGCCGCCACGGCCGTGGTCGAAGAAGAACTGGCCGACAGCGGAGCGTTCCAGTACCTGGCCGTCCTGCTGAACGACTACGCCACCGGAATCCGCGACGGAAAGAGGGAGTTCGGGCAGATCATCGTCGTACGATGCATCGACAGCGTCGACGCCCGGACCGCCACCGCCGTGGAAATTCCCTGGGCCAAACTCCACCGCATCTGCGATCGCATCACGTCGATCGCCGGAGTGAACCGCTGTCTCTACGACCTGACCCCCAAGCCGCCCGCCACGGTTGAGTACGTCTGAGTCCGATCGGCACCGCCCGCGACTCCACCCTGCTGCTGCATTTCCATCGAACCCGTCCGCCCGCCAAGGAGAGTGCCGCCGTGCCCAAGCGCGAAGACATCCACAAGGTCCTGATTATCGGCTCCGGTCCCATCGTGATCGGCCAGGCCGCCGAGTTCGACTATTCGGGGACTCAGGCCTGCAAGGCCCTGCGGAGGCTCGGCTACCGGATCGTGCTGGTCAATTCCAACCCCGCCACGATCATGACCGACCCCGGCATGGCCGACATCACCTACATCGAACCGCTCACCCGCGAGTCGGTGGCCGAGATTATCGAGCAGGAAAAGCCCGACGCCCTGCTGCCAAACCTGGGCGGGCAGTCGGGCCTCAATCTCGCATCCCAGTTGGCGGTGACGGGAGTTCTCGCGCAGCACGGGGTGCGCGTGATCGGGGTCCAGATCGACGCGATCAAACGCGGCGAAGACCGCCAGGCCTTCAAAGACACGATGAACCGGCTGGGTATCGAGATGCCTCGGAGCGAGATCGCCACCTCGCTCGAGGAGGCCGAGCGGATCGTCGAGGACATCGGCCTGCCGGCAGTCATTCGCCCCGCGTACACCATGGGCGGAACCGGCGGCGGACTGGTCTACAACATGGAAGAATTCCGCACGGTGGTGACGCGAGGGCTGGCGGCGAGCATCGTCAACCAGGTGCTCGTCGAGGAGTCGGTCCTCGGCTGGGAAGAGCTGGAGCTGGAGGTCGTTCGCGATGCGAAGAACCAGATGATCACCGTCTGCTTCATCGAGAATGTCGATGCCATGGGCGTGCACACCGGCGACTCGTTCTGCACCGCCCCGATGCTCACGATCGACCCCGAACTGCAGAAGCGGCTCCAGAAGCACTCCTACGACATCGTCGATGCGATCGAAGTGATCGGCGGCACCAACATTCAGTTCGCCCACGATCCCAAGACGGGCCGCGTGGTGGTCATCGAGATCAATCCTCGCACGTCGCGCTCCTCCGCACTGGCCTCGAAGGCCACCGGCTTCCCGATCGCCTATGTCTCCTCGCTCCTGGCCGGCGGGCTCACGCTCGATGAGCTGCCCTACTGGCGCGAGGGCACGCTGGAAAAGTACACTCCCTCGGGCGACTACGTGGTGGTTAAGTTCGCTCGCTGGGCCTTCGAAAAGTTCCCCGGCGCCGAGGACAAGCTGGGCACGCAAATGCGCGCGGTCGGCGAGGTCATGAGCCTCGGCAAGACCTACAAGGAGGCGTTTCAGAAGGCCATCCGCTCGCTCGAGACCAACCGTTACGGCCTGGGCTTCGCCAAGGACTTCCACAAGAAGTCGCTCGACGAGCTGATGGGGATGCTCGCCGAGCCGACCAGCGAGCGGCAGTTCATCCTCTACGAAGCCCTTCGCAAAGGCGCCGACGTCGAGACGCTCTTCCAGCGGACCAGCATCAAGCCGTGGTTCCTCCAGCAGATGAAGGAGCTGGTCGAGCTGGAAGAAGAGATCCTCAAGCACCGGGGCGGAAGTCTGCCCGACGAGCTGCTCATTCGCGCTAAGAAAGACGGCTTCTGCGATCGTTACCTTGCCAGGCTCCTGGGGATTCGCGAGAAAGAGATCCGCCGGCGCCGAATCGAACTGGGGGTGGTCGAGGCGTGGCACCCCGTGCCGGTCAGCGGCGTGGAGAACGCGGCCTACTACTATTCCACGTACAACGCACCCGACGTGACCGAGGTCTCCACCAATCGCAAGGTGATGGTCCTGGGCGGCGGGCCGAATCGGATCGGGCAGGGGATCGAGTTTGACTACTGCTGCGTCCACGCCGCCTTTGCGCTGCGCGACGAGGGGATCGAGTCGATCATGGTCAACTGCAATCCCGAGACCGTGTCGACCGACTTCGATACCTCCAACAAGCTCTACTTCGAACCGCTCACCGTCGAGGACGTGCTGAGCATTCACGAGAAGGAGAAGCCCGAAGGCGTGATCGTCCAGTTCGGCGGGCAGACGCCGCTGAATATCGCGGCGGAACTGGCCGAGGCGGGCGTCAAGATCCTCGGCACCACGACCGAGGCAATCGATCTGGCGGAAGACCGCGATCGCTTCTGCCGGGCGATGCAGAAGCTCGGCATTCCCCAACCGCAGTCGGGCATGGCCAGCACCCTCGAGGAAGCTCTGGCAATCGCCAAACAAATCGGCTATCCGCTGATCGTCCGGCCCTCGTTCGTGCTCGGGGGGCGCGCGATGGAGATCGTCCACGACGAGAGCATGCTCGAGCACTATCTGGAAGTCGCGGTGGATGTTTCGCCCGAGCGGCCTATCCTCATCGACAAGTTCCTGGAAAACGCCATCGAGGCCGAGGCCGACGCCATCGCCGACGGGGAAGACGCCTTCGTGCCGGCCGTGATGGAGCACATCGAGCTGGCCGGGATCCATTCGGGCGACTCGGCGTGCGTCATTCCGCCGATCAGCATCCCGGCGAAGCACCTGGAGACGATCCGCGACTACACGCGCAAGATCGCCATGGAACTGAAGGTGGTCGGGCTGATGAACATCCAGTATGCGATCGCGCGCGACACGGTATACGTTCTTGAAGCGAATCCCCGCGCCAGCCGAACGGTGCCGCTGGTCTCCAAGGTGTGCAATATCCCGATGGCGAGGCTCGCCACCCAGGTGATGCTGGGCCGGAAACTCTCCGATCTGGGACTCGTCAACCGGCCGATTCCGCACTACGGCGTCAAGGAGTCGGTCTTCCCGTTCAACATGTACCACGAGGTCGACCCGGTGCTCGGGCCCGAGATGCGGTCGACCGGCGAGGTGTTGGGAATGGCCGACTCGTTCGGATTGGCCTACTTCAAATCGCAGGACGCGGCCCAGGCGCGGTTGCCCCAGGAAGGTACAGTGCTGATCACCGTGGCAGACCGCGACAAGCAGGCCGCACTGGAAGTCGCGCGGCGGTTCGCCGAGCTCGGGTTCAAGATCAAGTCGACTGCGGGAACCCAGGCGTTTTTCGCCGAAAACGGCATCCCCGCCGAGCCGATCCTCAAAATGACGGAGGGCCGGCCGAACATCACCGACGCGATTACCAACGGGGAGATTCATCTGGTGATCAACACCCCCCGCGGCAAAGCCGGCAAGGCCGACGACGCCTACATTCGCCAGACGGCGATCCGCCGCAAAGTGCCGTACATCACCACGGTCACTGCCGCAATTGCCGCCGCCAAGGGGATCGCCGCTTTTCGTGCGGGCCGCGGCAAGGTAAAAAGCTTGCAGAACTACCACGCGGACATCGGCGGGTAGACGCTGGCGGTCCCGCGAGGCAATCGGAGCACGGCTGTGAGCAAGAAAGCCGGCCGCGGGATCACTCCCGGTGCGCGATTTGTCAGCGGCGTGCCGCTCCGGTCGGGAATTTGTCGATTTTCCCCAAGACTGCGTCGCTCGATGCGAATAGGTGTGTGGACAGGCTTTGTCGACGCCAGGGTGGCCGTTCACCGGACGGTCGGGGACGGGTCCATTTTTCGGCCAATTCGCCAATTTTGGCGTCAAAGCGTTGGCCGAAAACGTGGACCTGCCCCCCTCTCTTCCGCCCCGTGAACGGTTACGCGTGGCCGTTGCCAATTGGGTCGGTGACCACTTACAGTCTGAGAAACGAACTCGTCCGCCAGCCGCCAGGACCTGAATGTGGCACCCGCCATCTACACCGAACACCTGACCAAGATCTACGGCAACCGGTTGATCGCGGTCAACGACATGACGCTCACCGTCCCCGAGGGAGCCATCTTCGGCCTGCTTGGCCCGAACGGGGCGGGTAAGACGACCACCCTACGGCTGTTGCTTGGCCTGCAACGGCCGACCGCGGGCCGGGCGGAGGTGTTTGGCCGACCGTGTGGACCGAACGCTGTTACCGTTCGGCGAATGATCGGGTATCTGCCCACGCACCCGAACCTGCCCGGGAATTTGCGCCCGGTCGAATACCTGGACCTGCTCGGGAAGCTCTGCCGGTTGCCTCGCGAGGAGCGGAAGCCGCGGGTCGCTTCGCTCTTGCGGGCAGTGGGGCTCCTGGGACTTACGGACCAGCGGATTGAGAATCTCTCGACCGGCGAGACCACCCGGCTGGGTATCGCCGCATCGCTCATGGCCGATCCGCCATTGCTGATCTGGGATGAACCGACCGCCGGGCTCGACCCGGCCGCGCGCCGGTTCACCCTGGACCTTATCCGCGAGATGGGCAAATCCCGCACGGTGGTGGTCGCGACTCACATTCTCGGCGACATCGACCAGATCTGCGACCACGTGGGGGTGGTGCACGAGGGCCGGATGATTTTTTGCGGAGCGGTCCGCGACATGAAACGGCGGCTCCGTCGCGACGACTTCAGCCTCGAACTGGAAGGCAACGGCGACGACCTGCAACGGCTGGTCGAACAGGCGAAACTGGTGGAAGGAGCCGCGGTCCGCATCCTCGATCCCCGAACCTTGGCCGTGGAAGTGAGCGACGGCCGCGCGCGATCGACCGTGCTGGCCGAGTTGCTTCAACTCGTCGAGCCGAACCATCTCACGCTTCAGGCCGTTCACAGCGGTCAGAACGAAACCGAATACGCCTATCTGCAATTGCTCCAAGAGGAAGAATCGCATGGGTTCCAGCGATTTGATTTCCACACTCGACACAAGGACCCTGCCGCTGAGAGCCATCCTCCAGCATGACCTCTGGGGACTAACCAAGAGCTGGCTGGTCCGGATCTGGTTCGCGGCAACCGTTCTCCTGACGGCACTGGTGATCCTCACCAACTGGCCCAGGGTCCCATCGGCCCCGCTGATAGCGATGGTGCTCTTTCCTTACCTGATCTTCCCCTGGTTCCTGGTGGTGATGATGCTCGGCGTGAACCCCACGTCGGGCTCGCGCGCCGACGCGATGGCCGACGGCTTCCTTTGCCGCCCGGTCACTCGTTACGAGTGTTTGCTCGGCACGTGGCTGGCTCGCGTGCTCTTGGTGTGGGGGGTGTATCTTGCGGTGACCGTGCCGGCCGTGGCAATCATCGCGTTGGCCAACCGCCCGATCCAGGACGATGGAGTGACGCTCTACGGAGTCATCGCGGCCTTAAGCGTAGTGGCCATTGTCCTGGCCCTGCAAGTCTCCTTGGCATTCCTGATGGGCACCGTGTTGCGCCGGTCGCTCGTGGCCGTGGTGGTGCTGTTGTTCGCTTGGTACCCGATCAACGCCGTGTTGCACACGTTTTCCCTGGAAGAGTTCTCGCCGATCAGCCTGAACCAATCCTTGCCGACGCTCTTGCGGCAGCCGTGGCGGGAGGACATCGAGAAGCCGGCCGACAAAGCGGAAGACATGGAAGCCTTGGCCCGGCAAGCGGCGCAGTTCTTCAACATGCTTTCGGGGGACGCCGGCGCAGCCGACGGCAAAGCCGGATTTCTACGAGCGGTCGAATTACGAGGACTTTTCCCTGTTGCGTGTCCTGCTGGGCTATGGCATCCCGACGCTCCTGAGCATCGGCCTGGCCACCGTCTGTTTCAACGTGCGAGATTTTTGAATGCGGCCTTGCGGAGATTCACTGGTGGTGTGGCACTGCTTGGAGTTGAATCGACGCACCATCAAGAGCGACCTGGCAACAACTCCAAGCAGTGCTGCCGCAGCGGGTGGCGCAACGCTCAGCACTGCTTGGGACCACTGCTTGGGATGGTGGCAAGCCGGTTCGGATGGAGACTCGATTCCTCCGACTGGCACAAACAACCGTTTGTTTCAACGTGCGATTTTTGAATGCGGCTTGCGAGATTCACTGGTGGTGTGGCTGCTTGGAGTTGAATCGGCGTACCATCAAGGGTGACCGCTACAGCTCAAGCAGTGCTGCCGCAGCGGGTAGCACAACGCTCAGCACTGCTTGGGACCACTGCCTGGGATGGTGGCAAGCGGTTCGGATGGAGGCTCGATTCCATCCCAAGCAGTGGCCCACCAACAACCGTCTGTTTCAACGTGCGAGATTTTTGAATGCAGCCTTGCGGAGATTCACTGGTGGTGTGGCACTGCTTGGAGTTGAATCGACGCACCATCAAGAGCGACCTGGCAACAACTCCAAGCAGTGCTGCCGCAGCGGGTAGCACAACGCTCAGCACTGCCGTTGGGATGGTGGCAAGTCGGCTGGATAGAGGCTCGATTCCATCCCAAACAGTGGCACACAAACAACCGTCTGTTTCAACGTGCGAGATTTTTGAATGCGGCCTTGCGGAGATTCACTGGTGGTGGGCACTGCTTGGAGTTGAATCGACGTACCATCAAGAGTGATCCGGCTACAACTCCAAGCAGTGCTGCCAGCGGGTGGCGGCACGCTCAGCACTGCTTGGGATGGTGGCAAGTCGGTTCGGATAGAGGCTCGATTCCATCCCAAACAGTGGCACACAAACAACCGTCTGTTTCAACGTGCAGATTTTGAATGCAGCCTTGCGGAGATTCACTGGTGGTGTGGCACTGCTTGGAGTTGAATCGGCGTACCATCAAAAGCGACCTGGCTACAACTCCAAGCAGTGCTGCCGCAGCGGGTGGCGCAACGCTCAGCACTGCTTGGGACCACTGCTTGGGATGGTGGCAGGCGGGTTCGGATGGAGACTCGATTCCATCCCAAGCAGTGGCACACAAACACTTCGGCAAGACTACCTGTCGAAAACCCCCTATGTCCTGGAGAAACGCGATGCATTTAAACCGTAACCTGATCCTGCCGGTCGTCGTAGCGGTCCTCGTGCCGCACCTTCTGCTTGCAGACGAACCGTTGCCGCCCACCGCCGGGTGGTTGCCCTCAGAGACCGTTGTCTCGATGGAAATATCGGACCCCAAGCCGCTGTTCGACCGGTTGATGGATCCGAACGCTCTCAAGGCGATCGAGGATTCGCCCGTCTACCAGGAACAGGCGAAGAAGCAAGGAGTGAAGGAATTCCTGGCGGGCGTCGGCTTTCTCGAAGCGAGCCTTGGTGTTTCATGGCAGGAGGCGGTCCGCAAGCTGGCGGGACGGGGCATTACCGTTGCCGCATGGCCCGACAAGAAGTTTGCGATCGTCATCGACGGCGAAGACGCACAACTCCTCTCTCGGCTTCACGAAATCGTAGTCACGATCGCCAAGGGCGAAGCCGCCAAGCAGGGCAAGCCCGAGCGGGTCGCCTCGGCGGAATACCGCGGGGTGACAGGCTGGACGTTCAACGGCGAGGAGGCCCACGCCATCCTCGGCACCCGCGCGGTCCTGACCAACAGCTCCAAAACGCTGAAGGAAATGATCGACCTCCGTGAGTCGCAGGGCGGCTCGAGCCTGGCGTCGTCGCCTTCCTACAAGGCCACCGGGAAAGCGGCCGGCGCCGCCAATGCCGCGGCCTACGTGAACCTCGACGTGCTCAAGCAGCACGGACCGTTTGAAAAGGCGCTGAAAGGTCCCGAAAACCCGCTGTTGTCGCTGCTGCTGTCCAGCGTGATCGATTCGCTCCGCGAGTCGAATTGGCTGTCGTTGGCTGCCAAAGTCCAGGGAGACACACTCTCGATCGCAACGGCGACAGACGGCAAGCCGACGGCAAAGATGGTGGCGTTCGCCCGGCCGGGCAGCTCCGATAAGGGCGTACTGCCGTTGCTCGACGTGCCGCGCTCGATCGCTTCGGTCAGCCTGTACCGCGATCTCCACGGCTTCTATGCGGCCAAGGACGAGCTGTTCCCCGAACGCACCTCCGGGTTGATCTTTTTCGAAAACATGATGGGCATCTTCTTCAGCGGCCGCGACCTGACGGACGAAGTTCTCGCACAGGCCAAGCCGGTGGTCCGCATTGTCGTGGCCGAACAGGCCTACGATCCGGCGATCGGCACGCCTAGGGTGAAGATCCCCGCGTTCGCCGCGGTCTTCCAGATGAAGGACCCCGACAAGTTCATGCCGGTCGCCGAGGAGGGCTGGCAAAAGGCCCTGGGGCTGGTCAACTTCACGCGCGGCCAACAGGGGCTCGCCGGGCTGATCATGGACCGGCCGGAGCATGCCGGCGTCAAGTACAGCATGGCCGGCTTCTCCACTGTGGATATCGAGGACAAGACGGCGCTGGAAACCCGCTTCAATTTCCGCCCGGCCCTGGCAAGGGTCGGCGACTATCTCGTCATCAGCTCTACCGAGGGACTCACGGAAGACCTGATCGACGCGCTCCAGAAGGAATCCGCCGAAAGCCCGAAACCTCTGCCCGGCGTGGACAGCCTTGTGGAAGTCGACGCCGCCGCGATTGCGTCGATCCTGGAGACGAACCGCGAGCAGTTCGTCCGCAACAGCATGGTCGAGAAAGGAAAGACGCAGGAGGAGGCCGAGGGCGAGGTTGGTGTGTTGATCGAGATCCTGCGGCGGCTCGGTCAGGCCAGGCTGGAAATCGGCAGCCGCCAGGGGCTCACCCAGGCGGAACTCGAACTGAAGCCGAATCTTCCGTAGCCCTTTCGACGGAGCATTTTTCATGGCAACGCAATCAACCAAGGCGACCGCCGGTCGGCAGCCGGACCCCGGTTGGGCCTGGTCCGTCTACCAGGCTGATGCCGAACGCCCCTGGAACCTCGCGCTCGCCGGCCACCTTTTCCGGCGAGCGGGTTTCGGGGCCACGTGGGACCAACTCGAGCAGGCCAAGGCCGACGGTCCCAAGCGTTCGATCGATCGGCTCCTGCGGCCCGAAACGGACGTAGCAGCTTTCAACCGCAGACTCGACGAGATCGAAGTTTCGCTGGCCCAGTCGCAGTCGGCCGAATCCCTGCAGGCGTGGTGGCTGCGGCGGATGATCCAAACGCCGCAGCCGCTGTTGGAAAAAATGACCCTCTTCTGGCACGGCCACTTCGCCACCAGCAACACGAAGGTCCAACGCTCCGACTTGATGATCAAGTACGTCCAGCAGTTGCGAGCCCATGCCCTGGGCAGCTACGCCGAGCTCCTCGCGGCCGTCGCGCACGATCCGGCCGTCTTCGTCGGGCTCGGCGCCGACGAGCAGCGCAAAGCCCGTCCCAGCGAGTCGTATGCCCGCCAAGTGATGGTCTGGTCGGGCGTCGGGCCGGAAGAGATGTCGCAACGCGACATCCACGAGGTGGCCCGCGCTTTCACCGGCTGGTTTGTTCTCCGCGGCGAGATCCGGTTCGTCGAACGTGAGCACGACACGGGTGTGAAAAAGATCCTGGGCCGCGAGGGCCCGTTCACAGGAAAGGACGTGGTGCAGATTGCACTCACCCAGCAGTCGGTCCCGCGGATGGTGGTGAGAAAGCTGTATCGCTGGCTGATTTCGGAGACCGACGAGCCGAGCGATGCATTGCTTGCCCCGCTGGTCGAGCCGTTCGCCGAGAGTTACGACGTCGGAAAGCTCGTGGAGACGATGCTTCGATCGAACCTGTTCTTCTCGCCGGCCGCCTATCGGCAGAAGATCAAGTCCCCGGTCGAATTCGCTCTGGGAATCGTGCGTCCGTTGGAGAGTCTGGTGCCTACGGTGCAGATGGGCAACCATCTTGCCATGCTCGGCCAGGAACTGGGAAACCCGCCCACGGCCCTGGGATGGGAGGGAGGCCGCTACTGGATCAACGAAGCGACGCTCTTGGGACGCGACAGCCTGGCCGTCTCGCTCCTGTCCGGCTCGGGCCCCTACGGCAACGCTTTGGACCCCGCGGCCGTGGCTCGCAAGCACGGTTGCAACGATGCCGCATCGGCCCGGCAATTCTTGCTCAAACTGTTTCTCCAGGACGACCTGGCGCCGGATGTCCGCACGGCCCTGCTGCGGACGGCGGCCGAGAGCGACGGCGACCTCTCGCAGCAGCTCCGCCGCTTCGCCCACGCCATCGTCGTGCAACCCGAATTCCAACTCACCTGAGGTTATCCTCGGAGGCATACCATGCCGCAGAATCGACGCGATTTTCTCAGATCGGCCTTGGGCGCATCGACGCTCTTGTCGTTTGCACCCACGATGCCGGTCTTCCTCGCTCGCTCCGCCCTGGCCGGCGCCGGTCGCCGCACCGAGGGAAATACGGCCCTGGTGATGATCGAACTGAACGGCGGCAACGACGGGCTCAACACGCTGGTGCCGTACACCGACGATGAGTACGCTCGGAGCCGGCCCACCATCCGCCTGCTGGAAAAAGACCTTCACAAGATCGGTTCCGACCTTGGTTTTCATCCGCGGATGGAAGAGTTCCGGCGACTGTATCAAGAAGGTCTCTTGAGTGTCGTCCAGGGGGTCGGCTATCCAAATCCCGACAACGACCACTTTACGGCGATGCGCGATTGGCATAGCGGCTGTCCGCATGACGCCACCTGCCAAACCGGTTGGGCTGGCCGCGCGATCGACCACGCATGCGATCCCGACCAGGGTAAGGTCCTCGGCCTGTTTGTCGGTCCCGGCAGCCGGCCGCTAGGATTGAACTCCGAGAAAGTGCCCGTCCCGTCGCTCCGATCGCTCGATCAGTGGAAACTCCGCTCGCTGGGCGGGAAGGATGAATCCGACCGTACCGAACTGGAGCAGGCTGTCGAGAAGCCCAGGCCGGGCGGCAATCGGCTGTTGGAGTTCGTCCAGCGAACCGCAGTCGGTGCCTACGCCGACAGCCGCACGATCCAGGAAGCCGCCGCCAGGCCCGCTGCCGACTACCCGCCCTATCAACTCGCCCAGCGGCTCCGCAGCGTCGCCGATATCATCCGCGCCGACTGCGGCGTTCGCATCTTCTTTACGGAGCTGGGCGGCGACGGTTTCGGCGGATTCGACAACCACGCCAACCAGATCGGCAACCACTGTGCCCTGCTGGAGCAGCTTTCCAAGTCGGTTGCCGCGTTCGTCGACGACCTGAAACGAGAGAACCTGGCCGACCGCGTGCTCGTGGCAACATTCTCCGAGTTCGGCCGCACCGTCAAGGAGAACGGTCGCCGAGGCACCGACCACGGTGCTGCCGCGCCGATGTTTCTCGCCGGCGGTGGACTCAAGGGCGGCCTCGTCGGGAAACAGCCGACTCTCACGGAGCTCGAGAAAGGCGGCCTGAAGTTCCACACCGATTTCCGCCGCGTCTATGCCACGCTCCTGGACCGGTGGCTCGGCTTCGACAGCGAATCGGCGCTGGGAGATCGGTACCAGCCGGTTGACCTTTTCCAGGCTTGAATCCGGCCCGTCAGCCCGCCTGCCGGCATGGGGCTGCAACGGCTGCACTGCCCATGTGAGTGCAAGCCGCCGCGTTGAGGAAGAGCGGTTCGCCCGGCCGTCTGCTCAATCACCGCTCCTTTCGCGTTGCCGAAGAATGTACGGCTGTTCCTCTGGAACAGTTTCGTAACATTCATTAGCATTCCCCTGTTCGTGCGGGGGCAAGCGGCGTGGCAGTAACCGTTCACGGGGCGGCCGGGGACTGGTCCTTTTTTCGGCTAATCGAGGCATTTCGCCGACAGAGACGTTGGCCGAAAACATGGACCTGTCCCCCTCTCTTCCGCCCCGTGAACGGTTACGGCGTGGTAGAACAAGGAGGCGGATTATGAAGATTACCATGATCGGAACCGGCTATGTCGGGCTCGTAACGGGAACCTGCCTCGCCGAAACGGGCAACGACGTCGTCTGTGTGGATCGGGATCGGGAAAAGGTTGCCGCTCTGCGGCGCGGCGAAGTCCCGATCTACGAGCCGGGGCTCACGGAATTGGTCAGACGAAACGCCGAAGCGGGTCGCCTCGTCTTCCTTGACGAACTGGCGCCGGCATTGCCCGCCTCTCGACTTGTCTTTCTCGCCGTCGGCACACCACCGGCAGACGACGGCTCGGTCGATCTGTCGGCCCTCTGGATGGCCGCGGAAGAGATCGCGGCCCATCTGTCGCCCGAAACGATCGTTGTCGTCAAGAGCACCGTCCCGGTCGGCACGAACGCCGCCGTCGCCGTCCGGCTGGAGAAATTGGCGGGACGGCAGTGCCACGTGGCCAGCAATCCCGAGTTTCTCAAGGAAGGCGCGGCAATCGACGACTTCATGAAGCCCGACCGGATCGTAATCGGCGCCCGCTGCAAGGACGTCTTCGACGTCCTGGAAGATCTCTACCAACCGTATCTACGAACCGACAATCCGCTTTTGAAGATGTCGCCGGAAAGCGCCGAGATGACGAAGTACGCCGCCAATTCGCTCCTGGCGACAAAGATCAGCTTCATCAACGAAATGGCCAATCTTTGCGAGAGCACCGGGGCCGACATCAACGACGTCCGCCGGGGCATCGGCCACGACAGCCGGATCGGGTTCGCTTTTCTCTTTCCGGGAGTCGGATACGGCGGAAGCTGCTTTCCGAAGGACGTCCGCGCCCTGGCCGCAGTCGCCCGCGCTCATGGACTGCCGGCCCGCATCCTGGATGCCGTGCACGCGGTGAACCAGCAGCAGAAGGAGGTGCTCTGGAACAAGATCGAGCGCCATTTCGGCGGCAACCTCGGCGACAAGACGATCGCGATCTGGGGACTCTCGTTCAAGCCGGGGACCGACGATATCCGCGAGGCGCCTTCTCTCGTACTTATCGATCGGCTGCTGGCCGCGGGCGCGACCCTGCGGGTGCACGACCCGGTGGCGTTGGAGAACATCTGCCGCAAGTACGGCGATCGCCTGGTCTACTGCCCGCACCGCGACCTCGCACTGGACGGCGCCGATGCCCTGGCCATCCTCACCGAATGGAAGCAATACGTTCATCCCGATTTCGAGCGGATGCGAAGCCGTATGCGCCAGCCCGTCGTCTTCGATGGTCGCAATATCTACACCCCCGAAAGAATGCGGCAAGCAGGTTTCGGCTACTACAGTATCGGGCGGGCGCCGGTGGCGGGAAAGGATGAGGGATGAGAACGCGGTCAGGTTCCGCCGGTTGAGGCGGAACCGGCTGTCAGAACGCCGCGCCAATATGCCGGCATACCGTCCCAGGCCAACTGATAAGTCTCTTCCAGCGGCACCGGCACGTACACTTCCGGCGTCAAGAATAGCGGCATCTCAGGCAGCGCGTCGCCGACCGCGACCGGTTCGATAAATGCCTCTGCGCCGGAACCGCCGATATAAGCGACGCAAGTCAAGCGTTTATCGTCCGGCAATGTAAACCTGTCTTCGCCCTCTTCACCCCAAATCGCCGGATGAATTCCTTGCGGGTCCCGGCGGCCGGGCGGGAACAGATCGACGATCAGCAGGTGAACGCCCGCCGCGAGCGCCTCGTGAGCCTTACGCACAAAGGCATCGAATCCGTGGCGGTTGTTCTTGTTCCCCGGCGAGACGATTTCGAGGATCGCGACGACCTGGTGGTTGCTCACGTGGCGAATGGCGACGAGCTTCGCCTTGGCAGCGTATCGATTCGCTTCGGAGCGCATCCGGATGCGGACGTTGGGCGGGGCGGTGGCCAGCGCCAACCCACCCTCCAGCGGACCGACTTCCGGCGTCACAACATCGCCGCTCGGCCTGCGCAGGCTCAGCACGTCGGGGCCAAGGCCGCCCGCGAACTGCTCGGGCAGAGCATAGTAATCAGACGGCAAGAGACCGCCGTTAAGGGCCCGGGAGACCTCGGTGATCCAATCATGATGAAACGCGTGAAAAATACCGGCTTCGACGCGCGTCCAATCGTGGATAGCCATGACTCCGAGTCCTTGAAGGGAGAACGGTCCGCAAGCTGCCATCCCTATTCTATCTGCTGACGATCCCAGCGGACAACTGGCGACCGTTACTCCATCGCGCTGATGAACTCTTCAACGGTAATGTCCGCCGAGCGAATCAAGCTTCGCAGCGTTCCCTTTGCGATTTCTTTGTGGTCGGGAACTGACAACGTAGCTTGATGCCCCTCTCGCACGAGAACGATGTGGCTGCCGCTCTGGCGAACCTGCACCCATCCGAGCGACTCGAACGCCTTCACAGCGTCCCGGCCGCTGATTCGCGGTAAAGGAACCATTACGCGGTAACCTCCACCTGACGTGTTTCGACCGTCAGCGGCAGCCCGCGCTCCGACCGCACCTCCAAGCAGACTTTGATTGCGTCTTGCACATTGGCAAGGGCCTCATCCTTGGTCGTGCCTTGGCTGACGCAGCCCGGAATGGAGGGGCACTCGACAACCCAAACACCGTCTTCGTCGCGGTCAATCGTAACGAGAAATCTCATTCAATCAACTCCATCACGTTGCTCCAAATACCTAGTTTACCAAAACCGGAGGCCGATAACCAACAAGCCGATCCGCCGGGCTTCGCCTTCGGCAATCTCATCACTCATCACTCATCTCTCATACAGGTGGAGTCCACCCCAAACCCCTTCACCTCTCCTTTCTCCGTCGCAAACACCACCACGGGCCCCTCGCGAGTCTCGATGGTCTCGGCGAATGTCGGTCGTCCGGTCACCTTGCCAAGTCGGACGATCTGGCCGGCCCGGTCGAGCGCCGCAACCGTGCCGTCTTCGCAGCCGACCACGACCCATGGCGTGTTCGCGTTCGACGGCGTGACGCAACGCAGTGAAACCGGCGGACTGGCCAGGCGGGTCGACCATACCTTGTGGCATTGCGAATCCAGTGCCACGACCAGTCCCTCGGAAATGCCCACGACCATTTCCCTCTTGCCGTCGCCGTCGAGATCGGCGACGTCCATGTCGCGCATGCGCGATCGCTCGGCGTTGGATGCGCCGGGACCGAACTGGGCATTGTAAAGCGGCTGGCCTTCTTGGGAGTAGACGGTCACCCGGTTCCACGTGCCATTGATCGCCGTTGCTACTTCTTTTTTACCGTCGCCGTCGAGATCCTCGTAGAACAGCCCGGTGCGGTTCTGAGCCGACCACCCGCCGACGTACGCGTGCCCGGCGGGCACTCCGTAGTAGCCTCGCCCGGTTTCGGTGAGCGTCCGGCTGTTGACGATTGCGAGCGTGTCTGTGCCGTTGAGCCAGCGAGCGATCAGCAGATTTCGGCTTTTGTCGGGGCCGTCGACGAGCAAAAACGTGCGGCCCGGGCCCCAGAAGATCGGCATGCGTTTGACGAGATTGCCGCCCTCGTCGAGGATTTCCAGCGTGCAGGCGCTGCCGACAAATAGCCGGCTCTTTTTGCCGTCAAACGCGCCGGTATGCAATCCATGAATCCCCTCGTGGCCCGGGGCCGTTTTGAACCAGTAGGTCTTGGCCGCTTCATAGACGGCCGGGTCCATTTGGGAGGTGAAGGTCCAGCGTCGCTTGCCGTTTGCGTCGAACGCGACAACCTGCTCATCCACGCAGCCGGCCAGGAGCAGTTCTTGATCCGCCCACCAATGGATAGCGCGGATGTTTCCGTCGGCCTCGAGCTGCCGGATCTCCTTGCCATCGAGCCCCAAGATATGAATCTTGCGACCTTCGGCGACACAGGTCTGCGGGCCTTCGGCGGAAAGGATTCCGGTCATCGCCGCGGGCCTGCCGCCAATCTGGGCCGTCATCGCGGTGGGCAATGCCGCAGCGGCCGGGAATTCCGGTCTGGCCGCAGCCGCGATCGCCTGATCGCGCAGCCTTCCGCCGTCGAGTTGAAGACGCTTCAGCGTCGCAACCAGCCGGGCGTGCGATTCCGCAGACGGCATCGCTCCGCTAAGTACGTGGCGGCCGGCGGGCAAGGCGATCGTGGAAGCACCTTGCCTCGCGTTCGCTCTTGCCGGTTCGCCGTTCAGACGAAGATCGTCCGCGCCGGCGACGCTGAGGCTCAGTTCGGTTGACTCCGCGGCCACGATGTGCAACTCTCCACGGGCGAAGTCCCAGTCGAGATCGACCGGCCTCCCTGCCGATGCAAGCATGGCATGGGTCGCCGCGCGGGCGTGCAGATGGTCTTCTGCCACGATCACCAGCTCGCCTTCCGATTCGCCATACGGTCCGACGGACGCCAATGCCGGCTCGGGCAGCGCCAACACGGCGGCGTTGGCCGCCAGCCGGTTGCACAGAACCGTCTTCTCCGCCGACACCGGAGCGACGACATAGAACGCAACGCGATGCTCACCGGCCTGGACCGCGCCGGTCCAGGCCAAATGGACTGCACCGCCTCCGCTTCGCGCCTCCTGGACGTCGCAGCTCCTAAGCTCTACGGCGGGCGACGAATTCGTGGCGGCCAGCCGGATCGCCTGCTCCTTCGCATTCCACGATCCCCCAAGCGTTTCCCAGCTCGTGACCACCTTCATGTTTTGGGTCTCGGTGTCGAAGGCGAGGTCGTCGACCACCAGTGCATAGCGGCCGGTCCGCTGCGAAACAGTTCGCCGCCAGTTGCAGAATGCCGCCGACGGCACTTGGCCGACCACGGTAGCCGCCGGTCCGACCACGTCGCAGTGCACCAGGGCCGCATCCATGGCAACGCTCGGCTCGACCATTCCGTCGGCGCTCGTGAGCACCTGGTTGTGATAGCCGTGGAGCACGGTCCGACCGCCGAGACGCAACTCCAGGATGTCGAACGTATGATACGGGTTCCGCGAGGCGCCGTTGAAACCGTCCAGGAGGAGATAGTCTCCACCGGCATCCGGAGCGCTTCGCCAACTGGCGACGTAGAACGACTGCTCGAACGGCAGTCCGCTTCCTCGCGAATTCCAGGCGGGCTCGGAAAGGCGAAGAACGCTCCACTCGCCCACCAGATCCGTCGGCTGCTGCGGCTGGATCTTTTCGTCCGGCCAGAACGACTGGCCTAGGCGGAAAACATCGGTGTCCACGCCCGTCCGCTCTCGATACGTCACCCAGCGGCCGTCGCCGGTCAGGTAGGCGGTCTTGTTGAGAAAGCCCATCGACGCGGAGTTGAGGGCCCAGTCGGGCACTCGCCCGGAAATCAGAGTCTCCTGGCCGCGAAGGAGGTTGCCGAGAACGCTGTTTTCCAGCGGCTTTCGATCGCCGGTGAGCACCAGGTAGGTCAGGATGGGGGCGATTCCGGTGTTGTACCAGAAGAGGTTGTCGCTCTCGCCGGCGATCCAGGCATGCTCGTGGAGTGAGTGGAATGCCAGCTCGCCTCCCCGCACGCACTGGGCCCAGACGGGACTGGGATAGTCCTTCTGAAAGTACCGGCCAAGGCAGTAGAGCGAGATCGCCGACCACTGCCCATGCCGCGATCCGACGTGTGCCGGCGGCTCGCGAAGGCTGTAGATCCCCTCGTTCTTGCGGTGATTGAGTTGGCGGGCGAAGGCATTGGTGATCTTCAGCCGCTCTTCGTCGGTGAAGACGGGGCTCTCTTCGATCAGGTCCCAGAAGAGGATCGCCATGTGGGCGTTGTAGTGGTAGAAGCCGGCCAGCGGGTCGTGCTTGTTCTCGATCCGTTCGCCGTCGATCTCTTCGATGTCCCTGATCGCCTTCTCGTCGGGGAAGGAAAGCCGCACGACCTCGCGGGCGCTGTGTCGGTCGCCGGTCATGTAGTACATCGCCATTTGCTTGCTGATGCTTGTCCATCCGAAATAACCGACGGAGCCGTAGCCCTTGGAGGCCTCCCAGGTCTCGAATTGTCGGATATCCGTCGGGGGCGTGATTCCCTTGCTGAGCCGGGTTTCCATCGTCCAGCCGATCGACAACTCGCCCTGTTCCACCGGTGTTTTCGACACGATCGCCGCCAGGGCGTTGGCGCCCTCGCTGATCCCGACCGTGTCGCTACCGCCGACCACGATGACGCCGCAACCGTTGCCGAACGGGTTGTGAACCGACCGGAGGACATACCCTTCCGGGCCCGGGTACTTGAGATCGACGAGGCAGTAATACAGGTCGTAGAGAGCCGACATCGCTCGATTGGTAGAGCGATTGCCCAGGACGATGAGACTGCCTTGAAACGGCACGGCGGCTTGCGGCGAGTCGTCGGCGACGATCGGCAACGCCGCTCCGGTCCGCTTCCGGATCTCCTCCTGGATCACCCCGGCCGCCGTGTCGTAAATTCCCGATTGCGGCACGACAATGGCGGCCGCCGGCTTCCCGTCTCGAACCAGGGGGATCTCGAGATGCAGATCTTTCAGCTTGTCGTACTGCGGCGGAACCGGGGGCGGAGGTGGAGGCGGCGGAGGAGGGAACCCGCCGACGATTCGCACATCGGTGACCAGGACGCTCGGGGTAGGCTCCCGGTGTGTGTAAAGATAGACCATCGCCTGCGTCGTGTCGGGCGGGGCAGTTCCCCTGACGGCGACCTCGGAAAACTCGCTCGCAGACGTCGCGCGGAGGCTCGTCTGGACGTACTTGTGAGACGGGAGAAAGCGGAGTTGCAGGTAGGCGCCGCCGCTCGAACGGCCTTCCACCGCCCGCACCTTCGCGGTTGCTTGATAGGTTTCGCCAGCCTTGAGGGCGAACGTCTGCACGACTCCGATCTCCGCGGTCGGATCGCCGTCGTCGATGCACAAGGCTTTGCCGCCCGGCACTTCCGCCACCGATAGCTTCTGTTGCTTGCCTCCGCCGCCGTATCGGGACCAGCCCCGCGGCGGGCCGCTCGCGTCGGTCCCTTGATCGTAGGCACCGTTTTGCAGCGACACTTCAAAGAGTTCCCGCTTTTCCTCGCCCGGTGCTGGGCCTGCGGAGAGCATCACCGACAAGGCGGCGAAAACGCCGCAAAGGTACCTTGGGCGGGTTTTCATGATGCATCTCCATCGTTCACGCGGGATCTTATCTTTACCGTAATCGCTGCCGCCTTGACCGGCTCTGCCAGGTCGATCCCCAGCCGCGTCGGAATCCGTCCTCCGGACAGGTCTTCTTCGATCTTCTCCGCGCGCACCGCGAAATCGGTCCCTTGGGCTTCGATCGTCACGGCGACTGCGTTTTCGCCCTCGCCGATCAACAGCCGATCGGCGGCCGGCTGGGTCCAATCCGAGAACGTGATCAACGCGGTGCCGAACTGCTGCGGCGACGAGAACTGCACGGAATCGGTTACCGAGAGACCGCCGCCATTCTCCCGCGAGAATACGAATTCCCTTTCGAGTTTGACCAACTCTTTGACGTCGTAGGCCCCGCGCAGATCCAGCACGACCGTGTCGGCCGCGTCCGTGAACTCAGCCTTGAGCACCTTGGCGGCCGCACTGCGGCCCGTTCGCTGCAGTCGCTTGGCGACCAGCGGCACCGGATGGCCGAACGAATTGAGCACGCCGCTCTCATACCGCTTTGCGCTGAACGTACGCGCGGTGTAGACTTCCGACCCCGGATCCACCAACGGAATGCTTTTTCCCGCCGCGACGAGATAGGACCCGACGTCGTTGTGGTTGTGGTGTTCGGCGTTGTGTCCGCCCTTGAGCGCCACGCCGACGCCTCGGCTTCTACCCGGCGGCCGGCAAACCACCACCCCTGCCTCTTCGAACCAGTCGCGGAGCGCCGCGGTCTCGCCCGCCTCATCCGCAGGCGGCGTTTGGCTGGCGGAATTCGCAAACCGGTACAGCCCGAACTCGAACAGGGAAGTCGTCGGACCGGCGGCCAGCAGCAGGTGCTTTGCCTCCACCTCCTTCAACCCCCAGCCGAACCGCCGGCTGAGATAGGCCATCAGTTCCGGATCCGGCCGCGCCGTGACCGAGCAATCGGCGAATGCCGGATAGATCCCCGGCAGGATCTCCAGGCGGCTCGCGAACCGGGCGATCGGTTCGACGCGAGGTTCTTTCATCGGATCGAGTTTGCCGCCGGTCGCCTGGCTGAGAGTCTCCGCCAGCAGGACATAGTGCCCGAAGCCGTAGTTCCAGTATCCCAGGCCCTCGGAACAATACCCGTCGGCAGTAAAGCCCCGCAGGAAGTAGTCGATGAGCTTCTCGGCCGACGCGGCAAACAGCGCCCGGCGGTCGCGCGACTCGACTGCGGCCAGCGCCGCGCCGGCCACTCCCGCGTGGCACACGGCGTTCCAGTTGTTGGTTCCGGTGACCCACCACATCCGCGGCTTGCCGGTCTTCACGCAGTTCTCATACGGGGCGAAGATACGTCGCTCCAGCTCTGCCTGGATCCGCGTGCGGCACTCGGCGCTGAGCCGGTCTCCCAGCCACCACGCGGCGGTCGCCAGGTTCCAACCGGTGGCCGACGAGTTCAGGTCGACGTCGATTTCGCGGCCGTAGAAGTTGTTCAGGCCGCGGTCATGGGCCGGCATCACCCAGGTCTTCTCGGAGCATACGGCTTCGATCGCCTCTTCGATAGCGGACAAGAAGCGGCCTCGGTTCTCGATGCACTCGGCCAGCACCAGCGCCGGAAACCGCGAGTGGCGGGTCCGCTGCACGCGCTGGTAGCGGGTCCGGTTGCCATTGCGCGAGAATTCCAGGTAGACTTCATCGCTCGCTTCCGGCAGCGGTTGCTTGACCAGTTCCCTGGCCCGGGCGACGACGCCTGAAAAATGCGGGCTCGCGCCCACGGCATCCCAGGCCTCCCGGTCCGAGATCGGCCGGCCGACGCCGGTGGGCGTTGCCGGCAGCATCCGCGTCAGTTCCTCGATCCGGCTCGCATGTGGTAGAAGCTCGGCGCCAGCGATCGGCGACGACGGAGAACACAAAATGGCAACGACAGCGAGACAACAGGTGGGCTTCATCGTGGGCTCCAGCAGCGGTGGGAATGTCTGTGACGGGGCGTCTCGGCAGCCATCGAAAACGCCTCCCCGACTCATCCGCAACCGCTCTACTCAGCAGTCTCCAGCGGTCTCCGCGGTGCTCCATGCTGTCTTCGACGGGTGCCTTGTTCCGTTGTAGCAGCCGAGCGCGGCAATTTGAAGAGAGTCATCGGTCATTGGGCGAAGAGGTGCGGGCAGATCCATGTTTTCGGCGAACATCTTTGGGGCCAAAACGGCACAACGACGCCGAACCGTGGACTCGTCCTTGACGGCGTGTGTGAACGGCAATTCCTTCTTCGCGATCGAGCAGGCTCGAACGGGGCTACGCCGATGTGACGGTGCCGCCCGACGCGCATTTCAGCTTCGGGGCGAAACTGGTAGACTTCCCGAGCGCGTGCCGTTTGCCGCGATCTGCTGGCGAGGCACGCTGTCCGACGCTCCCAAGTCAGATTGAAGTTGGGCCTGTAGCTCAGCGGTTAGAGCAGGGGACTCGTCTGTTCCTTATTGCATGCCCCGTTCTTGCGGGGTGTTGCTGAGCGTAGAGTCGTCCGAAGCCGCAATTTGCAGGGGTTTTAGGGCATTCTCTGAACCGGCAGGTATCTTCAGTCTTGCTCTGAGTTACTCCGAGTGTCCACCGTCGCGCACCGCATGCTGCCTTCTGCTGCCAGCTTTCCGCCCGGTGCTTCTTTGCCCTTCCGTCCCGGTCGCTCTCGGCAGCACTTCGGTCTGCTCCGGTCAACATCGACGGGAATCGTCCCACTGTAACCGCTTGACCCGGAAACAAATGGCCGTAAGTGTCCATCGTGAGTGATCGACGAGTGCCATGACTTCTTTGACCTCATTGGGATGGGATCCGGCCATCGCCGTCCGCACCATTGTGCCTCAGGCTATGGAAATCGAGCGTCTCCCCTCATGGTTCACCACCGCCAGAAATCGCTTTGCTCGCGCGCGTATTCGTTCCTGAGGATCGCGGTCTGCCGCCTTCTTCGCCTTTCTGGCGGCTTCCAGGTCGGCCAGATCATTGCTGCACACTTCCAGTCGGCATAGCGAATACTGGGGCACGGGGGTCTTCCGGTTCAGGTGCTGTCGCAGTTCGGCCTGTATCCGCCTGAATGTACTGGCGAGAGCTTCTTTCTTGTTTTCGTGTTCGAGGCTTTGCAGATGATGTAGAGGCTTGGTGGCATCCGGGTATAGCCGTCCACGCGTTAGGGACCGCAGCTCCGCGGATGCCGTCTGTCTGGATCGCCATTAAGCGTGCAGCCAACATCCGCTCCTCCGCCGCCATCTCGTTGCTCACGCACCCTCGGAAAGCGTCTGCCCGAACGAACCAGGTCCATTCCTCCGGCAGCAACATTCGCCGCTCGTAACGCCGGTCGGTCTTCGGGTTCGGCGCTTCTTGACCGATGCCAGGGGGTCAACCGGCAGTTCCCGTGGACAGCCAGCCAGCGGCGTGAATCATGACGGCCGTCAGTCGGGCCTGGACCGTCCACGGCACGACCGCTTCTTGCCCAATTCCACCGCGTAGAGGTTAACCTTGTCAGCCGTCATGTCCCCCGCCGTGCCAAACCGCATTTATCGCAAATCTCCGAATAAACGCTACAGTTCGGCTCACATGATCCTCGCTTCCATTCGCTGCCTGTAGTTTTCGCCTCGTAATCCACCAGATGCTCCGAGATGGACCGGCGAGACTGCTGGCCCGATGCGTCTCCAACCGCGGATCAACCGCCTTCCCGTCTCCGACCGCGTCCGCGTCTTTCTTGGCGGCGATCCGCCTGGCGCTTTCCTTGTCCGTCGTCTTCGTGCTCGCGGTGCATCGTTTTCCGTTGTGGTCGAACCACATGACGATATACAGGGCCGCTCTGGACGAGGATGTGCTTCCCGTCAGGAGTGACCGGTGCCGAACCTTGCAGACCGTTCGCCACCCAACACGTGAAGAACTCGGACGTGCCCGCCTTCGACCGCCACTCCTCGCGCAACCCGCGACATGCTGACCAGAGGCTATTCCATTCGCCACCTTTGCACCGTCGGAAGAGGAACGATCTTCTCCGTGACCGTCGCGCTGCCCGGCAGGCAGGGTCATTTCTTCGTGCGTCGGAAAAACGCTTGCCGTATCCGCTACCTCTCTTTCGCTGCCCTCCAACACAGCTTCTTACGATCGACGCCTCCTTGACGACCTGATCTCCAAAGCGAGCGCTCGGCGACGGCTTCAAGCGACTCGATCCGCAGGCCCCCACCGGCAACGAACCGGCTCAGGGCCGCCTGATCGACGCCAGACCTTTTGACTGACCTCATATCGGGACCGGCCGCTGGCGACCAGGGCTCGTCGAACAAATCCGCCTTGGAGTTTTTCTTCGTCGCAGCGGCCATTGTAACCTCCGCTTGTGGTTGTCAAGCGAATCGAGTGCGATGAAATTGCGTGGCCTGTGACGGCCCAGCATCCGCGTCAAACACGGCGAGTCTTGGACCTTGCCCCTTGCGCCCACCGCCCTGCGAGAATCACGCGCGGTGGAGCCATCCGAGGTATGTTCGCGCTCTCCTTCCCCCACCTTGAACTGTGCGGGGTCCGCCAGCACCTTGATGACCTTGCTGACCAGATCGGTCACACTCGCCATGAGCCCTCGCCTGCGTTTGCTGGCAGCTTCTGGATTGAAATGCCGCGTCCAGAGGACCCAGGATCCGGTCGATCTCCACCTGGACAGCCACCGGCACGCCCCTTGAGTTCTCCTCGAACGGGCTCATCAAGGTCGTTAGTATCTCGGCGACCTCGTCGAGACTCGGGTCAACATCCTCGATCGTCCCTCCGCCGCGCTTTCCTTGCTTGCGTCATCGCCTTCGGCCAGAATCCGCTCGAAAAACTGGTTCCAGCCTCCGGGCCCATTGGAGCAGCGACCACGCCCCAGGGCATCTTCAGCTTCGCCTTCTTGTTTTCCAAATACTGCGTCATGCCGCGACGTGTCGTCCCAGTCGGTCAGATCCGGCTCACCGTCTCCGGCCTGTCCACCCAGAGCGTCGAAGTCGAAGAACTCCGGCTCCTCCGTCTCCGGCCGGTGCGTACTTCTGACGCATTGCTTCCCAGGCCATCGAAATCGCCTCGTTCCGTCTCGTCCCCTGGGACCGGAGATCGTCACTGCGGCTTCTTTGTACGCCGACGCCTCCTCCCACCGTCCCTCTCTCCGCAGACGCTCTGTCCTTTCGCCCCTACTTTCCATTTCGCATTCCTTCTTTTGGGAATCCACATCTTCCGTCGTGTGACGCGTGTCGCGCGACATAGCCGTCCGACTCCGGGCCGGCTCTCAAGTTGTCCAGCGTTCAATCGAGCGTGCTTGTAGCAGTCCCGCCAACCCGACTATGAACTTCTCCCATGCCGAAACGACGTCCCCATCACTCCTTCGCCCCTCACGGGCGCGCTTGCTATCCTTGCTGGCTGATCCAGTGACACGCTGTCATCTGATCGCCGGAGGCTCAGTCGCCCAAGTATCGGTACATTAACTCGCGGCTCCTGTCCTCCCGCGTTCCACGCTTCACAAGTTCGAGCACGCTATCCACCTTAATACGTTCATCCACCGGGCTCGATGATGGATGCCCAGCAACTCGCCCCGGCCCGCTGCGGACAAAAAGCGGCTCTACCCCGCTCCGCCTTTGAAGCTCTTTGCATAGAGCCACCAGCAACCTGATCTGGTCGCTGTCGTACTGCATCGCGATGACCGGCGGGCAACTGCCCGGCAGCTATTTTGAATATCGCAACCCATCGGCCCCTCGCTGGAAACTTGACCTTGGGCCACCCCTCGCCAAAGTCGAACCACGTCTGGTCGAACTCCTGCGTTTTGATGGACGGGCCAAACGCCCACCATCGGCACTGCGTACGGCGAGCGACTGGACCGTCGGCCATACCAGGGATCCTTCAAGGCCCGAGCGAACTCGAACAACACCCGGTGCCTCTGTCCAGTCCGCTTGGCAGCGTGCGCGGTGTTGGCGGACATCACGGCATCCCCGTCCGGAACCATCTCCGAGACCTCGGCCAGACGGAGACCCCTGGTATATGTCTTTGCGTCTCTGCGCTCTGTGTCGCTTTGACGCCATAAGAAGGCGTCCAGCCATGCGGACGGCAACGGCTCCAATGGTGTGGCGAGATCGACCTCCCCAAGCGTACGGAACGCCGCTTCTATGACGCGAGGGTGGACCGACGATGTATCCCGCCGTCTCCTTTCACGTCCACACCCGGCGCAGCCCCTGGCGATTTCGGACCGTCGCCCGGATGGGCAAAAGAGTAGGTGCCGACCGCCACCGCCAGTTCTGGCAATTGGGCCACCAAACAGCGCTCAAGTCGTCTCTGCAACACGTCAGACCATGTTCGCCGCCATGACGCGGGTCGATGTCGAGCACAACCAAATTGCTCTCCTGCCCGTAGCGATCCCCACGTTCGCGTAGCCGGACGTCCAACCGCCCTGCCGACAACATCCGAGTGCAGCCTCGCGTATCCGTACACGTCCGTGTCATGGTGCGACTGTTTCCGCAACACCTGGCTAAGCATCCACCTTGCCTTGTCGGCATGACTCGGGTTCGACAAGAACCGCTCCGGATCGAATGCCTCGGGAACCCAAACACCCGGCGCTCGCTTGACTTGCGCCGATGCATCGGATAAATTGACCATTGTCACAAATCTCCCTGCCCGTCCCGGCTATCCGCCAAGAACTGCCGTCACGGGCTTTTTTATGCGCGAAGGCGTGCCAGCTTGGGGCTGCGGAGGTGACACGCTGTCACCTAATCGCCTATGGAGATCCGTCTCCTGTCGCGCGAGTCCATCCATGGGAACGTGCGCGAACCACCGTTGGCCGCACACGGTGGCCGGACTATGCGGCCGGTTGCTTTAGAGAGTCGACGTACCGATCGAGGTCGTCGAGGTCAATTACGACGGTTCGGCCGATCCTGGCACAAGGAATCTTGCGGTCTTTCACCAGTTTGTCCAACTGCCTGACGCTGACACAGAGATACTCCGCCGCTTGTCGACGACGGGCACGACGCTTTAGAGCTACTCGAACTTGTTCCTCGCTCATTAGGTCCAGTCCTTATCCAACCCACAACCGTGCGCTCGCGGTATTGCGATTGCTGGGCACCATTGTACCATAAGTCGCCTTATGACGCAAACCGCTGAACCGCATGTCACCCCAAACCGTCATCGCTCATATTGCCGCTAACGAAAACAGTCAACATTGAAGAGAATTGAAGAGAAAGTTCACCTTATTCGCACTATGTAACCTGCAAGACGTCATTAGGTGAGCGATCTGGCAAGCGAACAACGCTACTTACTCTGGAAGTTCTGCCACGAGCACAGCGAAGAGTGGCAAGCCCAACAACGGGCCAACCGGAAACGGAGTGAGGCGGCGAAGGAGCGACCCAGGAATGCCCGGCCGAGAAGCAGCCGGAGGCGGTCAAGGAGCCCGAGGCCGATGAGCCAGTAGTGGAACAGAATGTCCCACAACTGGATCGCCACGTCGGCAAGAAAGCCAAGGCCAAGGCATCCAAGACGAATGCGGGCGCCGTCGCGAGAGGTGACACCTTGTCAGCCAAACGGCCGGATCTCGCCGAGAAAGTCCGCCCTCCTGCAATCTCGCCATAATCTCCCAGGCTAGGTCGATGCCGCCCTCTCCAAGTTCAACGTCAGAAGGCTGGCCAGCAACTCCTCATCCGAAATCCCCAGATCCCACCCATAGGCCGCGAACACTGCCTCATCCAGACGCCGGTGCGCCAGGTCCAGCCAGGTGGGGCGCTGGTTGTAGAGGTTGGTGAGCGTCCGCTTCTTGAGTTCCTTGGCCGCTTCTTCGTCGCAGGGGACAAGACGCGGATAGCGGACGGTGCCGATGCCGCGGGCGTTGGGCTTGTGGAGGTAGCGGGACCAGGGGCCGTCGACCGAGCCGGGGAATTCCAGAACCTCCTCCCGCACCCACTCCGGCGGATCCAGCCAGTTGCTCCGAAGCCGGTCCAACTCCGTCGCCGCCTCACCAATCGCAATCTCCTGCCCCTCCGTCGGCTCGGGGAAGGGGAAGGTCTCGAAACAGGTTGTGGGGGTGTAACGGAACCCACTTTCGCGCTCCCGGACTTGTGTCCCCTGGGCTCGCGCCCATATCTCATGCACCCGGGAGTGCAGAACGCCCATTGCGTAATCCTCACGTGTCGCGAACGCGACAAGTTGGTGATCAGGTAGAATCGCGGGCGCCATCCACGCAAAAACGCGGTGTTTCGATACCACCGTGGTTGCAAGAAACCTGTCCAGTCGTTCAATGGCGCGTCGCATTTCGGCGCACGGCTCGGCATGCAGCCACCAGTAATCCCGGTATCTCTTTCGCTTGACCTTGTCGCGTTCGGGTTTCACGACAGACTTTACGATCTCAAATGGCTTCTCGTATCGTGACGCGTCCTCCATCGTCATGTCGTAGCCGAAGTCGATGATCCACACATCTCTCATCCTTTGCACCACGTCTCGGCCATTGGCCCACAGACGTAACACATCGCTGTTCGGCTTTCCGCTAGGATTGGGCACGCGCAACAACGCGGTAGCTTGCTCAAACGAGATGTCGAACTGGCCGGCCTTAACATCAGCAATGAAGCCGAAGGCGCGGTTCTTCGGCAAACGCTGCGCCAGGGTGATATCCGCTGCGGCGCTGAGGTTGGGGTTAATGGACGGCACCTCTTGTCCGTCCAGTGTCTTCGTCGCCTCCGCGCCGTCATCGAATCCAACCATGCTGACGTGCACGTGTGCTCCATCCAGGACCCAGTCACGGTCCGAATACGCAAAGAACATGTCGCCGGTCTTCTTAATTCGCCGGAGTACCTCTCGGTTAAGGCCACCACGGATGCCCTGTGTGGCAAGGAGGCCAGCACGTCGACACTTCTCGGCGGCAAGCGATTCGCGTGCTTTTTCGAACCAGTAGCAGCAGAGATCGCTGAAGTTCGGAATCCGACCGGCATACATGCCGAATAGCTTCTCGACGTACTCGTCGCCGAGCTCCTCACGCAGCTTCTTGGTGCCCAGAAATGGCGGATTCCCCACAATAAAATCCGCTTCCGGCCACTCCGGCTCCTTCGGGTTCTCCGGGTCTGACAGATCCAGGATCGCGTCCATTCTCTTGATGCTCTCGATCGGCTCTAGCACCGGGTCGCGGGGTGCATTGAATCCGTTGTGGTGCATCCATTGCAGGTAGCCGATCCAGATGACCACCTGGGCCAACTCCTGGGCATACGGGTTAATCTCGATCCCGTGAAGCTGCGTCGGCCGGACCTGGGGAAACAACCCGGCCCCGTGCGCAGCGCCGTAGGTGATCACCTCCTTTTCCAGATCCAGCAGGAGGTTAATGGCGACGTAGAGGAAGTTCCCCGACCCACAAGCCGGGTCGAGGATCCGGATATGAGCCAACCGGTGAATGAAATCGTGCATCGGCTTCTGGAAGTTGCGGCGGGCCGGAGACTCTTTTCGCGGCTTCGACGCACGCCCGCGCTTTGCGGGAAGCGGTGTCGAAGGCGCCCCCTTCACCTTCTCCCAGAGCCTGTCGCACGTGTTTCGCACCTCCTCCCACTCCCGTCGCAACGGAGCCAGGACAACAGGTTCCAACAGCGTCAGGATGTCCTCTCGGCTGGTGTAGTGGGCGCCGATCTGCGACCGCTTCGCCGGGTCCAGGGTGCGCTCGAATAGCGTGCCAAAGATCGACGGCTCCACGTCCTCCCAGTCATACTCATTCACCCGGATCAGTTCCTCAATCTCCGCCGTCCTGAGTTCGATCACCTCGGAATCGGCGAACAGGCCGCCGTTGAACCAGAGGATCTCGTCGGCCCCGAAGTAGCCGCCCTTCGCCATCATCCCAAAGAGTGACCGAAGCTGATCGGCCAGCTTAGCCGGGTCGTTGTTCGTCCCGAGCAGAACCCTGCTAAAGAGCTTGCCAGGGAGCAAGCCGATGTCCTCGCCGAACATGCAGAACATCAGCTTCATCAGGAAATGGGCCGCCTTGTGTGCTTCGATCCCGCGGACCCGCATACCGTCGGCCAGCAGCCCGAACCGTTCGGCAGCTTGGCGCGTGACGATCTCGCGGGTCAGTCCCGGCCGGAGGGCGTCGGGATTAGTGAACACGTTGCGGAGGACATCGAGGTTCCTCGGCTCGCCCAGCCCGTCCAGATCAAAGCTATAGACCTTCTTAGCCGTACCGGTGAAGTTCGTGTGGATCTGAAACCGGTCCAGATCGCACACGACCAGAAGCGGCGGGTTTTCCAGGGCCTCGCGGTACAGAAGGAGCTGCTGGTACGCCTCGTCGAGGTTGCGGCGTTTCTTTGTGTATTCCCACCCGAACTTGCCCCGCATCCATACGTCGGCCCAACCGTGGCCCCCGTCTGTCTTTCGGACGCCTCGCTCGAACGTATACCACGCCCCGTCCGGATCAGCCTCGGCGGGCTTCGGTTGGCCTAAGAGGTCGCAGAGGTCGAGGAAGTGCTGCTGACAGGCACTCCGCTCGGAGAGGTTGGCTCGCTGCCATTTGGCGATAAACTGCTGCGGTGTCATGCTCTGCCGTCCCTGCGAGAGTAATTCGGGTTGCCCCGATTTTAGCCAGGTAGGGGGAGCATGTACAGCGGGATACGTCCGGGCGTAACGGCGATGCCAGCCTACTCTGATTCCTGCTCCTGGTCCAGTAAGCGGAGGTACTCCTTCAGCCTCCGCTTCTCCTCCCGGTTCAACGGCTTCTCGTCCTGCCAGTTCGGATTCACCGGCGTCAGGTGCTCCGCTTGGGCGATCTCCTCGATCTCCCAGTTCGTCGCCCCCGGCATCTTCTCCTTCAGCTTCAGCAGCAGGGTCGCGTAGGCCCTGATCCTCTGCTGTACCACCGAGTCCAGGGTCTTGTCCTCCACCAGACTCACCAGATACCTCGGGTGCATCTGTTCGATGTTGTCGATCACCATCCGGTAGAGATCCGTCTTTCTGATCGGGACTTCTCGCATCAGACACCTCCTCTTGTTGTGGCCTTATCCGCACACCAGCATACTCGCGCGACGGCGCGGATTCCAGCCAAAAAAAGTGCCGGCAGTCGGAGCGAGGATACTGGACTCCCGCAACTTCAAACGCCCGGCAGAGACGGATCAAGCGGCAGGTTGACGGGGCCCCCTGGATACGCACTCCGAAGAACGGCCAGCGCGAGCCGATCACGATCTGCGACGGCATGATCCTCGATGGACGGAACCGCAACAGGGCGTGCCAGTCGCTCGGCATCCTGAGTGAACCGCGACCCGAAAAATTGGTCCGCAGTCGGACAGAGGATACCGTTATGGGTCCCGGTGACCGGGGCGGGGGGCTGGTTCAAACCTCGAAACCGATGGGTCCCCCCGGCGACTTCAACGGCGGATGCCTCGGCCGGCCTCGCCGAGTCGTTCGGCAGAGCGCTGGCAGTCTGAGGATGAGACCGGGCGGAGATCTCCAATGCAGGCATCAGGCTCGACCCGTGGATAGTCCGCAATCTCCGCGCGTGGCTCTCGATCGAAGCAGGGTCGGAAATCTCCAATGCGGGCTGCCACACGGGGCGACCGACCCCAACGCGCCCCGGAACACAACGATGAGAAGCCTCCAAACAGCCGCTTCCGCGTCGATCCTGACGCTCTCCTGGAGCGCTGCCGGGCCTCGCTGGGATCGGCCGATCCAAGCCAGTCTCGCACCGCTCGAAGCGATCCTGGGGCGTCTGAGGGGGCTACGGGGGCGACGCCGGAGCATCCGGCGAAGAGAAGGGCGTGCCGAAGAGGCCTGCCATCGGTGGTAGCTTGTCACCGATGGGCCTGTTGGTGACATCGTGTCGATGGGCCTGCCGAAAACGCCACCAGACCGATGGCGGCTTTCGACCGGGAGGTCAGCGGACGCCCGCCGTCTACGCCGTCTCCAGCCTCCTGCCGCTTGGCCTGAACCGTTCTGCGCGCTCCATTATGAGCTGCTCCAATTCCTCTTCTGCAGCGGTCCATCAGTTTGGCCAACTCCTTGGCCGGCCCCTCGTTCGTCGTCGCGTTTCGCATACCTGCGTCCTTCCAAATCGACCGGCCGATCGTAATAGCCACCAACACCGACGGCCGGACAATCGGTGCGGATGGATCGGTCACCCGTCAAAAGCCCCTTCACCCAAAGTTCCCCCGGCCGCCGCAACCACCAGGATCGCCCCCCAGGCCGAGAAAGCCGCCCGGCTGGGGCGCCTCAGCCTGGGACGCTCTGCTGGCGTGTTGTACAATGGCCAGGACCTGCTTGCGGACGGCTGCGGGCGGGTGGGGCCACGCCCCGGCAATCATTCTCAACTCGGGCTGGAATTGACAGACTTTGCGAATCCGAGTGCTGCGCTGTGCTGCAGCTTTCGTCGAAGACGGGGGCTTCCGCGCTTGCTCAAGCCCGGATTGAAGTTGGGCCTGTAGCTCAACCCGGTTAGAGCAGGGGACTCATAATCCCTTGGTCGGGGGGTTCAACTCGGGCCTATTCCACCATCCGCGAAAGGACGCGAGGCTTATAACCCCACAGCCCAGGGTTTCAGGAAAACCGTGCGAGGTCTCGCGAAAAGCCCGCCGATATTCTGCTGCGCCGAATTCTGCGCCGCCTCCCGCTACGGCCTAGCTCGGGTGGTGGTCCAACCGCTGCTGTGGTGAACGTCCTGCTACCGCATCGGCTGCGTTCCGGCCAGGCAGCCGCAACGAACTCGGCTATCCGCCGGCTAACTCCGTCGACCTGGACGCCCGGAGGTTCTGCCACAGCCGGGGCCATGACAGCACGCCAACCGATAGATGATCCGCTTAAAGCGGGTTCGAAGGTTCTGCGCGCACCACGCCAGCTGGTGGCAAAGCGGCCGGGGACGGAAGGCTGGACTTCGCCGGTGGTATCGGGGAAACGGGACACGCACCCTATATTTTGTACAGTAGTGAGAGCTGATACACAATCCGGGGCCAGTTCCCGTTTCCGGACGGCGGTCGCGTGTGTGGCCACCAAGAGCGATCGATTTCTCAAGTCGAGGGTGTTTGGTGGCCACGCGCTCTGGGTGGCAAGGCCGCCGTCTATGCGGCGGCCGGTGAAGATACGCCCACGGATGCGACTGGAAACTCGAGATCATGCGGCGGCGAGCGATTGGGAAGCGAAGGTAAGGCGATCGGCAGATGATCCCATCGGATCAAGATTCCCGTCAGGTGCGGCTGCTTCGGAGTAGCCGGGGGTGACAAATGGGTGAGAGCCTATCCCAAACCGCTTCGGGAGAGGGGATAGGCTGGTGAATTCCAGATTGTCAAGGAACTCGGGAGCGGCGAGCCGTGAAGTCGGCTCGTGCCGGCCCGGGGGGCATGTGTTCGCATGTCCATTTACCCGCCTCATTGTGGTCGATGCGGCGCGCTAGGTCAAGCACTTTCTTGAAACAGAAGCGGTAAGTGGATGCGGGGATTGGAGTTATTGCGCCGTCGCATGGCGTGGGAAGTGCGTCACGCAGGACGCCCCAGCCTGGAAGCGGACGATGTGCAAATAGGTTCGGGACCATTCCCTGCCCGTTGGGATCGAGGCGGTTGTTGTGCCATTGCTTGCCTTTGAGCGGCTCGCCGCATCCTGGACAAGACCTCCTTGACTGCTGGAGACGATGCCTCGACTCCCTGGCGGGGGCGGTCTTTTAATCCACCCGGTTGACAGGAATTGCTAGAAACTGATAATAACAGCCGTTCCGCCTCAGAAGTGGGGCAGCAAGCCCGAGGATTAGTTCATGCCAGCCGAACCCGGCAGCAGCGTGCTCACCATCAACGAGCTGGCTGAGTACCTGAAAATCTCGAAATCGACGCTCTACAAGCTGGCACAGGAGGGCAGTATCCCTGGCCAGAAGGTCGGCAAACACTGGCGATTTCACAAGGACCACGTCGACGAGTGGCTCCGCCAGCGAGGTCCAACGGGACGACTGCCGAAATCCAATCTCTGACCTGACCAAATCCCCATTACTTTCCGAGACCGCAGCAGAAATCCGTCGTTCAACACGCCGTCGCATTGATCCCATGGACCTGACGCCGTATCACGCCAAGTACATCGCCCACGAATTGACGCGGCGTTGCGCTTCCGACAGCGTTGAGAAGCTGACGGCGATCCTCTCCGATGCCCAGGTCGACCTCAACCCGCATCAGATTGAGGCGGCACTGTTCGCCTTCCGCAACCCGCTTTCCCGCGGCGCCATTCTGGCCGACGAGGTGGGCCTGGGAAAAACCATCGAAGCCGGCCTCTTGATTGCCCAAAGCTGGGCGGAAGGTAATCGGCACATCCTGGTCATCGTGCCGGCCAATTTGCGGAAGCAGTGGGGCCAGGAGCTAGCAGACAAATTCTTTCTTCCATCGGTAATCTTGGAGGCTCGCACCTTCAACGAGACCATCCGGGCCGGCAACCTGAACCCCTTCCAGCAGAACGCCATCATCATCTGCTCATTCCAGTTTGCCCGCAAGATGGAGCCCTACGTTCGCCAGACACGCTGGGCCTTGGTGGTTGAAGCGCATCGGCTACGCAACGTGGCATGGCCCGCAACAAGATTGCCAACTCCATCAAGCAATCCGTGGCCTCCTTCCGCAAGGTACTCTTGACCACGCCGCTGCAAAACTCGCTCTTAGAACTCTACGGCTTGGTAAGCATCATCGACGACTTCGCCTTCGGCGATTTGAAGACGTACCGCACCCGCTTCACGCGACTGGGGAACGACAACGATTTCAACGACCTGAAGGAGCGGCTCAGACCAATCTGCAAACGGACGCTCCGCAAGCAGGTGTTGGAATACATCAAGTACCTGAATCGTCATGCCTTGGTCCAGGAGTTCGTGCCCGCTTGAGGAGGCAGCGGCTCTACGACGTAGTTTCAGTACCTTCAACAATCGACGCTCTACGCCTGCCGGCCGAGCAGCGCTCCCTGATGACGCTCATCTTGCGGAAGCTATGGCGTCATCGACCTATGCCATTTCCGGACGCTCAACGGCTTGGCCTATAAGCTCGAAACAGCCGCACCCAGGCTGAAAAAGTGGATGTCCGCCCGAGCAACTGGCCGATGACTGGGAAGAGATTGACGAACTAGCGGATGAATGGGAGCCGGACGAAGACACCGATGGCAAGCCCGAGCGACCGCAGTACGCCCGAGGAAATCGCCGAGATGCGCCGGGGAAATGGCCAAGCTCCCGCGAGTTTTGCTGGCCGCTCCATCGCCAAGGAACTTCAAGGTGAAGCGTTGACATCTCCGCCGTGGATTCCGCGGCCGCCGCCGAGGCCAGCAGGGGACACGCCGGGGCAACCCTCCAGCAAAAAGGCCTTTATCTTCACCGAGTCGCGCCGCACGCAGGAATACCTATTCCGCATCCTGGAGCAGACTGAGTTCCGCGGCAAGGTCATGGTGTTCAACGGCACGAACACCGACCCCAAGTCCAAAGAAATCTATCAGGCTTGGCTCAAACAGCACGCCGGTACGGACCGCGTCTCCGGTTCCCCGGCCGCCGACATGCGTGCCGCCCTGGTCGAGTATTTCCGCGACGAAGCGGCCATCATGGTCGCCACCGAGGCCGCGGCCGAGGGCATCAACCTGCAATTCTGCAATCTGGTCGTCAATTATGACCTGCCCTGGAATCCCCAGCGCATCGAGCAACGCATCGGCCGCTGTCACCGCTATGGCCAGAAGTTCGACGTGGTGGTGGTCAATTTCCTCAATAAAAGCAACGCCGCCGACCTGCGCGTGTATGAACTGCTGGACGAGAAGTTCCGGCTCTTCAGTGGCGTGTTCGGGGCAAGCGACGAAGTGCTGGGGGCTGTGGAATCGGGCGTGGATTTCGAGAAACGCATTGCCGCCATCTACCAGAGATGCCGCACTCCGGAACAGATACAATTTGAGTTCGACCAACTTCAGCGGGAGTTGGACACCGAAATCGCCGCCGGCCAGCGAGACGCCCGCGAGAAACTGCTCGACAACTTCGACCAGGAGGTTATTGAGAAGGTCCGCGTCCAAAGTTCCGGCCTGCTCGACCGATTCAACGAGCGGCTTTGGTTGCTCACCCGGTATCTGCTGGCCACCTATGCCCGATTCGACGAAGGGCAGTACAGCTTCTACCTCACCAGCAATCCGTTCCCCGGCGAGACCATTTATCCTGGCCCGTATCGGCTCGGGAAGAACGTCGAAGACGCTAACACCTACCGCGTCGGTCACCCGCTGGCCCAGCGGGTCTTGGCCCAGGCAATGGGGTTGAGCCCTCCGCCAGCGGAAGTCGTGTTCGACTACTCCGGCAGCGGCAAGAACATTGCGGTCCTGACGCCGTTGGTTGGCAAGAGCGGCTGGCTCATTTGTTCCCGGCTTGCCGTCCAGTCGCTCGAAAGCGAAGACGCCCTGATTTTGGCCGGCATCACCGACGCCCAGGAAGTGCTGGATGAGACCGTTTGCCGACGGTTGTTCGACCTGTCGGGCAAGGAGAACGGCAGCCAGTCCGTGCCAGCGATGGCCCGGTCGCTGCTCACTGAGGCAATTGCCGGCCGACAAGCGGAGTTCCTTGCGGCACTGTCCGCCAAGAATGGCCATTGGTGCGATACCGAGATGGACAAACTCGACCATTGGGCCGACGACCGTCGGGCTGCCCTGAAGGCGGAGCTTGAGGGACTCGACCAGGAGATCAAGGAAACGAAGAAATTCGCCCGCATGGCCCCCAACCTACCCGCGAAGCTAGAACTCCAGCGGAAGCTGCGGGGGCTGGAACCCAAACGGGACGAGGCATGGCGGGCCTACGACACCGCCAGCCGGGACATCGACCGGCAGAAGGACGCCTTGCTCGACGAAATCAGCCGGCGACTGGAACAGAAGACCGAGTGCGACTTGCTGTTCACTGTTCGGTGGAAGTTGAAGTAGAGGGTGAGGCAATGGCGAGAGATCCTTACTGCTGGAGAACCACCCGCGGAAACAATCGCTCAATCCGTTAGTGGCTGCAACCAGCGCAGTAAACGGCGCCCGTACGGGAACCTAAACACATGCTCACACGACTGAGAATTCGGAACTTCAAACAATTCGACGATGTGGACATTGAGCTTGCCAAAGCCGTTGTCCTTATCGGCCCGAACAATTCCGGCAAGACCACTGCCCTTCAGGCACTTGCCCTGTGGGAGATCGGTGTTCGACGGTGGAACGAAAAACGCGCGGGAAAGTCCTCTCCGGAGAAACGTCCGGGGGTCACTGTCAACCGTCGCGATTTGCTTTCCATTCCTGTCCCGGACGCGAACCTCTTGTGGCGTGACTTGCACGTCCAGAAACGCGTCGAACAGGTCGAAAAGGAAGGCAAGAAGTCTTCAAGACCAACAATATCCGAGTCGACATCATTGTCGACGGGGTCACGCGATAAGCCATGGTCATGCAGGCTCGAATTCGACTACGCAAATAAGGAGTCCTTCTATTGTCGCCCGCGAGGACTGATACCGAGGGAACAACTCGTATGCTCGTTCCGGAAAAAGCGGCTACGGTCACGCTGCCTTCCTCCGCCAATGTCGGTTTGGCTGACCGCGAGTTCCTCGAAGCAACCAGGAGAAATTGGCGTACTCATCGGCCAGGGGCAGACCGCCCAGGTGTTGCGGAATCTGTGCTTTCAGATACACCAGGAAAAAGGAACATCCGGAGCAATGGAGGAATTGGTAAGTCACATCAAGTCGCTCTTCGGCGTCAGGTGATTGCTGCCGCCCAGTACGTCTCCGGAACGTAGCGAGATCTCGATGTCCTACATAGACCAACGCGACAACACGCTCGGCTTGTCGTCGTCGGGGCGTAGCTTTGCAGCAGACGTTGCTGCTTCTCGCGCATCTTTATATGCCAACATCTTTCCGAACCCGTGCTGCTTCTCGACGAGCCCGATGCACACTTGGAAATTTTGCGGCAACGACAGACGTATAACTTGCTGATCCAGGTCGCTCAACCAGGAACGGCTCATAGTCATCGCCGCAAGCCATTCCAGAAATCGTTCTTAATGAAGCGGCAGGCCGTGATGTCGTAATCGCTTTGTCGGAAAACCGCACCGCATCGACGACACTGGATCTCAGGTGGTTAAGTCCTTGGGGACATCGGCTTTGACCAGTACTATCAAGCTCAGGAGATGGGTTGGGTGCTGTACCTCGAAAACTCCACCGACTTGGCTATTCTTCAGGCATCGCGAAAATTCTCCACCATCCGGCCGGAAATTGTCTTGAAGACCTTTCGTCAGCCGTCGAGACCGATCTTCCTCCAAAGGCCCGCGAACATTTCTTTGGCCTCCAGGAAGCCAAGGACGACCTGGATCGGAATCGCCATCTTCGACCGACTTGAACGAGACCTACAGTCACATATACGGCACTCAAGGAAATGATGTGGCGTCGCCGCGAAATCGAGAACTACTTTTGCACCGAAGACGTGCTTGTCGCGTACGCAGCTCACGACTTGTCCGAGGATCTTTTCGGCATGGCGGAAAAGGATCAGCGTAAGCGAGCCATGCGGAAAGCCATCGCAGAAGTGACCGCTGCCTTGAGGACACTCAATAAGCCCGACCCCTGGTCACCCGACATCAAGGCGACTGATGATTTTCTCGACCCATTGTTCAAGGCCTTCTTCAAAGAACGCGGCTTGCCTGGAACTGAGAAAATCAGATTACCCATCTATCCTGCCAGCTTGCTCCCCCCGACAAGATCGATTCGGAGATTGTGGAGAAGCTTGACGTCGATTGCCACAGCCGCCCAAGCAAAGCCACGTGTCTGACAGCCGGCTTTGCCCGGCAGTCCTTCCTAAGCCACGAAACGGGAATTAAAGATATGACCGACCAAACCGAAAGACTCGACCTCCGCTCGCGGGACATCGCTGAGGATAAGCGGCAGGAGATTCTGCGGCTGTTTCCGGAGATTCGGACTGAGGGCGGCAAGATTGCTAACGAGCGGCTGAAGCTGGCCCTTGGGCGAGACCGTAGACGTGGGCCGTGAACGCTACGGCATGAACTGGCCCTGGGAAGGCCGAGTGCTTCCAAGACGATTCGGGCCCCCAGCTTGGGCACGCTCCACGCCCGTGCCGTGAAGAGAGCGTCAACTTCGACACGACCGAGAATCTGATCATCGAGGGAGACAACCTGGAAGTGCTCAAGCTCTTGCAGAAGTCGTACTTGGGCAAGGTCAAGATGATCTACATTGACCCCCTACAACACTGGCAACGACTTCATCTACCCGGACAACTACACCGAATCGCTCCAGACCTACCTTGAGTACACGGGGCAAGTGGACGCCGAGGGAAGAAGTTTGGCACGAACACCGAGGCTGATGGCCGTTTCCATTCCAAATGGCTCAACATGATGTATCCCGGCTCTACCTCGCCAGAAACCGCTTCGCGAGGATGGCGTGATCTTCATCAGCATTGATGACCATGAGGTCGAGAACCTCAAGCGTGTGTGCGGTGAAGTATTCGGTGAAGAGAATTTCGTTGCTTGCGTCATTTGGGAAAAAGTTTGCAACCCCAGGATGGATGACAAAGGAATCAGTGTCGCACACGATTTTGTCCTGGTGTACGGTAACAGCGGTGAGTTCGTTCCGAATCGCATGCCGTTTCGGCAAAACGAAAAGCAATTTACTGGTACAGACAAGGAATCGGGGCATAAGTACCGCACTCGCTCGTTAAGAAAAGAAGGGGGCTCCGAAGGATCGACCGACCGAACCTCTTCTTTCCACTAAAGGCCCCGGATGGGATGGACGTCTATCCGATTCGTTCAGATGGCTCTGAAGGCCGCTGGAGAATGCAGAAAGAGCAAGTATGACAAGCTCCTGTCCGAAGGGCTTATTGAATGGTCCCAAACCAAGTCGGGTTGGCAGCCATATGTCAAACAGTTCTATGACGACGATGCGACGCGACCATACCTGACCATATGGCCGCATTCAGGAGTGGGACACAACCATTCTGCGGCGGACGAACTCAAGAAACTGTTCTCGGAATCGATATTTGACAATCCTAAGCCAACAGGACTGTTACAGCGAATGATCAGTATTGCGAACAGTGACGATACCGACGACGACGGGAAGAAAATGGCGAACCTGACCTGGTTTGGATTTCTTCGCCGGCTCCGGGCACTTGTCGCTCAAGCTGTTCTTGAGACGAACAGCCAGGACAACCGAAAACGCAGGTTCATTCTTGTCCAGCTTCCCGAGCCAGCAGGTCACCGGATTATCCTACCATTGCGCTGACATCTGCAAAAAAGAACGTGTCCGGCGGGTCATCAAGAAGTTCAATGGCGAGGATTCCGGCAAGCGACTTCGATGGCGGCAAAGATCGACGCGGTTTTCGTGTCGCTGAAAGCTCGACCAATCTAACTTCAACACATGGGACGCGGGCATCAAGCACGACCCCGAGACGCCCGAACGTCGGCTTGAGTTCCACATCGAGCACATCCGCGACGGCCGCAGCGACGACGACATCCTTTATGAACTGCTGCTTGAAGAGCGGCTACCCGCTCACCGTGCCCGTCGAGAAGCAGGCATTGGCCAAGCAAGACGGTGTACAATATCGCCGAGGGGCTCTTTATTATCTGCCTGGAGCGGGAGCTAACACTCGACCTGATCCGGGCCATCGCCGAGCCGGAAGCCGGAACGGGTGGTCCTCTTGGACGAGAAGGGTTTGCGAAGGCAACGACCAACTCAAGGCCAACGCAGTGCAGATCTTCAAGACCAAGGGCGTCACCAGCTTCAAGACGGTCTAGGGAGCAGAAGGCGAATCCAGCAAACACGCAATCCGCAGAACCGGGCGAGCCATGGCCTACGTCGACCGTGAATTCCGACTCCTCGACGGCTCGATTCGTACCTTGCACGCTGAACCGCATCTATGAACGTGCCGGCGAAACGCTACTGAGAGAAATCGTCGTGAACGGCGTCGTCTCTGTCCAGGAAGGATGGGACTACGACAACTGGGATGGCGGGACGTACGGCCACGCTGTTACCCTGACGGTTTCGGAGGACCTCTTTACGCGTGCGATGGACGCGAGGGACGAGCTCCAATCGCGTATCGCCATGACCTCAACAAGCTCGACAACAGCCAGAACGAGTACGTAAGCCAAGTATTCATCGAGATGGACATCAGCGAGCACGACCGCTGGCGGGAGGAATCCGGGCTCTTTCCGGCCTCCATGGCGTCTTGCTCGATTCCGGCCGATGCTCTCGAACGGATTTGGGGCCAGGGGCACGTCCGAAGATGTTTCTCGGTCATAAGGCAGCTGTCAAGGTCGAAGCTGCACAGCTCAAAGGCTTTCCTCCGCTATTGGTATAGCCGCATTCGTCGCTCACGAAGACATCGAGCCGACGCAGGAGTGGCAGAAGGAAATCAGGCGTGCCCTCTTCAGCATGGATGCTCTGGTGGCTTTGCTCACCGCGGACTTCCACGACAGCAATTGGACTGACCAGGAGGTGGGAGTCGCAATCGGACAGGGTGCCGTTAATCGCCGTCAGGTTGGGCTGCGATCATATGGCCTCATGGGTAAGGGGCAAGGGCTCGGCGGGTGTAGCTGGGCTGACACGAACAGCATTGCGATCAACGTGTTCCATTTGCTCCACAAGCGATTGCCGGATAAAGGCCGGCTGTTTGAATCTGCTCTTGCGGCCTATGCCGAATCAAGAAGTTTCGCCGATTCGGCGTGGAAGGTCGAGCATCTGCTTGTCCAGCTTCCGTGACCTCCAGCTCCCATCAGGTAGAACAGGTGCTTGCAGCTTACCAAGCGAATGGCCAGAACAGGAGTTCCTTCAAGGGGATGGACCTGCTTCAGCCGCTCTTGACGCGGCACGGACCGGCAAGACATGGACTGTCGTGAACAACGAGTTGTCCACGGCGAAACAGAAACAACGGATATTCCGTTCTAGCCAACACTCAACAAGCGATGAAACTGCAATTCGACATGACTCAACAATACCAACGACGCCGTATTGCGGTGGCTGACCTGTTCGACGGACAGCCGCAGGGAGCGGAGTATTCCGTCATCCAGGTGGGAGAATGGGGCGGGCTGTTCGCCGGCCAAGCCCGGACGGAACTGGGCGTGGGCAACCAACTGATGCTGGCTCCAGACAAGCTGCTTGCCAACACCCGCATGGTGCAAGCCCGCAATGACATCGAAATCGGCGACACGGCGGCCCCCTTGAGTCCTGCGAACTGTTCGACATGGCCGCCAACGCTGCTCAGGCTTGCCCTCATTTCTCCGTCGAAATGGAGACGGGGACCGGGAAAAACCTACGTCTATCTGCGGACCATCTTTGAGCTGTCCGCCGCTACGGCGCAGAAATTCATTATCGTAGTGCCGAGCGTGGCCATCCGCGAGGTGTGCTGAAGAACATCGAGATAACGGCCGAGCACTTCCAGGCGTTGTACAACAACCTGCCCTTCAGCGGCACTTTGTCTACGACGCGAAAAAGGTGAACCGCTTGCGGCAATTCGCTGTGAGCAATACCGTCCAGATCCTGGTCATCAATATCGACGCCTTCACCGAACTTCACCGGAGCCGAGACTGAGGAGGAGCGGAAGAAGAGCAACGTCTTCTACCGGGAGACCGACAAGCTGCCAGGCGGGCATTCGCCCATGGAATTCGTCCAGGCCGCAGCCCATCGTCATCATCGACGAGCCGCAGAGCGTCGATTCGACTGACAGGCCCAAGGAGGCGATCCAGTGGGCACTCAACCCGCTTTGCACGCTTCGCTACTCCGCTACCACCTGACCCATACAACTGGTCTACCGACGGATCCGGTGCGGGCCTTCGAGCTTCGGCTGGTCAAGCAGATCGTCGTCGCCGAGACAAGAGCCTTCGGCGGAGCCAATGAGGCGTTCGTCCGCGTCGAACAGATCGACACAAAGAGGGCATCAAGGCGAAGCTCCGCCTTCACGAGCAGCGGCCAGACGGCCCCAAGGAAGTAACCCGGACGGTCAAGAACAGCGCCGATCTTTTCAGCGTGTCCAACGAGCGAGGCCTGCTACCAGGACGGCTTCGTGGTGGCCGAAATCAATGCCGAACCCGGTAACGAGTACATTCGGTTCAATAACGGCCGGGTGATGCGGCTCGGCGAGGAAGCCGGAGGCATGCGTGACGACGTGTGGCGGGCACAGATCAAGCACACCGTCAAGCACTTGGAGAAGGAACTGCGGCTCCTCGGCCGGGGCATCAAAACCTTGAGCCTGTTCTTCATCGACCGCGTGGCCAACTACCGCGACTACGACGAGTCGGGCCACCCGATCCAGGGCAAGTTTGCCGAGGCATTCGAGGCGGAATTGGCCAGGTTGCCAAGGACGCCCGGTATGCCCCGCTCGAGTGGCTGAAGTTACCGATGGACCGGCTGCTGGCGGCTACTTCGCCCAGGACGAAAGGGGTGCTGAAGGACACGCGGGGCGATGCCCAGGCCGACGATGAGGTCTACAACCTCATCATGAAGGACAAGGAGCGGCTACTCGCCGAGGAAGAGCCGCTGCGGTTCATCTTCAGCCATTCGGCCGCTTCGCGAGCTGGGACAACCCGAACGTCTTTCAGGTTGCACGCTCAACAGAAACCCGCAGTGCCGTCAAGAAGCGGCAGGAGATTGGCAGCCGCGGCCTCCGTTTGCCGGTCAACCAAGTGGGGCAGCGGGTGTTTGACGAGTCAATCAACAAGCTCTTCGTCATGGCCAACGAGAGCTACGAGGACTTCGCGGGCTTTGCAGACCGAGTACGAGGAGGAGTGTGGCGTCACCTTCGGCAAGTGCCGATTACGACTGGCGAAATCACCCACGTGGTGGACGGGGAAGAAGAAGCCCATCGGACGCGAGGCGGCCGAGGTTATCAAGACGAAGCTGGTTGAGCAGAAGATGTTGGACACAGAGGGCCGAATCCAGCCGACTGCTCGATCAAGCAGAAAGGACTTCAAGCTGGAACTGCCCGAACCACAGAAGGAGCTCGTGCCGGCCGTGGTGGATCTTCTGGCGTCCTATCAGATCGAGCGGCACATCCGCAAGGAGAAGGAAGAGCGCGTCAACCGGTTGAAGAAGGAGGTCACACTCAGCCCCGAGTTCAAGGCACTTTGGGACCGGATCAAGGCGAAGACCACCTACCGTGTCGAATTCGAGACGGACGTGCTCGTCGGGCGGGCCGTGGACGCCATCAAACGGATGGAGCGAATCGAAAGCCCGAAGATTCTGGTCAGAGCAGGCCAGGTGGCCCCTGTGCGAGGCGGCGTCACGACGGCAGCGGTCAGCGTTGCCGAGGAGACGGTGTCAACGGACCGACTGCCCGTGCCCGATGTGCTGGCGTACCTGCAAAACGAAACCGAGCCTTGCTCGACCCTGGTGCGAATCCTCAAGGAATCGGGCCGGCTGGCGGAGTTGTTCATCGATCCCCAGCGGTTTATGGACGCCGTGGCCCACATCCTCAAGTACGAGCTGCACCCGGCTCCTGGTGGACGGGATCAAGTACGAGAAGATCGACGGCAGTGGTTCTGAAGCCGGATGGGAGATGATGCTCTTCAAGAACGAGGAACTCATCAACTACTTGACTGCGTTGCACGTCAATCATTCTGTGTACGAGTACGTCGTCTACGAGTCGGAAGTCGAGCGGGAATTCGCCAAGCGGCTGGACGAACGCGAAGACATTAAGCTATTCGTCAAGCTCCCGGCTTGGTTCGAGATCGACACCCCGGTCGGTAAGTACAACCCCGACTGGGCGGTGTTAAAGCACGACGGCCAAGCACTCTACTTGGTCCGGGAGACCAAGAGCACCAAGGATTTCCTGAAACTCCGAACAGCCGAAGCCGACAAGGTCCGCTGTGGTAAGAAGCATTTCGCGACGCTCGGAGTGCCATTTGAAGTCGTGGTTTCGGCGGACGAGGTGTAGCTCCGTCGGGCCAGCCTTCCGGTATGTAGACAGCCGAACGGTGGAGAGTCGTCCACATGAAACTTTCATCGCTTGCACTTTCCGGATTCCGTTGCTTTGGCCACGACGGTCAGATTGTAGACCTCGACGACCTCACCTGCTTTGTAGGGCCAAACGCCTCAGGAAAGACGGCGGTCATGATGGCTCTGGTTCGCCTTTTCGGGGAGCATCCCGCACAGCGGGAAATCACGCCCGACGACTTCCATCTCGGTCCCGACGAGAGTTTGAATGACCAGCCAGAACGTAAGCTGTCGATTGAGTGCCGGCTCGATTTCCCCGAGCTTGCGGACTCGGAAAACCAACCCCTTGATGCCGTGCCGGAAGCTTTCAACCAGATGGTTGTGGATGCACCCGGCAGCCCTCCGTTTTGCCGCATTCGTCTTGACGCCACCTGGATCGCCAATGGAGCGTTCTCAGGTGAAGTCGAGCAATCACTATCCTGGATTCTGACCGACTCGAACGACCCTTCAACCATCGACGACGGCCACCGAAGGAAGCTTCAGCCGGCCCATCGCCGACACATTCGAGTCATATACGTTCCTGCGGCTCGCGATCCTGATAAGCAGATTGCAATCACAACCACCACGGCCTTTGGCCGGCTTCTCAAGGGCTTGGCTTGGGACGGCAGCGAAAAGGCCATCCAAGACCAGCTTACCGAGTTGCAGGCCCAGGTCGGTACATTGAAAGGGATTGGCACCTTGAACGAGAAGGTGCAGACAGCATGGGGGAACTTCTATCGCGGAACGGTGGCGAAGAGTGTCTCCTTTCGAGCTGTCGAGGAAGACCCCTGCAACTTGCTGTCGCTGCTCACGGCCCATTTCGATCCCGGAGAAGGCGGGCGAACACTCCTGTGCAAAGATCTTAGTGACGGGCAACGAACGCTTTTCTCGCTGTCTTTGTCACTTGGACTCTTCCATGTGGAACAGGCGATCAAGACTTCCCCCGTGGCAGCCGGTTACAAGCCGGAACTTGCAGAGGAGCTGCCGACCCTTACCGTTCTTGCAGTCGAAGAGCCTGAGAACCACTTGTCGCCGCATTACCTTGGCACGGTCGTGAACGAGTTGATAGACGTGGCGAAGCATCCCGCCGCCCAAGTTCTGGTATCCAGCCATTCGCCTGCGATTCTCGGCCGCGTCCAGCCCGATCGAGTGCGGTACTTCTTGGGCAATGAGCATGCCGCGTCAACACGCGTCAAACCTATCCCTCTCCCTGTCGACGATTCCGACGAAGCTTTCAAGTATGTGCGAGAAGCTGTCCGAGGTTATCCCGAGATCTACTTCGCCCGCCTCGTCATCTTTGGTGAAGGCCCGTCCGAGGAGATCGTTCTACGACGTCTATTTGAGGCAAGCGGCACCCCACTCGACACCCACTTCATCTCCGTGGTTCCTCTTGGCGGCCGGCACGTCAATCACTTTTGGCGGCTTGTTCACGGCCTTGAGATTCCGCATTTGACGCTGCTCGACCTTGATCGTGAGAAAGAAGGGGCTGGTTGGGGACGAATACAATACGTTCGGAATCAACTAGTCGAACGTTTCGGGATTGACTCGCCACGCCTAGAGTTCAGGACTGACGAAGATTCAACAAATACTCTATCAGATGGGGCCTACCACGCTCTTGGAGAGAACAATGTTGCCGACGCGGGTGCCATGAACGCGTGGATAGACTTTTTTGAGAAAGAGTTCAGCGTTTTTTTCTCGTCGCCCCTCGACATTGACTTTGCGATGCTCGAAGCGTTTTCAGACGTGTACAAGAGCCAACCGGCACGGGGACCATCGTTGCCCAAGGCAGGCACAGCCGATTATGACGAAGCTATTCGTGATCGCGTGAAGCAAGTGCTTTCCTCAAATCCCAAAAAGGCCCCGACCAGTACCGGCAGCACATATTCGCCAATTCAACAGGAACTCTTTCCCTGGTACAAGCACTTGTTCGTCGACGGCTCGAAACCAGTTTCGCATATGCGAGCAGCTATTGCGATATCGGATGCTGACCTCACCAAGAATGCACCTCCAGTGTTGCTGCGAATTGTGGCGCGTGCACGTGACCTCGTTGGCCCCGCGGCGAAGGAGTGATCGGATGCCTTACGTGAATCCTAACGATTGGATCCCAAAGGGCGTCGACTCTCTTGAGCCGGCCGCTGAGGCCGTTGTCCGCTCCACTGAGAACTCCCTTGTTGTCGCTGGCCCCGGTGCCGGGAAAACAGAACTTCTCGCTCAGCGTGCCTGCTACCTTCTCGAAACAGGTGCTTGTGCACCCCCAAAGCGGATCTTGGCCATTTCGTTCAAACGCGATGCCGCGAAGAACCTGGCCGATCGTGTGGAACGACGTTGTGGTGATCTGGCCAGCCGATTTGATTCGTTCACTCTCGACGCGTTCGGGAAAAGCTTGGTTGACCGGTTTCGCAG
>JAXGMN010000035.1:0-142208 GCA_040768665.1 Thermoguttaceae bacterium
GATCAAGGGGGGCGGGCCCCCGGGGGGCGCACCCCCCCCGGCCCCCCCCCGGCCGGATTATTCACGCCGTCGTACTAACCCGAAGCGCAAGCGAGGGGAACTCGTTGTGCGGCTCTCGTTTGCGCTTCGATCCGCGCTAACACAGTTGCCGGCCGGAAGGCGGGCAATCTAGGGAGAGCAGGAAAAGCTGTCCCGTCTCGCCCGTCTTCTTCGCTCTTGACGAAACGCAAGCCGTTCTGGTATACGGCCCCTCGCCCGACTGCGGTCGAAAAGAACCGCCCCCGGCAGAACGGCCTTCTCCGACGCTCTCTGCATCCCGCTTGCCCGGCGCCCATACGGAGCCCCTGCTCCGCTCGATCCTTGTGTCATGGGTGCGGTGTCCTGGAGACGTCGTGGTGTGGCCGCCGGATCAGGGGACCGGCAAATAGAATAACCCGCATCCTCTATCGGCTCGAAAACGCGGTGCGATGAGACAAATTCCGTTGATTTTCGGAATATGCATTCTCGTGTCCGGCTGTTGCTGCCATGACACCGCGAAAACGCTCCTTGTCGAGCCCTTCCACTTCTGTGCCCCCCTGGAATGCAAACGCATGGCGAGCCGGAATCGATACCTGGCGAAATGTGTCTGGCATTCGATCGAGAAGGAGAGTGGGGGCCAGACATTCTCCCCTCACTATTCGGCGGGCTTTCAGGAGGGGTTCGCCGACTACCTCAACTACGGCGGCGCCGCTGCGCCGCCGCCGATTCCGCCGCACCGGTTCTGGAAAACCCGCTATCAGACGCGCGTCGGGCACCAGGCAATCGAAGAGTGGTTCACCGGCTTTCACGACGGCGCCCTGGCTGCGGCAGACGGTGGCTATCGCGAAGGGCGAGCGACCATTCCAACCTCCTTGTGCCTTGGCGAGCCGAGCCACTGATGCCCAACGGTCTCACGACAACTCATCAACCGCTCGTCGCACGCCGCCAGGTCAGCCTGGTGCGGCGGAAAAAGCGGACTGGCTCCGCAACGTCCCGTATCCGTTCTCAAATCGGATCACCATCCGTTGCGGTGCCTGTCCCCTTTTTCGGCATGCGTCTGGTGCTGCGGGTGGCGGGGATGGCGTTGCTATGTGTGTTGTCGGGCTGTGCAGCCTTGACGAATCCCGTGGCCAACGGCGTTCCCGTTCGCATGCTGCCGCCGGAGATGTTGGCCGAGCCGAAAGAGCAGAAGGAGACCATCCCGCTGGTCTACCTCCGACGCCCTCCGCCCGAACGGTATCTGCTGGGGCCGGGCGACGTGCTGGGCGTTTTTGTGGAGGGGATTCTCGGAAAGAAGGATGAACCTCCGCCGGTCACGGTTTCCGAGGACCCGACGCAGCCGGCAGCCATCGGGTATCCCATCCCGGTTCGACAAGACGGCACGATCTCGCTTCCTCTGATCAAGCCGCTGAAGGTGGCGGACATGGCCGTCGAGGATGCAGAGCGGCTGATTATCCAGGCTTACACCACCGGCCCGGCTCCCATTCTCGAACCGGGGCGTATGCGGATCCTGGTAACTCTGCTCAGCCCACGCCGCGTACAGGTCCTCGTCATCCGGCAAGATGCCCCCAACGATCAATTCGTCCTTCGCGCTCGCGGACGCGGCGGTGTCTTGGAGCGAACCGTCGATGTTCTCGGAGGGGCCGAAGAGATTGTCGGCGGCAGACGGCGAGGGACTGGGATTGTCGTGAACCTTCCAGCCTATCAGAACGACGTGCTCCACGCTCTGACTTACTCCGGAGGGCTGCCCGGTCTGGACGCCGCCAACGAAGTCGTTATCCAGCGGGGCCACATGAGCGCATGCATGCCGACCGAGATCCGGCCCGGCGAGCAGTTTCCCACCGATTTGCCCCCGGCGATGATGGGAGGACCCGGCTCGGAGATCGTTCGCATTCCCCTTCGCGTCGGAGCGTGCGAGCCTTTGCCATTCCGCCCCGAAGACGTGGTGCTCCACAGCGGCGACGTGATCTTCATCGAAGCCCGCAACACCGAAGTGTTCTATGCCGGCGGATTGCTGCCCGCGGGTGAATATCCCCTGCCGCGCGACTACGATCTGGACGTCGTCGAAGCGATTGCATCCATCGGAGGAATCCTCGTCAGCGGCGGGATTGCCACCAGCAACCTCGACGGCCGCGTCGTTGCCGCCGGTATCGGCAATCCTTCGCCCAAGCTGCTCACCGTGCTGCGGCGTGTGCCGGGAAGAGGCCAGGTGCCGATCCGTGTTGATCTCAACAAGGCGCTGCGCGATCCTCGCGAGAGCCTCATCATTGAGCCCGGCGACATCTTGATCCTGCAGGAATCGAAGGAACAGGCGATTGTCAGGTACTTCACCGACATCTTCAACCTGAGCGTCTTCTCGAACGTCATCAATCGCGGCGATGCGACCGGCACGGCCAGCGTGGTGGTTCCGTAAGAAAGCGTTTCAAAACCGCGGCGACGGTCTCCCACGGCCGGGCCGTTCGGGAATTGAAGAAGGTTTGAAACGGCTCTAAGAGGCCCTGCGAACCGAACGAGACGTACAACCCGCGACCGTCGGTCGTCCATCGGCGCTTTCAAGCTACCGGCGCAGTCCGGCGCGGAAATTCCCAACCGCTTCGCTGGTGCGGATCGCGCGGGTGTAGAGTCGCAGGGCGCGGACGGAGTCGGCGACCTTCAGCGTCGGTGAACCGTTGGGAGCGCGGAAGGTCGGGCTGAAGCGGCCCCAGCCGAACTGGCGATCGTCCCCGCCGTCGCAGAGGACGCCGTCGACGACGAAAGTGATGATCTTCGGGCCGCCGTCGACCGTGATCACCACGTGATGGTCCTTGCCGGGCTCGAGGACGTGCCGGTCGCTCGCCCAACTCGACTGCTGGCGGCCGTCGTCCAGCGCAATCCGGATCGCGCCGGATTCGCACGTGGAGACCAGGATCCCTTTGCCCGATTCGGTGCGGCTGTCGAGAATCGTCCGTCCCGGCGCCGCAGACTCGAGGTTCAGCCACGCCTCGAGGCTGAAGCCGTTGCGAAGGTCCTTGCATCCATAGTCGGGCCGCGAGACATCGCGAGTGGAAAACTCGGCCAGCTTCGGCATCGGAACTTCCGCCTTAAGCGTCGAGGGAGCGGACAGGTTGATCGCCAGGCCTTTCGTGGCGAGCGTTCGGTTGTCGAACTGGTCGAACAACCCGTCGAACAGCGGCTGCGGGATCTCGTGGACGCGGCCGATATTCTTCTGCGTTTCCGTGATGTAGAACTTGCCGCCGTCTTCGACGAGATCAGGATAGCTCATCCGGATGTAGGGATCGTCGTCGTAGAGGAGGATCTCCGGTTGCGACCAGTGAATCACTTTCCCTTCCGGGGAATCGCGCTCGACGCCCGCTACAAGCCAGGCCGGATTGCGGTCGTCGTACGGATTGCCGGAACGGCCGGTGGTGTCTGCCGCCATTTTGGCGATGATCGGCCCGCCGTGGTTGTGGAACCAGTAGAGGTACTTGCCGTTGGAGCATTTCCAGGCGAAGTTCGCCGCGCGCGGATGCTTGATGCGACGGCCGCCGGGTGTGTAGGTCGCGTAGGCGGGCCGGGTCCAGGTGTGACCGCCGTCGCGGCTGTAGGCACAGGCAGGCCAGCCGTCAACCGTCCGGTAGACACAGTAAAGCGAGCCGTCGCTGAGCGAAACGATGCTCTGCTCTTCGGCTACTCGTCCTCCACCGGGCGGAGTCCGCAGGCCGATATCGCCGTCGGGAAGCGTCTGGAACGTGATCTTCTTCGGGTCGCGCTCGTGAAGAATGTTGTCGCTCGCGAAAAACGCGCCCTCCGATTGCGAGAAGAAGCCGGGGCCCATGGCGCCGACCTTGTGGATCACCATGATCGCCCGGTCGCCGAGGACCAGCGGGCGGCCCACGTTCCAGAAGAAGCGGAGCTTGCCGCCATAGACGTTCTTCCGGTCGCATTCGAACTCGCGGATCGGCACATCGTATCGTCTGGCCGACCAGGTCCGGCCATGGTCGTCGGTGTACTTGAATACGTAGTGGCCGAGCGAATCGACCCGCTTGTAGACGCCCTTGTCCTCCCGCTTCACCTCGGTCACCCGGTCGGTGTTGTGATTGTAGAAGGCGTAGATGCGGCCGCCGGGAACTTTCAGCAGCACCGCATAGCTCGCCTCCGGACCGTCGGCCGGTTCGATCGGCGCGATTTCCGACCACGTGCGGCCCTGGTCGGTGCTCCGCATCGAAACGACGTGCTGGCCGCCGGCGCCCTCGTGGCCTGTGCCGGTCGTCATCACGCAGAGCCATGCGCCGTCGTCGGTCTTGACGATATAAGGCTGGTCGGCATAGCCCTCGCTGGGAATGTTCCAGCCGTTGGTGATGTGGCGAGGATCGGGCACGACCGGATTGGAGGACTCGGCCGACTGGGAAACCGCCACCAGCGCGGTCAGGAGGAGGGATGCATACAGGGCGTGGCGGGCTGTGCGGGGCGTCATGGCGTGTCTCCGGGAGTGGCGTCTGAATACGCATAGTTGACCGGCACGCGCGGGCAGTGTCAATATGTTGACGTTCAGGAGCTCGAAAAGAAAAGCCCGCGGGAGGAACCGCGGGCCAGGACGAACGGGCTACGACAGGAGATCGCTTTTACACCAAAAGGGCCATAAGAAAACAAGTCATGCCCTTTGACCTAGGGTGGATGTTAATCCACCCGGAAAACAAGGGGTGGATTGAAATCCACCCTACGACTATTGGCCAGCATATTCTCTTACGGCTCCCTAACACGCTACCACGCGAACTTCAGGCTTGCCGTCAGCCCATGGTAGAACACGGTGCCTCCGTCGTTCAGGTCGTTGCACGCATTGAGATTGAAGTCGACCTGTTCCGGAGCCAAGGCAACGCCGGAGATCCACATCACGTCGTAGCCGAGTTCGACGAGGCAGTGCGCCGAGAGACGGTAATCGGCCATCAGTCCCAACTCAATCGCGGCAGCCGCTCCTTCGTTCTCTGCATACCCCCGAACGACGAGAGGGGCGCCAAGTGCATCGCCTGCGGCGTTGAGCTGGTCGGCAACGATATTCGTCTCCTGGTCCGCCAGGTTGACGAACGGCGCTACGCGGAATCGCCCCCCCCAGCTCCAGCGGCAGTTGCGGAACTCGATTTCCGTTCCAAGCTGGAAGCCCAGAAGAATATTGTCCGTATCGACGCGGTAAACGCCCGCCGTGTCTACGCCGGCATCGCCATCCGCGATGTCGATGTCGCCGCGGGCGAACATCGCAAAGCCATCGTCCACGGTCATCGTGCGGAGACCAACGAGGTAGGACACGTAGCACCCCGGCTGGCACTCCCTCACCCAGCGGCCATTCGGTTTGAGGACCAGGCGGTCGGCCCTGCCACGCGGACGGACCCAGTAGTTTACTTCGATGTTGTGGACCTTGTGATCGTAGTCGGCCTCGATCAACTCGGCGCCCGTGAACCCGACTACGCCGAAGGGAAATTCCGTGAACAGATTCCCGCCCGTGAACTCGACGCCGCCAACGGAATAGGGAATTCGACCCGTGCTGCCGGCACAGGTGTCGAGTTCCCACTCATTGAGCCCCCAGTAGCTGACCTCGAGAAACCGGTCGTTATTGCAGGCGTCGCGGCCGATGTAGCGGCCTAGGGTGGCCTGATAGCTGGCGGAGATATCGAAGCTTTCCGATCTGGTGTCGAGAGCCGGCGAGATGACGAGTCCTTCAATCCTCTCGGCAAGCCGCACCAGGCGCGGTCGGTTTCGCGTCAGGACTCGCACTCCCTGCTCAACATACCAGCAGGGCGGAGAGCAACTGCCTCCGCCGCAGATACTACAGCCGAGAGTACCCGGTTCGCAGGCAGGAGCGCCAGGAGGCGGCGGGCCCCAAGGGTTGCCGGGATCGAATGCCGGCCCCGGAACCGCACCCTGCACGGGCACCCCCGGATCGGGCATCGCATAGGCTGGCAGCACGCCGCCTTGATTCGGATCCAACTGCTGTTGCGGAAACTCCGCTGACATGGCCGGGCCGCTGAGCAGGGGCACCGCGATAGAAGCAATCATCCAGAGAAACGACTTCCAGGTCTTCACAATAGCGCCCTCCTTCTCCCGGCAGACCACATCCCCGGCGTAGAGCGATCACCTGTCCACAAGCAAGTTTGTACGGCGGAATTCATTCCGCCCCCCAGCGGACTGAAATCCGCATCTACAAAGAAATCACGGGCTTGTTCTCAGACAGGCACTAACTACGGTCCAATAGCCCTACAACTGCCTAAATCGGTCAACAAAAGCCGTCAGAACAGGAATAGCCGCCAAAATCCTTCAACAAAGCACAAGTGTTGCGACCGCTACCCCCTGTCCAGCCGAGAACGGGCCAACCTGGCTGTACCGTCCTTCCTGGCTTAGAGCCTATCCCAAAACCGCCGGGGACTGGCTCATTTTGCGGAGTCTTCGGAGCAAAATGTGCCTGTCCCCTTCTCCTCGCGAGGTTTTGGGATAGGCTCTTACCATTCGACGGCGGCCATGTGGGACGCCACAGATGCAGTACGCGAGCTTGCCGCACGCGTCCCTGCGTCACCGCTCGTCAGCCGCTCGGCAGTCTGTTACCATACATGTTTTGTCTTTTCGCCCGGGCCCACTCCTGGGGAGTCGACCTGATTCAAGAGGAAGGTACTGTCCATGGCCATAGACGCCTATTCCCCCTGTCCCGGTGGCACGGGTAAGAAGATCAAGTTCTGCTGCAACGACCTTTTGGGCGAACTGCAGAAGATCGACCGGATGTTGGAGGGCAAACAGTTCCTGGCGTGCCTGAACCACGTCGAATCGTTGCTGAAGAAGAACCCGGACCGCGCGTGCCTGCTGGCGACGAAGTCGCTTCTGCTCGGCTTGACCGAACAGCCCGAAGCTGCCCAACAGGCGATTCGCGATTTTTTCGAGAAACACCCTGAGAACCCCATTGCCTTGGCCGATGCGGCGAGTCTGGCCGTTGAGCACGCTGACGGCCGAACGGCGATGCGGCTCCTGCAACGGGCGCTTGCCGCGTCCGGCGAGGGCGTGGAGATGCGCGTCTACGCGGCAATGGGCGACGTTGCCGAGGCATTGGCGGTTGAGGGCGAGGTCATGGCGGCCCTGCCGCTGCTGCACGCCCAGATCCAGTTGCAGCCGAACGACCCCCACCCGAAAGAGCTGGCGATCGAAATTCAGCAATCGAGGGTCCCCGTGTTGCTGAAGGATCAGCGGTGGATGCCCGATGCGCCTGACAATGCCCCCTGGAAGCCGAGGTACGACGATGCGGTCGACGTGGTGAAACGACTCCAGTGGTCGGTCTGCGAGGAGCGTCTCACGAAACTTGCGGCCGAGATGCCGGGTGAGCCGATCGTCTGGCGGGGCCTGGCGACCGTGCGTGGATGGCTCGCCGACAACGAAGGTGCGGTGGAAGCCCTTCAACGATACGCCTCGCTCGACGTGCCGCTGGACGACGCCGTCGAGGCGGAAGCGCTCTCGCGGATGCTGATGGAAGATCCCTTGGGCGACCGCGAAGACATTTTTGCCCTGACCTTCTCGGTCAACGACGTGGAGCAGTTGCAGACCGCGTTGGCCCTCTCGCGGAAGATCGAAATGGTGCAGATCGATCCCGCGAGTCTGTCCGAAAGCGATGAACCGCCGCCGAGGGCGATCTACCAGGTTCGCGATCAAGCGGCTCCGGAAATCTCCGGCGAATTCCGTTTGGAGGATTTGCCGAGAGATCTCGGCATCGCGATGCTCTTTGGACGGCAGACCGACCGCGAGGCCCGGCTGGAGATCAGCGAAGTCTTCGCCGACGACCTCGCCCGGGTCCAATCCGTTCTTGCTGAAGCAGCCGGAAAGTACCTCGGCGATGAGTTGGACCGTCGGCAGGTAGCCCAGGTGTCGCGAACCCGGGCCCTCGGTTCGCCGCGCCGCCGGTTGCCGGAAAACGCGGACGCGGCGGTTGCTCGCGAGGCAATCCGGAAGTACCTGGATAGTGCGTTGCTCGAGCAGTGGCCGCGACTTCCCCTGGGGTGCCTCGGCGGCAAGACGCCGGAGGAAGCCGCCCGGCTCGACGAGTATCGCATCAAGGTTCATGCGGCGGTGATGGTGGTCGAGTCGTGGTTCGAGTCGTTCGACGTCAACCGGCTTCGAGAGCATCTTGGGCTGCCGGCACCGGAAGCGATCGATCTCGGACAGAACGAGCCGGAGACGATTCCGATCGGTCGCTGGCATCGGCTTATGGTGGAGAAGCTCGCCGACGATCAGCTCCTGAAGCTGTTTCGCGTCGCCAGCGTGTACAATGCGGTGCGAGCGATCGAGCATCTCGGCAATGCGATCATCGAGCGGCCCAGCCTCCAGGGCAATCCTGAAAAGCTGCGGGCCTACAGTGTGCTGGCCCTCGCGGGCGGTGCAACCGATCGCGGGCTCGAGTACATCGATCGCGGCCGGAAGGAGGCGGAAGCGATGGGCCAGTCTTCGGCTCCGTGGGACCTTCAGGAACTCCAGTTCCGCTTCGCACGCATGGAAGGCGAAGAGACTTCTCGACTGCTGACCCATCTTGAAAGCCAGCACGGCCGTGAGCCGGGCGTTCGCGAGGCCCTCCTGCAATTCCTGATCCAGATCGGTGCGGTCGGGCCGGACGGGCAACTCCGAACGAGGCCACAGGAGGGTGCCGCAGCCGAGGGCGCGCCAGCAGCACGCGAGGTGGAACCCGAACCGGGAAAACTCTGGACCCCGGAGAGCCAACGTCCGGCTGGCGAAAAGGCGAAGATCTGGATGCCCGGAATGGATTGAAAAGCGGCAAGTGGCTACAATTCCCAGCCGGGCCGGTATTCCCGGTAGAGATACTTGTTGGCTTCCGATGCGTTGGTAACCGCCATCTTCTCGGAATCGAAGAGGACCTTTTTTCCACACCGCAACGCTACGCCCGCCAGGTTGACCGCATCGGTGATCGGGCCGGCATTCAGGAAGCTTCCCGGCGATCGTTCGCCCTTCATGGCGAGCGTCCATCCATCCTTCGAGGCATCCTCCTCGGGTTGATCCGCCAGGGCAAAGGGCTCTCGTTTCCCGCCGACGAATAGCTGCGGGCTGTTGCCTCGGAACTCGGCCAGAATCGCGCCCTGATCTCCGACGAAGAGAATTCCTTCCCTCGGAACCTCGATCCCGTGGGCCTCGATCTCCCTGGGCAATCGCGGTTTCATGCCGCCGTCGTACCAAAACAGCTCCATGCTCGGCATGCCCTGCCGCGGGGCGAACTCGAAGCGGATCGTGCAGGCCGTCGGAAACGAAAAATCATTCTTCACCGGCCGGCTGACGCCATCGACGATTGCGCAGGTATGGGTCGCCCATGCCTCCGCACTGAGCGGCGAGCCCAGGGAGAGTTCGGTAAAGACGGGCCAGAGACTGTAGATGCCCATATCGGCGATGGAACCACCGCCGAAGTCGTACCAACCGCGAAAAACGGTGTGGGTGTAGTGCGGATGATAGGGGCGGTCCACCGCGGGTCCAAGCCACAACTCCCAGTCGAGTCCTTTCGGAATCGGCGGACGATCCGTGGGAATCTCCGCATACTGCGGCCACACCGGCCGGTTCGACCAATTGTGGATCTCGCGGAGCGGCCCGATCTCGCCCTCTCGAATCCGACGTGCGATTCGTCCGTTTGCGGCGCCGCTGCCGTAAGCCAGCAGGTGCGTCCCCACCTTGGTCTTGCGAGCGACCTCGAGCGCCAGCCGTCCCTCGTAAAGACGATTGGCGATCGGCTTGTGCATCACCACATTCTTGCCCCGATTCATCGCTGCGATGGCTACTGTGGCATGCAGATGATCCGGCGTCATCACCTTCACCGCATCGAGGTCCCTCTCCCGATCGAGCAACTCGCGAAAGTCGGCATAGGCGGCGCACGACCGGAAGCTTGCCGACTTGCGCTGCCTGGCGTAATACGCGTCGACGACCTCCCGTCCCACTTCGCGGCCGCCGGGGCAGCCGGTCTCGCCGTCGCGCCACGACGGGTTGTCCAGGTAGCCGCGGATCGTTCGAAGGATGCCGCCCTTGCCCCACTCGACGTAATCGTTGCTGTCGGCGTTCGGGTCGCATACGGCGACGATTTGAAGCTGAGGTTCTGCCAGCAATCGTCCGAGTTCGCGGAAGCTCTGCGTGCCCATTCCAATATGGGCGACAGCCACCTTGTCGTTCGGGGCGACGTGCCCCGGGCCTCCGAGCACATGGCGAGGGACGATGCTTGCGGCGCCGGCCATAGCGGCCGAGCCGACGAAGCGGCGACGTGAAATCTCGGACGGCATAGACAGTCTCCTCAAGGACCTATTCTCCCGACGGACCAGCAACCCATGACAATCCCGCACGCGTCCGCTAGTGCTCGAGCAATCTTCTTTTGACGGGTGCAGCCGAACTCGTGATAGTTCGTGGCCGGAAGTCTCACGACTTCCGCTACCCGTCACTCCAACTTTGACGGACCGCTAGTCCGTCTCTTCGGATTCGGTGCGGATCTCGACTTCCAACGCCCCGAGAAGGCGCGTGAGTGTCTCCTCTTTCTTCCGGATGAATGGAACATTGTCCAGAATGATCGCCCTCGGTTCGTTGCTGGGGCGGAGGATCAGCCGCCCCGAGCGCAGCAAGACGTACTCGAAGACGTCGCTCATTTCCTTCTCGATCCGGAGGCCGAGCACCGGGAACCGCCGGAGGTTTCCCCAGATCCCCTCCCGGTGCAGCAACTCGTTCGGTCGGGCTTCCCACCGGTCAAATCGCGCACTAATCACGGCGGCCAACATGATCAGTCCGAGGATAGACGCAAAGGCCCAGTAGAAGGTCGCGTTGGCCAGGGGGCGAAACTGTCTGAGGGTGTTGGTGACGACTGGCAAGAGCCCCGGATTGAGAACAAACACCAGCGCGCATCCCGTGGCAATTGCGACGACCATGAAAAACAGGGTGAGCGAACTCGTACGAGGGAAGTCGAAGCCGAGGACCACGAAGTTTGCGGCCAGCACGCCGAGAAAAACCACCGACAGCCCGGCGGCAACCGCATTGCCGGGTTCCAGGGGTTGGTGATTCAGGGTGAGGTAGACTGCCGCCGCGACGGCGACGAGAAACGTCGGGTAGAGAAACACAATCTTTGGGTAGGAGATCAACAGCACTTTCGCCGGCGTATCGCTGCCACGCTTTGAACGCGGACCGGCCGGCCGGGGGCCTTGCGCAGCGAGCTCGTTGCCTTGGGTTGTGTCCGACATCGCGAGTTCTCCTGTGTCCTGCAGTTGGTTTTTGTGCATGGCTCGAGCGGCCACACCATCAAGACCATCACGTGAGATCTTGCGATCACCGCCCGAACGGGGGTCCGCGTCGCGCGCCACCGCCAAGCCGCTGCTTGGCAATGCCGGCGATTATCGCCGGTCACTCTCAGCCCTGCAAGATGCCCGGGCAGGCAGGTGCGGCAGCCTTTACGCGGTGCAAGGCTCGGGCCGCGCCCGGCCCCACGGATTATTCCGCATCGCGAGCATGTTCCGCCAGCATCGGCCGCAGTTCATCGACGAAATCCTGGACGTCCTTGAACTGCCGATACACGCTGGCGAAACGAACGTAGGCGATCTGGTCCAGCGACCGGAGACGCTCCATGACCAACTCGCCCAGGTAGCGGCTTTCGACTTCCGACTCGAAATTCGACTCGACGTGATTCTCGATTTCGACGACGATTTCTTCGATCTGTGGATCGCTGATCGGGCGTTTCCAGCACGCCTTCTCAAGCCCTTCCTTGAGCCGATTGCGGTCGAAGGGAACGCGAGCGCCGTCCTTCTTGACGACCTTCACCGTCGTTCGCTCGACGCGCTCGTACGTGGTGTACCGGCGCTTACAAGCCAGGCACTCGCGGCGGCGGCGGATCGCGCCGCCGTCTTCGCAGGTCCGCGAATCCGACACGCGATCGTTGTCGACTTGACAATACGGGCATTTCATAGGCGTATGGCTCCTGACCCAAGACCTCACTATACATCAAGATCTCTTGCCGCGGATAGGGGGGAGCAGAGAATCTGCAGCGGAAACGGGGCGTCCGCTAGCTGGGTAACCGTTCACGCCCACGGCCGGGGACTGGTCCATTTTTCGGCCAATTCGGGTTTTTTGGCGTCAAAGACATTGGCCGAAAACATGGATCTGTCCCCCTCTCTTCTGCGCTGTGAACGGTTACCTGGCTGGTGAGCAACCCCCGTCTGACATATAATGCGCCCGTTAAAAGGCCTTACAAAACGGGGACTGGCTCCGAGCCAAACACTTGTAAAACACGGAAGATAGGCGTTTTTGCGAGGTGCCTGTCCCCGTTTTGTTAGGGCCTCCAAGTTCTGTTCACCGGGTCTCGTTAAAAAGGATCGCACCGATGAACTGCCCTTCCTGCAGGGAAGAGATTGCCGACAACTCCGTCTATTGCCCGAGATGCGGAGAACGCGTGCAGCCAGGCGAGCAGCCGGCGCAGGTGGCCGAACCTCAGGACACGTCCGTCGGCCCGGAACAGGCTGCCGGTGCAGACACCCCTTCCGGGCCTCGTACGTCCGCCTCGGCCGGCTTACAGGATGTCCTGCGCAAGCGACAGGCAGCGGGCGATGATGTGGAGAAAGAACTGTGGACCGGCCGCTACTCATCCAAGGACATGATCGGCGTCTGGGCACTCGACGCCTTGCTGACGATCGCCCTGATCGCTGCGGGACTCTACGTTCGGGAGCTCATTCTCTGGTGGGTGATCCTGGGAATCGTGATCCTGATTTGGGGCTACCCGTTGCTCGTGCTCTTTTACCGTCGCCTGAGCGTTCGGTATCGCCTGACGACGCAACGGTTCTTTCACGAGCAAGGCATCCTTCGGCACGTGACCGACCGGATCGAAGTGATCGATATGGATGATATCTCCTTCGAACAGTCGCTCGTGCAGCGGATGGTGAATGTCGGCCGCATCCAGATTACATCGAGCGACCGCTCCCACCCGGAGTTGGTAATCAACGGCATTGAAGACGTCCGCAAAGTCGCCACCATGATGGACGACGCGAGGCGAGCCGAGCGACTTCGCCGCGGCCTGCACATCGAGGCGGTCTGAGCCGGGGCGACCGTTCACGCCCACGGCCGGGGACTGGTCCATTTTTCGGCCAATCCGAGTATTTTGGCGTCAAAGACGTTGGCCGAGAACACGGACCTGTTCCCCTCTCGTTCACCCCGTAAACGGTTACGAGCCGGGACGAAAGCGTCAGCCCGTGGAACCACCCTCCGCGGGCTTGCCGTCGCGCTGTTTCTCGGCCGAGGAGATCAGCGTCCAGTCGCGACGCTGCCGCGAACTAGGGATGTTCATGGCCTTACGGTACTTGGTTACCGTTCGGCGCGCGACGGTGATTCCCTGTTTTCCCAATTCCTCGACCAACTGCTCGTCGCTGAGCGGCTGCTGCTTGTCTTCGCCGTCGATGATTTCCTGCAGCTTCAGTCGTACCGTATCCCAGGCCACCTCTTCTCCGTCGGCGCTGACGGTGCCTCCGCAGAAAAAACGCTTCAGCGGAAAGATGCCCCGCGGCGTCTGAATCCACTTGTCGTCGACCGCCCGGCTCACCGTCGTGACGTGGACGCCCACCTTGTCGGCAATCTGCTGCATCTTCAGCGGTTCGATCGCCTCGGGGCCCTTGTCCAGAAAATCCTTCTGATGGTCGATAATCGCCTGGGAAACGCGGGTAAGCGTGTTGCGACGCTGTTCGATCGAATCGATCAGCCACTGCGCCGAGCTGAGCTTCTGCTTGATATAATCGCGGGTCTCGCTATTCGTGTCGCCGCTCAAAAGGAGCTTGCGGTAGTACGGGCTGATGAATAGACTCGGCGTGCGGCCTGACTCGAGGCGGACCTTGTAGCCCTCGGGGCTCGGCTCGACGAAAATATCGGGCATCACCGTCGGCACGTGCACGTCCTCGAACTCCGAGCCCGGCTTCGGGTTCAACTTCCGCAGCTCCTGTAATACCGTCTGGATCATCTCCATGGTGTAGCCCGTCCGCCGGGCGATCACCGGGAGCCGGTTGTGCTCGAGATCCTCAAGGTGGCTCGAGATGATCGTCTGGAGCTGATCGTAGTGCGGCATACCCGGAGTAAGCTGCAAAAGCAGGCATTCGCGAAGATCGTGGGCGCCCACGCCCGGTGGATCGAGTTTCTGCACCAACGTCAGCGCCTTCTTCGCCAGCGCCAACTCTTCCTCCGTGGCGTCCTGGCCCAGAAGATCCTCCAGGCTGCTTTGAAGATAGCCGTTCGAATCGAGATTGTAGATGATGCGGTCCGCCATGGCCCGCAGAGCCGGATCCAACTCGAACCACCCGAGCTGATCGTGCAGGTAATCGTGCAACGATTGCGGCCGCGCAGCCATGTTGGCCATCGCGTCGTGCTTCCGTTCACCCTCTTCCTCGACCCGGTTGCTCGACGGGCGGCTCCGCTCCTCGAAGTGATCGGGCCACTCCTCGTCCATCTTCAGCAGTCGCTCGAAATCGTCCTCCGTCTTCGAGTCGTCGATGACCAATTCACGTTCTTCATCGGTGGGCGCGTCGGGCGGCTCAGATTCAACGCTTTCCGACGGAAGATCCGGGTCCTCCTCGCGCATCTCAAGGATCGGGTTCTCCTGCATCTCCTGTTCGATGCGTTCCTCGAGCGCCAGGATCGGCAACTGGAGGATCTCCATCGACTGGATCATCCGCGGCGCGAGAACCTGTTTCTGGACGAGCCGGAGCTCCTGGCCGAATGATAGTCGCATGGCAACTTGGGGCTAAGACACGGATCGTCCGGGGCTTAACCGCTATCTCCTTCTTGTCTGAATCGACAGGCTCTAGAACTCCCGCCGTCCGCTGAGCGCATCCGAGAGGATCTCCTTATTAGCGTATTCTAGCACGCTGCCCGTAGTGATCCCCCTCGCCAGACGGGTGATTCGGATCGGCGCCGCTACCTCCGTCAGCAAATTCGAGATATGCAGCGCGGTTCCGTCGCCCTCGACAGTCGGGTTTGTGGCCATCACGAGCTCCTTGAAGGTTCCCTCGCGAATCCGCCGAACCAACGCGTCGATCGTCAACTGGTCAGGACCGATTCCCTCAAGTGGCGCGATCCTGCCCAGCAGAACGTGGTAGAGGCCGCGATAGACCCCGGTCTGCTCCAGGGCCATCAGGTCGCGAGGCTGTTCGACGACACATAGTGTTTCTCGGTCTCGCCGGGCGTCCCGGCATATTGCACACTCGTCGCCCTCTGCCAAATTGTAGCAGTTCCGGCAATAACGCACGTTGTCCTTCACATCCCGGATGGCGTCGGCAAGCGCCAACGCCTCATTGCGGTGCATCCGCAGCACATGGTACGTCAGCCGCTCGGCCGATTTCTTGCCGATCCCCGGCAATCGGGCAAACTCGTTGATGAGTCGGCTTACCGATTCGGTGAGTTCCGACACCTGGATCTTCCTTGCATCTTGAACTGGTTTCCCATTGCCGCTCCCACGAAGAGCTTGTCCCAGAACCGTTGGGGACAGGCTCCTTTTGCGGAGTCTTTGCAGCAAAACTCTTGGGATAGGCCCTAAGGTTCCGGCTTCTCCTTACTCTCGTCATTAGCCTGAAAGAACTGCCCCAATGCCTGTTCGAGCCCTGGCAGTTCGAGGCCGCCGGTCATTGATTTCATGGCGTCCGCATGGAGTTGTTTTCCTTTGGCAACGGCTTGATTCACCGCCGAAGCGACCAGGTCCTCGACAAGTTCCCGATCGCCCTGCGCAAAGAGCTGCTGGTCAATCCGGCAGCGAAGCACCTCCATGAGGCCGTTCACCTCGATCTCCACCATGCCCCCGCCCGCTGTGCCTGTCACGCGGCGCCCGCGGAGTTCGTCTGTCAGGCCCTGCATTTTCGTGCCCATCTCGCGGGCATGCTGCAGAAGAGAGCCGAGGTTGGAAAGCCCTTTGAACACGTCAATTACCTCCGAGGAATCTGCGGCCCGTTGACAGACCTATATTCACTCCTTGCCCGGCGGCTCGTCCACGCGCACGGGCTGTGCTCCGAACAGTTCAACCGCTCGCTGGATCATTGGATGCTGAGAAATCTCGGCCAACCGCTGGTGAGGATTGGCCACCCGGACCGGCTCCGGCGTCTGGACAGCAACAGGCCCTTCTTCCAGAAGAGAGAATTCTACCCGGATTGGTTGTCCCGTAATCTGTCGCAACGCCTCTTCGAATCGGCCGCTATTCTGGGCGCAATAAGTCTTTGCCAAAGTATACCGCGTTCGGAAGCTGACTACCAGCCGATTTGGCGCAGAAATTGCTATCCGATCGAACTGCTTTGCATACTCGGCGGCAAATCCGGAAAGGCTCGCGATCGCTTGCGCCCAGATTTCCCCGGCATTCTCCCCCGTCAACGGGCCGACACTGCCGCTCGGCTCGCCTTCAAGCGTTGCCTGCGGCGGATCCACGGCTACGCTCGTTTTTTTTTTCCTTCAGCCAGCGAAGCTCCAACCGGTCCACCAGTCGTTTGGTGCGGTTGCGGTACTCCCGGGGAGCCGCTACCCTGCAACTGAGCGATCAGGGAGGGCAATTCCACCAAATCGTCCAACTGGCAAATCCGCACGAGCGCCAACTCGGCAAGAATCCGTCCCTGCGTGCTATAACGCATTCGAGACAGCGTTTGATCGAGTATCTGCATGGCTGCCAGAATCGCTTCTAACCCCCACCTGCGGGCACTTTCGACAATCTGCTCTCGGCTGCTGAGTGCGACGGAGAGGAACGTATCCGCCGGAGCTCCCACAGCGGCCACCATGCAGTCGCGAAGGTAGGCGAGCAGTTGCTCCAGCAGCAGCCCCACATCGACGCCTTCACCCACGGCCGTGTCCAACTCGGCCAAAGCAGCCGCGGCGTTTCGGTCCACCAAATGCCCGACCACGTGCCCGAGCCGCTCGTCGCCAGCCGATCCCAGCATCCCGTGCACGTCGGCCACGGTGATCCGCTCCGGCGCGAACGCAAGCAGTTGTTCCAGCAGCGACTGGCTGTCGCGCATCGATCCTGCGGCACGGCGGGCAAGAACCTCAAGCGCCTCCGCTTCGGCCGAAACGCCTTCCGCCTCGACGATCTGTGCAAGCCGTTTCGCGATCGAGGCAGAGGAGATTCCCGCAAAATCGAACCGCTGACAGCGCGACAGAATCGTGATCGGGATCTTCGACGGCTCGGTAGTACAGAAGATGAACTTCACGTGCTCCGGCGGTTCTTCAAGCGTCTTCAACAGCGCGTTGAATGCCTCGCGCGTGAGCATATGCACTTCGTCGATGATGTAGATCTTGAACCGAGCCCGGCTCGGCCGCACGTTTACGTTCTGCCGCAACTGCCGGATCTCGTCGATCCCGCGATTGCTGGCCCCGTCGATCTCCAGCACGTCGACGTCGTCGCCCGCGCTGATGCTCCGGCAGATATCGCACTGGTTGCACGGTTCGGCAGTCGGCCCCGTCTGGCAGTTCAACGCCTTGGCCAGGATTCGGGCCGTCGACGTCTTCCCCGTTCCCCTGGCCCCGGTAAACAGATAGGCGTGGCCGACCCGGCTGGTGCTGATTGCGTTCGACAGCGCGCGGGCGACGTGTTCCTGCCCGAGCAGTTCACCGAATGCCTGCGGCCGGTATCGCCGGGCAACGACGATATATTGGCGTGCGGGCGTAGCTGACGGTTCCCTCGCATCGGCGGTGGGCAATGAGTCTGGCATAGGCGTGCCGCGGCTAAAAACCGGCCTGATAGACAAGAGTGGCTCGGCCGGAGCAAAGATCGGCCCCCGATGAGGGGCCCACGACACATGAGTAAGCCGCTTATGGCTGCTGACTTTCGCCCCTGACCAGGTTCACGGTTCCCCATTGCCGGGGCCCCTCATCGGAGGCCGCTTTCCAAGGCACCGGCACCTCTTGTTGTACGATCTGTCGGCCCATTCGTCAAAGGGGGCACACCCGCGAGCTGCGCAACGTCGTGTGCGGCGAATCTTCATGGCAGCCGGCAACGCTGGCACACCAGCCCGGCTGCTTCCGAGGAGCCGGGCTGGTGTGATGTAGGCCCGGGGAGAGGCACAACGCGGCCGCTCAATCGCTTTCCTCCCTCACTCGCCCATCACGGTAACCACAACGGTCCGCTGGCGCGGCCGGATGTCGCACTCCAAATGAAAGATCTGCTGCCACGTGCCCAACACCAAGGCCCCGTCAGAAACTGGCACGGAGAGCGACTGGCCCATCAGCGTCGCCTGCAGGTGTGAATGCCCGTTGCCGTCGTGCCACGCCTGTTCGTGGCCGTACTCCCGACTCGGCGGAATCAGCCGGTCGAGCGTTTCCGGAACGTCTCGCCGCAGCCCCGGTTCGAACTCCAATGTCCCGATCGCCGCGGTGCTCCCGACACCGAAAACGTGAGCAACTCCCGTCCGCACCCCGGATGCCTTGACTGCCTCTGCCACGGCATCAGTAATGTCGTGCATATCGCGGTGGCCGGCAGTATCAAAATGGAATCGTTGCTGATGCATCAATCGGCCCTTCTTTCTCAGTGCCTGTCCCAAAACCGTCGGGGACTGGCTCATTTTGCGGAGTTTTCGAAGCAAAATGTGCCTGTCCCCTTCTTCTCGGGAGGTTCCGGGACAGGCTCTCAGTGATCCTGTTGTCTGGCAACGTCGAGATTTGAGCCATGCCGGAATTGCCATTATTGGCTCTCAGAACGGCCGGTACCAGAATCGGAAAACCGCCTCCGATCGATCTTCAGTTTCCGCATCTTTGAACGGAGCGTGGCCGGCTTGATACCCAACAGGGCGGCGGCGCCGTAGCGGCCTTCAACCCGGCCGGCGGTTCGTTGCAGAGCGAGCTCGATGTGGCGCCGCGTTGCGTCTTCCAGTGTAGCGAACGGCGTTACCCCAGGCTGGTTCGCGGATGAGCCTGCAAACTGACGCGGCAATCCTGCCGAAGCCGGCAACCGCGCTGCCCGGTTGTCCGCCGCCGTCGGCTCTCCGGCAACGCCCAAAGCCGTGGCAACCTCCAATCGCCGACCGTCGCCCAAGATCGCCGCACGGTCGATCACCGCTCCCAGTTCCCGCACATTGCCTGGCCAGGCGTATGTCGACAACAGGCGAAGATCGTCTTCGGTCGGCAACACCGGCGTCAAACCGAAGCGCGTTGCAGCCCGTTGGGCGAAGTGACATGCGAGTTCCGGTATGTCGTCACGCCGCTCCCGCAACGGCGGCAGCACGACCGGGAAGACCGCCAGCCGGTACCACAGGTCCTCCCGAAACCGGCCTTCAGCGACCATTGCCGCCAGGTCGCGATGCGTTGCCGCGACGATCCGCACATCAACGTGGATCGGCTGATGTCCGCCGACCCGTTCCAGCCAGCCGTCTTGCAGGATTCGCAGCAGCCTCACCTGGGCCGCGGCGGGTAGCTCGCCAATTTCATCGAGGAAGAGAGTGCCGCCATCGGCACGTTCGAACCACCCTTTGCGGAGTTGTTCTGCGCCGGTGAAAGCACCACGTTCGTGCCCGAACAATTCGGAGTCGATCAATTCCGGCGGAATGGCCCCGCAGTTTACCCGATGGAACGGCCCGTGCGGCCGCCGCGAGCGGGTGTGGATCGTGCGGGCGACCAGTTCCTTACCCGTCCCGGTTTCGCCGAAGATCAGCACGGGCACGTCGTTGGGAGCGACCAGTCCAACGCGCTCCATCACAGTCCGCAGCCCCGTCTCGGCCCCGACCATATTGTCAGCCAATTGTTTGCGGCCGAGCCGAGTCAGCAGCGAGCGGCGATCGGCCTCGGCCGCCTCTCGCAGGGCCTGAATCTCGCGCAGCCGATGGTCGTTATCGAGGGCCACCGTGAACGGGTCAAGCAGCATCCTCGCAAGCTGCGCCAACTCCGGTTCATGCGACGCCTCCGCCCGCAGGACGAGAATCAACACTCCGCTCCGGCGCCCGGGAGCACCGAGCGGCCCGAGCGCCATCGGCCGCTCCCCGGCTCCGCCGGGAATCAATGCTTCGGCGACCGGTGGTGACAGCACATTCGCTTCCGCCGTCGTTTCCACCGGCCACTGGACGACCTCGCTTCCGCAGGGCCATTCACAAAGCTCCGCGATCGTCGCGGCCGAGCACGTCGACGTCCTCAGCGGCAAGGTGTCTCCCTGGGCAGTGGCGCCAGCGACCATTTCGACGGCCGACCGACCCGGCTCGATGCGGGATACGATGACCCACTCGATCGGCGATGTCGCCGCCAATAAACGGGCAATCACCACGGTCGACCTGTCGATATCCGTGTGCCGACTGACCTCTCGCCACACTTCAAGCAGCAGCTCACGGTGCGAATCCACGTCGATGTCTCCCCGAATGCCACGAAATAACACAGAAAAATCTAGCTTATTTAACGGCAATACCGTCTTATATCACGGAGCGTGCGCGGCGCAAAGAGCATATTGGGCGACCGGTACCGCCGATATGGGGCTTTCCTTAGGATTTCGTCTCACGCTGCGGGGGCCGAAGGAATATTCGTAAACTACTGATATAAAATAACTTATGATAGTGCGTCCGGGTTGCCGACAGTTCGGGAGTCTCTGACCGACGTTAGTCGCGGCTGCGTTATGGCACAGCAAATGCAAAACAGGAGGAGCCGCGCCGAGATGTCGCACCCCGCCAATAACCGGGGTAGGTGGTAAATTAAGAATCAAGCTCAGGGAAAGAGCAAAACGGGGACTGGCTCCGAGCCAAACAAACGTAAACACGCAGAAAATACGTCCTGGCGAGGTGCCTGTCCCCGTTTTGTTAGGGCCTCTAAGAATCAAGCTCAGGGAAAGAGCAGGAGTCGAGCATGAGCGTTCTGTTGGGGACTTTGGGAGGATTACCGGGATTTCAGCGGCGGCGAGTGCGAGTTTGGGCCGCGGTAGTCCTGGCGATTATTGGCTTGCTGGTATTCCAGATCGCGTTTCCACGATGGGCCGTCTTCCCGGAACTGGCGGATCAACTGGGGCCGGCGACGATCCTGGTGATCTTTCTGGCAGCTCTCGGGTGCGAATACGTCGACTCGTCGCTCGGCATGGGATATGGCACCAGTCTGACTCCGCTGCTGTTGTTGGCCGGTTTTGAACCCCTTGAGATTGTCCCCTGTGTGTTGCTGAGCGAATTCGTGACGGGTTTGTGCGCCGCCGCGTTCCACCAGCGCGACGGCAACGTCGAATTGCTCCGGGACGGTCCCTCGCGGACCACGGCTATCTGGCTCTCGCTGCTGAGCGTGGTGGGGACGGTGGCCGCCGTAGCATTCGCCGTGAGCGTGAGCAAGTTCTGGCTGACGGCTATTATCTCCGTGATCGTACTTTCCGTCGGGCTTGTTACCCTTGCCACGATGCGCCGCAAGCTCGAGTTCCGCCGCGGACACATCATCGCTCTTGGAACGCTGGCTTCCTTCAACAAGGGGCTTAGCGGCGGCGGCTATGGTCCGCTGGTCACGGCCGGTCAAGTGGTCTCGGGCGTGTCACCGAAGAACGCAGTGGCGGTTACCTCGCTGGCCGAGGCTTTGACCTGCGCCGTGGGCCTCGTGGCGTATCTTCTGGTCCAAGGAAACGCAGTTCAGTGGAATCTGGCATATCCACTGGTGGCCGGGGCGCTGCTCTCCGTGCCGGTCGCGACGCTTACCGTGAAGCGAGTCTCGGAATCGGCGATGCGCGCGAGTGTGGGGCTCGCCACGTGCTTGCTCGGGCTACTGACGGCCGCAAAGTTGTTCATGTAGCAGCGTGTGCGCCAGCACGAAGTGCCAACCTCGCTTCAAGTGCCCCAGACCTTTTTTTCTTATGCAACACACCCCCTGCGCGACGGGTGGCTGGTTGTCTAGCGCAAATTGCTACCTTGTAAGGACTTAAGTCGTGTTTTCCTGCCATGCAACACCGCCTCGGGTTGTTGCGTAGAACAGCGACGACGACGAACCCCAAACCGGAAAACAGAGCCGATTTAACAGCCGTGTGCCAATCCGGCAATTCGACCGTTTGCCCGCCCCATTACCTCTAAGCTCCGGCCCAGCGCCAGTTGCCTCCGACCGCTCTGCCAAGGTCTTGCGGTTCACCATCTGCTTGACGTGCTCCGGTCCGGCGGCCATCCTGGCGGTTTCGACCGAGTGGCGGGCGAAGCACTCCGTTACTCGCAATGCCAATGTCTTGTGCCGCGGAGGCTTCTGAATGTTCGGCTCCTGCCTGCTTGGATTGCTCTGTCTCGCACCTTCCTCCAGCGAGAATACACCGCTGCTTACAAACGGCGGGTTCGAAGCCGTCGCCAAGGTTCAACCCGGCGCCGAGGGGTTGGTGCAGGGCTGGAAGTTCCCCGACCCCGCTCAGGTGCCGGTCGGTTGGACGCCCAATTCAGCCTATCCCGGCGAATTGACCGTCGTCGGGACCGAAGCCGGCCAGCACGGTGCTCATGGCGGTGAGCGATTTGTTCGGATCTCGGCGTCGCGGGGCACGGCACATCTCTACCAGATGTGCGAAGGCCTTGATCCGGAGAAATGGTATCGGGTCACGGCCTGGGTGCGTGGCGGGGCCGTCTCGCTCAGCTTCTACGAGTACTTCGCCTCCGGGAAGATCGGAGGGCAAAGTGTCTTGCAGTCGACCGTCGGTCACGGAGATTGGAAGCGGGTCGAAGGCTTCTATCGTCCGCCGAGCGAAGGCTATCTCCGCTCGGCCCTGGCGATTTCCGTGCCGCCGGGCCATACGGTCGATGTGGACGAGGTGGCGATTGAGCTGCTCGCGTTGCCCGCGGCGCCGGCCGGCGAGGCAATTGCACTCGAGACGGATCACGCCCGGCTGGTGATCTCTTCCCAAGGACTGCTTCGCCGATTCGAGGCGACATCGTCCGGCAAAGACTATGCGGTTGAGGGGACCCCGGTGCCGGTTCTCGACGTGGTCTATCGCGGCGTGGCCACGCCACTGTACAGCCTTCGCCGGGAAGGCGACCTGATCCGGGCGCAGTTTCTCGACCCGGAGGTCCGCGCAACCCTCCGGATCGTCTCGCGCAAACAACATATCCAGCTCGAGGTTGTGGACGCTCAACCGGCCGACGTGGAAGAGTTCACCCTTCGGTTTCCAGTCCGTCGGCTACAGACCGTCGCCGGGGCTTTCAACGCGACCTACGACGACGAGTTCGGCACCTGCCTGTTCGGCGTCACCGCGAACACCTTCCAGCAGACCATACCTCACGGAGCCGAGATCGTGAGCCTCGCTGCGCGCTCGACGAATCGGCACGCCATCGTCGGCGCACGGTTCGCACTTGTGGCCGCTCCCCGCGAGCAGTTCGAGGCGGCCATCATGGAAGCGGAGAGGGAGAGCGGGCTGCCGTGCCCCATACTCGAGGGCAAGTGGGCAAGGACTTCCGAACCGGTCCGAAACTCCTACCTCTTCATGGTCGATGCCCGCGAGGACAACATCGACCAGATCATCGAATATGCCCGGCTGGGCAAGTTTGGAACCGTCATCTTCCTCAAGAACAACTGGCTGGCCACGCACGGGCACTTCGAAATCAACACCGGGAATTTTCCACAGGGCATCGCCGGCCTCAAGCGGGCGGTCGAAAAAATCCATGCCGCAGGCATGGGGGCGGGGGTGCACGTATTCGGCCCCTCGATCTCGCCCAACGATCCGTACATCACTCCGAAGCCTGACGACCGTCTCGCCTCGGTCCCCTGCCCGCCTTTGGCGGAACCGGTCGACGAGAAGGCCACGGTGCTTGTGCTCGCCGGTGAGCCGGATCTTCCACCGAAGACGCCTCGCAACAAGGCGTTCCCGGGCTATCACATCCGAGTCGGCGACGAGATCATTCGGTATCAAAACCTCGAGTTGGGGCCGAAGCCGCGGTTCGTCGGCTGCCAGCGAGGCGCGTTGGGCACCCGGGCTTCGCGGCACGAGAAAGGGACCGCCGTGAAGGGGTTCCTCACGATGTGGAGTTACTTCCTTGTCGATCCCGACAGCACGCTCGCCGAGGAGCTCACCGGCAACTTCGCATCCGTCTTCAACGAGTGCGACTTCGACATGGTCTACTTTGACGCCAGCGACGGGATAAGCGATGCATACCTCGACCGCTGGTACTATCTCAACAAGATGCATCTGGGCTACTACCGCAAGTTCAGCAAAGACGTGCTCTACCAAACGAGCAACGGAACCGGCAGCAATCTCGTCTGGCACATTGTGCCACGCAGTGCGTCGGCCGACGGTCACGGCGATCTGAAGAAGTACCTGGACGAGCGGCTGCCGATCATGCAAGGCATGGCCGCCAACTTCACCCGGCCGGACGTTGGTTGGTACTACATGTTTGCCGACGTGCGGCCCGACCAGATCGAGTACGTCCTGGCGAAGACGATCGGGCTGGACGGTTCGATTTCGATCGAGACGTCCCTGGCCACCATGGAGCAGCACGCCCGCGCCCGGCAAATGATCGAGATGGTCGGCCGGTACGAGCAGTGCCGTCTTGCCCGGTATTTTCCCGATCGCGTTCGAGAGCTGCTCCGCGAGCCGGGCAAGGATTTCAAGCTGTTCCGCGACGGCGACGGCTGGAAACTCTACCGCGCCGCCTACCGGGAGCCGCGCTATGTGGAATCGCTCGACGGCAAGCAGAATGGATGGGTTATCCACAACGACCTGCCCAATGCCTGTCCGCTGGGTGTGGAAATCGCTCGCGGCTCGCGGAATGCGCCGACGAGCGACTACGATCAGCCGGGGACCGTGACCATCGAGGAGTTCGCCGATGCCGCATCGTTCCGCTGGGACGACCAGGGCCGCGCCAAACGGTACTTTCCGGGGCCTGACGCCGTGATTACCGCCGCAGGCGCCACGGCGGAAGGAGTCACGGCCGACCTCACGGCGAGCGGCGAGATTGCCCACGTCGGCGACCGGTGCCTGGAACTCACGGCGACCAACGCGGGGCCTCGCGGCGGGTGGTGCGCCATGGCCAAGAAGCTCCCCGAACCGGTTGATCTGAGCGGCTGCCAGGCGATTGCCTTCTGGGTCCGCGGAGACGGCAAGGGCGAAAACGTGCGGCTGCACCTGCACGACACGGCCGGACGCAGTGCGACCCACAACGTGCAGGTGGGTTTCGAAGGCTGGCGGCTGTGCATCTTTCGGACTGCCGCCGCGCCCGGCTTCGACTGGTCGAAGACCGATCACCTCCTGATCCGGGTCGAGGGGCTTGCGGGGAACACATCCGTAAGAGTCGGCCTGGACGATCTGCGAGGGATACCTGAACTCCACGCGGCGCCGCCCGCCGTGCGCCCGGTGGTCGAGGTTAACGGCCGGGCCGTCACATTCCCCGTTCAGCTCGATTCCATGCAAGCAGTGACGAGCGAGGGCCCCGGCGGGATCCGTTTCTGGCCGGGTGGCATGCAGCCGAGCCAGACAGTCGAGGCGACGGCCACGGCGTTGATGCTCCAGCCCGGCGAGAACCGCATCCGGTTCTCGGTCGAGGCCACGGAGGGCTATCCGGGCGACGTCAACGTGCTGCTGTATCGCATGGGGCCGCTCGAATAAGCCGGCTATTCCACGGTAACGCTTTTTGCGAGGTTTCGCGGCTTGTCGACGTCGCAGTCCCGGGCAACGGCGATGTGGTACGCCAACAACTGCAGCGGAATAATGGAGAGGATCGGCTGCAGGAATTCCTCGGTCGTCGGGATCTCGATCACTTCGTCGGCCAGGCGCGTGGCCTCGCAATCGCCCTCGCAGACGACGGCAATCACCGGACCGCCGCGTGCCTTGATCTCCTGGACGTTGGCCATCACCTTGTCGTAGACCGGTCCGCGCGGCATGAGGAAGACGCTGGGCGTACGTTCGTCGACCAGGGCGATGGGGCCGTGCTTCATCTCGGCGGCCGGATAGCCCTCGGCATGGATGTAGCTGATTTCCTTCAACTTCAGCGCGCCTTCCAGTGCCGCAGGGAAGTTGAACTGGCGGCCAAGATAGAGGAAGGTCTGGCAGTCCGCGTATTTCTTTGCGATCTGACGGACGTGCGAGTTGCTGTCCAGTGCCCGGGCAACCTTGTCGGGAAGCTCCTGCAGTTCGCGGATAATCCGAATCCCGGCGTCGAAACTGAGATGCCGCAGCCGCCCGAAATAGAGCGCCAGCATCGCCAGAACCGTGCACTGCGAAGTGAATGCCTTGGTCGAGGCGACCCCGATTTCCGGCCCGGCGTGGAGGTAAATCCCGCCGTCCGCCTCGCTGGCGATCGTGCTGCCGACCACGTTGCAGATGGCCAGCGTGTGGTGGCCCTTGCGCTTCATCTCCCGCAAGGCGGCGAGGGTGTCGGCGGTCTCGCCGCTCTGCGTGATGGCGAAGACGAGCGTGTCGTCGTCGACTGGCGGATTGCGGTAGCGCAATTCGCTGGCGTACTCCACGTCGACGGGCAGCCGGGCGAGGCCCTCGATCTGATACTCGCCGACCAGGCCCGCGTGCCAACTCGTGCCGCATCCGGTCAGCAGGATCCGCCGGGCACTGCGAAGCTGCTGAGCCGTGAGGTTCAGGCCGCCGAACTTCGCCGTGGCGGCGTCGAAGTCGAGCCGGCCCCGCATCGCATTGCGAATCGAATCGGGCTGCTCGCAGATCTCCTTGAGCATGTAGTGGGCGTGACCCTCGAGATCCACGTCGCCGGCGACCATATCCAGCACCTTGATGCGGTGCCGGATCTGCCCTTGGTCGCGGTGCACCACGCGAAGCGATCCGGTGCTGATGGCCGCCACCTCGTGGTCCGCCAGATAGACGATCCGGTCGGTATAGCCGGCCAACGGAGAACAGTCGCTGGCCACGTAATGTTCCTCATCGCCGACTCCGATGATCAGCGGGCTGCCGAGCCTCGCAGCAACGAGAACCTCCGGCCAGTCGCGGAACAGAACCACCAGTCCATAGGTGCCCTGGAGTTGGGCCAGAGCCGCCTGCACCGCCAGGACCAGCGGCTCGTGTTGGCTTGCGGCCATTTCAACAGGCGGCGGCTGCCGCTTGAGGCAATCGTCGATCAGGTGGGCGATGACTTCCGTATCGGTGGCGGAATGGAAGATATATCCCTGCTCCTCCAAACGGTCCTTGATCACCTGGAAGTTTTCGATGACCCCATTGTGAACCACCGCGACGGAACCATCGCCACCGAGATGGGGATGGGCGTTTTCCAGCGTGGCGGGGCCGTGCGTCGCCCAGCGGGTATGCCCGATGCCGACCGCACCCCGCAACGGGGATCGCTGCAAGCCGGCTTCGAGTTCGTCGATGCGCCCGACAGCTCGAACCAATTGGACACGTCTTCCTCCGGCGACCGCCATTCCCGAACTGTCGTATCCACGGTATTCCAGGCGCCGCAGTCCATTGAGCAGGAACTCCGTCGCGATTCCGTCGCCGATATACCCGACGATCCCACACATTCTTCGCCCCTCACTTCCAACCAGGGTCCATTTTCGTGAACACGAGGATGCTGGAAGGCTACAGCGCATAGGTCGAACGGGCAAGCCCAGACGCAGGTGGCAGCCGCAAATGGGGACAGTCGCCCTGCATCTTGTGTAATCTCCGTCTCCGGCAGACAACATCCAGCAGTCAATCCCCGTCCGGAGAGCGTCTGAGTCTCTGATTTTCACGAGTTCTGCGTGCAGCGCCGGCCGGAATCAGGTAGGATTACCGATGTCCGTCATAGGGTCATTCTTGGGTGCTGCCATGAGCCGTTGTGCCAATCGATCGTGGTTCGCGGACGAGGATCGGCGACGGGTGAACGTCGCGTCGGCCATACTCCTCGTGCTGGCCTTTACTGCCGCGGCCCGGGCAGCCGGGCCGAGCGAGGAAGAAGACCTGCGCGCTGAAGTCCAGGCGGACTGGGCAGCCCAGGAAAGGCGCGCCGGGCGAGAGCCGGGCAGCCCCGAGGCCGTTCTCAAGGCAATCGAGCGAACCGAGCGGCTGCTGGACGACCTGGCGGTTATGCCCGCCTCGCCCGACGTTCAGTCGGAACGGAAAGCCCTGGAAACGCTCAAGGGTGAAGCCCGCCGGGTGAACGCCGCGCCGGAATCGGACCGGCTGGCGCTCTATCACCGTTTGCGATGGCTCACGCGGAATCTGGCATGGAAGAATCCTTTGCTTGCCGGCCGAAAAGTCGCGTTTCTCCAGCGGCGGCGATTTATCTGCCAGATGCTTCACGAGTACATCGGCTACTACTACAACTACGCCGATCTGGCCGGCGGCGGAGTCTACCTGCTCGAACAGCCCGGCAGATCGTTTCAAACCCGCGATTTGGTCGACGGGCGGTTGCCGCGCGGCGCCTATGCGACCTTGGCCGCCGCCTGCGACGGCTCCACGCTGTACTTCGCCTTCTCCGAAGTACGCGATCTGAAACGCAACCATCGGCTGGGAGAAAACTGGACGATCCTTCCCCCGGCGGATCAGGTCCCGGACGAGTTGAATTACTACACGTCCGGCCGATCGTCTTTCCACCTCTTTGCCATGGATGCGGAAGGCGCGAACCTTCGGCAACTGACCTTCGGCTGCGAAGACGACTTCGATCCCTGCCCGCTGCCGGACGGCCGGCTGATCTTCATGTCTTCGCGGCGGGGCGGCTTCTGTCGCTGCGACAATCCGTTTGAACCAATCCCGACGCACACGCTGCACCGCCTGGACACGGTCAGCGGCGAGATCCAGACGCTCTCCTGGCACGAGACGAACGAGTGGCACCCCGCCCTGCTGAACGATGGCCGAATCGTCTATTGCCGCTGGGATTACGTGGACCGTTCGGCGGCTCATTTTCACGGGTTGTGGGTCAGCAACCCGGACGGATCGAATCCGCGGGTTCTTTTCGGCAACTATACGAAGGAGATCAGCACCTGCTTCCAACCGCGGGCGGTGCCCGGCTCCAACCGGATTGTCTTTCTGGCCGGAGCCCACCATGCCAACGTGGGCGGCTCGCTCGTGCTGTTCGACCCGTCGCGCGCCGAACTCGACCCCGAGAGCGGCCAGGATCGCTTTGAATCGCTCGAACGGCTGACGCCCGAGGTCTGCTTCCCGGAAACCTCCGAGGGCTGGCCCACAAGCTTCTACCACAGCCCATGGCCGCTGTCGGAAGACTACTATCTGGTGGCTTTCAGCTTCGACCCATTGCCGGGGCTTAGTGCCCGAGTCCGCCATGACTCGGAGACGGGCATCTACTACTTCGATCGCTTCGGCAACCTGGAACTGCTCTACCGCCGGGAGGGCATCTGCTCGTTAGCTCCCATTCTCTTGGGACAACGTCCGGTGCCGCCGCAGATTCCCGAGACGTCCGACCCCAGCCTGCACGGGCAAGGCGAGTTCATCCTGGCCGACGTCAACTGGAGCCTCCTGCCCATGCCCGAGAATCGTCCGATTCGCAATCTGCGGATCTTCCAGGTGCTGCCCAAAGAGACCACGCACATCGCCAACCGGCCGCGGATCGGAGCGGCCAATGCGGAGCCGGCGCGTATGCTGCTCGGCACGGTGCCGGTCGAGCCGGACGGTTCGGCATGGTTCCGCGCCCCGGCGGGCAAGCCGCTGTACTTTCAGGCGGTCGATGTCCAAGGACGGGCGGTCCAGAGCATGCGAAGCGTGACCTATCTGCAGCCGGGCGAACGGCGCGGTTGCGTGGGCTGCCACGAGGCGCCCACGACGGCCCCGCCGCGGCGTGAATTGCTGGCCCTGAAGCGCGAGCCCTCGAAGATCGAGCCCGGGCCGGACGGCTCGCAGCCGTGGAGCTATCCGCGCCTGGTGCAACCGGTGCTTGACCGCCACTGCCTGGACTGTCACGGCCGCCCACCGAACCCGAAGCCCCACGAGCCGTTGCTGACCGGCGAAGCGACCGGCCCGTTCACGCGATCTTACCAGAGCCTGGTGCCCTACGTACGATGGCACGAGTGGGGCGACAAAAGCATTACCCAGACGGTGACACGCCCCGGCTACTGCGGCGCCGACCAGAGTCCGCTGGTCGCCATCCTCGGCGACGACAACCATCGAGCCCACGTAAACCTGCCCGAGGCGGACCTCCGCCGGATCTACCTTTGGCTGGACGCCAACGTGCCGTTTTACGGAGTCTATCGTGAAGACGCGCAGGCCGAGCAACGCGCGCAGAGAGCCATCGCGCCGCCCCAGTTGCAGTAGGGCGAGCGCCTAAAGCCCGACAGCCACAGAGGCGCGCCCGGAGCATCGTAATCGTTGGCGGATCGATCCGGCGGACCTTTCTTCAGTATCTGTACGCCGCCGATTCGGCAGAGATCATCGGAGCGATCGACCGGCGGACTGTCTCTGCTTCGCGCATTCATCGCTCCCGCGCGATCCGTCCATTGTGAAATGTATCGTGGCGTTTCAGAGCCGGCAACTCCAGGCCAGGATGACCGCCTTCACCGTCTCGTCTGCTGTTGCGTCAACGTCAGCGAGGCAGCCGACCAGCGCGGCAGCGCAAAACGGACATCTTGACGCCGGACCTCCACCCGGCCTTGTCGTGGTGCGACCGCCGACGGGTTCTCGAGTGTGTTGCGGGCGTCGAGAGCACCGGGAGCGACGAGTTTCAGCTCAGCGCGGCCTATCCGAAAACCGTCCGCTATCGCAATTTCGACAGGCACCTCCTCGGCGGTCGGGTTGACGAGCTTGACGAAGAGATCGTCGCCGTCGTTCGATTTCGTTGCCACGGCATTGAGCGGCTCGGGATTGCCTGCCATCGCAATCCGCTCGGGGCCGTAGTGGTCGCGCCACAGTCTCATCACAACGTAGTTGGGAGCCGGGAACCAGGTGCGGTGGTCGAAGTTGATAAGGGCGTTGTCCCACTGTTTTGCGGAGACATGCCGAAGAAAAAGGGCCGGGCCGCCGATCGTGAGCGAATCGCCGCACCGCTCGAAGGCGTTGAGCAGGCCGCCCGCGTAGAGACCGGTTCGCCAGTCGGTCGACTGCGCGTTCCATTCGGAAACATAGATTTTCAGCGACGGATTGCTCGACGAGGCGATGCACTCAGCCGTCTTGCGGAAGAATTGGTTTCAGATCAACTCGCCCCATAGGCCGCCGTTGCAAGAGTGGTAGATGTGCTCGAGGAAATGGCCGTAGACCGTTTCCTCGACGCGGCCGGTTGTCTTGGTGGCGTCGAGTGTGAGCTTCACTTCCTGTGCGAAGATGCTGAAGGCGAAGGAGATTGTGGCCGCGAGACAGATCATCCGAGCGACGAGGTATTTCATGGCAAGCTCCGGTTTCGCAAAGAAGTGGCAACTCATGGGATGCTGTAAACGCCGAATTCCGCCACCGTGTCGAACATGGCAACGACATTCTCGACGGGCGTTTCCTCCAGGAGGTAGTCGTGACTGGCGCCCGCGATGTAACCACCGCCGGGAGCCATGATCTTGAGGACCTCGCGGGTCTGGCGGCGGACGAACTCAGGGGTCCCCTTGATGAGGACATGGTGAGAATCGATGGCGCCGTTGAAGAGAATCGCTTCGCCGTAGCGGGCCTTGAGCGTAGCCAGGTCCATCCCTCGGCAACAGGGCTGGATTGCGTGGAGCCCATCGAGGCCGGCGGCGATCATCGCAGGCATCAGCGGTTCGAAGCCGCCGCAGCAATGGAGTTGGACTTTCAGCCGATAGGCATGGCCCAAATCGATCAGTCGCTTGAGGTGCGGGAGCATGAAACGGTCGAACTGGGCGGGACTGAGCAAGGGGCCGTTCTGGCTGCCGAAATCGTTGCCGATGAAAAAGACGTCGAGTGCGTCGGCAGCCGCATCGAAAATGCGATGGCTGACGGCGGCGTAGTAATCGACAACGTGCTCGAGCACGGCGTCGACCAGTTCCGGCTCGTCATACATTTTCAGGTAGAGCGTCTCCATGCCCAGCAGGTCGATCGCGTCGTGCCAGAAGGGCGACCAATCGCCGCCGAGAATGGCGTACTGGCGGTACCAGGCCAGGGCGTCGTCGCGAATCCAGGAAACGTCCTGCCACTGCGGATCGGGCCAGGGATAATCGTGAATCTCGGCGAGCGTGGCACGGGCGAGCGGATGCGACAGCGGCTGGCCGTAGCCGAGCCCCGCGCGCTCGACGCCAAAAATGGTTCGTGACGTGGCGCCGGGGCTAAGGGGAAACTCGGGGCCGGTGTAGCGGGCGAAGACCCGGCGGAAATCGTCGCCGAATCGGACGAAGACACTCTCGGCGTCCGGCAGGTGCAATTGCTGTTGGGCCTTGGCGAGAAACTCCGGCGACGCGCCGCACCAGCGCGGCACGCGGTCGGGCTCCTCGTGTTGGAACGCCGCCAGAACTCGTTCGCGGGGAGTCATGGTTTCTCCGTATTGGCTGTCACTGCCACGAACAGGATTTCCGCACGCCGTTAGCTCTTCAAACCCTTGAGGTTCACCTCAAGACGCTGGTTCGCCTTAAGGAGTTCATCCATGGTCATATGCCCTTCTTGCAGGCAAGCTTCGCGGCCGAGGATCGTCGCCAGGCAACTCGCAATGGCCATCGGGACGGTATCGTTGGCGAAATTCTGCTCGACGATATTCTTATGAAATTCGGCGATGTTGCTGCGAGCGCCGGCGGCATAGAGATTATCAACGGTTCCGCCCGGATAGTGCTTGGGCCCGCCGCGGATGAGGGCGCGGCCGCCGTAGCCGATTTTCATATAGGCGTCACCGAGAAACTCACAGGTTGCCAGCGGATCCTCCGGTCCGGTGAGCCCCGAGGCGTGACGGCCGGTGTGTGTCCAGAGCAAGCCATCGGCAAACTCGTACGTGATGCCGAACATATCGTGGCTGTCGCCGTGGGGATCGGGGCGGGCCGTCCGCGAAATGCCGACCGCGGCCACGGGCGTGGCGTCGAGTGCCCACATCATGGCCTGCACGGGATGAATGCAGGCGTTGACATGGTAACAACCGCCCAGAGCCAGATCGTTCACCCAGACCAGCCGCCGCAAACGGCTCTCGATGTTCGCGGTCAGCGGCGGATCACTGAACAGTCCTCCGTAGTAGAAGCTCTTGACCATGCTGAGGCGCCCCAGCGCCCCTTCGCGAAAACGCTTCGCGCACTCGCGGTTGTGCGGGTCGGTCGGCATCTGGTAGTCGACCAGGAAACAGCGTTTGCCCGCAGCCGCCTTCTTGGCGGCTGATTCCACTTCCTGGCAGCCCGGAACATCGACGGCAACGGGCTTGGCCATGTAGACGTGCAGTCCGGCATCCACTGCAGCCCTCGCGTGTTCCGGAAAGAAGCACGGAGGAGTCTCCAGCGCCACCGCTTCCACACCGCTTTCGATCAAACGGCGATAGCCCGACAATCCGGAAAAGCGGCGAGACTCGTCGACGCCGAACTTATCTCCGGCGGCCGCAGCGACCTCGGGGAAGTAATCCGCGACGGCGTACAGATCGTAACCGCCGTGTTCACGAAAGAGCCCGGCGATCCAACTGCCGCGGCCGCCGCAGCCTACCAGGCCGAGCTTGATCTCGCGGCCGGATGGGGCCGAATCCGCCGCACGGTTCGCCCGTGGGGCGGCAGCGGCCAGGGATGCGGCCGTGATCGCGGAACTCGCTACGAACGCACGACGCGAAATCGACCGCCGCGAGTGCTCGTCCGAGGACAATCGACTGTCGGTCATTGTTGTCTCCTCGAGTTGATTGGTTGTTGCATTCGAAATGAACGCGAGAAATGCCTTCTTGGCGGCGACACCGGCTTTCCGTCGGTCCCAAAGAAGACGATAGGATCCACCGATTATCGCCCGAGTTCTTGTTCATTGTTCATCCGTGCCCCGGCTTTGCCATCCGTGCTATTTGTCTTGCAGTTGCGCTAATAGCACGGATGGCCTTTGTGCGGCAACTCAGGGTTTCTCGAGATTGAAAAGCTGAAATTCCCAGATCGACGGGCCCTCGGCGGTCTTCAACAAGTTCAGGCGGACGCGCTCGCCGGTCAGGGGCGGGAAGATGATCTCGCAGTTCTCACCAAGGGTGGTCCCCTGGTGAAAGGTCTTCCAGGAGCCCTCCTTCCAGACCTGCAGTTCGAACTGCTGGACCCGGTCGTACGGCTCGCTGATCCAGGCACGCGAAAAGGTCTGGGCTGCGCCGAGATCGACTTCCAACCAGCAGGAGTGCGTGCCCCAATCGCATCCCCAGCGGGTGTCCAGGTCGCCGTCGAATGCTTTGTCCGGCGAGTAATTGTCGCTCTTTTGGAACCAGTTCGAGGCGGTCGCTTTCTTGCCGAGGGTCAGCGACGGCTTTCCGGCCGGCCCGGTCTTGACCACGGGAATGTCCTTGGCCGGGGCATCGAGTTCGAGCTTGACGATTGTGTCAAGCGGGTCGCGCTCGGCGGCGGGCACGCTGACTTCAATGCCCTCTTCGTTCTGCCGCACGACCGCCTCGCCGCCGGTGAGGACACTGTGCTTGACGATTCGCGGCGAGATCGCCGGCAACGTGAGGGTGTCGCTCGGCCAACGGAGGATGTGCAGGTAAATCGTGCTGCCTTTACGCGTACTCCCGCCCCACCATGGGCCGGACGGCATTGCGAACTTGTCGCCGCGGGCGCGGACGGCGCCGCCGCTCGCGGCAACGAAAGGGCCCCCGCGAGTACCGTAGATCGACTCGCCATACTGCTTCAACCACGCACCGATCTTGCGGAAGCTCTCGACCTGCCGGGGTTCGATGCGGCCATCGGGCATCGGGTTGGTATTCAGCGCGAGATTGCCGTCGCCGACGGCGCAGGCCACAAGGATGCGAATCGCGTCGGTGTAGGGCTTGAGCTGGTCGTCCGGTTTCCACGCCCACTGGGTGCCCAACGTGATGCAACTCTCCCAGGGGCGGTCAAACTGGCAGCGGCCGACGGTCTGCTCGGGCGTGTCGAAGTCGCCGGGGGCGCCGGTGCGATTGTTGACAAGGATCTCCGGCTGAAGCGAACGGACGAAACGGATGACGCGCTCGCCGCGGGCGCGGTCGAAGCACTGCGGCACGTCGAACCAGATTCCGACCAGGGGACCGTAGCCGGTGATCAACTCCCTGACCTGCGCTTCCAGGTATTCCGTGTAACGATCGAGGTTGGAAGTGGGACGCATCACCCAATTCGCCTTGTCCCGAGAAGATCGGCCGGGACTCGTCACCGGGAAATCCGGGTGGTGCCAGTCGCACGTGGAATAGTACGGGAAGAAGCCGATCCCCTCTTCGCGACAGGCCGCCGCGATCTCTTTGGTAACATCCCGTTTCCACGGACCATTCATGATGTTGTAGTCGGTCTCGCGGGTGTCCCAGAGGCAGAATCCGTCGTGATGCTTCAATAGGAAAACGATGTACCGCGCCCCGGTCTCCTTGACAACCTGGATCCACTCGCGGGCGTTGAACTTGTCGGGATTCCAACGCTTGTAGAGACTGTCGTACTCTTCGATCGGCGTTGGATTGCCACGCGACCAGCCGATCTCGCGCCCCGTCAGGCTGACCGGTCCCCAGCAGATGAACATGCCAAACCGCATGTCCTTCCATGCCTCGATGGCCTCGGGCCGGGCCTGAAGCAAATCCTTGCCGTCTTCGGCCGCACGGCCAGTGCCGTCAGCCAGCCAAACCATCAGCCCAAGCAGTAGTGGTGTTGCCCTTTTCATGGTCTTGCTCCTCGACGAAACACGATCGTAGCGACGTGGCCGAGATTGTCAGGATCAAAACCATTATAGTGAGCGTCAGACGATGCAACATTCTAATTCTCAAACTGTAAACGTCACCACCGGGTCTATCCCGGTGGGGCGATGTTTGGCAACTACAAACCGCACTCCCCAGGCCGTTCCGTGATTTCGCCGTTTCGCTCGGCCCCTTCGGGCCGAGCAGAACGGCGAAATACGGAACGCGTGTTTGCATAGCGTTTGTAGTTGCCAAACATCGCCCCACCGACGCGGGGTCGGCGGTGGCGTTTACAGTTTGAGTTAATTCGCTCCGGCTTTCTTGACTCGATCCGGCTGCCCAACGAAATCGAACGGCTTGCCGGTGAAATAGCGGGCCAGCGTGGCGATCCCCCGGTCGTTGCCGTTGAAGGACTCGATCGGGCCGCTCAGGTACGTGGCGACCGGCAACGGCAAGGAATCGGGAAGGGGCCGACTGAACCCATAGATTCCGTAGGCAGCCATTTCAGGATCGGCGAGGATTTCGCGGGTCTTGTGCCGCTCACCCCAGCCCGTCAGGCACAGCAACTGCCGCGTATGGGGACCGAACATCGGCGCAACCTCCTTCATCGCGGCCGGTGTGCCGGCTTCGTCCATCATCCAATCCACTTCCCGGAGCATCGGCGAACCGGCAATCGCCGGGTCGTGGACCTTGTTGCACGAGAGCCAGATCACGCAGTCGGGGTTTGCACCTTTGGCCGCGGCGCGGATACGCGCCCAGCAACGGTCAATCGCCTTGCGCTGATAAGCGAGGCTGTCTTCGGGCGTCAGGTTCTCTTCTCCAGGGAATGGCCGGCCCATCAAGGTCTCGTAAAGTTCCTTTTCCGCCTCCAGCCATTTTCCGCCGGAGGCTTCCTTGCGAACGGCATCGGTCGGGCACCATACCCAATCGATCATGAAGCCGTCCATCCGGCTCTTGGCGAGTGCATCGGCGATGGAAGCGGCGAGGTAGTCGAGATAAGCGTCGGTAAACGGAATGTGATACGCGCTGGGGAAGCCGTAGCTGAGATCGGGATGCTTCTGGCCCCAGCGGGTATTCGCGCCAATGCAGAAGTAGCCCATCACTCGCATCCCTTTCGTGTGGCCGAGTTTGACGACCTCGCTGAGGAAATCGTGCTTCAGCCCCGGCTGTTCCGGCACGGCGCCGCCCTTGTACCACGCATAGCCGTTGCAGGAGACGGCAAAAGTCTGGATCACGTTGCAGCCCAGTACCTCGTACCAGGCGACGTGCCTGGCCGGATCGGCATCGGCCCAGAGCCCCGGTTCGGCAAACCCGTTGGGGCCGCCGGGTCCCCAATTGAAGTCGACACAAAAGGCCTTGATGGGAGACAATGAGTCGCCAACGTCGGACGCACGCGAGCGGATCATCTCGCCGACCTTTCGCAGCGTCTGGACGTCGATCTCGCGCAGCCGGCCCGCGTAGTCAGGGCCCACATCGAGCGAGAAAATATTGCCGAACTCGACCGCGCCCAGGTAGTCGCGATAGAGCTTCTCGGGTGTGTGGCAGAGATGGTCGTGAATCGGCAGCGAGTAGAACCACATCGCGCCACCTTGGTGGGGCGGAAGGATGGGGTAGGTGAATTCAGCCAGCCGGTAACTCTTACTCGGCGCATCCTTCATATGCGGTCCGGCCGCCGTATGGTCGTCCAACGGCCCGGGACGCCCCATCTCGCCGAGACGGATATCGGCGCCCAGCTGGTCGCCGTGGTTGAATCCGATGAAACACCCGGGCTGGAGGGACTTGCACCAGGCAATCGTGTCCTTGTGGCTCAAACCGCCGTCGCCGACGGCATGATCGAACCAGATGTACTCGATGGGCCCGTATTGCGTGAGCAGTTCCTTAAGTTGTGCCTTCTTCATCTCAGGATTTCGGCCGATGCCGGCCTTCCAGCCCTTTCCATCCACCGCGCCCGGCCAGGTCCAGTCGCCTTCGGAGAAATAGAGGGCGAGTTTGATGCCGTGTTTGTCACACGACTTCCGCAACTCGGCGAGGACATCGCGGCCCAGGGGCGACTTCGTCGCCTTTCGGTCGGTTGTCTGGGTATCCCACAGGCAGAACCCATCGTGGTGCTTCGTCAGGAACAGGATATACCCCATCCCCGCTTCCTTGGCGGTGCGGGCCCATTGATCGGTGTCGCAGCCGGTCGCCTTGAAGAAGCTCACGTCGGTTACGCCCGGCGTCCACTCCTTACCGGAAAATGTGCTGAAGGACCAGCAGATGAACATGCCCCATCGGAGCGATTTCAACTCCTCGGCCCGCCTGGCCATGTCGGCGGGCTCTGCCGTCGTGCGGACGGACGGCGCGCCGACTGACGGCAGGCGGCTCTCATGTTGGGACGGGTGGCGATCGGCAGCGTTGCTCGCGGACGATTGGGCCAACAGCAGTACGGCGAGCACAATGGCGGTTCTTTGCATGGCCGAAAGGCACATCAAGAAAGTCGTTGTGAAGAACATTGCCGTAATCCTCGTGGTGCTGTGCCCTTGGCAGTGATGGCATGCGTGCATGGGTCGCTCCTCTTACTGCCGTTCGCCGCGGCTGGCATTTTCCAGGGCCTGCTGTCGAGTCGCTTCCTCTTTGCGAACGTTTACCCCGTGCGGGTCCAACCAGCGGGGCGGCATCATGTCTTTCGCCCAACGATTATAAACCTCGACCAGCCGTCCAACGGCCTCGGGATTGGCCACGGCGAGGTCGTGCTGCTCGTACGGGTCGGCGCTCAGGTCGAAGAGGAGCTTTCGGCCCTTGTAAACGCTATGGACAAGCTTCCAGCGGCCGTCGCGAACGGCATAGCCGAATTCGTCCTGGCCGGTCGCATAGCGCCAGACCAGCGACCGCGGCGGCAGTTCGCAATTCGGGTCGGTCAGATGCGGTAGCAGATTGATGCCGTCGAGCAGCAGCTTGTCCGGCCTGGCGATTCCTGCGGCGGCCAGAGCCGTGGGAAAGACATCCAAGCCGGTGACGGGGTGATCGCAGGTCTGCCCGTCCGGAATTCGTGCCGGCCAGGAAACGCAGAAGGGGACACGTATTCCGCCTTCGAACAACATTCCCTTGTGGCCGCGGAAGGGAAAATTCACCGCATGCTCGGCGCGGCCTCCGTTGTCACTGTAGAAAAAAATCAGCGTGTGCTCGCGGAGCTTCAACGATTCCAGTTTCCGCAGCAACTTGCCGATACCTTCGTCCATTGCGGCGACCATTGCGCCATAGACGGCCCGGCCGCCGTACTCGATGTGTTCGGTCTTCTTCAAATGCTCGCGAGTTGCGTTGTCCGGCGCGTGGGGCGCATTGTAGGCGAGGTAGAGAAAGAACGGCTTGTCCGGCCTATGGTCGATGAAGTCGACCGCCTCGCGCGAGAAATCGTCGGTCAGGTGCGTCAATTCCGAGCGAGGAACCGGATTGCCGTTCCGCAGCACTCCCCGCAGCGGCGCTTTGGCGTCGCCCCAGTAGCTCATCGCCCCGCCGCTGAAGCCGTACCAGTGGTCAAAGCCTCGCTCGGTTGGCCAATACTTGGGGTCGTCGCCCAGGTGCCACTTGCCGATTGCCGCCGTCCGATAGCCATGCTGCTTCAACACCGCCGGCAAGAAGGTTTCGCTCAGAGGCAAGCCGTCGGTCGCATTGACCCCGGGATTGCATTCGTGGCCGAACCGCTGCTGGTAACGGCCGGTCAGCAGTCCGGCGCGGCTGGGACTGCAATACGGATGCGACGCATATCCGCTGGTGAAGCGGACGCCGGAGCGGGCCAGTTCGTCGAGATTCGGCGTCGGGATTTCGCGGCATCCGTTGAATCCGACGTCGCCCCAGCCGAGATCATCGGCGAGAATGACGACGATGTTCGGCCTGCGGGGCGCATTGGGGGCGGGCAAGGAAGCCGATGGCACAAGCAGCAGTGCCGCAAGGCAGACGGACGGAATCACGGTGTTCACGTGCATGCTTGCGTTGCCTTTATCACGTTGAGACTCAGAGGAGATGCCATTTCGCTTTCTCAATGGGATCGTGGTTCGTTGTAACTCAAACGGTAAACGCCACCACCGACCCCGCGTCCTTGCGCGATGTTTGGCAACTACAAACCGCCACCCCTGCGCGGCGTTTCTGGGGCGTTTGTAGTTGCCAAACATCGCCCCACCGGGATAGACCGGATAGACCCGGTGGTGGCGTTTACCGTTTGAGTAATTTTGTGTTCAGGATGCTTCCGGCGTCAACGGGCCATGGATCGAGGGCCCGGCATGGGCCGGACGACCTTTCCGGCCGATCCCGCTCGCGACCCGCCGCGGCCAAGGGCTGCCGGGAGGGATGAATAAGAGGACGCGGGGCGTTGTGTAGGCGGGCAGCGAGACCTTTTTCGGCGAGTTGCTTGACTTCCTCCGCCCGATCTACTATGATCAGTAGTACTTTCATCCGTAGTAGACGGAGACCTGCCATGCCCCTACCCTCGTTCGACCAGCTCGGCGAGCTTCAGCGCGCGGTGCTGGAGGCCGTCTGGAAGCTGGACGAGGCCACGGTACACCAGGTTCGCGATGCCTTGGCACCGCGGCGGGACCTGGCGTATACGACGGTTCTCTCGGTGATGCAGAAGCTGGAAAAAGCCGGGTGGCTGGCACACCGGGCGGACGGGAAACGGCACGTCTTCGCGGCCACGCGGACGCGCGATGCCGCGGGGCAGCATTCGCTGCAACGGTTTGTCTCGCGGCTCTTCCGGGGGGATAGCCGTGCCGTGCTGCAGCACCTTCTGGAAGATGAAGAACTCACGGACGAGGAATTGCTCGAGTTCCGCAGGATGATCGATCGTCGCCGCAAGGAAATGAGAAATGGGTGAGTGGCTCTCGAGCGGACTGTTGCTGTGGGTCACTGCGTGGCAAAGCGCACTGGCCCTCGTGCTCGGGCTGGCCGTGGCACGGTGGCGGCGGCGCCATCCTGCCGGCGCCCACGATGCCCTTTACGTCGCGGTGCTTGCTTCGCTGCTCTTGCCGGCGGCAACGCTCGTCGCGCTCGGCTTCGAACTGGCCCCGATCCAGCTCGACAAAGGCGCGGGCGCGCCGGCGGTCGGCCGGGTGCTGTTTCCCGGTGGGGGCGAACCGGCGGGCGGCGGCGTTGCATCTGCGGTGGAAACCTCGGCGGGGATTTCTATAGGCCGAATGCTTTCGATCGCCTGGCTCGCCGTGGCGGCGGTTCTCCTGCTGCGGCTCGCGGTGCAGGTTGTCGTTGGACGTCGCCTGGTGCGGCGGTCGCGACCGCTGATCAACGAGCGGATCCACGGCATTCTGGAGTCGGCCGCAGGGCGGCTGGCCCTCCAATCGGCGCCGATCGCGCTGACGACCGACACCCAGCGGTGCCCGGCGATCTGGTGCTGGAGCCTGCATCCCGCGCTGCTGGTGCCGGCGGGGCTGGTGAAGCGCGAGGACGTCAACTGGCCGGCGATCTTCGGACACGAACTGGGCCACCTGCATCGGGGCGACCACGTCGCGGCGATCGTGGCCGAACTGGCAACCTGCGTGCTCTTCTTCAATCCACTCGTCTGGATCGCGCGCGGTCGGCTCGGCTTGCTGGCGGATCAGTGCTGCGACGATTTGGCGATTGTCTCGGGCGTCGACGCCAACGACTACGCCCAGACGCTTCTGTCGCTCGTTCCGCAGCAGCGGACTCTCGCGGCGTTGTCGATGGTGAGCGGCAAGAAGAGCCTTCACCGTCGCCTTCACCATGTGCTGCACTCACTGCCCGCGGGCGCCGCGCGCGACCGCGGCCCGGCAATTCTCCTCGCGGTCGCCTTCGGCCTTCTCTTCGCCGCGGGGCTCTGCGCGATGCCTCCCTACCGCAGCAATCGGCCATCGCTCGTCTCCAACGGCGGCTTCGAATCGGGAACCTACTCGCCGGAGAGCTGGTATCAAGGCGCGGCGATCGACGGGGTGGAGTACGTGTGGGATGCCGGGGTGGCGCACAGCGGCTCGCGGAGTCTTCTTCTGGTCAAAACGGAGAACCGGTATTTCCCGATTGCAGAGTGGCTGCACGCGCTCTCGGCGGAAGTTCCGCCCGAAGCGACGCACCTTCGTGTAGCCGCGTGGGTGAAGGCGGAGAACGTGACGAAAGCCATCCTCGATGCGCAGTTCATCGCTGAGGACGAGCAGTGGAGCCACGCGTGGGCGGCCTACGTCGGTGCCCGCGAAAACGCGGAGCCCCCGGCAAACCACGACTGGAAGCTTTACGAAGGCACCGTCGAAATCCCGCAGGGAACCCGGCAAATCCACCTGGCCCTGCAGACCTACGGTCCGGGCGCCGTCTGGTTCGACGACGTTTCGGCGGATTTTGTGACGCAGCAAGAGGACGCAGGGCCGTAGACAGCCCACTTTTGCGAACGGAAAGGAGACATCTGACATGCGACTTGCACTGAAGTCGATCGCGGTGGCGGCTGCCGCCCTGTGGCCGCGGGCCTTGCCGGCTGAGCCGTACGCGCCGAACCTCATCCGTAACGGCGGCATGGAAGAGGGGCAGCGGCTCCCGGTTGTCTGGGAGCAGGGCGCAAAGGTCCCCGGCGTGACCTGCTCATGGGCGAACGAGGGCTTTCAAGGAAACCGCAGTCTCAAGATCGAAAAGTCGGTGAACCGGTACTTTCCGATCGCCGAGTGGTCCCAGCGCGTCGAGACCCAGGTTCCGGCCGGCGCCACGCACCTCGAAGTGCGAGCGTGGGTACGCGCGAGACAAATGACGAAGGCGATCCTCGACGCGCAATTCTCCGGCCGCAGCGGACCTTCACATGAGTGGGTCAGCTACATCGGTGCGAAAACGCCCCGCGACCGGCCGGCAAGCCACGGGTGGAAACTCTACGAAGGATCGGTGCCGCTGCCGCAGGGGACTTCTTCGATCGGGATCAGCCTGCAGGTTTACGGTCCGGGCACGGTGTGGTTCGACGAAGTCTCCGCCTACTGCCGCGGCCCGAACCTGCCTCCGCCGCCGCCGTCGCAGGCTGGCAAAGTCTCCCCGGATGATTCCGAAAAGAAGACCGAAGAAGGCGCCAACCTCGTGGCGAACTGGTCTTTCGAGGAGAGCGATGACGAGGATCCGGCGTCGTGGCAGAAGGGGGCCGCGGTGGATGGCGTGGAGTATCTCTGGCTGAAGGGAGACGCCCAGCACGGCAACCGCAGCGTCGGCTTTCAGAAGACCGCGAAGCGTTTCTTCCCCATCGCCGAGTGGGTCCAACAGCTTCCCAAGCCTCCCGCCGGGGCCAGGCACGCCGAGTTCGTTGCTTCGGTGAAGGCGAAGAACGTGGCGAAGTCGGTAATCGATTTTCAGTTCGAAACCATCTCCGGCAATTCGTCGCACGCGTGGGCGCAGTATATCGGCGCGCAGGAACCGGGCGACGCCCCCGTGACGCACGACTGGAAAGCGTACCGCGGAACGGTTGAGCTGCCGCCGGACGTCTCGGGCGTCCGGATAGCGCTTCAGATGTATGGTTCCGGCGTGATTGCGTTCGACTCAATCGGCGTGCGCTACGTTGAGGAAGAGAAGCAGCCATGAGAATTGCCCTTTTCCTCTCGCTGCTGTTGATCTTGTCGGCCGGCCGGCTTTCCGCCGAACCCGATGCGGATGGGTCGGCCGGGCTGATCGATGAAGACCGCATCGTTGCAGACAATCCACGGATGCGGTATTTCTGCGTCCGTGCCGAAGGGGTGGAGCCGCCGCCCACCGGCTACAGACTCCTGGTTGTGCTCCCCGGCGGAGACGGCAGCGCCGACTTCCACCCCTTTGTGAAGCGTATTTTCACCAGTTCGTTGGACGACTCGTGGCTCCTCGCGCAAGTGGTCGCGGCAAAATGGACACCCGAGCAGCGGATCGTCTGGCCGACCGACGGGTTGTCCGTCGCCGGGCAGGAGTTTTCCACCGAGCAGTTCGTCGGGCGCGTGGTCGACGACGTGCGTCTCCGGCACAAGCTGGACGGCCGCCATATCTACACGCTTTCGTGGTCCTCGTCCGGTCCTGCCGCCTATGCGATCGCTCTCGCGCGGCGCACGGTCGTCACCGGCTCCTACATCGCCATGTCGGTTTTCAAGCCGCAATACCTTCCTCCGCCGGAGAACGCGCGCGGGCGGGTTTTCTACCTCGACCATTCGCCGGACGACCGGCTCTGTCCCATTCGCATGGCGAGGGAGGCCGAAGCGTCGCTTACCGCCGCGGGGGCCATGGTTCGCTTCCACGAATACCAAGGCGGGCACGGCTGGCGCGGCGATGTCTATGGCAGGATCCGCAAGGGGCTGGAATGGATGACCGCGATGAATCAACAAGACACGCACATCGGGGCCACCCCGCCGTGGCCGAAAGACGGCCCGTAAATGTTTGGAGCCTACCCGAAACCGTTGGAGAGTGGAGGACTTGCACCTCCTGGATAACATCAACTGATTTCATCGAGGGAGCCACCCTCGAATTCTAACAGTTACGGATTGAAACTCGACGCGAGCCTCGATCATGTTGGCCGCCCAACTTGACGGAGGCAACATGCGAATATACCCGACCCTTCGGCCATTCCCGATAGTGTGTCCATTTCTGCTTTGGAAAGCCTCATATACATCCGTGCCCGTCCTTGAATCCACAGTGTGTCTCTGCCGCTCCAAATTATGGCCTCCGGAATCCCCGACCAATCCTCCTTCCCTCCCTCGCCATTCGCCCTGATCTCGAAGCGTCCAATATTCGGTGCCTCGTAGTAGAACCGGCCTCGTACCGTGCTTGGTTCTGAGGCGAATACAGGATCGTAGTTGAAGACGGTCAACTCCGTGTGCCGATTCAGCCATTCCCCGTCGCGAAAGCCGATAGTAGCTGCCGAAGTAGGAAGCAACGATGCTTACGAACACCACCCCGATCAGCATCGTCCGCACGCTGAACTGAAAGCGTCGGCGCTTGCTAGGAGTCGAGGCGAGGTCGGTTTCGGAATCGCTCATTTCTTCCTGGCCCGCTCTGCCAACGGTGGCCGCAGCCTGTTTCGGGAAAATCGGTCAACAACGGATCAGTCTACCATCCTTGGGCGGTCCGCACCGCCAAGAGGCGACCCGCGCTGCGGCTGCGGCATGTTGGCGGGTCCATCTCTTTTGTCACCTCGCCAATCGAAGAAGCATCAGGGCCAAGACCGTCACGGCGATCGCAACCGGTCCCCAAGCAACCAAACCCTGGAGCTTGTGGATAAACCGATCTTCGACTTCCCTCTGCCAGATCATGTGGCGGACAAGCCGTCTCCACAAAATCGGATTGTGATGCTCCACGTCCTGGACCGACCATACCAGCAGGGACTGTGCATGCGGAAATCGGCGAGCGAAGAGCAAAAACGCGATCGCCGTTGCCAGGAGGAAGTCCATCAAATTTATGGGGAGCCGAGATTCCATTTGTCGCAGTAACATCAGCCGACTGTCTGCGTGGCCGACGCCGGTGCCGGCCACCTGATTGAGTCTGCGCTTTGACCAATTCTAATACTCCGCCGTGTCAAGACTCGACCCCAAAATTCCACCCCGGTCGGCTGCATGCCAGGTGTACCGGTGTGCCACTGCTTGCGATTGAATCGACTGTCCATACGGGAAGAGCTTACCACAATCGCAAGCAGTGCGGAAGTGCCGCTCGCGCGTTGCCTCTGATGTGCTGGGATGGTGAGTCAATCGGTCCGCAGACACTGCTTGGAGTTGTGGTAAGTCCGGTTCGCATGGTGCGCCCGTACAACTCCAAGCAGTGCCACACGAATCGAACCCGAACGCGCTGGGGCAAACAGAACAGCCCCGACGGTTTTGGATGGGCGCTACGAGCCCGGCTTCAGGTACTTGTCGAAGAACCCGATCACCTCCGGTCGAAGATCGCGCTGCTTGGGCTGAAGATGGAAGCTGTGGGGTGCGCCCTCGACCACGATCAACTCGCACCAGACACCGATCTGTTTGGCCGCTTCCTGCAAACGCGTCGACTGATCGATCGGCGTGGTCGTATCGGCCGTGCCGTGAAGGATGAGCATCGGCGGATCGTCCTTTGATAGCTGCTTGATCGGCGAGGCTGAGTCCCACAGTTCCGGCGCTTCCGCCTGCGGCCTGGCGAACATCGGCAGGTTGGGGTAGGGCTCGGGCGGTACCCGGCCTTCCCACGAAGACGCGCAGTGCGGGTACATCGGTACCGCAGCCTGGATGCGACAGGAATAGTCCGCATCCTCCTTGGGATCGATCCCGACATCGGGCCCGCTCACCGCCAACAGCGCGGTCAGGTGGCCGCCCGCCGAGCCTCCGATGGCCCCGATATGCTCCGCATCGAGTTGGAACCGCTCGGCATTTTTCCGCAACCATCGCACCGCGCGCTTGCAGTCCTGGATGTTCTGCGGAAAGGTGGGTGAGCCGGCCTTGGCCAAGGCATAGTTGATCGACATGCATACATAGCCGTGCGACGCCAGCGTGGTGCCGATGTTCTTTTCGCGGCCCGCGCCTTTGTCGCCGCCCGTCCAGCCGCCGCCGTGAATGATCACGACACCCGGATACTTCCTGCCCGGCTCGAACGTCGGCGGCAGATAGAGATCCGCCTTCTCGGCGCGGTCCGATCCCAGGTGCGGCACGTCGGCCTCGACGCGGACGGCGGGCTGCTCAGCGGCTGCTGTCTCGTTGAGGGTGCGCACGAAGAGGTTTCGCCAGCGGATTTCGCCGCCGTGGGTCTGCAGCATGATCGGCCCCTTGGCGGGCAAAGGCTGGGAGCGGTCCCAGTAATTCTCCATCACCGCCCCATCCACGACGAGTTTCTCGTTCAACCACACCCAGGTGCGGTCGCCGATCTGGCGGATGCGAAACTGGTTCCACTCGCCGAACGGCTTGTCCGCAAGGACAAGCGGATCGCGTCCGGGGGCGCCGGGAGTGTTGTTGAACAGGCCGCCGGAACCCAGGTGAGGCTTGCGGTCCGGCTTGTTCGGGTCGAACACCTGGTTGAAATCCCAGATTTGCACCTGCGGGGTGCCGCGGAGATAGATGCCGCTGTCGGCCTTGGGCACGGTCTTGTATTCGAGAAGGAACTCGATGTCGCCAAACTCCTCGTCGGTCGTGGCATAGGGGCCGTGGCCGTCGTTGACCAACTCGCCGTTTTCGACCCGCCAATGCGCCGGGAACTCCTCTCGCTGCTGCTTGAGGTTGGCTTCTTTCTTTTCGTCGGAGAGCCTGGCCGGGATGTGCGGGTTGAGCCCGTGCCAGCCCGTCAGGTCTTTGCCGTTGAAGATCGCACGAAAGCCCTCCGGCGGAGCGGGTTCCGCGGCCTGAAGAACGGTGAGCTGCACAAACAGGAGCGAAATGAAGAGGAGGTGTGGAACGTGTCTCATGGCGGGAATCCTCTCGGGAAGGTGTCGATCATCGGCCGTCTTTCTCGCCGGCGCCCAACTTGGCAACCGCGCAACCGGTCAGCACGAACTCCGATTATAGTCACGGCCAACATCGTGTCACAATACGTAGGCCGTATGCCCGTTGCTTCCGCCGTCGCAGGCGTCAGGCTTTCCAGCCGGACCGCGCGAACGACACGTCCGTCGGATAGATCTGAGTGATCACGACTCCAACGAGCAGCCCCGAGACGAATCCGCCCACGTGGGCGCCATAGGCGATCCCGGAATCGCCGCCGCCGCTCAGCCAGTAGATGTCGACAGCCGCACCCAGTGCGGCGAAGACTGCCAACTGCGCAGGGGGAATCGGATGGGCGAGCGGCCAGACGTCGGGCCATCGCAATTGCCACCTAAGTGCCAGCGCCAGGTAGACGCCTTCCAGCCCACAGACGGCTCCCGAGGCACCGACGATCGGAACGGCGGATTTCAGATCCAGGTTGACCTGAACGATGTTGCCGCACACTCCGGTCAGAAAGAACAGCCCCAGGGCCCACCATTTGCCGAGGTGCTCCGACACCAATGTGCCGAACGCCCAAAGGAAGACCATGTTCAGCAGGACATGCTCGACGCTGCCGTGGAGAAACAGCGACCAGACCGCCGTAAGGAGCGCGGCGGCGGTTCTCACGTCCCACCCGCCTCCTATCAGTTCATTCCAGGCCGAGGCGAATTTCGAGGGGGCTACGGCGTAGTCCCGAGTCAAATGGGGAGCGAAAGTCGCTTCGACAAGAAAAACCACGACTGCCGTGGCAATCAGGGCCACAATCGTCGGATGGGGCAGGCGGCGCAGCTCATCCAGCACGGCCCGGGCCCCCGTACTCCGCGCCTGCAAACGGCGGCTCGCCGCAAACGAACGTGATCAGTAGAACAAGCGAAGCAGCGCGTTGGCCGCGAGGAATACCACGACGCCCCAGATCCATGATGGAAAAGGTCGGTGGTCGCATGGGCGGAACGTCGTAAAACAATAGGGGCAATAAACGGGTTCGCGTCGATTGTCGATATGCAGACGCGTCGAACAGTAGGGACAGCGGCAGTTCATTGGTGTGCCTCCTTGAAAGTCTACCATATAACGGCTCCTGTTGCCCGGGACAGTGCCGCGGATGGTTACCAATCGGACGAAAGTGCCAACCTGGCACCCGCAAGAGGGGTTGCTGGTTCGCTTCCGATCGTTCGACGTTTTCCGAGCCTTGCCGCTGCTGCCGCGAAATCCATGGGTTTTTCGCTCGTGTACAACGAATGCGATGCAGTCGGTGAGACCCCCATTGTTTGAAAACAGTCCGAGGTCGCGCAGGACAAGACCGTTGCCGAATCCATGCCAGTACGCCAGGCGCGGCACCACTGAGGGATTCGAGACATTGGGACGTGTCGGGGTGGTGCCTTGCATCCTGCCGGCAGGCCGGGCACACTGGCGGTATGCTTGCCGTGGAGTTCGTATCCCTCGCTGAACCGGAAGGTGCATCATGAAAGCACACCAAAGCTGGATTCCCTGTCTCGCGGTTGCCGCTTTCCTGGCGGTAGTCGCCTCGTCCAATGCCGCCGACCGGCCGCCGAACATCGTCTACATTCTCGCCGACGATCTCGGCTATGCGGAACTGGGCTGCTATGGGCAGGAGAAGATCAAGACCCCGAACCTCGACCGGATGGCGGCCGAGGGAATGCGGTTCACGCAGCACTACTGCGGAAACGCCGTCTGTGCGCCGTCGCGATGCGTTTTGATGACCGGGAAACACCCCGGGCACGCCTATGTCCGCAACAACCGTCAGGCCAAGCTGCCGACGGACCTGATCGAACGTTATGGCTTCGAGTTCCCGGGGCAGGAGCCGATTCCGGCCGCCGAGGTCACGATCGCCGAGATGCTCAAGCAGAAGGGCTACGCCACGGGGGCGATGGGCAAGTGGGGCCTCGGGCAATTCGGCACCACCGGCGACCCGAACCGGCAGGGATTCGATCTTTTCTTCGGGTACAACTGCCAGGCCCACGCCCACAGCTACTATCCGGGCCATCTTTGGCGGAACGGGAAGAAAGTGAAATTGGATAACGATCCGCCGATTCCGGGCCATGCCTCGCTGCCGGAAGGTGCCGACCCGACCGATCCGGCCTCGTACGCTCCGTTCAAAGGGAAGGACTACTCGGCCGACCGTATGATCGACGTCGCGCTCGAGTTCATCCGCGCGAACAAGGACGGGCCGTTTTTCCTCTATTTCCCGTCGACCATCCCGCACGTGGCGTTGCACATCCCGGACGAGGAACTGAAGCCGTATCTCGGCAAGTGGGAGGAAACGCCCTTTACCGGTCCGCGCGGCTACACTCCTCACATGACGCCGCGAGCCGCCTACGCCGCCATGATCAGCCGGCTCGACAAAGACGTGGCGAAGATACTTGCGCTGCTCAAGGAGCTCAAGCTCGACGAGAACACGCTGGTGATGTTCTCGTCGGACAACGGCACGACGCACCTGGACAGAGAGGTCGACGCCGAGTTTTTCGAAAGTGTGGGTCCACTCCGCGGCTTGAAAGGAAGCCTGTATGAAGGCGGCATCCGCGTGCCGATGATCGCCCGCTGGCCCGGCAAGATCGAAGCGGGTTCGGTGACGGATCATATCTCGGCCTTCTGGGACGTGATGCCGACGATCGCTGCGGTGACCGGGACCACGCCGCCCGCCGGGATCGACGGTATCAGCTTCGCTCCGGCGCTGCTGGGCCGGCCCGAGGAGCAGAAACAGCACGAATACCTCTACTGGGAATTCGGGGCCTACGGCGGTCAGCAGGCATTGCGGATGGGCGATTGGAAGGCCGTCCGGCAGAATATGCTCAAGCGCGGCAATTCCGATCCGCTGAAGATCGAGCTCTATCATCTCAAGAACGACATCGGCGAGTCGCACGACGTCGCAGCCGAGCATCCGGAGATCGTCGCCAAGATGCGGAAGATGATGGACGAGGCGCACGAGCCGAGCGAAGTGTTTGCCCTGCCGCCGATCGATAAGAAGACCGGAGGCAAATGAGATCCCCGGAGGTGACTGGCGCCTGGTGGTGCCCCTGGTCTTCAAAACCAGCGTGGGGCTCGAAAGAGTCCCGGGTGGGTTCGATTCCCATTCACCTCCGCTTTCAGCAGAAGTTTCTTGCCTTGGCCGTGAGATCTTTCAGAAGCTCGGAAACATTCTCCAGCCTCGTGCAGAGGACGTGGATTACCTGGCCGTGGCGCTGGAGACGGCCGTGGGCAAGGAGGACCTTGGCACCCATGGCGGCTTGGCGCCAGCGCTGCCAGATGTCGGGACGGATGATGAGGTTGGCGGTGCCGGTCTCGTCTTCCAGCGTAACGAAGGTGATCCCCTTGGCCGTGCCGGGCCGCTGGCGCACGAGCACGATCCCCGCCACGCGGATCGGATGGCCGTTGGGCCATGTCTTGAGCTGCTCCGCCCGGGCCACGTTGCGGCGGTTCAACTCCTCGCGGAGAAATTGAAGCGGATGAGCCTTGAGCGACATGCCCGTCGTCCGGTAGTCGGCCAGGACCTCTTCGGCGGCCGACATCCCGGGCAGCGGTGCCGTTTCGTCTTTCTCCGGCTCCAGCGAATCGAACAGCGGCATCGCGCGCTGCTGCTGGGCCAGGGCGTGCCATAACGACCCGCGGCGGTCGAGCTCCAGCGATGCAAAGGCGCCGCCTTTCGCCAGCTTGGCAATGACCGCCCGGCCCAGGCCCGTTCGCCGCGAGAAATCCGCCATCGAGCGAAACGGACGATCTGGCCGAGCCTGCTCGATCCGGCGGGCGTGGGCTTCGGCCACTCCACTGAGCATCCGAAAGCCGAGACGGAGGGTCGATTCGCCGCCGCGATCTTCCAGCGTGCAGTCCCAATCGCTGTGGTTCACGTCGACCGGGAGGGCTTCCACGCCGTGCGCGCGGGCGTCGCGGACGAGCTGTGCAGGCGCGTAAAAGCCCATCGGCTGGCTGTTCAACAACGCGGCGCAGAAGGCGGCTGGGTAGTGGTGCTTCAGCCAGGCCGACACATAGACCAGCAGGGCGAAGCTGGCGGCGTGGGACTCGGGGAACCCGTACTCGCCGAACCCGCGGATCTGCTGGAACGTGGCGTCGGCATATTCCCGCGGCATGCCGCTGGCGAGCATCCCTTCCACGAGACGTTTGCGGAACTGATCGATCAGGCCGGTCCGCCGCCACGCGCCCATGGCGCGGCGGAGCTGATCGGCTTCGCCCGGCGTGAACCCGGCGGCGACCATCGCCAGACGCATCGCCTGTTCCTGAAAGAGCGGCACCCCCAGCGTCTTTTCGAGCACGCTGCGGATCGCGTCGTTGGGATAGGTGACCTGCTCTTCGCCGTTGCGGCGGCGGAGATAGGGATGGACCATGTTGCCCTGGATCGGGCCCGGGCGGACGATGGCCACCTCGATCACCAGGTCGTAAAAACACCGCGGCCGGAGCCGGGGCAGCATGCTCATCTGGGCGCGGCTCTCGATCTGGAACACGCCCATCGTGTCGGCCCGCCGGATCATCGCGTAGACGTTGGGATCGCCTTCGGGGATGTTGGCCAGCGTGAGCTGACGGCCCTTGTGCCGCTCGACCAGTTGGAAACATTTGCGGATCGCCGTGAGCATGCCCAGGGCCAGACAGTCGACCTTGAGGATGCCCAGTTCGTCCAGGTCGTCCTTGTTCCACTGGATCACGGTCCGCTCGGGCATGGCGGCGTTTTCGATGGGCACCAGCTCGCGCAACAGCCCACGGGTCATTACCATGCCGCCTGTGTGCTGGGAGAGGTGGCGCGGAAAACCGACCAGGTGATCGACCAGCAGGATCAACTGGCGGCCGAGCATCGACTCGGGATCGATGCCCGCTTCCCGGCATCGCTGATCCATGTGCGGTTCGGCGCGATACGACTCGATCCGCTTGGCCAGGGCGTCGACGCGGTCGAGCGAGAGCCCCAGGGCCTTGCCCACGTCGCGGACCGCCGAACGGGGCCGATAGGTGATCACCTCGGCGGTCATACCCGCACGGTCGCGGCCGTACTTCTCGTAGAGATACTGGAGGACCTCCTCGCGTCGCTCGTGTTCGAAGTCAACGTCGATATCGGGCGCTTCGTTCCGCTCACGGCTGACAAACCGTTCGAAGAGGACGTCGGTCCGCTCGGGATCGACCGCCGTCACGCCCAGGCAGTAGCAGACGGCCGAGTTGGCCGCCGAGCCGCGGCCCTGGCAGAGGATGCCGCGGCGGCGGGCGAAGCGAACCAGGTCCCAGACGGTCAGAAAGTAGGCTTCGTAGTGAAGGTCTTCGATGAGCCGCAGTTCGTGCTCGAGCAACTGCCGGACCTTTTCCGGAATGCCGCCGGGATAGCGCTTGCGTGCACCGGCCCAGGCCAGGCGCGTGAGATACTCCACGGGCGTCTGCCCCTTGGGAGCGAGCTCCTCGGGATACTCGTAGCGGAGTTCGTCGAGCGAAAACGTGCAGCGATCGGCGATCTCCAGCGTGCGGCGAATGGCATCCGCAGCACGGGCGAACTGCGGGGCGATTTCCGCGGGCGATTTCAGGTAACGCTCGGCATTGGCAAACAGGTGTTCGCCGGCCTCGGCCACCGTGGTGCCGAGGCGGATGGCGGTGAGCACGTCGAGCAGCGCCTGGCGCTCGGGGATGTGGTAACAGACTCCGCCGGCGGCCACCAGGGGTACACGCGATCGCCGCGAAACTTGTGCGAGCCCGTCCAGCAGCTTCTCGTCGTCGGGCCCGCGGTGCAGTTCCGCCAAGAGATAACAACGATCGCCGAACACGGCTCGATACTCCGCCAGCCAGCGGGCCAGCGAACGCCGAAACGCGGCGTCGGGCAGCACGCCGGCCAGCAGCCCGTCGGCATACTCCGCCACGTCGCCGAGCGACAGCCGGCACTGGCCCTTTTCGGCCTGGCGCCGTCCATGGGTGATCAAACTGGAAAGTCGACCGTACGACGCCCGGTCCGCCGCCCATAGAACCAGCGGAGGCGCATCGTCGGGCACAATCTCCGCGCCGATGATCAGCTTCAGGCCGGTCTCTTTGGCAGCGATGTGGGCGCGGACCACACCGGCCAGGCTGTTGCGATCGGTAATCGCCAGCGCAGCATATTTCAACTCGGCAGCCTGGCACACCAATTCATCCGGATGCGAAGCGGCTTCGAGGAAGGAGAAGTTCGATTTGGCGTGGAGTTCGGCGTACACGGGAGGTAGTGGTTAGTGGTTAGTGGTTAGTGGTTAGTGGTTAGTGGTTAGTGGTTAGTGGTTAGTGGTTAGTGGTTAGAGAAGAAAGTCACAACAACTGATAACTGATAACTGACCACTATCCACTAGCCACTATCCACTAACTTCTTACTCGAACATTCCATGGAGGAACCATTGGCTGTCGCGGAGGCGGCGGAAGAGCCAGAAGCGGCGGCCGGCGTCGGTTTCGATGCGGTAGTAGTCGCGGCCGGCGATGCGGCCTCGCCACCAGCCGGTCTGGATTCGCTCCGGTCCCCGGGTGGCGGCGATGCGGTGCCGGCGGCCCCGAAATTCAAAATGCAGCGGAGGGCCGTCGGGCTGGATGGAGACGGCCGCCAGCGGAACCGGGCGGCGAGTCAGTCGCAAGGGACGCGGAGGCAATTCCGCGGGCACCGAGAAAAACCGCCGCCGCGCCTTCTTAACGGTCAGGTCGTCCAGCAGCGGATCGTCATGCCAGGCTAGTTCCGGCTGGGCGTCGGCAACCAGCCGGGGACGCACCACCGCGCGGCGTCCGAGCCGGCTGCTGAGCCGATCGATCAAGGCAGCCAGGCCTCGCGACCGCTGGGCTTCGCGGCTGTCGACGAACAGTTCCTGCTGCCGGCGTTCGAGCGGGGCGGTGATCGCGGCGCGCAGGGAAATGGCCGCGACGGGCGCCGGCAAGGCGAGCCGTTCCAACCGCATCTCGAGCAACTGAAACAGGTGCTGCGGCGAAGCGGTCGGCTGAAACATGCCGATGGAGAATTCCGCTCCCTTCGCACCGCTGCAATTCAGGTAGCACGACAACCGCGTGGCCCCGCGCCCGCTGCGAAGAAGTTTTTCGGCCAATTGCCCGATCAATTGCTGGAGGATCCACTCGATTGTTTCCTGCCGCGAGGTCGGGTATTCAATCGACTGCTCGACGGAAAAATCGGTCGGCAGCGGTTGAGCGGGAATCGGCTCGGCCAATCGCCCCAGCGCCTGGTCCCATCGCTTCAAGAGGTCGGGACCGAATCGTGCGTTCCACTGGTTGCGGGGCAGCCGGGCCAACTGGCCCACCTGGTACACGCCCAATTGATGCAGCAGATCCACGGTCTGGTCCGGCAGCCGCAGGGCTTCGACGGGCAGAGAGGGTGAGAACGGGAGATCGGGAAAAGAGGAGAGATCTTCGTCGTCTTTTTTTCCGTTTTTCCCTTCTCCTTTTCCGAAATGGGCCTCCGCCCAGGCGGCGCCGACCGTGTCGGCCGCACCGATCCGCACGCGCAGACCTCGGCGGTGAAAACTGCGGGCGATCTTTTCGACTAGCGCCGCTTCGCCGCCAAAGAGATGGCTCAGGCCGGTGATGTCCATCAGGAGACTGCTTGGCGGGTCGGCGTCTTCCACGCCGACCACGGGACTGAATTGATGGCACCATTGGGCGATCTTCTCCAGCATCCGGCGGTCGGCCGCAGGATCGTGAGGCTCCAGGTGCAGCGGGCCGGACTGCGCCGCCTCGGCCAGGGCGGTCGCTTCGCTAAGCGGCATGCCCGGCGCCACTCCCAGGCATTTCGCCCGATCCGAGCAGGCCGCGACCCGGCGGCTGCCGCGGTGGATTTCGAAAAACACCAGCGGACGATCTTTAAGCTCCGGTTGCACGAGGAGAAATCGCTGAACGGTCCAATGGGGCAACCAGATGCACAGTGCACGTTTCATCGTCGACCTCCACCTCGATGGTTCCGCCGCAGGACTGCCCGCGGCTCCGTAACACCTCGATCCTCAGCCGCCTCCCGCCTGGAGAAATCCCGGGCCGGGGCTCGACCAGCAGGCGAACCTCCGCCCAGGAGGGCTCCTGGCGGACCGAGGCGGGCCGGACAAGCAGCCCCAACGTGCCGCCTTGCTCGGCGGCCAATTGCAACCGCCGAAAGGTCCGGCCGTCGAGCTTCTCCTGCCATCCCAACACGGCGGCCACGCCCGGGCATCGCAGGGTCTGGTCCATCGCCCAGAGGTGGTCGGCCGAATGGGCCGCGTGGACGAGGATCATCTGATCCGGCCCGAAACCCATCCGCACGGCGGCCGGCGGATAGAATTCCCTGGCCTGGTCCAACACGACCAGAACCCCTTCGGCACCACAGGCGTTGCGGGCGGTGATCAGGGCCAGGGTCTCTGCCCCCGCGCCGTCCCCCTCGGCCAGCCACTCTGCGAGCGTGCCGGGGCGGAATCCACTCTCTGCCAGGAGCTGATCCAACCCCTTGCAACCGCTGGAAACCGAGTTTTCCGCGTAACGGCAGCGGCTTTTTTCGAGCCGTGCGATCTGTTCCTGGAGCTTCGCAACGAGCTCTCGAGGAGAGCCGCCACGGGCCGCGTCAGGGGTGGAATCGTTGTTGGGTAATCGCATGCTAGCAGACCTCTGGGGTATCAGTGTACACATGTATCGATTCCCCGTCAATCGGAAGATCGGCCAAAAAGACGCGATTTTTACCGGAAGATGCGCAGACTGGTCTACCGGGAGAAATAAGAACCTACCCTGGTAGAGGATTACGCCACTATGGCGGCCCCCCGACAGGTACGTCTCAGTCGCCGGTGGACGGTTGGATAGGGGGCGAGGCCGTTGCTCCCATGACACCGCCGGCCCCTGCCGACGGAGGAAGCGATACGAGGCGACCCGGGGATGTTGGAGTTCGGGCCGGCTTCAGTCGGCGCCCTGCAAGGCAAGCCAAGCCTGCATCTGGTAGCTGCACGCGCATTTCGCGGAAGCGTCGGGGACCAGCACCAGACCGCCGGCGGCGATAGCATTGAACCAACACCCCGGACGCATCCCGCCGAAGTTCTCCGTGCCGGCATCGCGGGTGAGATCGTGGTATCCCAGCGTCCCTGAACGGAACAGGACGAGGTTGGCGCCTGCGGAGAATTGGCCGCAGCCGTAGGTTCGCACGACACGAAGCGGCAGCGGTTCGCCCGACTGGAGTTTCCAGGTGCCGCCTTCCGCGATGATCTTGCCGTCGTTGAGAATTGGCCGGGTAGTGTATTCCGCCGGCTGGTCCCAAAGGCGCCGGCCCGTCGCGGTGGCGAACGCTGCCATACGGCCGCCGATCTCCGACGGCAGGCGGAAGAAGTTGTGCCGGACCGCCTGGTAGTACATCAACAGGATTCCATGCTCCTCGCTCACGCCCACCTGGGTTCCGAAGACATCGTCGTCCTGCTGCCAGACGGTTCTCCCGGTTCTGGAGTCCAAAGCCAGCAGAATTCCCCCGGGATGTTCACCGGGAGCGAGCCCGGGACGATGCTTGCCGTTGGGGGTGGGATTGTCGATGCGGTCTTGAACGGCCAGAGGGCGGTCGATCAGGTAAATCCGATCGCCCGCGACCGCGATGGCGTTGTTGCGGATCGAGTGGCGCGGCTGGTACTTCCAGAGCAACCGGCCCGTCTCGGCGTCGAGAGCGAAGAGGAGCACCGATTCGGTGAAGAGTCGAATATCGCCGTAGCGCGGGCTGCCGCGGTGCTCTTCATTGGAAACGGAGCCGAACAAGACGCCGTCGCGGCAGGCGAGGTAGCCCCAGGCACGGTTCTTTTCGTCTTCGGCTACGGGCGTTTTCCATCGCCCCAGTTCACGGCCGGAGGCCAGCTCCAGCCGCACGCAGAAGTCGGCCGATCGGACGTAGACGCTGTCGTCGCCCAGGCAGTAGTTGCTGCCGGTATCGCCGACTCCGATATCGTGGTGAACTCCGTCGTAATCCTTGAGCACCCCGTCCAGCCGCCAGGTCCAGAGGAGCCGGCCGTTGTAGGCATCCAGTGCGCATACCCCATCGACTCCTTCGGCCACGAGGTAGCCGCGGTGGAACAAGGGCGCCGGCGCTTGCGCGTGGCGGTCGGGCATCTCGAACGCCACGTCCCGATACCAGAGCATCGAGAGCGGTCCCCGAACCGCATCGCCCGAACAGAGCGTGTTGGCGGCATCGGCGTTCTGGTGCGTCCATGAGCCGCTGTTTTCGAGCGGCCCTCGCCGGTTGACGACGAGATGCCCCAGCTTCCCCAGGCACGCGACGCCCCCGTGGGGCCGCTGCATCCTGAGGATCGACTCCTCCGGGAGCCCGTCGGTCCCGTCCAAAAGGCCACGCGCCGAGACGATGAGGTTGGCAAGGTGCTTGGGATAGTTCGGACAGAGCGGATCTGCGGGATCCGCTTGATGGACGACCACACGGGTGCCGTAGAGCCCCGCAGCGTCGAGGCGGCGGCGTGCTTCGGCAACCTGCTTCGGGTCGGAAGCAACGCCGTAGATGATCAGCCGGGATCGCCGGCCAGCTCCAGTGCGAGCTTGCCCGTTCCGCAGTTCAGATCCACACAGAAGCCCTCGCGTATACCGCTTCTCGAGGATCTCTTGGGCCGCTTTGCCGTAGTCGATGGACTGCTGCTGCAGGCTGGAATCGCTCTTCTCGGGACCGGCCGCCGAAGTCACGCCGGCCGATCGGCCGGATGCGTCACCGCGTAGAGAAACCCCTTATCGGTGCTGGTCGCAAGCAACCGTCCGGCCGGAGACCGCCAGCCCTGGTGCCGCGCGACCGGATACCTGTGTGACCAGCGGACCCGCTGGTGCGACAGGTCGACGATCTTGACCCAGCCGTCGCCACTGCAGACGGCTTCGTCGCCCGCGACGATGATCCGTAGCGGCTTTCATACGTGGCAGGCAGGAAGGGCGTCGTGCTGACGCCGACGGCTCGCAGTTCCGGCCGGCTTTGGGCGAAATACTGGCTGAGCGATGCCGGTCGCGTTTCGGTCGCCAGCGGAGTGAACTCCATCCGGTTCTCATAGCAGATGCTCTTCAGACGCGTCGATTCTGGTAAGAGCTTTCTCGAGTTCCGCCGGGATCGAGTTGGTCGCCATCGACGGTCACTTGGGCCTGGCGGCTCGAGGCCCCGGTAGGCAACCTTTTTGCCCTTCCGGTCGACCGACTCCATCTCCTTCCAGGCGTAGGCATTCACCTGGCTCCCATCGAACTGGACGAGACCGTCGCGAGCGTTGCCGAGGTTCCGCGTCCGCAGCGGCCGCGAGCGTTCCTGACCCGGCGTCGAAGAGGAATCCGCCGTTGCGGTGAAATAGCGGTCGGCGAGGATGGTCCGGGTGCCGCCGATCGTATGAGCCGGCCTGCAGGTGGCATGGTTGTTCGCCGTCCTGGCGGTCGAACACCGCTGACCGCCCGGCCCGTCGGCACGTAGAGCCGCGAGGCATCGGCAAGGAGGCATCCGGCTTTTGACGCTGCTTTTTGCAGTGGCTCCGCCGTGCGGCTGGCCCATTTCGATCCTGCCCGTGCGATCGTTGGTCCAGAGCAGCTTGCCCGACAGCCGCGTCGAGGGCGTGCAGGTAGACGCGCCGCTGGTCGGCCAGATCCCGGCGGCGAAATAGACCACGCCATCGAAGACTACCGGCCCGCCCTGCACCGGCCATCGCGAAACGAGCCGCTCGTTGCCCAGACACTTCGATCGTCCGGACCGCCGCGGCGTTTCCATAGGAGTCTGCCGTCGCGAACCGAAAGGGCGTAGAGCCAACCGTCGTCAGAGGCGACAAAGACGCGGTCGTCCCAGCCGACCGAGCAAAACGAACGGGCCCTTCGGTGAAGAACGTCCAGCGGACCTGTCCCGTGGCGGCATCAAGTGCGATGAGACGGTCGTCGGCCGACGTGCCGAACAGAACTGCGTCGCCCATCACAATCGGATGGTGCACGAGGTCGAACGTCATGCGGCTGGACGAGGGCCAGGCCGGCTGCGGCCCCGCCTGGTTGCGGAACGTCCAGCTCGCGGCGAGGTTGTCGGGCAGAGTTTCAGCTGTGAAGCCGCTCCGTGCGAGTCGGCCGCGGTACATGGGCCGCCGTCTGGCCGCGGACTCCGGCGATGGCACAACCAGTGAAGACAAACAAGCTGCCAAGGAGCATGTATCGGTCCATGGATCCTCTTTGTTCCTGTAAGCGAATTCTCCAGCGTGGCCGCCGTATCGACGCGGCTGGGCTATCGGCCGCGCGGCCCTTGGTAGGGTGAGATCGACGTAGAACGTCGTGGAAGCGAGCCCGTCGCGGGTCACGCCTTCAGGCGGAGTGGGCGGCGAGGTGCGCGTACGTCGCGGCAGGCGCCGCCGACGGCGATATGCAGGTTGCTGAACTCGCCTTGGTCGCCCTCGGCCAGACGAACGGCAATGCTGTTGAGCCGCCGCAACATGTCGGGCTGCAGCGGAAAGCGAGGGCGCGTGACTTCTCGGCCGAGTGATCGTGCCGACTGACTGGCCGTTGACCAGACCTGGCGGAGCGCCGAGGAGACTTGGAAACCTGCAAGTGCAGTTCGCCGTTTCGCCGGCTTGGTACGGCTCGGGCTTGTCGTTGAGCACGAGGATGCAGCGCTGTTGCTCCTCGGTGCCTTGCTCGTCGGCAACGGCAACACCAGGTCGTAGACGCTGCCGGTCAGCGCCTAGATCGAGTTCCGCGCGAAAGCTCTTCTTCATCTGCCCGGCAGGTGCAAGCTTTGCTTCGGCTTCCTGATCGGCGACGCGGCAGGTCACACGCTGTAGCGTATGATCCAAGCGCCGACGGCGCCCTCCAAGCGTGCCGCGCCGCCGCCGAAGGAGTTCTTCCCAGGCGTGCTTGACCTCGACGCGCGCGGTGCGCTCCACCGAGGAAGAGATGCTCGACTTTCGCGTCCTCAACGCGGTAGAGCACATAGGCCCACGGGTCGGGCGGGTAGGGGATCAGGCCGTGCCAGGCGTACGAGACGCCGCCCATCACCGCCGGAGCCCCGAAACTGCTGACCGCACGATTGTGGCCGTGGCCCCAGAGGGTCAGATGAGGCGTTTTCCTTCAGGAAGCGCCGCTGGAGGAGTCGTTCAACCGACGGCCCCTGGCCAAGCGGCTGGTGGATCAAGAGGACGACGGGCTCGGAAGTTTTGGACTGTCGCCAGATACGCGGCGGCCCAATCGGCACTGGCTTCGTCGAGCCTGCTGCGATAGCCGTTCGACGCTGGGGATCGAGGGTCGTTCCGTCCAGGGCGATGAAATGGTAGTTGCCGTAGCGAAAGGCGTAGCTGGTCGGGCCGAATCGTTTGCGGTACAGTCCCTTGCCTGCCGGAGGCCGGGCTTTCGTCTTTCAGCCCGCTGGCAACATGCTCGTGGTTGCCGATGAGGTTTCGGCACCGGGCGTGCGCAGGCTTGCGGTGGCTTCCTCGTAGAGGTCGAAGAGCGTCTTGGCCTGCGGCGGTGTCACGCGTGAGGCGTCGATCACGAGATCGCCGGTGTGAACGGCAAATGACAGGGGCACTGCCAGGCCGTTTACGCGGTCCAGGTATCGGCGGTATTTGCGGCATGGCGTCGGGGCGGAGGTGCATGTCCGTTCCCTGACGAAGTAGAAGGGCTCGGCTTGCCCGCTTTCTTCAAGGCGAAGTCGGCTGCTTGATTGGCTGCGTCGTCGCCGACATACACCCACCAAGGTCCGCTCGGCCATGTTCCGGGCGGATTGATCACGAAGACGTCGGCCGGTCCCGCAACCGCATCCAGGATATACCGCCCCTGGCGATCGGTCTTGACCAGCCGACCGCATCGCTCACCAGACAATCGGCCACCGGCGAGTCGGCGGAATCGTAACGGCCGTTGTCGTTTTGATCCAGAAACACCTGTCCGTTGACCTCGGCGGCTTCCGGCCGGCCGGCAAACAGGACAACGCAGCAGAAGATACTCAGCGGATCGTAAGATTCTATTCGCGGCTCAAGGATGAAGCGCGGGAGAAAAACTCTGCTAGAGCTCTTGAAGCTTAGTGTCAATACCTTCGCTTTCTCAAGAGAGTGCCGAGTCGGCCCGCTGCGGGAGTATCCGCAGCCGGCGATAAGCCGCGGGCATGGCATCGACGGTTGTGCGTTCCTCCATCGTTGCCGAAGGGAAAGGTGCGCACAACGCGTGCCGTGCGGCACGGCTCAAAAGGTGTCGCGAAAGAGAGAGGGAAGATGGCAGAAAGCAGTACCGTCTGAACTTCGCGGCCGATTTTCCTTTCTGCCATTTTCTGATGACCAATCCCAGCGGTGGACCTCAATCGCCGCAGGAGATGACGTCGGGAGTGGTGCCAGGAGCGAGTGTTGGCTGACAAGAGTGGCGTTTTTCCAATTTCGCGAAGTCCCTTGCCACCCAGGGCACCTGCAGAGGGGCGAAGAAGGTACTGGCGGGAGACGCCGCGTGTGGTGCCCAAGTTCGCGATTTCTCAAATCGGAGAAGGTTTGGGCACCACGCGCTTCCGGGTGGCAAAGCCGCGGATTCGCAGCGACTTGAGCTCCCGCGGCACACCATGGGCAGGGACTCGGCGCGCTTGCCGCGGAGCAGCGAGCGACGGCTGCGAGAAGGAGAACCAAATTGCCAATGAACTGCGAAGCCGAGGGCGCCGGAAGGGGATCGGGCGTGCGGCTTCGGGGATGGACATGCGTCCAGATTCCGGTCCCATTGTGATCGATGCGTCGCGATGTGTCAAGCGGTTTTTTCGCCGGACATCGCCCACGTTCACACTGGGCAAGATCGCTTGACCGACGATTCACGACTTACGGCGACGAAGATTGCCCAGTTTCTCAAGCGGCGATTTCCATATCAGGCCACGTGGGACAGCGTTCCCGTCAGTTCTCCTCAGCCGCCACAATGATGACTCGGGACCGCTCCGGCAATCTTACGGTCGGATCGAGAGGGCGCACCACGCCGTTCTCTACGACGCCCGCCACGGCCGACGGCCGCCCAGGCTGCCGCGCAAGGTGCGCCTCCATCGGCGACGCCACCGCGTCGGCCGGTAATTCGAGGGGAGCCAATGGCGGCTCCGCAGCGATCTGCTCGTCGCGAGCGCGGGGTGCGGGGCCCCGCTGGTCAACTTCGGGCCTAGTCATCATGTATCCTTGGTTCCGCGGATTACGTGCCCTTTTCCGATGTTGATGCTTAGAGCGCGCGTAGACACTTGCAGACCTCATGGCAGCTCATCATTGATGACGCGGCGCCGGCGATTAAAGGCGATCCGGTAGATATTGGCAAGGAAACCAGGATCGTTCCGATACCACTCGATGGAATGATCGCGGAAAAAGAAGGGTATGGAATAGGTCTTGGAAGCACCGGCATCGCGGACGCTGGGATCCAGCGCCGTCAAGAAGAGCGGTTTTTCGTGGGCGAATGCGATCCCAGCTTCAATGCAGGTATTGACGTTGATCCGCAGCGAGTCGGAGTCGTCCTCGAAACTGCAGGCTAGATCGGCGATGACGAGGTTGGCTTCCCGAATCAGCGACCGGATCTGTTTCCGCAGTCCGCTCCCAAGCACCTCCCTGCCCAGGTGACACTTCATACCGAGTATATTCTCAACAATATCCTTGGCCGCTTCATTGCGGTTCTGAGACCGCTTGTAATCCGTCGCGAGAAACGAGTGGGGGTGCCTCGTTCCGACATCGTCGAGGAAAGAAGCGACCTGGCTCTGGAGGTTGGAGAAAGGAGCCCCCTCTGTCCATTCGATGATGGGCTTCTCTGTCAACGAAGCAGGCAATGATTCACGGCGAGCACAATAAATGCGCTCGATCAATCCGAGTTCACGCGCAATTCCTAATTCGACAGGGAAATACTTGTACAGTTCCTCAGGTGTTCTTCCGGACTCGGTGCGGTCGGGATAGATTGCAAGGAAACCGGTACATCCCGACATGATGCGCCTAATCCTTATGCGTCCTTCTTCGTGGAAGGATTTTTGATCACGGGAGTCGCCCACGAGAAAGGCACCCTGTGCCTTCATTTGGGTCAGAATCTCGTCGCGTGGATGGGTTTCGCTGTCCCTCCAACTACAACTCACGTATACATGAGGTTGGCCCTGACGCGGAAGGCTCTCCGGTATGCGGAGGGACAGAAGAAGACTCCGCGCGCTATCTACCGTCAGATGGCCGTCGACGAGAGGCAGCCACGATCGAAGGCCTAGCCCCTTTATGTGATCCGAGGGTCGGAACCCGTCTTCCAAGACGGCAGCCACAAGGCGGAATTCGCCATGATTGACTGCTTCGCTCTTGGCTAGCCGCAATTCCTCCTTCACGTAGGGTTTGTCGATGGAGCGGGATGAAAGCAGGGCGAGGCAGGACTTTGACTGACTCATCTTGGTCGCCAGGCCCTCATCGACTTCGGTGGCAGCAAAGAAGCGGCGTTTGTCAATGAAGACCTTTAGGCCGCTGTCCTCGATGAACGAAGCCAGACGCTCCGCGATTTCCACATCCTCCGAACCATAACTGACAAAGCAGTCAAAATCCCGCTGTTCAAAATCGCGTGTTCTCATGAGCGTAGTTTGGGGAAGAGATCGACCGCGCGGCTGTCCGATAACGTTTTGGGTTTCTGCGCTGCTCGCCCCCGCCAAACGGCTCGCCGTCGGTACACGGCTGCCAGGGGGCGGGCAGCATAGACATCACTGAACTAAACCGTGGAGCGGGAAGGGCCTATGGGTTTTCTTTCGCCGGATCCGCTCCGCATGCCCGCATTGTAGCCGAGATCTTCTGCGGCAGGCAATCTCGCCGGCGATTCTACCCGCGTGATCATGACGCAGACCAGAGAGCCCGCCAGGAATGTGGTCCTGTGGCACGCGGCGTAGACGGATTTTCGCGCCGCTGGGGCATCGCAATCGAATTCACCCAGCACGCGAGGCTGGCCGAAGCACCGCATATCCTGCCGCTGGCGCCCGAAAGCCAATTCGTGGATTACGAGAGCCGGCACGTTCTCTTCAAGACCAGGAAGGGCCAGGGGTATCGAGCGCTGTTCACCATTGTCGGAAATGAGATTCGAGTACTCCACGTGAGAGGCCCCGGCCAAGACGTAATGTCGGAAGACCAACTCGGGAACCCCGCCGAGCGCTGATCGGAGCCCTGTTGGATGATTGTCGATTCCGATCTCCCCGAGCTGTGGACTGCCTGTCTCGACTCTCGCCACCGCCGTGTGGACGTCGCCGTGACCTCGGTAACCGAGTGCGGCGGCCACTTCGGTGGCACGGTAGCCAAACGCACCGCCGCGCACGCTGCGCCGCCACCGCTCGGCTGCCGTCATCCACCCGCTGGCCTAGCTGCCACAGGCTCCGGTCGTGCGGGAACTGGGCGACCACGGCATCCACAGTCACCTCCGGGTCATTGGGGTCAGGCGGTCAACAGTCAATAGGGATACGCCTATTTGACAGGCGCTCCAGCGCCTCCTCGGCTACCGATCGCGACTGCAATCTGGCCATCAGGAGTCGTTCCAAACGCGACGAGGAACCGGCATCACATCGACTCACCAAGCTCCAAGATAAGGCGACGAGCCTCGACGGCATCCGGATGATTGATCTGCAGCACGCGAATCGTCGCTCGTCCGATTTCCGTCCTCGGCGTAGGCTTAATCTTCTTGGGAAGCCTGTTTGGCTGGCCGGCGGCGGAGTAGACCAGAACCGCGATCCCCCCCAATCGCCGAGCCTGCGGAGACGAGACATGCCAGAAGCTCGAATAAGGCGAAATTGCGGTCCAGCGTGGAACGTTGCGGATCGTCGGGGTCTCGACACAATGTGCTGGTGCAGGCGGTAATCTCCTCTCCACCCGCGGCTTCGGCGCCCCCGGCGCAATCACTTAGGCCAGGGACGCTCTGGGGTTACAGTTCGATCTTACGCATCCGGTCCAGTCAAATCAAATGACCGACGAGGTTGTGACCAGAGGCTTACGCTGCTCTCCCGTTTGAGCTACGTCTCCATTAAAGCAAGTGGAGACGGTGGGACTCGAACCCACAACCCGCGGATTTCAAATCATGTACTCCAATCGGCAGTCGGTCATGTTTTTCAAAGGAATGGTTCGACGTTGGGCTTTTAACAGGAAGAGGTAAGTCTGAACCGGCAGTTGGACGGCCAGAGGTGCTGGACAGGAATCGAACCTGCTTCTACCGGGTTGCAGCCGGTTGCCTGACCACCTGGCTCCAGCACCATCAAGTGAACAGGCGAGCGGCGTTGCCGCCGCCTCTCCCCAAGAACCGTGCGTGCAAGTTTCCCGCACACGGCTCAAGTAATTGACAATTGCTTTCATTGGGGTGGTTCGTGCCCGGTGGGCAGCCAAACGGCAAGCTCATGTGAACGAGTCTCAACGTGGCCGGTCGAGTTCCACCAGGCTGACGGGTCGGAATCGCTCGTTGCTCAAGCAGCTCCCTCGCCGTTCAGCAAGTGGTCTCGGCAAATCGGGCATACCCCATCCTGTTGCCCGGGCGACCGCCGCCCGGAAGCGAGAGACGTTGGCGGTTTCCCGCTGTTTCCTCCGGATCCCAATACCCGAGAGCTCGGGATCGTCCCAGGAGGCGAATCGCTTCACCAGGATGTGACGCTTGATGGGGAAACCAACAGCGAAGCATGTAGAAATCCGGCTTCCCGAACACCCATGTATTCCCTCGCCGATAGTTACCCCAGTAGCGTTTGTTTCCATCCCCACGACTTCCTTGACGCCGCCACGCTACCCATTGCTGTTGTGGTAGCGAGAAAAGGCTTCATCCAGGTTGCCGAAAACTTGGATGAGGACCCCGATGCGGAAGTAGCTGGCCCATCCGCGAATGATTGGGTTCACCATGCTGATGAGTCCATCAACACTGAAACCCCGTCGATCACGAAAGGCCTCCTTCAACTTCCGCCGTATCGTTTCCACGGATTTGCGGCTCGGTTTGATAAGCAGTCGGTATCCACTTTGGAGTCCGTGACCTTGTACTGCCTGATGTTAAAGCCCAGGAAGTCGAAACCTTCGTCGAGATTCACGATCCGGGTCTTCGGGGAGAAGGTCAATCCCTGTTCCTTGAACCACGCTTCTAGCGTCTGCCTGGCCTGTTCGGCCTCTTCCTGAGTGTGGCAGAACACCACAAAGTCGTCTGCGTATCGCACCAAGCCTACGATTGCGGGTGAAGCTCAGTCGGGTACGCCCGATCTTGCGAACCAAGTAGCGAACCCCCAGGGCTTCTCCATTCCGTGGAATGCGATGTTGGCTAACAAGGACTAATCACGCACTGCGGTGTGCCGCTTCTGGTGTCGTGGAAGACGCCTTCTTCCATGTAGCCCGCCTTCAGCCATGCCTTCATCATCTCCCCTCGCGGGAAAGTTGCCGATCAGGTTAAGCAGCTTCTCATGGTCGATGTTGTCAAAGGCCCCTTGATGTCGGCATCCAGAACCCAGCTGCCTGTTCCCTCTTTAGCGGAGGCCAGATTGAAGATTCTTTCAACTGCATCATGGCAGCTACGCCCGGCCGGAACCCATAACTGCCGTCTCGAACTTCGCTTCCCAGTACGGCTCAAGAGCATCTTTGACCACGGCCTGGCGCCGCGCGATCGACGACAACCGAATTCCGAGGGGCGAAGCTTGCCGTTAGCCTTCGGGATGTACACTGACGTGCGGGCAGTGGCTTCCACAACCGCTATCCGCGAGCCTGGTCCACCGTTCTAGCCCGGAGGTGGTGACCGTTTGCCGGTCTACCCCTGCCGTGCTTTTCCCCTGGTTGATCTGCGTCACCCTGCGAACTGAGAGAGCCCGGTTCTCATGCGAGCGAAGCATGATCCCTTTGCAGGGTACGAACTCCTTGAGATCACCTTCCTTTGTAGCTCGGAAGATCGCCTGCCGAAGTTGGCGAACGTGCTCCATGACCGGTTCCCAATCAATGGAATCCCAATCACCAAGGCGTGCGTGCTGGGCTTACGGCTCTCCTTTTCGCCCATCCTTGTCGCTCTTTCCTTCACAAACGCCTTCGGTCAATTACCAGTCGGAAGTCGCGCCGCCCTCTTTCGGGCTGAGTACAGGCCCTATCCAGCCGGTTACATCTCGTTGCCTTTGCCGCCGGCTTTCGCTTGCTCCGACATCCCATACCCCGAGGATTTCCCTACCACTCTGCGATCCGCCTACCGGGCCGCGACGAGCGGCTCGACCCTCATGGGGTTACCACGCGTTCCGCAATAGTAGGAGATGCGATTGGTTTAGGCGTCCTCTCTGTCGCGTGAGCATCGGGTATCCGCGTCCGCACCGAGGAACTTGCGGTTTCCCTGCTCAAAGCCTTGGGTATCAGCCGATTAGCCCAAGTTCTCCTTAACGCAACTTTTCAGCCATGATTCACTCTCGTTCGCCATGCCAACCTTCCCCGCCCTGACGCTCCATTCGGCTTGGGGCAGCCATTAGGCTTGCCTTGTGCCTTACACTTCAAGCCGTTACTGTGCCGCATGCAAGGCACGGGAACAGATGGGATACTCATCCGTCGTCTATCGACGCACTCCTTTCTTGCAGCATCGTGTCGCACTCCTCGCCAGGAGTCGAACCTGGTCCTCGACCTTCGCAGGGTCGCGTGCAAGATTCCGCCACACTCCGAGGACATCGCGCCGCCCCGCCGAGGAGTCGAACCTCGTCTGACAGATTCGAAATCTGTCGGCGATCCGCTACACTTGCAGGGCAAGGGGACCAGCCAACAGCGGTCCATCGAGTTGCACGAAAAAAAGCCCGATGTCGCTGTGACACCGGGCTTTGGTGGTTGATCAGGATCGTAGCCAAGTGTCACAAGCGCAGAGGATGTCCGGGCTGCACGTTCGCCGGATAATCGGCACAACGCCCGGTACCTTTGGTTCGGCTTGAAACCTTGACCACGGCGAAATCATCGGTCCTCTATCTATGCTTTATTGCTGAACTTCCTTTACCGGGTTCATCGCCAATAGACGCCTGAACGCGATGGTGAGTCGGCACTTTTTCTTTTGAAGCCTGACATGGAGATAGATGCCGGTGGACGCCGATTATCTCCCAAAAACATCGGTGGCTCTTTTACTCAAACTGTAAACGCCACCATCGCAACACCCTGTAAGCGATGTTTGGCACCAAGCAACGCCAAGAACCCTCGTTTTGTGATTCGCTTCCGCCGCTCGGCCTGTAGGGCCGAGCGGCGGAAGAAATCGCGCAAACGGCTTCACAGGACGTTGTTTGTAGTTGCCAAACATCGCCCCACCGATGCGGGGTCGGTGGTGGCATTTACAGTTTGGCTCTTTTACTGCTGCTTGACGACGATGATCCGATCGCACAGAACCTGGTCCTCCGCCGCGGCGCCGCCGTAACTGGGGCCGTCGAACTTCAACGAAACCCAAACATCCCAGCGATTCGGCGAGCCGGGCTCGTAGAGATACTCGCCGAGTTGCTGATTTGTCTGCCAGCTCCTGGCGGAGAACCAAACCCAGCTATCCGGCGTGACCATGATCGCGCCGAGTTTGTAGAGGCGGTATTCGCCGGGAACGATGTCCTTGCGCTCCACACGGATTCGTGCGCCTTGCCTGCCTTTCGGCGGCTGTCGCGATTCCCACTGGTAGAAGCCGACCTGCAACGGCAGATCGGGCTGATGAACCGTGGCCGCGTAGCCCCGGGCTGCATCGGGGTCTCTGAGCCGCCTCGGTCCCGATTGCCTGCCTGTATTGGTGGGCACAAAAGTTCGAATTCGCGAGGGGTCGATGCCGTTGAATTCCGCCGGCAGTGCCTTCTCCTCGCCACCGCCCTCGATGACGGCGAGCAGTTCGCGCAGCGCCCCGGGCGCCAGCGGTCTTGGCGTCATGCCCGCAGGTGCCTTCGCGGCGTTGGCGATCTCGATTCGCGACGCGAACACGGCGGGGTCGGCAAAGTAGTCGGGGTGCGCCTTGCGCAACGGGAACCACTTCCATAGGCTGGCGAAGTCCAGTTCTCGTCGCAGCAGCCGGACATTGGCCAGGTACCCTGGCGATGCGGCGACCTCGATTTCCATCCGGTCGAAGCAACTCTGCCATCGGTGGATGTTGGCCACGGTGAGGTAGGGAAAGGTGCGGTCGTCGTACCGTTGCCCCGACGTGTAGGTGACGCCGGGCGGGAGTTCGTGCATTGCCTCGCGCCCCTGCTCCAGTTCATCGAGGTAGCGACGCACGAGGGCGGCGGCGGGGCCGTAGTGGTGGTCGGTGAACTCGCGGATCAGCGCGTCGGCGTCGCGGTTCACATCCTGCATGAGCTTGATGATGAGGTAACTCTGCAACTCGCTGAGGCCGGAGCGTTCGTTCACGCCGCGATGATCGGTGAATATACCCTCAACGCCGGCCCGGTGCATCAGTCGCATCTGATTGATGTTGCGGCGCAGATTGCCCACCGGCAGCACTTCGCCGCTACCCCAGGGATTCGGATAGAGCCAGGCCCAGAGATGCCTTGTGATCCTGCGCCAGGACTGAAGGTCGCGATATGTGGCCTGGATGTTGGCATCGGGATGGTTCCAGTCGGCGAAGAAGCAGTCCTCGATTGGAGCAAACGCGACGATGAGGTTGTCCGGCAGGCTGCCGCCGGCGGGCAGTACCGGCGGCTTCTGCGTCTGGCTGCGCCGGTAGGCCAGCGTACGGACCAGCTTGCCGGGGTGGTCCTTCTTGAGCAGGTCGCAGTTCCGGCCGGCTTTGGGCGAAATACTGGTTGAGCGATGCCGGTCGCGTTTCGGTCGCCAGCGGGAGGAACTCCATCCGGTTCTCATAGATGCTCTTCAGACGGGTCGATTCTGTAAGAGCTTTCTCGAGTTCCGCCGGAATCGGTTGGCTGCCATCAACGGTCACTTGGGCCCGCGGCTCCAGGCCCCGGTAAGCGATCTTCTTGCCCTTGCGGTCGACCGACTCCATCTCCTTCCAGGCGTAGGCATTCACCTGGCTCCCATCGAACTGGACGAGACCGTCGCGAGCGCTGCCGAGGGTTCCGCGTCCGCAGCGGCCGGCGAGTGTTCCCGACTCGGCGTCGAAGAGGAATCCGCCGTTGTAGAAATAGCGGTCGGCGAGGATGGTCCGGGTGCCGCCGATCGTATGGTTGGCCTGCAGGTGGTAATAGAGCAGTTCGCCGTCCTGGCGGTCGAACACCGCCGGGACCGCCCGGCCCGTCGGCACGTAGAGCCGCGAGGCATCGGCAAGGAGGTAACCCTGGGGAGCGACGCCGCTTTTTGCAGTGGCTCCGCCGTGCGGCTGGCCCATCTCGATCCTGCCCGTGCGATCGTTGGTCCAGAGCAGCTTGCCCGACAGCGCGTCGAGGGCGTGCAGGTAGACGCCGTCGGTCGGCCAGATCCCGGCGGCGAAATAGACCACGCCATCGAAGACCACCGGCCCGCCCCGCACCGGCCATCGCGAAACGAGCCGCTCGTTGCCCAGACACTTTCGATCGTCCGGACCGCCGCGGCGTTTCCATAGGAGTCTGCCGTCGCGAACCGAAAGGGCGTAGAGCCAACCGTCGTCAGAGGCGACAAAGACGCGGTCGTCCCAGCCGACCGGAGCAAAACGAACGGGCCCTTCGGTGAAGAACGTCCAGCGGACCTGTCCCGTGGCGGCATCAAGTGCGATGAGACGGTCGTCGGCCGACGTGCCGAACAGAACCGTGTCGCCCATCACAATCGGATGGTGCACGAGGTCGAACGTCATGCGGCTGGACGAGGGCCAGGCCGGCTGCGGCCCCGCCTGGTTGCGGAACGTCCAGCTCAAGGCGAGGTTGTCGGGCAGAGTTTCAGCCGTGAAGCCGCTCCGTGCGGAGTCGGCGCGGTACATGGGCCAGTCGTCTGCCGCGGACTCCGGGGCGATGGCACAAACGAAGACAAACAAGCTGCCAAGGAGCATGTATCGGTCCATGGATCCTCTTTGTTCCTGTAAGCGAATTCTCCAGCGTGGCCGTATCGACGCGGCTTGGCTATCGGCCGCGCGGCCCTTGGTAGGTGAGATCGACGTAGAACGTCGTGGAAGCGAGCCCGTCGCGGGCTGCCTTCAGGCGGAGTGGGCGGCGAGGTGCAAAGCGTACGTCGCGGCGGGTGGCGCCGCCGACGGCGATATGCAGGTTGCTGAACTCGCCTTGGTCGCCCTCGGCCAGACGAACGGCAATGCTGTTGAGCCGCCGCAACATGTCGGGCTGCAGCGGAAAGGAGAGGGCGCGTGACTTCTCGGCCGGCGTGATCGTGCCGACTGACTGGCCGTTGACCAGGACCTCGGCGGAGTGCTGAGGAGACTTGGAAACCTGCAAGTGCAGTTTCGCCGTTTCGCCGGCTTGGTACGGCTCGGGCTTGTCGTTGAGCACGAGGATGGGGCGCTGTTGCTCCTCGGTGCCTTGCTCGTCGGCAACGGTGAACACCAGGTCGTAGACGCCGTCGGTCAGGGCGCCCAGATCGAGTTCCGCGCGAAAGCTCTTCTTCATCTGCCCGGCAGGTGCAAGCTTTGCTTCGGCTTCCTGATCGGCGACGCGGCAGGTCACACGCTGTAGCGTATGATCCAAGTCGCCGACGGCGCCCTCCAAGCGTACGTCGCCGCGAAGGAGTTCTTCCCAGGCGGGGCGTTTGACCTCGATCGCGCGCGGGTGCGCCCAATCGAGGAAGAGATGCTCGACTTTCGCGTCCTCAACGCGGTAGAGCACATAGGCCCACGGGTCGGGCGGGTAGGGGATCAGGCCGTGCCAGGCGTACGAGACGGCGCCGCCCATCACCGCCGGAGCCCCGCCAAAACTGCTGACCGCACGATTGTGGCCGTGGCCCCAGAGGGTCAGGATGAGGCGTTTTCCTTTCAGGGCGCCGAGGAGTCGTTCAACCGACGGCCCCTGGCCAAGCGGCTGGTGGATCAAGAGGACGACGGGCTCGGAAGTTTTGACCGTCGCCAGATACGCGGCGGCCCAATCGGCACTGGCTTCGTCGAGCCCGTCGCGATAGCCGTTCGACGCTGTGGGATCGAGGGTCGTTCCGTCCAGGGCGATGAAATGGTAGTTGCCGTAGCGAAAGGCGTAGCTGGTCGGGCCGAACCGTTTGCGGTACAGTCCCTTGCCCGTGTCGGAGGCCGGGCTTTCGTCTTTCAGCCCGATGGCAACATGCTCGTGGTTGCCGATGAGGTTTCGCACCGGCGCGTGCAGGCTTGCGGTGGCTTCCTCGTAGAGGTCGAAGAGCGTCTTGGCCTGCGGCGGTGTCACGCGCAGGGCGTCGATCACGAGATCGCCGGTGTGAACGGCAAATGACAGGGGCACTGCCAGGCCGTTCACGTGGTCCAGGTATCGGCGGTATTGCGGCATGGCGTCGGGGCGGAGGTGCATGTCCGTTCCCTGGACGAAGTAGAAGGGCTCGGCTTGCTCCGCTTTCTTCAAGGCGAAGTCGGCTGTTTGATTGGCTGCGTCGTCGCCGACATACACCCACCAAGGTCCGCTCGGCCATGTTCCGGGCGGATTGATCACGAAGACGTCGGCCGGTCCCGCAACCGCATCCAGGATATACCGCCCCTGGCGATCGGTCTTGACCAGCCGGACCGCATCGCTCACCAGACAATCGGCCACCGGCGAGTCGGCGGAATCGTAACGGCCGTTGTCGTTTCGATCCAGAAACACCCGTCCGCTGACCTCGGCGGCTTCCGTCCCGCCGGCAAACAGGACAACGCAGCAGAAGATGCTCAGCAGCGGGGATCGTAAGATTCCCATTCGCCGCTCAAGGATGAAGGCGCGGGAAAAAAACTCTGCTGGAGCTCCGGAGCTTACCGGTGTCATCGTTACCTTTCTCGTAACCGTTCACGGGGCGGAAGAGAGGGGGACCGGTCCATGTTTTCGGCCGACGTTTTTTGACGCCAAAATACTCGAACTGGCCGAAAAATGGACCAGTCCCCGGCCGCGGGTGTGAACGGTTACCCTTTCTCAAGAGAGCCGAGTCGACCCGCTGCTCGAGTATTCAGCAGCCGGCGATGTCGCGGGCATGGCATCGACGGTTCTGCGTTCCTCCATCGTTGCCGGAGGGGAGGTGCGCGTCAACGCACGCCGTGCGTGACTCCGCTGAAAGAGGGGGGGTGCGGAAGAGAGAAAGGAAGATGGCAGAGAAGGCAACCGTTCACGGGGCGGAAGAGGGGGACAGGTCCATGTACCCGTCACTCCAACTTTGACGGAGCACTAGTAGCTGGTGCTGCTTCCGAGCAGCCGGGCTGACATGCGGGTAAATCGTCATCAGCCGCTCGCCTTAGACACCGTCCGTTGCTCATTCTCACGGGTCGCGCAATCATCTCTTTTCGATTTTACGCAGGCTGCCTAAATTCCGTATTGGCAGAAATACCACGTTGCAGTGCCACGTTGCAGTGGAGAAGAATCGGGTGAGAAGCTCTTGTTGCACACCCGTGGCGGAAGTGCTGGACTCGTTTCCGGCAGGATGTAAAATGGCCGGAAGAGACAGGATGGGCCGATTCGCAACCGACGCATCTGGTAGAGATGAGGTGGGTTATGTCTCAGTCAACTCTATTCGATCCCCAGACATCCAAGGGTGGAGTTCAAGCTTCGCATCCCGCGATCGAAGTCATCCGGCGCACAGAGACCGCCGGGGCATCACGTGTCGAAAAATGGCTCGCAGGGCGGATGTTGCGGGCGATCGGCCGCCCGCCGGTCGACCTGATCCTTTGGGACGGCACGGTCGTTTCCGCCGCGCCGGGTCCGGCGAATGTCCGCGTCGTCATTCACGACCGTCGGACCCTATTGAAAATCGCCGTCAATCCGCTTCTTAATTTCGGTGAAGCCTACAGCGACGGCCGGCTTGCCGTCGATGGGCGGCTCCGGGATCTGCTCGCGGTCTTCTATCGCCACAAGCCGACCGGTCCGCCGGGTCTCGTGCGGCGGATAGCGGCGAAGATTCAAGATGTCCTCGGCGGCAACACGCCTCGCGGATCGCGTCTGCACATCCACCACCATTACGATATCGGCGACGACTTCTACCAGCTTTGGCTCGACCGTGAGATGCTTTACACGTGCGCGTATTATCCCGCGCCGGAGGCGGATCTCGAGGAGGCGCAGCAGGCGAAGATGGAGCACGTGTGCCGAAAGCTCCGCCTCAAGCCGGGCGAGACGGTGGTCGAAGCCGGCTGCGGCTGGGGCTCGCTCGCCCTTTACATGGCGAGGCACTACGGTGTCGCCGTCAAGGCATACAACATATCGCACAAGCAGATCGCGTTTGCCCGTCAGAGGGCCCGCGAAGAAGGCCTTCAGGGCCAGGTGGAGTTCATCGAGGACGATTACCGAAGCATCGCGGGGCCGTTCGATGTCTTCGTCTCGGTCGGGATGCTCGAACACGTCGGGGCGGACCATTACCGCGACCTCAGCGCCGTCATGTCGCGGTGCCTCAGCGGCCGCGGCCGCGGGCTGATCCACTCGATCGGACAACTCCACGCCGGTACCATGCTCAATCCCTGGATCCGGCGGCGGATTTTCCCCGGGGCCTATCCGCCGGCCCTGAGCGAAATGGTCCGCGTCGTGGAGTCGGCGGGCCTCGCCGTGCTCGACGTGGAGAACCTGCGCTTGCACTACGCGAGAACGCTCGAGCACTGGCTCGCCCGCTTCGAAGCATCGGCGGGTCGCGTGGGGGAGATGTTCGACGAGCGATTTGTCCGCATGTGGCGGCTCTACCTGGCCGGGTCGATGGCTTCGTTTGCCGGCGGGGCGCTGCACCTGTTCCAGATCGTCTTCGCGCGTCCGGCGGACGACACCATCCCCTGGACCCGCGCGTATCTCTACTGCGATGCCCGGGCCGCCGGCGAATAGCACAATGCGAAGCTGCGACGCACTGATCGTCGGGGGCGGGCCGGCCGGGTCGACCTGCGCGTGGAAGCTTCGCCAGGCGGGACTCGACGTGGTCGTCCTCGACAAGGCCGCGTTTCCCCGCCACAAGGTCTGCGCCGGCTGGATTACGCCATCGGTCGTCGAAGAGCTTCAACTCGATGTCGACGACTACCGCTCGTCGCGGGTTTTTCAGGCGATCACGTCGTTTCGAACGGCGTGCCTGGGCGGGCCGGAGATCACGACCGACTACGGCCGACCGGTCAGCTTCGGGATCCGCCGGTGCGAATTCGACGATTACCTGCTCCGGCGGTGCGGCGCCGCCGTCGAGTTGGGCGAGCCGTTGACTTCTCTCGAGCGCAACGGTGCCGGTTGGGTCGTCAACGGTTGCCTGCAGACACCGCTCGTCATCGGCGCCGGGGGACATTTCTGTCCGGTTGCGCGTTGGCTGGGCGCGGAGCGCCAGGCCGCCGACGTTGTCATCGCGGCGCAGGAAATCGAGTTTGAGATGGACCCTCGCCAGGCCGCGGAGTGCCGCGTGGCCCCGGAAACACCGGAACTCTATTTCTGCCGCGACCTGGAAGGGTATGGATGGTGTTTCCGCAAGGGCGACTTTCTGAATATCGGGCTGGGGCGGATGGACCGGCGCCAGATCTCCAACCATGTGGCCGACTTCTGCGCCACGCTCCAACAAAACGGCAGGATCCCCGGAACACTGCCCGGCCGATTCCAGGGCCATGCCTATCTCGACTACGGCCATTCGCCCCGAAAGATCGCGGACGACGGCGTACTGGTGATCGGCGACGCGGCCGGCCTGGCCTACCCGCAGAGCGGCGAGGGGATCCGGCCGGCCATCGAGTCCGGTCTGATGGCCGCGGAGGTGATCTCTTCGGCGGGAGGTGATTACGGTCGCGACCGCCTGGCGGCCTACCGGGATCTTCTTCAGGAGCGGTTTGGACCGCGGACCGGGGGTTCCGGACCGCGAAACTTGCGGTTTTCCGGTCTCCGTCGGAGCCTGGGGAGGAGATTGCTTTCCAACCGCTGGTTTGTCCGACACGTGGTCCTCGACCGCTGGTTTCGCCACACGCATCAGGGCGCCTGGCCGGTGCCCCGCTGACAGGCTACGGCGAGAAAAAAACAGCGACCGCCAGGACATCAAGCAGCCCGGCTGCTGAGCTTTTTGAAACCGTGGCGGGCGGTTGAGAAAAAAAGGGACCGCCGCCGCAAGACTTCGTCTCTTTACCCCGCCCGTTTCCGAACATCCGCCAGGATATTCCCCAAAAATGGTAGGGCGGGCGCTTGAACTGGTTTCGGTTCCATGAAAAAATGGAGGCAAGTCCTTTTTCGTCTCTGTGAACTCTACCGACGGATCGCCCTGCCGGCGGGCCACCGCCGAGTTGGCCTCTTTCCGCCCCGGCACCAGCCCTGCACCTTTGGAGAACAGCACCGATGACCGCGTTGATCCGTATTCTGTCCGTTTGCGCCGTGATCGGAGCGCTCCTCGGAGCCAACCGCGCGTGGGCGGACGAGGCTGTGAAGAAAGAAACGAGCGAAACGAAGGCGAAGCCCGCCGCGAAAGCCGAGCAATCCAAGGCGAAAGATGCGGCAAAGCCCAAGCAGCGGGCGAAGACCGCGCCGAAAGAGAAGCCTGCGGAAGAGAAAAAGGCCGAAGAGAAGCCTGCGGAAGAGAAAAAGGCCGAAGCGAAGCCGGAACCGAAAGCCGAACCGCCCAAGGAACCGGAGAAATCCGAGACCGTCAAGGTTACGAAAGAGCCTTTTAAGATCGATCTGAGTCTCAAGGGCGTTTTCGAGGCAACGACCATGGCCGAGATCGCGCTGCGGCCGAAACAGTGGAAGGAGTTGACGGTCGTCCGCGCGGTCGAACACGGCCGCGAGGTTCGCAAAGGCGACGTGCTGGTCGAACTCGATCTGGAGAAGATTAACGAGCAACTCGCCGATCTCGAGAAAGACCTCCAGCTCTCGGAGCTCTCGTTGAAACAGGCGGAATCAAATCTGAAAATCCTCGAGGCCGCGACCCCGCTCGATCTGGAATTGGCCGAACGAAACCAAAAGATGGCCGACGAAGACCTTGAGCGATTCCTGGAAATCGACAAGCCGCTGATCGTCAAGAGCGCCGAATTCATACTCAAGTTGTCGCAGAACAGCCTCGACTACGAGAAAGAAGAGCTCCGGCAGCTTGAGAAGATGTACAAGGCCGACGACCTGACCGAGGAGACTGAGGAAATCATTCTCAAGCGGCAGCGCGACGCCGTCGAGCGGGCGCAGTTCTATCTGGAAAACGCCAAGGTGAACCACGAGGAGACACTCAAGGTCGACTTGCCCCGATCAGAACAATCGCGAAAGTTTCAGACCAAGCAGCAGGAGCTGCTCACCCGACGTTCCCAGGTGAGTCTGCCGCTGAATCTCGAGCAGCAGCGAATCCAATTGGAGAAAATGAAGGTGGAACGCGAGCGGTCGCTCGATCGGCTGAAAGAATTACGGGCAGACCGGGAGCAGATGACGGTCAAGGCGCCGATGGACGGCATTATCTACTACGGTCACTATTCCCGGGGCCAGTGGACCAACGCGACCTCGGCCGCGGAGGAACTTCGGCCGAGCGGGAGCATCACGCGGGACAAGGTCTTCATGACCATCGTGAAGCCCCGCCCGATGGTCATCCAGGCCAAGGTTCCGGAGAGTTCGCTCCACTACGTGAAGCCCGGGCTCAAGGGGGCCGTCCAGCCAGGCGGTTATCCGGAAATGAAGCTTGCGGCCACCATCGACGCAGTCGAGACAGTCCCGCTCGGCGGAGAGTTTGCGGTTATGGTGAAGGTTTCGCTTCCGCACGAGGCCGAGCCTCTCATGCCGGGGATGAACTGCACGGTCAAAGTCACCCCGTACCTGAAGAAAAGCGCCCTCGTGGCGCCGGCCTCTGCCGTTTTCTCCGAGAAGTTGGATGACGACAAGCGGTACGTCTATCTTGTCCGCGAAGGCAAGGAGCCTCGCAAACAGCCGGTGACCGTCGGCAAGAAATCGGGAGACAAGATCGAGATCCTCGAAGGTCTCGACAATGGCGACGAAATCCTCAAGGAAGAACCCAAGAAAAAGGACTCGTAGTGGGCAGTTTGATCGATCCATCGGGCAAGGACGGGCAAGTGAAGAAGAGCCTATCCCAAAATCGTTGGGTACTGGCTCATTTTGCGGAGTCTTCGGAGCAAAATGTGCCTGTCCCCTTCTCCCGGCGCGGTCTTAGGATCGGTTCTAAGTGGCACGCCCGGGATGGGATCGGCTCCCGCCGGAAGCAGACTTTTGCCTCGGTAGAACGCATTGTTCCCGCCGGTTGCGGCAGTTGTTCCTTCCCCGGTCCCACCTGGACATGGAGGCTCCTGTTCCTGGTGACAGCGGCCGCGGGATTTCCCGCCGGCAGTCTCGGCGCCGAACCCGGCGCTCTCCCCGTTGCGAAAACAGGTGGAAGCGAATCGGTTGTGGAGGAACTTCCGCGGCCGGAGTCGGTCCGGCCGGTCGACCCTCAGAAACTCGAGGCCGCCATCGCCCGCGGCGTCGATTTCCTCATCCAGCGGCAGAACCCGGACGGCTCCTGGGGTTCGGCCCGCAACACCAAGGGGCTGAACATCTACGCCCCCGTGCCCGGCGCGCACCATGCCTTCCGCACGGCCGTCACGGCGATGTGCCTATCGACGCTGATCGAGCTCGGCACGGACAGCCAGGCCGAACAACAGGCGCTCGAGCGCGGCGAGGCATGGCTGCTGGAAAACCTTCCCAACCTCCGGCGCGCGAACCCCGAGGCCATTTACAACAACTGGGGCCATGCCTATGCGCTCCACGCCCTGGTCGACATGCACGGCCGCCTGCCGGACGACAAGAAACGCCGCCGCGCGATCGAAGAGCAGATCCGCCGGCAGATCGACAGGCTTACTCGCTACGAGTGCGTCGACGGCGGCTGGTGCTATTACGATTTCGAGGCCCACACCCAAAGGCCCAGCGGATCGTCGATCTCGTTCGTTTCCGCCACCGTCTTGACGGCCCTCAAAGAAGTCGAGGAAATCGGCATCGAGGTGCCGGATCGCATTGTCCAACGGGGGCTGGACTCGATCCGGCGACAGCGTAAGCCGGACTTCAGCTATCTTTACGGCGAATATCTCCGGTGGAGCCCGATGTACTCGATCAACCGGCCCGGCGGCAGCCTGGGGCGATCGCAGTCGTGCAATTTTGCCACGCGGATCTGGGGCGATCAGGCGGTAACCGACGAAGTCTTGATCATTTGGCTCGATCGGCTATTTGCCCGCAATCTTTGGCTCGACATGGGCCGCAAACGCCCCGTGCCGCACGAATCCTGGTTTGCCGTGGCCGGCTACTTCTTCTACTACGGGCACTACTACGCGGCTCGCTGCATCGAATTGCTCGAGCCTGCCGAGCAACCCCGGTATCAGGACCTCCTGGCCACCGTTCTTCTGCCGCTGCAGGAAAAGGATGGCTCGTGGTGGGATTTCCCCTTTTACGACTACCATCAACAGTACGGCACCGCCTTCGCCCTGATGTCCCTGGCGCGATGCCGCAAGAGCGGTGGCTAGACGGGCTCTTTTACGCGCTCACCGACGGGCCAACGCCTCGATTTCCAAATCCACCAGCCGCCTGACGAGTTCCCGCGGGCTTTGCGGACGGCGGAGCGGTTGCTTGGAAAGCAGCGCCGCGACGAGGCTCGCGACGCCGGCAGGCACCCGCGGTGCGACGGCTCGTAGCGAGACGGGCTGAACCTGCCGGTGTTGCTGGACGATCTCCGAAAGCGTGCTCCCTTCAAACGGCAATCGCCGGGCGATCGCCTCAAAAAGAACGACACCCAAACTGTACAGATCGCTGCGGATGTCGGCTCCCAGTGCCGAGGTGATCATCTCCGGCGCCATGTAGCTGCACGTTCCCAGAATACATCGGTCGGCGATGGAGCCGGTCTCGGCCGGCCGTCTCGCGAAGCCCAGGTCGAGCAGCGTGGCGTGGCCTTCGGGCGAGACAAAGATGTTCGCCGGCTTCACGTCCCCATGCATCCAGCCGGCGTCGTCCAGCGCAGCCAGGCCTTCCGCCACCTGCCGGACGATCCACAGAACCTCCGTCACATCCGGGGTCTCGGTTGCCAGCAGTTCGCGCAACGTCCGACCTTCAAGCCACGGTGTCACGACGTAGTGGGGCGGTCTGCTCAGTCGGGCCGCCAATACGGGAATGACGTGTGGATGGTCCACAGCTCGCCCTACCTGGGCCTCCCGGCGCAGCAGCGCGGCTGCCCGTGCGTCGTCCTGCCACTGGGGGTGGAGCATCTTCAGGCAGTAGGCGGGAGTGCTCTGTCCCGTTCCGCATGGCCTCGCCTGATAGACCCGGCAAATGGCTCCTTCGGCCACGAACCGGACCAGCTCCCACCTGCCCACGGTCTCAATCGGCTGGGTTCGCAAGCCTCCAGCAGCCCGACTGCGTGGGATAGTCTCGGTTCGGGTCATTGGCTCGGACCAGGGCAATAGTGGCCTGACGAAAAAGGGGACAGACACCGCAAGTAGTAGTGGGTGAATAGACCGAAGCTGCAAGGTCTTGCGGACCCGGTCCCTTTTTTCATCACCGCGAAGGGAATAGATCGTACGCGAAAAGGTCTAAATAAGAAGGATCGACCGCGACGGTCGAAGGAATTGAGCAGGTTCGCCCAAGTGCAGCAATAGTCCCTCTGAGAGGTGGCTTGGTTGTCAGCCCGCGCGAGCCATTGCGGTCTCGATTCCTGCGGTCTAAAATAAAGGGTTTCAACTCCCTGCCACCCGAAAAGAAGGAGAGCAACGTTGATTCGCAAGTTCTTGGTTGTCTGTTGTTTGGGTATTTTCTGCCTCGGCACTCTCGTCGGCTGTGAAGCCCCCGCCGGGGACGCCGGTAACGCCGTACCCCCACCCACCACAACCGTTCCCGCCGAGTAATCTGTTCTGCCGCTCTCTCGGCCAGAACCGCTCGCTCGAATTTCGAACCTGCCAGGCACACCTTGCGTGCCGTCCGCCCTACCGGAAAACGCCGATCTCGGCACCATTCGGTGATCTGGGATGGACGCGACAGCATGTAACGTGTGCCTGTTTGCCTTTCTTGAGGGTTGTTCCGGCGGTTCGTTGAAGATTTTGCTTGACGTACCGCGACGGCGCGAGCCAGAATTGGGCATGGTTCAAAAACGGGGACTGGCTCCCAGCCAAATTCCCGGCAGGCCGCTGAAAAACGCATCGTGGCGAGGTGCCTGTCCCCGTTTTCGGGACCGCCGGAATTTCTTGGCAGTCCCAACCTCCGCAACCGGCCGTTTTCACCCCCCCGGCAATGCCCTCGCTGAAGGACCCGCACCATGAAGCAGCATTACCTTCGAGTCAGCGCTGTCGCACTCCCGCTCACGTTCGTAGTCATCGCCGCGATGTTCTACAGTACCGCCGTCCGGAACGCCGCCGCCAAGGCGGACCAGCCCAAGACGGCGAAACCACAGGCCGTAGCCAAAGGAGGAGGACCGAAAACGATTAAACGCGTCGGTTCCGTGATCGGGCTCAACGAAGAGACGATGAAGGAATACATCATTCTCCACGAACACGTCTGGCCCGAGATTCTTCAGAAGATCCGCGAATCGAATATCCGCAACTACTCGATCTTCGTCGCCCAGTTGGACGACGGAAAGCATTACCTGTTCAGCTACTTCGAGTACGTCGGCGACGACTTCGACGCCGACATGGCCGCCATTGGGGCCGACCCGGACATGCGCGACTGGTGGAAGCTGACCGACCCGCTCCAGACTCGCATCCAGGGCACCCCGGTCGGCGACCAGTGGAAGACGATGAAACAGGTGTTCTACACCGACTGACACACTGCTGGACTGGTCTGATGAAAAAGGGACAGGCGCCGCAAGGAGTCGTGGATGGATGGGACCGAAGATACAAGGTCTTAGGCGTGTGGCAGATGATCGCATCCCCTCCCGATTGCCATCAGCCCGCCTGCTTCCGAGCAGCCGGGCTGATGTGCGGGTAAATTCTCACCTGCCGCTCGCCTTACGGAGCCGGATTCCTTTCCTGACCCTGCCGCTAGACCGTCCCATGCGCCAACGCCCGTCGCTTCTTTCGGCGGCGGACCTTCTTTCGTCGCGGTTGCGCCTGCGGGCCGGCGGCGGGCGGGCGGGCTAGTCCATACCCGGCGGCAACAGCTACGAGAATGCCCGCCATCGTTACGAACAGCGTGGGGTAGCGCGGCAGATCGACAAGACCGCTGAAATGGACGATCGCCCCGGCCATCGGCGCGCCTACCAATTGGCCCGTGTCGAATGCCGCCAGGATCACCATCGTTCCCAGCCCGCGGTAGCGGATGGGAAAGGTCCCGGTTCCGCTGGCGGTGATTGTCGGAAACAGGATCGCATGCGCAATGCCGAATCCGACCGCCGGAAAAACGAATTGCCACTGCGATTCCACCGCGAGAAAGAGCAGATTGCCAACGGCAAGAATCGCCAACCCGACGAGCGTCAGGCGTACCAGGCCGATCCGCTCGTGCGTGCGACGCGTGGCGACTCGTGTGAGAATGGCCGTCGGCGAGTACACTGCGAAGAACAGGCCGATTTTTGCGATCTTCAGTTCCGCCGCGTAGGTCCGGAGAAATGTCGCCGGCAACGCCAAGGCAGCGCCCACGGCAACTCCGACCAGAAGAACCGTCCCCGGATGATAGCGACTCACCAGCGACATCAACGACGCGCGGCGTCGCCGTCGACCGGGCCCGGCCAGATTGCGGGTAGCGAGCCAGGCAAATAGGATCGCCGCCAGCGCAAGCGTACCACACAAGACGAACAAGCGGTCGACCTGCGTCCGCCCGATCGTCTGTCCGCCGCAGACCTGATCACCCACCAGGCTGCCTACGACCATCCCCATGAATCCGGATGTGCCCAGCATTCCGACCAGTTCCGCCATCCGCGCCACGGGCACCCGGCCCGAAATGAACGTGATCGATGCACCGAAAATCCCGGCGATCGCCGAGTAAAGAGCAATCCTCAGCAGGTAAATGGCCGGGCCATGGCACGTAGTAACCCCCAGGTGCGCAAAGCATACCAGGGCAAAGACAACCAGCGAGCCCAGCCAGATGCGCCGCGGGCCATAGCGATCGATCCCGGACCCAAGCGCGAACCGCATCAGCAAGCTGCCAATCATGCCCACCCCGACAATCCAGCCCAGGTGAAACTCCGTCCCGCCCAGAAGCGTCACGAAATCCGCATAGCGGTACAACAGCGCCACAGCGACCGTGATCAGGGTATTGCCGGCGTAGGCCATCCAGAAAGGAAAGCCGTACGGGGTCCGTCGGTCGGAGGCGGTTGGGGCGGGGGAATCGTAAGATAGAGCGACCGGCGAGCCCACCGGTCGGGGTGCGGAGCGGGAAAGGCAGATCATCGAAGTCAGCAAGCGTGTGCGTCAGAGCGAATTCATCTATTGTAGTAAGGCGGCCTGTCAGTGCCAGAGCAACTTGGCTATTGTATACCCGCCCTGTAAAGGTCGTTTAACCGCAGTGCTCAACGGGCCGCGCGCCGGTGACCGATAGCCGCGCCGCGCTCCGCCCCAAGCGCGGCCCGTTGGGCACTGCGGTTAAACGACGAATTCGCAAGACCTTTGGATCTTTATAGGGGGGGCTATTGTATACCCGCCCTTCGCAAGGCAAGCCGGGCAGCCAACCCAGGACACCGGTGCCAACGCGGAGGTTCGTCGCCCGACAGCTTTGCGTCACCATCGGTTTTGAGCGGAAAAGATGCCCGACCCCGAAAAGACTCTTGTCACCATCGCCACCTACAACGAAATCGAAAACCTGCCCCGGCTGGTTGGCGAGATCTTTCGGCACGCCCCACAGGCCGACCTGCTTGTGATCGACGACAACTCGCCGGACGGGACGGGCCGATGGTGTGACGAGCAGTCGCTCCGGGATCCGAGGATCCATTGTCTCCACCGTCCCGGCAAGCTCGGGCTGGGTACCGCCAACGTCGCCGCAATGCGCTACGCGCTCGAGCGCGACTACCGGTTCGTGCTCAATATGGACGCCGATTTCAGCCACCCTCCCGATCGAGTGCCGAAACTGCTCGAAGCGATGGAGCCTCCGGGCGAGCAGCCGGTCGACGTCGCCATCGGCTCCCGATATACCGCCGGCGGACGCATCGAAGGCTGGCCACTGCGTCGACGCCTGATGAGCCGTGGCGTGAATACCTGCGCACGCTGGCTCCTCGGGCTGCGCACCAGGGACTGCAGCGGCGGGTTTCGATGCTACCGCACTTCAATGCTCGCCAGGCTCGACTTCGACCGCATCCGTTCGCGCGGCTACTCCTACTATGAGGAGATCCTCTGGCGTTTGAAATGCGAAGGGGCGCGGTTCGCGGAAGTCCCGATCACCTTCGTCGACCGGCGGCACGGCAGTTCCAAAATCGACATGCAGGAAGCCGCTCGGGCGATGGGAACGCTCTTTCTGCTCGGCGTCAAGAACTGGACGGGCCGGCGATAGGGCGTTTGGCCGCGCCGCCGTTCCGGTGCAAAACGCGGCAAGTTATCAACCGTTCCATGCGGTTTTCGGGCCGGACTCTCTCATGACTTCTCAACAAGGTCGACCGCTGCGACAATACACCTGCGCGCCGACGGGTCCCTGGCACCAGGTCTCTCGATATCTCGGCGAATGATTCTCCCGAAGTCGATCCTCCGTTTTTTCCGAAACCGTCCTTGGTGGAGCCCGCCATGCAGAACTTCTTCGCCCTGATCCTGTCCGTCGCCGCGATCTTCGCAACAACCGCCGCCGGCGCCGCCGACCGCCTTGTACTGTGGTACCGCCAGCCGGCCGACACCTGGACCGAGGCCCTGCCGCTTGGCAATGGGCGGCTTGGGGCGATGGTCTTCGGCGGCGCCGCCGAAGAGCGAATCCAGTTAAATGAGGACACGCTCTGGGCCGGCAAACCCCGCGACTACAGCCACCCCGGCGCAGCCGCCTACCTGCCCAAGCTGCGGCAACTGCTGTTCGAGGGGAAACAGAAGGAAGCCGAAGCCCTCGCCATGGAACACTTCATGAGCGTTCCACTGCGGCAATTGCCCTATCAGACGTTCGGCGATCTCATCCTCGACCTGCCGGGCCACGAAAAGGCCGTCGATTACCGGCGAGAGCTGGATCTCGATTCGGCGACGGCAAGGGTGCAGTACCGGATTGGCGATGTGACACACACTCGCGAGGTTTTTGCCAGCTTCCTCGACCAGGTCGTCGCCCTGCGAATCCGGGCCGATCGTCCCAAGCAGGTTACGTGCAGTATTAAGCTAACCACACCGCATCCGCTCGATTCGGTCGACGTCGATGGCGCAACGCTGACCATTCAAGGGCGCGTCGGCCCCTTCGAAAGCCAGTATTTCAAACCGCCGATGGGAGAAAGCGTATTGCGGTACGCCGCGTGCGTCGTCGCCCGGGCGACCGGCGGACAGGTCGAGCACCGGCGTGACGCCCTGCATGTCCAGGGCGCCGACGAACTGTGTCTCTACCTGGCGGCGGCCACCAGCTACCGCAATTACCTCGACACCGGCGCCGACCCGATTGCCCGTTGCGAGCAGGTTGCCACCGGCCTGGCGGACCGAAGCTTCGACGCGATCCGGCAGCGGCATGTTGCGGATCACCAGGGGCTCTTCCGCCGCATGTCACTCAACCTGGGCGACAGCCCCGCGAGCAAACTGCCGACCGATGAGCGGATCGCGCGGCTGGCCCAAGCGGAGGACCCCGGGCTGGCGACCCTCTACTTCCAGTTCGGGCGCTACCTGTTGATCGCGTCTTCCCGTCCCGGATCGCAGCCGGCGAATCTCCAGGGCGTGTGGAACGACAGCCTCGCTCCCTCATGGGACAGCAAATACACGGTGAACATCAACACCGAGATGAACTACTGGCCGGCCGAATCCTGCAATCTGGCCGAGTGCCACGAACCGCTCTTCGATGCCCTGGAAGACCTGGTCGTCACCGGCCGCCGCACCGCGCAGGTGCACTACAACTGCCGCGGCTGGGTGCTGCACCACAACTTCGACCTCTGGCGCGGCACGGCGCCGATCAACGCGGCGAACCACGGCATCTGGCCGACCGGCGGCGCATGGCTCTGCCAGCACCTCTGGTGGCACTACCTGTACGGCGGCGACCGGCAATTCCTCCGCGATCGGGCCTATCCGATCCTGAAGGAAGCCGCGCTGTTCTTCGCCGACTACCTCGTGGAAGATCCCCGCAGTGGCCGGCGATGGCTGATCTCCGGGCCGTCCAATTCGCCCGAGCAGGGCGGCCTGGTCATGGGCCCCACCATGGATCACCAGATTATCCGTTCGCTGTTCGGCTGGGTGATCGAGGCGGGCGAGATTCTTGGCGTCGACGACGAGCTCTGCGCGAAGCTCCGACAGTTGCGGTCCCGGATCGCACCCAACCAGATCGGCCGGCACGGGCAACTCCAGGAGTGGCTCGAAGACCGCGACGACCCGAACAATCGCCATCGGCATCTTTCGCACCTCTGGGCCCTCTATCCGGGCGACGAGATTACGCTCCACAAGACGCCGGAGCTGGCCACCGCTGCCCGCCGTTCGCTCGACTTCCGCGGCGACGGGCCGATCGGCTGGGGCCGTGCGTGGCAGGTCAGCCTCTACGCGCGGCTTGGCGACCCTGAGCTCGCGCACGACCGGCTGGTGAAGCTCATCGCCCGCAACTCCAATCCGAATCTGCTCGACAAGATCTGGGAAAACCGCCCGATGCCCTTCCAGATCGACGCCAATTTCGGCGGCACGGCGGGCATCGCCGAGATGCTGCTTTCGAGCCAGAACGGCCGGGTTGCCCTGCTCCCCGCTCTACCGGCAGCATGGCCCAAGGGCGAGGTGAAGGGGCTGCGTGGGCGGGGCGGGCTGGAGGTCGATCTCCAATGGGAAAACGGGCTCGCCACCCGCGCGGTGCTGCGCGCGACCTGCGATGGCCGCCACGAGCTGATCGCGCCGAAGGGCCAGGAGGTCGACGGCCCGCGAGTGATCGATCTCAAGGCGGGCGAGAAACACGAAAGCACTTTCCGGGCGAATGATTCTTGAAAGCGACAGCAGGTGAAGCGGAGGGCTTCGGCAGAGGCGGCGCGAAGACAGTGACCTTGGGGGCCGCGAAAATGGAGAGGAAAACCACGGCATGATCAGCGGGCGTCGGCTTGCCTGTGGCGATCTCCGAGCCTGCCGCAGGGAGCATCGACTGCTCATCAATTTCGGCGCCCCTAACTGCAAATTAAGAAAGGATGGTTTTGGGGTCGCAGCTGGGTGGGTGAAAACTCAGTGGTTCTATCGGCTGATTCGACCTCCGGTTCTGTTCCACCGATTTATTCATCCGTGCCCCGGCTTTGCCATCCGTGCTATCAGAACAACTCAAGGACAAAGTAGCACGGATGGCAAGGCCGGGGCACGGATGAAAATGAGGAAGAAAAATGGAAACCCAGCAAGCCGATCGTATGCCCCCGTTTTCACCTCCCCAGGTCGCAGCTTGAACAGTGAATAAAGGCCATCCCTGCCTGTTGGGACTCGAGGTAACCGTTCACGGGGCGGAAAGAGGGGGACAGGTCCATGTTTTCGGGCATCGTCTGTACCATGAAACCGCGTCAACTGGCCGAAAAATGGACCAGTCCCCGGTCGCCCCGTGAACGGTTACGGACTCGAGCCTATTCACCATTCAAGCCGCGACCCCGGGGAATCTCCCCCAGCGAAATCGCGAGGGAAGCCGGCGTGTCGCCGCACACCGTGGATGCCGTGGCGGCCGGCAAGCGGGTGGCGATCAGCACGGAGCGGCCGTTGTTGAACGACGGGGAGCAGTTTCTGCCTGAGCCGATCCGCTGCAGCGGGTGCCGGGCAAAGATCGAGGTGGGGCCGTGCCGGGCGTGCGGTGCAAGTTGAGAGGTGGGGCGGGCGGGATGAGGCTGGGTTCGGCTCACGCTTCGGATTCGGACTGCCAAACTTCGATGACCAAGCCATCCGGATCAGCGATTTGCATAAACTGGCCATCCGACGGCGTGACCACTTCGACTCCCTGTTTCGCGAACTGCCGGCTTGCAGCCTTCAAGTCAGCCACTTCCAACCAGAGGATCGGCATGGCGTGAGTCGGGAACTCCGCCGGACTCGACTCGGCGGCGTTCGGCATCAGGGTGATCGGCAGTGTTCCCAACCGCAACCAAACACAGCCGTACCCGGGATCGTCGGCCGGCAGCGGCACCGCGCCAAGCACTTCGCGATAGAATCGTTCGGAACGGCGGTGATCAGTGCAGGCGATGGTCAGGGCCTTGACCTGGAAGGACAGTCTACGGCGTTGAGACCGCCCTCCTGCCTGCCCGCGCCCAGCGCCGGAGACCATCGGCTTTCGAGACGCCGAACCGCGAGAAGGATGGACGCTGCCACGATCCGTTCCGGCGTCTGGTTCGGCCTCTTGCCCGCTCTTCTCCGGAGCATACTCCTCGTAGACGACCAGGCGCCCGGACCAGTCTGCGAAGACGCGCTCCACGATAGCCCTCACCTTGCGCCACGACAACCCGCCGTATCCGACGCCGATCCGCGGGATGGCGATGCTGCGGATGCCCTCCGCATCGGCAAGCTCCCGGGTGTTGGCCAGCGCCTGCTCGATGGCCTCGTAGCTGGCGCGGGCGTGCCAGAACCGCTCCTGGGTGCCGAGGTTGAACACCGACGGTTGCCCTTCGGCCCGCCAAAGCCAGGCATCGCCGAGGTTGAACTGACGCGACTCGGCTTTGCAGCGGGCGCGGTACTGCTCGTACATCTCCGGATAACGCTCGCGGAAGCCCTTGGCAACGCCGGCGCCCATCGACCCCTCGCAGTTGCAGCCATGCGCGAAGGCTTCGACGCCATAGGTGTTGGCGAACAGGTCTCCAGAAACGAACTCGATGGGCACTGCACCCCTCCGTGTGCCAAAACGCCGAGCCTGTATTTCTGCCGTCAGAGTTACGCAGTCACTCGGTACATTGTACCACGGGCCAAGTACATGCAACATTCAGGGGCGCTGAATTGTGCCTCGCTGTAACATCTGCCGGGCGAAGATCTCGATAGGTGGTTCCTTGCCGGGCGTGCAGTGCGAGTCGGGACGTGGAGCGGGCGGAAACAAGATTGGGGTCAGGCCGTCCAGTCAATGAGTAAGCCTATTGACTGTTGACGGCCTGACCCCAAGGTCTGCACGCTGGCGCGGCACGGCGCCGATCAACGCGGCGAACCACGGCATCTGGCCGACCGGCGGCGCATGGCTCTGCCAGCACCTCTGGTGGCACTACCTGTACGGCGGCGACCGGCAATTCCTCCGCGATCGGGCCTATCCGATCCTGAAGGAAGCCGCGCTGTTCTTCGCCGACTACCTCGTGGAAGATCCCCGCAGTGGCCGGCGATGGCTGATCTCCGGGCCGTCCAATTCGCCCGAGCAGGGCGGCCTGGTCATGGGCCCCACCATGGATCACCAGATTATCCGTTCGCTGTTCGGCTGGGTGATCGAGGCGGGCGAGATTCTTGGCGTCGACGACGAGTTCTGCGCGAAGCTCCGACAGTTGCGGTCCCGGATCGCTCCCAACCAGATCGGCCGGCACGGGCAGCTTCAGGAGTGGCTCGAAGACCGCGACGACCTGAACAATCGCCATCGGCATCTTTCGCACCTCTGGGCCTCTATCCGGGCGACGAGATTACCTCCACAAGACGCCGGAGCTGGCCACCGCTGCCCGCCGTTCGCTCGACTTCCGCGGCGACGGGCCGATCGGCTGGGGCCGTGCGTGGCAGGTCAGCCTCTACGCGCGGCTTGGCGACCCTGAGCCGCGCGCGACCGGCTGGTGAAGCTCATCGCCCGCAACTCCAATCCGAATCTGCTCGACAAGATCCCGGGAAAAACCGCCCGATGCCCTTCCAGATCGACGCCAATTTCGGCGGCACGGCGGGCATCGCCGAGATGCTGCTTTCGAGCCAGAACGGCCGGGTTGCCCTGCTCCCCGCTCTACCGGCAGCATGGCCCAAGGGCGAGGTGAAGGGGCTGCGTGGGCGGGGCGGGTTGGAGGTCGATCTCCAATGGGAAAACGGGCTCGCCACGCGCGCGGGTGCTGCGCGACCTGCGACGGTGGCCGCCACGAGCTGATCGCGCCGAAGGGCCAGGAGATCGACGGCCCGGCGAGTTGTCGATCTCAAGGCAGGCGAGAAACGCAAAATCACCTTCCGCGCTCGTAAGAACCGCAGTGGGCCCGCTCCGCGCGCCACGTAAGGACGGGGTCGGGGGGTGAAAATGCGACGATTCTATCGGCATGTGTCGTTCCGGTTTTTGTTCCACAGATTGCAGCGTCTTTTTGGCCGAAGGCCTCTTTCATCGTAGCCTGGGGTTGTTCCCCAGGAAGGCGGTCCAATCAACCCATGTTTGGCCAACGGCCATATTCACCCCGTTGAGGATGGGTAGGTTTCGAGCGAATCGATGCGGCGAATATGGCCGTTGTCGGGCCGATGGGAGTAGCATTCGGCCTGACGAGCGGGTATGATGCGTGGCAAGCGGTATGAAGTGGGCATACACCCGACGAAAGGGTCTCATCATGGATTGCATAGCGATTGACTTTGAGACCGCCAACGAAGAACGCTCAAGTCCGTGTTCCGTTGGCGTGGTTGTCGTCAAAAATGGGCAAGTTGCCAACACGTTCTATCGGCTCATCCAACCGAAAGACAACTACTTCGACCCCTTCAACATCTCCATTCACGGCATTACACCAGAAGATGTTGAAAACCAGCCAGAGTTCCCGATCATCTGGGAAGAACTCAGGCCGTTTCTCCAGTCCGGCCTCGTCATCGCCCACAATGCAAGCTTCGACATGAGCGTCTTGCGGCATACTCTCGAACTCTATGGCTTGCCGTTCCCCGCCGTCAATTACACGTGTTCCAGAATCATTGCGAAGAAGGCATGGCCCGATCTTTTGAGCTTTGCTCTCTCCGTTGTGGCCGCTCATCTGGGAATTGAGCTTGACCATCACAACGCTTTGAGTGATGCCAACGCTTCCGCCTTGGTAGCTCTGCGAGCTTGCCAACTCTTGGAAGCGGATTCTCTGGAACATTTGTCCAAGAAGACGGGTATTGTTCATGGGTGTATCATGGAGGACGGTACCTATTTTCCAGCGAGTGGCTGTAGTAGCTCCGGCGGTCACAGGATTGACGTGAAGGGGATTGTTCCCAGAACGGATCACTTTGACGAGGGACACCCATTTTTCGATCGGGTCTTCGCTTTCACTGGAACACTCTGCATGAGCCGAAGGGATGCCATGCAATGCGTTGTTGATCTGGGCGGCCAAGTGGGAAACGGCGTGACCAAAGATACGAACTTCATTGTTGTCGGGGAGCAGGACTTCCGCAAGTTTGCCGATGGGCAAACGAAAAGTTCCAAGCTCCGCAAAGCAGAAGACTTGAAGCAAAAAGGGCAAGACATTGAATTGCTTTCGGAACGGGATTTCCTCGAAATGATAGAAAAGGAGACGGCATGAGCAAGCAACTCTTCGATTCTATCGAACGTGTCTTTCGTTCTATCAAGGAACCGATCAGAGAAGGTCTAACATGGGATGAACGATGGAAGGGGGCAGACAATGGCCTTATCACCTGTTGGGAGGTGGGACGAGAACGTGCTGAACGAGAACCAGAGTTGGCAGAGAAGGCGAAGAGTGGTGAACTTCCGGTGTTAGCGTGGAAGGGTGGCGTTGAAAAGAAATTGAAGACGAAAAAGTATGGGACGCTAAACTATCTGGCGGAATGGCAAGGACTCCGAGGGGAAGACTTGAACCTGGACCCGTCGAAGGAGGTTGAGCTTGTCTGCTCAAGAGACTGGCATGAAAGTCATCTACACGCCTCACATTGAAAAGTATGTCGAGCCATAGTGGAAAGGCCGGGACGGTGAGGCCGATCCTATGACCCGATCCACTCGTCTGTCGATCCTGCTATTCATCCTCCTGTTCGTGGGAAATGGCTGCGGGACGTGGTGCCGATTAGATCAGGATAGAAGGATAGCTTTGGGGTCGCAGCTTGAACAGTGAATAAAGACCATCCCTGCCTGTTGGGACTCGAGCCTATTCACTATTCAAGCCGCGACCCCAAGGAATGTACCTGGGTTATTCACCGTGCAATACATCGTTCATCTTCAGGAAATCGATTCCTCAAAATCGTCGATTTCCATTTCGCAGAATCTGCATGCGAACCTGGCAACATAGACTCTGTTGAACTAAACCGCTTCGCGGCAGAAGTGGAGACGTGAGCGGCGAAATTCACCCAGCTTGAGTAGCTGGTTTTTGTGCGCAGGGGAGCCACAGGGCGGCTCATCGGCGACAATGGAGGGGTGTGTGTCTCGTTTTCCCTCTCTTTTGCAAGGAGCCCCTACCATGACTCCCCTGCGTCAGAAAAAAACAAGATTGGGGTCAGGCCGTACAACAGAAATTGCGAGAACCCATTTGCAGTTTTCCGGCCCTGACCCCAAGGTCTGCATACCACTTGATCTGGAAACAAGCTACGAGCAGACTTGCCGTGACTTGCGGATTCCCTGACCGACACCGGCCACGCGCCAGCGCGGGCAAGCGGGCTGTTGCACGCCTGTCACTGCCAATTCTGACATCGCTGTCCGCAGCCTTTCCGCAATGTTGGTGTCACGTAAGGCCCCTCTCCTCTGCGACCTCGGCGTTTCTCTGCGGTTCGCCTATGCTGTCCGCCCGAACTGCCGAACGACCTGCCCGAGTGAGGGCGCCGATCGGTCCGCGGACGAACACTGCTTGGAGCTGTGGTAAGGTGAGATTCCAATGGTGCGCAAATTCAGCTCCAAGCATTGCCACACAACCGCCCCGGTGCCGAATTAAACAGGGCCACCCCGCCACTTCGCCGTCCTGCTCCGGCGCGGCCATCTGAGAACTGCCCGAGTGCCGTCAGCCGCCGGAGGTGTGCTGTGTCCCCGAACTTCCGACACTCCCAGAGCTGAAATTCAAAGCCTTTCCTTGTATGTTGGCGGGTGAAGTGGTCCCTGGCGGTGGAAGTCGTACCGGCCCATTTCCTCCGGTCCGCCACACGATAGTCCAGGACCGACATTTCGCGATGGCAGCGCCGGTGGTATACTGAACAGAGGGGTGCCGGGGTCTTCCTGGACGCTAACACGCTCAGGGAAGCACTGCGACCGAGAAAAACGCAAGAGGATGGGGTTCCCCGCGGAGGTTGCCAACCATGTCCACGCTCCTGAAAGCGGACGCCAACGGCGCGGTGACGGTGCCCGCCGACCTGTGCCGGGCGGCCGGTGTCGAGCCGGAGGCCAACTTGGTGGCCGAGATCCAGGCTGGCCGGATCGTTCTGGAACCGGCAGCGAAGCCCTTCTGGGAGCGGATTGCGGCTTTAGCCGCCAACGCTCCCCCGCAAGAACTCGACAAGGTCCCCGCGGACGGCGCTGCCCAGTTGGACCACTATCTCTACGGCCAGCCGAAACGGCAGTGACCCCGCCATGGCGCCGCGAGTGCTCTTCGCAGACACGTTCTACTGGGTCGCCCTGCTCAATCCGCGTGACCTCTTCCACCGCCGTCCTGTCCTATAGTCGCACACTGGCGGTCGCACGCATCGTGACGACCGACGAGGTGTTCACCGAGGTTTTGAACTATTGGAGCGGCGCCGGAGCATTTTGGCGTGGCTTGGCGGTGGCGCAGGTCCGCGACTTGAGGAACGACCCGGTCATCGACGTGCTCCCCCAGACGCGTGCTGACTTCGACACCGCTTTGGCCCTCTACGAGGCCCGGCTCGACAAGGGGTACAGCCTGACCGATTGCCGGTCGATGCTTGCCATGAAGACCGTCGGCCTGACCGAGGCGCTGACCAACGATCATCATTTCACCCAAGAAGGATTCACAATCTTATTTCCCGCCTCTTAACATCGACAGGGATGGCTTTGGAGTCGCAGCTTGCACAGTGAATAAGGACCATCCCTGCCTGTTGGGATTCGAGCCTATTCACTATTCAAGCCGCGACCCCAAGGAATCCGCACAAAGGGCATCACGTCAATGACGTGGCCTACAGTCCCGACGGCCGACGTATCATCAGTGGTTCCGCGGATGGCTGCGTGCTGCTGTGGGACGCTGTGAGCGGGGACAAGCTTGCCGGCTCGTATGCAGAACGTGGCGGCGCAACGAGCGTTTGTTTCTCTCCGGACGGGCGGAGATATGCCAGCGGACACACCGATTTGGTAAAGCAGGTCGTCTATAGTCCGGACGGCAGCCAGATCCTGACCCGCTCGCGGGATAACACAGCCCGGCTATACAACGCTCAGAATGGAAGTCTTCTGGCCGTGATTAGCTCACGTAACGAGCATCTGCAAAGGGTGGAATACAGCCCTGAGGGGCGATGGATTAACACCTGGCTATCAATTAGCGACGCCAAAACGGCGCAAGCCGTAAACAGGTTACGAATATGGGACGCCCGAACGGGGAGAGAAGCGACCTTGTCTCACGAGTTTCTGTGGAAAACTACGTGTGTCTGCTTCAGTCCGAATGGACGCCGGATTGCAGCCGGTGCGACTGACAATAGGGTCCGCGTGTGGGACGCTCACACCGGGGCGAAGGTGGCTGTCTTTCGCGGACACAAAGCCAGGATCAACGCTGTGGCATATACGCCCGATAGTCTCATGACCTACAGCAACTCGGACGACAAAACGGTGCGCGTCTGGGATGCCAAGTCTGGCAAGTGCTTGGAGGTGAAACGAGGTTATCTGAAATTGCCCAAGCCGACAATCGAGGATCCGCCGCCGAGTTTGCGTCCTATGTATCGAGGAGGAGATTTCGGTGTAGAGTTGGCGAGCGAAGGGAGGGTGATTGCTTGGTTTCCGGAGAGCCTCCGCCCCGCTCGTCCTAATGGACGCACGTGGGTAGGATGGAGCGTCGGTCCCCACTACTGACATCATGTCGGTCATCGCCCGAACTGCCGACACGCCCGGGATTCTTCGCGTTTTCCCGAATGGCTCACTTCCCGAAAATGGCGTCAACAGCCCCCTGAAACCCGGGGAATACGGGGGGCTTTGCTCACGTACAAGAGGCCCCAGTGTTCTGACTGGCGCGCTCCTTGAGCCCACAGGACCGTGAATCAAGGGCGCGAGAGTTGCCATCCGGCCTGCCGCAGCGGAAAATATACCGTGGCACGCACTGATCGTTGCTGGTCGTCCCCGGATCCCGCCGGGTACACGCCGAACGAGACCCGTACTTCCAAGGATATCGCCATGTCAAGAATCTCTCGTCGCCATTTTCTCGCCGAGCTTGGCACCGCCGCCGGCGCAGTCACTTTTTCCGATCGATTCGCCTGGGCCGCACGGCAAGCACCCAAGGTCTCGATTCCGGAGATCAAGAGCGGTTCGGACGTGGTCGCGCTGGGCCGGACCGACATTCAGACATCCGTGCTGGGCATCGGGACGGGTACCCACGGCGGCCGCGACCAGCACGACCTCGGCCAAGCCGCGTTCACCAAGCTCGTGCGCCACGCCCTGGACCGCGGCATCACCTACATAGACGCGGCCGACGCGTACCGCACCCGCGACATGGTCTGCCCCGCGCTGAAGGGCGTTCCCCGCGACCAGTACTTCGTCCAAACCAAGACCCGGGCCAAGACCGCCGAGGCCGCCAAGGCCGACATCGACCGTTTGCGCCGGCAGCTCGGGATCGATGAGTTCGACACCCTGTTGATGCATGCCATGGGCCAAGGCAGTTGGCCTGTCGACATGCGTCCTGTGATGGACGTGCTCTATGACGCCAAGGAAAAGGGCCGCATCAAGGCGGTGGGCGTCTCCTGCCACGGGCTCGACCCGCTGGTCACCTCGGCCAGCAACGACTGGATCGACGTGCATCTGGTGCGCATTAACCCTTTCGAAATGAAGATGGACGGCAAACCCGACCTGGTGGCGGCCCAGATCAAGAAGATGCATGCTTTGGGCCACGGCGTGCTGGGCATGAAGATCTTCGGCGAGACCGGCTACGACAGCCCCGAGAAACGTCTCCAGGCCCTGCGATACGTCCTCGGCCTGGGCTGCGTGCATGCCTTCACAATCGGCTTCACCAGCACGGCGCAGATCGACGAAACGCTGGGGATGATCGAACAGGCGGCGGAGTTGAACCGCGCGGAGCGCCGCAAGGTGGCATAACGTTCCGCCGAAGAAGCCGGGTGAGACCCGCAACAGGAGATGGCGCGTCTGATTTCGGTTCCGGTGGGAATGGTGCGAACTCCACCAGCCGGCTGCTGCTCGACAAGTCCGTGCGGAAATCACACCGGGGGCTAATGCTGGCATTCGCTACCCTGATCAGGTCAGAAAGCTCGTTCTCGTCGGCAGTGGTGTGTTCGACGAGGTTTATGCGACCGGAATTCGAAGCGTACGGCTCAGGCGCCTCAGTCTCGAAGACCGAAAAGAGGTTGAGGCTTTGACACAAGAGTTGCAGCCTAACAATGAACACGCCGGCAGGGCCTTTGCTCGCCTCGCCTCTCTGCTCATCAAGGCTGATGCCTAGGATCCCCTGACGCTTGACACGGAGATCATCGAGTGCCAGTATCGGGTCTACTAAAGCGTCTGGAAGGAGGCCGAGGAGTTACGAAGTCGCGGTGGATTCCTGGATGCTGCCCGACAGATTCGCTGTCCGGTGCTGGCGATCCACGGCGACCACGATCCGCATCCTCCGGAGGGCGTTGAAATTCCACTCTCGGGCTGCCTGGCTGACTTCCGTTTCATCGTGCTCAAGAACTGCGGCCATCTATCTTGGATCGAAAGACAGGCAAAGGACAAGTTCTACGGACTTCTGAGACAGGAGTGCAGGGCATGATCCATTCCGTGAAAGCATCCCTTGTGACGTGCTGTCTTACATCGGTGGCCGTGGCGTTCTGTTCCACCCCGGCCGAAGCACAATTCGTCGGCATTCGTACTGCCTTGCACCACGAGCATCGCGTTGGCAAAATGCGGATCTTCTTCGATACCGAAGGAGTTCATGCCGTCGATGATGCGGACGCCAACGGCGACGGCGTGCCGGATCACGTCGAAGACGCTGCAAAACAGACCTGGGCTGCCTATTCGCTGTTTGTGGAGACACTGGGCTTTCCTGATCCCTTCCAAACTGATCGGTACAAAACTGCGGCCTTCCTCGATATTCACCTGCTGGACAGGAGTGTTCTGGGGCACAATGGGGTGGCCTATGACGAATTGCAGAGGTTTCGTCGGCCGCAAGACGGGGATGAGACAAGGACGCTATGCTTCGATGTCGCAACATCGGTGAAAGCCTCATCCAATCTGACTCCGGCACACGAGTTCTTTCACATCATCCAGAACAGCGTCACGTACTTCAAGAACTCGTGGTACACGGAGGGAACGGCACGCTGGTCCGAACGTGGATTGGGACTCGGAGGCGTCGGGGAAATACGCTACCATGGGCCATGGCCTCTGTCCAATGAGGACATGAGCAGGCTGTTTGAGATGCGTTACGACTCGTCTGTGAATTTCTGGAATCCCTTGGCCGTGAAGGACGATTCCCGGGCGTAATCCCCGAGGACCGAGTGAGCCCTGAGTTGAAGCGACTGACGTATTCCAACGGAGCAAAGGTCTTGCAGGACTTCCAATTGAACGGTTGGGAGTTCATTCGAGAGGTTCTGCTGGAGTTGGGTAAAGCAGATGATGTGGCGTTCCGAGAACTGGGCTACACACGATGGTCTGAGGACAACCAGAAAGCGAAGGACAACAGCCGCTTCATCTGCGAGGCCGTGATGGAGGTGGTGCGACGAAGGATTGCACCGGTGCGTTGACCGTTGAGCAGGGTCAGCCCCGACCGACATGTGTTCAAATGCCGAAAGCTTTTGTTCATCGAAAGGCCGAAACCAATGCCTGAGACCAGCCTATCTATCCTGCCCGAGGTGCTGCCGTTCGTGCTTGCGATCACGGCCTTCCTGATTGTCGTATGTCTGCTGCTGTGGATCGTGCTGCGTCATCTCCGCGTGCGATGGGAGTTTTTCCATGCAGAACGGATGAAGGCATTGGAGGTCGGCTGTCCCATCGGCACGCTGAACCCGCCCAAGGAGCAAATGCAGTTCATCCATAATGCCTTTTGGATGGCGTTTTGCATGGGAGCCGCTCTTCCCGTGGCGGCCATTTGGGCGGCGGCATGGGCGACAAGCGTGCAGACCAATCTCGGGTATTCACTTGTGGTGTGGATTTGCGTGGCGGTTGTCTCGACGGTGGGGGTGATTTGTGCAGCGATGGTCTTGGTTCAATGCCGTCCCGTTCGAGCAAACCGCATGCCTACGGACGCGGGCAAGCTAAACTCGAACGGCAGTGCCTCCCCGTCCCAGCCAATGGCTCAGGAGAGCGGCGGCTGACGCTGCATTAAACGCGAGTGCCCAATAGCAGAAAACTACGGGCAATCAATCACTTACTGCGGATCACCAGCGTTAACCCATGGTCGCGATCCGTTTGAACTACGATCCGCTGACCGTCGGTGGGCGTAACCGACGGCCCAGGCTATTAGCCCGCGAGTGCCATAGGTTGGTAATTGCATAGCAGAGCGATTTTGGTGAAGGTTACACTGTTCGCGGGCCATACGGTCTCGGGTGAAAAAGGGGTGAAAAAGGGTCAGAACTGTTTTGTGACAAACTGGGCAATCGCAAATAGTTCTGACCCGCTTTTTCTTCCCCGCAAACTCGTCCGGGTGTTGACAGTACTCGCAACGGCGGCGGCGCGCGGCTCCCGAACCCGGCGCTGAACGGTGCGCGGGTGAAAAAGGGTCAGAACTGTTTTGTGACAAACTGGGCAATCGCAAATAGTTCTGACCCTTTTTCTTCCCTTTTCTTCCCCCTGTTCGCCGCGTGAACAAGCCAGGTTCTGGCACGGAACTTGCAAATCTTGGGCCGCGCGAACCGCTCGCTGCCGACAACCCTCAATAGTACGTTGGCGGCCGGCGTTCTGGCGTATTTCGCTGGTGTCGGCCTGCAATAATCGGTCTGCTGGGGACCGGCCTCGGCCAGGTCGCGTAGAGCGTGACCATCAAAGTCGGTGAGGTGTTGCGATGAGTCCATGAACGTTGCCTCTGCAAGGAATCGACGCCGCATTACCCGTCTGCGCGGGCGGGCCGAAGGCACGCGGCGGTCGTCTTGCAGAGGAGGTCAACCATGGACTCTCACACGAACTTCCAGACATCGGCACCTCGCCGTCCGATCCGCCCCTTGGCTGGCTACCGCGTAATGGCCCGCCACCGCGATCGCAGCCAATCGCTGGTGACCCTGGCCGAAAACCACCGGCAAGCGGTTATCCGTGCCAAGGCGTTCTGCGACACGATCGCTGCCAGCCGTGACGGAATCGTATCCGTGCGTATCGAAGAGTGGGGCGGGCTTTGCCGCTCACCAAAACTGGGCCACTTCTGCTCACGTAAACTGACCCACTACTTGGAAAGAAAAGTCCTGAAACTGCCGGTCGTTGTCGTCGGGCCACCGGCTCAGTGGATCTGAGCACAGGCATGCCGATTTAGCTGAGTGCCAACGGGGCGGGACGCTGACCGAAGGACAGTGGCGGCCAGTGAGCCCGTGGCAGGGCGGATTTTCCCATCGGTTCGCGACCCAGTTGAGCACTCGCACCAAGAATGCGGGCCATACGCCCTTTTCGTCGGACCCGCCCCAAGAGTGCTTCTCAATTACCCCGAGAAGTATATTGACAGAAGTACACTACATCTGCTATACTGCCGAAAACGGGATGGGTATCGGAAGAGCCTGAACCAAAAAGAGCAGGTATCAAGATGAGCCCGTCGGCTCACTAGCGCGCTGCCAACCAGCGCCAAGTGAGGCGGCGGGCTTTTTTATTGCCGCCACGATCAACCCTTTCCACTTCACCCCAACTCCAAGATACCCCATGAACCCGCAGAACCTTCCACCGCTGGACCGTCCAGATCCCTGGCTTCCCCTTCCGCCGCGCTCGAGCGCACGCCCGGGCGGCGGCGCGCTCCTCGACGACGACAAACGCACGACGTGTCGTTCAAAAGCACCTCGCGACACCGTCCGGCAGGCAATCCATCCACGAAATCCGGCCACGAGCCGAGTCGTGATTTCCCTTCTGCCCGCGGCAGCGCAGCGATTTTGACGCCCCGCTGCCGAGCGATATGGAACTTCCGTCAACAGCCAACCCGGCAAGTACCGAGCGCGAAACGGGTTGCGGCTGATGCCCTCGCCCGAAATTTTGCAACCAAAGCGCGGGGCATCGCAAAAATGGCGACACGGCACCACGCCGCGATCGCGTCTGACCTCGTATCCCAAACGTCCGACACCGGACACCACACGCGCCCCGATCGCCCAACTCCCTTGCTCCACGCTCCATGGTCCAGGCCAGGCTCTTCAGACGACTTTTTAGACACCCTGCTTTCGACCGGTGCGAACTTGCGCGCACGTCCTTTGACACAAATCCAACCTGCTCCACTCCTTACTGCCCAGCCCATCGTCCAAGTCAAATCGTAGAAAACTCGACTTGGCTAAAAATTCCCTCGCCGCATCCCGTGCCGGGCAATTTATTCCGCTTGGCTCAGAACTCGACAGATCGCGCCGCACCGACAACAATGAGGCAGGTAAATGGACATGCGAACAAGATCGGCGATGATACTGTGAAAAGCCCTGGCAAAACGGGGACAGGCACCTCGCCGAGAGACATATTCTGCGTGTTTTGCGACTGTCTGGCTCGGAGCCAGTCACCGTTTTGTGAGGGCCTCTAAACACAATCGACCTCAACAGCCCCGGTAGAACTTGCCGTTCCGTGGAAACGACGCGCGACAGAATCCGGCATTTGTTGCAGACCCCCCCGGCACGAGGGGCGGTTGTGGGGGTGGTATGCGCTCTGGTGTGCTGGGGCCTGGGGACGACTGAAACGGCGCGATGGCTGGAGAACTGGACGTGCGACGTCGCAACGCTCTTCCGCGGCGGACGGCCAACGAGCACCCATGTCGTCATTGTCGGAATTACCGACAATTGTCTGCGGTCGATCGATAAGCCCCTTGCCTTCTTGAGCCCGGAGTTGGCTCGCGTCGTCACTTATGTTCACGAGCATGGTGCGGCAGCCGTCGGGATCGACGTTCTTCTCCCGGCGACGGAAACAACGCCCGACTATTACCTGCCCGGCGCTCCCGGCGACGCCGGCACCGTGGGTGTCGCCGTGCTGAACGCGGGCAACGTCGTACTGCCGATGTGGAATGTCCGCTCAGACCGATGGATCTTGCCGGCATACGAGTGGCAGCCGTTCCGACCGGATTGGAACGATCTGGCCTTCGTCAATCTGACGCCGGACAGGGACATGTTCACCCGGCGTCAACTCCTCCGCGCGGCAGACGACCAGGGGCAATTGCGGGCTTCGCTGGCTCTGGCGGTGTTTGCCGAGGCGATGAGATTTCCTCGCGAGTGGTTCGAACAACCCCAGTTGCAGCTCGACGGCAAGCGCATTCCCTTGGACAGCGACGGTATGCTGCCGATCAACTACCTTGGCCCGCCGGGCACGGTCAAGACAATTCCCTTCCGCACCGTCCTGGCCGCAGAGTCGGGAAAAGAAGAGCTCCGCCACGACTTCGAGGACGCGATCGTGTTGATCGGCATCACGGCAGACGCCCAACCCGACCGGCATAGCACTCCCTATGCCAACCAGTCCGTGGCCAGCGCGCTGCGCAAGATGCTGGTCAAGCAAGATATCGATCGTATGGCGGGCGTGGAGATCCACGCCAACGTGATCGCTACTCTGGGCGATCGCGCATTCATCTCCACCCCCTGGTGGCTCTCCACGCCCCTGACGCTCGTCGTGGTCGGAGCAGTGCTGGGAGCGGCAATCACGCGGACCAGTCTCGCTTGGGGAGCGGTCATCGCGCTGGTCCATCATTGGACCTGGAAGGCCTTTGCGGTCGCGGTCTTCTGGTGGGGCAGCTATCGAGTCGACGTCGTGCCCATGCTGTTGCTCGGCGTCATGGTGTACGGCGTCGTCTTCGCGCTTCGGTGGCGCCTGATGAGGCAGATGATGGGGCTCTTCAAGTCCGAACTCGTCGCCCAGGCCCTGGAGGCCGATCCCAGCAAAGCGGAACTGCGGGGCGAAGAGCGAGAGGTTACCATCCTGTTTACCGACGTGCGAGATTTCACCAGCCTTTCCGAGAAGCGCACGCCCCAGGAGGTGGTGGCTCTGCTGAACACGTACTTCTCCGTCATCGTTCCCGAGATCGAGTTGCGAGGCGGGACGGTCAACCAGTATCTCGGCGACGGCCTGATGGTCATCTTCGGAGCACCTCGGCATCAGCCGGATCATGCGCTGCGGGCCGTCGAGACGGCCGTTGCCATGATACGCGCAGTCCAAAGCGCCGAGCATCAGTGGAGCGAATTGGGCGCACCCGCCTTCCGCATCGGCGTCGGAGTCCACACGGGAAAAGCGGTTATCGGCACCATCGGCAGCCCCCGTCGTCTGGACTACACGGCCATCGGCGACACGGTGAATACGGCGTCACGGATCGAGACGGGCACGAGGCACCTCGACGCCGCGATCCTGATCAGCCAAGCCACCTACGACGCCTTGCAGCCCCAGGACCGCCAACGCCTCGTCCGCAATCCGGCCCCAAGCTCCTTGCGGATGAAAGGCAAAGAAAATGTCATTCAAGTGTATCCCATCGGGTTGTATAATAAAGAGGTTAACAACACGGGGGTCGTACGATGAGACGATGGCTGATAACGTTTGTTGCGATGGCAATACCTTGTGCCGCCATGGCAGCCGAGAGGGCCCAGCTTGCAGCTCGCATACTGGAGGCCGAGGGCGACGCGACGATAACCGACCCGGGCGGGAAGGCACGCCCGGCCACCCTGTACGGCACCGTCTACTCCGGCGAACGCCTCACTGGCAAGCCCGGCTCGATCATCGTGCTCGGTTTTCGCGAAGACGGGCACCTCGAGCGTTTGCAGGTTCCCGCCAACGTCGAAGTGACGGCTCGCGGCTGCAGGCCGCCGGGGATTCTCGTCGCGAGGGCACTGAAAACTTCAAACCGCAAACTGGGGCAATGGATCGACGAATTGCCGAAGATCCCCGAGGTGAGCCTGGCCGGCACCGCGCTCATCAAAGGCCCGCCGGTAGATCGTCCGAGGCTGGTACCGATTCCTGCATCCACGGTGGCTGCCGCCAATCCCGCGTTCTCCTGGCCGGCGATTCCCGGTGTGCAGCGGTACGAGATCACGGTGACCCGCAGCGACGGCGGCCTCTTCTGGAAGACCACCACGCAAAACACCACGATCGACTATGCCGGTTGGCCCTTGCAGCCAGGAACCGTCTACCGTTGGCGCGTGGCGGCCCCGCCCGGAGTCGGCCAGCATGCAACGTTCTACGACGGGCACTTTACGACTGCAACGGAAGACCAACAGCAGAACTTGCGCCAGCTCGAGGAGTTGATTGGATGCGGCGAGCCGTCGCTTCTGGCTTTGGCCGCCGCATGCTGCGAGCGGCACGGCTTTCTTGCCGAGGCGATCCAGGCGTATGAGCGGCTGATGGAAACGTCGCCGAATTCGTCGGCGGTACCCGAGAACCTTGCACGCCTCTACCGCCGCGCCGGACGCGACGATGATGCGAAGTCGCTGCAGCGTCTCGCACATGAGTAGCCGGGTTGCAATCAGGACTCTCTCCGGAGCATACTTGCGATGGAGACTGAGGCGGTTTAGGAGTCTTTTTCTGAATCGGCCCAAGACCATCGCAGGAAACGCCCGGCTGGGTTGGGGCCAATCCGGAAAGTGGCTCCCGACCCTGTGCCACAGAAGCTTGCCGCACGCGGCAGAAACTCTGAATCGACAGCCAAGTGGAGAGAATCGATGACCCTGCACCTGCGATCGATGCGACATCCGACACTCACCGTGCTCGTCCTACTGCTTGCGGTCGCCCCGGCATCGGCCGGCGAATCGCGGCAGTCCGGAGTGTACGACGTATATGCCTACGGCGCGACCGGCGACGGAGAGGCGCTCGATACGGCCTCGATCCAAAAGGCCATCGATGCCTGCGCGGAAGCGGGTGGCGGCACGGTCCGGCTTTCCGCAGGAATATTTCGCTCCGGCACGATTCGGCTGAGGAGCAACGTCTCGCTCTGTCTCGATGCCGGCGCGACACTTCTGGCGAGCCGGGACATCGACGATTATCCCAGCATTACGCCCGAGATTCCCTACTACTACCAGCCCCGCTTCACCAAGAGCCTCATCTACGCCGAGCACGCCGAGAACATCGCGCTGGTGGGCCGCGGCGTGATCGACGGCCAGGGGAAACATTTTCCCGCCCGGCCGGGCGACGATGCGATGCGGCCGTACATTGTGCGGTTCAGTGAGTGCAGGAATATCCGCGTCCGGGACCTTACGTTTCTGGATTCCGCGCGATGGCTTTCCCACTACCTGGCCTGCGAAAACGTCGTCATCGACGGCATCACGATCCGCAGCATGATTCGCGAGAACCGCGACGGCATCGACATTGACAGCTCCAGCGACGTCCGCATCTCGAACTGCCATATCGAGAGCGGCGACGACGCGATCGTGCTCAAAGCCACGGCCGCCCGCCCGTGCCGCCGCGTTACCGTGACCAACTGCGTGCTCAGCAGCACGGCCTCGGCGTTGAAACTTGGTACGGAGTCGATCGGGGGCTTCGAAGATATCCTTTTCACGAACTGCACCATCTACGACACCAAGGGCGATGCAGTCGCCGTCGAAGAGGTCGATGGCGGCATGTGCCGGCGCGTGAATATCTCGAACATCACTATGAACAACGTCGCGGTTGCCATCTTCGTCCGGCTCGGAAACCGCGGCCGGCAACTCCCCGATCGGCCGTCGGGCGTCGGCACCCTCGGCGACGTCACGATCAGCAACATCACGGCGACCAACGTCGGTCCGCTGGGATGCTCGATCACCGGCATCCCGGGCCATCCCGTCCAGAACGTTACGCTGGACAACATTCGCATCCGTTTCCAGGGCGGCGGCGCCACCGGTCCGACGGCCCTCGATGTTCCGGAAAAGACCGACGCGTATCCGAAAGGCTCGATGTTCGGCCCGCTGCCGGCCTATGGGCTCTATTGCCGCCACGTGAGGAATCTGTCGTTGAGCCGGCTTGATTTCGGCTTCGACGAGGAAGACCGCCGTCCGGCCCTCGTGCTCGACGACGTGTCCGACGTGAGTCTCTCCGGGTTGCGGGCCGACCTTTCGCCTTCGGCGCCGGCGCTTGTCTGGCTGAACCAGGTTCGCGGCGGACTGACCCACGGCTGCCGGCTTGCCGGTGACGTGCCGGTCGTCTTGCGCGTTGGCGGCAGCGAGACCACCGGCATTGCCCTGCGGGCCAACGATTTTCGTCGTGCAGAGCGAGTTTTCGAGATATCGGGAGATGCTCCCAAAGATGCCGTCTCAGTCGACGAGTAGAAAGAATCGCAGATACCCAGAAGAAAGGAAGCCGCGATGTCCTCTTCGAAAGACCGCCGCCTGATGGCAATATGTCTGATTCTCCTGTTGAGTATCCGTGTTGCCCATGGTCAAGCCTCGGAAGACAAGCCGGCCGGCGCACGCCCGAACATCCTCTTCTTCCTTACGGACGATCAGCCGCAATCGGGTCTCGGGTGCATGGGCAACCGGGTAATCCAAACGCCCAACATGGATCAGCTTGCGGCCGACGGAGTCCTCTTCACCAACTCGTTCGTTACCACGTCGATCTGCTGTTCGAATCGCGCTTGCATCCTCACCGGCCAGCATATGCGGCGCCACGGCATCGAGGATTTTCAGAAGCCATTGTCCGCCGAGGCCATGGCACAGACCTATCCCGTCCTGCTTCGCAAGGCAGGGTACCGTACCGGCTATCTCGGCAAGTTCGCCGTTGGCTGGCCGAAGCCGGATATCCGTCACCTCTCGCTGCCCGCGGACCAGTTCGACTTCTGGTACGGCTTTCCGCAGACGATCAACTTCCGGCAGGTCGTCGACGGCAAGGAGCGATACCTGACCGATCTGATGACCGAGAAGGCGATCGAATTCTTTCGCGAGAATTCGCGCAAACAGCCGTTTTGCCTCACCGTGGCGTTGAAAGAACCGCACGGTCCCTGGAACTACTTCGACCCGGATGTGCCGAATCCCTATGAGGGCGTCACGATCCCGCCGCCCGCGACGTTCACCTCGGCATCCTATGCATCCTTGCCCGACTTCCTTCGCGATTCGCTGGGAGGCCGTCCGGGAGCGAAATGGCTGGCCGACCCGGACGCCTATCAGGCCCACATGCGGACGTATTACCGGCTGATAAGCCGAGCGGATCTGGCGGTGGGCGAGATCATGCAGGCTCTCGCCGATCTGGGGCTGGACGACAACACGGTCGTGATCTTCACATCGGACAACGGTGAGATGCAAGGCGCTCATGGCCTGGCAGGCAAGTGGCTGATGTACGAGGAGTCGATCCGGGTGCCGTTGGTGATCCGCGATCCTCGCCGGCCCGCGGAGGCCCGCGGCCGCCGCTGCGACGAGATGGTGCTGAGCATCGATCTGGCCCCGACGATGCTCGCCCTGGCGGGAGTCGCCGTACCAAACGCGATGCAAGGCCGCGATTTGGGCCCGCTCGTGCGGTGCGAGACGCCGACTTGGCGCGACTGCTGGTACTACGAGCACACCTACGCTCATCCGCCGCAGCACCCGATTCCCAGGACCGAAGGCGTGCGGACCGGGCAGTGGAAATATGTCCGCTATACCGACGATGACCCGCCCTGCGAGCAACTTTTCGATCTTCAGGGCGACCCGCTGGAGGAGAACAACCTTGTCAAATCGGCGCAGCATCGTGAGAGGCTCGAAGAGCTTCGCATACAGTGCGATCAATACCGTGAGACGCTCCGCTGAAGATCCACGGCGGCCCGGCACGAAATGCAGCGTTTCGGACGCGGTCCACGTCCCAAGAACCTGCCGCCCACGAGCAGACTCTTGCCTCGGCCCCGTGGTGTCTGTTAAAAAAGGCTAGGTGCACTGGCCTTTTCAGTGAGTGGGCAGCCGGGTCGGTTCCGCTGCCAAGGCAGGAAGAAAAGGCCGAGGTCCTCGACCATCAGCTCTTGACACGATGGGGCAAAAAGGTTGAGGACTAGCCCCATCCCCACCGCGTGCGTGAATGGCAGGCCATGTCGGACTGCCGACCCCGTATCCACATCCCACCCATTCAGGACACCGCTATGACCCGCTCCAACGATCGATCGACCTCGACCCGCCGACAGTTTCTTCAGACCACCGGTTCCCTTGCGGCCGGCGCTGCCGTGCTCGGCGGCGCGGCGCCGCGGGTGCACGCGGGAGAAGACAACACGATCCGCCTGGCACTGATCGGCTGCGGAGGGCGAGGGGCCGGCGCAGTCGGCGATGCCCTGTCCGTCTCCGGTGCCGGGCCGATCAAGCTGTATGCCATGGCGGATCTTCATGAAGCCAGCATGAACGCCCGGCTCAAGGCCCTGAAGGAGAAATTCCCCGACAAGGTCGATGTTTCGGATGACCGCAAGTTCCTCGGTTTCGACGCTTATCGCAAGGCGATCGATCTGCTCAAGCCGGGCGATGTCGCCATGTGCACCACCCGCGCCTACATCCGGCCGGTCCACGTCGAATATGCGGTGAACAGAGGGATCAACGTCTTCATGGAGAAGCCCTTCTCGCCGGACCCGGGCGGTCTGAAGCGGCTGCTACGCGCCGGCGAGGAAGCGGAGAAGAAGAACGTCAAAATCCTGGCGGGGCTTCAGTGCCGCCACTCGCCGGCCCGCCAGGCGCTGATCGACAGAATCCGCGACGGCGAGATGGGCGAGATCCCCTTGATCCGCGCCAACCGGTTGGGCGGGGCCGGCTGGCTTCGCGACCAGGGCCAGAAGTCGAACAACCTGATGGACCAGTTGCAGTTTGGCAGGATCCATCTCTATTGGATCGGCTCCGGACACATGGTCGACTACCTGATCCACCAGATCGACGAATGCTGCTGGATCAAGGATGCATGGCCGGTCTCGGCCATCGGAATGGGCGGACGCGTGCCGGAAAGCGAAGACCGGGGACAGAACATCGACGCCTACTCGATCGAATACACATTCGCCGACGGCACGAAGGCGTTCTGCGGGTTCCGGCGGATCAACCAGACCCGCAGCGACTTCGCCACCTATATCCATGGCACGAAGTGCGCCGCCCAGTTCTCCGGCAATATCCACGCCCCTACGGTTCACATGTTCAAAGACCAGCGGATCAACGAGGAGAATATCGCCTGGACGCCCACGGACGACGCCTTCAGCCCGTGGCAATATGAATGGAACGACTTCATCAAGAGCATCCGCGAGGATCGGCCTCACAACGAGGCGAAGCGAGCGGTCTACTCGGACCTGACCACCCTGATGGGTCGCGCCGCGTGCCACATCGGCCAGGAGGTAACCTGGGAGCAGATCATGAAGTCGGATTTCCAGTTCTGCGATTATCTCGACAAGCTTACGCCCGACAGCCCGCCGCCGGTCCTGGCCGACAAGAACGGGCAGTTTCCCCTTCCGATCCCGGGGCGATGGACGGAGATCTGAACCGGGGTGTGGAATAAGGCGAGCGGCAGGAATTCTTTTACCAGTAGGATGGACATTCCTGTCCGTCGGCAGAAGACGGACAAGAATGTCCATCCTACCTCGTGATAAATCCCTTTCTGCCGCTCGCCTAAGCGGTGGCTCGATGTCAGCAGCCGGGCTGCTTGATGTTCCGGCGGGTCGTTGATTTTCATTCGTGGTCGAGAGGCAAAGGCGATTGGCGGGGGGTACCGCGATCACCGTTGCTCACACCACCTGCGCGCGGTAGAATCGCACCGACGACCAGCCTGCGGGCATTGCGTCGACGGAGCGGCTTGTACGGGAAGACACCTCGATAGACGGGGTCGAAAATTGGCGATAGATGCTTCGCACGTTCGTAAACGCGTGGTAGGTAACCTGCTTCGCTCACCCGCGGTGGCCCTTCCCGTGGTCTTCGGCGCCGGACTGCTTTTGCTGGCATGGTTGGCGGGCAGCGCGACCGGGGTGCTCGGCATTCTCGGTCTTTCAGGGGTCGTTCTTGGAGTCGGCATTGGGGCGCGGCGTCTATTGTTGCGGCGCGACGAGTTGGTTCGCGAAGCGCGAGAGGATCTCAAGAAGGAGTCGGCCCGGAGCCATCGGGCTCATCTGAGACAGCTCCACCGGCGTCTGCGCCGGGATAGGGATCCTCGTACGGGACAATATCTCGCGGAACTTCGCCGCCTGTACGACCGCCTTCAGCGTGCGGGCTTGATGGGCAGCAGAGCCGCAAGCCCGGTCCTGCCGGAAGTTCGCACCAAGGCCGAGGAGCTCTACCGCTCCTGCGTAACTTCCATGGAGCGGGCGGTGCAGTTGTGGGAGACCTCACAGGAAATGGCCACCGATCAGGCGAAGCAGCAGGCGTTGACCTCCCGCGAAATGCTGTTGGAGGAAGTCGGCAAAAGCGTGCGGCACCTGGGAGCTACCGTCGACCACCTTCAGACCGCCGGCCTGGGCCGCGGCGACGAAGGCGAGAGTCTGGCCCGCATGCGCGAAGAACTGGACCAGGGGCTCGAGATTGCCCGCCGGGTTGAGCAGCGGATGGCCGAACTGACCCGCGACGCGAGCGGCACGATGCGTGAATGAGCTGTATCTACGTTCGTTGATCCTTACTCGGCGATTCCGCAAAACCGTTGGGACTGGCTCATTTTGCGGAGTCTTCGGAGTGAAATGTGCCTGTCCCCTCCTGACGCGGTTTTGGGGCAGGCTCTTACTTTGCGATTCCGAAGGCGGCGCTGAGGGTCGGCACAGGCCGAAAATCCGGATCATTGCGGTGGGCAATGTTTCGCCGGCCGAAATAGGAGCCATAGTAGGGCGAGTTGCCATCGACCCACGTGACCAGCTTGATAAAATCCTCTCGCGGCAGTTGCACTTCATAATGGTCCTTGCGGAGGATTTCGATCAGCTTGCTCCGGTGCGAGCCATAGGTGTACGGCCCGACCGCGGGCGCGTAGCCCATCGCGTCGGCGCCTTCGGGCTTAACGCCGACGAATTCCTGGATGTACGAGACGAGGTCCCTCCGGATGATGTTCTCGTACGAGCGGCAGAACAACTCGGTCATTTCGCCGGACAGGTCGAGATCTCCCTCGGTCTTCTCCCCGCCGTGACACGACACGCAATGCCGGTCGAAGATCGGCTGGATGTCGCTTGTGTAGTGCAAGGGGCGGGGCGCCGTTTCGCCGGGTTGCGGCTGCGGGTCGACCGGAGGCCGGGTCAAAGCTAGCGGGCGGAGATTGGCCGGCGCCTGGTTGCGGTGCTCGTGGCAGCCGATGCAGCTCCGCTGCTCGCCGGGCTGGAAATTGACGAAGGTCCGCATCCGCTGGATTTCCATGAAGTTCTCATCCAGCGCCGACAGGAAGATGTTGCGGTCGGCCGGCACGCGGAAATGAGCCGAGCCATCTTCGTGGACCGCGACGACGCCGTGGAGGACTTTCACACTCAGGTGCGTCCATAGGCTGATCGCAACCATCTGGCCCGGTGCGCGATCGTTCGCCTGGTACCCCAAGTAGGCCGACCACGGCCGCGGAACCTGCTCCATGACGCGCAGATACTTCACGGATCCCCGCGGAACTCCATCCAGGCCCTGGTACACGTCCGTAACGAGCACGGTGGCGTTTTCGGCAGAAGGCTCCTCTTCCGTCGACGGCGAGAGCACCGGGGGAATCGGCCGCGGCTCAAGGGGACGGGCTTGCCAGCAGGAGATCTCCGGATCCCGATAGATCGGCACACGGTTGCCGAAGACATCGAGCAAATAGAGGCCGTATCCGGCCGGATCGTTCCACATGCGATCCGGGTTGCAGGAGACCAGGAAGAACTTGCCCGCCAGCCGGTCTGCCGTGTTGTCGGCCAGCGGATAGGGGTCGCAGTACCAGGGACCGTAGATGTCCGTGATCCAGCGGCCGTTGCGGAACTGCCGCAGGGCCCAATTCCCCTTGGGCACACAACCGGGCGTCAACGCGGTCATCGCCTCTTCCGACCGCTTATTCTTATGGAGGTCGATAAGCAGAATTGCACCCATGTTCCCCGGGCAGTGGCCGGCGCCAAGACAGACGACCAGGTTGCCTCGACCGGGCACGTGCCGGGCCTGGTTGAACACGGCGGGCGTGGTGATGTTGTTGCCGTAGATTTCTTCGGAACGGCTGCCGTCGGGGCAAGTGGCCCAAAGCGATTGCACGGCGCCGGCGCCTTTGTCGACATACTCCCAACGGTTGTAGAGGATCCGGCCATCGTTCATGACGGTCGGGCAGAACTCGCTCAGCGCGCCCTGCGAAAGCTGCACGAGCCCCGAACCGTCGGCGTTGATGCGGTAGAGGTTGGCAACCGTCAGCCCATGGCCGCCGCAGAGGACACTCCGCTGACTCCGCGTCGACGTGAAGACGATGCGACCGTCGGGCAGATAGCAGGGGTGCATGTCGTCGGTCCAGTGTCCGTACCGGCCCGGACTGTTGGCAAGCTCGTCGCGAGAACAGGTCGCGTAGGTGGCAATCCGTTCCTCTTCGTCGTCGGGCGGAAACGTGATCTGCCGCAGTCCGCCGCCATCGACGGCCATTTCGAAGATCCGGAAACCGGCCGGCTCGGCAGGCTTGTAGTTGAAAAGAATCCGCTGGGCGTCGAAAGAAAGATCGTAGCGGTCGACCAGACCATGGGCGAGTTGCGGCGCGATCTCGGTAACGGCCCCGTCGGAAAGCGAGAGCTGATACAACCCGCCCCCGAAGCGGCGGATCCCAGCGATGAACTCGTCGTAATAATGGTCGGAATCGTACGTGTATCGTTTGACGAACACGAGCTTCTTGCCCGCCAGGAGCGGGTTCCTCACCACGAGTGCGTCGCGTTTGAGGCTCGCGAGTTCTTCAAGCAACTTGCGGGTCTGCGCTTCTGCGGGATCGAGTTTGCCAACTGCTTGCTCGACCAAACGTTGTCGCAAGGCGGCGACGCTTGTAAGGAGTTCGGCGCCCGCATATTGGCCGGCGTACGCAGCATCGAGTTCTTCAACCGCGTTGCGCAGTGCATCGGTTGCCGCGAGAGCCGTCTTCAACTCCGCCGCGGTTACGCAGAGGTCGAGCCAGCGCGGATCGGAAGACGCAACACCCGTCTCGGCAAGCTCCTGGCATCGATCCCCGAGGACGGCTCCGTCGGACCCAAGGATTCCGACCACGGAGTCGATGAACTTCCGCTCGAAATCGAGGGATTCCTGCCTTGCAAACCAACCCGTTGTCGCCTCGAACCAGCCGGCGTCGATCTCGTCGAGCAGCCGGTTCGAGGATCTGGGGAAATCGTTTTCGATCATCGCCCAGATCGCGGGGATCGGCTCGGATGCAATTCGCACCGCCGTGAACCAGGAGCCTCGGTCGCCTTTGCGAAGAGACACCACCAGGCGGTTTTCGCCGGCCTTGAGTTTCAGATCGATGAGCACCGCGTCGTGCCAGCCGCGGCGCTTGGCCACCGGCACGTTTTCATACCCCGCCAGCTTGTTCTGCAATGGCACTGGCTGACCGTTGAGCCAAACGAGCGACTCCGAGGCTTCAGCGCCCGCCCCGCACGGCGGCGGCCGGTATGCAAAGCCGCCGAAGCGTTCGTGGCGCGATAGTTCGAGCGTAAGCGTCACGGGGCGGCTGGCCGTGATCGTTGTAAACAGCCAATCCGCCCTGGAACCCGGCGGCGACGGATTGCCCGCCTGGTCCGCCGGGCAACGCTTCCAACGCGACTTTCCCTGGTTGACGTCGTTGTGATCGATCTCGCCCGGGGTGATGGCGGCCGCATCCGGCGATTCGGGTGCGCCGAGTTGTGTCGAGTACCAGTTGCCAATCTTGATTGCCTCGCGGGCCTGATCCTGAGAGCCCTGCCACGAGCGGAGGCGGTCGCGCGTGGAGAGCATTGTCTGCTGGAGCGTGTCGTGCTTGGCATACAAGGCGCTCCGGCTCTCGACATGGTCTGCCGCGGATGCCGATGCAACAAACAGAAGGCAGGAGCACACCGCAATGGCCCGTCCCAGCGAGCCATGCAACGGCTTGAGCGAGGCAAGAGAGAGGCTGCCGAAAGCGCGGACTGGCTCTGCAACGGCTGGTGTGTTGCCTCGACGATAGGTACAAGACGTTGTGGTGCCTGCCCCCTGTTTCAGCGCCCTCCGAGCGATGGGACACTCCGGTTTCATCGTTTCACCTCCTCATTGGCAGTGGGCACTGCTCGTCATTGGGTAACTTGGTGCCGGGGTAGCACATGCACGACCGCTGAGAAGCAGGGGCAGGGCCTGGGTCGCCACACGTTGCTGCTTCGTGAACCATGCGACTCGTTTCGTGTCGGTATAAGGGAGGTAGGATACGCCTGTCAAGCGGGGTTAGGCGTGGTGTGCGGTTCTATGGCAGGAACGCCTTCAGGTGCGCGACGTCGCCGCCGGCGAGTTCCAAGGCGCGCTGAAAGAAAGGCGTCGCCCGTGGTGCTTCGCCATCGCAGTGAAGCATGACCCCCAGAAGAAAAAGGAGATCCGCATTGTCGGGCTCGTCCAAACCGGCCTGGGCGAGGGCATCGATGTGCGCCTGCTTGGCCATCCGGTTCGCGCCATAGAGGATGTCGACTCGGAAGTTGGAACGTGGCCATCCGGGGTCCAGCTCCAGCCCGCGCTTGATCGCCCGGGCTGCCCATTCGTACCGCCCCGACGCGACCAGGGCAAATCCCTGGCGGAACCATGCATCGGCCAAAAGCGGGGCCGCCTTGACGGCTTCCTTGTAGCGGAGGTAGGCGGTGGTGAACTTCTGATCGAGGAATTGGGCGTCGCCGAATTCAATGAACCGCCGGCCTAACGCTACCGAACGGGCATTGCTCGCCCGCGGCACGGCCGGCTCCTCGTCGGCGTCCGCTTTGTTCTCCGGTACCACGATAACGTTCGTGTTCGGACGAATCTGCGGCGCGACGCCCATCATCCGTTTCATCACTTCCGGACCATAGAGCGTTTCAGCGGGCAGATGTAGCGGGGCCCCCGACCAGTAGTTGAAGTGCGGTGGCGGATAGAGATAACCGGGCGGATACGCATAGTACGGATCATAGCCGTAGGGATACGCATACCAGCCGGGACCGTACTGGACCGTGCCAATCGTCAGGCCCCCGGAAGGCGGCAGAAGACCGTGCCCTAAGCGGAACCCGACTGCCAACCGGCCGGCGAACAAGGTCGGTGCCGTCGAGAGGGACATAACCGCAGCCAGTGCCAGGATTGTTGTCGTCCGTTGCATTGCATTTCCTCCCTCTGTGGGAAAGACCGAATGCCGATCGAACAGTCCGGCCGCTAAACGGGTGTGATGAAAAACGGGACGGGCTCCGCAAGACCTTGTATCTTCGTATCATCCGTCCCATTCACCCACCACGAATTGCGGTGGCCGTCCCATTTTCATCAGACCACCGCTGGACGGCAGCCGAACCGATTCGGCCTCCAGTGGAAGTATCACCGGTTTGGGCGGGGGATGCAAGCGAATTTCCTCGGAAAGCAATACTTGCCTGCGCCGGAGATCATTCGCGGTCGGTGGCCAGCCGTATGGCGATTCGGCATGCCTGCCGGAACTGACTGAGATTCAGCCGCTCCTCGGTGGTATGCGGGTTTTCCTGGCCACAGCCGAGGCTGACTGTCGGAATCCCGCGCGCCGTCATCCAATTGGCATCGAGACCGCCGTTGGAAATTGCCCGCAACGGCTCTCCACCGGCTGCCCGTACGGCGGCCTCTGCCGCCAAAATGGAGGGGTCGTTGTCAGCGAGCCGGAACGCCTCATAGTCCAATCGGCCATCGATCTCGACTCGCCCCGTGGAATCAGCAACATTGCGGACTTCGCGCGCGGCGTCGCGGAACGCGTGCTCGATCGCCCGGACAATTTTCCGGCGAAACACCGGATCGTGACTGCGGGCCTCGGCACGGAGTTCGACAAAGGGAGTGACGACATTGGTCGCATCGCCGCCGCGGATCACGCCCACGTTGCTTGTTCCTCGGCGACCGTCTTGTTCCACAAGTCCGTGCCAACCATTTTCGTGGAGGCGAGCGACGGCGAGCGAGGCGATCGCAATCGCACTGACCCCTTTTTCCGGAACATTGCCGGCGTGACTGGCGATACCGTGAACGCGTATGTCCATTCGGTAACCGCCGGTGGCTCCGATGGTGATCTTTTCCGGCGAGCCGCCGTCGAAATTGAACGCCAGCCGCGGCTTGCCAAGCATGCCCATTTGAAGGTTCCGGGCGCCGAACAGGCCAACCTCCTCCTGTACCGTCCAAAGAAACGTCAGCGGCGGGTGGGGCAGACCGCGGCGGAGGATTTCCAGCGCGGTATGGAGAACGACTGCAACGCCGGCACGGTCATCCGCGCCCAAGGCGGTCGTCTTCTCCCTGGGAGCCACGTAGTCGCCCCGGACGACGGGGCGGGCTCCCTCGCAAAGCGGCACCGTGTCCATATGGGCCATGAGGAGACGGCGCGGGCCACGATACGTTCCCGGCAGTTTCAAGACGAGATTGCCGGCTTCGCCACCGAGTGGAGTACGGCGATGTGCTCGATCAGTGCGAACGGCTTCGTTTGGTGCTCCCGCCTCAAGCAGTCGCCGACGGATGAACTGAGCAACCGCTGCCTCGTGCCCGCTTCGGCCGGGAATTGCCAGGAGTTCGAGGACCAATCGTTGGGATTGTCTCAGATCGGGCTCGATGGCTTTCGCCGCCTGGTCGTCAGGGGCCGTAGTCGATGCCGGTGGAGACTTGTGGTGTTGTGGCACTGGGTTGCCCAGGTTCAAGAAACGCACGCCGCCGGAAACACTCCGGCGGCGTGCAGGGAGGGGGGACGTTAAAGATTCAGCCTACTGCTGCTTCTTGGCCCGGGCTTTCCTTGCACCCGGCTTGCCCGCCCTTTTCGCCTTCGCCTGGCCTTCCTTGAACTCTTCGAGGGTGACCTTCTTGTCGCCGTTCTTGTCCATCTTTTCGAACATCTGCTGGGCCCTGTCGAGTTGGGCGGCGTCTTTGCGTTTGCCCTTGAACTCCTCCGCGGTCAAGACGCCGTCGTTGTCCTGGTCCATCGACATGAAGCGGGCTTCGATCGGCTTGTTCTTGAACTCGACGATGCACACACTGCCGTTGGCGTCCTTGTCGAGCAACTTGAAGATAGCCTCCTGCCTCGCATCGCCTTTTCTGCCCTTGAATTCGTCCAGCGACAACTTCTCATCGCCATCCTTGTCCATCTTCTTGAACTGCTCCTCAGCCGCCTTGCTCTGCTTTTCCTGAGCGTCTTTCTTCTTGGCAGCGGCGTCGTCCTGCGCCCATGCATTACCGGCAACGACCAGGCAGGCAACCACGGCAGCAAGCCACAGCGAGCAATTTCTGAACATGTGAACCTCCTCAACAACTCGGTGGAAACTCTCAAGCCCGGACTTCACGCAAGTACGGGCAACATACGCCTTCTCCGAGCGCCTACTAGAACACCGGTCCAAGACGAAGTAAAGGCCCCCGGGCGGTTTTCGCATGACCGGCACTGCGCTGGCTGGTCAAAATCAAGAGAGACCTGCCAAATCCATGAAACCCGACTCCGGTCCCGAGGTTTCGCAGAATACCCGGTCTGTCACAAAGATTGCGCTACGGAGGGGGTAAGCACGTTTTTCCCGGAAATGGTTGGATCGCAAACCGAACTGCCGAGATGGCAGTTCGGCGCGGAGGTTTTTCGCCCAGGCGATGGCTTCTCAACGGGCCTTCGGCGGGTTTGGGCCCGACATGCCGATCCGCTGCGCCACCGCTTCGAGGAATGTTCTCGCTTCCGCGGCCGCTTGGTCTGGATTCTCAACGTAGGGATAGAGCTCGACCGTCACCCATCCCGGGTAGCCGCTGGCCACGATCTCACGGAGCACGGCCTCAAAGTCGATGCATCCCGCGGCCGGGGATCAGATGGGCGTGGACGCGTGAGGGGGCGATGTCTTCCAGATGATAGTGTCTTGTTTGAGAGGCCATCCGCGGAATCCAGGTTTCCGGATCCTCTCCGACGCAGTAGGCGTGGCCGATGTCGAAATTCAGTCCGACCCGCGGCGAATCGACGCGGCCGGCGAACTCGAGGTACTGCTCGAACCGCTCGATCAGCAATCCGGGTTCCGGCTCGATGAGCAGGTCGACTCCGATCTGCTGTGCGACCTCGACGCAGGGCATGAATTCGTCGTAGAACAATCGTGCCGCATCCTTCCACGACTGTTCCGGCCCCAGCGGGCCGCCCGGTTCGGTCTGAACCGCCGGGGCGCCCAGTTCCCCGGCCAGACGCAGTGCCCGCTTGGTGTGCTCCCGCCGGATCGCACGGTAATGCGCATCGGGCTCGATCCAGGAAGGGTGCCAGTACGGCTGCCTGGGATCGGCCACGGCATTCATCATGAACCCGTTGATATTGGAGATTGCCAGGGCATGCTGCTCGAGGCAACCTGAATGGCCTGCTTTCGCTCCTCCAACAGTCCCGCGGGCCAGGCGTGCGGCACGTCGGCCAGCAACTCGATCCCTCGGTAGCCCAACGACGCGACCCTGCGGATCGCTTCTTCGACCGAGTAGTGCATGTAGGCATTCGAACTAAAAGCCAGCTTCATCATCCTGCTCCCACTTATCTCTTATCCCTTATCTCTTATCCCTTATCCCTTATCCCTTATCCCTTATCCCTTATCCCTTATCCCACCCTCAACTGCTTGCACTTCGATAACTCACCAGCGCCCGGTTGAACACCCATCGCGAGGCCACGAGGCTGCCGGCCGTTGCGAGAATCGCGAACAGCGGCAGAAACCAGTCTTCCAGGTCGTGCGGATCGAGCGGCCGCACCAGCATTCTCGCGGGCACGTTCACGACAACCAGCACCGGGATGATGAAGGTGAAAAACCATCGCAAGGGCGTGCCGAACGCGCCGCGGTAGATTTCCATCGGATAGCGGGAGAAATTGGTGATATAGAACCAGAAGTCGTAGAGCGTCTGATTCCGTCCCAGCCAGACGCTCGTGGAAGCCAGCGTGAACATGAGGCTGTACAATATCGCGACGCCGCACACCACGTAAACCGGGTACAACACGAACTGCACCGGCCCCGGCGAGTAGCCGATCCGGGTGAGGGAATAGCCGAGCAGCACCAGTCCGACGACGAAGTTGCCCATCGAAGCCCATTCGATCCGGTTGAGCGACACCAGGAACTGCGTGTCGATCGGTTTGAGCAGCGCGAAGTCGAGCGAACCGGTGCGGATCAACTCGCCGAACTCGTCGGCATTCGTCATGAAGAAGGCCTGGACCAGGCTGTTCACCAGCAAAGTCGTTGCGAGAAAGACGAAGAACTCGTACTTCCCCCATCCGCTTCCGGCTCCCAGCATCGGCGTGTACTCGAAAATCAGCACGTAGAAGCCCAGGTTCATGAAGATCCACGACATCGACGAAAAGGCCTCGATCAGGAAATTGCCGCGGAAGGTCATGTCGCGGACGAGGCTGTTGCGGGCGAATGTGAGCAGGACGCGGAGATAGGAAGGGTGCTCGCTCATGCGGTCAGCCCCCGAATCCGCTGTAGCGCCGGACGCCGCGGTGAAAGGCAACCCGGCTGGCGATCATGAAGAAAACGACCCAGCCGAATTGCACCCACAGCGCCCAAATCAGTTCCGGTCCCTGGATCTTGCCGAGGAAGACGGCAGCCGGAAAATAGGCGAGGTATTGCAGGGGGAGCATCATCACCAGTTCGCCCCAAATCCCCGGAAGCATATCGATCGGGAACATGTGGCCGGAGAAGAAGAAGCCGGAAAAGATATAGACGAACAGCAGCGAGCTGACTTCCAGAAACCAGAACCCGAGCATCCCGATCGTCGCCTCCAGGAAGAACCCCAGCAGGAACGACATCACCAGCGACGCGAAGAAGCAGGCCAGGGTCCACCCGTCGGGCCAACCGGGAAAGAAACCGCGGAGCAGATAGAAAATCAGGGCGAACGGACCGGCCGCCACCACGTAGTAGACCAGCTTGTGCGCGATCCGGTACAAAAGCAGAAAACCGAGCATGTCGATCGGCTGGATCAAGTACTTCTTAATCGTCCCCTCGCGAATATCGCGGGCGATGCCCGACGCAAGCCGCGGCATGCTCGAAAACGCGCGCGTGACCATCGTCAGCAGGTAGTAGGCGATGAAATCGTGGTACGAGTAGCCGGCGATCTCGGGCCGCCCTTCGGTCACGGCGTAGAGCCCTGAAAAGACGGCCCCCCAAAGAAAGATCTGGGTGACGATCGGCAGAAACCGCATCAGGGTCCCCAGCGCGAAGTCGCCGCGGTAAACCAGCCGCTCGTTGAGGCTGATCCGCAGGATCGTCCACCAGGTTGCCGCCCGCGCAAGCATCGGTCACTCCTCTTGAGCAGTTCCGGGACCTTGCCGACCTGGCGTTCGCCGGTTCGCCGCTGCGGGAAAAAATTCGCGATGATCTCTTCCAGCGGCGGGTCCTCCACGCTCACGTCTTCCACCGCGTAGCTGCCAAGCAGTCCGCTGAGCACGTCGGGCACGAGGCGACGCGCGACGCGGATCTGCTCGCGGCGGTCCCTCCGAGATCACCTGCCCGAACCGTGGCAGGTCAGCGGGAATCCGGCCGTCGGCGAACTGAAGCGAAACGAGCTTCTCGCCGCCGTAGCGGTTTACGATGCCGCTGAGCGAGCCGTCGTAAATGATCCGCCCCGCCGCAATAATCACCACCCGCCGACAAAGCGCCAGCACGTCCTTCATATAGTGGCTGGTGAGAAGAATGGTGATCTTGCGGATTTCCTGGTAGTGGCGCAAGAAGCTCTGGATGTTGTATTGGGCGATCACGTCGAGCCCGATCGTCGGCTCGTCCAGAAAAAGCACGTCCGGCGAATGGAGCAGGGCGGCGATCAGTTCCATCTTCATCCGTTCGCCGAGGGAGAGTTCCCGCACCGGCTGCAAGAGAAGATGGCGGACGTCCAACAGCGCGGTCAGTTCGTCGCGGCTCTGCTCGAATCGCGAAGGCTCGATCCGGTAGATCTGCTGGTGCAGGCGAAAGGACTCCGCCGCCGGGAGGTCCCACCAAAGCTGGTTTTTTTGCCCCATCACCAGAGCGAAACGGCGACGGTAGGCATTTTCGCGCTTCCAGGGAACGTGGCCCAAGACACGAGCCTCGCCGCCTGTGGGGCTAATCACCCCGGAGAGGAGTTTGAGGGTGGTCGTCTTCCCCGCGCCGTTCGGCCCCAGAAAGGCGGCGAACTCCCCCTGTTCGATCAACAGATCGATTCCGCGGACCGCCTCGACCGTGCGATACCGCCGACGCGCGAGCCCGCGGATCGAGGCCCAAAGTCCCTCGCTCTTCTGATATATCCGGTAGGACTTGGCCAGTCCCTTGATCTCGACGACGGGCATTCGTGTCTTGCGGTCAAACTCCGGCAACTGGAGCAGACCAGGTCTCCTGCGGTGGTCGAAGCGGCTTTTCTGCTAAAAACTCTATTCTACCCCACCTGAGGGAAAACAGAAGTGTCGTCGGTCAATCGGGCACGCGTCTGAGGGAATTCCCGGTACTTTGGAGTGCTCCGACTTGTCGGAGCTTTCGGTGCTGGTGATGCCGCTTTTCTTTGGATCGGCGCGGAGCAGAAGTCGCGGCCTCGTTATGGCTCGCGCAGAATTGCCATACCCACGGCGCGCCTCCCTGCGCCGCCAACGCCCGACTGATGTCTTCGCAGCATGACCCCGTCCACCAACCCTCCCTCACGTCTCCAGAATTGGCGGAGTTACTTCACGAAATCAAGATCGATAAACAGCCCCGCCCCCGCGGCCGGATCCATTTTCTGGTTCGGCACAACCGGGTACCACAGGAAAGGCAGCGCGGGATCGTGCTCGCCCAGGAAGGTGTCCTTCCCAACCCTGTCGGCTTGATGCGCGTTCCGTTTCGCAAGGATCGCGTTGAGCTCGTCGCTCGCACCGCGTGGCTCGTAGTAAAACCGTTGGCAAGCGATCGGCACCACCGGCAATCGGTTCAGGTACTTCCTTTCCGTCGCCGTCGAGCGAATCCGGTGTTTCCTCGCCATGATCGTTGACGTACATCCGCAAGCGCAAGATAGAGAATCGTCGCCCGCCGCTGCGATTCTGCCGTGTAGATCTGAAAAATCTGGCTCCCATGCATCACCGACAGCCATCGCAGCAGACGAAATGGTCCATGCCTGGTTCCAGGACCATTTTGTGCGATATCTGGTACCAGAGCGGTCGAGAGGGATCGTAGGGGAGGATATCCTCGCTGGTTATCATTTCGCGGTTGTAGCCGCGCCGCTGGACGCCGTACGTCTCAAGGCCGGCCGTGGGGCCGTATCCACCATAGGCCGGATGCCGATCTGACTGCTGATCACCGCCGTCTCGTACTCCTCGGCCCGATTCCAGGCAATGCAGTAGTGCGGTCGAGGAGTTGACGGTTTCGCGTTCGCTCGAACGACAGCCAAGGAAAGCGCCATGGCAGCGGTTCGTCGTGGAATCCATATCTGGCAAATCCCTCCGCCGGACCGTATTGCAGCCAGAAATATCGGCGCTGGTAGTCTGCCGCCAGCCACTCGGCATGCCTGGGCCGCTCGGCGGCCCAGTCTTCCAGGAATTCAAGGCAAACGCGAAGCTGTTCATTGCCTATGCCGGGCCGGCTGGTCGCCATGCGAAGCATCCTATTCAGCTCGGCATCCGCCAAGACCATCTCGGCGTAGGTTCTCCTGGAATACCGCAGCGAATTCTCGCCAAGGACGTGAAAAAGGCTCGACGCCGCGTCACCCGCGTCTGCAATGCCTGCTCCATCCATTGGCGAGGCGTTGCACCCATTGTCCCAACATTCCGAGGCGGAGGTTGAAATCCTCCACGACCCCTTTCGGCGGCAAGTTCATCAGCCTCGCGTCGACCTTCGTCACCGAATCGTACGGCCGGATTTCGCTCGTCCGGTGATGCGCGTGCGCCACGAACGTGAACGCGACAGCCGCCACGATGACTGCCGCCGGCACCCGCACGCGCGCCACGAATTGTCCTGCTGCCGGACCCGGCCAACAGCCGGCTGCTGATCAGGAGCGCTAACAGCATGGGGCGCCGCCCCCAGTTTCCATCCCAGGCCCAGGAAGAATACCCCGATGCCTATCCAGAACGCGAAGCAGGCCGTCAACACCGGGGCCAGCAGGGCAATGATCCGGCTGCGAACGAACATGGAGCACGCCTGGCCGATCACCAACACCGAAACATAACCGAGTACGACAAGGGAGAACGGCCAACGGCTTCATCGCGTGCCGTTCGTCAGGCGGCATCACGAACCAGGCCGACGCGAACACGACCACGGCGACCGGCAGCAGGACCGCCGCCATGACGGCCAGCCGGCTCAGCCAGATCTCCCCGGCGACACGCCGTCGCGGGCCAACCAGAACCGGCGCTTGGTCCGCGCCGAACGTGTAGCCCGCCAACGCGCCGAAAACGCCACGAGGGCAGCCGACGTGATCGCGAGAAGGTCCTCGCCGGAACCGTGAATCGCCTTCATGAAATAGATGAAAGTCCCGCAACGGCCCACGTTGCGAGATATACGCTCCAATACACGAGCACCGGCGTTCGGACCTGTCGCCAGGCATGCCACACCAGCCTGATCGCACGGCCCCGGCGCGGCCGCGGCAGCGAGTCCCACGCGCCGGCAAAGGCGACCGGTCTTGCTTCGCCCCGCAGGAATCCCGGCAATACCCGCGGGCGGAGCGGCTGGCCCGTCCGGTACCAGACGCGCGCCAGCGGAACGCCGGTCGCCAGCACCGCTGCCGCCACCGCAAGTCGGGGCCAGGCGGCCCTGGAATATGCCGTTGCGACCGCCGCGGTTCCGCCGCCGGTCGCCAGGTGGTGAAGTACGACCGTCACATAGGCAGCGGCACTGGCCATGGCGATTCCTGCGATCACCGCCCGCAACGGTTCGCGAAACAGCATCGATGCGATCAGTCCCCATGCCAGCCCTTCCAGAATCCCGACCCCGGTAACACCGAAGGCGAACGATGCCTCCCGGGCGTTCGGAAAGCTGCCCAACCAGACGCCCGTCTCGATCCAGCCGACCGACCCCAGCAGCAGGCTGCTCAACACGACCCAACTCAGCTTCCCCCACAGGTAGCTGAACCAACCGACCGGCTTCGTGCGATGGAACACGAACGTGCCGGCGTCGACGTCCGCCGTCAGCAGGAGCGCGCAACTCGCCGCCGCATAGATCGCCGTCATGAACAGCGCCATGCCGAACCCGAAAGCAGTCCCCGGCGGCGAAATCATGTCGAACGACTCCATCGTCGCCAGCGACGCCTGCATGGTGATCAGCAGTGCGAAGATCCCGATACAAAACGTGTACCGTTCGGCCGCCTCGTGCCAGAGGATGCGGCGGTAGGCCCTGAGACTGAATGCGTTCATCAGACTGCCTCCCCCAGGCTGCAAACCGAACGGGTGCGGTCCGCCGCGTCAAGGCTGCACTGCATATGGCTTACGAAAATCTCCTCCAGGTTGGGACGATGCACGTCGACCGATTCGACGCCCTGCTGGTTGCCGATCTCGCCCATCCGAGCGTCGGGCATGCCGGTGACCAGCCATCGCAGGCGCCGGCCTTCCTGCCGGCAGTCGACGATCCGGCCCTCGGGCAGTTGCGGGTCGATCGATTCGCCGGCGAGTGTCATCGAGATCACGCGAGAATGCTGCTTCAGGTCGTCGAGCCGCTCGACCAGCAGAAGCTCCCCCTGCCGGATCAGCGCCACGTACTCGGCCACCCGTTCCACTTCGTGGATCTGGTGGCTCGACAGGAACACGGTCCGCCCCTCGGCCGCGCGCTCGACCATGCTCTCCAAAAACTCGCGGCGAACCATCGCGTCGAGCCCGGAGGTTGGCTCGTCCAGGATCAGCAGGTCCGGATCGTGCGAGAGCGCCAGGGCCAATGACACTTTCGCGCGCATTCCCTTCGACAGATTCTTGATCTTCACTTTCGGGTCCAGACGGAAATCCCTCGCCATCGTGAGGAACCGGTCCCAGTAGCCCGGCGGATAGAAGCCGGTCGCATACCAGCCGATCTGTTGGACGGTCATCCAGTCGTAGAGATCCGGCACCTCCGGCACATAGCCGACCCGGCGGCGGATCTCGAGATCTTCGCTCGCACTGTCGTAGCCGAGCACACGGGCGCGGCCGCGGTCGGGGCGCTCCAGTCCCAGCATGATCCGGATCGCCGTCGTTTTCCCGGCACCGTTTTCTCCCAGCAGTGCAAACACCGAACCCTCGGGCACGCTGAGCGTGACATTCTTGAGGGCCTCGGTGGTCTTGAACCGCTTTGATAATCGATCGAGCTGAATCGCGTCGTTCATGACTGGGTTTCCTCGCTCTCTCGGGTGTCAAGTGGATTGGATGCTCCGTCCGTTGACTGCTGTCCGGCCGCCCGGCCGTCCGCCGAACCGTGATAAGAACCGTCGTCCAACAACGTCAGGAAGGCATTGCGAATCTCCGTGTCGGAGAGGCCGCTCCGGCGGAGCTCGGCCAGGGTGTCGTGGATTCGCTGCGAGACAAGTCCCTGGCGGATCACGGCCGCTCGCTCACAGCCCGCCTCGGCCACGGCCATCCCCATGCCACGGCGGGCGACTAGGATGCCCCCGTCTTGGAGGCTGCGATAGGCTCGAACAACTGTATTCGGGTTGACGGCCAGCGATTTGGAAACCTCCCTGACCGAGGGGACGAGCTCGTGTTCCCGGTACGCCCGTTGGGCAATGAGGAACGTCATCTGGCGGATGAGTTGCTCGTAGAGCGGCAGATCGCTCGACGGGTCGATTTGGATCAGCATATCCGTCGCTTTCGTGGAAACGGGCTGGCTGCTGTCTCGGCGTGTCGTAATGGTAACACACCAGACGGCAGAAAAACGTGTGGTGCAGTGTATCGATCCACCGATACAGCTTAGCGGAATCAGCCTCGTGCGTCAAGCACTTTTTCCGGCGCCCCCACCGGTGCGCCCGGCAACACCCCATCGCCGCCCCACTCGGGTGGCGGTGCTCCGAGCGGCAGCCTCTTCGCGTCCGTCCCAAGTAGCCAACTGCCGCGGTCCGTTACATTCGTATCCCGATTTCGCCTTTACTCATCAACGGAGTAGAATGGCGACCGCGCGTGGCGCCGACCGCTCCGCCGGGAGCGGCGACAGTCAGCAAGTCTGTTGGCAGACGAGGAGTTCCATGAAACCCGATAAGACGATCGTACTTCCCGTCCTGCTCATTGCCGTTGGCGTTGGATGGTTGCTTACCGTGCTCGGTGTTGCTCCCGGCATCGACTGGGTGTGGACCCTTGCGCTGGCCGTGGTGGGTTTTCTTGTTTTTCTGGTCGGCGGTTTCGATAAAGTCACCTTCGCAACGGGCACATTCTTCATCGTCACGAGCTGTCTCTCTGTCCTTCGGCAAACCGACCGCATCACGATCGACGTCGAAATGCCGATACTCGTCGTGGTCGCAGGCGTTCTGTTGCTCATCGTTCGACATCGGGCCATTCCAGCTCCGCAGTGGATACTTGAACGGGCCAGGCCTTAGCGGACGAAGGGACGCCATGAATGCGGCAGCGCAAGTCTTGGCAGGAATCCTCGGGGCCGCCGCCGGCATGATCGCAGCATGTTTCGGGACTTACTATGCGTGCGTATTGATCGACACGATTCGCGGCGCCACGGGAGGGAACGGTCTTCTTACGATCGGTTGGTTATTTCTTGTTGTCACGGTGCCGATCGGAGGGCTCGTAGGTGCCGTTTTGCTCGTTGCGCTTACGCGGAACCTCCTGCAATGAAACGCGTGTGACGCGGCGTCTCTACGGATACAGGCTCGAGGCGAGCCGTCCTAATCCCGAATCCCGGCTTGACCCCGTATCTTCCCCATCGTGGTCGGCAAACCACCCCGAGGAATTGACGAACACACGGCCGTCATCGGGCGGGTATTCCGGAGAAAGCTGTGACGGATTCGAAAGGTCCGTGTCCGTTCTCGATCACTGACTAACGCGTTGTTTCGAGGAAATCAGCCTTATCGCGACCGTCGAGCAGCCAGCTCAGGTTGAACGAGACCACGTGGACAGCTTCGTAGCATCCGGTCGGTCCCCCTTCGAAGATCAAGTAAGCTTTTCCCTGGCTGGGAGTCCCTGTGCGACCCACGCCGAGATTGGAGTAGGCGCTGGGCCCGTCGTAGACCAGGCGTTTGACCGGCCAGGTGCGCCCGCCATCGAAGCTGGCCCAGACGGTGATCTTTTCACGGCCCTTGCTGGTCGATGCGCCGACCCGGGCGGGCATTTCGCCGGCGTCGGTGTCCAGGTTGCTGTAGAGGAGGATATCGTGTCCGGCAACGGGCAAACGGATCATGCCGCCCATGCAGCCATACGAGGTCCCGCTCGCCCCGTCGGGGAGATCCGAACTCCGGGAAGGGCTGATCCACAACTCGCCGCCGTCGTGGCTTGTGGCGAAGAAACGGTTTCCCCGGCTCATGTGCTCGCGCGAGTTGTACAGGATGCTGCCGTCGGACAGCTCGGCCAGAGTCGCCTCGCCCGTGCCCAGCACGGGAAAGGGCGTGCTGGTCTGCCAGACGGCGCCGTCGTCGTCGCTGTACACAGCCGTGCTGTAATGATAAGGGCGCCACGGGACGTCGTTGGAGTTTTTCGGCCCGGTGATTCGCGCCGGCATGATCAGCCGGCCACGGTGCTTTCCGAAGGCAAGGGTGATGCCGGACTGCATGGCGGTTACGCCGCCGTCTTTCGGGGCGAGCCCAAACCCATCGGGCAGCACCTGGACGCCTTCGCGGGCCCAACTTGTCCCGTGATCGCGGCTCCGGAAGAGCCAGCCGGCGCCCGGATTGACGTAGAGCAGGTCGCCGTTGGTTTCATCCACCAGCGCATTACCTCCCTTGGCATCGTGGCCGATTTCGATGTCGGGCGACCAGGTTCGTCCACCGTCGCGGCTGCGTCGGCAGTTGCCCCCGCCGGGCGACTGGAAGGCCACCACGGTGCCGTCCCTGGCCGTGAGAATCCCGCCCCAGCCGCCACGGTCTTTCCAGAGTTGCTGCATGGGGGCGAAGATCGGTTCTCCCAGAAACTCCTCCAATGAGGACGCAACTGCGTAGCCGGCGCTGGGAACTTCTGACTCGGGTGCCTCGGCATGCACTTTCGCTGGCGGTGCGAGAAGCAATGCGCTGATGACAAGGATGGCGTGTTTCACGGCATCTCCTTTCTTGGCAGGTGGCTGCAACTACTCCAGTTCCGCCGCACGAAGCTCGCGGAGCACTCGGCCGCTGAGGGGTGTATCGGGATGCAGGCCCATGATGCGTTTGGGTTCGCCGCCGGGCGTGGGGACGCGAAATACGGCCTGCCAATTGATCGCAAACGGGGGAAACCCCTGTTTCATCGTCTCCACGCGCTGCCAGTTGGCCAGCACCCGGGCCTTGGCTTCCGCGTCGGTGCCTTTGCTTGCCTCGAACTTCTGCATCCATCTGCGAGTATCGACGACGAGCCTGGTGTAATCAAGCCCGCACCGGATGAAGGCGAGACGGCGGTGGTATTTCTCGTCGGCACCGGCAAGATTTTTCACGGTGGCATCGAGATGCGATTGGGCTTCGGCGAGCAATTCAGGTGTGTATTTCTTCGGGATATCGTAGGCCCGCTGGCGGCTGGGCTCCTCGGCGACAAACTCCATGCGAGTTCGCTCCAGCAATTCCCAATACGCGCGGACATCCGCAGCCGCGGGGCCGAAGCCGCGCCGGTAGTAGTCATCCATCAGGGCCGGCACATCGGCATAAGGGTTCCAAGCCAAGTGGGCCAACACATAGTAGTGCGGCCCCTGCGTGGCCCAGTGAAACCAGAACAAGTCGAAAAAGAGGCCGATGCAGTGATGGTCGGCGACGAAACGGAAATCCTCGCCCGCCTGGGTCATCGCCACGTCGGGCATACCCCAGTTGAGGCCGGCCTGGCTCCCGAGGTTCGGCCGCCACATGAGATGCCTGGCCTTATTGGCCCAGTCGGCGTGCTGGCGCATCGGTTCTTTGCGAGATTCCGGCGAGCGCATGTGAAAGTTCGCCACGCTGGAGATGATGACGTTGTCATCCGGCACGACGCCGATCGGCGCGTTGCGCGCGAGGCCGTAGGCGTGGAGTTGCACGAAGAGATCGCGGTCGGGGAATCGCTCCCTGAGCATCCGCGCGAGCGTATTGGCGAAGCGGACATCGCGGTCGGACTGCGAGACTCCTTCAAAGTGTACGCCGCCGCCGAAGCCCCATTGGACTTTCTCTCCATCGGGATGATCCCAAGCAAGACAGTTGGCGCAGACGCAATGGCCGGTCGTGTAGCCGTCGTTCGGCGAGACGTTGAAGATGCGTTTTGTGGGGTTTTCGCGGAGTTGCTCCTCGACCTCCGCGAGCCACTGACGCCAGACAGCGGGATTCGACGCGCAGAGCTTGGTATTGCGAGGATTGAAAGCAACTTCGCGCCGGCTGCCGTCGGGCGCGGCGGCGAAGTATTCCGGATGCTCTTTCCCGTACCGGTTCCACCAATGCCCGAATCCGTGGCCGCCGAGCAGCTCCAGCGAATCGAGCTGCACGCGTTGGAACCGCGCCCAGAGCTCGTCCGGCCCTTCCTTGTTGTCGCCCAGCGACAATTTCGTGAACATCCCACTCCGGGCGCGAATCTGGGGATGATAGCGCACCTCGCACGGTGCGATGGCGATGCGGTCGCGCGGCACGACATCCTCCTCGCCCGGCCACAGCCAACGCACGCCAAGCTGGTCCTGCAGGAACGTATAAACCGCGTTTACGGTCCCATACTCCTGCTGCATGCCGGTCTTCATGGCGAGCCGCCCCTTCGCCTCCATGTGGTTCGCGTCCCAGCGGTCGCGGCCCGCGATGACAAGGTGATTGCCGTTGGCGGCGATGAGCGTTTCCTCGGGGTGAGTGAACTCAAAGTCCGTGTGCGGAAACAGCGACTTCACCACCGGTTGCACGCCCACCCAAATCGCATGCTCCGGCAAAGGCTTTGGTTCGCCATCGATGACAGCCGGCCTCTGGCCGCTCATCTGCCCGATGTACTGGGCGAGCGTCACGGCCGCGTCGCGCGTGCGAGGCGGTGCGCCTTGGAAAACGAGAATTGGCGGAGGCGGGACATCTGGGGCCACGACGACGAAATCCGCGGCGTAGAGCGTAAGCGACGGCACAAGCAACAGGGCGAGCGATGCGGATGCGATTATGGCCCCGACTTTCATCGGGCGGCTCATCTTGCCGAACTGCTCATGCATGGTTTCCATCGGCGTGACGACCTTCACAGGGGTGGGATGTGTTGCTAATTCCTATTCATCGTTTTCCCATGCTGACGAACTCCTCCTTGGAAAGGGATCCGTCGCGGTTTGTGTCGTACTTCTCGAAACGCATCCCCTCGGAGGCCATTCGGTCGAGGTTCGGCGTTTTGTATTCTCTGTTGCCATAGTAGGAGAGCTCCTTCGCGCCGAGGTCGTCGGCCAGAATGAGGATGATGTTCGGCCTGGTTGGACTCGCGTCCGCAGCGAAAAGCATCACCGGAGGACTCAGCAACGTGGCAATGAGCAGTGTGACGGCGCGGTTCATGGTTTTCCTATCATGATGATCTTGCCATTATTCTTTCTCCTTGCGAGACGACGCGTTTATCACCTCTGCTTCCGGTGGCACGAAGGGGTGTCGCAGTGTGACTTCCTTGGCTGCTTTGTCGTACCAGCCCACGGGATGATTCTCAGCCGCGTACGGCTCATGAAGATAGAGTTGAATCGTTAGACGATCCTGTCCCGGGCGGAACGTCAGCAGACGGCTCATGGGCAGTCCGCCGGCGTGGTGCCTGGTCAAGCCGGAAGCCTGAAGAAAGGTCACTCCCCAGCGATCTTCGATGAGCCCTTTTCCCTCGTAGACCTGAAGGGGCGACATGGAGTGGGAGTGGCCGCCGATCCATAGGTCGATCGCCGGGCGGCCGTGCTCGCGATAAAACTCATCGAGAAAAACTTCGAAGGGGCCGGGACTGCCCGGTTTCGACGTGGTGTAGCGGAAGTCGTCGGGGTCGTCGTTTTCAATGATGAAGTAAAGGTAGCCGGAGCCCTCGACCCCGCCGCTGGCGCCGTGAAACCCTCGGCCCCCGCCGTAGGCAGATCGTGTCGTCGTGTCGCGCAGGACGTGGTGGCATGCCGTGATGAGGATCTTGTCCTGGTTCTGCTCGACCTGGGATTTCCACCAATGGAAGGTCTCGCGCGTGACGGCGCCGGCCGGAAATCCGCCCTTGAGGTGCTCGCTCGAGTGGCCGCGGCCGGCCGGCGCGGGGGCCGAGTTGCGGTCGCTGAGCATGAGAAACAGCAGATTGCCGGCCTGGAACTTGTATCGCTCCCAAGTTCCCTCGACAGGGAATTTTCGCCGAGCCGCGTCGACTCCCGAGTACTTGGTGTTTTCTCCCAAGGGATCGCCCCACTTACGGAACCACGAGCCGGGATCCTGGTCGTAGTAAACTCCGTCGTGGTTGCCGGCCAGGTTGTAGACGTCCTCGCGGCGGTGCCTGGTGAGAGCCTTGTACTGTGCGACGAGGAGCCGCCCGTCCTCGTCGGTTGGAGGGAACTGGCTGGCGCTGAGGTCGCCGACGTCGATCATCACCTGCCAGTCGAAGCCGGGCGCCGGCGGCTCAAGCCCCTCCGACTGGCGAATGGCCTTGGCCAGGCTTTCGCGTCCCCGGCGAATATCGGCCGGCACATGCGAGTCGCCGGCCGCCCAGACTCGAAAGGCGACCTCCTGCGGAGGCTCGGCCCATGCTTGCCCGGGAAAAAGGAAACCGAGGGAAATCGCGGCGATGATGCGGGAGTTCATTTTGCTGGTTGTTTCCGATACGTTGGATCTTCACACAGAGTTTCCTCCGTTGGCATAGTAGGCTGCTTATACTCCTACTACTCCTCCGCGAGCCTAATTCTGTGCCGTTGCTCCGCGAGCGTCAATTCCCAAAGTTCGCAAAACGATTATGATTTGCGTGACCCGGTTCCTCCCTTGACTGCCGGCGGACGCACGTTCTGCTGTTGAAAACAGTCCGGGTATTCGACCCCCACCAAATTGAGGCGCGTGGCCATCACGGCGATGACGTGGCCGGGTTTGCCGTTGTTTTGGTCCGATTCACCCGACGGGTCATCGAGACTGTCAGCTCGGCTGCTGGGAAGCAGCCGGGCTGATATGCGGGCTGCCCGGTGATTGCAGTGGCTGATCGGGGGCTGTACAGTATCGTGTGTGGTCTGGCGGTCGGTTCTTGAACAGTTAGGAGGAGATCGATTATGAAAGCCGTAGCCTGTTTGCTCGCCGTCGTCCTGACGGCCACCACTCTGCCCGCCGCCGAACTGTGGGTCGGCGCCGTCACCACGAGCATCACGCCGGACCAGCCGGTCGCGCTGGACGGCCATCGAGGCCTCCGCATCTCCAACAAAGTCGAATCGCCGGTCACGGCAACGGCCCTGGCCCTGGAATGCCGCGACGGCGACAAGGTGCTCGATCAGGCGGTCTTCGTTTCGTGCGACCTGGTGGCCATCCGCCAGGGCATCCTGGACAAAGTCCGCGAAAAGGTGAAGCCCCGCCTGCCGGACTTCGACGTCGATAAGCTTATCCTTACCGCCACGCACACGCACAACGGCCCCGTGACCCTGGAGGGCCGTTACACGCTGCCGGAAAGCGGCGTCATGAAACCGGCCGAGTACACGGAGTTCATGACCGGCAAGGTGGCCGACGCGATCGTCGAGAGTTGGGAGAAACGGCAGATCGGCAAGGTCGCCTGGGGACTGGGCCACGCGGTCGTAGCGCAAAATCGTCGCGCAGTCTACGCCGACGGCACGGCGCAGATGTACGGCGCCACCGACAAAGAGAGTTTTCGCGGCATCGAAGGCTATCAGGACCACGGCCTCGACGTGCTTTTCTTCTGGGACCGGCAGGACCGACTCATCGCCACGGCGATCAACGTGCCGTGCCCTTCCCAGGAGGCCGAGGGTGGGCTGTCGCTCCATGCCGACTTCTGGCACCCGGTCCGCGAGACGCTCCGCCAGCGGCACGGCCAGGATCTGTGTGTGCTCGGGTTGCCCGGCGCCGGGGGAGACCAGACCTCGCGGCCCATGTACCGGAAGGCGGCCGAGGCGCGGATGCGCAAACTGCGGGGCCTGACCGGCGTGGAGGAGGTCGCCCGCCGGATCGTTGCCGGCTGGGAGAAGGCGCTCGAGGGCGCGTCGAAGGACATCCACCAAGACGTCGTGCTCCAGCACAGAGTTGAAACGATCGAGCTGCCCCGTCGCAAGGTGACCGAGAGCGAGGTCGCCGAAGCCCGGCAGGAAGCCGCCAAATATGCCGACAATCCCGCCCAGCGCTGGAATCTCCGCTGGCACCAGGGCGTGGTCGAGCGTTACGAAGCTCAGAAGGCCGGCACCGAAGAGCCCTTCACGATGCAACTGCACGCGCTTCGCCTGGGCGACGTGGGCATCGCCACCAATCCGTTCGAACTGTTCACCGACTTCGGCGTCCAGATCAAGGCGCGCAGCCCTGCCGTGCAGACCTTGATCCTCCAACTCACCGGTGATTCCGGCGGTTACCTTCCCACCGAGCGGGCCGTGGAGGGCGGCGGTTACAGCGCAGTGATCCAAAGCAGCCGCGTCGGTCCTGAAGGCGGGCAGGTTCTCGTCGACCGCACGGTGGAGGCGATCAACGCATTTTGGCCCCAATCGAAGTGAGGCCGGAAATCGAGATCTGCTATGCCGACGAGCAACTCGGAAAAATCCTGTCGATTCTCGAGCATCGCGGCGAGCTTCAGAACACGCTTCTCCTCGCGACCTCCGACAACGGCACCGCCATCGCGCGTTCCAAAGCGACCCCGCACGATTGGGGCGTCCATGAACCTCTTGCCGTCATGTGGCCGGCAAGCGTCCAAGGAGGACGAACGGTGGACGACTTCGTTAATTTCCCCGATCTCGCTCCGGCGATTCTGGTCTTTCAAAGCTGCGAGACGTCGGCTGCCAGCAGGTTCAGCCATTGCCTTTCGCGGAGCAAATCGTCCTCGTCCGCGTCGGCCGCGGCCGAAAAAAACCTATCGTGCCCGCCAGCGTGGCTTCGCAGAACCGCAATGGGCCATGAGGTCTTTCGCGCAGGGCGAACCGAGGCATTTTTCGCATCGGCAGCCCAGGCGTTCAAAAGCAGATCGATGGGGTACAAGCCGCGGACGACGGACGGCTGCTCGAGCGATGCAATGTCGTTTTCGGCAACCGGGACCGCCGCGGCGGCAAGACTGATATTGGCGGTTGTCACGGCGGGCTCCATCGCCGCGACGACGACTTCCAAGGCATTGATTACGACGTTGCCGTTGGTGCCCCCCTCGTCGACCAGGGCGAGCGTCAACTGCCCGTCGCTCACGTCGACCAGGTACGTGTTGACCGCATATTGCCCGCGCAACGTGGTCACCGTGTCGACCTGGACTCCTTCGAGAAACACGGCCATCCGGTCGTGCAGACTCGCCTCGTCGCCCATCGTGAGCACCACCTCGTACCAGCCGTTGGGCACGTCGATCAAGAAGGTCCCGCGCGTGCCATAGTGGAAATCACGAAGCAGGTCTCCACCGGTCCCTCGGTCCCAACCGAACATCGAGCTCTCTTGCCAGCCGTAGCCGGTGGCAGCGCTGTAAAGGGTGCTCGCCGGCACCCCCGCATAGCCAGCGGCTACCGGCGTGCTCGGTGTGCCAAGGTCGAGGCGCATCAGGTATTCCGGCGGCGGCTTGATCGTCCAATCGGCCACGAACGGCTCGCCCTGCATATTGCCGGCCGGATCGGCAATCCCGGGGCCGACGACCAACTGGTAGGCTCCCAGTTCGCTCTGCGGTGCGAAGGTCACTTCGTAGGTTTGCGAGTCGAGTTGCGCGACCGCCAACGGAGCGATCGGCCCCAGCGGACCGCTGAGGCTCACGTCGTCCGCCGCAAAGCTGGTCGGGTCGATCGGCTCGTCGAACACCAATTCGATCCGGTCGAAGGTTCCCACGACCGGACTCGCCGGGCTGACGGAAACAACCTGCGGCGCCACACGGTCCGCTCCCGCGACGATCACCTCCATGGCGTTGATCACCACATTGGCGTTGCTGCCCCCCAAGTCGAGCAGCTTGAGCGCCAACTGGCCGTCGTTCACGTCGACCAGGTAGCTGTTGATCGCGTATTGTCCGCCCTGGGTGGTCACCGTATTCGCCTGGACTTCCTCGAAAAAGACGGCCATCTGGTCGTGCAGGCCGCTTGCGTCGCCCATGGTGAGCACCACTTCGTATTGGCCATTGGGCAGATCCATGAGGAATGTGCCCTGCGCGCCATAATGGAAATCGCGGAGCAGGTCTCCACCGCTTGCCCGGTCCCAGCCGGTCATGGAGCTCTCCTGCCAGCCGTAGCCGGCGGCAGTGCTGTAAAGGTCCGTCACCAACACCCGCGTGTAGCCGGCAGCCACCGGCGTGGTCGGCATGCCGAAGTCGAGCCGCTCGGCAACCGTGACGATGTGGAATACCGCCGCCGCACGGTCTTCAACGGGCTCGCCGTTGACGCCATCGCCATCCTGGTCCATAGGATTGCCCGCCGAATCGAGGATGTCCGGTCCGACGAGCAGCGTGTACTCGCCCAGTTCCGTCTGCGTGACAAAGGCGACCTCGAATTCGGTCCCGTTGGAGCCGGCGACTTCGGTCACTCCCGTGACGGCGAAAGGGCCGGCCGGGCCGGAGAGGCCAACCAGGTCTTCCACGGTGAAGGTTGCCGCGTCGATGCTTTCATTGAAGATCAACCGCAGACTGCTCACCGGGTCTGAGTAGCGATCGAACGACCCGACCGCCACGAGCCTCGCTCCGAACGTGTCCGGTACGTACTGGGCGACGAGGACATCGTCGAAGTGGGTGGTGCTGTCGCGGGCGCCCAAGCCGACGAGGCCGGTGTGGACAGCCTGATTGTAGCCGTGCGTCAACTTGCCGACCCCGTTCACCTCGAGACGAACGTCGGTGCCGTTCTCGATCAAGAGGCGAACCCGGTAATCGGTGGAGGCGGCCAGTGGTTCGCTGAGGGCGGCATCGATGGTCCAGCCACCGGCATCGCGGCGGCCAAGGACCCAGCGATTGCCCGCAATGTCCGCTCCGGCAAATCGGAAATCCTCCGGCGACCGGTAGTCGAACACCAGGTAGCCGTTGGTCAGGTGATCTTTGAGCACCCAGCCGAAGAATTCCAGGCGGCCTTCGTCGGCGCGGATCGTCGCCTCGATCTCGAAATTCTCCGGCAAGGGAGCGTCGACATCGAACGTGCTGATCGCAACGAGATCGTGGTTTTCCGCGACGGGCGTGGTATGGTATCGCCCCGAGGCCACGTTCCAGTTGCCGGCCTGAGGCCGCAGGTAGTCGGCGATCGGATCGGCGAAAGCTTCGAAGATCGGCAGGGCGCCGGCGGGAAGCGGAGGAGACGGCGGTTGGGGATTTCCGACAGCGGCGGCCGCGTTCAGTCGGCCGGCCGTCGCGTTGGTGCCGTAGAATTCCGGGAGGACGTCGACGGTGGTGAGGACCTGCTCGATAACCTGCCGATACGTCCACTCCGGATGCAGATCCTGCACCAGGGCGAGGACGCCCGCGGCGTGTGGCGCTGCCATGGAGGTGCCGCTATTGGCTGCGTAAGCTGCGCCGGGCATCGTGCTCAGAATGTTGACACCCGGGGCGGCCAGATCGACGCTCGTCCTTCCGTAGTTCGAGAAGCCGGCCAGGCGATCGTTCGCATCGACGGCCGCGACGGCGACCAGGTTGTCGAGGTCGTAACTCGCCGGATAGTAGGGCGACGCGTCGTTGTCCAGGCCCACGCCCAGCGAGTTGCCGTTTCCCGCAGCCGCCACAACGATGCAGTTTGCATCGCGTGCTGCGGCGATCGCGTCGTGCAGGGCCTGGGAATAAGGATCTCCTCCCCAACTGGCGTTGATGATCGATGCGCCGTTGGCCAGGGCGTAGTAAATCGCTTCGATTGCATCCGCTCCGTCTCCCCAGCCGTCCGCCCCGAGGAATTTCAGGGCCATGATCTGAACATCCCAGTTGATGCCGGTCACCCCCGTGCCATTGTTCCCCGCGGCGCCGATCGTCCCCGCGACGTGCGTTCCGTGCCCTTGGTCGTCCATGGGGTTGCCGTCGCGATTGATGAAGTCGTACCCGTAAACGTCGTCGACGTATCCGTTGCCGTCGTTGTCGAGCCCGTCGCCCGGGATCTCGTCCTGGTTGATCCACATATTGCCCGCCAGATCGGGATGCATGTAGTCGACGCCCGTATCAATCACGGCGACCACCGCCGCGCCGCTGCCGGTCGTGATGTCCCACGCGAGGGGCGCGTCGATGTCGGCGTCCGTCCGTCCTCCGGTCTGGCCGGTATTGTGTAGCGCCCACATTTCACCGAAGCGGGGATCCTCCGGGTACGTCTCGGCAATGCGGACCCGGAAGTTGGGCTCCGCGTACGTGACCATCGAACTGTTCCGATATGCCGCAAGTGCCGCCTCGACGCTCACGGCGGAGGATAGATGGATCCGGTGCAGCCCGGAAACTCGCCCCAACTGCCGTCCGACATGGGTTCCCTGGAGAATCCCCGCGCCGAATCCGACCGGCTCCACCGCGGCGATTCCGCGATAGCCGGGCTCGAAACGCACCAGGATGCTGGCGCCGTCATGAGAGTCCGGGCTGATCTCCCATGCAGGGCCGTCCATCTCCGAGAACGGATCCACGGAGAGCAATCGCCGCATTTCGAGTGTCTCAAAGCAGAGACGGCGGCGAGGACTGTACGCACGCGGTTCGCGAATCCGGCTGTTGCCAGTGGACCGGGACATCACGCCATCTCCTTCGAAGAGAACGGTTGAAGAGCAAACTCGTGCAGGCCGGCCGGCCATTCCGCCGTTTGCGTGCGGTGAAGACGCGATTGGTTGGCACGATTAGACTCCTGTGCCGAAACCGCGTCAATCCGCTCTCCGGAAGGGTTTTTGATGATTTTGTGATCGTCCGGGAAGTCTGCGCAAGATCGACGGCCCGTACGTGTCTAACGGACCAGAGCCGCCAAGTGATCTGCGAATGGAAAGAACCGGCCATCGCGAACCGTCCATAGCTTTCCGTAGGTATGGCCGACGGGAATATACTCGTCGCCGTAGCGTTCCCAGAGGCGGCGAGTTTCCACATCGTAAATCTTCGCCAGGATCTTCACGCCGGCCAGTTCCCAGCGGCCGTCGCTTGTCAGACGCATGAAGACCTTGCCGCCCGTCCGGAAGTAGTCGTCGGAGATGCCACGAAATTCGCGAAGCCGTTGCTCCTTCTGCTGTTCCGTGCCCCGGACATCCAGACGGAATGCCTCCTGGGTGGTCCCCTCGCCCATCGCGTGCCAGAAGGTCCCGTCGTCCTTCACATAACTCCACACGCGGCGATTCAACCGGGGGCTGACATGGTTGTAGATGCATCCGACCCGCAACTCCTCGCGGGCGATCGGGATGAACTGGTCGGACAGAGGATCGTACCGATAGATCGTCGTCGTGTCGTTGGCCGGGGGAGCCGCCAACGGCACGAGAAGCAACACAAGGGCGCAGGCATTCATGAGCAGTCTCCTCGATCAGTGGTGAGCGTCATCGTTGAAACTTCAGACTCGGATCGTTCTCGTTCGCCCCTATCATTTTAAAGTCGAAGGCGTTTTTGTCGCGTGGCGTCAGTTCGGCGAGCAGCACTCCACCTGATTCAGGCTCCATGGCAATGGTGGTGCCGTCTACGGCAAACACTCCTCGCATCGACTGGGTTCTCTTGCCTTTCGAGTAGGTCCAGGTGAACTCCGTCCCCTTGATGTTCAACTCATAGTGCGAGCTGGAAGGCCCGGATGCCTTCCAGAGGCCCTGGAGGTCCTCGGCCGTCACTTTCGGCCCCGCGGGGGCCGGCTCCGCCGGAGTGTTGGGGCGCGGCTTGCCGGACGACTTGTAAGTTAACATGTCGTAGAGCTGCCTGGCAACGGCGTCGCCCGGAACCGATGCCACGACCTTCTCAAGTTCCGCGGCGGCCGAGTCTTTGTGGCCCATCGTCAGGTAATGGTAGGCCAGGACGAAGTGGGCGTCCGCCGCGTCGGGCTTCGCTTTCACGTACTCCTCGAGCTTGCGGAGTTGCCCCGTGTAGACGTCGGTGTTTGGGTAGAGGCTGGCGAGCGTGGTCCAGTCCCAGCCGGGCCCGACCGCCAGGACCGCATTGAGCGTCGCCGCCGCCTCGCGATACTGGCCCAGGGCAAACAGGCACAGGGCGCGGAACTCGTGGAGCGCCGCGTCGCCGGGCATGCCTTGGATCGCCTGGTCCGTCAGGTCGAGCGCCTGCTTGTACTGCCCCTGAAGAAAAACTGCCCGGGCCTGGTCAAAGCTGTCGATCACCGCCGGTGACACGCCAGGGGGAAGCGGCGTCGCCGTGGCTGCGGCAGTCGCTTCCACGGGAACGGCCGTTTCCGCAACCGGCTCGGAATACATGACGATCGGCTCGGAATAGTCATAGACCATGCTGCTGCCGCTGTCATAGTAGGGATTGCTGTATCCCCAGAGACCGAAACCGTAGGCCGCGGTGTTCAAAGCCCAGCCTGTGACGGCGAAGGCCGACCAGACGGGGTGCTCGTCCCACATGTGCCCCCAGTAGTCGCCAAAATCATGATGCCAGTCGCCATGGTGCCAGTCGTCATGCCAGGGATGCCGGTCATCGGCCCAATTCTGCCAATCTTCCCGACGGTCGTTCATGAAGTCTTGTCGAGAGTCTTGCCAATCCTGGGCAAAGTCGCCGCGGTTCTCAAGACGGTTCTGGAGATTCTCGTGCCGATCCGACACCCAGTCCGAACGGTTGTTGCTGATCTGGTCCCAGCGGCTCGATTCGCCCAGTCCCGGAAGCTGAGCGGGACGCTCGCCCGCGCCCGGCAACCTGCTGCCCGCGACCGCGCCCAATCCGGCGCCGATTCCCGCAGCGGGAAGATTGGAGATGCCTGGCCGGCTGGCGGGAAGCTGGCTCGGTCGGTTTGCGATTCCCGGCCGGGTGGACGGTAGTGTGCCGGGCCGGTCGCCAACGCCTGGCCGGCTGCCCGGCTGTAACCCGCCCGCTATGCCGCTGCCCGTCCCAGGGCGCGTGGAAGGCAACGTGCTGGGGCGTGTTCCGATGGAAGGGCGCGAACCGGGCTGCAAACCGCCCGTGCCGGGGCGGCTGCCGTCCAGACCGCCGCTGGGTCGGGACGGCATCGTCGACGGCCGTGATACGCCCGTCGATGGACGAGTGGACGGCATGCTGGGGCGACTGAAACTGCCGGTCCCGCCGATCGACCCCGACGGACGCGACATCCCGCCGCTGGGCCGTGCACCCGAGTAGCCGCCGCCGGAGAACCCGCCCCGGCTGCCGCCGGAGAATCCACCGCCGCCCCGTCCGCCCCCGCCTCCGCCCCCGCCTCGTCCGCGGGCGAGAACCGGATCGGCGATTAGCCCGACAACGACCAAGGCCGCAATCACCGCCATGAAGTACCAGAAATTACGCATGAGACTGATCCTACTAGAGAAGATTTGTGTTGTTCGCCTCGTACCAAGCCGCCACCGCGAAAACCGCGTGACTGCCTCCGATCAACGCCTCCCTGGTTGCGGCGGCGTCCGCACAATGGTGACCCGAAGATCCGGTTCTCCCTCTCCGCCGATGATCCGATCGACGGAGGTCCATTGAATCCGGTCGCGGCCGGTGGGGGCATAGGTATTCGTGGCCGTAGCGGCGACGCCGTCGGGCCTCACCCCGGAGACCTTGATGACCCAACGATCTCCCATGCGACCCCAGTATCCCTCGGCGTGGCCTCCCTCGGAATCGAAGACCCACGACTTGATCTGCCGGGTGAGCGGATCCCAGCCGATTCGCTGCGAGCCCTTCATCGTCCGAGCGCCCCGAATCTGCGCCTCGAAGTCGATGAGCAGGAAATTGCCGTCCTCCGACCACTTGCAATGATGCTTGACGACGGCGTCGTCGCTCTCGTCGACCCACTCGCCGAGGAGCCACTGGAGTTGCTTGAGCTGCTCGTGCGGCGAAGCCGGCTTGCTTGCCAGGGATCGGTTCGACGCGATCTTCCATGCGCCGTTGCGCTTTACGTGGACGGCCAGATACCGGCTTGTCGTGGCCGGAAGGTTTCCAGGCAGGCGGGAGGTTGCGGTGCCCTCCTCGACCGCCAGGTCGGCTCCGATAAGACGGATCGACTCGATGTCGAGGTTGAGCCGCGCGTCCTTCATTTCCGCGAAGAAAGCGGCGAATTCCTTTTCAATCGCTTGCCGACCGCGGAACACCTGGCCGTCCTCGTCCACGAACTCGCCGTCTTCGGCGAACTGCGAGGCGATCGCCCGAGCGTTGCCGGCGTCGAACGCCGCCACGAATGCCTGAGCCATGTCGAGGATCTTGTCCTCTTCGGCACAGTACACCTGGCCGGGAGCCAGGCCGACCATGGCAACCGCTGCGCATGTCAAGATCGTCATTTTCATGGTTTCTTTCTCCGCTGATGTGTTTCCCACGTGGTTTAACCGCAGTGCCCAGCGGGCCGCGCGTCCGTGGGTTGTGGCGCATGTGTCGCTTGGAGCGTTGTGACCGATGCCAACGCCATCTTCCGCTGGTGCTCGCGGCCCGGTGGGGCACTGCGGTTCAACGACGATTAGCAAGGACTTCCTACGCCACGGATTGTTCAAAACTCCATCTGGTATCGCTCGGTCATCTTCCGCCGGATGTCGGCGGTTTTCTGGATCAGGTCGGCGCGGATCGCCTGGACGTCGGTCGCCATCGCTCCTCGTTCCTGAGAACGGATCCTGCGTTTTTCGCTTCCAACCGCCTTGGCCTCGCCGTATGCGTCGTACCAGCCGACGCCGCGGTATCCGTACCCGTATCCGTACCCGTAATCGTAACCCTCGTAGTCCGAATAGCCGTAGCCCGCCGACGCGGAGGTGACCTGCGATTCGCGAACGTTGGAGCGGATGCCCATCGTCCGCACGGATCCCGCCGCCGCGCGAAGCTGTTCGGCCACGTACGCGCTATAGCCGAGCAACTCCTCATCGACGTTGAGGATGGGAAGACGCTCAATCTTCTTGGCATACTTGTCGAACCACAGCTTGGTCTGGGATAGGGTTTTCGAATCGCGCATGTCCTTCTTCAGGTCGTCGGCCATGGCTGTGATCGCGTGAAAGTGATCGAGAGAGGCCTGGGCTTTCGATTTGGCCTCGCCGGGGCTCACAAAGCCGGCGGGCTCTTTGTCGACACTGTGGGAAGGAGCCGGGGAATTGACGAGGCTCATGATGCGCCGCAACCCGTCGGTAGTGAGATTGCCCTGGAGGGAAATGGTCGAGCCTTTGACCTCCGCTTGCCACCCGTCGAGTTCGTCGATCTTGGCCCCGCCATCGGCCAGGGCCTGAAGTAGTAGCGGTTTGGCGAACGAGGCCGTTGACGAGGTCTCTTCGTCGAAATCAACGGTGATCTTGCTGAACGGCTGCTCGCTGGTTCGGATCCCGACGCGAATGCCTTGGAGGCCTTGGAGCAGCTTGGCCAACGATCGAAGATCCGCTTGCCACTGTTTCAAAGACTCGTCCTTGGATTTGAGATATTGGACAATTCGCTCCAACGGAAACACACTATCCAAGTCGATGGCCATGATGATTTCCGTGCCGGCTTCATCGGAGTAGCCGGCCGCTTTCTGAAGGTACGGCGAAAGGGGGATTCGCGAGGCCGATTGGATCTCGCGAACCCACCGCACGATGGTCTGGCGATTGGCAGGGGCCATCGCGCCGAGCGTCTGGGGGCCGAACTGGATGATGCAGGTGTCATTGGGCAGAGCCACGGCAGACAAGCCCTCGATCGCATCCGAGGTCCCTCCCCGCCGCTGGAGGATCTGGTCGATCGACGGTGACACGGCCAGATCGGCAATGGCGGCTTCCCAGGTCGGCTCCATCGACTCGAAGTCAAGCTGGGAGGCGAGCACGGCCCGTGTTGCCTGCGGCGGCACCCGGCTAAGGCCCGCCACGAAGGCATCCTCGATCCGCTTGCTCCAGCCCAACTTGATACCCAACGGACTGGCCTTGGCCTTCTCCATGTTCAAAATCACGATCGCATTGGCCGACGACGGCACCCGATCGACCAGTTCGCGGAACTGCGCCGAACTCGTCCGCGGGTAGATCGCCATCGTAATTAGAAGAGCCGCCATCGCCAAGCGGTTCGAGCTAGTTGGGATCACTCGTCTCATAACAACCCCCTTTGGTCCAAATAGGTTTTTTCCAACGCCACCGTGCACACGTTATCTGTTGCTCAAAACATGCTAGGAGATTTCGAGCAGGTCGTGCAATCCTGCTGGTTTCGCATGCTTTTTCATCCATTGCCCTCCAACTCGTCGGCGGGTCCGGACCCTCGCCGTGCCGCGTCGCTGATCCGCGGACGCCGCATGCGCTGTCTCCAGAGAAAGAGAAC